>NZ_JACNMF010000001.1:0-858786 GCF_014270105.1 Hyunsoonleella aquatilis
AGTTTTCCGGCGGTAAGTTCGTCTAAAATTTTGAGTTTAAAAGATTCTGAATACCGTCTAATTACTTTGTCATTTTTGTACATAATTGTTTAAGATTATGTAGCCTTTATTCAGGACGGGTCACAATTGGCTACAACGGTCTCGGCTATGAGTAGTTGCGTGGGTTAGCACTTAACTTTGCAAGAACACACCAAACTGAAAATCCGCGAGGATTTTCAGAAGTAGGCGAGAACCAGCAATTACTTATAGCCATTGTTGTACGTAGTATTTTAATCAATAAATTTTGATGTGAAATTTGGTGTATATCTTCGTATTAAATTTTCCGTAAATTTTTCTTTCTCCTGTTTATTTTCAAAATATTCATCGTCATCTTCTTCGTCTTTCATTAATTCAAGGAATTCACTTTTGTACTCTTCTGTATTTTTATAAAGTTCAAATTGTTCATCCATAAATACCTCATACTTTTCATTATCATACGTTCGTCTTTCTTGCTCAGTTCCATTTTGAAATTCAATTAATAGTCGATTTCTATCTTTAAAAGAAACCTCTAAATTCAGATGAACAATCAAGATTCCATTATATAAATCCATTAAAACTTTATTTTGACCTGGAAAGACTTTATCAAAAACTGATGTCATTTCCGCTTTCCATTTTTTTTCAGAATCTTTTTTTTCGGCATTAATTTTAATATCTGTTAAATATAATTTTTTGTCTATTAATGTAAATGTTGCAATATATCCTCTGTGAAGTGCACTCGACATAATATTCGTCTTTGGTTTTCTGTCTGGATATTTTTCAAAAAAAGGCTCCAAAGGATTGTTTCTGATTGAATATTCCTTTCCGTCGATAATAATTTTATCTGGATATTGTCCAGTTGCATTTGCATTTGTAAACACAAATGACAATAATAAAAAGAGTATTGTTTTAAGTTCGTTTCTCATATTACGTACAATGTTGCCATGGATATGCGCCGTTTTTAATGGCCTATATCCGACGTTACCTGCCTGCCAGCAGGCAGGAACGAAGTTCGTGATTTTTTTTGACAATGTCAATATTTAGCTACAAAAAATTTTTCTCTGCATAGAAATTTCAATTGAACCCGTCATCCCCACAGAGGCGGGAATCCAATCCAAGAAATGAAAGTCTGGATCGGTGAAAAACCAAGTGTAGCTGGGAAATCGTGTCCGATTATTGGTCAAATACCAAGCGCAATGTGCCATCCAGTTCTATTTGTCGAGGGATACGGTTTTGTTTTACCGACTCTAGCTTTTTAAGGGTTAGGTCTTGCTTGCCCAAAGAGAGCGCTAAGTGCACAACGCTTACGTCGAACATCGTGCCATGATACTGTCGCATCTGTACCTCTTCATCATTTTGTATCGGCTTCTTTTGATTCCATTAATTCAACGCGCGTACCATCGAGATCATGCACATTGCACAGCCAACGCTTACTGCGACCAATCATCGGCTCGTAACGTTTAAGATCGGGCAAGCCATTAATTAGCATATCGCGGTGTGCCTTTCGAGTATCATCAGTCATAATGCACATATGATGCATTGTTCCCATTTGCTTTTTACTCAGTTTCATATCGTTTATGAGGATAAGTTCAACATAGTCACCCCTATCTCCTGGCATCTGCATATTCACCCAACCATACGGACCGCCATCCTTAGCCGGTTCCCGCCTAATCTCCTGAAAGGCTAAAGCATCTCGATATAAATCGTCGGCCGCCTCTTCGTCCGTAATTGTGATGCCCACATGGAGCAAACGATCGGAAACCCGTCTCGACCCCAAATGCTTGCCTCGTGATAGCGCCTGCTTGGAACCGGAGGTGTATTCAACAAAAATCAAGTGATGTCCGCTGGGGTCTACGAGACTGCTCGCTAAGGTACCATCCGGCTTTTTTTCCACGGGTGTCGGATCGAGCCCTCTTTCTCGGAGCATCCCGACAGTAGTTTCGATGTCCGAAACCTGAAAAGCAATTTCCACCAACCGATTGTCATCCGTCCCCCCAGGCTTTGAGACCAACTTCACGAACTGGTCGTCGTTGATTTTTAAATACCAAGTCTCCTGATCCTCATACGCCGCAAAGGCGAATTCGAATCCATAGATATCCGAATAGAAGGCACACGATTGTTCCAAGCTTGATACTTGAAACGCCACGTGGGCTATTCCCAAGATGGGCAGTGTTTTTTTAGTTTTCATTCCCATCGACAGCCAAGATACTATTAGGGTTAAAACGAGTAATTTCTTCATACGTTTTTGTGTTTAGATTGAGGTTGAAAAGCGCTAGGAGCGAGTTTAAGATACTAAAATATTACTAGGTATTTAGTAAAGATTGCCTTATTTCCGTTCGCTTCCCTCTTGTTATTTCAAGAATTTGGTGACTGCAAATTAGTTTGCAATGTGCTTACTTTCAAAATGTTGAGCAAATAGATCCTAATTATGTAAATGTAGATGAAGGTTTAAGGACTGTTGGGAATCATATTGAGGGTGTGAAGTAGAAAATAGACAAGAAAGCACAAAAGAGAGGATTAAAACTCATGTCAATATTATGGTACTGAATTTTTGTACAAATTATAGCTAACGGTCTCCTTTACTTTGAATTATTAAATTGCTAGAAGAAAAGAGGCGAACTAAAACGGTCTTCAAGCTAGTGGCTTACTAGAGGTGCCAGTCATCTTTTTCTCTTATGGTTGTAAAGAACCCACCAAAGGAAATAGCCACTGCGACAATTTTTAAACTTAACTAGGGCTTTGCAAAGATAGATTCATAATGTTCCGAGCGGTCAAAAATACCGCCACTTTTCCCATAGAAATCCTCGTTTAACTCGTAAACACCTTTTTTCGCGTTTACCCAACTGGCATTTGGATGCGGATGGTAAGTCAACATGGTGTTCCAGTTTTTATAGTTTTGATGGCCGTTACTTTCAACAAGACCGAGATGTCCCATCCCCGGGAAAGGCTTTAGTCGTGCCGCCACATTTTTGTTCCATTCGACCAATATCGGGTTGACCGTAAGGTCGGCACAAAAACAGGGAATATCACGTTCATAGGCCGCTTGGGCGATTTTCATTGTCATGCTTAAGGTTTTCGCTATCGCCTTTAAAGCTATGGCCTTATAGCCCATTTCCATACGTTTAATGGCGTCTTCATCGGTGTGGGCGCTTTCATCGGCCGCTAGCCGAACGGGAATATCGGAAACATCGAATTCAAGTTCCTCGGCAAAAGGTTCTTCGATGATGGCTATTTGTTCAAAAGCACCTATTTTTTTGGCATGATCCAAAAGCTGTAGCAAAGTCTCTTTCTTCTCATATCTTCCATTGGCATCAAAGTAATAGGGCAATTTTCCATTTTTCGAATAGGGCGTACGTACATCGCCAATGGCTTTGTGAATGGCCGATAATCTGGCTTTGTCCTTTTCAAGCATTTCTTGTTGTGAGCCCGGCTGCCCGATTTTTATCTTCATAAAAAAATACCCGTCATCCACCGCTGTTTTAATCTCATCAATGGGAATCGTGTACGCCATCAATGGAATAGCCGCCACTTTTTCATGATTATGTGAAAGCGATGGTTTGTACGCCTTCGGAATCATGTCATCGAAAGTGGTGAATCCGTTTTCTTGTGCGTACAAAAGCCATAGGGCATTATCCACACCGACCAATGCATTCAAGGCAAAGGTCTTTCTCAAATCTGGATTAGAAGTTACTTTCTTGGCATATTCGTACACTTCGGGAAGCATTTGGTCAAGCAAATCAACGGGACTCGTAAAACTTTGCCCTTTGATCATTTGTTGTGCCCGTTCCGTTATGGCATACATAAGCGCATTGCCGGCACTTTCTGAATTATTGGCAAAAACCTTCGCATCGGACCAGAGCACATTTTGTGTACAAAGACCGATTTGATGCTGTCCGGAAGTACTTTCCAGAAAACTGATGGTTTGCCAGATTTCGGACATATACCCGCCTTTAAATCCAAAGGGACGGATGAGCGGTTCTCTCTCGAAATTAGAGTTTACGGTTTTTATTGTAATGTTTTTCATTGCTTGTTCTTTTGAATTGGCAAAAAGATTTACAGGATGGGTAACGGCCATTGCCCCAGAGGCTAACAATCCGTTTTTTATAAATGTTCTTCGTGAATTGTTTTCCATGTGGCTAGTTTAGCTGATGTTTTACAAGTTTCTCGCGGATGAAATCCACATCTTTTTTAAGTTTTGAAACCAAAATTTTCTGTTGTTGCAATGGCGATAATCTTTCTTCTTCAGTACTTAGCAATTCATATTCCGCGTGAAGCGTTATGGGCGCAACAATGCCCAAAGTTTTTAGGGTTTTAAAATATAAATCGAAATCGACGATGCCCTCTCCAAGCGGAAGTTTTTTCACTTTCGATTGGCCTCTACCAACATCCCATGTGAAATCCTTTATAGCAAGGGAGCCTATTTTTTCTGCCAATAGGTGCATAGATGTTATCCAAGATTTGTTGCCTTCGCAAACCGCATGTCGAATATCGAACTGATTGCTCATCCACTCTTTGGGAATATCGTGCAGCACTTCCGCCAAATCCCACATAGAAGCTCCAAACCAAGTCCCTGCATGATTTTGATAGCCTCCTTGGATTCCTATACGTCTATTCATTTCGGCTAGTGCTTCCATTTCGCTTTTTATCTTTTCAATGGAAGAGCGTACCCCAAGCTTCAGATCATATTTATAGTACCCTAAACGATAATGTGTAATCCCATGTTTGGCAGCGGTAGATAAAACCTTTTCAGCCATTGGGTCGTCAGCCTTTGAGATGTTACTTACTATCATTTCAACGGTCAATCCTTTTTGTTTTGCCATTTCGATGATTTTGGGTAAATCAACTTCCACCGCTTCCGGCAATACACAACCTTTTGGCCTAACGGTCGGATCTAGTCCATCAAAACCTGCCATTTTTACGGTATCCATCAAAAAATCAGGGCCATATTTATCGAGCGGCTTGGTAAACAAACTGATAGGATACGGTTTTGATTTCTGCCCACTTTTGGTTGCAGCCATAACATTTGAAAAGGGAATGGCAGCTGCCGCAAGGACTGTTTGCTTTATAAACTTTCTTCGATGATTCTTCATGGTCTTACTAATTTAGAGTCTCCAAGGGGCGCGATATTCGTAGTGCAGGTATTCGTTTGCCTTTTCACTATTGGTTATACGTTCGTTCACCGCATCCCATTCAATGCGTTGCCCTAGTTCCAATGAAATATTGGCCAAATGGGCAAAACTTGTGGAGCGGTGGCCCTCTTCCAACGAGCAAAGTGGCTCGCCGCCATCTTTTATACAATCCAAGAAATTACGGATAAGGTTGCCCGTGGAATTCTCTTTGCTTCCCATATCTCCGAATTCGGCACCACCCTCCAATTTCTTTTCAACTGGCTCAACTAAGGTGTTCCAGGTCTGAAACTGTCCGGGTTGCGCGGATGATATCGAATAGCCATTTTGGTCGGCGATTAAATTACCCTTTGCCCCGTGCAATTCAACTTCCCCTCCGGAAATTGCACCACCTCCACTGGCTTCATGGATACTGAATTTTATTATCGATTTTGAAGGCATTTCAAAGAGAACTTCCATGGTATCGGGAATATTACGATCATCTTGAACCGCAAATTTTCCGCCGGTAGCGGTTATGGCAACTGGAGCCTGCTCATTCAACATCCAACGGATGACATCCATAAAATGCACCCCCCAGTTGCCCATTTGGGATGAGTATTCTTTCCACCAACGGAAAAAATATGGGGCGATATTATATTGATACGGCCGGAAAGCCCGAGGCCCCAACCACATATCCCAATCAAAATCCTTTGGCGGTTCCTCCGGTTGAAGCATACCAATGCCATTAGGGTACATATTGCTGGTGCGTTGTGCGCGGGCAGTAGTGACCTTACCGATAATGCCACTCTGGACTTCTTTGGCCAAATGTTGGTAAATCGATGAGCCCCTGCGGTTCAATCCGACGGCACAGACCTTACCGGATTTCTTGTGTGCATTCACCATGGCCCGACCCTCTTGAATGGTAATAGTCAATGGTTTTTCAACATAAACGTGTTTTCCTGCCTCCAAAGCGGCAATCGTCTGTATCGCATGCCAGTGATCCGGGGTTGCGATACATACCGCATCTATATCTTTTTGCTCAAGTAGTTTTCGAAAATCGGTATAACGTTTTACCTTCGATCCGAATGCTTCTCCCATTTTTGGGACTTTGCCGATTTCAAGATAACGCTCGGCCACCTTTGAGCGATCGCGCAGGGTGTAGGGTTCGTAAACATCACATAAGGCGGCCACTTCAACATCAGGGTTTTCCATAAACCAGTTCAACAACAAAGTTCCGCGGTTACCAAGGCCGATAAAGCCCATCCGGATTTTTTCGTTCGCCCCCATGACCGATGTCATAGACATGGCCGATGACAGTAAACCAGATGTCAATCCGATTGTCGCCATGGACGAGTTTTTAATAAATTTTCTTCGATTTTGCATTGTAGTGTTAGTTGGTTGCTTTCCTAATCAAGGTGTATTCAATATTTGTTTTACATATGCTTACATCAAAAGGTTTTATCAATGGATGTTACATAACCTTGAATAAATCTTCAGTGTTTTGCATTTATAGCCGTGGGCTTCAGGTTCTTTTAGTCTTTTAAAATCGGTTATAGATTCTGGGGCCTTATTGATGTGTTAATAGTACATACAATGCAACCGAATATTCCATGACGAGCAAGCTCAAAACGAGCGTTTTGGATGCTTTAGCTGAAAGCTTGATTCCCTAAAACTAGGGAACTGCGAAACAATCGCTTCGTACTCCTCATCCTGATACCCTATGCTCGCCATACGAAATGCAGGAGCGAGAATCTCTGGCAGAAAGGGAACCACCTGCTTGTAGTGCCAGACCCTGGGAGGCCAACCTTCTGGCACTTCTTCGACATAAGGCCTAAGGAATTCTAGCGCTCGCCGGATACTACGGCCATCTGCCGTCTCGTAGGTCCACAAATCTACCCCGACCCACTCGCCAAGAGTTGCAAGCTCAGTAAGCCCCGTCAAATTCATTTCGGAGTAGTTAAACGACTTAGTGCGACGCAGCTCCATGGGCTGTGCTCCATCCGGTTCTATTTGACGAGCAATACGGTTTTCTTTTACCGACTCTAGCCTTTCACGAGCTAGGTCGTACTTGCCCAAAGCCAGAGCCATGCGTACGACTCTTACGTCGAACATAGTCCCATGATTCTGTCGCATCTGAATCTCTTCGCGGCCATAATCGCTATTCATAAACCAATCCAGAAATTCCGATATCCAAATCTCCAGTGCCGCCCGATCGTCTTCGCTCCAATGCCTCGATCCATCCAATAGCCCTGCAGCGTCCACCGCCTTCACTACACCGCCCGCTTCAATCATTCCAATATACCGCCCTTGGTTTCGACCGGGTACCGCTTGTGCATACTTCAGGTGGGGATTCATTCGCGTAGCGGGGTTGATAAACCAAACTCGCAGGCACCGGGCTGCATGTGCGGCGTAAGACTCCTCGCCACTAAGGTAATAAGCAAGGGCGAGCGATTCCACCAAGTGGCCGATTTCATGGCCGCGTGAATAATCGGCGAAATCAGGGTTTCTGGATTCCGGATTTATTATGCCGTCTTTTGGGAGGTAGGGCAGACCGTCTGATTTCGAAGGGTCAGGCCAAAGGTAGGGAGCCTGAGTATAGTAGTCATTTAGATTCCCCGTGACGGGATGTCGTTTTTTGTTTGTTACCGTTGGGGGTTTTATCTCTAAAGCTTCGTCCGCCACCCTCAGCAGGGCTTGGTAGGCTGGCACTAGCGAGGTTTCACCTCGGGCAATTCCTTGTTTAACGTCTGGCAAGGCGCCGCGTCTTGCACCGAAGAAACGAGGACTTTCTTTTTCAGCCACAGTCGTAGCTAGTTCGTCCTGTGCAAAACTTGTTTGTGGAAGAATAAATGGACTCAATATTAAAAATAGGATTGCCAACAGGGAGAAACGTGAAGGTATTATTATATTCATCATTTTGTCACCGCCGGTTTTGATTCCATTAATTCACAACGCGTACCATCGAGATCGTGCACATTACAAACCCAGCGGTTGTTACGGGCAATCAATGGCTCATAGCGTTCAAGATCGGGCAAGGCATTAAATAACAGATCGCGATGCGCCTTTTGAATATCATCAGTCAAAAGGCACATATGGTGCATTGTTCCCATTTGCCTTCGATTTAGTTTCATATCGTTAATGAGAATATACTCAATGTAGTCGCCTCTATCTCCCGGTAACTGCATATTCACCCAAGCATCTGGACCACCATCCTTACGCGATCCACGCCAAATCTCCTGAAAGCCCAAAGCGTCTCGATACAATTTGTTGGCCGCCTCTTCGTCTGCAATGGTGATGCCCACATGAAGCAAACGGTCAGAAACCCGCCTGGACCCTAGATGCTTGCCTCGTGCTAGTGTTTGTTTAGAATCGGAAGTGTATTCCACAAAAATCAGGTTATGTCCGTTCGGATCCACAAGAACACTCGACAAGGTGCCATCGGATTTTTTTTCCACGGGTGCTGGATCGAGTCCTCTTTCTCGGAGCAATGCGACAGTAGTTTTTATGTCTGATACCTGAAATGCCACTTCCACTAACCGATTGTTATCCGTCCCCTCAGGCTTTGAGACTAACTTCACAAACTGGTTGTCGTTGATTTTTAAGTACCAGGCCTCTCGATCTTCATACGCCGCAAAGGCGAATTCAAATCCATAGAAAGCCGTATAGAAGGCACGCGATTGCTCTAAGCTTGAGACCTGAAACCCCACATGGGCTATTCCAAGAATGGGAAGTACTTTTTCAGTTTTCTTTCCCATGGATAGGCAAGATAACAGTAGAGTTAAAAGGAGTACTTTCTTCATATGCTTTTTCGTTTACATTGAAATTGAAAATTTACATGATTACGTTAAGATACTAAATATTATTAGATATGCAGTAAAGATTCAATGATTTGCATCCGCTTCCCTCTTTTTAGGGAATCTTCATAAAAGAGAAGATGAAAGCGGCTATTGTAGATCGTGCTTATGACAGGGCAATTGTTGCCAACACCTGTGTAATCGTAGCTTTGTGCCATACAGCTTCTGTCGTATCCTTTAACCCTGCAATGCAGAATTTTTCAACAAAATGCAAAATGGGACTCGTAACGACTTTAGGTTAACTTCAAAATAAGCTTACTAAAACTCCGCATTTTGAGGCGTCCTCGGATAAGGAATCACGTCCCTAATATTGCCCATTCCGGTAACAAACATTACTAAACGCTCAAAACCAAGCCCAAAACCGGAGTGTACTGCCGTACCGTATTTGCGCAAATCCAAATACCACCACAGCTCTTCTTCGGGGATATCCAATGCGGCCATTTTTTCTTTTAGCACTTCCAAGCGTTCTTCCCGTTGGGAGCCGCCGACGATTTCGCCAATTCCAGGGAATAGTATATCCATTGCGCGAACGGTTTTGCCATCATCATTTAAGCGCATATAAAAGGCTTTGATATTGGCAGGATAATCAAAAAGGATAACAGGGCATTTGAAGTGTTTTTCTACCAAAAAACGCTCGTGTTCACTTTGCAGATCGATACCCCATTCCTCAATCGGGAACTTGAATTTTTTCTTTTTATTAGGTTTGCAGTTGCGCAAAATATCAATGGCTTCGGTATAGCTAACTCGCTTAAAATTATTGTCAATGACAAACCTTAATTTTTCAATTAGTGCCATATCGCTACGTTCCGCCTGGGGTTTTGTTTTTTCCTCATTTAAAAGGCGTTGCTCCAGAAAATCCAAATCGTCACGATTGTGTTCCAAAACATAGTTCAGCACATATTTCATAAAATCCTCGGCCAAATCCATGTTGCCCGGTAAATCCATAAAAGCCACTTCGGGCTCAATCATCCAAAATTCAGATAAATGGCGGGAGGTATTGGAGTTTTCAGCTCGAAATGTGGGGCCAAAGGTATACACTTTTCCCAAAGACATGGCATAAGTTTCGGCCTCCAATTGTCCCGAAACGGTCAAATTGGTTTCCTTTCCGAAGAAATCCTTGGAGTAGTCCACCTTGCCATTGCCGTTTATCGGTGGGTTTTTAGCATCTAGTTTCGTCACTTTAAACATTTCGCCTGCTCCTTCGGCATCACTGCCTGTGATAATCGGGGTGTGCATGTAGTAAAACCCATGGTCGTTAAAATATTTATGAATGGCGTAGGACAGCGCAGAACGCAATCGCATCACGGCACTGAACGTATTGGTGCGCGTCCTTAAATGGGCATGTTCGCGCAAAAATTCGAAGGAATGTTTTTTGGGTTGAATAGGATAGGCTTCTGGGTCGGAATCGCCCAAAACTTCCAACTCGCTCACTATAATTTCTACGGCCTGTCCTTTGCCTTGGCTTTCTACCAATTCACCCTTAATGTGCAGTGCGGCCCCAGTGGTAATGCGTTTTAAAACAGCCTCTTCCATGTTTTCAAAATCAACTACGCATTGGATATTATTCAAAGTAGAGCCATCGTTTAAAGCTATAAATCGATTCGCCCTAAAGGTTCTAACCCAGCCTTTTACTTCTACTTCTGGTAGCTTATTTTCTTGTTTTAATAACTGAGAGACAGAATATAACTGCATACTTAAGGGTTTTGAACAGTAAATATAATGGTTTCAAACTTGAAAAATCAAATTCTAAAATCTAAAAATCAGATAAAATTTGGGTTAATTATTTAAAATCAGGTTTTAAAGTGTAATTAGGCTTCATTTACAGCAGCTTCCTCCTCCTTGTCATCTTCCTCAGGAATAATATTGATAGGCGGTTTTCTTAACACTTCCTTGTTGGCTATGCTTCGTTCTAAGGATAATAATAGCGAAGGCAATAGCAATAAATTGGACAGCATGGCGAACAATAGTGTTGCTGAAACCAAAGCTCCCAAAGCTACGGTACCCCCAAAACTGGAAATGGTAAATACCGAAAACCCAAAAAACAGGACGATAGAAGTATAAAACATACTGACCCCGGTTTCACGGAGTGCACCGTAAACGGACGGTTTAATTTTCCATTTGTTGGCTTGGAGTTCCTGACGGTATTTGGCCAAAAAGTGAATGGTATCGTCCACCGAAATACCGAAGGCAATACTAAACACCAAAATGGTAGACGGTTTTATAGGGACGCCAATGTAGCCCATTAAGCCTGCGGTAACCAAAAGAGGCAACAGGTTAGGGATTAACGATACAATAATCATTCTCCCCGAGCGGAACATATAGGCCATGAACAATGAAATCAACAAAATGGCCAAAGACAAGGATATGGCTAGATTTTTAATCAAATATTTTGTCCCTTTTTGGAATACGAGGGCCTTTCCGGTTAGGGATACATCATATTGTTCCGTTGGAAAAACCTTGTCGATTTTTTCTTGGAGGTTTTCTTGGATACGCTCCATTTTATCGGTACCGATATCCTTCATAAAGGTGGTAATGCGGGCATATTGTCCCGTGCTATCCACAAAATTTTTCAGTAAGTCTACATCCGAAGATGAGTTTTTGGCATAAGATAGAATAAAACTGTTTTCCTGTGAGGTGGGAAGCTGGTAATATTTAGGGTTGCCATTGTAATAGGCCTGTTTTGAATATTTTACCAGCCCAACTACCGAAATGGGTTTTGAAAGTTCGGGGGTTTCCTCAATATAAGTTTCAATCTGATCCATTCGCTTTAAGGTGGACAGTTTCATCACACCTTTTTTACGCTTGGTGTCTACCATAATTTCAACCGGCAAAATACCGTCAAATTCCTCTTCAAAAAACCGGATATCATTTACAAATTGCGATTCTTGAGGCATATCTTCAATCAAACTCCCCGAAATCTTAATTTGATACATGCCAATCATACTCACAATCACCAGCAAAAAAGATATGGCATAAATGGCAATGCGGCGTTGCCTTACCATCCGTTCCATCCAGTCTACAAATCCGCCTATCCAACGCTTGTTTAAATGTTCCAAATGGCGGTCCTTCGGGAATGGAAGAAAGGTATAAATGATTGGAATAATTAGAAGGCAAAGAATAAATATGGCCAGAATACTCAAGGAGGCAACAATACCGAATTCTTTTAAAAGGGTACTTTCCGTCAGAATAAAAGTTGCAAAACCCGATGCAGTAGTAACATTGGTCATCAAGGTGGCATTACCGATTTTGGTAATAACCCGTTGCAAGGATTTAACTTTATTCCCATGCAATTTCACCTCATGTTGATATTTGTTAATAAGGAAAATACAGTTTGGTATGCCAATAACGATGATCAAAGGTGGAATAAGTGCCGTTAATACGGTGATTTCATATTTGAGCAAACCGATAATGCCCAAGGTCCACATAACCCCAATGCATACCACGATAAGTGAGATAAAAGTGGCCCGAAACGACCTGAAAAAGAAAAAGAAGATCAATGAGGTGACTAACATGGCGGCCAAGACAAATTTGCCGATTTCGCCAATAATGTTTTCTGCATTTTTGGTGCGGATATATGGCATACCTGAAACGCGAACGTCCAGTCCGTAATCCTTTTCAAAAGCCTCTATTTTTGGTTCTAAAATATTGAGCACGAACTCCTTTCTAGTGGAAGTGTTTACTAGTGATTTCTCAAAATATAGAGCGGTACGAATCGTTTTGGTTTCGCTATTAAACAGAAAATTATCGTAAAAAGGGTACTTGTTGAATAGCTCGTTTTGCAAGGTCTCAATTTGCGCAACACTTGTTATCGAGTCCTTGATAAATGGCTCTAAAACGAAGCGTTCTTCTTCAGAATTTTTTACTAGCTTTTGAAGATCTTTTATTGAAATAACGGCTTCAATGGCATCATAGCTTTTAAATTCCCCACAAAACCTGTTCCAGGCATTGAGGAGTTTTACATCAAATACGGCCGTATCTTTCACGCCGATGACGATCAAATTGCCTTCTTCTCCGAAGGTGTCCAAAAAGTTGCTGTAGCTGATGTTGGCTTCGTGGTGGTCGGGAAGCAGGTTCGCCTCGGTATTGCTAAAACGCATATTGTCCCATTGGGTGCTGAACAGATAGGTTGCAATGATAATCCCAACAAGAATCACTATTTTATTCCGAAGAATAATCCTAGCGGTCAGGTCCCAAAAGTCTTTTGTCAATAATTTAAACATGCGTTTTTATAACGATGGGCAAAGGTAGAAAAAACAATGTAGTAAGTGTGGTTAAAACCCCTATAATGTTAAGTTAAAAGTGAATTTAAAGGCCACATTATCAGCAATAGACGGGAGGTGATAAGCCCCGTAACGATAAGTAAAGCTCAAACCAAAACCAAAGAGCAATTTGTTCAGTTCAAACCCTGATTCCGTATAGCCTTTTTTTAGTGAACCGAAGGTGACATTTTGATGACGTTCCGGATTTTTCATGTCTCCAATAGCGTAGCGAGTGATCAATACCAGTTGGGGCTTGTAACGTTGCGAAATATTGAAGGGTTTTAAATAATGTTTAAGCTGCGCGGTGGTGAATTTGTCCGAAAAAAACTCGTTAAAGTACATGGTTTCAAAACTGGTCAGTCCTGCTACCGAAAAACGTTGCATCACTGTTTCCTTGTTGATATTGTTAGGATAAGCGTGATATAGATGAGTAAGAGGTGTATTTCCCCTTGCAATGCCCGACACGAAAGTGAATTCCGAAATATTTTCATTTTTATGTTCAATGCGATGAATGGTTTTGAGGTCTAATTTGACAAAATTGAAATCGCCATCAAATACGCCCTTATAACTTTTTGTCAACTGCATTGTGAATTTTGGAAAGCCTTCTTTCATTTCGGGCAGCATATCTTCAGTGTCCTTAAATTTATTGAAAGGACTCCAGGCCAATGATACGGTGGCGGTACTAAGATTAAATTTACTCCATGTATCCCCATCTAAGGCGTACTGATAGCTGTAAGTCGGTTCTACATTACTAATAGCAAACTGTAGCCCAGAAGATAATTTGGGGTGCAATTGGTGTTCCAAAGAAATCGCATGTGTGATATGTTTATGGAACAAATCGATATTCAACAAACGGGGTTCAAAAAACTGGAAAAACCTTGTGTCAGTTAAAAACTTTGAACTACCCGTTTCCTGAAGATCGTCGGTATAGGAATAGTTCAGCCATGTGTTGGTTTGGGGTGCAAGTCGTACCCCGCCACCTACACTATATTTAAAACGTTGGTCGGCAAACCCATAAACCAGATAGGAATTGATTCGGAATTTATTTGAGAAATTTTCATTGGTAATGCCTCCTAATCCAGTTCGCAAACCCTCATACTGATTGTATTTTACGAGGTATCGAAGGTCAAAATCAAAATATTTTGTGTGGAGATACCCGTTGCCCAATTGTTTTAACAAGAAATCCTTGTTAGTAGAATCTTTTTGGGTTTCAAATGGATGTTCAGTCGAATTTTGTGCTTGTACCAGATAACTAAGGCAAAGACATAGAAGGAAAGCACAAAATTTTAGCATTAGTTAGTAAACGAAAACTGGGTTTTAAGAAAAAAAGCGACTTTTCCGTCGCTTCCTTTATACCGTCATTATTTCTTTTTCTTTATTTTCAAAGATATCATCTATTTTCTTAACGTAGGTATCGGTCATTTCTTGTATGTCAATTTCGGCATTCTTTTGAAGATCTTCCGAAACATCATCCAGCTTTTTGATATCGTTATTGGCATCTTTTCTAGCATTTCTAACGCCAATCTTAGCATCCTCTGCTTCGGCCTTGGCTTGTTTTGCAAGGGTTTTTCTGCGTTCCTCGGTTAACGGTGGCACATTGATGATTATGCTTTCACCATTGTTCATTGGGTTAAAACCTAGATTAGCAATCATGATGCCACGCTCAATTTCTTGTAGCATACTTTTTTCCCAAGGTTGCACGGTGATTGTCCTTCCGTCCGGGGTATTCACATTGGCTACTTGATTCAAAGGCGTTTGAGAGCCATAATAGTCCACCATTACACTTCCCAGCATGGCTGGGCTTGCTTTGCCCGCCCTGATGTTGACCAACTGCTTTTCCAGGTGCTTCATAGCGGAATCCATGGCCTCCTTGGCGGAATCTATTATAAATTGTATGTCTTCGTTCATCTTTTAAAAATTTAATTATCAATACTTCGACTGCGCTCAGTAACAAAAGATTCAAAAATTAAGCCAAAATAAAACATTTTTATTTTAGATTCCTGTCCCGATAGCTATCGGGATCACGTGAATGACAGATTTAAAGGAATTCGCCACTAAGCGACAAGACACTTTTCAATTAGATATTGACCACAGTCCCGATGCTTTCCCCGGAAACCACTTTAAGTAGGTTTCCTTTTTTGTTCATGTCAAACACGATTATAGGTAATTCATTCTCTTGGCTCAGTGTAAATGCTGTGGTATCCATAACTTTTAACCCTCGCTTTAATACATCTTCAAATGATATCGTATTGAACTTTGTGGCTGAACTGTCCTTTTCAGGGTCGGTATTATAAATACCATCTACCCGCGTACCTTTTAAAATCACATCTGCCTCTATCTCAATGGCCCGTAATACAGCAGCGGAATCTGTTGTAAAATAAGGATTTCCCGTGCCACCACCAAAAATTACCACACGTCCTTTTTCCAGATGGCGCATTGCTTTTCTACGTATAAAAGGCTCAGCCACCTCATTAATTTTAATTGCTGTTTGTAACCGCGTAGGGACCCCAGCATTCTCAAGCGCACTTTGCAACGCTAAACCATTAATGACGGTAGCTAGCATGCCCATATGGTCGCCTTGAACTCGGTCCATGCCATTGCTAGCTCCGGCCACACCACGGAAAATATTACCACCTCCAATAACAATGGCGACTTCAACACCTTTGTCAGTTATCGTTTTGATGTCATTGGCGTATTCCGCCAAGCGGTCAGGATCGATGCCGTATTGGCGTTTTCCCATTAAGGCTTCGCCTGATAGTTTAAGGAGTATTCTTTTGTATTTCATTAGTTGTTTCTACTGAAGTTTAGCAAAACTACATTATTTTTTTATTTCTTACACTGAATTTACTTTGGATTTAAGACATAAAAAAACCACCATTTAAAAAAAACAGTGGTTTAATTTATAATGAAACCCGTTAAGAATTACCCTAGGGTTACACGTTTAAAACTAGTGATTTCGACCTCACCATAAGAAGAAACATAAGCTTCAACAGTTTTCTTCTCGTCTTTAATGAAGTTTTGGTTTAATAAACACTGCTCTTGATCCAAGGTAGTGTTATCAGAGATGAAACGTTGCATTTTACCTGGTAAAATTCTGTCCCAGATTTGCTCAGGCTTACCTTCAGCTTTCAATTCAGCTTTTGCATCTTCTTCAGCTTGAGCAATAACTTCAGGAGTTAATTGTAACTGAGAAATGTATTTTGGTAAATTTTTCAATGTTTTACCTAAACGTGCCAATTCTTCGTTGTCTTTTTCGATAGCAGCAATTCTAGCTTCAGTTTCAGATGCTACATAAGCTGGGTCAAAATCTTTGTAAGATAATGTAGTTGCTCCCATAGAAGCGATTTGCATTGCTACATCTTTAGCTAGAGTTTCAACGTTATCTACAACGCTAGAAAACCCAACGATAGCTGCAATTTTATTGATATGTACGTAAGAGCCAACATAAGCGGCTTCAACTTTTTCAAAAGCCTTAATGTCCAGTTTTTCCCCAATAACACCAGTTTGCTCAACTAATTTGTCAGCAACGGTCATACCGTCAAAATCGGCAGCTAAAAACTCTTCTTTAGAAGAAGTGCCTAATGCAATCTCACCAAGTTGGCTAGCCAATGCTAAGAAGTTTTCGTTTTTACCAACAAAGTCAGTTTCACAACCTAAAACAATGGCAACACCAACAGTATTGTCAGCGTTAACTTTTGCAACGGCTGCACCTTCAGTAGATTCTCTGTCTGCTCTCTTAGCGGCTACTTTTTGTCCTTTTTTACGAAGGATTTCAATCGCTTTATCAAAATCACCTTCAGCTTCAACTAAGGCTTTTTTGCAGTCCATCATACCTGCGCCTGTAGCTTGTCTTAATTTATTAACCTCTTGGGCTGTAATTTTTACTGTAGTACTCATGATATTTTTAATTTAAAAAAGCCGTTTAATTTATTTCGAAGAGAAAATAACTAAACGACTTCAATGTTGTATTTGTGTTATTTATTCTTCTTCCTCGGCTACAACTGCTTCAGCTTTTTTGGCTTCAGCTTTAGGTGCGTCTTTTTCAGCTGCTCCAGCTTCTTTTTCAGCTTTACGTTCTGCCAAACCACCAGCTACAGCATCAGTAACGTGGGTTAAAATCTTATTGATTGATTTAGAAGCATCATCGTTTGCGGGGATTACATAATCCACTTGACGTGGGTCTGAATTGGTATCCACCATTGCAAAGATTGGAATGTTTAATTTCTGTGCTTCCTTAATTGCAATGTGCTCACGCTTGATATCCACAACAAATAAAGCACCTGGTAAACGCGTCATGTCGCTAATAGAACCTAAGTTCTTTTCAAGCTTAGCTCTTAAACGGTCAACTTGTAAACGTTCTTTTTTAGATAACGTGTTAAATGTGCCGTCTTTCTTCATCCTATCGATAGAGGCCATTTTCTTGACCGCTTTTCTGATAGTTACAAAGTTGGTCAACATACCACCTGGCCATCTTTCAGTGATGTAAGGCATGTTGATGGCGCTAGCTTTTTCAGCAACGATGTCCTTCGCTTGCTTTTTAGTAGCTACGAACAAGATTTTGCGTCCTGAAGCTGCAATTTTTGCCAATGCCGCTCCAGCTTCATCAATTTTAGCTGCTGTTTTGTAAAGGTTGATAATATGGATGCCGTTACGCTCCATATAAACGTAAGGTGCCATGTTTGGGTCCCACTTACGTGTAAGGTGTCCAAAGTGTACACCTGCTTCTAGTAGTTCTTTTACTTCTACTGCCATTTTTTGTAATAGTTTACGTTCTGTTGAATTAGCAATGATTAAGTGGTCATCTTTCAAATCGCCTTAACCATTTAGATGCTAAACTAAATCTTTCCGCTTTCGCGAAATAGACAACAATAACTGGTTTCAATGTCCTGAACTCGTTTCAGGATCTTTTCAATAAAAAAAAGTAATTCAGAATCTGACCTTTCAGATTCTGAATTAAGAGTTTTGGAATATTAACGTTTAGAGAACTGGAATTTCTTACGCGCTTTCTTCTGACCGAATTTCTTACGCTCTACCATTCTTGGGTCTCTTGTTAACAAACCTTCTGGCTTTAGGATACCTCTGTTTTCAGCATCTATTTCGCACATTGCGCGAGAGATAGCTAAACGTACAGCTTCTGCTTGACCAGTGATACCACCGCCATATACATTTACTGTAATATCAAAGTTGCCATCATTGTTAGTCAAAGCCAATGGTTGCTTTACCTTGTACTGCAACGTGGCAGTGGTAAAGTAACTCGCTAAGTCTTTTTTGTTCACCGTGATGTTACCTTTTCCTTCGGCAACATACACACGAGCAACAGCCGTCTTTCTACGGCCGATTTTGTGAATTACATCCATTAATTAAATTCGTTTAAATTGATTGCTTTTGGTTTTTGAGCCTCGTGTTTGTGCTCAGTACCAACTACAACCGTTAGGTTACGGAATAAAGCTGACCCTAATTTGTTTTTAGGTAGCATTCCTTTTACTGATTTTTCTACTAAACGTGCAGGGTTTTTTCCGAACATTTCAGTAGCAGTTAAACTTCTTTGCCCTCCTGGGTAACCTGTGTGACGGATATACGTTTTATCGTTCCACTTGTTTCCAGATAAGTTGATTTTTTCAGCATTGATAACAATTACGTTATCTCCGCAATCAACGTGTGGCGTGAAGTTTGGCTTGTGCTTACCTCTTAAAAGTTTTGCAACTTTAGAAGCTAAACGACCAAGCGCTTGATTTTCAGCATCAACAACTACCCACTGCTTATCAACAGTAGCTTTGTTGGCCGAAATCGTTTTGTAGCTTAATGTGTCCACACTTACTTATTTTTCTGATTAAACATTCCTCTTTCTGAAAAAGAGTTTGCAAATCTACGATTAAATATTTGATTACCAAACAGTGGGTTGGCTTTTTTGACAAGTATTTTTTAGTCGAATTGAGGTGCGAAACAGGTTGCAATCTGCTTTAGAAATAATCGATGGAATTGAGAGAATTTGGACAAATAAATCCGGCTTAGTCAATCCCAAAATTTTCCATCATCAATAAAAGTCCCTTTTTAAGATGATCCAGCGCTTGGCTATTATCAAGCATAGATACGTCCTTTGCCACGATGATGGGTTCAATACCCATAAATAATGTAAACAAATGGCTCATTTCGTTTTTTTTGGCAGTTGTAAAACCGGTGTTTTTCAAAGCAAGTTGTAGGGCTTTTTCGCGTCTGGCCCCTCGGGTAGATTTGGAAGATGCCGAAGCTAAATTAAAGCTTAGGTATTTTCGGAAGGCATTTTCATTTTCTATGGCAAGCTGGTTAAAGTAATCTTGAATGCCGAGAATAGTGTCTTTCAGGCTTTTGCCTTGCAATGTTTCTAATAGTTCCGCCGGGCTTAGGGTGTTGATGTCTAAACTTGCTTCGGAAGCCAGAACGTCAACATTAGAATAGTATCTATATATGGTAGCCCGAGAAACACCTGCTTTTGTAGCAACGTCTTCGAGGCTAAAATCCAACCCGCCTTTTAAAAAATTGTGGGTGCTTTTAAGAATCTTGTCTCTGGTACTCTGTTTCTGATTGCTTCTTCCCGTATTAATGTAATCTTCTCTCATGAGACAAATATCTTATAAGTTTTTGATATTTCAAAAATTATTAATATGTTTGTGAGACAAATGTCTTATAAAATGAAATCAACCAATTCAAAATGGGTCTTAGGCCATAAAGTAACCGTATTTGATACTACCGGAGATTATGATTTAATGCTGGCAGAAACGCCAGCACAAGTATCTGGACCGCCACCGCACATGCACAAGTCCTTCAAGGAATCCTTTTTAATCGTTGAAGGAGAAATGGAATTTTTTATCGACGGAGAAGTGAAGGTAGTCAAAGCCGGAGAGTCAGTTGACGTGCCACCAAATACGTTGCATACCTTTGGGAATAAAAGTGATGCGCCCTGCAAATGGGTGAATATTCATAGCCCAAAGGGTTTTAGAAGTTTTTTTGAACAAATGGGGGTGCCGGCAGATTCCGATAGGGCACAGGAAAAATCGGTTGCTCCTGAAATCATTCAGAATGTGATGGCCACTGCGGCCGATTTTGATATGATTATCAGGGCGTAGACTTTTGCTCTTTTTCATTTTGGTTTGAGCTATTTTTCTACACCAGTGTATTTTTTATAGATAGCTCTATACCCTAATAACCTAGCCAAAGGCCCAACAGTGTTCATTAAAACATTTTGAATGCCCAAAGGGATAGTTGCCAGTCTGGAAGGGCTTTCTAGGTATTTTCCCGTTACCATAGCCTGCAAAAAGGACAGTTTGCCTTCTTTTACCTTTCCGTCATTAATCATCCCGAACAAATTTTCAATAAATAGATCCACATCTATCCCGGGGGTAATGGTTTGAATGTACTCTACTGGAGCATCATCGGTATTATAATGGTTGTGCGCCTTGTTTTTTGGCAAAGTAACTTCCTCACCGGCATTGAGATAGTGTTGTTGCCCATCAAGAAAATAAGTCATTCTACCTGATAGGATTTTAAAGGATTCTTCTTGTAGAATATGGATGTGGTCATCAACGGTTTGACCTTTGCTTATTAAGGAAACCTTCATTGTAACGCGTTCGCCATTGGTGTCGGCCGAGGTTTCTAAAAATTCGATGGTATCCCCGCTAAACTGATCGACTACTTTTTGTCCTTTGGTTGGCATATTGGTTGGATTTATGGATTAATATTGAAATATAACAAAAACTAAGGAATTGCATTAGGCACATCTTCAAGAGTTATACTGGCGCTGGCCATTTGTTTTTTTTATAAAACTTTTAAATTGGAATAGTTTGGTACGACCTTTGGTTTACGTATTGCTTTTTTTATCTTTGATTAACACCAAACAACCATGTTAAAGCAGCAATTACAGTTTAAGCTATCACAGAAACTTTCGCCTCAGCAGATTCAGTTAATGAAGCTCATCCAGTTGCCTACCCAGGCCTTTGAGCAACGTTTGAAACAGGAACTAGAGGAAAATCCTGCCTTGGAAAAGGGCAAGGAAAGTGCAGATAACGATCTGGATGCTGATTTAAATAACGATGCAGACGACTATGGAGACAGCGACTCCATAAATGCCGAGGATATTAACGTTGACGAATATTTGAGCGACGACGAAATTCCGGATTACCGCACCCAGGCCAATAATTACAGCGGGGATGATGACGAGAAAACCATTCCCTACGCAGCCGGCACCTCATTTACGCAACATTTAATCAATCAGTTGAACACATATCGATTAACGGATGATGAGCGAGATATTGCGGAGTTTTTAGTGGGTAGCGTGGACGAGAGCGGTTATATTCGGCGTTCGCTTTCCGATATTATGGATGATTTGGCGTTTACGCAGAATGTTTACACTACCGAAGATAGTATTGAAAAAGTACTGAAAATTGTGCATCAATTGGATCCTGCCGGGGTGGGAGCTCGAAATTTGCAGGAATGCTTGAGTATTCAACTGCATAGAAAAGAGAAAAATGCGGATACGGATTTGGCTATTCAAATTATCGATGGAGCTTTTGATGCCTTTACCAAAAAGCATTATAAAAAACTGTTGAGCAAATTTGATATAACGGAGGCACAGCTCAAAGATGCTATTTCTGAAATTGAACATTTAAACCCAAAACCGGGTGGCTCCTATTCAGGAAACAATCGTATTGTGGAGCATGTGGTACCGGATTTCGCCATAAAAATTGTAGATGGCGAATTGGAGTTAACTCTTAACGGCAGAAATGCACCGGAATTGCACGTGTCCCGTGAGTACAACAATATGCTAAAGGGCTACAAGGATGCGAAGGACAAGAGTAAATCTCAAAAGGACGCCGTACTGTTTATCAAACAAAAATTGGATGCCGCCAAATGGTTTATTGAAGCGATAAAGCAACGACAACAGACTTTATTTGTAACGATGAGCGCTATTATGCACTATCAAAAGGATTATTTCTTAACTGGCGATGAACGTCAATTGAAACCGATGATTCTAAAGGATATCGCGGATGAAATTGACATGGATGTTTCTACGGTATCAAGAGTAGCGAACAGTAAATATGTGGACACGCCTTATGGCACGAAGTTAATTAAGGAATTCTTCTCGGAATCCATGAAGAACGACCAGGGCGAGGATGTTTCCACCCGAGAAATCAAAAAAATCCTTGAAACCGTTATAGAGGAAGAAAACAAAAGGAAACCGCTTACCGATGAAGCCCTGGCGAAAATACTAAAAGAAAAAGGCTACCCCATTGCGCGACGTACCGTTGCAAAATATAGGGAACAACTGGATATTCCAGTGGCCCGTTTAAGGAAAAAGATATGACGGGCAATCATATTCTTAGGAGTATATCGGCAATCTTTCATCCGTTAATCATGCCGATTGCTGGTATTATTTTTTATTTCGCCAAATCGCCCAGATTTATTCCAGAAGAAATCATCAAAGCTCATTTGGTATCCCTTACTATTCTGACGATTTTTCTCCCCATTCTATTGTATTTTCTATTAAAAACAATCGGCAAGGTAAAATCTATTCATCTTGCCACCACGCAGGAACGTATCATTCCGCTTATTTTGAATGCTATTGTTATTGTTTTGGTGATTAAACGCATTATAAAACCCAGCCAAACTGTGGAGCTGTACTACTTTTTCGTTGGGATTTTAATATCCAATATTTCTTGTTTGGCCTTGGCATTTTTTAAGGTAAAGGCCAGTTTGCATATGGTAGCCGTATCGGGCCTCTTTATGTTTTTTATTGCCTTAGGCATCCATTTTAGCATTAATATTAATGGCACTTTAGCTTTAATGAGTATTATAACAGGGGCATTAGCTACATCGCGGTTGCATATGAATGCCCATACCTATGGCGAATTGACTATGGGCGTTTTTATTGGGGTGTTCCCCCAATTGATTTTGGTGAATTATTGGCTTTAAAATTTGGCTGATTTGAAGGGTTTCGACTGCGCTCAACCTGACGATAAACACGTTAATTAAAAATATGAAAGAGCCTTTGAAAAACTTCGGCCGAACTTAATTTCAAAATTTAGGCTTTAAAGGATGTAGAACATCAAGCCAAGTTTGACGGCATTCATATCCAAGGTTTCGCCATTAATTGTGGCGCTATCTGCAAAAATAGGATTGAGGCCGTAATAGGCATAAAGGTTCCAGGTATTGTAGCCTACGCTTAGTGTAAGCCCGTATTGAAAATTATTGAAATCGCCGTTGTTGCTGTATTTCAATTTCCCCAAACTGCCTTCAAACTTGCTTCGGTTTGTAAATGCATACCCAAATTTTACGCCAGCATAAATGCGCCAAAATTTGTAATCGGAAATCGTGGAGGTACGCCAGCGGTATTCAATAGGTAATTCCAAGACATGTTCGGAAAACTTATTTTTCGTGAAACTTATTGTGCTTCCATCAATAATGCTGTAATTAAAATTTCCTGAATTATCCTTTTGGATGAGGATATTTTGAATGTAAGAGTTTGTTGAATATCCTAAACCGATGCCAATAGCTTTATTGCGTCTTTTATTTATGGGCATATCCTTGATGTAGCCCAAATGGAACCCGAGGGAAAAGCTTCGCTGTTTTAGTCCACTGGGTTGATTGCCCAAAACATTATAGGTGATGCCAAGATAAAATTGGTCTTCTTTGTATAATGAATCCTTAACCTTGCTGGTGATGTCTTGGGAAAAAAGGTTTACCGAAAAAAGAGTTAAAACTAAAAGTATTAAAAGGTGCTTCATTTGAAATTTCTCTCCAAAACAAATATAGCTAACATTTTATACGGATTGTAGTTTGAAGGAAGCAATATCACAAATATAAAAGTGAAGCTAAATGCTGGAGGCTATTTAGCAACTAAAGAAGCTTCCCTTTTTCAATAATTTTATTCCCATTGCGCTTGTAAAACACCTTCTTTCCATTAGCGCAGAAAGAGTAATTACCGTATGATTTTTTTTCCTTAGCTGTTAATAGTAAAACGTCATTTTCATCGCACTCATAATCTTTAGCTACTTTCTTTTTAATATGCTCAATCGTGGCGCGTCCTTTTTTAAGCTGTCTCTGAATTTTTGAATTTAACTGAGGTTCTTCAAAATCTTCCGCTACACCACAGGTATTTGGTTTTAGGGGCTTGATGTCTTTCATTTCAGTGCTATCTACAAGCGTCATCGGTTGCATATCGATATATTCCCACGTGTAGTCGGCTTTTAGCAAAACACGCCGGCCATCTTCGGTTTTTACGATATAATTATTTTGGGAAATAGCCGTAAAAGACAACAAAAACAAAAGAATATAAAGGCAATGTTTCATAGCGGGAAAATCTTTTAAGATGAATTCAAAAATACGATTTTATTCCTCAATATCTCCATCAGGTTCAGCATTCACATATTCCAAAATATCGGCGGGTTGGCAATCCAAGGCTTTACAGATGGCTTCCAGAGTTGAAAACCTCACGGCTTTCGCCTTTCCAGATTTTAAAATGGAAAGATTTGCCTCGGTGATACCAATAATTTCAGCCAGCTCCTTGCTTTTCATGTTACGTTTGGAAAGTACTATGTCAAGATTTACGATTATTGGCATGAGCTATATGGTTAAATCGTTTTCTTCCTTCAGATATATGGCACATTTTTGAGTTTCTTCAATAACCAAAATCCCCAAACCAATTATTAAAGTCATAAAATGGTAAAAAAATGGCAACAACATACTTTCCATTATATTTTCTGAAAAAGAATAGTGATAAAAAATCGACATAAAAAATCCCATTATGGCTACGAGGACGAAACACTTTCCTGCTAAATTTAAGCGCTTAACAGAATAAGCTGTAAAATAATTCTTTTTCTCAAACAAATTGCCGATTCTCAGTAATAGAATTAAAGCCAAAACAAGAATAACATCTTTAATGACATCGAGGATAAGGTAGATGTAGAAATTCAAAAGTTTGGATGACGAAAAAAAAGAATTCCTGAGTAAATGCTTGGGTGCAGTATGCCCACCCGTTAGTGTTATCAAAAGATATAAAATCATTGCTATAACATACAATGCAATGAAAGTAGTTAGTGCTATTTTGAAAATTTTAAGCATGGATTTTGTCAATTAAATAGTTAAATCGTTTTCTTCCTGAATGTGTTTTCCTTTTTTCAGAACATCCAAATACAGATAGACCAAAAAGGCTACTACCAAGTGGGCAAATATGATAAAAAACTCCTCATAAACACGAACAGGTTTGCCAAGGATAAAAAAGCAGAAGCATAAAACTATGATATAAAAAAAAGGAAGTATATTTAATTTTAAGAAAAACCTTAATCGCTTTAATGACCTTGCCTTAAACGTCCTTTTTTCTACAAACACTCTAAGAAATTCTTTAAATGCGTAAAAATAGATTAGGTAATACGTCATAGCAATCCACATGAAAATAATGGCATAATTGAATGGAATATTGATGCCCAAACCGAAAATGGGGACATTTACTTTACCTCGGTTCCCCAAAATTTCAACAAACGGAACATCGATTTCGAATTTATATTCGAAAAAAGCGAGTATGGAAAATAGAAATATAAAAAGTAGTATGGAGGCGATAATATAAAATAGTACTGAGGATGTTATGTATGCTAGTTTTTTCATGTTTTTATATAGTTAAATCGTTTTCTTCTTTTAGTTTTCCTCCACTTTTAATAAAATCCGCAAGCACATAAAGCCCTAACCCCACAAGAATAACGAAGAAGGATTGCACGAAATTCGTTATTAGCACAGTTGCTTGAAACTCACCTTTTAAAATGATATTAAATGCAATTGAAGTAACCCCAACAAGGATTAAAAAGAAGCCTCCTCTTTTAAATTTGGATTCGCTAATGGTGTTATAAAAACCATGTTTTATAATAGATATTAAACCTTGCTGTATTTTAAATAACCCGAATAATAATAGAGTTCCTCGTAAGAAAACAACAAAATGTTTAAAGATTCCAAATGTTTCATTGGGATAGGTTTTTTGATATAAAAAGTCAGGAATTACCAAAAGGATCAAAATAACCACAAGCACTGATGCTAATAGAATATTTACAATGACCAAAAATCCATATAGCAGATTAATTCTTTTCATAAATCTTTTTTTTAGTAACTAAAATTTTAATTGAGTAAACAAAAGCAATACAGAATAGAACATTAAACACCATTGGTGGCGTTACTGGAAATGTCCAAAGTTGCTTTCCAACCATGTAAGCACTAGACCAACCGTTTACTGTTATATGACAAAAAATAGTAGGCCATATTGAATTTGTTCTATAAGAGATAATACCCAACCATAATCCCATAAAAAATGTAAAGACAATTTCCTGAGGTGTAATATGAGCCAATCCAAATAGTACTGAAGAAATAAAAATAGCTAAGAAAGGACTATGTTTCTTAATTAAACCGCGCTGTAAAAAGCCTCTGTATGCAATTTCTTCTACAAAGCCAGGTGCAATTGCAATTGTTAAAATCATTAAAATTCCCCACCCGGTTGTTAAATTCTCAAATACAGGAAGTTCTTTAGTCTCTGCCAAATGTCCAAAAAAAGAAAATAGCTTTAATGCAAGTTGTCTTGCCATCCAACCGAAAAACAAAGAGCCCAATGCTAATGCTGAAATGTCTAAAACAGATAATTTAGGTTTTCTAAGTCCAAGTCTTTTTATAATTGACTCTTTCGTTTTGAACAGTTCTCTGTGTGCAAAGAGTAAAATAACCAATCCAGCAACCAAATGTCCAGAAACTTTCATCAAAACGACTTTTGATGGCTTGAAATTACGGTCGATACTTTGAAATAATTCACTTAAGCCTAACTGAACAGCAGTCATTAACATAAACATTAGAACAATACCCGTTATGAGATATACAATTGAAGGTTTGTTCTTAACAACAGTTATTTGGCTTTGCATGTAAAATTATTGTTTTTCGATAATAAACTTAAATAAAATTATTGAAAAACAATAATTATTTTGAAAAATTTAAATTTCTCCATAAAACCAAAAGCATTATCTATATTTGTTTTTAGATGAAAAGCTTCCCTAAAAAACTGGAACAAAAATTAGCCGACCGCACAGCCAATAACGCCCTGCGACAACTGAGGGAGCAAAGCGAATTGGTAGATTTTTCGTCCAACGATTATCTCGGTTTTTCTAAAAATGAAATCATTTTTAATGAAGCACATCAATTCTTAATCGAGCAGAACGTCAAACAAAATGGGGCAACAGGCTCGCGCTTACTTTCTGGAAATCATAAACTCTTCAAAATTGTTGAAGAACAGCTATGCGCATTTCATAACTGCGAAGCCTCTTTAATTTTTAATTCGGGCTACGATGCCAATATTGGGTTCTTTTCATGTGTGCCTCAACGTGGCGATGTGATTTTATTTGATGAATTTATACATGCCTCGATACGGGACGGTATCGCGATGAGCCATGCTAAATCGTATAAGTTTAAGCATAATGATTTGATTGATTTAGAAAAACGTTGTCAGGCTGAGCGCAGTCGAAGCCCACAAGACGCAATTATTTACATCGCTACAGAATCCGTATTCTCAATGGACGGCGATTCCCCCGATTTATTTGCAATGGTTGACCTCTGCAAATCTCACAATGCCTTTTTGGTAGTTGACGAAGCCCATGCCGGTGGCGTCTTTGGTACTTCGGGTGTCGGAATGGTTCAACACTTAAATCTGGAAACTGCCATTTTTGCTCGCATCGTAACTTTCGGAAAGGCTATGGGATGCCATGGCGCCGCAATTTTAGGAAGTGAAACATTAAGGCAATACCTTTTGAATTTTTCCAGAAGTTTTATTTACACCACGGCATTGCCCCCACATAGTTTGGCAACAATTCACTCGGCATATAATAATTTGTTCGAAACCAAAAACATTCAAGCGCTTCATAAAAATATTGCTTATTTTAAATCGGAGCTAGTTCAAAACAACCTTCAGGATATCTTTATTGAATCCAATTCAGCAATTCATTGTTGCGTCATTTCTGGAAACGACAAGGTAAAATCTATTGCAAAACGATTGCAGGAACAAGGTTTTGATGTTAAAGCAATTTTATCTCCAACCGTCCCAAAAGGCCAAGAACGCCTGCGTTTTTGTTTACATTCCTATAATTCCCCCGAAGAAATTTCCAAAGTGTTGCATCTACTTGCTACTTTTGCAATATGACAACATATTTCATTACGGGCATATCCACCGATGTAGGCAAAACCGTTACCTCAGCTATCGTTACAGAAGCTTTGGAGGCCGATTATTGGAAACCTGTACAAGCAGGAGAACTTGATAACTGCGACACCAAAAAAGTAAAACGCTTGGTTTCAAATTCAAAATCTAAATTTCATCCCAATGCCTATGCCCTTAAGACACCGATGAGTCCGCATGGGGCGGCAGATATTGACGGCGTCACCATCGAATTGGATAAAATTCGAGTTCCAGAAACTAAAAACAATTTGGTCATCGAAGGCGCTGGCGGTTTATTGGTGCCGTTGAATGATATTGATACGGTTTTTGATTTAATAAGGCCTAACTATAAAGTCATCGTGGTGTCCAGGCACTATTTGGGAAGTATTAACCATACACTTTTGACGGTGAACACATTAAAAGATAAAGGTCTGCCTGTGTCCATTATTTTTAGTGGTGATGAACATGCTTCAACAGAAGATATCATCAAAAAAATGACGCAAGTTCCAGTTATCGGAAGAATTAATGAAGAACCGTATTTTGATAAAAATGTGGTTAAGGAATATGCTGAACTGTTTAGAGATAAGCTATGACCTTAAAAGAGCGCGATAAAAAACACCTGTGGCATCCACTTAAACAGCACCAGTTACAACCTGAAAGTATGGCTATTGTAAAAGCAAAAGGGTGCACATTGACCGACGAAGATGGTAATGAATATATTGATGCTATTGCCTCCTGGTACACCTGTATGTACGGCCATTGCAATGACTACATTACCGAAAAAGTAGCTCGCCAAATGCAACAGTTGGACCATGTGATGTTCAGCGATTTTACACATGAACCAGCGGTTAAACTTTCTGAGGAACTGACTAAAATATTACCTGAGAATCAAAATAAAATTTACTTTAACGATAATGGCTCTACTGCCGTTGAAGCGGCCATGAAAATGGCACTACAGTACTATTTTAACAAAGGTGAAAAGCGTTCGACTTTTATTGCTTTTGAAAATGGATTTCATGGTGATACCTTTGGAGCCATGAGCGTTTCAGGCCTTTCAGTATATAATGGACCTTTTGAAGATTTTTTAATCGAAGTGAAACGGATTCCAACCCCCAATGGTACAAATCATGGGCAAATTCTAGATCAATTAAAGAATTTCAATCTAAGCTATAAAATCGCTGGATTCATTTATGAGCCATTGGTTCAAGGTGCGGCCGGTATGAAAATCCATGACGCTGGTGGTTTGAGTTCCATTTTAGATTATTGCAAATCCCAAAATATCTTAACTATTGCCGATGAGGTGATGACGGGGTTTGGCAAAACAGGACGGTATTTCGCCTCAGATTACATGGATACCAAACCAGATATTATATGCCTAAGCAAAGCATTAACTGCAGGGCTGTTGTCTATGGCCATTACCTCTTGCACACAAGATATTTACGACGGTTTTCTGAGTGATGATATGGCTAAAGGCTTTTTCCATTGCCATACCTATTCCGCTAATCCGATAGCTTGTGCGGCCGCCATTGCGGGAATAGAATTGCTGACTTCCGAAAGGATACAATCCAATATTAGGCGTATAACCAGAGCCCATCAAAATTTTGAACTACGTATTAAAAACCATCCAAAAGTTAAGGACTCACGAAGTCTGGGCGTTATTTTTGCCCTTGACCTCAATGTCAAAATGCAACGCTACGGCAGTTTACGAGATATATTGTTAAAATTTTTTATGGACCGAGGCGTGTTTCTTCGTCCGTTAGGAAATACCATCTATATTCAAGTACCATATATCATCACGACGAAAGAATTGGAAAAAGTGTACCAGGTTATTGAAGATGCTTTAGAAATAGTATAAATTTGTCTATTAAACTTTAACTAACAAAAAACTTCTTTAAAGATGCTGAATTAATCCCGTCCCGATAACTATTGGGAGTTTTCGGGACAGCATCACAAAACATGCACAAACCCATATCAATAACGGCTATTTCATCCATCTCTCCTCTTGGAAAATCCTCCATAGAGGCTTGGGAAAATTACAAAATCAATTCACATTGTATCACCGAAAGGGACTTTCAAGGTAAAAATGTGTTCGTTTCAAAAATCCCGGTTGAAGCGAAAAAGGAGATTGAAGCATTAAGACAGTCGGATTCGAAATACCATACATTGGACGACACTGTATTGTTTGCCATTTATGCGTCAAGGCAAGCCGCGAAAAATGCAGGTTGGAAACATTCCGATAATTTTGGGATTAATATTGGTTCTTCCCGGGGAGCCACAGCTCTTTTTGAAAAATATCACGAGTCATTTTTAAGGACCAATACGTCAGATACCCTAAGTTCACCAACAACGACTTTGGGCAATATTTCCTCTTGGGTGGCCCATGATTTACAAACTGGGGGTCCCGAAATCAGCCACTCCATTACCTGCTCAACGGCTTTACACAGCATGCTAAACGGTATTGCTTGGATAAACTCGGGTATGTGCGACAAATTTTTGGTAGGAGGCAGTGAAGCACCATTAACACCATTCACCATTGCCCAAATGCAAGCCTTAAAAATTTACTCCAAAGAAAAAGGTGACTTTCCATGCAAGGCCTTAGCCCTTGAAAAATCGAAAAACACTATGGTTTTAGGAGAAGGCGCTTCCATGATTTGTTTAGAGGCCGGAGAAAAACAAAATGCACTAGCCACGGTTAAAGGTTATGGGTATGCCACCGAGATTCTGAAACATTATGTTTCAATCTCAAGTGATGCTAAATGCTTTCAAAAGTCAATGGCAATGGCCTTAGGAGATATGTCAGCGAGCGACATTGATGTCGTGGTAATGCATGCCCCAGGAACAGTAAAAGGCGACATTTCAGAATATAAAGCCATTAAAGCCATTTTTAAAGATAACGTACCAGCGGTAACTTCAAACAAATGGAAAATCGGGCATACGTTTGGGGCATCGGGGGCACTAAATATTGAATTGGCTGTTTTGATGTTACAGCACCAGAAATTTATTGGTATTCCATATTTAGAAAATCAAAAAACACCTCAAAAGATTGAAAACATTTTGGTTAATGCTGTTGGTTTTGGAGGGAATGCTGTGTCCATTTTGCTTTCAAAATAATATATTGAGCGATTAAAAACTTAAACTAGGTTTTTACATTAAATCTTTCAATACTTTTTTAACGTGCTTATTTTTAAGTAAACCGCCGTGTGCAACATCGGCAATATCCATAGCGGGAGTTGCATTGGCCTCAATGATTACAGGTCCTGACGGCGTAATTGCGATGTCAAAACCAATCAATTTATTAGGTATTAAACGAACTGTTTCTTTAACTAAAGAAAGCACCTCATCATAAAACGGCACCTTGAAACCATCAAATTCGTAATGGCTGTCCGGGTGTTCGGTTATTTTTTCTCCTCCAAACTTGGCTAGGTAATAGCCGTACTTATTCAATATTCCCTTTGCAATATCCATCCCAACAAAAAAACCACCAGAAGATGCGTTATCAACAATATTGTCTCCAATGCCAAAACGCATAGCGGCCACAATAATCTCAATGCTCCCATCATCAACAATCAAGGTAACAATTCTCAAAGTATTTATGGAATTACTATGGATTTCATTTATCGCCTCGTGCTGGTGCACAACCTCGTTGTGTACAAAATTACCTTTTACCAACTTCTCATAGTTTTCTCCTAGGACCTGCCTACTGTTGGCTTTTGTAACCCTAAAACATCCTTTTCCTCCCCAATCAGATATCGGTCTAAAAAAAACTCCAGCTATATTTTCTTTTGCCAAAATATTCTGAAAAAAATCATCCGCACTATCTAAATCATTGATTTTTAAAACTTTATTTTCAAAAAAAAAGGAACTCCTGAAATTGTAGCTCAGCAACTTAGGTGTTCTCATATTCGCCCTTTCGGAAAACAATGCAAAATACAGTTTATCATCAATCAAATTTTCATAATCAATGTTATGCATGGATTTGTGAAATCTAAAAGTCATACGTTCCTTGAGTCCCATGTAATCCAAATAGTTAGGCACATCCCTTCGGTAGAGATATTTAAAATAGTAATAGGGTATTTCGCGCTTCACTACCATCAATATTAATACTTCCTTGATGATTTTGAGCGGATGTTTTTTGAGCGGACTCTTTAAAAAAACCTTTAATCTATTTTGGGCCACTTTTCTAATTTTTCCACTTTAAAGATATAGGTTTAAACTTTATCCCTTAATTTTAAATTAGTATTTTTGGCTTAACTAACTGACGATTTATGAGTGAGACAAAGCATAATTGGACCAAAGAGGAAATTCTAGATATATACAATAAACCCCTAATGGAGCTGCTTTACGAGGCAGCCACTACACACCGTAAAAATCACGATCCGAATACAGTACAAGTATCCACTTTGCTTTCCATAAAAACAGGAGGGTGCCCTGAAGATTGTGGGTATTGCCCGCAGGCTGCACGCTATCATACAGATATTGAAGGTAATGATTTAATGAGCGTACAACACGTAAAAGCCCAAGCCTTACGTGCTAAGGCGGGGGGCAGTTCTCGCGTTTGTATGGGAGCGGCCTGGCGAAATGTCAAGGATGGCGATGAATTTGATCAGGTTTTGGAAATGGTGCGTACCATAAATAAGTTGGATATGGAAGTGTGTTGTACTTTGGGGATGCTTACAGAAAATCAGGCACAACGTTTGGCGGAAGCAGGGCTGTATGCCTACAATCATAATTTAGATTCTTCGGAAGAATATTATAAAGAAGTGATTTCTACCCGCGGTTTTGAAGATCGATTGGAAACTATTGATAATGTTAGGAAAACAAACGTAACTGTTTGTAGCGGTGGTATCATCGGTATGGGGGAAAGTATTGAAGACAGGGCAGGGATGCTCGTGGCCTTATCCACTTTAAATCCACAACCGGAATCCACACCTATCAACGCACTGGTCGCTGTGGAAGGCACACCTTTGGAAGACCAAAAACCCGTTTCCATTTGGGATATGGTGCGCATGGTGGCAACCACACGTATTGTACTCCCTGAAACCCAAGTGCGATTAAGTGCGGGACGTACCCAGATGACAAGGGAAGGCCAGGCCATGTGCTTTTTTGCTGGAGCCAATTCCATTTTTGCTGGGGATAAATTATTAACGACACCAAACCCGGATGTGAATGAGGATATGGAAATGTTTAAGCAATTAGGGCTAAATCCACAAAAACCATTCACCAAAAAAGTACAACCCCAAACCGTGGAAGCCGAAGATTCGCAATTTGAAACTTTAGGCGAAAAACCAAAATGGTCTCGTCCGGATCATACTATTGAACGTAACGAAGCGGCCAAGGAAAAAGCCAAAGCTTTAAAATAATTTTCTAAGTATTCTTTTAGAGACCTGCGCTTCGCGTTAGGGATTGAACGGCCTGTTTGAGCTCCTCAAAGAGAGCGAGTAGTGAAAGCCCGACCCTCCCGATAGCTATCGGGAGTGGGTAACGCCCAAGTTGTTGTTTCCCATCTCCTAACGTTTTCTTAACTTTGGAGCCAAATCAAACTAAACCTTATTCGTTGAACTTACAGGAGGTACCGCGCGTAAAAACGATTACAAAGGCGGATTTTTTAAAGCAGTATTTTAAGCCACAGCAACCTGTTGTGATTGAACGTTTTATTGACGATTGGCCGGCTTACGAGAAATGGAGCTTGGACTATATGAAGGCCATTGGCGGGGATTTAACCGTGCCACTGTATGACGATAGACCCGTGGATTACAAAGAGGGGTTTAATGAGGCGCACGCTACAATGAAGTTAGCCGATTATGTGGACTTGTTGAAAAGCGAGCCTACCAAATACCGTATTTTTCTGTGGAATGCCCTTAAGGAAATTCCCGAGTTGCAGCACGATTTTACTTTTCCGGACTTTGGGTTGCGCTTGATGAAAGGTTTGCCCATGCTGTTTTTCGGTGGACAGGACTCCCACACCTTTATGCATTACGATATTGATCTGGCCAACATTTTTCATTTTCATTTTGATGGTAAAAAGGAATGCATTCTATTTCATCCGGACCAAACCGATTACCTCTATAAAATCCCGCATTCCTTAATCACTCGTGAGGATATCGATTTCCACAGTCCCGATTATGGAAAATGGCCCATGCTGAAAAAGGTAAAGGGCTACAAAACCGAATTGAACCACGGCGAAGTCCTTTACATGCCAGAAGGGTATTGGCATTACATGCGCTATATAGCTCCAGGGTTTTCTATGAGTTTGCGGGCTATTGCCAGAAACCCAAAAAACTTTAGCAGGGCTCTGTACAACATTGTTTTTATGCGCCATTATGATAATTTAATGCGAAGACTAAAAGGTCAAGAATGGATCGATTGGAAAAACCAGCAGGCCATTGTCCGCACCCATAAACATTTGTAAACAAAACCTTTGAAGTTATAAAACTTGTAATATCTTTGCGCACTAAATTAAACACTCAAATCATGAAAAATTTAGTTTTAGGCTTGACTTTACTTAGCGTTATTATGGTAAACGGACAAGCATATACAGGAAAGAACGACAACAAATTTCAAGTGGGAGCCAATGTTCAGGACAATGGCTCGGGTATTAACCTAAGTTATGATTTTGGTATTGGGGAAAACATCTCCATTGGTCTAACTTCAACCTATCTTTTAGGAGTGAATAGTGCTTTAAAGGATAATGCTAATGACGATTTTAATGCTGATTTCGACAATCGTTTCGATGTAAGAGCACGTTTCAATGCCAATTTGGGCAGTGTTATTAATGTTGACGACAGCTTTGATGTATACCCCGGTTTGAGTTTAGGACTTAAGAATTTTGGTGGACATTTAGGTGCACGATACTTTTTTACGGATGGGTTTGGGGTTTATACCGAATTGAATGTCCCATTGGCAAAATACAAATCCGGAGCATTAACTGCTCCTGAAATGTTGCACAATCAATTTACAGTAAACTTCGGCGCAAGTTTTAATCTATAAAGAACAGTAAACATTTATAAAAAGCGGACGAGGCATGTTATTCGTCCGCTTTTTTATGGCTTTACCCGAAAACAGCTTTGGCTTTTTCGTACACCAAGTGCGTTTCCCAGCCCCTGTATAGCAGATAATCGATTAATTTGCGCCTTTTTTTATGTTTGCTGATTCCTGTAATGGAATTCGCCTTTTTTTCGGCTAAACCATTGAAAACCTCGATATACTCCGTTTCATCTATTTCAGCAAGTGCCTGATTTATATTAACTTTGCTGATGTCTTTTTGTCTTAATTCATAAGTCAAGCGACGCCGGCCCCAAGCCTTTATTCTAAACTTACCCCGAACAAATGTTTTGGCAAAACGTTCTTCGTTAAGAAAGTTATGCTCTAAAAGATGGACGATGATCACATCGATGGCCTCAGGTATCATGTGCATGGATTTCAGCTTTTGCCGCACCTCTTGATGACAACGTTCCTGATACGCACAATAATGCTCTAGTTTTCTAGTGGCTTCTTGTACGGTATATGTTGTTTTGGTCTGCATGTGCATTTCAAAAATAACGATTGAAAATATAAAAAGGATTTTATAGATACCAAATCTAAATTAAAAACTTAACGATTATGAAAAAGATTACTTATTTATTGATGTTGCTTTTGGCTAATGGTTTTTGTTACGGACAGACCAAATTAGCAGAATTAACATTTGAAACTCCCGAAGGGTATTCTACAAATGTACCTGAATTTACGGATCAAGGAGTAAGTACAGGACGAGATTATTTCATAAGGACTGATGGCAGTACTATAAATGGTGAAGTTTTTCTTAACCGGCAGGGATCGTATTACTTTGCCGCTCAGGATATAGATGGTGAAGGAGCTACTCTTCCCGTACGATTATTGGTAAACAATATAAATGTAAGTGGTTATGCTAGTCTTGAATTTCGTGTTCATTTAGCGGAAGATGACGATGGAGCTAATGAAGACTGGGATAATACCGGTGGAAATCCAGACTATGTGCGTATCAATTATGATATAGACAACACGGGAACATTTAGTAATCTGTTGTGGATTGGCCCAAATGGCGCAGGGACCAACAATGAGCCAGCAATCGACTCAGATTTTGATGGTACAGGTGATGGTGCTGCCATTACTGATTCTTTTACCCAGTTTACTCAAAGCATTGCGGGAACCGGCACATTACTTGACATTGAAATATTGTTCAATCTCAATGCTGGGGATGAAGATATAGCTATAGACAATATAGAAATTTGGGGTACCTTAGTTCCATGTAACCCAGCAGTTACATGGGATGGTTCCGCTTGGAGCAATGGTACTGGCCCTGATATCAACACTTCTGCAATTCTTACTGGTGATTATAACACAAGCACTGATGGAGGTAGTTTTAGTGCTTGCAATTTGACTGTTAGCAACTCTGCAACACTATTAATTGCGGATAACTATTATGTTGAAACACAAAATGACGTCACTGTTGATGCTCTATGTGCTATCGATGTTCAACCTTTAGGTGCTTTTATTCAAAACAGTGATCTTGGCGCAGTTGTAAATAATGGCACAATGAGTGTAGATAAGGTCACTGCTCCCATGGATCATTCAGATGAATACACTTATTGGAGTTCACCAGTTTCTGGCGAAACCTTTATTGGAGCAGTTGCGGATTTGAATCTTAATAAATGTTATACTTTCAATGGTCAAAATTTCTTAGATGCCTCTGCTGAAACAGGGAACAATAATGCTACCGTTCCTGGTCAAGATGATATTGATGATGATTTTAATGATTGGGTACAAATAGGAAGCTCTGCGATGATGCAACCAGGTATTGGCTACGCAACTACGATATCCGATTTTGCCTATTCCATAGCACCTGGAGTGTCCAACAAAACGTTCAGAGCAACTTTTGAAGGAGACTTCAATAATGGCGTTTACAGTATCCCTATCTACAGGAACGATTCAGAATTAAATGACTATAATTGGAATTTTGTAGGCAACCCCTACCCCTCAGCCATAGATGCGGATTTGTTTTTAGCGGTAAACAGCAATGTTTCAACAGATGTTAGCGGAACTTCCAGCGGAGGTTCAGGATATATTGATGGCGCTATCTTTTTATGGTCTCAAAATACTCCTGCGGCCGGAAATGCCAACGGAAATGAAATCTTAAACTTTTCAAATACAGACTATGCCATCATTAATGCTGTTGGAGAAAATGCCGGTGGAGACGGTGTTACGCCATCAAGAAACATCCCCTCTGGCCAGGGCTTTTTTGTTAGTATGGCCAATGCGCCTACACCTGCATCTTTAGTTTCGGGAGACGTTTATACCACAAATATAATTTTTAGCAATTCTATGAGAGTTGCTAATACTACCGCCAATAGTCAATTTTTTAAAAGTTCTAGCACAAAGAATTCAATAACAAATGATGCCAATAAGTTTTGGGTGAATTTGGTATCTGACAATGGTGTTTTTAATCAAATCCTTGTAGGCTATGTAAATGGCGCTACGGATGGTGATGATGGCATGGCTTATGATGCCGCTAAATTCCCTAAAGAAGGTGCCTCAATTTATACAACTATTTTGGACAGCAATAAGAAATACGCCATTCAAGGCAAAGATCCAAATAGCATTGACAATGATGAAGTTATTCAACTTGGTTTCAGCACATCTATTAATAATGCTACACTTTATACACTATCAATAGCACAATTTCAGGGAGATTTCTTAACTGAAAATTCTATTTACCTAAAAGATGATTTGTTAAACAAACTCCATAACCTATCCGATTCAGATTATACGTTCACGTCTGAAGTTGGGGAATTTAATGAGCGCTTTGAGATTGTTTTTGATGCGAGTGCTCTTTCGATTGAGGACAATTCTTCAGAGTCTACTGAACTAAGCATAGTTGAATTGGAAGGTGACAAGGTTCAGTTTTCAACGAGCGTATCCACCATTAAATCTGTTACAATTTTTGATCTTTTGGGGAGACAATTATATGATTTAAAAGGCACTAGCGCTTCCGAAACCTATACATTATCCAACTTGAGAAGTTCCATTTTTATTGCTAAAATAGAATTGTCAAATGGTACAGTGATAACCAAAAAGGCTATTAAGCAATAATTTAGAAGCTATATTTTAAGGCGATAATGAGGTTCCTGCCAGGGGCAGCAATCCCTGAAGAATATGGTCTATAGCGCTGGTCGGTGATATTCTCCAGAGAGACTGTCAAAGTCGTGCTTTTATTTACCTTATATTGTGTTCTTAGGTTTATTGTATACCAAGATGGTGCATATGGATTGCCGTTTGCATCCTTTGTGTACAAATAGTCCTTTTGTTTTTCAGATGGTGCCAATTGATTGAACGACAATTCCCCATTATATTCCGTAAAAGCATCAATGGTCAGTTTTTTTCCTGCCCAAATCACATGGATATTTCCAAAACTAGGAGCCACGTGCCTAATAGGGACTTCTATATTATCATTTTCTTCCGTACCGCCAATAACGCTATATTGCGAAGTCAATCGAAGATATTTAGAGACCAAAAGTTTTAACCCTGCTTCAAACCCATAAATCCATGCTTTTGAGGCATTCTGTATGGCCTGTACATTGCTCATTTCCCCGTCGTACATTATTTGGGATTGACCATTCAAAGTATAATCCCTCCTTACAAGAGCATTGTCCAAATAGGTATAATAGGTGTTTAAATCCAGGACTAGCTTTTGATCAAAATTCAATTTCAAACCCAATTCTCCACCATAAGCATATTCTGGCCTTAAATTTTCATTTGGCACGACTACCGAGCCAGGTTCCGAATCGAATACCTTTCCAATATCATCAATATTTGGCGCCCGAAAAGCCGAAGCCGCATTTAACTTCCATTGCATTGTTGTATTGGGCGACCAAGTTAAGCCTGCCGTTCCGGAAAACGCTCCGGCACTATTTTTTGCACTTTGAAAGGGCAAGTTTAAAAAGGCATTATTCTCTGTAAAATCTGCCTTTGAACCCACGTGGTTAAAGCGAACACCAGTTTGAAATACAAATCTTGTATTTGGCTTGTACTTTAAACTTGAGTATATGGCGGCAGACTTCCAAGTAGCTCCATTAGGGTATCTAGAAATGGTGTTGGACAGTATTCCAGAACTAATATCCTCAAGCCTTCCTTCAGACATCACTTTGTTATGCACATATTCTCCACCATAAAAAAATCGCGTTTTATCACTCAAACGTTTTTCAAAATCCAAATTAAAGGAATAGGCATTCAAGGATTCCTCACGAATATTTCTATCATTCGACAGAAAATCTCTGTCTATCCTACTTTCTTTAAAATTCTGAAAAGCCAATGTAGCCTTAACTTTATCGTATAAATTGGAGTTACTGGTTAGTTTGGTCACTTGCAAGTTGGACATAAACCATTTCTGAGGACCATAATGCCACTCTGCGGAGCGCAGTGCATCGCCTTCATAACGTATCAACCTATCATATCTTGGAATATCCGAAGATCTTGAATAATATAAACCCAAGTCAAAACTTAAATCTTTGTAGGGTTTGTACCTGACCTTTTGCATGGCATTGAACTGATGATAGCCCGAAAACTTCTGCACCTTGGGATTGCTGTTTTCCAAAATCACATCGTTCCCGTTGCTGGAACTTACAAACTCCGAACGCAAATAGTCCTCAGGGCCATGGCTACCCATTCTTAAATCGTTAAAATCCGTAAAGGTAGCATTCGTAACAAAAGCCCATTTCTTATACCCCAAATTAATATCAAAATGAGCGGTCTTTTCGTTGCTGGCCGTGGCATATCTCGTTAAAATATTGGATGATACTTTTATGGAATCGGATTCCGATAGCCTAGGGGTCTGTGTGTAGAACCCCATTACCCCGCCAATAGCATCACTCCCATAAATTACCGAACCTGGACCCAGTATAATCTCAGTGTTTTCTATAGATAGGGGGTCTATTGAAATCACATTGTGTAAATTGCCACCTCTAAAAATGGCGTTGTTCATCCTTACCCCATCCACTGTAATCAATAACCTATTCGTCGAAAACCCCCGAATCATGGGGCTACCTCCTCCCAACTGACTTTTTTGCACGAAAACCATGCCGGAGTTTTGAAGCAAATCAGCACTAGTTTGTGGATTCATCAACTCAATTTTTTCGGAATTGAAACTGATAATCTTTTGTGGGATGTCCTTTTTATTCTGCTCAAACTTGGACGCTGATATGACGATTTCGTTCAAGCCTTGTGTGTTCGCATCAAGGTAAACAATGTTGGATTTGGGAATATGAGACTTAATTAAAATCTTGGTTTCGTGCGATAAATGCTGAAAATAAAGGGTATCATTTGGGCTAAACTGATCTAATTGAGCAACGCCTTTAAAGTTGGTAATAGCACTTTTGGCCTGCCTTTTATCAAATATGGCCACGCCTGAGATTGGCTCCTGGGTAATTGCATTGGCCACTTTTACCTCTTGGGCCTTTAAGCTGCAGGTACACAGCAAAAGCAATAAAAGCAAAGAGGTAAACTTCATGTCCTAATTAAATACTTGATTAAAAACCTGTAGTGATTTGGGAGTTTTAAAACCGCCCAAATGTAGTTCAAAATAAAGCAACATCATACTTAAAAATGATTGCCTTCGCGATGCGCTTATTTTTATACTATCCAAGGCATCAAATGTTGTGCCTAACAAACGTTTTAAAAGTATTAAATTTTCTCCTGAAACGGTGTATTTATCGTGGCTTTCACTTGTAAATGTGCCGTCCATCAAATTAAAAAAACCAAGGTCCATTTCTCTTTCCTCCGGATAAAAACCGAGATATTTGCTGAACTTGAGCAAAAAGAGCAAATGAAAGTTTGAATATTCGGTGTGTATATCAAACCATTGCAAGGCCGTTTCCAAATAAGAATACAATTCTTCATTGTTTTCTTCTTCTCTTAAGCTAGTTGTCAATACTTCAGATAAAAATAGGACTACGGCACTTTTGAGAACATGGGAATGCAGAGTACCGTAGAGATAATGAGGCCTCACTTCTTTTATGGAGTGCAATGAGCGCGAGGGATTATAATTAAAAGTGATTTGGAGTTGGGATAGCAACTGAAAATATGCTGTTTTTGTTCCGGACTTTTTGGATTTCAGTGCGCCTCTTATTAAAAAGCCAACTACCCCGAGTTGTTTTGTATAACACTTTACAATTAAATCGTTATCCCTATATTTTAATTTGGATAGAACAATGGCTCGGGTAGTGCACAGCATTATCTCACTACCATTAATTTTATCACCTTAGTTTCAAAGCTGTCCATGTCGGCAAGCATGATAAGATAAACTCCGGATGCCACAACATTATTGGCTAAGTTTTTCCCATTCCAATAGGCCGTACCGCCGTCAATTTCCAAATTATAGCCGTTATATCTTAAATTGGTTCGGGATTGTGCTTCGGCGACCAAATTCCCTTCAATATCAGTAATCTTTATATTGACATTTTCTGGAATGTCCTTTATTTTTACTTTGTCGTCGACAATATTGAAATTGGGTCGAACAGGATTGGGATAGGCGTGCGACGATGAAAAATCCTCTGTTGTACCAGAGCCACCGGACGCGAAAGATACTAATCCTTTATCTGTGGCAATATATAAGGTGCCATTGGTATCGTCCAAGGAAATATCGGTAATTGTGTTTGAAGGTAATGGGGAATTTTCCTTTGTAAAATGAAAAATAGTGTTTTGACCATCTGATGAAAGGTAAAACAATCCAGATCCAACAGTACCAATCCATTTATTATTTGATCCATCAACAACTATTCTTGAGACTAGTTGTTGAAACAATAACTCCCTTGCAATTCCGTCTTGCTCAATAATAATTTCACTAGCCCTTGCGTCATCATCCTCAAAAAACCCAGAAGCGTTAAAAACTACTCTTAGTCCTCTAAAAGTCCCGACCCAAACTTGCCCTCGTCTATCAACGGCCACGGCTGTTGCAAAATCCGAAGGCATATTATCCTCTTCTTTGTATAACGCCTTAACTTTTGGATTTCCTCCGTTTTCATTAAAACCAATAATTCCCCTATTGTATGACACCACCCATTTTGTGCCGTCCGGTCCTATAGCCATATCTCTATATCCAAGATTGCCCGCAATATCGTCGTCCGGCAGAACGCCAGTGAATGCATATGAATTCCAGTTACCACTACTGGGGTCATAAGATTTCAGAGGTTTTGTAATTCGACTTGTTATGGTCCAAAGCAATCCATCTGTATCAAACTTGGACATACCTACCCTTATATCAACATAGTCAGGGTTTGAAGCTGATATTAAGGATTCTAGTCCGCTATTAGTCTGGTCAAACAAAAAGCTCGGGAATCCATCATTTACCTCCAAAAGGCCGTTAAAAAAAGAGCTTATAAAAACTTGATTATTATTAAAAGGATTAATGGATATGCTATTTAAACACCTTGCTCCCAAAACGTCGGAATAAGGCGTATTGGTCCAAGCGTCTCCATTAAACAAACTAAACCCGCGACTATTCAATGGATATGGATTTAAAAAAATCGAGTATTCGCCAAAAGTCACCCAAACATTGTTGGACTGCGCTTTTACCGAAAAAGGACTGTTTAATAATGGGCCATCCGGATGTATTTCTTCAAAAGTAATAGGATTTGATATAGGGGTCTTTAAAACCCCATACTCCTGTGTTCCGATAAACAAATCCTCTGAAACCAATGTTGCGGAAAGGTATCTGGTATCAAACTCCGGGCTTATATCGACCTGGCTTAATAAATCAAGACTTTCGTCATAAACAAAAACATTCGTATTTGTAGTTACAACATAGTTGTTTCCCGCTGATGTAAGCTCGACGGGGGTATTACCATACAAAACTCTCTCAACTAAGGCATCATTAACTAATTCATAGATTCTTCTATTGCTTCGGATAGTATAAATGTTATTCTCCGTTGCTTCAATTGCTAAAAAATCTCCATTTATAATGGTCGTCCAATTTTGGAAATCAATTAAGTTTGGATTGGAAATCGATCCTTTTCTTATGCCTTGCCCTTCTGAGCAAGCCGCGTATATGTACTCTCCAAAAACTGTGGTTTGATTTACACCAATTTGACTACCGCCGTCACCTATAAAATAAGTATCTCCAAATTCCAGTCGTTCCATATCGTAAACAGAAATACCAAAATCTGTTGCTATATAGGCCAAATTTCCCAACGCATTAATATGATTTATTTTTTTTCGTGAAGGTGGAATGGTGGTTTTGTCAAGTATATCAACCACAGATAATACATCATTGTCATTATCAAGTACCACTTCTATCAGTCCATTTTCATACCCTATCAACAGCAACTCATAAGTATCGCTATAAAAAATAGTGGATATTTCATCTCCCGACAGCCCATTTACCGTGGTTATCTCCTCTATTTCCCTGGTTTGCGTGTCGTAACGAAACACTGCATTTTCTGATGCCCCATAGACTTGATTTTCACCACCATTTATTACTTTGGTAATTTTAAAATAGGAAAAATGCCCTTTCCAGAGTGCGGAAAAATCTTGTGCGTCCAAAAACAATGGCACAAGGCATACCAATAATAGAAGTACTCTTTTAATCATAGACTCTTTTCTGCGCTCAAATATATTTATTAGTAACGAGTTTTGGCTTAAAATAATATACTTAAAGCAAAAAAGCTTCCCAAAAGGAAGCTTTCAAAATATAATGAACCAAATATTAAACAACACCCTGTGCCAACATAGCGTCAGCTACTTTTACAAACCCAGCTATATTCGCACCTTTTACATAATCAATATATCCATCGTCTTCCTGCCCGTATTCCGTGCAGGAATTGTGGATATCTTGCATGATTTCCCGAAGTTTTTTGTCCACTTCTTCCCGAGTCCATTTATAACGAAGCGAATTCTGGGTCATTTCTAGACCTGAGGTAGCTACACCTCCAGCATTTGATGCCTTTCCAGGGGCAAATAAAATTCTTGCCTTGTGGAATTCTTTTATAGCTTCGTTTGTGGAAGGCATATTGGCACCTTCGCTTACACACATACAGCCATTGGCCAGCAAGGCCTTTGCATCCTCTATATCCAGTTCGTTTTGTGTGGCACACGGTAGAGCAATATCGCATTTCTCACTCCAGGGCGTTTTGCCTTTTACAAATTTGGCTTCCGGATATTCTTTTACGTATTCCTTGATTCTGCCTCTTTTTACATTCTTTAGATGCATCACAAATTTCAATTTATCTGCATCGATTCCATCTTTATCATAAATATACCCCGAAGAATCGGAAAGGGTAACCACTTTTGCACCTATGACAATACACTTTTCGGCCGCATACTGCGCGACGTTTCCAGAGCCTGAAATTACAACCGTTTTGCCTTCAAAATTGTCATTTTTCGTCCTCAACATATTTTCGGCAAAGTAAACCGTTCCATATCCGGTAGCTTCTGGCCGAATTAAAGAGCCTCCCCAGGTTAACCCTTTTCCCGTTAATACTCCGGTGAACTCATTTCGCAACTTTCTGTACTTCCCGAAAAGGAAACCTATCTCACGTTGGCCCACACCAATATCACCTGCGGGTATGTCCGTATTTGGGCCGATATGCCTGAATAATTCGCTCATAAATGCGTGACAAAAGCGCATTATTTCGTTATCGCTTTTCCCTTTTGGGTCAAAATCACTGCCGCCTTTTCCTCCTCCCATGGGCAAAGTAGTCAAGCTATTTTTGAAAACCTGTTCAAACGCCAAAAATTTCAAAATACTTGCATTTACAGTGGGATGAAATCGCAATCCGCCTTTGTAAGGTCCTATAGCCGAGTTCATCTGAATTCTGTATCCACGATTGACCTGAATTTCTCCGTCATCGTCCACCCAGCATACCCTAAATGAGACCAGTCGCTCAGGTTCTACCATTCTGAGTAGTACGTTTTTCCCATAATAAATGTCGTGCTGGACGATATAGGGTATTACGGTTTCAGCGACTTCTTCCACCGCTTGTAAAAATTCTGGTTCATGGCCGTTACGCTCTTTTACCATATCTAAAAACTCGGCAATAATTTCTTTCATGGATTAACAAATGTTTAAATTTTAATAAAAAAACAATTTTAAGGTGCAAATATACGTTATCTGTAAAAATATAGCAGTTTTTTTTAATTTTTCGCAATAGAAGGAGAAAGCAAAGTGCGCTTTATCAGAAATATTTGGTAGTTCATCGGCATTTTATATATTTGTTGCGTTAACGCCCTCGAAAACAAAAATCTAATTATGCTTAACTTTAAACGTTTAGCTTTAGTCTTTGGCTTATTTGCCATTTGCCAAACTGGGTACTCTCAATTGGGCTTCTCTCACGAAATAGGCGTTATCACAGGACCTGTTCAATTCAGGTCAGATTATGGTGTTCGAGAAAACGAAGAAACGAATTTTGGAAATTCGGGCATTGGTATTGGCATTGTGCACTACATCAACTTCTCTTACAGAGCTGATTGTAATTGCTATTCTACAGATACTTATTTTAATGACCACTTTAAATTGCGAAATGAGATTTCGTGGAATAGAACCAAGTTGGAGCACTTCGGAAAATGGGTTGATCCTAGTAGAACAACCGAAGAGGCTAACCAGTTAAGAGCGCACAAGGGTGTGGCTAAAAACTTGGATATAGGTACGCAGCTTGAGTTCTTTCCCCTGAGTATTCGTTCGTTTCAGGCTTATGGCTATCGATTGGCTCCTTTTGTAAGTTTGGGTGTTCACTACACGCGATATACTCCCGAAGTTTCTACAACTTATGATAATCCCAACCCACTTTTGATTGGAGATGTTACAAATTCTAGCAACTTCTATTCGGGATGGGCACCAGGCTCTGTAGACGCTTCCCCAGGCGGAACGTGGTCTACTGTTACAAGTGTTGGCTTTCGCTATAAAGTAGCGCCCTTAGCTGATATTATGCTGGATTTAAGATGGCAATATTATTTCAGTGACTGGATAGACGGGCTTAACCATAACCTATCATACAATAGGCACAACGATTGGTTGGTATGGTTAAACTTTGGTTATATCTACTATCTGGATTAACTATTCTGTAAATTAATTTTGCTGTGAGGAAGAAGATATTTTTAGGTGTTTCATTTGTCTTTTTCTTTATCTCCTGCAAAGATGAACCCAAAACCATTGCTTTTTCTGAAGTTGAAAAAACAACGAAAAACAATGCCATCGTCCAAATCCATATTCCAGAAGCTTCTCAAGAAAATATCATAGGAAAAAATATTAACGCTGAGATCGAGCGATTCGTAGCAGGCGTGCTTTCAATTGGCGAACCTGAAATCGATAGCAAAAACTTGTCTCTGGAAGAAGAAATTGAAGCTTTTAATACAGCTTATAAGGATTTTATAAAAGATTTTCCTGAAAGCAACCAAATATGGGAAGCACAGATAGATGGGGAGGTAACCTTTTCGTCACCTGGAATTATTACAATTGCAATTACTTCCTATCTAAATACTGGAGGGGCACACGGCAACACCAATATTTCATTTTTGAATTTTGATGCCACAACAGGAAAGCCCATTCAGAACGAAAATCTTTTTAAAAACATTGATGGTTTTAAAGCCCTTGCAAAATCCTATTTTAACAAAGCAGTTGAGGATAGATCTGTCCTTTTTGAACCTGACTCATTCAGCCTACCAGCCAATATGGGTTATACCGAAGAAGGCATCATTCTACTTTACAATCCTTACGAAATTGCACCGTATGCAAAAGGCATTATCGACTTTACCATTCCTTTTGAAAACGCTGAGGGTTATCTAGCCTTTCAAGGCCTTTAAAAGTGCCAAAACATAGCCGTAATGCAGGCCCTCGTGGATAGCAATAAACTGTAGGGCCTCATCAATATTATTCAAAGTATTGCCCGTTGTTGAAACTGTATAAGCGTTATAATCCTGAAAAACATCGTTGTAGTAATCCTCCTGTGTTTTTTCAAGGTTTGAGTGCAAAAGTCCTTTTATCTCATCTACTTCAACTTGGCTTACATCACCATTAGGCTTACTATCCTTTCGGTATTTGTTTATCATTTCATCTGATAATGACGATTCCAACCCCGACAATTTATAGGCTAGCAGTTGCTCAGAAACTACCGCATGGGCGATGTTCCAAATGATATTGTTGTTGAAGCCTTTAGGGACTTTATTTAAATCTTCTAACGAATTATTTTCTATGATTTTTTTGAATATGCCTCGTGTGTTATTCAAAACCTGAAATGTAAATTCCATCTAATTTAAATTTTTGATAAATATAGCTAAATCAACATAAAATGACGTAGAAGATTTTAAAGAAAAAAAATAAAGTTCGAGGCAAAAATTTGAGGCATAGTCTCGGTTACGACGATAATTTTTAACGAGGAAATTTGGTTTTTTAATCAAAATATTCATGTTATTTTATGTTGATTTAGCTATATGGTTTTAATTTGTGTTCTGAAACCGTCAAAACCATGAAAAAAGTTTACTACCTAAAAACCTGCAGTACCTGCATTAGAATTTTAAGGGAATTGGATTTATCCGATGAATTTGTATTACAGGATATAAAAACAGAACCCATAACCGTTAAGCAAATTGAAGCAATGGCAGTACTTTCCGGAAGCTACGAATCTCTTTTCAGCAAGCGTGCTCAGCTATACAAGAAGATGGATTTAAAAAATCAGAATCTTACAGAAAAAGATTTTAAACACTATATTCTGGAGCATTACACCTTTTTAAGCCGACCTGTTATTATTATTGATGACCAGATATTTATTGGGAATTCGAAAAAGACGGTGGAGGCCGTAAAAGAAGTTTTGAATTAAAAAAGTGACTCCACCAGGACTCGAACCTGGATCTAAAGTTTAGGAAACTTTTGTTCTATCCCTTGAACTATGGAGCCAAAAATCAAAAAGCCCTAACTTGAGATGTTAAGGCTTTTTTGCTCCTCAGGCTGGGCTCGAACCAGCGACCCTCTGATTAACAGTCAGATGCTCTAACCAACTGAGCTACTGAGGAAGGTTAGTTTCGCGTTTTGCGAGCGCAAATATATACTAATTTTTAATTAAAGCAAAACTACTTTTAAGAATTTTTAATGTAGTTTTTGTCCTGATTCAAAATTAAATAAAGCGCTTTACAATATTCCAAATATCGTTACCGAACACTAAAAGCATTATTCCCATAATAATAACGAAACCAATGATTTGTCCCTTTTCTAAAACCTTTTGGCTTGGTGGTCTTCCTGATATGATTTCATAGGTTAAAAACATGGCGTGTCCGCCGTCCAAAGCTGGAATTGGCAATATATTTACGAATGCCAACCATATCGAGAACATGGCCGTAAATCTCCAAAAGAACGTCCAATCCCAAGTGGGGGGCATCATTTCTACGATACCAATTGGGCCCTTCACTTGCTTATAGGCTTCGGTTTTGGGCTTAAAAATCACTTTAAGTTGCTTTACCTGTTTTACCAAAACATCGTAAGTTTTTGCTAGTCCAGCCGGGATGGCCGCGAAAAACCCATAGTCGTCAGTTTTGATAAACTTGTCGGGGTCAACGGATAGTACTACACCTAATCTTTTATCCGTTAGGGCTACTTTTTTGTCAACAATGCTTCCGCCCCGATTTACGGCAACAGTAACGGTATCGTTATCCACATTATCCAAATATGCTTTCAATTCGTCCGTAAACTGCAAAGATTTCCCATCAATAGCTACAATCTTATCGCCTTTTTGCAATCCTCCTTTGTGAGCGCCGCTGTTAGATGGAACGGAATCGATTAATGCTTCAAACCTTGGAAAGAAAAATACGTTCTTTAATCCCGAGAATACAGATTTCAAGGCTTCATCTGTTATCGGAATGGTTTTATTCGCTCCGTTTCTTTCCACAACTACTTCTTCACCTAAAATCACATTCAGCATTAAATCATCAAATCTTGTGGCCGTATCACCATCGATTGAAACTATCTTATCGCCAGTTTTAAATCCGAGTGCCTCGCCATTTTCATTCACATAAATCCCGTGTTCCAAATTTTCCATTGGAATATACGTGTCACCATCTTTAATTAACAATGCCGAGTAGATAAACCATGCCAAAAGCACATTGACTATAATACCTCCTAGCATAATGATCAATCTTTGCCAAGCTGGTTTCGAACGGAATTCCCATGGCTGTGGCTCTTTTTCCATTTGCTCGGTATCCATACTTTCATCAATCATTCCGGCTATTTTTACGTAGCCCCCCATGGGCAACCAACCGATTCCGTATTCGGTTTCACCGATTTTCTTTTTGAATAGCGAAAACCATGGGTTAAAGAATAGGTAAAATTTTTCAACTTTGGTCTTAAACCATTTGGCAGTCAAGTAATGCCCGAGTTCGTGGAGCACCACCAAAATAGATATGATGAGTATAAATTGTACAATTTGGGTCAATATCGTCATGAATTCCTTTTTTTAACCGCACAAAAGTAAGCTTTTAAACCAAGTTTAAAAAGCCGTTTGCCGGATAGCCTTTGTTTTAACAGTATTTTAAGTTGAGGCCCTCCTCGTACTCGGAAAAATTCATCGTATTTTTGCACAAATTTGTTCATTTAGCCCGTTTATGCTCTCATTTTTTAAGGATTATAAGGTATTTGCAATTGTTTTTGGAATCATATCTATCATTATAGTTTCCATTATTTACAGCACCCTGAATGTGTATCAGCCATTGCCTATTTATCAGCCAGTGATGGTAAGCAGGGAATTGGTAGACAGCACCATCCAACATCAAAAAAAGTACCATAAAATTGCTGATTTTAGTTTGATAAATCAAAACGGAAAAACCGTTACCCAAGACGATTACAAGGACAAAATTTATGTAGCGGATTTCTTTTTTACAACCTGCCAGACTATCTGTCCGATTATGACAGATCACATGGTGCAAATCCAAAAGGAAATTATGGATGATAATGACGTGTTATTGCTGTCGCATTCCGTTACTCCTGAAATTGATTTGGTGGCGCAGTTAAAACGCTATGCCATTAAAAAGGGGGTTAATGATTCAAAATGGAACTTGGTGACGGGCGACAAAAAGGAAATTTATGCCCTTGCACGAAAGAGTTATTTGGCTGTTAAGGACAATGGTGACGGTGGCCCCTTTGATATGATTCACACTGAAAATTTTATGCTGATTGATAAAAAACGACAAATACGTGGGTTTTATGATGGCACCAATCCGGTAGAAATTAAAAGACTACTTAGCGATATTTCAGTTTTAAAAGAAGAGTAGGGGCAGTAACTTGAGGGTAAAAAAAAAAGCTCCTATGAATATTAATAGGAGCTTTTATCTTCTAAGGTTTTACTTATTTATAACGCCTTCTTGAGTTCCAAACTATTGAACTTGCATTACTAAAGGTTTTGGTTAACGTACCAACTTTAGTTTCTACTACTAATTTTCTCTTACTTCTTTCCATAATTTTTTCAATTAAATTATAGGGACAAAACTAAGTTGCTCATAATAAGTGAAAAACAAGCATCTTGATAAGTATGTGTGCTATATTATCCCGAAAACGATTGCGTAAGAATAAAATCACCCAATATAGCATCTTTAATTTGTTAAAAATTCCAAAATATCACTATTTACAGGTTCTTTTAACTCTTTGCAAATAAACCTTTATAGTTCTAAACTTTTGGCTTATTTTTGCTTCTTTAAAATCAATCTAAATAAGCTTGAAGCAAACTTTGGCACATTTAAAACGCGGTGAACATGCAGTAATTACTGATGTTTCGTCAATTCACATTCCTTTAAAATTGTTGGAAATGGGCTGTTTGCCGGGCAATTCGGTGGAGTTGGTACAACTGGCACCATTTCAGGACCCGATGTATTTGAATGTAAACGGCACGCACTTGGCCATCAGAAAAGAGACAGCTTCCCATATTTTAATTGAAAAAGTGACGCATGAGTAAACAGATAAACGTTGCTTTAATCGGGAACCCAAATACGGGGAAAACCTCTGTTTTTAATGCGCTTACGGGCTTGAACCAAAAGGTGGGCAACTACCCCGGGATTACTGTTGAAAAAAAGGAAGGGGTTTGCAAATTGCCCCGTGGGGTGAAGGCGCACATTATCGATTTACCTGGAACGTATAGCCTCAACGCTTCTTCGTTGGATGAGAATGTGGTTATCGAACTGTTGTTGAACCGAAATGACAAGGATTTCCCTGATATTGCCGTGGTGGTTACCGATGTAGAAAATCTGAAGCGTAACTTGTTGCTTTTCACTCAAATAAAGGATTTGGAAATCCCTACATTGTTGGTCATCAACATGGCCGATCGTATGAAATATAAAGGGATTTCGCTGGATATTGGCTACTTGGAAGAAAAACTCCATACCAAAATCGCCTTAATCAGCACGCGAAAAAATGAGGGGATTGATGCTCTTAAGGATTTGATTACTAATCACAAAGAGATTTCGGTAAAACCCTGTTTGGACACTACTACAATTGATCCGTCTTATTTCGGAAATCTAAAAAAGGCATTTCCAAACCAGTTGCTATATAAGCTGTGGTTGGTGATTACACAGGATGTAAACTTCGGCAAAACCAACCGAAAAGAGTTTGATGCCGTTGCTGATTTTAAGACGAAAAGCAAAGCAGGTTTAAAACGTCTACAGCAAAAAGAAACGATCAAACGCTATCAATTTATTAATGAAGCTTTGGCCAAAGGGCAGACCATCGATTTGAGCCAAGCCAAGGATTTACGAATTAAATTAGATAGGATTTTAACCCACAAGGTTTGGGGCTATGTGATTTTTGGGGTGATTTTATTGGCCATTTTTCAGGCCATTTATGATTGGGCAGAAGTACCTATGGATTTTATTGACAGTGCATTTGCCAGTATGAGCGAGTGGATAAAAGACACATTGCCTAAAGGTGCATTTACTAATTTGATTGCCGAGGGCATTATTCCCGGATTGGGCGGGATTGTTATTTTTATTCCTCAGATTGCCTTTTTGTTCTTGTTTATTGCTGTACTGGAGGAAAGCGGCTATATGAGTCGAGTGGTATTTTTGATGGACCGGATTATGCGCCGTTTTGGACTGAGTGGCAAAAGTGTGGTGCCTTTAATTTCTGGCACGGCCTGTGCCATTCCGGCCATTATGGCCACACGGAATATCGAAAGTTGGAAGGAGCGTTTGATTACCATTTTGGTTACACCGTTTACTACTTGTTCTGCACGATTACCGGTATATTTGATTATTATCGCCTTGGTTATTCCTGAAGGTCGCTTTTTTGGACTGAGCTATCAAGCATTAACCTTAATGCTGTTGTACCTTATAGGGTTTGGTACGGCTATTTTGTCCGCACAAATCTTAAACAAGGTTTTAAAAATCCGTAGCAAGTCCTTTTTTGTGATTGAAATGCCCAATTACAAGTTGCCCATGTTTAAGAATGTGGCTTTAACGGTCATCGAAAAAACCAAATCATTTGTACTCGGGGCAGGGAAAATTATTTTGGCCATTTCCATTATTCTTTGGTTTCTGGCATCTTATGGTCCGGGGGAACAATTTAATAATGCAGAATCTATTGTAAAGACTGAATACGCATCTCAAAATTTGAATGAAGCCGAATTACAGCAAAAAGTTGCCTCGTATAAACTGGAGCATTCCTTTATCGGAATTACCGGGAGAGCGATTGAGCCAGTCATCAGGCCATTGGGCTACGATTGGAAAATAGGGATTGCCATTGTAAGTTCGTTTGCCGCGCGAGAGGTGTTTGTGGGTACTTTGGCTACCATATACAGTGTGGGTAGCGACGACGAAGCCACTATAAAAACCCGAATGGCTGCCGAGGTTAACCCGATTTTGGGAGGGCCATTATTTAATTTTGCCTCAGGGATTTCATTATTGTTGTTCTACGCATTTGCCATGCAATGTATGAGTACCCTCGCAATAGTAAAAAAGGAAACGAACAGTTGGAAATGGCCCGTTTTGCAACTGGTGATTATGAGCAGTTTTGCGTATCTTGTAGCTTTGATAGCGTTCCAATTTTTGAAATAATATCCCCTTGAGGGGATTTAGGTGGGTATTTCTGAATACTAAACTAGATATCCAAAACACCCCCCTAACCCTCCTCAAGGAGGGAATAAAAACAATATCATGAATGATCTAATTCAAAATATTTTAGTATTTACAGCTGTATTATTAGCAGTGTCGTTTTTGGTTAAAAAGTTCTTTTTTAAAAAACCTAAAGCCGAAAAGGCCTGTGGGAATGATGATTGTGTGTGTAAATAAAACTATTTATCTTTAATAAATAATTAACCACTTTCCCTCCAATGAAAAAAACTGCACTCTTTGTTCTCTGCTTAATAAGCACAGCCTTTACGTTTTCACAGGAAAACCAAAAAAGTATAAACTTACTAGATGCCAACCTAACTAATTTCAATAAATTTATCGGTGTACCACATAGTACCGTAGTAGGTTTACCCGAAGATACTTATCAATCAGATGATGTTACAAAGGGTGAGCCTTTAGGATTGAATAATGATATAAAAAATGTATTTACCACCACCAATATTAATGGCGAAACGATATTGAATATCAGTGGTGAAATCTACGGAAGTATTACAACAAAAGACAGCTATGGCAATTACCATTTTAGCACCCAATTTAAATGGGGCAATAAAAAATGGGAGCCTAGACTTCTTAGAAAAAAGGACAGTGGTATTTTGTTCCATAGTTACGGTGATTATGGTAGGTTTTGGAATACTTGGAAAACCTGTTTGGAGTTTCAAGTACAAGAAACAGACCTTGGAGACTTCATCTCTTTATCCGGTAATAGGGCCAACCCAAAGGTTGACGCCCCAAAAGTTGAAATTAGAGGAGACGGCAACGCCAAAACTAAACAGTACAACCCCAATTTAGATACTTATTTTGAAGGCAAGGGGTATATACACGCTTTTTTAGAACCTCAGAACCCTCATGGCAGTTGGAACCACTTAGAGCTTTACGTTGTTGGTAACGATGCCGTGTATGTGGTAAACGGCGATATTGTTATGGTTGTTGAAAATGCCGTAAACCCTGAAACGAACAAACCTTTAACTGAGGGGCAAATTCAAATTCAATCTGAAGCAGCAGAATGCTATTACAAACAAATGACCATCACCCCAATTGCTGAGTTTCCGGAATTTATTAGAAAGCAAGTCCGCTTTAAGTAAGATGGGCCTTATTGTAATTCTAGTGGGGTATTACCTTGATTATAAATGCAATCCCAATTCTTTTATCTCAGATTTAAAACAAGGACTCACTATATTTTCAATATTAGTTTGTTCTGGTTTGGTTCTTAAATTGATATTTGAAATCAATTTTCTTTATGTCATTTTTTCTATAGGAATAGAAATCATACTCCTCTTTTCAATAAAAGGGTTTTTAAGAAAGTAATTTTAATGTTTCATTAGCTTTAGTGTTTTTGTATTGCCTTCCATTTCAATTTTTGCAAAATAATGTCCTGACCTATAGTTGCTTACATCAATTTTTAAAGAATTACTATGGTTTTCCGAAATAACTTTTAGCTTCTGCCCTAAAAGGTTGAAAATTGAAACTTTGGTGATGATTTTGTTGGCTTGAATTGTCCATTTTGAATCAGTGGGGTTTGGAAATGCTTTCACCTCATTCTTAGTAAAATTATCAGTACTCAAAGCTCCGTTATAAATAAAAACATCAAATAATCTGTTTGTTGGAAAAGAAAAGCCCGATATAAAATTTTCCAATTCAACGTGTACCTGCCATTTTCCAGCTGCGGTGTTATAATAAACGGAAAGTAACCTGAATACAAAATCCGTAGCGGGTTCACGCCTGTGCTGCACAAAAATTATAGCATTTGGATTGTTGTTGAGCGAAGGGTGATCTAAACAGGTCCAATATGAAAAATCATCAATAGCAACTACCTCAGAACCTATATTGCCAAAAGTGCTTTCATGCTGATACACTGTAAAACCATCGGGTGTTGCTAAATTAAAAATAGCACCTATAGGCATGGTTTGAGTAGAGGGAACAGCTATATACCAATTACCAGGGCTTAACCAATTATAATAAAGCTCAATGGGCTGGTCAAGCACAACAGGGCTGGTCATTCCGCCGTCGTCCTCCGGTCGTGTTCTGCCATAAAGCAATCTTCTATCTGGGTCGTCTTGCCCTATGAGAACCCTGGTCAAATGTTCAGCTAAGGCATTATCCTTGTCAACGATATGTTTTAAATTATCTTCGTTCTCATCGAATACGGCAATATTATAACAGCTGTTTTCGGGCATATTGTATGCGGGATTTTCATTGTAAACATAATACCTTCCTGTTATGGAATTATATCTTACACCAACAAAATGCGGATTGTTTACTGTATTGTCGACAACGTCAGTTCTCCCGTTTTCTACCAAAACTACCAAATCTGGGTTTCCGTTGATCCTTACATCATTTATCACGGATATTTCACCGTCAATATTAGCTGAAGTGGCGTAGTGTCTAAATGCGGCTACCTGCGAATGGCTAAAGGCAGTACATATCAAAAAAGATAATAAAATTGCAATTTTTGCTTTCATAGCTATTTATTTAAAAGTTAATAATTATTGCTATTAATCACTTCTTTTAAATAAACATCGGTAAGAAAGATTTGGTCAGTAAAGGGTGGATTAAAATTACGAAAATAATCTTTAAAAAGCCAAGTAACTATCTTAACATTAGAGCCATAACCAAATATCTGTTGTTTAAGGACTTTACTCTGTTCAATTCACAAAGCTATTTCAAACGGCTAAGATACCTTTACAAACAAATTATTAGCAATCACATTGGAAATTATCAATTCTTTGTTGTCAATACTGATAGTGACAGAATTATCAAAAGGCTCCCGATCCATTACTTCAAGTGAAGTCCCTAATGCTATTTTATTTTTATCGAGGTATTTTAAAAAATCCGGTGAAGAATCCACAACACCAACACAAATACATTTGTCGCCAACTTTCGTTTCTGATAGCAGAATTTTATCAATCTTTTTGAACTTACCGGTTTTGTCCGGAATAGGATCCCCATGAGGGTCGTGCGTGGGGTACTCTAAAAAAGCGTCTAATTGGGCAATTAGTTTTTTAGATTTTATGTGCTCCAATTGTTCGGCAATCTCATGTACCTCGTCCCAGGAAAAATTCAGTTTATCCACTAAAAACACCTCCCAAAGCCTATGTTTTCTGACGATGTTTAGGGCAATATCTTTGCCTGTTTCGGTCAAATCTACCCCTTTATATTTGGTATAGTTGGCGTATCCTTTTTCCGAAAGTTTTTTCACCATATCGGTAACCGAGGAAGCCTTGGTCTCCATTTCTTGAGCAATGGCGTTGGTGCTTACAGTGCGAGCTCCTTGTTCTCCCAAATGGTAAATAGCCTTAATATAGTTCTCTTCAGTAAGGGTGATCATAGCTTCATTTCTGAATATACAAATATATAATAATTATAGCTTTAAATTTATTTTTAGACTAATCTAAAATATGTTTTATATTTGCAAAAAATATATTAATGAGGAACATTCTGGCTTTCTGTTGTATTGTTTTAGGTTATTCCGTTAATGCCCAGAGCATCTCAGGGGTAGTTACTTCAGATGGAGAATCGTTACCCTACGTTAATATTTATTTAAAAGGTACTGATATGGGGGCTGTTTCGGGGGATTACGGCACCTTCAAAATCACGAATGTTAAGAGGGGCACTTATACCATTATAGCGTCTTTTACAGGATATCAAACACAACGCAAAAGAATAACCATTGCCTCTGAAGATATAACGATAAACTTCGATTTACCACAATCTGAGTTGTTGGACGAAGTCATCGTTACGGGAACCTTAAAAGCTGTATCGCGATTGGAAAGTCCTGTACCCGTTGAAGTGTACACCCCAACATTCTTCAAAAAAAATCCAACTCCTAATATTTTTGAAGCCTTGCAGAATGTTAACGGCGTGCGCCCACAACTTAATTGCAATGTCTGTAATACTGGTGATATTCACATAAACGGATTGGAAGGCCCTTATACTTTGGTGATGATTGACGGGATGCCAATTGTGAGTGGGCTTTCTACGGTTTATGGTTTATCCGGCATTCCCAATTCATTGATTGAACAAGTGGAAGTGGTCAAAGGCCCCGCATCATCTCTTTACGGCAGTGAAGCCGTAGGCGGGCTGATTAATATCATTACCAAACTTCCTGAACATGCCCCTCTATTTTTCATGGACAACTTTGTGAGCAGTTGGGGTGAGGCCAATTTCGATTTAGGCTTTAAGTCAAGAGTTGGGTCAAAAGCCGATGTATTGGTGGGGGCCAATTATTACAAGTATTCCAACGCCATAGACGACAATAATGACAATTTCACGGACGTAACCCTGCAGGATCGAATTTCTGTGTTTCAAAAATGGAGTTTCAAACGAAATAACAACCGTCTATTTTCATTGGCAGGACGATACTTTTATGAAGACCGTTGGGGGGGCGAAATGCAATGGGACAAACAATTTAGGGGAGGTACAGACGTGTATGGCGAAAGTATTTACACCTCCCGTTTTGAAATCATCGGGAACTATCAATTGCCTCTTTCCGAAAAGGTGAATTTTCAGTTTTCATACTCTGACCATGATCAGGATTCATTTTATGGCGATACTGAATACAAAGCACAACAACGCATAGGTTTTGGACAATTCATTTGGGACAAATCTCTGGAAAACCACGATCTACTTTTTGGATTGGCCACCCGGTACAGCTTTTACAATGATAGTACCCCTGCTACCTTAAATGCAGACGAAGTCACCATCCCCTCCGTATTTGCACAGGATGAAATACAGCTATCCGAAAAACACCATCTTTTGCTTGGAGCAAGATATGATTATGATAGTCGTCATGGCTCCATATTCACCCCCAGAATAGCCTACAGGTTCAAACCCACGGAACATGACATCATCCGACTAAATGCCGGGACGGGTTTTAGGGTAGTTAATTTATTTACCGAGGAACATGCCGCTTTAACAGGTGCAAGAGACGTTATTATTAAGGGCTCTTTGGACCCCGAACAGTCCTATAATGTCAATCTTAACTATCTCAAAAAGTTTTATACTACAAACGGCTTTTTGATTACGCTGGATGCTTCTGCCTGGTACACCTATTTTACCAATGCCATTATCCCGGATTATGATACCGATCCCAACCTCATCATATATGATAATTTGGACGGCAACTCTACCTCCAAAGGAGTAAGCTTAAATATTGATACCGTTTTGGGTAGTGGCATTAACGCCTCCATTGGCGCAACATTTCAGGATGTATCTCAAAAAGAAAATGGCGTAAGGACGCGTCAAATTTTAACAGAACGTTTTACTGGGGTTTGGTCCTTATCCTACAAACATTACCCTACCAATTTGACCATCGATTACACCGGAAATATTTACGGCCCCATGCGATTACCGCTTTTGGGCGAATTGGACCCAAGAAGCGAATATTCGCCTACTTGGAGCATTCAAAACATTCAGTTAACCTATGAAAGCAATGCGAAAATGCAGTTCTATGCAGGTGTGAAAAATATTTTGGATTGGACCCCAAATGACGGCAACCCATTTATAATAGCTCGTTCCGATGATCCGTTTGATGAAAATGTGCAATTTAACAATGAAGGCAACGTTGTTCCAACACCTGACAACCCGTATGCCTTAACCTTCGATCCGTCATACGTATATGCGCCAAATCAAGGCAGGCGATTGTTTTTTGGATTACGCTATACTTTAAATTAAATTTAGCCTCTCAGAGGTCTTTTATAATGAAGAAAATAGTAATAAGCTTAATTCTCGTTCTTATCTGTTTCAGTTGCAAAAGCGAAAAGAAGAACAATGGCAAAATCAACGTGGTGACCACCACTACGATGATAACCGATTTGGTGAAAAATATTGGCGATACCCTAGTTAATGTACAAGGATTGATGGGTAGTGGGGTAGATCCACATCTATATAAAGCTAGTGAAGGTGATGTTACTAAATTAGCTAACGCTGATATTATCTTTTACAACGGCTTGCATTTAGAAGGTAAGTTGGTGGAAGTTTTCGAAAAAATGAAAAACAAGAAAACCATTGCAATATCAAGTACTTTGGATAAAAGCACGTTGATTGGTTCGGATTATTTCGCTTCAAATTATGACCCACATATTTGGTTCGATATAGATTATTGGAAAGAAGCAGCTGATTTCGTAGAATATTACCTATCAGAAGCTGTTCCTGAAAAAAAAGATGTTTTCGCATCAAACAGAAAAGTTTATGTCGAGAAATTAAATAAGCTAAAAAAAGAACTTTACGATACAATCGATGCATTACCCAAAGAACAGCGTATCTTAGTAACGGCACACGATGCTTTTAACTATTTTGGGAAGGCATTCGATTTTGAAGTAGTAGGTTTACAAGGTTTGTCTACCGCTACGGAAGCTGGAGTTCAGGACGTTCAAAAGCTGTCCGCCTATATTATTGAAAATAAGGTAAAAGCTATTTTTGTGGAGAGTTCTGTACCCAAACGCACGATTGAAGCCCTTCAAGCCTCGGTAAAATCCAAAGGACATGAAGTAGTGATTGGTGGCACTTTATACTCCGATGCTCTTGGTGATGCAGGGACCATTGAGGGAACTTATATTGGTATGTTTAGGTATAATGTAAATACCATAGTCAATGCCCTAAAATAATAAATAGAACAGGTTCCTTCCCTTTTCAAGGGAAGGTGTCCGCTGGACGGAAGGGTTAAAATATTGGCCTTTTAAAAAAAGTTAAACCAAAAACTATGAGCGAATTAAAATTACATGCATTGGGTTCAAACGATCATTTGGAAACTCTAAAGGAGAGATACGATTCCCTGAAAGAAAAAATTAAGGAAAGCTCAAAATTGACGGAATCTGAAAAAAAGGCAGAAATGGATGCATTAAACACATCTTTCAAAAAAGAGAAAAAAAATATTAAAAGTAATAATTATTGATCCTTTTAATTCAGTGCTTTAACCGTGTACAAAATAAATTAGAAGCCACAAAAACATGACCACAAAACAACGCGACGGTATAAATGAGACACCTGCCTCCGTAGGTGTGGTGGCCGTAAAAGTGGATGACCTTACCGTAGCATACAACTACAAACCGGTGCTTTGGGATATCGATCTGGAAATCCCCGAAGGCGTCCTTATGGCTATTGTTGGCCCAAATGGCGCAGGAAAGTCAACACTTATCAAAGCGATTTTGGGTATTTTAAAACCCATCGCAGGAAGTGTTAGTATTTATGATAAACCCTACGAAGAACAGAGGCAATTAGTCGCATATGTTCCCCAAAAAGGAAGTGTGGACTGGGACTTTCCCACAACAGCTTTGGACGTAGTAATGATGGGCACATACGGCAGTTTGGGTTGGATAAAACGCCCAGGGCAACAACAAAAAAAGGCGGCTCTGGAGGCACTTGAAAAAGTTGGGATGCTCCCTTTTAAAAACCGGCAGATCAGTCAGCTTTCCGGGGGACAGCAACAACGTATTTTTTTGGCAAGGGCACTAGTACAAAATGCCTCGATTTATTTTATGGACGAGCCGTTTCAAGGCGTGGATGCCTCTACGGAAATCGCCATCATTAATATTTTAAAAGCATTGCGCAAAGCGGGAAAAACAGTAATTGTTGTGCATCACGATTTACAAACTGTCCCTGAATATTTCGATTGGGTTACTTTTCTAAATGTAAAAAAGATTGCCACTGGCCCCGTGAAGGATATCTTTAATGATGATAACCTCACCAAAACCTATGGTATTAATTATAAGGTGAGTGTACAGGAGTAAAAGCGAAGCCCCCTAACCCCAAAAGGGGAACTCAAAACCATCCTGCAAGGTTTTTAAAAACCTTGTATCTAAAAACAAAAAAGAAGATCCTGAAACAAGTTCAGGATGACAGAAATTTGACAAGGCGAAAAAGGAAGATATTCTTGCTTTCGCAGGAATTATGGACATAACAGAATACATAAAACTCGTCTTCACCGACTATACCCTAAGGACTATTACCTTAGGCACCGCAATATTGGGAGCGGTTACAGGCATGTTGGGCAGTTTTGCGGTATTGCGAAAACAAAGTCTGTTAGGCGATGCCATTTCTCATGCCGCTTTACCAGGTATTGCCATTGCTTTTATATGGACGGGCACTAAGGACAGTAATGTTCTGTTATTAGGTGCACTTATCAGCGGACTAATTGGTACATTTTGGATTCGCGGAATCATCAAAAAAACACATCTTAAATCGGACACCGCTTTGGGTTTGATATTATCCTTGTTTTTTGGATTTGGTATGTTGTTATTGACATTTATTCAAAAACAGCCCAATGCCAATCAAGCAGGATTGGATAAATATCTTTTTGGCCAAGCGGCAACCCTTGTTGAATATGACGTATGGGTAATGGCTATCATTACAGGCATTTGCCTCTTTGTGCTTTTGCTATTTTGGAAGGAATTTAAAATCCTGCTGTTCGATGCGGATTACACTAAAACGCTTGGTTTCAATACCAAAGTGATTGATGTTCTTATCACATCTTTTATCGTTTTGGCTATTGTTCTGGGCTTGCAAACCGTTGGTGTTGTGCTCATGAGCGCCATGCTTTTGGCGCCGGCTGCGGCCGCTCGGCAGTGGACTAACAGTTTAAGCGTAATGGTATTTTTGGCCGCTTTGTTTGGAGCCTTTTCCGGGGTGTTTGGCACCGCTATTAGTGCCAGTCAAAACAATTTATCCACCGGACCAGTCATCGTTATTGTTGCCAGTGTATTTGTTTTGGTGTCTTTTATTTTTTCCCCAAGCCGTGGCTTACTATTTAAGCAAATACGGTTTTTAAAAAACCGACGTGATTTGCAATTGCACAAAACCTTGGCATTTATGTATCATATTGCAGAAACGCATGAGAACATTTCCCATCCGCACGCCATTAAAATCTTGAACAACTTTCAAGGCTACACAAAAAGCACCCTTCAGAAATTAGTGCGGAAAAATTATGTGAAATTAGACGCCGATATGTGGAGTTTGACCGAGGAAGGCTTTAAGGCCGCATCCAATTTGTACAATCAGCAAAACGATAACAATGAGTAGTGCCCAACTGGAAATACAATTGATTGCGAGTTTGGTGGCCATTGCCTGTGCTATTCCAGGGACATTTTTAGTGTTACGGAAAATGGCGATGATCAGTGATGCCATTAGTCACTCCATTTTGCCGGGAATAGTAATTGGCTTTTTCATCACCCATGATTTGAATTCACCATTGCTGATATTGCTCGCGGCTCTGACCGGAATATTGACCGTGGTTTTGGTGGAATACATACAAAAAACAGGTTTGGTAAAGGAAGATACCGCAATCGGTCTTGTGTTCCCTGCATTGTTTAGTATAGGCGTGATTATGATTGCCAAAAATGCCAATGACGTCCATTTGGATGTGGATGCCGTTTTGTTAGGCGAATTGGCCTTTGCCCCTTTTGACAGACTTATCATTGCGGGTACAGATGTTGGGCCAAAATCCCTCTGGATTATTGGTTGCATTTTAATCCTCACTATTGGATTGCTTTTTGCCTTTTTTAAAGAATTAAAAGTAAGCACATTTGATGCAGGTTTGGCTGCATCATTGGGGTTTTCACCCGTGGCCATTCACTATGGCTTAATGACGGTATCGTCCGTAACCACTGTTGGGGCTTTTGATGCCGTTGGTGCCATTTTGGTCGTGGCTTTAATGATTGCGCCGGCCGCCACCGCATATTTGTTGACCAATGAATTGAAACGTATGCTGATTTACGCCATATGTTTCGGTGTGCTAAGTGCTATTTCTGGCTATTGGGTGGCGCACTGGCTGGACGCTTCCATTGCGGGTTCGATTACAACTATGTTAGGCTTACTCTTTTTAGTTGTGTATTTGTTTGCGCCAAATAGGGGGGTTATTGCCGTTATGTATCGCGAGAAGCAACAACGTACGGAAGTATCCTTGCTCACATTTTTGTTGCATTTGAAGAATCATACCGAAGAACGCGAACGCCACGTGAACCACCTCAACGAACATATCAATTGGCAAAAGGTACGCTCTAAAACCGTTTTGGATTTGGCCCTAAAAAACAACATGATCAAGCTAGATAAAAACATTGTTTCTCTAACTGAAAAAGGGGAAGAATTCACCGCTCTGGCCATTGATTATATCATCTCCAATCAGGATAATAAGATTGAACATATGAAAGATGATTTCTTTTTGTTTAGGGGGTAATTTCGTTACAAAATACACGCGATTCGCCCTGTTATAATTTCCCTTTTTAGGTTGCTAAATGTAGTTCAACAAAAAAATAATACGTTTGGTATAAATCTGGATGCTATCCATTAATAATTTCGTAATTTTCTGACGTTAAACACTCCAAATGAAATACCTTTTAGCCCTAGCAACATTGCTTCTTTTTTCTGTTAAAGCAATCGCACAAGACAAGATCCCTTTTATTGATTTAGACGACATTTACGAACAACTTTCCAGCGGTGATCAAGACGAGGATTACAAGAAAAATGTAGAACTACTCAACACAATTAGCAAGAACGATTCTTCGTATTGTGATGTTTTGGTGTCTAAATCCTATTATCTTCTAAATTCAAATCAATACGATAAGGCCATTGCAACTATTGATGAAGGCCTGGGCTTGGATTGCGACGGCGTCAACCTGTCCTTTTACATCAATAAAGGGTTAACCTTGACCTTAATGGAAGAGTATACCAAGGCGGTTGAAGTTTATAACACGGCCCTAAAAAGGTACCCTAAAAATGCAGAATTATGGTTCAACAAAGGCCTCGCGTACGAAAAAGCCGGACAGTTGGAAAGGGCCATTGAAGATTACAAAGCGTCTATCCGATTAAAGCCCACTTATGGCCGTCCGCATTTGCAACTGGGGAATATTTGCTACAAACAGGAGCGCATGACCCAAGCTTTGATGTGCTTTAATGTGTATTTACTTCTGATTATTGATGAGGACAATGCCTTTAGTATTTTACAATCGCTCAACAATGTGGTGGGGGATAGAAATGAGAATGAGGTCAATCCCGATTTTGAGATTTCTCCAGATGACGAGGCTTTCGACGAACTGGATTTAATTTTGAACAACAGAATAGCGCTCAACCAAAAATATAAAACGGGTCACAAAATTGAGATTGCGCTGACCAAACAAAATCATGCTCTTTTGCAACAAATTAATGAGGTTGTGGGCAATGGTGGTTTTTGGGACCAAAAATATATCCCACTATATAAATGGATTGCAGATAATGGCCTTTTTGAAAATTTCATTTATACCCTTTGTTATCCTATAGAAAATGAGAAGTACGCCAAAGCGGTCAAAAGCAATGAAAAAGGCATTGTGGATTTTATTGGCAAATTCTATGATAAATGGCGGGACATCATGAAGACCGACACTCAGGAATTTGAAGGTGAAACCCAAGAGGTCATCAATTACTATTATAATAATTACACCCAGGCCGTTGGGAAAATGAATGGCGAAACCTCAGTGGGCAAATGGTATATCTATAATGAAGATGGACAGTTGTCTTCCGAAGGAAATTATGACGAAAATGGCGAACGCGATGGAAAATGGACTTGGTACCACCCCAACGGAGGCACGATGGAAACTGCTGTGTACCAAAATGGTAAATTGAATGGTGAGAACCTTCATTTTTTTGAAAATGGCAAACCTTATATCGTAACAGCTTTCAAAGATGACGAACTGGAAGGCGAGTATCTTCTTTATAATGAAAAGGGTGCCCTAATTGAAAAGAAATTTTTTAAGGCTGGTGAATTGGATGGCCTTTACAAATCCTATTTTAAGGTTGGAGAATCTCTTTTAGAATGGCATATCCCTTATAAAAAAGGCGATGTGGAATCAATGGCCACCGAGTATTATGCCAACGGCGATGTGTATGCCGAAATCCCTTTTGAAAATGGTAAAAGGCATGGCGTGGAAAAGAAATTCCATTACAATAAAAAACCATCTTCAGAAATCAGCTATGCCAATGGCGAATTAAATGGCCCCTATAAATTATACCATTCCAACGGTAATTTATGGAAGGAAGGCGTAAGCGCGGATAATTTTTACAATGGCCCTTTCAAAATCTATTATAGGGACGGTACTTTGGAACGCGATCAGACTTATAATAACGGCAACTTAGAAGGTGAGTCTAAATATTATGACAGGGATGGAAAATTGCACTATGAATATCTGTATCGCAAAAGTGAAGTCATCGCATATAAATACTTCGATAAGGAAGGCCATGTCATCAAAGAAGCACGCAAAAAAGGAGGTGAATTTGAGTTTAAAGGTTTTACGCCACAGGGCACTAAACTTTCAGAGGGACTCTATGATATCAAAGGTGGGAAAAAAGGCCTCTGGAAGTTTTATTCAAACAATGGAGTATTAACTAATAAAGGGGAATACGACGACAATAAAGCCATTGGCAAGCACATCAATTATCACAATAATGGTGAAATTAAATCCATAGAACAATATGTCAATGACTCTCTTTCAGGATATTATGTTGGCTATCATCCCAATGGCCAAATGGAACAACAAGGTTGGTATAAAAAGAACGAGGCTCAAGGAGAATGGCGGATCTATTATATGGATGGGACTTTGAAGGAAATCAACTTTTACCATAATGGGGAATTGCATGGTAAACAAGAGATTTTTGCAGTGGATGGCAAGCTTGAACGCACCTATGTTTACAAAACGGGAAAGTTGTTTTCCGAAGTATATTTTGACGACCAGGGTAATGCTTTGGGTGAAATTAATTATCGCCAAAAGGAAAATGATTTTACACTAACCTATGTCTTCGCAAACGGAAAAACCGACATCACCGTAAATTACATCAACGGTATAAAACATGGCAAGTATGCTAGCTATGATTACTACGGCAACATTTTATTGCAGGGCCAGTATAACAATGGTGAAATGGACGGTGAATGGACTTGGTACTACGCAAATGGCAATAAAAGTTTGGTAAAGCAATTTAGAGATGGTACACTGCATGGAGAGTATCTAGACTACCACGATAATGGAAAACTGGATGAAAAACATATGTATGTTTGGGGTAAAAGAGAAGGCAAGTCGGTAGCTTATTTTGAAACGGGCGTACAATCCCATGAAACCAATTACGAATATGGCGAGCTCCATGGTAAAAAATACTTTTACGATAGCTCGGGCAAATTACAACTCATCCGTATTTATGAATATGGTAGACTAATTGGATACAGCTATTTGGGCACTAATGGCAAAGAAGTGCCAATGATTCCTCTTGAAATCGAAACCGGGAAAATAAAAGCGTATTTTGACAATGGCAAGGTGTCACGCGAAATGGAATATAAGAATGGAGACTTGGTTGGTGCTTATAAAGAATACTACTATTCTGGGCAACTTGAAAGCGAAATGACCTATCAAGCTGACGAATTTGATGGTGTTTTAACCACCTATTATGAAAATGGCACCAAAAAGGGCACCTATAACTATCAATATGGCGTGCTTCAAGGGCTGGTCACAAAATATCATGAAAATGGAAATCTTCAAGAAGAAGTCAATTATGTAAACGATTCCAGAAATGGAGCCAGAAAATATTATGACAACAATGGAAAGTTAACCAAAGAGGAATATTACTTTAATGGAGATGTGTATAAATCCAAAACCTTTTAAGATGCGCTTTTTAGTATGGATATCGTTATTTATCAGTTTTGGTGCCCTGGCCCAGGAGTCCGATGAATTCAAGCGTTATAAAAATTTATATCCTAACGCCACTGCGGTCACCCTAAATAAGGAAACCAAAGTAACGATTACCTTGGAGGCTGAGGACATCAATATTACCCAAGAATTTATTGAGGAAGATTTGTATTTGGATGAAGGCGCCAGCCGTAACTCCAAACGCTCTTTGCACTTTTCATCCTTTTTTGAATTGGAGGATGTTGAGGCATCGTCTTTTGTGTTTTCCGATGGGAAATATAGGGAAATGGAAGTAAAGGAGTTTAAGGAAAAAGATGAAATGGACCAATCGTTTTACGACGATTCAAAATCGTTGAATTTTATTTTTCCAAATCTTCAAAAAGGTTCAAAATCACGATTAAAATATTCAGAAAATGTCAAAAACCCTCGTTTTTTAAGTCCGTTTTACTTTGGGGACTTTTCACCTATTGTCAATAATAAAATTACTATTGTTGCCGATAAAAATATCAGTTTAAAATTCAAGGAATTTCAAACCCAAGATTTGGATATTAAATTCAATAAACAGGAAAAAAGAAACGCCATTATTTACACTTGGGAACTAAAAAATATGGACAAGTTTAAATACGAATCCAACTCGCCCACCTATAAAAAAATATTTCCGCACATTGTTCCGATTATCACCTCCTATAAAACTAAAAACAAAAATGTGGATTTGGCCAATAAGGTATCCGACCTTTATAACTGGTACTATTCCATGGTAAAAGGCATCAATAAAGATGAACCCGATGCCGATTTGGTAAAGGTTGTGGAAGAACTAACAGCTAATAAATCCAGTGATTTTGAAAAGGTAAAAGCCATCTATTATTGGGCGCAAAAAAACATCAAATATATTGCCTTTGAATATGCCTTGGGAGGGTTCATACCCAGACAGGCCAATGATGTGTTTCAAAAGAAATATGGCGACTGTAAGGATAACTCCAGCATATTGTTCAAGATGTTGGAAATTGCTGGTATTGAAGGCAACCTCACATGGATTGGTACCCGAAAATTACCTTATAAATATGATGAAGTTCCTACCCCAATCGTGGATAACCATATGATTTTATCCTATACAGAAGGTGATGACACTTACTTTTTGGATGCCACGGGCAGGTTTATCCCCATTGATTATCCAACACCTTTTATCCAAGGTAAAGAGGCCCTTATTTCACAAGGTAAAGATGGATTCGTAATTAAAAAAGTACCCATAGTCCCGGCTGAAAAAAATGCTGTGATTGATGAAACTACAGCTCATTTGGAAGGCGAAAACCTTGTAGGTTCTTCAAAGGTTGAGATTTCAGGTTACAGAAAATTGGATTGCTTCGATGCGCTGGAATACATGAATACTGATGAAAAATTAACGACTTTTTACATAAAACAACTTCAAAAAGGAAATAACAAGTTTATTATTGATACTTTTTCGGAAACCAACAAATACGATTACGATAAAAACTTAATTGTAGACTATGCCTTCAATATTAATGGCTATGCTAAAAAATTGGGAGATGAAATCTACATCAACCTCAACCTTAATAAGGAATTGAGTCCTTACAGAATGGATGAAGACCGAACCAATGACATCGAATACGAATACAAAAATTTCTTCAGCTACACTACAACTTTCAATATTCCTGAGGGCTATACGGTAGATTACATTCCGGAAAATATTTCGGTTGAAACCGACCTACTTACCAGTCATATCACCTATAAAAATGAAGGCGATAGTATTTTTTATAAGCACGACGTCACCTTTAATTTTATCACCTTAACATTGGAGCAACAACAGGACATAAATCGCCATGTAAAAACCATTGAAAAGGCCTATAAAGAGGTTGTCGTTCTGAAAAAAATATAAACTACAGCACCATGAAAATAGCAAACCTACTATTCACTTTTATCCTTGCAAGTCAAATTACTTTGGCGCAAAACGAACTCTTTTTCAAAGATTATTCGTGGGAAGCCGAACCAAATTACGCCGTTGAAGCAAACATTGAAGATGGTATCATCGCCCTAAAGGATAAAATTGCCACAGAGTTTTATTTTGAGGATGACGGGCTAGTGGAATATTTTTTAGAACACCGAGTGCTTTGGTTAAATTCCGATGAAAAAATTGAAGCCTATAACAAAGTGTATTTGCCGTACAACGCCACCTCAGAATTGGTAGTCAATAAAGCACGCGTAATTACCAAAGAAGGCAAAATTATTGAGTTGGACGACAGTAAAATATTGACGTCCAAAGACGAAGAAACGGGTAGAAATTATAAATTTTTTGCCTTTGAGGGCATCACCAAAGGAAGTATTATTGAATATTATTACGTGACTAAACGTTACCCTCGCTACAGTGGTAACCGATTAACATTCCAAACCAGCTATAAAAAGAAAAACGTAGAGTTTGACCTCTTTGCCCCGAAAAACCTAATTTTTGAGTTTAAATCCTATAACGGTATCCCTGAGGTAAAATTGGACACAGTTCTGAAGGAAAAAAAGCATTGGAGCTTAAAAATCCCGCAACTCAAAGGCCTTAAAAATGAAGAAGTTTCGGCATATGATGCCAGCAAGGGCATGGTGGTGTATAAGTTGGATCGCAATATTTACAGCAATGTAAAGGATATCTCATCCTACAGTAAAGTGGCCCAAAACATCTATAATTTTTACTACGAAGAGATTAGCGACAAAACCAAAAAACAGCTTAAAAAGTTTATTACAGAAGCCACGGATAAACAAGCGCTAGAGGGTGAAGCATTGATTCGAAAGCTCGAGTTTTTCATAAAAAGTAACATTTTTGTTACCGAAGGCGGTGCCGAAAATTTGAAGGATTTAGAGCAGGTTATCAAAAATAAGATTGCCAATGAGGCGGGGGTTTTAAAACTCTATACAGCTTTGTTTAACCACCTGGGCATCAAACATGAAATTGTGATTACCAGCGACCGACAGGACATTAAATTTGATAAAAGTTTTGAAGCCAATAATTTTTTGACCGACTTTTTGATTTATTTCAGCAAGTATAAAACCTATTTGTCGCCTTCATCTATGGAGTCGCGCTACGGATTTCCACCGGCAAATTTAACCGATAATTACGGCCTTTTCATTAAAGAAGTAAAGGTGGGCGATTTTACATCCGGATTAGGGAAAATAAAATACATAAAACCTATCCCCGCAGAAAAAACAGTGGATAAAATGATACTGGATATTTCTTTTGAAGAAGACAATATCGAAAACTGCAAGGTGAAATTAAATCGGGCTATGGAGGGCTATTACGGTATGTATTTCCATCCAGTGATGCATTTGATTAAAGACGAAAACAAAGAAGAGCTTATTGAAGGTTTTGCTAAGCAAATCCATGAGGACGTCAACATTACCAGTAAAGAAGTACGGAACGCAGACCCCGAACTTTTTGGTATCAAACCTATTGAGTTTGTGCTCGATTTTGAATCGGAAGCCTTTACCGAAAAAGCCGGAAGAAAATATTTGTTCAAGATAGGCGAACTTATTGGAAGGCAAATGGAAATGTACCAAGAAAAAGAGCGTGTACTGCCCGTTGAAAATGAGTTTACGCGAAGCTATTTCCGAACCCTTAATGTAACCATTCCCGAGGGTTATAAAATTGCGAATTTGGACGACATCAATATCAAAAATTCCTTTTCTGAAGACGGCAAAGAAATTCTGGTGTTTGATTCCTATTACGAATTAGATGGCAACCAACTCCAAATAACTGCAGATGAGCACTATCGCAAAAACATTATTGCAGTGGCCAATTATGAGGACTACCGAACAGTCATCAACAGTGCAGCCGACTTTAATAAAATCGTTTTGATTTTTGAACCGATTTAATTGCAATGGCACAACACACCCAACTTGGTAAAAAAGGCGAACAACTGGCCGTAGACTTTTTAGTAAAAAACGGCTACGACATTGTTGAGCGGAACTATCGCTTCGAAAAAGCCGAAGTAGATATTATTGCTCAAAAGGGAGATATTTTGGCCATCGTTGAAGTAAAAACACGATCCACAACAGACTTTGGTGATCCCCAAGATTTTGTGAAGCCAAAGCAAATCAAAAACCTGGTCAAGGCCGTTGATGAATACGTTACCGTTAACGATTTAGATGTGGAAGTACGCTTTGATATTATTGCTATCGTAAAGGGTGATAAAAGCTTCAACATCGAGCATTTGGAAGATGCTTTTTATTATTTTTGATTCCGCTCTTTAAAGATTTGGCAAATTATGGTAGTTCTTAGAAAGACACTATTTTTCCCTTTTTGATCACATTTCTAAATAGTTAACTTTTTTTGATGACATTTTATAAAATTTCAGATGTTTTAGTACATTGACTAAAAATCCTTCACTTATGAAACAATTGCTACTATTAATTTTCGTTTTGCCCTTCTTGAATCTTGCCCAAACAGGAATTGCCGTTCCTGAAATGACACATTGTGATACACAAATTCAAAATTTCCTAAGCACTTTTAATATTCCTTCGGCAACTTTTGCCATGTCAAAAAATGGAAAGTTGGTATTTTCCAGAGCCTACGGAAACGCAAGTATTTCTGGAAATGAGCCCACGCAGCCTTATCATATGTTTCGTGTTGCGAGCGTTTCTAAGCCAATAACGGCCATCGGAATTATGAAAATGGTTGATAATAGTCAAATTTCGTTATCGGATAAGGTATTTGGCACTGGAGGAATTTTAGAAAATCATTGGGTGTTTTCAAATGCCAATATCATTGATAATCGCGTATATGACATTACAGTTCAGATGTTGCTTGAGCACACGGCGGGTTGGGATAGAAACGTTAATTGCTTTCCCAGTCCTACATCGCCTTACCCATGGAACTTTAGTGGATGTGATCCCATTATTGCTCCATTGCATGTTGCCCAAACCTATGGGCAGCCCAATCCTGTTAAAGAAGAGCACCTAATACAATATGTTTTAGAAAAAAACCTTAACCATACACCGGGAACCGTCTATGCCTATTCCAACATGGGGTTTTTAGTGCTGAGCGAAATAATTGAAGAAATTTCAGGGATGGACTATGAGACATGGATGAGACAGGAGGTATTAAATCCAATTGGAATATATGACATGTACATTGCAGAAAACCTATTAGCCGACAAGAGAGAACGAGAGGGTGAGTATCAAGGTAATGGATATACTACTTTGGATCTTTACGGTTCGGGTCAGTATGTGCCATGGGAGTATGGGGGATTGGCTGTAGATGCAATGGACGGTCATGGAGGCTGGATTGCAACTGCCAGAGATTTAACTCGACTCCTGGTTGCAGTAGATGGATTTACCAGTAAACCTGATATTTTGAGCTCATCGGCAATTACAACCATGTCGACACCTTCTTCTGTGGGCAGTTATTATTCAAAGGGATGGCAAGTCAATCAATTTGACAATTGGTGGCATACTGGTGCCATTGACGGCACCGCCACTATTTTCGTCAGAACTAGTAGCGAATACACCTGGGCAATTCTATTAAATAAACGTGTAATTGATGGGAATTCTAGTGCCTTTTGGGCTGGTTTAGATAATCTAGGATGGAACTGCCTGTCAGGAACAACAAGCTTTCCCACTCATGATTTATTTGAATCGCCCACTATTAACGCGAGCAACCTTCAGGCCAATAACATTACTGACAACTCAATGGACTTGTCATGGTCAAATGGTAACGGCACTTCTAGAGTTGTTGTAGCAAAGGAGTTAGTGAGCATGACAACCAATAGTAATTTTGAGGCATATCCTCTGGATGGAACTGACTACAGTGCCGATGCTCAATATGGTTCTGGTGATAATCTAGGGGATGGTAGTTTTGTAATTTATAATGGAACAGGAAATACAATCACTTTAGAAGGGCTTACCGAAGACTCAAATTATGCCATAAGAGTTTACGAATATACCAAAAATACCACTAATGGAGATAATTCCCTATACCTTTTGGGCAACACTGAAGAAATTGTAGTTACCGCAAAAAGTTTAAGCACAAATAAATTTGAGTTGGATGCACTAATTCAGATTTTCCCTAATCCTACAAACGATATTTTCGTTATAAGGAATGAGAGCGGACAACAGTTAACTTCTGCAAGCATTACCAATGTTAATGGCAGGTTAATTCATGAAATTGATCTTTCTGGGGTTAAAAAGGAAAAACAAATAAATATTAAAAAATTTCAAGATGGTCTGTATTTTATAAAGATTTTATCTCAAAATGGTTCTGCTATAAAGAAGGTTATAAAACATTAGAATTGCGTTTTCATCCTTAGCAAGAGCTACCACGAAACCCTTGGTAGCTTTTTATTACAGAAAACTCATTTTGACTAAGAACAGAACTCTCTAATCGCTTGGTTGCGACATGTAACTTTATCCCTTTCAATCTTTATCTACAAAAAGCGCTTTAAGCCCTTCAAAATCCTCAGGCTTCCCAACAATCTTTTTATCAGAACTTAAAATAAAATAAGTAGGTGTAGCCGTCACGCCGTAACTATCGCCAATTTCGTTATCCCATTTGCCATCACCGTAAACGTGTAGAAAGTTGGGATACTCATAGGTTAGATTTTTCCAAGCATAAGGTTCATCTTCTAAACCGATGGCAATGACCTTCAATTTTTCAGTCGCAAGGGATTTTGAAAATTCATGCAACTGCGGGATTTCTTCTAAACAGTGCGAACATGTACTGCTCCAAAAGACCAAAACGTAATGGTCCGACCCATTTAGCTCACTCAATGTTTGGGAAGCTGTTTTTTCTTTTTTATTTACCTCAAATGAAAAATCAGGCGCGTTGCTTCCAATCGACGTATCCTTGTACAATATTAAAGCCCGCAACAATTCCTGATCGTTTAAATTTACGGCCAAATCCATCAAATAATTTTCCGCAATAAAATTAGCCACCGATTCCAGTTTTAAATCTACTATTTGCTCCCATAAATCGGTAAACAGGGATTTTTTGATTGCCAGAGGGGCGTCTTTCATCGCTTTGTCAAAGGCTATAATATTTTCTATGTAGGCGTCAGATTCCTCCTTACTTTGGTCAGCCATTCCAAATACGTAATTCAACATACGTTCGGTTAAAAATTTTGAACGTTGCAATACCTCATTATTAAAATCCACATGGTCAAAATAATGGGTTTTTAAAAGCTGGACGTAGGTTTTCGCGTCCACAACTTTTTCAGGAATATAAAGGGCGTTGGCTTTAATGAAGTGGGAAGACATGGTGCCTTTGGAGGCTTCCTCAAAGCTTTTCTGGTTTTCACGTTGGGTTTTAAAAATCGAAAGTAACGCCAAGGAATCTTTTTCGATGTTCTCGTCACGATAGTAGCTACCTATACTGTTGGTGATCATAAACATACTATTGGTGTAGGATTCCAATAGTTTATTCTCACGGGATGCACTGAACTCTACACCAGTTTCAGAATTGAAAGCCAACTGAATATCCTCTTTGCCGTTATAAATAATATCAAAATTGTACTCTTCCTGTGGCAAAGCATACACCAAGCGATACATTCCTTTGGTAATCGTTGAATCCAATTTAAACTCAAAATGACCATCAGCTTCAATCTTGGTATTGGTCACGTAACTAGACACTGTTGGCTCTACCTTATAGAGTAGTGCAATTTCAAATTCCCCTGCAGGGGAAAAGGTGCCTTTGATACTGTGTTGCGCCAACAGTATTATTGGAGCGAAAGAAAGTATTAATAGAAAGTACTTTATTTTCATTTTTTTAGATTCTCAAACAAGACTTCGACTGCGCTCAGTCTGACAGTTTAGCATAATATTTCGAGTTTTAATTTCATTGAGCATAAATCAACAATTACGCCACAATAGGTTGCAAAGCTTCCAAAGCATGTTTTACTGTGGAAATCTGGTCAAACGTCAATAACAACCTCAACCCAGCACGGGTTTGTTTTTCTTTCATTTTACAAACATTAGGGTGCGTTTGAACATATTGCAACACTTTGGTAAAATTAGGGCTTTGATAAAAACTACTTTGCTGGTCGCTGATAAAATAACCAATCAATTTTTCTTTTTTCATTACCACCTTTTCAAACCCAATTTTAACGGCCAACCACTTAATTTGGACACTGTTTAATAAATCCGTCACTTGTGCTGGCAGTTCCCCAAAACGGTCAATCAATTCTGCTTTAAATTTGTCCAGTTCTTCATCAGTTTTTATGTTATTCAACTGGGTGTACAAATTTAACCGTTCTGTGATATTATTCACATAATTATCTGGAAATAGGAGCTCAAAATCGGTGTCGATTGTGACGTCTTTTACATAAACCTTATCCTCACCATCGTCTTTATACAAATCCTTAAACTCGTTTTCCTTCAATTCTCCGATAGCTTCATTTAGAATTTTTTGATAGGTATCAAATCCTATTTCGTTAATAAAGCCACTTTGCTCACCGCCCAGTAAATCGCCTGCACCACGGATTTCCAAATCCTTCATGGCGATATTGAAGCCACTTCCCAGCTCTGTAAATTGCTCCAATGCGGTGATACGTTTTCGGGCATCTTCTGTCATCGCAGAATATTCTGGTGTTATAAAATAACAGAAAGCCTTTTTATTGCTTCTTCCTACTCTACCACGCATTTGGTGTAAATCACTCAAACCAAAATTATTGGCGTTATTGATAAAAATGGTATTTGCATTGGGGACGTCCAAACCACTTTCCACAATGGTAGTGCTGACCAAAACATCAAAGCCTCCGTCCATAAATTGCAACATCAGTTGCTCCAATTTACGTCCTTCCATCTGCCCGTGGCCAATGCCAATTTTTGCGTCCGGTACTAAACGTTGTAGCAATCCGGTAACTTCTTTGATGTTTTCAATACGATTATGAATAAAGAAAACCTGCCCCCCACGCTGGATTTCATAGCTGATGGCATCACGAATGGTTTCTTCATTAAATCGAATGACGTGGCTTTCAATAGGGTATCGGTTCGGGGGCGGTGTAGTAATCACAGATAAATCTCGCGCGGCCATTAAGCTAAACTGTAAGGTTCTAGGAATGGGGGTGGCTGTTAGGGTCAATACATCCACATTTTCCTTAAGGGTTTTTAACTTTTCCTTCACGGCAACACCAAACTTTTGTTCTTCGTCTACAATTAATAAACCTAGGTCCTTGAACTTTACATTTTTGCTTACCAATTGGTGCGTCCCAATAATGATATCCACTTTCCCTTGCTCCAGTGCTTCCAAAGTTTCCCGTTTTTGCTTTGCGGTTCTAAAACGGTTTAGATAATCCACAACAACAGGAAAATCCTTGAGGCGTTGTTTGAATGTCCTGGAATGTTGATAGGCCAAAATGGTGGTCGGTACCAAAACGGCCACCTGCTTACCGTTATCTACAGCCTTGAACGCAGCACGAATGGCCACTTCGGTTTTCCCAAAGCCAACATCACCACACACCAGCCTGTCCATTGGGCGCTCACTTTCCATATCAGCTTTAATATCCGCCGTTGCGGTACTCTGGTCTGGTGTGTCCTCATAAATAAATGAAGCTTCCAACTCGTGTTGCATATAGCTATCGGGGTTGTATTGAAACCCTTTTTGGGTCTTTCGTTTTGCATATAACTTTATGAGGTTGAACGCAATATGCTTAACGCGTGCCTTAGTTTTCTGCTTGAGTTTTTTCCATGCACTGCTCCCCAGTTTATAAATTTTGGGTGGTTTGCCATCCTTGCCGTTAAACTTGGTAATTTTATGAAGCGAATGGATGCTTAAATAAAGAACGTCCCGTTCACCATAAATCAGTTTGATAGCCTCCTGCTTTTTACCCTCAACATCTATTTTTTGTAGCCCTCCAAAGCGCCCGATACCATGATCTATATGGGTAACATAATCGCCAATGTCCAGATTGGTAAGTTCCCTTAAAGTTATGGCCTGTTTTTTGGCGTAGCCGTTCTTTAGATGAAACTTCTGGTAACGTTCAAAAATCTGATGGTCGGTATAGCAGACCATTTTATTATCATGATCTACAAACCCTTGGTACAGTGATAGAATTATAGTTTGATAGTCCTTTACATCTAATTGGGCATCATCAAAAATATCATGAAAACGTTTGGCTTGTTGTTCGCTTACACAAGTGATATAGTTAGTATAGCCTTTATCGTGATTTGCATTTAAGTCTTCAATTAGCAGGTTGAATTGTTTGTTGAATGCGGGTTGGGGGGTGGTGTTGAAGGCAACACTATTGCCAGATGAATTATTAAAGAATGAGGCAGTACCAAACTCTATAATCGAAAAATCAATCAGTTGATTTTTCAATAATTCAGAATTACAAAACAATTCATGAGGTTCAGCATGTTTAATGTCTTCTGATAAGGCTTTGAATGCTTCTTCGGCTTTGGAATAAAAATCATCAATTCGCGAAAAGAGTAAATCTGTATTTTTTAATCCGATTACTGTTTTTTGCGCGATGTACTTCAAAAAGCTTTGTCGCTTTTCTTCTATCAATTTATTGGCCACATTGGGTATAATATTGATTTTTTTAACCTGCTCTACCGACAATTGGCTTTCAACATCGAAAGTCCTTATAGAATCCACTTCATCACCAAAAAATTCAATACGATACGGCTCGTCATGCGAAAAGGAAAAGACATCCACAATCCCCCCACGTACTGAAAACTCCCCGGGTTCGGTAACAAAATCCACCCTTTTGAACTTATAATCAAATAGGACTTCATTAACAAAATCGATTGACAGTTTATCGTTTATGCCTATCTTAAGTGTGTTGCGCTCCAGTTCCTTTCGCGTGACTACCTGCTCAAACAGGGCGTCAGGATAAGTAACGATAATTGCTGGTTTCTTTTGCGAGTTGATGCGGTTAAGCACTTCGGCGCGCAACAGGACATTGGCATTATCTGTCTCTTCGATATCGTATGGCCTTCGATAGCTCCCCGGATAGAACAGTACATCCTTATCACTTAAAAGTTGCTCTAAATCATTAAGGTAATGTGCCGCTTCTTCTTTATCGTTAAATACTAAAAGAAATGGCTTTTGTACTTCTTTAAAAATACTTGAAATAACAAATGAAAAAGAAGAGCCGACTAACCCTTTGAGATGTGTTTTGGCTTGGACTTGGGCAATATTATTCCGCAGATTCTGCGTTTGCAAAGCCTGTGCATAGGTTTGAGAGATATGGGATTTACTCACCTATTGTGTTTTGTGGTGCAAAAGTACATGAATTTTTTCATTTGAAAACTGATAGATAACAAATGAAAAAATAATATGTACGAATGAAGCGGATGTCTGGCGATGAAGACATGGTTCTGATGTGAATCTAAATCTACAAATGTTTAAGAGGAGGAGAAATATACTATCTTTTCAGTGTAATATGGCCAGTTATTTTTCTTCCTTCAACCACAATTACGTACCAGTAATCTCCCGTAGGAAGCTGTTGGTTTTTAAATGTGCCATCCCATTCAAAAGGGGTGTTTGCAACATTCTTTAACAACTTTCCGTACCGATCAAAAACAGAAACTTGAAAACTGCCGAACTCTTCTATGCCCTGCAGGTTGAAAGTATCGTGATATCCATCATTGTTTGGAGTGAAGAATTTTGGTACGAAAAAATGCAACCATTCAGTGGTAACGGTTCCATCGCAAAATTCATTTTTGACATGAATGGTATAAAGCCCTCCTTCAACGTTATAAAATACATTATCGGTTTGAAAATTTCTACCATCAAGTGAATACAAATGGTTACTATTTTCTCCAGCTGAGACTACAATGTCATTGCCATCAGAATATACCTTTTCAATTTCTGGCTCTTCCAAAAATGTGACATCAAAGAATGTGGTTTCAAAAACACAATCTTTACTGTTAGACACCTCGACGAAAAAACTGCCTGATTTGTCAATTGGTATCGCGTCAGTTTGGGCTCCAGTACTCCACAAGTAAGTAGGATTTGGAATTGCTGTATTGGCAAATAGAACTGGGGTGTCAGTGGCGCATAAAATAATATCTTCTTCAAAAAAAACTTCGGTCTTGGTTCCTGAAACGGCCCAACTACACGTTGCATCATCAAAAATAGTTGTTTGCCAACATTCCAAAGTAGGAGGTAAGGGTTTTGTTCCAGCTATCTCCCATGCACACGAAAAATTATTAAAGGTTATAACTTCCCAGCACTCCTGTGCCACTGGCTTATCGGGTTGATGTCCGGATACTTGCCAAGCGCATAAATCAGAATCAAAAGTCGCCGTTTCCCAACATTCTAAAGCCGGTGCGTCGGGTTTTGTTCCTAAAACATCCCATTCGCAAGTATTATTATTAAATTCAGTGGTTTCCCAACATTCCAAAATGGGTGGTTCTGGTTTATCACCAGAAACATCCCATGAGCAGTTGGTATGATTGAAGGTCGCCGTTTCCCAACATTCCATGTCAGGTAAATCAGGCTGTTCACCTTGGACATCCCAAACACAGGTTGTTTCATTAAAAGTAGTGGCCTGCCAGCAATTGAGAATGGGCTGATGTGGCTTAGTGCCGGAAACATCCCACGAACAAGTAGTATCATTAAAAACCGCAGATTCCCAGCATTCCAGTGACGGCTGCACAGGTTGTGTTCCCGATACTTCCCAAATACAAGTAGTATCATTAAACGCAATGGTTTCCCAACAGTTAATGACAGGTTGGTCAGGGCGAGTTCCCACGACATCCCATGAGCACGTGGAATTATTAAAAATAGCTGACTCCCAACATTCCATTGCTGGTTGTACGGGCTGTTCTCCAGTCACCTCCCATATACAAGTTGCGTTATTAAAAGAGGCTATTTCCCAACAATCAATAACAGGCTGGTCAGGTTGGCTTCCCGTGACCTCCCAAGAACAGGAAGTAGTATTAAAATTTGCGGATTCCCAGCACTCCAAATCTGGCTGAGGGGGTTGGCTTCCCGTGACTTCCCAAACACAAGTAGTAGTATTGAAAGTTGCGCTTTCCCAACAATCTATTACTGGTTGGGTCGGACGAGTACCCGTTACGTCCCAAGAGCAAGTTGAGGAGTTAAAACTAGCGGACTCATAACATTGCAGTGATGGCTTTGGTGGTTGGGATCCGGTTACCTCCCATAAACATGTGGCACTATTAAAAGTGGCAGTCTGCCAACAATCTATAGCGGGTTTCTCAGGCTTACTTCCCGTTATCTCCCACGAACAGGTTGTGTCATTAAAACTAGCTGACTCCCAACATTCCAAAACGGGTTTTGGCGGGGCATCAATGATCTCAACCTCAAAAACATCCGAAATTGTGTAACATTTGTCGTTGGACAAATTGCTTTCTACCTCGGCAACTTTGGTTCTGTAAAATGTGCTTGAGTTAATACCAGAAACAGTAACTGCTTGATTGTTAGCTCCAGGAATATCGATCCAGTTTAAACCATCATTACTTTTCTGCCATTGATAAAAATGAGAGCTATAAACTGAACCATCAGAATTTGCACTTATAGTAGTGGCATAGGGTGTTTGAGTACTGCAAACGGAAATTCTGTTATTTACCCCGTCTGAAATACTGGTAATATCCCCACAGGCTTTGAACTCAATATCATCAAGAGCCAAATCATTACCAAAACCTTTTTCTCCATTATTAATGATCTTTAAAACGATTGAAGTTTGCCCTGGAAACGTTTGAAAAATAAGGCCATACTCTCTCCAAACAGGAGAAATGGTTGAATGTATATCACCTGTATTTCCTGAAGCTAAAAGATTCGTCTCCGTATCATCCCAGACCTGAAACGTAACGTTAACAGGTATAGGAACCAAATTGGTATTTGCATTTAAAGGCACCAGGTTAAGCATCCATGACGAAAACTCGTAAGTGGTTTTTTCGCATAACCCGGATACTGGGACTCTAATAAACTCCCCCAATTCATTATCAGCATTTACTAGCATAGAGCGGCCATTAACATCATTTGGTGTATGGTCCTCGACGTCAAACCATGTAAAATACCTAGTAAAACTTGATAACGTATAAAATCCATCCAAAGGCCTACCGTTAGCATAAGCATATGTAGTAGTGCCTGATGACAAAATCGCATTATCAAATCCAGTACCAAAATCCTCCTTATAGATTGGGTCGCCAGAACTTCCTGAGCAAAACCCCAATTGAGCATTTAAATGGGTTGGTAATTGAAATATTAGAATGAGGGATAATATATTGGTATATCGCCTAAGCACGTAATTTTTCCTATATTCAGTTTTAGTTTTAAATTTAATGGGATAGCTATATTAACAAAAAGTTAAGGTTTTGAAAGATGAAATCGGAGGAACTGCTAAAACATTCGATACACCGACAATTTGCCCCTTTAAATTCATAATTGAAAATACTATCAGGACTGAACAAGGTACTTTTGCAATATTGGAGAGTAGAGTCAATATAGCGATGTGTCAATTGAATATGGACAATCTTAAAATTGTCCTAAATTACATCTAAGCAACCCTATCAGGAGTATATATTTTAAATGAAGCCAGTAATTGCCCGCTTAAAAAAACATAAAATCAAATCTGCCATTTTGGCTCTGCTCTTAATTGCATATTATTTCTGTTTGCCGAATCAATTATTTGAAGATCCAACCGCTACAGTAATTTCATGTTCCAAAAATGAATTGTTGGGGGCACAAATTGCAAGGGACGGCCAATGGCGCTTTCCTCACAATGATTCGCTTCCCGAAAAATTTAAGACCTGTATCATTCAATTTGAAGATGAATATTTCTATGAGCACCCAGGTTTTAATCCAGTGTCTATTTTTAAAGCATTAAGGGAAAACCTAAAATCAGATGGTATAAAACGAGGGGGAAGCACTTTAACTCAACAGGTAATACGATTGTCGAGAAAAGGCCAAAAGCGTACCTATTTAGAAAAGTTGAAGGAACTTATTTTAGCTACCCGATTAGAGCTAAGAGAAAGAAAATCCAGTATTCTGACACTTTATGCCAGCAATGCACCCTTTGGAGGCAATGTTGTGGGCTTGGATGCTGCGTCTTGGCGCTATTTCAATCGAGACCCTAATGCGCTATCATGGGCAGAGAGCGCCACATTGGCTGTTTTGCCCAACGCACCAGGTTTGATATATCCCGGTAAAAATCGCGAACGATTACAAAAAAAGCGAGACCGCCTTTTGAAAAAGTTATTGAACAATAAAATTATAGATTCGCTCACCTACCAATTATCCATTGCCGAGGAATTACCTGAAAAACCATATCCTTTACCTCAAATTGCGCCCCACTTGCTTCAAAACATAGCAAAATCGCACCACGGAAAAAACATCCGAACTTCTGTAGATATACAACTTCAAAATCAAATCAACCATATTGTTAAAACGCATTACAGGCATTTAAGTCAAAATGAAATTTATAATGCCTCCGTACTTGTTCTTGATGTTCAAACCAGAAAAGTTCTGGCTTATGTGGGCAATACACCAACGGATAGGGCGCACCAAAACCATGTGGATATTATAGACAAACCAAGAAGTACAGGTAGTATATTGAAACCCTTTTTGTATGCGGCTATGCTTGATACAGGCGACTTACTTCCCCATACACTAATACCAGATGTTCCTACTCAATTCGGAAACTATAATCCAGAAAACTTTGACAAAAGCTATAATGGAGCTGTTTCTGCCGGTAAAGCATTGTCTAGGTCTCTAAATGTGCCGGCAGTCCGTATGTTACAAAATTTTGGCCTAGATAGGTTTCATCATTATTTAGAAGATTTAAAACTGAAAGATTTGAAATTCAACGCTAATCATTACGGCCTCTCTTTGATTTTGGGGGGAGCGGAAAGCAACCTTTGGGATTTGTGTAAAAGTTATGCCGCACTTTCCTCCACCTTGAATCATTTTACCGAAACCTCCAGCGAGTATTATTCAAATGAGTTTTGTGAGCCTACATATTTAAATTCTGAAACTATAGATTTTGGTAAAAAGAAAGGCGAGAAAACCCTTTTTGATGCAGGTTCTATTTATTTGACATTCGAAAGTATGAAGGAGGTCAACCGTCCTGAAAGTAATGAAAGCTGGGAGTTTTTTGATGGCTCAAAACAGATTGCATGGAAAACTGGCACTAGTTTTGGGTTTCGGGATGCCTGGGCCATCGGCACCACCAAAGATTACGTGGTAGGCGTTTGGGTGGGCAATGCTGACGGTGAAGGGCGGCCCGGTTTGGTGGGCGTACAAACTGCAGCTCCAATCCTTTTTGATGTATTTGACGTACTGCCCAACAGCGATTGGTTTGCTATGCCTTATGATGAAATGCAAATAGTTTCAATTTGTCAGCAAAGTGGACATAGGGCTTCTCCGAATTGTGATGAGGTGTCGGACAATTATATTCAAATTAGTGGATTGAAAACGCCTCCTTGCCCATACCATGTTCTGGTACATTTGGATAAAAATGAAACACATCAGGTAAACACCTCTTGTGAAGATATTTCTGAAATTAAGCATAAATCTTGGTTTGTATTACCTCCTCTAATGGCCCATTATTATAAAACCAAAAACCCATTCTACAAACCTTTACCTAAATTCAGAGACGATTGCTCTGCAGCACAGGTAGCTTCTATTGATTTTATCTATCCAAATGCTAATAACAGCATTTTTCTGCCTAAGGATTTTGATGGCGAAACCAACGACCTTATTCTAAAAGTAGCGCATTCAAAACCCGAAAGCACATTGTTTTGGTATATAGATGAAACGTTCATCGGCACCACAAAAGACATTCATGAATTGGGCATTAAACCAGATTCTGGTAAACATACCATTACCGTAGTAGATGAATTTGGGAATGAAGCCAAACGAAACTTTGAAATAACACTCTAACGTTTCAAGGTAAAGTGCCCAGTAAATATTTGATTCTCTATCGTAATAACATACCAATAATCACTACTTGGCAAATCCTCTCCATTTAAAGTGCCATTCCAACTAAAGGGACTATTTCTTGAAAATTTGAGTAACTTCCCATACCTATCATAAATTGAAACCTCAGAGGTGCTGAAATATTGAAGTCCGGATAAATCGAAAGTATCGTTGAAACCATCATTGTTTGGCGTAAAAAATTTAGGAATGTAAAAATGCCGATGTTGCAGAACGCTTTCGTCATCACAGTTGCTATGTTTCACTACCACTGTATACAATCCTCCGTCAACATTAAAAAAGGTATTATTTGACTGAAAAGAAATGCCATCTAATGAATACATAAAATCTCCCGTATGAGAAGTGTTGACAATAATTTCGTTGCCATCTGACATAATACTTTCGATTACCGGTTTTTCTAAAACTTCAACATTAAAAATCTGGGTCTCAAAAGTACACGACCCACCTGTAATTTGAACTTCATATCTACCTGAGGCTTCCACGTCAATATTACTGATTGTTTCTCCCGTACTCCATAGGTATGTAGGGTTTGAAATACTGGTTTGAGGCTGTAGAGTCAATTCATCTCCTTCACACAGCTCAAAATCCTCTTCAACGGTGGTTCCGGGTTGTGTTCCTGAAATTTCCCAGGCACAAGAAGACGCATTAAAGGAAGCGGTCTCCCAACATTCTAGAGTTGGCATAGTAGGCTGATTTCCAGAAACATTCCATGAACAAGAGGTGTCATTGAAAGTGGCGGTCTCCCAACATTCTATAACTGGTTGGGATGGTTGCGTTCCAAAAACGTCCCAAGAGCATGTTGCAACATTAAACATTGCAGTTTCCCAACATTCCAGCACGGGCTGTTCTGGCTCGGTACCCGATACTTCCCAAGTACAGATAGTGTTATTAAACATTGCAGTTTCCCAGCATTCCAAAGTGGGTTGTAATGGCTGGCTACCAGTAACATCCCAAGCACAATTTGTGGTATTAAATGTGGCGGTTTCCCAACATTCAAGTGTAGGTTGTACTGGTTGCGTACCCGATACTACCCATGCACAACTTGCAGCATCAAAAGTAGAAGTTTCCCAACACTCCAACATAGGTTGTATTGGCCTGGTTCCCGATACTTCCCAGCTACAGGTGGTGGTATTAAAAGTAGCTGTTTCCCAACATTCCAACGATGGCATTACCGGCTGGGTTCCAGTAACGTCCCACGAACAGGTAGTTTCATTAATAGTGGCCATTTCCCAACAATTCAAAAGGGGTATTGAAGGTAATTGGTTTACTGTAACCCGATATTCGTTTGAAAAGGAAACGCATAATGCATTGGATAAATTGACTGCAACTTCCGCTATTTTTGCCCTGTAGTATGCCGTGCTAGAAACAGAAATACTAAGAGTTTGATTGTTTTCTCCTGGCAGATCATTCCATGTAGCGCCATCATCCGTACTCGATTGCCACTGATAAAAATGTGAGCTGTAGACCGCAAAATCGGGCAAAGCATTTAAAGTTGTTGCAAAGGGAGCTTGTGTACTGCACAGATTCTGAGCACTCCTATTTGAAGTATCCGTTACCGTCACAGTGTCTCCACAGGATTTAAACTCAATATCGTCAATGGCCAAATCGTTGCCACACCCTCCTTGCCCATTGTTTATCATCTTGAGAATTACTGTGTTTTGTGCGGACAATGTTTGAAAGACTAGTCCATATTCACGCCAAATTGGTGTGGCCGTTTCCACAATATTTCCGGTATTACCGCTTGCCAATAAATTGGTATCAGTGCCATCCCAAATCTCAAATCTTACATTTATCGGAATTGTCCCGCCTGGCTGGGTTGAGCAAAAGGTATTGGCTATTACCAAATTTAGTACCCAAGCCGAAAATTCATAGGTTGTTGTCTCGCACAACCCTGTTACTGTTGTTCTGTAGAACTCTCCCGCAGTAGCTGCTGCGTTAACCACAAGAAATTTCCCATCCACATCATTTGGCGTATGATCTGTAATACCATGCCAATTGAATGAGTTTCCAAATGTATTGTTGGTTACGGTATAAAACCCGTCTACAGGGTATCCCGATGCAAATGGATAGGTAGTCGTCCCGGTCGGAAGAGAATTGTTAATCGTACCCGTGCCAAAGTCTTCAGTAAAAATCGGATCTCCAGAATTACCAGTACAAAAGCCCAGTTGGGCTATTGCATTTTGAGAAAATGCTAGAACTGCAATTATCCCAAATAATAGTGCAGGACAAGTATTGCCTTTTGCGTTAGTATTGTAGAACATCAAAAAATATTGCGCAAAGCTATATTACGCAAAAGTTATTCAATTGATAGGTAATCCTTATGCTATAAAACTATACAAAAACCATACAAAGGCTGAAAAACAGAATGTTTCTGTCAAAGTTGGTTTCTAAGAAAAATGATTACCGCAAGGAAAATCCTTTGGCGGCCCACCACGGATGCACTTCAATTTTCAATCGGCCAGCCTTTACCATCGGGTCGGATTTGGCCAAACTATCCGCCATTTTAAGTGTTGGTACGTTGTAAATGGTAATGCCTCGTATGTCACCATCATCCCCAAATGGCCCAGAAATATCGGCATAGCCCATTTCATACATTTTAGTTAAATGTGCCAAATGCTGGTTCTGTAATTCGGCCGTTTCTTCTTCATTTTGTCCACGAATAGGTCCGGTTTTCAAAAAGGCGATAAAATACTGTTGCATCAAAATAGTGTCCTGGGTGGCCTCATCCACATAATCAAAAATTTTAAAACCTTTCGCCGTTAATTCGGCTTTCAAAGCCTTGGCGCTTTTGGTAGGTACATCCACAACCTCTTTACTATGATTCTCAGCGTGATCATGAACTTTAACAGGCTTTTCTGTCACGGGCTTCTGTAGCTCCGAATCTGGTGTAGTTTTGTCCTGTTTGCAACCTAATATTGCTAATACAAGTCCTAAATAAAGTACAATAGATGGTTTCATGTTTTCCAGGTATTAAAAGGTTCTTTGCTTAATTGCGAATTGTAATATTTTATTTGCCCAGTAACTTCGGTACCAAGCCATTCGGGCTTTTCAAAAGTTTCGTTCTCAGAATCTAATTCTATCTCGGCCACTATCAGACCTTCATTGTCACCTAAAAATTCATCTATCTCATATGTGTGCGTTCCAAGTTCAACTTCATAACGTATTTTTTCAATAATGGTTGGCTCACACAATTTAAGCAAATTCTCGGCATCGGATTTTGAAATTTCGGTTTCCCATTCAAAACGGCTTAAACCATCATCCGTGGATTTCCCCTTTACGGTTAAAAACCCATTTTCACCCTTTATTCTAATTCTTACTGTTCGTGCGGCATGGGTATTCAAAAACCCTTGTACCAATCGCGTTTTTAATATGGCTTCAGCTTTAAAAGCTGTTGAATTCACTAAGAATTTCCGTTCTATTTCTATCATCTATGTGAAAAGTGAGTTTAAATAAAAGGCATTTAATGCCTAAATTTACGGGATGTCATCGGATTTACCAATACGAAAAATTATTCATGTGGATATGGATGCGTTTTACGCTTCGGTAGAGCAAATGGATAATCCCGAATTAAAGGGGAAACCTATTGCCGTGGGCGGAGGTGGCAAACGTGGGGTGGTAAGTGCTGCAAGTTACGAGGCCCGGAAGTTTGGTGTAAAAAGTGCTATGGCAGGTACGCTTGCCTCAAAACTTTGCCCAGAACTCATTTTTGTAAGGGCCAATTTTGATCGCTATACCGAAATTTCAAAACAGATCCGGCACATTTTTTTCGATTATACAGATTTAGTGGAACCCCTGTCTTTGGACGAAGCCTACTTGGATGTTACCGAAAATAAAAAGGGCAATCCCAGTGCTACCCTGATTGCCACAGAAATCAGAGAGAGGATTTTTAACGAGGTGGGATTAACAGCTTCCGCCGGAATTTCCATCAATAAATTTATTGCGAAAATAGCCAGCGATTACAATAAACCTAACGGACAAAAAACTGTAAACCCAGAAGAAGTATTGGAATTTTTGGAGCAATTGGACATTCGAAAGTTTTATGGCGTTGGCAAAGTAACTGCAGAAAAAATGTATCAAAAAGGCATTTTTACAGGATTAGATTTAAAACAAAAATCCTTGGATTATTTAGAAGAGCATTTCGGGAAATCTGGGAAATATTATTACTTCATCGTTCGGGGCATTCATACCAGTGAAGTAAAACCTCATCGCACCCGTAAAAGCTTGGCCGCTGAACGCACCTTTAGCGAAAACCTATCTTCCGAAATTTTTATGCTGGAAAAGCTGGAGCATATTGCCGAAGAAGTCGCCCGGAGATTAACTAAAAGTAAGGTAGCAGGAAAAACCATCACCCTAAAAATAAAATACAGTGATTTTACGCTGCAGACCCGAAGCAAAACCCTGCCCTACTATATCAGTGACAAAAGTGTGATTTTAGAAACTACAAAGGATTTGTTGTACCAAGAGAAATTGAATAATTCAGTACGTTTACTTGGTATCTCGCTTTCTAATTTGAATACTGAAAAAAAGGAAGCCGAGCCCAAAAATGGCCTAAATAAATCTGAGGAAAAGCAAAGTATCAGTGCGCAGTTGCGATTTGAGTTTTAGAGTAATCCTTATAAAGTTGAAACACTGGGTTTTCAAAGATTATTACCTCAAGTATTAACCAACTTGGCCTGTTATTTTTTTTGAAAAGTATAACATGAAATGGATTCAAAATCTAATTTTTTTAAATTAGATACGACTACCAAGTTTAGGGGAAAAGAATTGAAGGGAATAAACTTAATAACAGAATATATGGGTATTGATAGTGAATACCAACTTTTAGGGTTCTGCCCAGACCGTAATCGTTCAAAATAGAACGTTCTGTATATAATTGGGGAAAGCGCAGGCTCTTTCCTTTTATCGAACAAATGAGAGATCAACTATCCAATACTTTTAATTAATTTGAGGATTATTTCTTAGTTGATAGTAGATGCTATTCATTCGGAATAAATCTCTGGATTAGGATAAAAGGCCGCAATAGCAAACCAATAGCTCATTACGGAGGTTACAGGGGTTAGGGTTTCCCCGGTCCTTGGGCCAGAAATGGCGGTTCCGAAAATAGACCAGGTGTTGCCTTCGTTATCCTTAAAGAATCCCTCCGAACCATTAAAGTTGTATTCAAAATTTAGGTCAAAATAGTCGCCGATCAGCTCAAATCCGTATATCAGGTTTTGGTTACCAACAATCAAATAGTCCCCTACATTAAAGCTGTCTTTTATTGCTTTGCCACCTTCGAAATCTGAAAGTTGATAGACTTTTGAAGTCACTCCATCAATAATAGCATATACCCGCTCCTTGTTGGGCAGGGCCGGGTTGGTAATCTCTGGCCTAAAAATAAAGCGGTTGTTGTTGGTAGCGTAATCGCCGTACGGTGACACCCCATAATTTCTTGAAAACCCAGTAGATGTACTCAGCACTTGGGTGTTGGGATAGAGGGTTTTCCATGTGAGCCAGTCGGTTTCTACCACACTATATAGTTTCGGTACATCATTGATCAATTCACCGTTGACACATTCCAAACGGAGTTGGGACCAATAGCTGTCTGTATTTCTATCGTACATAATCAAGTTGGCATTGTATAACAGACCAGACACTCCAAAAGTGGTTCGGGTATTGGCCGTTTTACTTTCCCAAGCGAATGCCGTTCCTGTTAGCGGGCAATAATTTAAAGTGAAGAAAGCCCCATTGATCTCATCATTCACTACCTCATGCCAATCTAAGATTATATGCGGATAAGCCTTTACTTCATTATCTTTAACAATACCGACTACCAAATCATCATTGTTTAAAAAACTAGCCTGCGAAGCAGGAATAAATTGAGGGTTATCAATGGAAGGAATGCCATCCTTGCCTGGACCACCATCCCTTACCAAATTTACGGGAATGGTCCAATCTGATGAAGCAGGAGGGGGCGTAATAGTCGCCTGTCCGTTTGGTGTGCTATCACTGGGAGTACTGCAGGATGCAAATACCAATAAAAGCGATACCAATATTACATTTCTTTTCATAGTTCAATATTTTATAGGTTTAACAATTTCGGTTTCGGTTTTAGTTTAATTAAAAATCCTGTGGTAAGCCTGTATGTAGGGGTTAACTGCGTGCCATCAACATTGCTGTAAAGTGGCAGTTCTGCACGGGTAGAAAATATGAGGTTTGGAGTAATGTTAATGGAAATATCTGGTATGATAAATAGCCAATTTCCGCCCGTATTATCCAAATCAAATCCGTCAATTTCATCTAAGGCGGCATCCCTATATTTAAATGAAATACTAGGGTTTGCCAAAGTGTTTAAAACGTTGAATTGGTCTGAAAACACCAAAAACGCTTGAATTTCATTACCGAATTTATACGAAGAATTTCCTAAATAGCTTTCATTCGTTCCCGTACTTCGGTAAATTATCCTTCCGGAAATTGATAGCGAAGGCCTAAAATTGGTCTGCTTTAAAGCCGAAAGAAAATAAACGATATCCCAAGCATTGCTTCCCGGTTGTAAATCGGCATTCAAAACGATACCCTGTGCATTGGTTTCTGTGGACGAGCCCAACGGGATTTTGGCACCAAGGCCAAATTCAGTATTACTGTTTTTACCCAAGGTATTTTTAAAATTGTACTTCACCAAAAGCAGCCCATCCCCAATCCCAGAAGTTTGGTCCAAAGTTTCATTTCCAAATTGGGAAATGTTGCGACGTTGGTTTACCCAAGTGAACAGGCCTTCTACCGATAAGTGATTGGTAATGGCGTAGCTCATGTTCAGTAAAATAGAATGCGTGATACGCAACCGCGAGTTGTCATCAAGACTTTCAGTACCGTTATTCAATGTATTCAGGTGGTTGTAATCGTAATTAAGACTCATTTGAAAAGTGCCCTTTTCTTCTACAGACATGCCAATGTTGTTCGATAGGGGAATCCCACCCGAGCAACAGGTTTGAGCATGTAATTTAAGCCCGCAAACCAGCAGTACGATAATGATTGAATGTTTTAAAACCATATCTCTTCAACAACTACACTAAAACGGTCGTTGAACCGTCTGCTTTCTTACCAATTTTAACAGTTTCAAGAGAAAAAGGGAAAAATTGACAAGTGTCGGTTCAAGAATATACTAAGAATCATGTGCCGCCCGCTTCAAGCGATCGTTTATCGATTTTCCCAAACCATAATCCGGAAAAATTTCAGCTATAATAATATCGAGATTTAAGCTGTCCAACTGATGCAAAGCATCGTAAAGTTTAGAAGTGGCCTCGGCCATATTTCCGGTTTTCGAAAGTAGGATTTGATGCAGAATGCGGGAGTTTTCAATTGAATTTTGAAAAGTTATGACGCCGATTCGCTTACCATAGTACTTTTTTAGATCTTCTGAAATGTTGTTGGAGAGTATTGTCATTGTTGCGGGTGCATAATGCTTATCCAACATGCCCGGGGCTTCAGGATGGCTCTTGGTTTTATTTCCTTCAGGTGTTTCTGATTTGTTTTTAATAGGTATGTTGCCAACCACAGCTTCGATGTCCTCCAAAGCAATAGAGCCTAATCGATAGATAATCGGTGCGTCGTTCTCAAAACCAATAATAGTGGATTCAATACCATTTTTACATGGCCCGCCGTCTAACACCATTTTGATTTTATGCTGAAAATAACTTTCCACGTGTTGCGCCGTAGTTGGGCTAATGCTACTAAACGGGTTGGCACTAGGTGCGGCCAATGGGAAAGGGAGTTGACTTAAAAGTTGTAGGGTTGTAGGATGATTGGGCACGCGTACCGCAACGGTATCCTTTCCTGCGGTAATCAAATCGGGGATGTGCTCTTGTTTTGGAAGTACCAACGTCAATGGTCCTGGCCAAAACGCATTGGCCAATTGCCTTGCTTTTTCAGGAACATGGCTGACAATGCTTTCTAAATTTTCAGTCGAGGGAATATGTACAATAAGAGGGTTGTAAAAAGGGCGTTTTTTGGTCTCAAAAATGGCCTTTACTGCCTTTTCGCTATAAATGTTGCCAGCCAAACCATATACCGTTTCTGTAGGAATGGCTACCACAAGGTCTTCGTTAAGAAGCGCAACAGCTTTTGAGATGTCCTTTGAAATAATGCCCATTCAATCCAATTAAGCGGTGCAAAAGTACGGTGTTTTGAGGAATTTTAAACTGTTGCAGCCTCTAAAGTTAACGACTAGAACAGGCAACTGTAGTTTTGGTAAACACTATGGCTTAAAATATTTAATAGCATAATTCACTAACCCTGTATTGCTTTTAATGCCCAACTTTTTATGGATGTTCTTGCGGTGGGTATCTACAGTGAATTTGCTTAATTTCAGTTGTTTTGCCATTTGTATAGAGGTTCTTCCTTTTACGATGAGTTGCAAAATTTCGGTTTCCCGTTTGGTGAGTTCTGATTGTAGTGCTGTTTTTTCCTCGTTAAACCAATCTTGGATACTTTCGGGAAGGTTTTTGCTAAAGTAGTATTCACCTTTTACGAGGGTGTTGATGGCCAATTCTAGTTCATCTTTATCCACATTTTTCGTAACGTAACCTTTGGAACCAACATCCAGCATTTCGGTAACGTCCACAGTTTGGTCAAACATGCTCAATGCCAAAACTTTGATGTTTGGGTACTCTGAAGTAAGTCGTCTCGTTAGCCCAACACCGTCCAAAATGGGCATACGGATATCCGTGATGATGATATCGGGTTTTAATCCGTTTTCAAGCAATTTTAAAACTTCCAACCCATTATTGGCCTCCCCGATAACTTCAACGTTCATCACTTTTTGCAGAATGGATTTTATTCCATCTATAAAAAGTTGGTGGTCGTCGGCTATAATCACATTTATGGTCATAATGGAATGTTTAAAATTACAGTTGTACCATTGCCTTTGGCTGTGTCAATCACAACATCGCCCTGCATTTTTTCAACGCGTTTTTCAATATTGATTAAACCTATCCCTGATTTTTGGCGGTTAAGGTCAAAACCTTTCCCGTTATCTTCTACAATAATGTTGAGCATATCATCATCTTCTGAAAACTGGATGGTGGCTTCGGTGGCTTCTGAATGTTTTATAATGTTGGTAATCAATTCTTGTATAATCCTAAAGATTTGAATTTCAATGTTGTTTTCAATGCGTTTTTTAACATCAATATTGATGACATCTATTTTTATTTTTTTGGTTTCTGAAATTTGGTCTGCAATAGCCTTAGTTGAAGGGATTAAGCCACTGCTGATTTGCGCCCCGAAGTTTTTGTTTTTTGAAATATTTCTAATCTCGTTATAGGTATCCCCAATCAAGGTTTTTAATTTTTTGTAATGATTTGAAAAGTCTTCTTTTTCATCATAGCTCTCCAAAAATAACTTTAGGGTAGCTACTTTGCTACCTAAATTATCATGCAGTTCCGCGGCCATTTTAGAGCGTTCTTTTTCCTGGGCTTCCAAAATGTTGTCAATACCCTCCAGTTCTTTTTCTTGTAGCAACTGGTCAAAATCCTGCTCTTTTATCTTCAGGTTTTGTTGCATAATGATGCGTTTTCGCTTTGCGTTTTTCTGCAAGAAGTAAAGGGAAACAATAGCTAAGGACAATGCTAATAACGCCCCAATGAATAGATAAAAATTCTGTTTGCGTTTATAATCTACTTCAAGATTTTCTGTTTCAAGTTTTAAAATTTCATTTTCTTTTTTTTCGGTTTCGTACTTGGTTTGTATTTCCAGGAAGCTCTTTTGGTTTTCAACATTAAGAATGCTATCGTTTAGCGTATTGGATTTTTTCGCATACTCAAAGGCATTTTCCATTCGCCCTATTTTAGAATAGGCTTCACTTAAATTATTATACACCGAAACGAGTTGTTTTCCTTTAAGGGTCTTTTCGGCTTTTTTAAAATAATTGATGGCGGTAGCATAATCTTTGTTTTTTAGATAGGTGTACCCTAAATTGTTTTGTGCTACTTCTATTCCAGATTTCAAATTTAACTCGTCCTTTAATTGCACAGTTTTTTCTAAGTATGTCCTGGCTTTTTCAGGATTACTGTCAAGAAACAGTTCCCCCAAATTGTTGTAAATGATGGATAGCGAACGTTTGTCACCAAGTTCGGTAGCCAATTTTTCAGCATCGGTGTTGTAGGCTATGGCTTTTACGGTGTCGCCGTTTTTGTAATGTTGGGTGGCCAAATTTGGCAACGTTATCAGCCTAAAACGGGTCTGGTTTAAGCTTTCAAAAATACCAAGTGCTTTTTCGCTGTACTCAATGGCTTTTGGATAGAGCTCCAGTTCGGCAAAAGCACTGGCGATGTTGCTGTAGCACTTTGCGGCGTTTAATTTGTCGTTTGTTTTTTCAAAAAAACTGGCACTTTCTGTTAGTGTGGCAATCGTTTTGTTGTAGTCGCCTTGTTTCAGTTGAATAGCACCAATACTAATATTGATAATGGCAGCACGTTTGTCATCCTTTAATTTATGAAGAATGTTTTTTGAAGTATTGAAATAAAAGTAGGCAGAATCTAAACTGCCAGTGAAAAAATGAAATCGCCCAAGCTGATTTGTAGTTTCGGCCAATAGTGAATCATTGGCTTTATAATGAAATGCTTTATGGGCGAAAACCATGCCCTTGTTTAAATCTACACGTTCGTGTGAATGCGCCAATTTTAAGTTGATTTTGGCCTTTTCAAAATCATTAGCAGTATGTTTTAATGTTTCTTTAAGGTCGCTTATTGATGCTTCTTGGGCCGTCAAGAAAAATGTTGAAAGAAGGATAAAGCAATTAATAAACGATTTCATAGTAAAGCAATTCCCTTCTAAGATAACCATTTTTCGAAATTAAAGGTTTTAATTGCTAGCACAACAATTACAGCCCGTTGCTTCGGTATCCAATTTTTGGGAATATGACCTAATTTCCGCCAAAAACACTTTGGTGTCAGGTGCTCTGTACATGCGTCGTTTCAGGTCTTTAAGGTAGCTGTCGCTTAAACAGTTGGATGCTTTTATATGGTTAAGAGCATAATCGATTGTTTTATCCATCCAGTCCCAGCCATAGCCTTCGTATGCGCCAATTTCTAATCCGTAAACTAATTTGCCCAGACCGAGCAAGGTATGGCAATTCACTTTTCCAGAGGCTCTCGGGCCTTCTTGGAAAACGTAAGTAACTTGATGTCCTGCGAAATCAAACCTAAATGCTGTTAGTGCGGCGTTTTTTTTCTTTGCGTACTTAAACGTATAGGTATGTGTGGTATGCCCCGGATACCAATCGTGCACACCAGAGGAACCGGCAGTAGTACTTACTTGCGATATATTGCCGTTATAGGTGTAATTAGGGTATTGCGCTATGCTTGTAACGTTATTTGATGTAAATACATTGGCAATTTTCCATTTGTAACCACAAGGAGTTTTACAATTTTTACAGGATAAGGTAATATTGAAGCTTTCGCCATTTTGAAGCGTTGAAATATCCTTATCAAATCGCCAGGTTACGTTATATGTTCCTACACAGTTCGTCCTATAGCTACGGTTAAATGAAATACTGCCCCCGTATTGGTCGGCTTTTACGGAAGCCCTAAACCCTTCCTTTGAGGTTTTTTCAATGATATCAACTAGACTGATAACTTGTGCATTTATAGCAAATCCGAATAGGATTATAAATACTGAGGTTAAAATTGATGACTTCATAATATTAAGTTTTGAGATAAAACTAGTACGGTAAAACCAGCTTTCATATACCTACAATTAGGTATATGAACAATGGAAAATCAAAAATAGATTTGTATATCATCTTAAATTGAATTGCTATGAAATCTCATTACATCTTATTAATCATTTGCGCGTTTACTTTTTTTGCTTGTGACGAACTGGACGAGCTACTTTTTGAAGAAGTTGAAGTTACAAGGTCGTTTACGAGATCAGTTTTTATAGATGAAGGTGCCGAAGAAGACCCTGAAGCAGATGTTGGCTTTGCAGAGAGTGGAGGAGAAAATTTCTTTACAAATCTTGAAGTGGAAGGCATTGCAATCAGTAAGGATCAAATTAAAAAGATTGAAATGCAAAGCGTAAAATATGAGTATAGAAACTTTAGTGGTAATGTAGATGCTAATTTAGACAGTACTTTTATGTTCGCTGTGGATTTAATAGGTAATACTGAAAACTTTAATACGCCCAACCTAAATGTTGCCGAATCGGACCTTTTTAATACGCAGTATCAACTCTCGGGGGATTTTTCAAAGGTTAATGAAGTTATGAGTTCAGCAGGAATTATAACGTACTTCTATTCAGGAACATTATCGCACAATCCCGCTATGTTTGAAGTAAGAGTAACGCTTACGGTGAGGATTACTGTATCGATTCCAGTAGATGAAATTGAAGCTTAAATTATAGTATTATGAAACATTTGAAGTATATATTGATATCCATTCCGATGCTGTTTTTAGTTTCGGGATGTGATGAATTAGAAGAATTAATAGAAGAAGAGTTTGACATACAGACTACTTTTATTACCGAATTAGAAATTAATGTACCTAATGCGTCTTCTCCTGACGAGGCCGTAGATTTTACATCAAACTTTGGGTTTTGGGATTTCAGGAACGACCCCAATGTAAAAGAGGTGATTAGTGACCCTGATGAAATTACAAAAATCGAAATTAAATCAGTGCGCTATTTTTATAAGGATGTGGTAGGTAATGAAAACGCAAATGTTGTGGGTGATATGGTGTTTGTAGTTGGTCAAGGTGAAGAACGGTACGGTACGGTTCAAACGAATTTAAAGAATGCCGATTTTAATAATACGGCTTATACACTCAATGGTAATTTTGGGCCAGTTAATCAGGCATTGACTCAGTTTAAAACTATTGGATTCACGTATCAAGGCTCGGTTTCCGATAACCCCGTTAGGTTTATCACTGATGTTTCTATAACGGTAACAGTAACGATTAAGCCCGATATTGATAATTTTTAATTTTAATCACCTATGAACATTTTCAGACCTCTTTTTTTAGTATTAGTTTTAATTTTTTCGTTCATATCTTGCGATGAAGATGAGGTGGAAAATTTAAGAGAAGCAACATTCACCGTGATTTTTTTAAATTCCGGCACCCAATTTTGTAACGAGGCGCAACTTACCATTAAAGTTCTAATAACCTATCCGAACGGAAATCAGGAAACCCATACCGTAAACCCGTTTAATGAATTTGAAAAAACTTTACCCTTGGTAAGGGATAGTGAGTCCATCAATTTAAAAGTATTCTTCCCGTCTTCAGAAGATCCTATTGCGGAAGCAAATATCCCGTTTATTTTTAACGGTGTTTCTGACGAAGCACTTGAACCGCCGGGTAATGAACTATTGATAGAATATTGCCATAATTTGGACAATGGCATACGTTGGGATACATTTTATGAATAGAGGCATTAAATTTTGAGTTGGAATAAAACTTGAAACAGCTCTTCCCAAAAAGATAGAAAACTAGTAGAAAGCAATAAAGCATCAAATTTTAGCTACTTTTGCACTGCAATGGAAGAGCTAAAATTATCAAGTTGGTTGCCTACCACAAATAAAGAGGTAAAAATTCGCGGATGGGATGCGTTGGACGTTATCCTGTTCAGTGGTGATGCCTATGTGGATCATCCCTCGTTTGGCCCAGCGGTAATCGGACGCATTTTGGAAAGCTACGGCCTTCGGGTGGCTATTGTACCCCAACCTAACGTTAACGATAATCTTCAGGATTTTGTAAAACTTGGCGCGCCAAAACTCTTTTTTGGCGTAACGGGCGGTTGTATGGACCCCATGGTGAGCAATTATACCGCAAGTAAACGCAAACGAAAAAAAGATGCCTACACGCCCAATGGCGATATTGGTTTTCGACCAGATTACGCAACAACGGTATATTCCAATATTCTAAAAGAAAAATGGCCAGATGTTCCTGTATTGATTGGTGGTATTGAAGCCTCATTGCGACGTGTGACCCATTACGATTATTGGAGCGATAAACTAATGCCGTCCATTTTGGAGAGTTCTAAGGCTGATATGTTGGTGTATGGCATGGGCGAGCAACCTTTAAGGGAAATTGTTAGACTGTTGCAAAGGGGAGTGCCTTTCAGTAGCATTACTACGGTAAAGCAAACCGCAGTTTTATTGGGTTCTGAAGCGAAAATCCCAAAAAACAAAAACTGGGAAGACGTAGAAATTGCTTCACATGAAACTTGTTTAAGCGATAAAAAGACCTTTGCGTCCAATTTCAAAGTAATTGAGCAGGAAAGTAATAAACTGTATGCGCGTCGTATTTTTCAAAAAACAGGGAATAAAACCTTAATGATTAATCCGCCCTATCCAACGATGACCGAGGATGAAATTGACGCCTCTTTTGAACTGCCTTACACCAGATTGCCTCACCCTAAATACAATAAACGTGGGCCTATCCCGGCCTATGAAATGATTAAGTTTTCCATTAACATCCACCGTGGCTGTTTTGGGGGCTGTAGTTTTTGTACCATTTCTGCGCACCAAGGAAAATTTATTGCATCGCGTAGCCAAGAGTCTGTGTTGCGGGAGGTAGATACGGTTGCCAATATGCCAGATTTTAAAGGTTACCTTTCCGACATTGGAGGCCCAAGTGCAAATATGTACAAAATGAAAGGTAAGGTTCAGGAAATTTGTGATAAGTGTGTGGCGCCTTCTTGCATTTCACCTGTAATATGCAGTAATTTAGATACATCACATAAACCATTAACGCAACTGTATCAAGCTGTTGATAGTCATCCGAAGATAAAAAAATCGTTTATTGGCAGCGGTATCCGCCACGATATGCTGGTGCCAGAATTTAATAAAAATGCCGACGCAAAAGAATTGGACGATTATACGGAAGAAGTGATGACCAAGCACGTGTCGGGACGACTAAAAGTAGCACCAGAGCACACTAGCGATCCGGTTTTAAAATTAATGCGAAAACCTTCTTTCAGTTACTTCCATAAGTTTAAGGAGCGCTTTGATAAAATAAATACAAAGCAAAAATTGAAGTTGCAGTTAATTCCCTATTTCATTTCAAATCATCCGGCTTGTGAAGCTGAAGATATGGCAAATTTGGCGGCCGAAACCAAGGATATGGGCTTCCAATTGGAGCAGGTGCAGGGGTTTACACCAACCCCAATGACCGTTGCAACGGTGATTTATTACAGTGGCTATCACCCATATACACTTCAACTGGTAAACACCCCAAAAACTGCCAAGGAAAAAGAAGAACAACACCGTTTTTTCTTTTGGTATAAAGACGAAAACAAAGCTTGGATTAAAAATACTTTGAGCAAATTGGGCCGTCAAGATTTGTTAAAAAAACTACTTCCCGAAAAATCTGAGCAATGGCGTAAAAACAAGCCCGGTAAACCCAAGCATACTTTTGATGATGCGGTGCCTTTTAATCAAAGGAAGAATAAGGCTAAGTTTAGGAGTAAGAAGAAGTGACATTAATGCGCCTCCAACCAGTTATCGCCAATATCTAAATCAACATCTAGAGGTACTTCTAATTGATAGGCACTTTCCATTTCGGTTTTTACTAAGGATTTGATGTCTTCCAGCTCAGGTTTGTAAACATCAAATACCAACTCATCATGAACCTGCAAGAGCATTTTAGTTTTAAAGTTGCCTTCAGATAATTTCTTATGAATATTAATCATGGCAATTTTGATAATATCGGCAGCACTACCCTGAATCGGGGCGTTTACGGCATTACGTTCCGCAGCACCACGAACCACGGCGTTACGCGAATTAATATCTTTTAGATAACGGCGTCGCCCCAAAACCGTTTGAACATAGCCATTATCTCTTGCAAAATCAACTTGGTCGTGGATAAAGTTCCTCAATTTTGGATATGTAGCGTAATAGGTGTCAATCAACTCCTTGGCTTCGGTTCGCGATAAATCAGTCTGGTTGCTCAACCCGAAAGCCGAAACCCCATAAATAATCCCAAAGTTGACAGTCTTTGCATTACTACGTTGTTCGCGGGTTACCTCATCAATAGGGACATTAAACACTTTTGACGCCGTAGAAGCATGAATGTCTTCTCCGTTTTTAAAGGCTGAAATCATGGTTTCCTCCTTGCTAAGTGCCGCAATGATACGCAATTCAATTTGAGAGTAGTCAGCCGCCAAAAGGGTGTAATCCTCATTTCGGGGAATAAATGCTTTTCGGACTTGTCGCCCACGTTCTGTACGGATGGGAATATTTTGCAGGTTGGGATTGTTGCTACTCAAACGTCCCGTTGCGGCAACGGTTTGCATATAATCCGTGTGCACGCGTCCGGTTTGCTCTAAGACTTGTGTAGGCAACGCATCCACATAAGTGCTTTTCAATTTTGAAAGACCTCTAAAATCTAAAATATTTTGAATGATTTTATGGTCTTTGGCCAAATAACTCAATACATCTTCCGCTGTGGAATATTGACCTGTTTTTGTTTTCTTAGGTTTATCGACCAATTTCATTTTATCAAAAAGAATTTCACCCAATTGCTTTGGGGAGGCGATATTGAATGTCTCACCAGCCTCCTTATAAATTTTTGATTCCAATTCGGCGATGTCTTTTTCAAGTTCTTCCGAAAGTGAATTTAAAAAACCTTTATCCAAGTTGATACCTTCCAATTCCATATCGGCCAAAACACGAAGCAAAGGCACTTCAATATCGTCAAATAACTTTTGGGTATTGGCCTCGCCCAATTCATTTTGGAAATGGGCTTTCAATTGCAAAGTGATGTCGGCGTCTTCAACAGCGTACTCGGTTTGCTTGCCCAAAGGTACTTCCCGCATAGACAATTGATTTTTTCCTTTTTTGCCAATCAAAGCTTCAATGGAAATAGGCGTATAATTCAAATAGGTTTCGGCCAACACATCCATGTTGTGGCGCATGTCTGGATTGATGAGGTAGTGCGCCAACATGGTGTCAAAAAGCTTGCCCTTCACTTCCATATCATATTTTGACAAAACCTTAATATCGTACTTTAAATTCTGACCAATTTTTTCAATGGTTTCGCTTTCAAAAAATGGACGTAGCTGTTCGATTAATTCCTTAGCTTCATCTTTATTTTCAGGGAAGGGTAGGTAAAATCCTTTACCAACTTCCCATGAAAAGGCAATCCCCACCAGTTTCGCAGTGATTGGATCAATGCCCGTTGTTTCGGTGTCAAAACAAACCGAAGTTTGGTTCATTAAATTTTTTAGGAATAGTTTGGTGGCCAAACCAGTGCTTACACTTTGATAAAAATGTGGAGTGGTTTCGGCAGTTTTTCTAGTATATTCTGAAGTAGCTTCGGTATCGTTAGAAGGATCCGAGCCGAATAATGAAAATTGCCCCGCCCCTGCAGATTTTTTCTCCTTCGGAGTGGGTCGTTCTGTTTTTTGTTCTGTGCTTTCCTGTGTAGTTTTAGAGGTTGAAGTGCTAGTGTCGTTGGCGAAAGTCTTCAAAAAATTTTCAGTCAAACGTCGAAACTCCAGCTCTTGAAAAATTTCTTTTACCTTTTCAACATCGGGATGGTCTAATTCAAAATCCTTTGCGTCAAATTCCACGGGAACATCCAGCATTATAGTGGCCAGTTTTTTGGAAAGCAACCCCAATTCGCCATTGGCCTCCACTTTCTCTTTCATTTTGCCTTTTAGTTGGTCGGTATTAGCCAAAAGCCCTTCCATACTACCAAATTGCGCAATAAATTTCTTCGCGGTCTTTTCACCTACACCGGGAAGCCCTGGGATGTTGTCGCTACTATCCCCCATCATACCTAAAAAGTCAATGACTTGCAATGGGTCTTCCACTTCAAACTTTTTCTTCACTTCGGGTATGCCCCATGTTTCGTAACCCCCACCAAAAACAGGGCGATACATAAAAATATTCTCGGTAACCAATTGGGCAAAATCCTTATCAGGTGTTACCATATAGGTTTTGTAGCCTTCCTTTTCCGCTTGGCGGGACAGGGTGCCAATCACATCATCCGCTTCATAGCCCTCTTTCACCATAATTGGGATGTGCATCGCTTTCAAAATATTACAAATGTGCGGAATGGCGGTTGTGATCCCTTCGGGTGTGGCATCCCTATTGGCTTTGTACTCCTCGTACATTTCCACACGGTCCGCACTCCCACCTTTATCAAAACATACTGCCAAATGGTCTGGTCTTTCGCGTTTTATCACATCCAAAAGCGAGTTCATAAAACCCATAATGGCTGAGGTATCTTGTCCTTTGGAATTGATTCTTGGATTTTTTATAAACGCATAATAGCCCCGAAAAATTAAGGCATAGGCATCAACTAAAAAAAGGCGTTTTTGGTCTGGCATTTTGTGTGTTTTGATAGAGTACCAAAGCTACAAAAAGTTATTGCCTAATAGAAGCATTATAGTTGAATGTTTCTATGCTTACATGAAATTTCACTAAAGTTTAACCCAAGCTCCACCTTCATATCCCCAAAAACCAATTGTTGTAAATGTTGCATTAGTAGATGTTACATAAATAAAGTCTCCGTTAACAGCGGTTAATGCGCTTGCTTGCGCAGCTGTAAATCTACCAGATTTAAATACATTTTGGTCAGCCACCTTTAAATCGCCATTGATTTCAATGTTATTGGTTTGAAAATCGCCATAGATTAATGGAGCTGTAGTATTTGAGTTATCAATATATAATTTATTACTTCCAGATTCTTGCATTCCAGATTGATAACCAATAAAAACATTCCCCGATTTATTTTCAGCAGTTCCAGTATTGGTTTCGGGGTCATAATTACCGCCACCAGCTTCAAATCCTATGTATACATTATTTGATGAATTTATATCAGAATTTCCTGAACTAGCTCCAATAAACACATTTCTATCGTTATTTAAATCCGATGCATTGTCATCATCTAACGATCTTCCAGCATAATCTCCCACAGCCGTATTGTTATCTCCATAAATGTTAAATCTAAGCGATTGGTTTCCAATAGAAGAATTGTTTATTCCAAATATATTTTCTCCTAAAGAAAACGCACCTATAGCTACATTTGATGAACCGGAAGTATTGCTGTTAAGTGCATTTCCTCCAATGGCTGAATTATTTCTTCCAGAAGTATTTGCAGCTAATGTGGCAAAACCAATAGCGGTATTCCTTAAACCATCAACGTTATTAGTTAGAGCATTATGTCCTATAGCTGTATTATTTCTTCCGGAAGTGTTTGCGTCTAGAGTAGATGAACCAATAGCAACATTGTAACTACCAGAAGTATTTAATTGTAAAGACTGAAACCCTATAGCAATATTCTGTTCACCTTGATTAGCTGTATTACCAATAACATCATTTAAGGCATTAAGTCCTATACCAATATTTCTATTATGCGAAGCATCATCAGCATTACCAGCGCCAATACCTAAAAATAGCGATGAACCATTATTTGATCCATCAATATCAGATTTTCCATCAGATAGGTCGTTTATTTGTTTAACAAATGGAATCCATGATGTTGTAGCATTGTCCCAATAGTAAAATCCTTCTGCTGGTGTACCACTACCAGTTACAAAAACAAGCATACCATTTTGATTTACACCTGGATTAGTAGCTGGAAACTCATCAATTTTAGGAATTAAAATACCATCAGTATTAGCTGGAGTGGCTTGATTACTTGAAGATATATGTAAAGCTGAATTTGGAGTAGTAGTATTTATACCAACTTGTGCTATTATGAATTGAGAAAATGACACAAAAAAGAGTGTGAATAACAATTTGATTTTCATGATGCTAAGGGGTGTTTTTTATTAAAAATAGAGAGCGTTGTTTTTTAATTGATAACAATCCTTTTGACGACTTGCTTATTCAGTTGGGATTTAATTTTTAATATATAAATGCCTGATTCTAAAGAGCCAATTGATAGCTTATTCTGGCTTTTAATAGATATTATTTTTTTACCTTGTATATTGTATAATTCTAATGTGTCGAATGACTTACTGGAGTGTATATTTATAATGTTGTTCGTAGGATTGGGAAACACCCTAACATCAGCATTAGTAAAAGTTGTAGTACTTAAACTATTTACAATTGAAATATTGAAGCTCGTATTTGCAGTGTTGTCTGCCAAATCAATGGTTCTAAATACTCTAATCCAATAGGTGTTATTTGCTGATAAATTGGTAACAGTGCCAGATTCTTCAAAACACGCAAAGCTATTATTGGCCATACAGTTATCGAAAATGGCAAAATTATTCCAGGTAATATTCCCATCAATTTCAATATCGCCATTCACGGGCATTTCAAAACTGTACCAGATATCTACATAGTCTTCATTTGTTCCAGTTGTACACCCTTTTCCATCATTAACTGTTGCCCCACCAATTTCAAAATTAATAGTGGTAATACTGTCTTCAGTTACCGTAAAGTTTTCTGCTGTAGCACACGTATCATTATTAACTTCTTCAAAAGCTTGTATGCCGAAACTGGTAAATCCGTTGTCTGCCAGAGAGACAGTCCTAAACACTCTTAGTTTGTAATTAGTTCCGCTAGTTAACCCACTAATAAATTGATTGTTATTTCCGCATTGAATCCTATTACCATTGCAGGCATCGTATAGCGTAAAATTGTTCCAACTGGTAATACTGTTTATATAGAGGTTACCAGTTACCGGCATGGTAAATTCGTACCAGATATCTACATAATCGGCTGTACTATCGCATCCAACTTCGTTAAGCACCTCGGCTCCACCAATATTAAAATCGTAGGATAACGCTTCGGCTGTAACTGTAATTGGTTCTGCTGTAGCGCAGGTGTCATTATTAACTTCCTCGAATGCTTGTATACCGAAACTTGTAAAAGCGTTGTCAGCCAGAGAGACGGTTCTAAACACTCTTAATTTGTAATTGGTTCCGCTAGTTAACCCACTAATAAATTGATTGTTATTTCCGCATTGAATCCTATTGCCATTGCAGGTATCGTACAGCGTAAAATTGTTCCAACTGGTAACACTATCTATATAGAGGTTACCATTAACAGGCATGGTAAATTCGTACCAGATATCTACATAATCGGCTGTACTATCACATCCAACTTCGTTAAGCACCTCAGCGCCACCAATATTAAAATCGTATGATAACGCTTCGGTTGTAACCGTAATAGTTTCTGCTGTAGCGCAGGTGTCATTATTAACTTCCTCGAATGCTTGTATACCGAAACTTGTAAAAGCGTTGTCAGCCAGAGAGACGGTTCTAAACACTCTTAATTTGTAATTGGTTCCGCTAGTTAACCCACTAATAAATTGATTGTTATTTCCGCATTGAATCCTATTGCCATTGCAGGTATCGTACAGCGTAAAATTGTTCCAACTGGTAACACCATTTATATGGAGATTACCATTTACCGGCATGGTAAATTCGTACCAGATATCTACATAATCTGCTGTACTATCGCATCCAACTTCGTTAAGCACCTCGGCTCCACCAATATTAAAATCGTAGGATAACGCTTCGGCTGTAACTGTAATTGGTTCTGCTGTAGCGCAAGTATCATTATTAACTTCTTCGAATGCTTGTATACCGAAACTTGTAAATGCGTTGCCAGCCAGAGAGACGGTTCTAAACACTCTTAATTTGTAATTGGTTCCGCTAGTTAACCCACTAATAAATTGATTGTTAATTCCGCATTGAATCATATTGCCATTGCAGGCATCGTATAGTGCAAAATTGTTCCAACTGCTAACACCATTTATATAGAGGTTACCATTTACTGGCATAGTAAATTCGTACCATACGTCAACATAATCAGCAGTGGTAGTACATCCTAATTCGTTATTGACGGAAGCATCAACAATTTCAAAGGAAAAGGATGTGAGCGAAGTGTCTATAGTAATTAGTTCAGCATTGGCACAATCGTCGTTTGCTGGTTGGCCAAAAGTCATTTGTAAACTAGCTAAACATAAAATGAGGTAGATTTTTTTCATGATGTTTATTATTTGCATTTTAATTAATGATATAGTTCTTCATACATATATTCATAAAATGCGTATCGATGGATATTTGGTTTGGGTTTAAAGTGTTTTAGAATAATCTCTTAATATCTGTAGTTTTTGTATCGACACAAGTATTAATAGAGTGTAACACATAATACATTAGAGTTTAATACCACTAAAGAAATTAGTAATATTGAAGTTTTCATAACAAATAGAATTTTTAAACTGAGTTCGATTAATTTGATAATAGCAAACACCTCGATTATTTTTTGTTTAAATAAAATGATTACCCCCCCCTTTTTTTAGATTTTAAAAGACCAACCAAAGCTCTCAAAATCTTGCAGTTCATAATAATTAGTTAGCGTATTATCATAATATTTAATAATCGAACTCAGGTTTATATTAATAGCTATGCAAATCTACCTTTGAATCAAAAAATTGAAGTGGATTATTTTTTCAAAAGCGGGTAGTATTTTGTCAAATGAAAAAAATTGAAAGGTCATGATTTTTTGAAATATGACATTTTAAACACTTATAATCAATTAGTTACGAAAATTAGATGGACTATCGTTAAACTCCTCCTTAAAAGCTTTACTAAACCAGTTAGGATTATTAAATCCTGTAGAATATGCGATTTCTGAAACAGAAAGTTCAGTAGTTTTGAGAAGTTTTTTGGCTTTTTCCAAACGCACTTTCCTAATAAAAATTGCTGTACTAGTATTTGAGATTGCTTTTAATTTTCGGTAGAGTTGTGAGTCACTCATGACCATGTATTTTGCTAATTCTTTCGCTCCAAAATTGGGGTCGTCTATATGTTTATGAATAACATCTAAAGTAGTATTTAAAAAGATGAGGTTTTTATCTGTGGGTTGGTTTTGCTCACATGAAGATTCAACAATTTTAGTAACGGTATAGCGTTCTTGTAATTTCTTTCGTTTTGCAATGAGCATTTGCATACGCAAACGCAATTCTTCTTTTTGAAAAGGTTTAGTTAAATACGCATCTGCACCACTGGTAATTCCTTCTAATTTGTCCTCTTGCATGGCTTTTGAGGTTAACATTATTATAGGAATATGATTTGTATTGTTATTAGATTGCAGTTTTTGAGTAAGTTCAAAACCATCCATGATGGGCATCATAACATCAGTAATCACAATATCTGGAATTTGTTTAGTGGCAAGTTCTAATCCTTGTTTACCATCTTTTGCAACTGTAACTTTATAATCTGGTTTTAGACAAGAAGTTATATAACGTGCCATGTCGGTATTATCTTCTACAATAAGTACACTATTAGCATCTTCGTCTGCAATAACATCATCAATTTGAGGTACTAAAGAACCATTAGTTGTTTTTTTAGTGACTATACATGGGTCTTTTAGTTCTTCATTGTTTGTAATAGGTAATGTTATTGTAAATGTAGAACCTTGTCCCAATTTTGAGTGTACTTCAATCTTACCTTTAAAAAGTTCTACCAATTCTTTAGTTAGTGCTAAACCAATTCCTGTGCCTTGTGATACTTTTTGATTAGCATTTTCTACTTGGTAAAAACGATCAAAAATAAAAGGTAATTCTTCTTTTGAAATTCCATAACCTTGATCTATCACTTCCAATCGTAGAGTTTTATTATTTAGTTTTTCAAGATTGATTATTAATTCTGATTGCTGAGGTGAGAATTTTAATGCATTAGAAATGAGGTTAGTGAGGATTTGTCGCCATTTTTCGGCATCATAATCTATAATTATTTTATCTGGCTTTGAATTAAACTTTAACGTTATGAGCTTATCTGATGCGATGTTAAGAAAGCTATCTACAATATGATTAGTATAAGTTGCGATATCATTCTGAATAAGATTGGTGTTGAGTTGTTTCTTTTCGAGCTTAGCTAAATTTAGCATTTGGTTTACTAAATCCAGTAAATTATTACTGTTTTGCTCTATGGTTTCTAGTGATGTTTTAATATCCCTTTTACTTGACCCCTCCTCTTTTAAATTATCTAAATAACCATTTATTATGGTTAGAGGTGTTCTAAACTCATGAGTAATATTTGTAATAAAGCGAGATTTTAGAGTATCTAATTCTTGTAAACGTTTAGATTCTTGTCTTACAATTTGCCGTTGCAAGCTTAACCTGTAAAATATATAAGCCAAAAATAAAAATGTTAGAATGTAAAAAGCGTAAGCAATATTACTTTGATACCATGGTGGAATAACTTTAATTCTTAACTCTAAAGGTGGCTTGTTCCAAATTTTATTACGTGACTTTCCCTGTATTTTTAATTGATTTGGTCCTTTAGGTAAAGTCAATATTTGGAGTTCTTTGGAGTTTCTTAGGTCATTCCATTGGTTATCATTTAATGCATATATAAATTGATTGTTTTTATTGGGTCTAAGGTCTAAATCTGAAAAATTAATATAACATGGGAAATCATCATGATTTAATACAATCTCTTTAGTTTTTGTAATACTTCCCTTTGTTATTTCTGGATGGCTTAAAGAATTTATCTCTTCGTCCTTAATTCTAAGAGACGTGAATGTAAGGTTTCCTGGAACGTCTAGCTCTGAAACTCTTTTCGGATTAAAAATATTAAATCCTTTTACGCCTCCAACGTAAATTTTGTTGGTCTCTTTATCGTATAAATGTGCACCAAGGTTAAACTCTGTGCCTTGTATACCATCGTGTTGGTCGTAGTTTGTGAATTCTTCAGTTAATTTATCAAACCTAAAAAGACCACCATTGGTAGTGAGCCATAAATTACGATCTAAATCTTCTGTAATGCTATACACTACGGTATTGGTTAAGCCTTGTGCTTTTTCGTAGCGTTTAAAAGTTTGATTTGTTGTGTTAAACTTATTAAAACCTTCTTGGGTAGCTACCCATAAGGTTTTATCTGCATCATTCCAAGTGTGTAAAGTTGTATTATTACTAAGGCTTGCGTCATCATTATTTGCGCTAAAATAATTTATAAACTTTGGTTTTTTGTAATTGATGTCTTCAAATTGTAGTTTGTTAAGTCCATTTTCAGAAGTAATCCAGTAGTTTAAATCGCTATCTTGAGACATATTATAAGTGAAGTTCGAACTGATAGAGTTTGAATTAGCATCAACTTTATAATAATCAAAAGTGAAGCTTTTAGCTTCTATGTTTCCAGTAAATCTATTAACGCCACCACCATATGTCATAATCCAGACACTGCCTTTGTGGTCAACATATACGCCTCTTGTAGCATCATTACTCAAGGATGTATTATCTTCGATATTATTAAATAAACTTATTATTTTTGGTTGTTTAGGGTTAAAGTTATTAAGGTCTATTATAGAAAGTCCTTTTAATGTTGCAACCCATAAATAGTTTTCATGGTCTATGGCCATCCCTCTAATTACATTAAATGCTAATGCATTATTAGTGTTTTCTTTAGTAATGTAAATAGTATTTTGATTGGAATCGATACAATTAATTCCTTTACTGGTTCCTACAAAAGTGTAATCTTTACTCTTAGCAAAAGATAAAATGAATGCATTGTTAAGTGTAATATTTGATGTAGTATTAATAGTTTTAAAGACAGGGTCTGTTGATGTAGTTACATCTAGATTATGGGTGCCAACCCAAAGAATTTTTCCATCTGTAAAAGTATCGTGAACACGATCTGAAGTAATAGAATTCGTGTTTTTTTGTTTGGCTTTGTAAACTACAACATCTTTGAATTTGCCAGTTTCTTCATTAAACCCTTTAGCAATAAAAAGCCCATTAAAAGTGCCTATGTAAAACGTTTTGTTATACGTGTCTATTGATGAGATATTTAGATTTTCATTCAGCTGTATTTCTTTTTCTAATACTATTTTAGAAAGTTTGTTCCCAATGGTATTGAAAACAAACAAACCATTTGTAGTACCTATAAAAATAGTATGGTTTTTTACAAATAAAGTATTTATGCTTCCTAAAGCTTTGCCTAAATCTATCTCTTTAAAAGTTGGTTTATGGTTTAAAGTTATTTCAGCAGTAAATAGGCGACCATCTAACGTACCTATACACACATCATTACCATTGGCGAAGGAGGCACTATATTGTGATTTTTTATTTGGTCTAATAATTTTTTCTGATTTGTGTATTGTGCCGTTTTTATCGAAAATAACTATGCCCTCATTCAAGATAGTGGCTATAATCATACCACTAGCAGTTTTAGATAAACTGTTACATTTACCCTTATTTACAGCAGTGGTTTTAAAACTATTTATATTAGGATTGTAAATAGATATGCCATTATTGTTGGTCCCAATCCAAATATTACCATCATCATCTTCAATAAGGGCATTTATATAATTACCAGAAATACTTGAAGCATTATTTTTTTCGCTTTTGTAGATTTTGAAAGTAGTACCATCAAATCTATTTAAACCGTCTTGTGTGCCAATCCATAAAAACCCATTTGAATCTTTTATAATACACCTAATCGTTGTTTCTGATATACCATCATCTAACCCATAATGGTGAAAATTCATTTCTTGACCGAATAGGTTAGAATAAAAAATTATTACGAATAAAGGAATTAAAATGTGCTTTAACATAGACATTAGTTAATCTACAACCACGAAAAGTTAGTTTTAATCTTAACTTATCACTTTAATAAGTTACATTTTGCTTATCTAAAACCGTTTTTGTTCCAGAAGCAAAAAATAAAAAATAGGTAAAACACGCTACGGCAATCCAGTAGGAAAATTGTATGTTAAAAACATCAGCTAATTTTCCTTGAAAAGGAAGGGTTATGGTGCCGCTAAGAATCATCACTATTAAAAATGCTGATCCCTGTGAGTTGTATTTTCCTAAACTAGCTATACCCAATGTAAAAATGCAAGACCATATGATTGAGCAAAATAATCCGCCAATGTAGTAAGCCCCATAAAAAGCAAAGTCGACCAACTGAGATTGAAATTGGTCTATATTAAAGTAGGTTTTGCAAAACGGAATAAATACACCGTTTGAGGCCACGATAAATCCCAAAAAGAAGAATATAGCTACAAGTATTGCAAGCGCTGATTTGTTATTTTGATTGGTCATATTCAAAAATTGATCGATTTTTTTAAAATGTCTAAGATAGTAAAATGAGAAACAACGATAGTTAATTAAAACAAGTCAGTTCTTAGGTTTTCAGAACAAAAAGCTTTAACAATTTCATAAGACAAAAGGAGTATCTTATATCTATCTTTGGTAAAAAAATAAGCATGCGTTGGATAATATTTTTATTGATATTCATAGTTATTGATATTTACGCCTTTCAGGCATTTAGGGCTATTTCCAAAACCGTTTGGATGACTGTCTTGTATTGGGGCGTTTCCCTGTTGGTTTTGGGTAATTTTATCTATCGTTTTTACGGATTGAGCAGGGCAGATTATGGAAACCCACAGGCCTATGCTTTTGCAATGGTAATTGCTTTTTTAGTGCCTAAAATAATAGTGCTGGGTGTCATGTTTGCCGAGGATATTTTTAGGGTGCCACAAGCCATTTTCCGTTATTTTACCGAAGGGCCAAATGCCAATGTAAAGTATATGCCTTCCCGACGGGCTTTCATTTCGAAAATTGCATTAGGCATTGCAGCCATTCCTTTTGGGGCAATTCTCTACGGGATTTATAATGGAAAGTATAACTTCAAAGTTTTGAAGTATACTTTGAGTTTTGAGGATTTACCGGATGCATTTGATGGCTATAAACTTACCCAGATAAGCGATATCCATTCTGGAAGTTTTGATAATAAGGAAAAGGTAGCCTATGCTATTGATTTAATCAATGCACAGCAAAGTGATGTGATTTTGTTTACGGGCGACATGGTGAATAATGAAGCTAGAGAAATGAAACCTTACGCCGATATTTTTGGTAAGCTAAAGGCTAAGGATGGGCTTTATTCGGTTTTGGGGAATCATGATTATGGCGATTATATCCGTTGGGAATCGGATGAGGCGAAGCGACAAAATCTTGAAGATTTAAAACAGATTCAAAAGCAAATAGGATTCGATTTACTATTGAACGAAAGCCGATATATTGAACGAAACGGCGAAAAAATTGCTTTGGTGGGGGTGGAAAACTGGGGTGCAGGCGGATTTAAGCAGGTCGGCGATTTAAAGAAGGCCGTCAGCAATATTCAAAAAGAAGACTTTAAAATACTATTGAGCCACGATCCTTCCCATTGGGAAAAACAGGTGATAGGTGACGATTATCATTATCATTTAACCTTAAGTGGGCATACTCACGGGATGCAATTTGGCATTGAAGTCCCTGGTTGGTTTAAATGGAGCCCCGTAAAATGGCGCTATAAATATTGGGCGGGCATTTATGAGGAATTGGGACAATTCATCAATGTGAATCGTGGTTTTGGCTACATTGGGTTCCCCGGCCGTGTTGGGATTTGGCCGGAAATTACCGTTATCGAGCTCAAAAAAGGAACCAAGACCGTTTAATTAAAAAGAATTTCCCGTATGCTTACATTGGGGTTTCCGCTGAACTTGACATTCGCGCGATCCCGATAGCTATTTGGACGAGAATCTAAAATAACAGTCCCGAAAGCTTTCGGGATCGGTTTTGACTCTATGGCAAATTGAAACTAGGGATATAACCCTTTGTCATGCCCTTGGGATAGTTAGTTTTAAGAAATTCTTTTATTTGTATGGAAATGTTATTTTTATAATGAAATTGCTTATTTTTATGAATAAGTATAGTAATGCCCCTGCTATTAATGCTTTAAACGAATAGATTAAGATATGTCTAAATTTGGGGAATTAATTGACGTTGATGTTCCGGTTCTGTTGGACTTCTATACAGATTGGAACGAACAATCTACAGCCATGCATCCTGTACTTAGGGATGTCGCGGCCGCTTTGGGCGACAAGGCCAAAGTGATTAAAATTGATGTCGAAAAAAATCAAGAATTGGCCGACGCACTTCGTGTTAAAGGTCTGCCCACATTAATCATTTACAAAAATGGCGAAATGAAATGGCGCCAAAGTGGCGAGCAGGATGCCAATACCCTTATTGATATTATTCAGGAATATATTTAGTGGTTGCTGTCATTCCTGCGGAAGCAGGAATCTTTTTCAGAAGCTACAATACAACTTTTGATTTGAGGGCAACTATTCCAAAGCCTCAAATTTATACCCTTTTGCGCTAAAATGTGCCAGCACTTTCGGCAAGGCATATTGCATATTTTTTGAAGCCTTTACACTATCGTGAAATACAATAATGCTACCGTTAGTTGCTTTTGATAGTACATTGTCCATACATTCTTCTGGACTGACACTTTTTTTCCAATCAAAAGCTAAAACATCCCACATAATAATCTTGTAACCCATCTCAATTAGCTTTCTCCCTTGCTCACGTTTGATTTTGCCATAAGGCGGACGAAATAAATTTACGATTGGAGATTTACAATTTACGATTGCCTTATTGTGAATTTTGGGATTTAGTTTTTGGAATTTGGAGTTTAGTAAACCTTCAGCTATTTTAACATCCTCAAGGTAATCCTGAGTGTTAAACTTCCATCCCTTTAAATGGTGTTGCGTATGATTGCCAATTCGATGGCCGGCCTTTAAAACCTTTTGAAATATTTCGGGATACTTTTCAATATTAGCGCCAATGCAAAAGAATGTGGCTTTGGCATTATGCTTTTCCAATTCATCCAATACCCATCCGGTAATTTCAGGAGTGGGGCCATCGTCAAAAGTCAGGTAAAGTACCTTTTCAGAAGTCTCGATATCCCAAACATAGTTTGGAAATAATGATTTTACAACTTCTGGGGTCTTAACCGGAATTATGGTCATGGCAAGAAGCTATTCAGCAGGTTCAACGCTTCCACTATCGGCTGGTAAATCGGCATCCGTACGTGGCTCTACTTCCTCGTCTTCATCACCATAGAAATATTTAAACAACCTTAAATAGTTATTAAAAACTTCCCCTTCTTTTTGAGCGAACTCATCATCGTATTTTACGAGTACATCCAACAACCCCTTGTAGCGTTGAATGTCTGTATAGATTTCCTCAAACATGCGCTCTTGGTTTTCAACTTTGAGACTACTGTAATAAGTAAGGTTTTCTTGGTATTTTTTGCTGACATCCAGATACAGTGTCCTTGCTTTTTCCTTAGCACCTGCTTCATAATATGCCCCTACATAAGGTTCGAGCAAAGTGTAATATCCAAAATATTCAACAGGCATGTTTTTCATGGCTATATCCGCAATTTCTTCGGCCTTGTCAAGTTTGCCCTCGTTAATCAATTGTTCGGCCAGCCTAGCTAAATTACCTCTGTATGTAATGGAGTTCTTTCGGGTTTCGGTATCATGATAAATGTCCGGGCTACCGCTATTGCCCCAGTCCCAGCCTTTCACTTTTTCATACATTAAGTCAGAATCTACGCGTCCCATATCGAAAGGATTGGCGCGGTCTATCTCAGTCTTAATAGGCACTAACTTGTAACACATCCCGTCCAGTTGCAGATAATCCTTCATCCACAGATAGTCGTCGTCACCAAAACTGCCGCCTGTAAAATAAATAGGGCGCTTCCATTCATTGTTGGCCACTACGTCCAACATCAATAAACGGTTTTTGTACAAAGCGCCGCCAGATATTTCAATGTCAATATATGGCACTATTTTGTCTGCATCCTTGGGTTTTACAATTCCGCTATTAAGTGCATTTTCCTTGTTCACAGGAAGGCGCAAATGGCGTGTTGGCAAGTAGCTTGCATTCAAATCCTGACTTCGGATTCCTGAAATATCCACGCCTTGTTGTTGTAGAAGATACTTGTATTTAGTCCTTGGGTTATCACTGGATATAAAATTTAAAACCTCTTTCAGGTAAAGTGTGTCCGGGACAACTTCCTCCACAATGATATAGTCATTTGTACCATATTTATACAAATCATGAGTTAATTGTGATGGGATTGGATCACTTTCGTAAGCCCTGCGCTTCATTTGGTCTATGTACCAATCCGTTTGGAATAAACTAGTATTCACGATACGTACATCGGTGCGGTAACCCTCGATCTCTTGAGCGTACCACAGTGCAAAGGTGTCATTGTCACCGATGGTAAACAGAATGGCGTTTTCGGCACAGGAATCCAAATATTTTCGGGCCATCGCTTGAGCGGTATATTTTCCAGAACGGTCGTGGTCGTCCCAGTTGTTGGCTACCAAAATGCCAGGTACTAAAATCAAACAGGCTATAGAAACTATAGGTGCGGCCAATGTTTTAGACAAAGAATTTTTTAAGGCGTTATAAATCGCGTACACCCCAAACCCAATCCAAATGGCAAACACATAAAATGAACCCACCACAGAGTAATCCCGTTCGCGGGGTTCAAAAGGGCGCACATTGGTGTACACTTGAATGGCCAATCCTGTAAACAGAAAGAACACTAGCATTACCCAGAAGCGTTTTTTATCACTGTTTAATAAAAAGAACATGCCTATTAACCCTAAAATTAATGGCAGGAAATAATAGGTGTTTCGTGCTTTGTTGTTTTTTACATCACTAGGCAGATTATCTTGTGACATTCCCAAATGCCATTCATCAATGGGTTTGATACCACTGATCCAATTGCCGTGGTTGTCATATTTTCCTTGGATATCATCCTGTCTCCCCACAAAGTTCCACATAAAATAGCGCCAGTACATATATCCCAATTGGTATTCAAAAAGGTATTTGATATTGCTTGCCAAATCGGGCTTTTCGATATCGATATAACTTTTATAGCGCTTTAAAAAACTGTTGTAATCCTCGTAATCCACATTGCCCTGCATCACTTCGCCCCGAAAATCGGAAACTAGTTTGCGCAGTTCATTTTGCATTTGATATTCAGGTTTCAAACTAAAATTCAAATACCCCGTAAACATCATGTAGTTTTCGGCATGCTCTGCACTCCACATTCTCGGTAAAATAGAAGCGTGGTCTGAATTATAATTTTGCTTGGCGTCCTTATAATCGTTTACCACCACATATTCGCCCTTTTTCTCATCCTTTTCATATTTGGGTTTGTCATCAATGTAAGGATTATTTTCATCCAAATAGGCGTATTGATCGGTAAATTGAGGGCCATAAAACAGATGGGTTTCAGGGTATTGCTCCAAGTTGTAATAGGCCAAAAGTTCCCTGGCACTTGATGGATTATTTTCGTTCACCACCACATTGGCATTGGCTCGAATAGGCAACATCAACCAAGTTGAAAATCCAATAATTACGAAGGTTAAACAAAGAATACCGGTATTCAAATGCACATAATTCTTCTGTCGGGTATAGCGCAAGGCATAAAAAATAACTGCCACCAAAAACACCACGGCAATGATGGAACCAGAATTAAATGGCAATCCAATGCTATTCACAAAAAAGATTTCAAAAACACTGAAAATCTTTAAAATATTCGGTGCCAATAGTTTAAATACAAATAGCAAAATAGCCACCGAAACTACATTGGCGATAATAAAATTGGTAACCGTAACGGTTTTGTAATTCTTGAAGAAATAAATAAGACCAATTACAGGAATGGTCAACAAGCCCATAAAGTGTACGCCAAAAGATAGCCCTAAAATAAAGGCGATCAAAATCAACCAACGGTTGCCACGGGGTTTATCCATATCCTGTTCCCATCGCAAGGCCAGATAAAACAAACAGGACATAATCAAAGTGGCCATGGCATACACCTCAGTTTCTACGGCATTGAACCAAAACGAATCCGTAAAGGCAAATGCCAAACTGCCTACTAAACCACTGCCTAAAATGGCAATGCCTTGCCCTTTGGAAACCGTATTGTCTTTTGAAACTAATTTTTGTAGCAATATTGTAATGGTCCAAAACATAAACAAAATGGTAAAGGCACTAGCTACTCCACTCATCATATTCATCATTAAGCCTACCAATTCGCTGTTGCCAAAGGTAAAGGTGGAGAAAGATGCTCCCATCATTTGAAACAATGGTGCCCCTGGTGGGTGTCCCACCTGCAGTTTTGCCGAAGTTAAAATATACTCGCCCGCATCCCAAAAACTTACCGTCGGCTCAACCGTTAAACTGTAGGTTATTAGAGCAATTAAAAAAGAGAACCAGCCCAAAATGGTGTTCCATTTTTTAAAATTAAAATCCATCATCAAATATCTGTGTTTGTTTGCTGTGGCGAATTTAACAATAAATATGAAACAGCCGTAAATATTATACTGGCGTTAACATAAGTGATTTGGACGCTAATTCCACTAATTTGCACAAATGCTTAAACGTACGCTTTATATTGACTTTTTAAAGAAAACCGCATAAAAACCCTCAAGGGCTTATTTAAAATTGGTGAGAATTCGTGGAATTCGTGTCTGCAATTTTTTCCCAAAAATACTTGTTCAAATAAAACTTTGTGCTAAATTTGCACCTGCCTTTGCCGACAGGCAGGCCCGCATTGGCCTATGGTGTAACTGGCAACACGTCTGGTTTTGGTCCAGAAGAGTCTAGGTTCGAGCCCTAGTAGGCCAACAAGTTATTCAAAAGTCCTTACTTTAAGTGAGGACTTTTTTTATTTCGAGTGATTCCTGAAAGGAATTTTGCCAATACGTTGGGCGTTACCCACAAGGGGTCGGGCTTTCCGTTCCAATTCCTCGCTACGCCTTTGGGCTCCGCTGTGGGATTTCCACTGCAATCCCTAACGCAAATCCGCTAAGCACATTACCTGTTCAAAGTTTATTTATATGTTGCAGACCATTACGCCTCAGCGCCTTCGCGAGAAAAAATCAAATCCGAAACGTCATCACAGGTCGCCTAGCATGGTTCACCAAATCCTCACTGATACTCCCATTAAAAAAATGGGAAATCCCACGTCTGCCATGCGTGCTCATCCCAATCAAATCCGCATTTATAGACTGCGAAAAATTCATCACTCCCTCCTCAATCGTTTTGTCGTTATAAACATGAATCGTACAAAAATTATGGGTTACGCTGTCTAGAAACCCTTGAATACGGGCTTTGGCGTCCACAGTAGTCACAAATTTATTGGCCGTTACCACCATTAACAAGTGCATTTCGGCTTCAAATAATTTTGCAAACTCGGAGGCCTTTAAAAACGGCACTTTCGATTCTTCCTTAAAATCAGAGGCAAACACAAAATTATCAACCTTAAATTCCGTATGGCGTTTTTTCACCACCAAAACAGGCACATCAGCTGTGCGTACCACCTTTTCAGTATTGGAACCAATCAGCAGTTCCTTAAATCCACTCGTACCATGCGACCCCATAATCACCAAATCAATATTGTGTTTTTTGCACACCTGGTTGATGGCTTTAAAGGTGTCGTGGAACTCAACAGTATCGTGTACAGTAAGACCTTCCAAATAATCCCGTGTTTTTAATTCCTCAAACTTTTTATGTGCCAATTTCATAAAGAATACGGCCTCGGGTAAATCGTTATAACCTTTGATGGGGTCAATTTCGTGGAGAGGCAAATCCAAAACATTCAAAAGAAAGATTTCGCAATTGTGCTTTCTGGCCAGCTGGGAGGCCACTTCAAGGGCTTTTTCGGCCTGTTCGGAAAAATCGGTTGGGACTAGTATTTTTTTCATGATGGGGAGGTTTAGCTATTAACTCGATTTTATCATTTCTTGTAGAAAGAGAAAGTTGTTTGAGTTCTTATAAAATTAGGCATAAATTCTTTAAAAATCAATTTAATATCTTATATTTGCGCCGTTGAAAAGGCGAAATTAATTATGAGGGGACGGAAAGTCCCCTCTTTTTATACTTAAAATGTTTAAGGAAAGCGTACAGGAGTTGTTGGAAAATGCGTTGGAAGAACGTCCAGATTTGTTCTTGATTGATTTTGAGGTAAATGAAGCGAACCATATCAAAGTGATTTTGGATGGCGACAATGGTGTTTTGGTGGAAGATTGCATGTTTGTAAGCCGTGCCATTGAACATAATCTGGATAGAGAGGCGCAGGATTTTTCACTGGAGGTGATGTCGGCTGGGGCCACTTCCCCATTGGTCAATAAAAGACAGTATAAAAGGCATATCAGCCGAACCTTGAAGGTGAAAACAGCCACCGAGAAACTAGAGGGCGTTTTGGCCGAAGCCACAGAGGATAAGATTCTTATAGAATGGAAGGCCAGAGAGCCAAAACCCGTTGGAAAGGGCAAGGTGACCGTAAAAAAGCAAGCCAATGTGGCTTACGAGGACATTGTAGAAGCAAAAGTTATGATTAAATTTTAATTCAAGTAGAGTTATGGAGAATGTTGCGTTAATTGAATCTTTTTCGGAATTCAAAGACGATAAACTAATCGACCGTGTTACGCTGATGGCGATTTTAGAAGATGTTTTTAGAAGCGCCTTAAAACGAAAGTTTGGGGATGACGACAATTTTGATATCATTGTTAACCCAGACAAAGGAGATTTAGAAATTTGGAGAAACCGTATCGTGGTTGCCGATGGTGAGGTGGAAGACGAAAACCAAGAGATATCCTTGAGTGATGCTAGGAAGATTGAACCTGATTTTGAGGTTGGTGAGGATGTGTCTGAAGAAGTAAAATTAGTGGATTTGGGAAGACGTGCTATTTTAGCCTTGCGCCAAAACCTAATTTCTAAGATTCATGAGCACGACAACACCATCATCTACAAGCAATTTAAAGATTTAGTCGGCGAAATTTATACTGCTGAGGTGCACCATATTCGTCACCGTGCTGTCATTTTATTGGATGATGAAGGCAACGAAATTGTATTGCCAAAAGACAGACAAATTCCTTCGGATTTCTTTAGAAAAGGCGATAACGTTAGAGGTGTTATTGATACGGTTGAGCTTAAAGGCGCAAAACCGACGATTATCATGTCCAGAAGCTCCCCCGTATTTTTGGAGAAGCTTTTTGAACAGGAAATTCCAGAGGTATTTGACGGATTGATTACGATCAAAAAAGTAGTGAGAATCCCAGGTGAAAAAGCAAAAGTAGCAGTGGACTCCTACGATGATAGAATTGACCCGGTTGGTGCCTGTGTGGGTATGAAAGGTTCAAGGATTCATGGGATTGTACGCGAATTAGGCAATGAAAATATTGATGTAATCAACTATACTAACAACTTACAACTGTTCATCACAAGAGCATTGAGTCCAGCACGTGTCACGTCTATCAAAATTGACGAAGAAAGCAAACGTGCCGAAGTGATTTTAAAGCCAGAGGAAGTCAGTAAGGCTATTGGTAGAGGTGGTCACAATATCCGTTTGGCAGGTCAATTAACTGGTTACGAAATAGATGTATTTAGAGAAGGTGCTGAAGAAGATGTTGAACTAAGCGAATTCTCTGATGAAATAGAAGAGTGGATTATCGCCGAATTCAGTAAAGCGGGGTACGATACCGCAAAAAGTGTTTTGGAGCAGGACGTTACAGATTTGGTTAAGCGCACTGATTTAGAAGAAGAAACAATAAACGATGTTGTTAGAATTCTTAAGGAAGAATTCGAGGACTAATACCAATTACTGTTAGCAAAATAGGTATTAAATAATATATTTGGGATTTTAAAGGCAATTTATGGCTGAAACAATTAGATTAAATAAAGTTTTACGCGAACTGAACATTTCTTTAGACCGTGCTGTGGAATTTTTGGATTCCAAGGGCATTGAAATCGAAAAGCGTCCGACTACTAAAATCTCTGAGGACACGTACAACGTGCTTGCAGATGAATTTGAAACGGATGCCAATAAGAAAATAAGGTCTCAGAAAGTCAGTGAGGCAAAACTAAAGGAAAAGGAAGATTTGCGTATCAAGCGCGAGCAGGAATTGGAAGCAAAACAGAAGGCCCAGGAAGTTGCAGAGCAAGCGCAACAGGAAGAGGTCATCAAGGCATCCCCGTCCCTTTCTGGCCCTAAAACTGTAGGCAAAATTGATTTAAGCCCAAAAAAGGTTGAAGAGAAGCCAGTTGTCGAAGAAGTTGTAAAAGCTGAGCCGCCCAAAGTCGAGGCTAAAGCTGTCGTTGAAAAAACGAAGACTTCGGACAAAGTTGAGGTTGATAAGGAGGTTGCTGTTCCGGACGAAAAGGTAAAAACCCAATATCAAAAATTAACTGGGCCAAAGATTGCCGGCGATAAGATCGATTTATCAAAATTCAATAAGCCTAAAAAGAAGAAAGAGGAGAAAAAAGAAGGCGGTGCATCAGATTCTGGTGCAAATAAAAAGAAACGCCGTCGTATTAGTAAGGTAGGTCCTGGTCAAGGAGGAAACGGTCAAAGAGGTGGCAACCGCAACGACCGGGGAAAAGGAAAAGGACGCCGAAATATCGTAAAAGAAGAACCGTCTGAAGAAGATGTAAAAAAACAAGTGCGCGAAACACTTGAAAAACTTCAAGGTAAATCCTCAAAAGGAAAAGGAGCAAAATACCGCAGGGAAAAAAGAGACCAACACAGGGATCAAACCGAGAAGGAGCTACAGGCTGAAGCTGAAGAAAGTAAAATCCTCAAAGTAACCGAGTTTGTTACTGCAAGCGAGGTGGCTACGATGATGGACGTTGGCGTTACCGAAATTATTTCGGCATGCATGTCCCTTGGAATGATGGTAACCATGAACCAACGCTTGGATGCTGAAACTTTATCGATTGTAGCTGAGGAGTTTGGATATGAAGTTGAGTTCGTAACTGCTGATATTGAAGAATCTATAGAAGAAGTTGAGGACAAGCCAGAGGATTTAAAACCTCGTGCGCCGATTGTAACAGTAATGGGGCACGTAGATCATGGTAAAACATCGCTTCTGGATTATATCCGTGAAGAAAATGTAATCGCTGGTGAATCCGGTGGCATTACGCAGCATATTGGTGCCTATGGTGTTCAGTTGGATAGCGGACAAAAAATAGCATTCTTGGATACACCGGGTCACGAAGCCTTTACGGCGATGCGTGCACGTGGTGCCCAAGTTACTGACATTGCCATTATTGTAGCGGCAGCTGATGATGATATTATGCCACAGACCAAAGAAGCCATATCGCATGCGCAAGCTGCTGGTGTACCTATCGTATTTGCGATTAATAAAATTGATAAGCCAGATGCCAACCCTGAAAAAATCAAGGAAGGTTTGGCAAACATGAACTTATTGGTAGAAGATTGGGGTGGAAAAATACAGTCCCATGATATTTCTGCCAAGTTCGGTACTGGAGTTAAGGAATTATTGGAAAAGGTATTGCTTGAAGCAGAATTGCTGGAATTAAAAGCCAATCCCGATAAGCCAGCAGTAGGTACAGTAGTAGAAGCGTTTTTGGATAAAGGACGTGGTTACGTATCTACTATTTTGGTACAGGCAGGTACACTTCGCGTAGGCGATTATGTATTGGCAGGACAGCATAGTGGTAAAGTAAAGGCCATGCACGATGAGCGTGGTAATGATATTGAAGCCGCTGGCCCATCAACACCAGTATCCATTCTAGGTTTGGACGGTGCACCTCAAGCAGGTGATAAATTTAATGTATTTGAAGATGAGCGTGAGGCCAAGCAAATTGCGTCCAAACGTTCTCAATTGCAACGTGAGCAATCCGTAAGAACGCAACGCCACATTACTCTTGATGAAATCGGTCGTCGAATTGCATTGGGTGATTTCCAAGAGTTGAATATTATCCTTAAAGGTGACGTGGATGGCTCTGTCGAGGCATTGACGGATTCTTTCCAGAAATTATCTACAGAAGAAATCCAAGTAAATATTCTTCATAAGGGTGTTGGTGCGATTACAGAAAGTGATGTGCTCTTAGCTTCTGCTTCGGATGCGATTATAGTAGGATTTAATGTGCGCCCTGTTGGAAACGCAAGGGATATTGCAGACAAGGAGGAAATCGATATTAGAACCTACTCCATCATTTACGATGCGATTAACGACTTGAAGGATGCTATGGAAGGTATGTTGTCTCCTGAATTGAAAGAGGAGGTAACAGGTACCGCGGAAATCAGGGAAATATTTAAAGTGTCCAAAGTTGGAAGCATTGCTGGATGTATGGTCACTAGTGGCAAGATTTTCAGAAACTCTGGAGTGCGCATCATACGTGACGGCGTTGTTGTATTTACAGGAGAGCTTGCTTCCTTAAAGCGATTTAAGGACGATGTGAAAGAAGTCTCGAAAGGTTACGACTGCGGTATGCAAGTAAAGAATTATAACGATATTAAAGAAGGTGACATTATTGAAGCCTTCCATGAAGTTGAGGTAAAAAAGACACTGAAATAGCAATTCAGTACAAAACCTAATAAATTAAAAAAGCATCTATTTCTTGAATAGATGCTTTTTTGTTGCCTTCATATTGATAGTAACTTATAGGATTAGTCATAAAGATCAACTACTAAGAAATAAGAAGAAATTCAGAAATAATGCTTTACGCGATATTAAAAGTTTGAAGATTCAACAGAATAATGTTAAAAACACTACTGAAAGAGAGTAATAGCCGAGAAATGAATGAACTTTTTGTACTTTTAATATGGTAAAGTCATATAACTATGATTCGATTATTTTTCATGCTTGGTGTAGTATACTTTTTAAGTATTACCAATATTTATTCACAGGATAGTTATGTTACACTACTTGATTCTATTACGGGCATTGAAACTTCTGGATTATATAATGGTCCAAGATATTATGAGCTTTACAAGAATACCAATACGAATACTATATATTTTAAATCAACAGATTTTGTTGAAGGTTCAGTTATATATGATAATCAACCTTACTTCAATACAAAATTAAAGTTTAACCTAAATGAAGACCTATTGATATGTAAGCCAGAGGGAGATAAAAGTTTTTTTAGCTTTATACTAATTCCAGAAAAAATCAAAGAGTTTACTCTAAAGAATCATAAATTCGTTAGACTTAAAAATAATGAAATACTAGAGCCTTTTTATGCAAATGGTTTTTTTGAAGCTGCTTATTCTGGAGAAAAGTTGACTCTTTATACCAAACATCAAAAGTCCATAAAGACGATGCTGAATAAGAAAAATGTGTCTTATAAATTTTTATTCAATAACACCTATTTTCTGCATTTTAAAAATCAATATTATAAAATAAAATCGGCTAAATCTATTAGAAAGGTTTTACCTGAAATAAATAGAGAAATCAAAGATTTTTTTAAAGCATATAAAAAGCTAAATGCAGAAGATACTGATTTGTTTATGGTTAAACTGATAAACTATTTAGATAAAAATTTAGTCAACGCTAAGACATAAAGGGAACTTATTAGTGTTGATGTCGCTTTTTAAAAGTGAGGTAACACTTAGGGCATTTTAAATGAAATATTAAAAATGAAGAAATTAATTTTAAGTTGTTTGTTCTTTTTTAGTTTTCAATGTATGTTTTGCCAAACAAATCAATCTATTTCTATAGAATTTAAGGGATTGACACAAAAGCAGGCTCTGCTTAAATTAGAAAGTATAATTGACTTCACCTTTTATTTTCAAGACGATTGGTTTGATGATTCAAAAATTGTAAGTGGCACTTATAGCGACACATCTCTTGAAACAGTTTTAAATGACATTTTTAAAAACACAACAATAAACTATTTTATTTTTGAGGATAAAATTGTATTAACCAATAATAGTGTGGTTTATGATACCCTTCCCGAAAATTATTTTAACGAAGACACTCTTTCTGTTTTTAAGCCCGATAAAAAGCCTATTTTTTATAATGATTACACAATTAAGGATGCCAACAAGAACTCTAGTACTTTAATTATTGGCAAACAAAATAAAAACTCAAGCCAAACTACTTTTCGCCTCTTAGGGGTTATAAAAGATGAAAACTCTAATACCCCTATTGAGAATATGGTTATTTCTATTAGAGGTAGTAATAGCAATACAACCACCAATAACAAAGGATTTTTTACTCTTGAAGTGCCTGCAGGTTTAGTTATTTTAGAAACAAAGTTATTTGGTTACGAAGACATTCAGAAAGAGGTTTTAGTTTATGGCAATGGATCAATAAATCTAAGTGCTTCAGAAAGTGCGCAACAGCTTGAAGAAGTAAATATTGAAGCTAATGCCAATCAAAACGTAAAAGACGTAGTTGTAGGCCTAACAAAAATTAATACAGAAGGAATTAAAAATATACCTGTTGTACTTGGAGAAAGAAATATTTTAAAAGTTGCAACGACTTTGCCAGGGATTAAAACTGTAGGAGAAGGTGCAAGTGGATACAATGTTAGAGGTGGAAGAGCCGATCAGAATTTAATATTACTTGATGATGCGGTGCTCTATACACCTTCACATTTTTTAGGGTTTTTCTCTGCACTTAATCCTTTTACAACTGGTAGTGCAGATATTTATAAAGGAAGTATTCCCGTAGAATTTGGAGGGAGAATTTCCTCTGTATTTGATATAAAAACCAAAGATGGAAATCAAGAAAAGTTAACCGGTGAAGGTTCTATAGGCCCAATAACGGCAAATCTTAGTATAGAAACACCAGTTGTAAAAAATAAATCATCCTTAGTTTTGGGTGTTAGGTCTACTTATTCGCAGTGGATTTTAAAATCTCTTGATGAAGAATCATTAAAAAATAGTCAAGCTTCTTTTTATGATGGAGTTTTAAAATATAACCATAAAATAAATGAAAAGAATAACATTCAATCTACACTGTACTATAGTAATGATGTATTCAGTATTACTTCAGATTCAATATTTAGTTACAATAATTTATTAGCATCAGTTAAATGGAATCATAGTTTTAATGCAAAGAATAAAGCTGAATTAATTGCAGTAAATAGCCAATATAAATACGGCATTGAATTTGAAGGAAACGCTAACTCCAATTTTGATTTCGATTATACTATAAATGAGGCGCAAATCAAACTAAAAATGAGATACTTGCATAGTAAAAAACATAAATTTGACTATGGAATTAGCAGTAAACTATACAGAATAGACCCTGGAAATATAAGTCCACTAGGGAGTAATTCTATCGTTGAAACCAGAAGTATAAATCAAGAAAAGGGCCTAGAATCTGCAATATACATATCAGATTTATTTGAAGTAAATGACAAATTGCTTCTAGATTTCGGCTTGAGATATTCAGTTTTTTCTGCACTTGGAGAGCGTACTCAGAATATCTATGAAACAAATGGTCCAAAAAATGCTTCAACAGTTATAGAAACACGAGATTTTGGCAATAATGAAACGATAAAAACGTATGGTGGCCCAGAGTTAAGGTTGTCATTAAGATATTTTCTCTCGCCAGATATTTCGGTTAAAGCTAGTTACAATAAAACAATTCAATATTTACACCTGTTATCAAGTAACACCACAATTTCGCCTACAGATATTTGGAAATTATCAGATTTGAATATTGAACCACAAAGAGCAGATCAACTTGCACTGGGTCTTTATAAAAATTTTAAGGATAATAGCTTTGAAGTCAGTATTGAAGGTTATTACAAAAGAATGAGTAGTCTTCTGGATTATAAAGTTGGTGCAGAACTTTTACTAAACGAAAACATAGAGCAAGAAGTTTTACAAGGAGAAGGCAAGGCGTATGGCGCAGAGGTTTTAATAAAAAAAGACAAAGGTAAACTTAATGGTTGGCTAGGGTACACTTATTCTAGGGCATTTGTAAAACTAGATAGTGCTATTCTTCAAGAGCGCGTTAATAATGGTGAATTTTTTCCGGCAAATTTTGATAAGCCACATGATTTTAGCCTAATTGCGAATTATAAACTTACTCAACGCTATAGTATATCTACAAATTTTACTTACCAAACGGGAAGACCAATAACGTATCCTGTTGGTAAATTTATTTATGCAGGAGAAGAGCAAGTACTATACAGTGATAGAAATCAATTTCGTATTCCAGACTATTACCGTTTAGACTTAGGAATAAACATAGAAGGCAATCACAAAATAAAAAAATTGGCACATAGCTTCTGGAATATATCGGTATATAATGTTTTAGGTAGAAATAATCCTTACTCTGTATTCTTTGTGTCAGAAAACGGAGAAGTTCAAGCTTACAAAACATCAATTTTTTCAATTCCTGTTCCAACTATAACCTATAATTTTAAATTCTAATTATGAAAACAATAGCTAGACATAGAATTGTTTGTTTTATTGTTTTTATAGGGGTTTTAAGCTGTATAGAGCCTTTTGAAATTGAATCAAGAACTTTTGAAGATGCTTTGGTTATTGAAGGCACTATCACAAACGAAATGAAACACCAAGAAATAAAAATTTCTAGGACATTTTTACTTAACGAAAACGAGCCTGCTATCGAAAATAATGCTCAGGTTAGCGTTGTAGATAGTCAACAAAACACATATGTGTTTTCTCAAAATTCATCGGGTACTTATATTTCAAATACACCTTTTAGGGCATTAAATAATACTACATATAAACTTTTTATATCAACAACCGATGGGAGGCAATATGAGTCTCAGAATGTTGAATTAACACCAACCTCTGAAATAACTAGGTTATATGCTGAATTTGATTCTTTGAATGATAATGTAAAAGTTTTTGTTGATAATGATAATGCAAATAACGAAGCGCAGTTTTTTAGATACGAATATGAAGAAACGTATAAGATAATAGCCCCTAAATTTGAGCCTACTTTTAATGTTGAAATAATAAATTTAGATACAAGTGAAGATCTTGAAATATTGCTGACTTATGATATGATTTTAGTCCCCAAAACAGAAGAACAACAGGGACTAAAAATATGTTATACCACTATGGAATCAATTGGTATAAGGCAAACATCTACAAGTGATTTTGATGATAATATCGTTTTTAGGTTCCCTGTTAGAATTATTGATAAAGATGATAGTGTGCTAAGAGAAAGATATAGCATACTTGTAAAGCAATATGTTCAAAGTTTAGAATCTTATACATTTTATAAGATAATTAATGAATTAGGAGGTATTGAGAGCTTGCTCTCAGAAAATCAGCCTGGGTTTGTGTCGGGGAATATATTATCACTAAATAGTAGTACTGAAAAAGTTTTAGGCTTTTTTGAGGCTGCAACAGTATCATCAAAAAGGATTTATTTTAATTATACTGATTTTAACTTATCCAGACCAGAGTATTTTTACGATTGCGAATATAGTGCTGATCCTAGAAATCAAAACCATCTTAGATTTGATTATAGAATTACAGGAGAAGTTCCTGGTACTATTCCAGAGCGATTAATTTTATTTCAATTATTAACTGAGAGTAATTATAAATATTGGTCGGTAGAAGGCGACTTTATTTATTATATCGTTAGTCCCGAATGCGGAGATTGCACGTCTTTTTCATCTAATATAATACCAGATTTTTGGGAAGACTAATTATGATGAACATATTAAAAATAATAGTAGTATTTCTGTTATTAGGCTCAAGCACCTCGATGCAAAGTCAGATAAAAAAATCTCAATTAACCGAGGCGTTTAATACGTCTGTGCCACAAGAAAAGACTATAATACAGACAAATACCGACTTGTTGCTAACGGGTGAGTATTTGTATTACAAGATATATTGCTTAAATAAAAATGATGGTGCTTATAGCAAGATTAGTAAACTGGCTTATGTGGAATTAGTTGGGGCCAATAGCACTATTATTTTTAAACATAAACTTAAATTAGAAAATAGTAGTGCTCAAGGAGATTTTTTTATTCCCTCTACTGTTTTAACAGGAAATTACAAACTTCTTGTTTACACCAATTGGAGTAAAAATAAAGCTTATAATAGTTTTTATGAACACGATATATACATCTTAAACCCGTTTACAACTGAGACTCAAAAAATAGCATCTAGCAAAGCTAAAATTAATACAGTATTAGTTAAACAAAGTAATTCTGCAAATGATACTTTAAATGATTTGCAAGAATTAAAGCTGTCAACAAATAAACCAGTCTATTCTACTCGTGAAAAAGGAACAATTATTCTCACAAGTGATAATTATAAAAAATATAGAGGTAGTTATTCGTTATCAATTAGAAAACTAGATTCAATTCATATTATAAGAGATTTTACATCAAAATCTAATAACATCAAAAAACAAGGGGATACCTTTTATTTACCAGAAATAAGAGGAGAAATAATTTCAGGAAAGATAAAAGGAGTAAATGGGGCTTCAATAGAGAATATATCTGTGGCTTTGTCTATACCCGGTAAGGATTATGTTTTTAAATTAGTGCAGACTAATAGCCAAGGGCAGTTTTTCTTTAATATTAGTGAAAATTATGACACAAGTACAGCAGTTATTCAAGTTCAAGAAGCAAATAAACAACACTATGAATTAGTAATTGATAAAAAAGAAATGAATGATTTTAGCCGTTTAAACTTTAGCGCACTGGAGTTAAATCCAGATATCAAACCTTGGTTAGAGTTACGTAGCGTTAGAAGTCAAATAGAGAATGCTTATTATAATGTAAAATCAGATAGTGTTTTTCAAACTAATTACAATCTTGAACCATTTTTTTACCCGATAGCTACTACCTATGTTTTAGACGAATACACTCGGTTTAATTCAGTAAAAGAAACTTTTGTTGAGATTATTAATACAGCTAGTTTAATAAAGAAAGATGGGAAGTATAAGTTTATGTTCAGTAACAGTGAAAACAGTGAAACAATTGATGTTTCCAATTTAACCCCGCTAATTTTAGTAGATGGTTTATTAATTCATGACAATGAAGAAATAGTAAGTTATAACCCAAAAAATATTGAAAGTATAAGTGTAGTAAATAGGAATTATATTTATGGCTCAAAACTTTTTGGAGGTATAATTGCATTCGCAACTAAGAAGGGAGATTTTAAAAATTTCAAAAATAGTAAGCCTTTCAAAATGTTTGAACTAAAAAGGCCACTTAATAACAAACGTTATTTTATGCCCAACTACGATAAAAAATTAGAGCGTATTCCTGATTTTAGGAATCAATTATTATGGGCTCCAAATATTCAATTGAATGAAGATGAAGTAATTGTGGATTTTTTTACTTCTGATAACATTGGAAAATATGAAGTAAAACTAGAAGGTTATACAACAGAAGGTGCTTATGTCTTAAATACTAAAAGTATTACTGTTTTGAACAAATAAATTATTCAATTAAGAATGATGTTAATTCTTTAAAGTAAAAAGCATATAAGAGCTGATATTATCGAAGCCTTCCATGAAGTTGAGGTGAAGAAGACCTTGAAATAATTAGGTTTCAATATTATAAGAGAAAAGCGAACCATTCGGTTCACTTTTTTTATACGGAATAGTGTCAGTTTTACTTCTTTTTCTTCGGCTTAAAGATAAATGCACTTGAAAAGGTTCGCTTTATTTTTTGAAGAGCTCTATCAGCCTCCAAGCGCGTGCTAAAATTACCGGCCCAAACTTTAAAATTTGGGGTTTCATAATGCATTACTGGGCGCCACTGTGTAAAAGTATTGGCAAATTCTTCTTGAGCAGAAGCCGCGCCAGAACGATTGCCCGAATAAATCTGAATTTTATAGCGTCTTGAATCCGTTTCGTCGCGATTCATTTCCTTTTTAATATCCAAAAGCTTCGTGATTTTTTCATCTTGATTGATGGTCACGTTGCCTTCCTGAGTGAAACCATAAAAGGATAGAAAAAAGACACTAAAAGTGATGATATAGGTAGTTTTTAAATTGAATAAGTCCATTTTTAATTATATTTATGCAAATGTAAAAGTTATAAACTGAATTACTTGCGAATTTATTATTTAGAATCTCTCTAAATTAGGGTTTAACGAAGCGTTAACATTTTGGGAATCGACATTAAATATTACTTTTGCCTGAGTTTTATAACTGTGTTTTTTCTACCTTTTCCAATGAAAAAACCGTACCAAAAGTTTAGAAGTTAATATAACCAACAATATGAAACAGGTGATTCACCGTAGATTAAGCAACATTGTTCTTCATTTTGGCTTAATTGTATTATTAGCGTTTACTACATCGATTTCGGCTCAGGAAGGAGACCCAGCAAAAGGAAAATCTTTATTTAATGCGAATTGTGCCGCTTGTCACCAATTGGACAAGAAGATGACAGGGCCTGCATTACGTAATGTTGAGGCCAGATTGTCAGAAGAGCAAGGCTTGGACAGGGATTGGATTTATGCTTGGATTAGAAATAGTGCCGGGGTTATCAAATCTGGTGACGCTTATGCCAATAAAATCTACAATGAGTACGGTGGTGCGGCGATGACGGCCTTTCCTCAATTGTCAGACGAGGATTTAAACAATATTTTGGCTTACACTGCCGAAGAGAAGAAAGTCCCTGAAGTGGCAGTTGCCCAAACTACCGGTCCTAGTGGAGGGGAGTCCTCAGGAGGTATTTCCAATGAAATTATCCTTGGTGCCTTAGCTATTCTATTTATTCTTTTGGCACTTGGACTATATCTGGTAAATAAAACGTTACGTCGCTTTGCTACTGCTCAGGGTGTCGAATTACCGGCGTCCTCATCAAGAACGCCATTATGGAAAGCTTTTGTGCAAAACCAATTTTTAATGTTGGTTATGGCTATTTTCTTTTTGTTGGCCAGTGCATATTTTGCTTACGGCTACTTTATGCAGATTGGTGTGGACCAAGGGTATCAGCCCGTGCAACCGATTCATTTTTCACATAAAATTCATGCTGGCGATAATGGCATCGATTGTAAGTATTGCCACTCCTCTGCAAGAGTAAGCAAGCATTCGGGAATTCCTTCGTTAAATATATGTATGAATTGTCATAAGTCGATTTATGAGTACAATGGCGAAACCTCTGTGGAATACTCTAAGGATTTTTATGATGGTGAAATCAAAAAATTATACGCAGCGGCCGGATGGAATGATGCTGAGCAAAAATATACTGGAGACTCACAACCGGTAAAATGGGTTCGTATCCACAATTTACCTGATTTTGCCTACTTCAATCACTCACAGCACGTTACAGTTGCTGGTGTGGAATGTCAAACCTGTCACGGTCCTGTTGAGGAAATGGAGATTTTATATCAATATTCACCTCTAACCATGGGATGGTGTATCAACTGTCATAGAGAAACCAATGTTGATGTAAAAGACAACGGCTATTACGAGAAGATTCACGAAGAACTTTCCAAAAAGTATGGCGTTGACCAGTTAACGGCGGCGCAAATGGGAGGCCTGGAATGTGGTAAATGCCACTATTAATCAATTTAATAAGAAGTAATTCATATATCATATGTCATCAAACAAGAAATACTGGAAAAGTGTTGAAGAGCTAAAAGATAGCTCTATTGTTGAGACGCTAAAGCACAACGAATTTGTAGAAGAGATTCCTACCGATGAATTTTTGGGGGATAAGGAAACTTTGGAAGCTACTTCTACTTCACGTCGTGATTTCTTAAAATATGTTGGTTTTACGACAGCGGCCGCTTCTTTGGCTGCCTGTGAAGGCCCAGTGAAGAAATCTATTCCTTATGTGGTGCAACCAACGGAAATTATTCCTGGTGTTGCTAACTACTATGCGACTACCATCGCTGATGGTTACGATTTTGCAAGTGTTTTGGTAAAAACCCGTGAGGGACGTCCTATTAAGATTGAAAATAACACGATGGCTGGTAGTGGTGCCAATGCCAGAGTGAATGCTTCGGTTTTAGGTTTGTATGATAGCCTTAGGGTTATGGGGCCTAAGAAGGGAGGCGAATCTATTTCTTGGGATGATTTTGATGCTGAAACTTCAAAGGCTTTAACGGATATTGCAGCGGCAAATCAACCTATTGTGTTGTTGACGCAAACTTTTGCAAGTCCATCCACAGATAAATTGGTGGCTGAGTTTACTGAAAAATATGGAAATGTAAATCATGTCCAATACGATGCGATTTCAGAATCTTCAGCTTTGGATGCCTACCAAGCAAAATACGGAGAAAGAGGCCTAGCGAATTACGATTTTTCCAAGGCGATGACCATCGTTTCTGTTGGTGCAGACTTCCTTGGGGATTGGCAAGGTGGTGGCTTTGATTCTGGATATTCTAAAAATAGAATTCCCGATCACGGGAAAATGTCCCGCCATATTCAGTTTGAATCTAATATGTCCTTGACGGGGGCTAACGCGGATAAGCGTGTGCCATTAACGCCAAGCCAACAAAAACAAGCTTTAGCTAAATTATATAGCTTAGTTGTTGGTGGTGCGGTTTCAACGGATTTGCCTGAAGCTATAAACGAAGCGGTTCAAAAGGCGGCTTCAGCATTAAAGAAAGCAGGAAGCAAAGGTGTTTTGGTAACAGGTATTCAGGATGTGAATGCACAAACAGTCGCTTTGGAGATTAATGAGGCCTTGGGAAGTAAAGCATTCGACCCAAGCACGCCAATTAAAACACGTCAAGGTAACGATAAAGCAGTGGCAAAATTAGTGGCTGATATGAAAGAAGGAAAAGTTGGGGCTATCATCATGAGTGGTGTGAATCCTGCTTATACTTTGCCAAATTCGGCTGATTTCCTTGAAGGACTAGGAAAAACAAAATTGTCAGTGGCATTTTCTCTGAAAGAAGACGAAACTGCTACGGCATGTGATTATATCGCTGCAGCACCTCACTATTTAGAATCTTGGGGTGATGTGGAATTGAAAAAAGGACACTTTGGTTTAACACAGCCAACGATTCGTCCTTTGTTCGATACAAGACAATTTCAGGAAGCTTTATTAAAGTGGACTGGTAATGATAGTTCGTACCATAACTATATAAAGGAGGCTTGGGGAACGGATATTTTAGGCGGAAGCTCATTTAACAAAGCACTACACGATGGTATTTATGTTGGATTTATTGAGGTAGAAACTGATGCTGTTGCCGAGGAAACTCAAGACGAAGAAGCTGTTGAAGCGCCTTCCGGAAATGCAGCAAGGGCATTAGCTAAGTCTGCAAAATCTGAAGGTCTTGAATTGGTTTTATACGCCAAAACCGGTATGGGTGATGGCCAGCAAGCTAACAACCCATGGTTGCAAGAATTCCCAGATCCGATTACAAGAACGGCTTGGGATAACTATTTGACAGTATCCAATGCTGATGCTGATACATTAGGCTTGGAGAATACCCACGTGGCTAATGGCGCTTTAAACAGTAATTATGCGAAAGTAACCGTTAATGGTGTTTCAGTTACCGTACCTGTGATAATTCAACCTGGTCAGGCCAAAGGTTCCGTTGGATTGGCATTTGGGTATGGAAAGACCCAAGGCATGAAAGCAGAAATGCAAGTGGGTGTCAATGCCTATCCTTTATATCAAGATTTTAACAACGTACAAAATGTTACTGTTGAAGCAGTTGGTGGTGAGCATGAATTTGCTTGTGTCCAGTTGCACAATACCCTTATGGGACGTGGGGATATTGTTAAGGAAACGACATTAGAAATTTTCAATACTTACGATAGAGAAGACCACGAACATGGTTGGAACAAAGTACCAAAGGTGTCTTTGAACCACGAAGAAACTCCGGTAACTTCTCCTGAAGTTGATTTATGGGATGAGTTTGACCGTTCTATCGGACATCATTTTAATCTTTCTGTTGATTTGAATGCTTGTACAGGATGTGGTGCTTGTGTTATTGCATGTCATTCTGAAAATAACGTACCAGTAGTTGGTAAAACTGAAGTACGTCGTAGCCGTGATATGCACTGGTTGCGTATTGATAGATACTACTCTTCAGAGGAGTCATTCGAAGGAGATAACGAGAAGAAGGATAATATTTCCGGTTTAGGAAGCTCATTAAGTGAGTTTGGTGAAATGGAAAATGCAGCGGATAATCCTGAAGTGGCATTCCAACCAGTAATGTGTCAGCACTGTAACCATGCGCCTTGTGAAACGGTTTGTCCTGTTGCAGCAACGTCTCACGGTCGTCAAGGTCAAAACCACATGGCGTATAACCGTTGTGTAGGTACAAGATACTGTGCCAACAACTGTCCTTACAAAGTGCGTCGTTTCAACTGGTTCTTATATAACGGCAATGATGAATTTGATTACCACATGAATGACGACTTAGGCCGTATGGTATTGAATCCAGATGTTGTTGTACGTTCTCGTGGTGTGATGGAAAAATGTTCGATGTGTATTCAAAAGACACAGAAAACCATTTTGGATGCCAAACGCGACGGACGCCAGATTAAGGATGGAGAATTCCAAACTGCTTGTTCTGCAGCATGTAATAATGGTGCAATGGTGTTTGGAGATATCAATGATAAGGAAAGTAAAGTTGCAAAACTTAAGGAAGATAACCGTATGTATCACTTATTAGAAAGTGTGGGCACAAAACCAAACGTGATGTACCAAACCAAAGTGAGAAATACAACTGAAGCATAAATCTAATTAAAGAACAATTATATAATTATGGCGTCTCATTACGAAGCACCTATTAGAAGACCTTTAGTTACAGGCGAGAAATCATACCACGATGTTACCGTGGATGTAGCCAAACCTGTGGAAGGAAAAGCCAATAAGCACTGGTGGATAGTTTTTGGTATCTCACTTGCCGCTTTTCTTTGGGGAATTGGATGTATCATTTATACCATATCAACGGGTATCGGTACTTGGGGTTTGAATAAAACCGTAGGTTGGGCCTGGGATATTACAAACTTCGTTTGGTGGGTAGGTATTGGTCACGCAGGAACACTGATTTCAGCGGTATTGTTGCTATTCCGTCAAAAATGGAGAATGGCCGTAAACCGTTCTGCGGAAGCAATGACCATCTTCTCGGTAGTACAGGCAGGTCTATTCCCAATTATTCACATGGGTCGTCCATGGTTAGGTTATTGGGTATTGCCAATTCCAAACCAGTTTGGGTCGTTATGGGTAAACTTTAACTCTCCATTACTTTGGGACGTATTCGCGATTTCAACGTATCTGTCGGTTTCATTAGTGTTCTGGTGGACGGGTCTATTACCTGATTTCGCAATGATTCGCGATAGAGCTGTTAAGCCGTTTCAAAAGAAAATATATTCATTATTAAGTTTCGGATGGTCCGGTCGTGCAAAGGACTGGCAACGTTTTGAGGAGGTGTCCTTGGTACTTGCTGGTTTAGCAACACCACTGGTACTTTCGGTACACACTATTGTATCCTTTGATTTTGCCACCTCGGTAATTCCAGGATGGCATACCACCATTTTCCCGCCTTACTTCGTTGCGGGAGCGGTATTCTCTGGATTTGCGATGGTAAACACGCTTTTGATTATTATGAGAAAAGTGTGTGACTTGGAGGATTATATCACTGTACAGCACATCGAATTGATGAACATCGTAATTATGATTACAGGTTCTATCGTTGGTGTGGCATATATCACTGAGCTATTTATCGCTTGGTATTCAGGTGTGGAATATGAGCAATACGCCTTCTTAAATAGAGCAACCGGACCTTACTGGTGGGCCTATTGGGCCATGATGACCTGTAACGTGTTCTCGCCACAGTTTATGTGGTTCAAAAAATTAAGAACGAGCATTATGTTCTCTTTCTTTATTTCGATTGTGGTAAACATCGGTATGTGGTTTGAGCGTTTCGTAATTATCGTAACCTCATTGCATAGGGATTACTTACCATCTTCGTGGACAATGTTCTCGCCAACGTTTGTGGATATCGGGATATTTATCGGTACGATTGGATTTTTCTTTGTGTTATTCTTATTGTATTCCAGAACTTTCCCTGTAATTGCACAGGCTGAGGTGAAAACAATTTTGAAATCCTCTGGAGAGCGTTACAAAAAGATTAGAGAAAGAGGTGATAGTTTAGTCGGCACGGGCGCTGATGAAAGAACTTCAGGAAGATCAGCTACAGTTGCTCCAACCAAAGAGGCTCCTAAAACAGATGTTTCAGATGATGATAAATCTGAAATGACCAACTCACTTTTGGCAAGTATTGGCGCATTTGATGCATCCACACAGACGGCAGACGACTTGAAGAAAATCAGTGGCGTTGGTCCTAAGATGGAACAAGTTTTAAACAGTATTGGTATCTACACCTTCCTTCAGGTGAGTAAGATGACCAAAAAAGAATATGATTTGTTGGACAGTATCACAGGTTCCTTCCCTGGTAGGGCAGAACGTGACGATTGGGCAGGGCAAGCTAAAAAATTAATAAACTAAACGTAGTCAATGGAAGCTTCAAAAGTTATTCACGCTATCTATACTGATGATGATGTATTAATGTCGGCCGTTAAAAAGGTGAAGGCAGCAAAACATCATATCGAAGAAATATACACACCGTTTCCGGTACACGGGCTAGACAAAGCAATGGGCTTGGCACCAACCAGAATTGCGATTACATCGTTTATGTACGGGTTGGTTGGTTTAACGGTAGCCATTACCATGATGAACTTCATCATGATTGAGGATTGGCCTCAAAACATTGGAGGGAAGCCAAGTTTTAGCTATTTGGAAAATATGCCGGCTTTTGTGCCAATTATGTTTGAGTTGACTGTGTTTTTTGCGGCCCACTTAATGGTGATTACTTTTTATTTAAGAAGCAGGATGTGGCCATTTAAAAAAGCCGAGAATCCAGACCCAAGAACTACGGACGACCATTTTTTAATGGAAATAGCGGTGCATGGTAATGAGGGCGAGTTACAAAGTTTACTTGCCGAAACTGGTGCAGTTGAAGTTAATATAGTTGATAAAGAAGCGCATTAATATAATTTATATGAAAAGCTTAATTAGAATAGCATTTGTAGCATTTGTTTTAGTAGCTGTGTCGTGTAAGACGGATACTGCTCGCAATTATGAGTTTATGCCAAATATGTATGAACCCGTAAGCTATGAAACTTATGGAGAGAATGATATGTTTGAGCAGGGAATGGCAGCCAGAACCCCGGTTGAAGGCACTGTGCCAAGAGGGTTTGTGCCGTTTGATATTGAAAATTCCACTGCAGGTTATGATTTGGCCAAGGCTACAATCACCAGTCCGTTAGATTCTACTCAGGTAGATTTGGACAGAGGAAAGGAGCTTTATGATATTTATTGTGGCATCTGCCACGGCAATAAAGGCGACGGTCAGGGTAAGTTGGTAAAACGCGAAAAGATTTTGGGTATTCCTAGTTATGATGATGCTGGTAGAGCCATTAATGAAGGCAGTATTTACCATACGATTTACTATGGAAAGAATGCCATGGGAAGTTATGCCAATCAGTTGAACGAAGAAGAACGCTGGCAAGTTGTGTCTTATGTTCTAAAGTTAAAAGCAGATTTAGAAAAGTAATAAAGATATGCAAGATTACACGTTTTCAAATAAATTAAAGACATTTTCTTTCATCCTGATTATTTTGGGACTGTTAGGTGTGGGGTATGGATTTATGACCTCCAATAAGTCTTTTGAAGAAGTTGAGCATTTACTAGCTGAGGAAGCGCATCACGGTGGCGGACATGGAGAAGAGGCGGCGCATGCAGTAGCGAGTCACGACAGTCATACTGATGATGCCCATGCCACTGATTCACACGGCGACAAGGCACACAGTGAAGTGGATGAACATACCAAGCATATTGAGCATGTGCAACATCAAATTCATAACAGACCTTGGGCAGCCCTTTACGTAGCGGCTTTCTTTTTTATGATGATAGCTTTAGGTTGTTTGGCCTTTTATGCCATTCAAATTGCATCGCAAGCGGGATGGTCCCCTGTATTATTTAGGGTGATGGAAGGGATAACGGCATACCTATTGCCAGGAGCAGTAATTGTTGTATTGATTGCAATTGGATCTCATTTTATTGGACATAATAGCATTTTCATTTGGATGGACCCGGATGTAGTAGCACATGATAAATTGATTCAAGGAAAATCAGGGTGGTTAAATTTAACCGGCTTTATTATCCGTGCCATTATCTTTATTAGTGGTTGGGTTTTATACCGTCGTTTTTCACGTAAATTTTCAATTGCACAGGATACTGCTGAGGATAAAAGCAACTTCAAGAAATCATTCCGTATTTCCGCAGCATTCTTGGTATTCTTCATCTATACGGAATCCATGATGTCTTGGGATTGGATTATGAGTGTTGATCCACACTGGTTCTCAACGCTATTTGGATGGTATGTTTTTGCCTCTATGTTTGTAAGTGGTATCACTGTGATTGCTTTGATCTCGATTTACCTAAAATCTAGAGGATATCTGGAATTTGTGAATGAAAACCATTTGCACGATGTGGCCAAGTTTATGTTCGCGATGAGTATTTTCTGGACGTATCTATGGTTCTCACAATTCATGTTGATTTGGTATTCTAACATTCCAGAAGAAGTGACTTATTTCATTTCAAGATTTAACGATTACAAGTTACCATTCCTTGGTATGGTCGTGTTGAACTTTGTGTTCCCAATATTAATGTTGATGAATGCGGACTATAAGCGAATTCCTTGGTTCGTAGTGATGACTGGTTTGGTAATCCTATTTGGACACTATATTGATGTTTTCAATATGATAATGCCAGCAACTGTTGGAGATAGATGGTTTATTGGTATCCCTGAAATCAGCTCGATATTACTGTTTGCGGGTCTGTTCATCTTTGTGGTATTTACAGCTTTAACAAAAGCGCCATTGCTGGTGAAACAGTATCCATTTAGAAAAGAAAGTGAAGATTTTCATTATTAATTAAGATATAAATAAAGACGACCGATAACAATGACTGCTTTATTAACAATTATAGTTTTAGTATTTATTTTAATTGCCATTTGGCAGATGGTGAAAATTTTCGATTTAGCACAAGCTAAACAAGAAAGCACTATTGCTGGTGTTGCTACCGATAAGGATAACACCTTGAATGGTTATTTGATGATGGGATTCTTGGCTTTTATTTATATCATTACCATAGTTTGTTGTGTAAAATATGGTGACCTGCCTTTGATGTCGAATTCCGCTTCTGAGCACGGACCAACCATTGATAACCTTATGGTGATTTCTATGGTGATCATTTTCTTCGTGCAGACGGTAACGCAGTTTTTATTGCATTACTTCGCATATAAATATAAAGGTGAAAAAGGGAAGAAGGCTTTATTCTTCGCTGATAATAATAAGTTGGAATTTATTTGGACGATCATTCCTGTAATTGTTTTGGCAGGTTTGATTATTTACGGTTTGAATACTTGGATCAATATCATGGGTGTTGATGAAAGTGATGATCCGTTGGTAGTTGAACTATATGCACAACAATTCAACTGGAAAGCCAGATACGGTGGTGCAGACAATACCTTAGGGAAGGCAAATGTGCGTTTGATCGATATCGATCGTGCTAACATCTTAGGTTTGGATGAATCCGATCCTAATGCTCAGGATGATGTGATTACCACTGAATTGCACTTACCAGTAGGTCGCCCTGTACTGTTCAAAATGCGTTCACAGGATGTTTTACACTCTGCATATATGCCTCACTTTAGAGCTCAAATGAACTGCGTGCCAGGTATGATTACCCAGTTTGGGTTTACGCCTACAAAAACCACGGTGCAAATGCGGGAAACACAGCAAATGAAGGATAAGGTACAGCATATCAATGAAATCCGGACTGAAAAGAGCAAAGCCTTAATAGCTAAAGGCGAGGATGCTTTAGAGCGTTATGAATTTGATTATTTGTTGTTGTGTAATAAGATATGTGGCAAATCGCATTACAATATGCAAATGAAAATTGTGGTGGAAACACAAGAAGAATATGACGCTTGGATGAAGGAGCAGAAGGAATTCAAAAACTCTTTAATTAACTAATACAAAAAGAAAAACGAAATAAGATTATGTCAGCACACGCAGATACTCACGCTCACGACGACCACGGACATCATCATAAAGAAACGTTTGTTACTAAATATATTTTTAGTCAAGATCATAAGATGATCGCCAAGCAGTATCTTATTACAGGTACTATTATGGGGGTTATTGGGGTAATGATGTCGCTCATGTTTCGTATGCAGATTGCCTGGCCTGAACAGCCCAATGTGATTTTTGAGGCATTACTTGGTAAATGGGCCCCGGATGGTGTTATGGATGCTGATATCTATTTGGCCTTGGTTACGATACATGGTACCATTATGGTATTCTTCGTATTAACAGCCGGTTTGAGTGGAACATTTAGTAACCTTTTAATTCCATTGCAGATCGGAGCAAGAGATATGGCTTCTGGATTTCTTAATATGGTTTCCTATTGGTTATTCTTTTTGTCTAGTGTGGTGATGGTAATATCCCTATTTGTACAGGCTGGACCGGCCGCTGCAGGTTGGACGATTTACCCTCCGTTGAGTGCCCTGGAATTGGCGCAAGGTGGCTCGGGAATGGGTATGACCTTATGGTTGGTGTCTATGGCCATCTTTATTGCATCATCATTATTAGGGTCGTTAAATTATATCGTTACGGTAATCAACTTGAGAACTAAGGGGATGTCAATGACCAGATTGCCATTGACGATTTGGGCATTTTTTATTACTGCCGTTATCGGTGTAATATCTTTCCCGGTGTTATTGTCGGCAGCATTATTGTTGATTATGGATAGAAGTTTCGGTACGTCCTTCTTCTTATCCGATATATTTATTCAAGGGGAAGTGTTGCACTATCAAGGTGGTTCACCGGTATTATTTGAACATTTGTTTTGGTTCCTAGGACATCCAGAAGTATATATAGTCATATTACCGGCGATGGGTCTGGTTTCTGAAATCATGGCATCCAACTCACGTAAACCCATTTTTGGTTACCGTGCGATGATCGCTTCTATTTTGGCGATTGCATTTCTTTCAACCATTGTATGGGGGCACCACATGTTTATCTCCGGAATGAATCCATTCTTAGGCTCAGTATTTACATTTACTACTTTATTGATTGCGATACCTTCTGCTGTTAAAGCCTTCAACTGGATTACCACCCTCTGGAAGGGTAATCTCCAAATGAACCCCGCAATGCTGTTCTCCATTGGTTTTGTATCAACCTTTATCACTGGAGGTTTAACAGGGATTATTTTAGGAGATTCGGCATTGGATATCAATGTGCATGATACTTATTTTGTTGTGGCACACTTCCACTTGGTAATGGGTATCTCAGCATTGTACGGGATGTTTGCTGGGATTTACCACTGGTATCCAAAAATGTTTGGTAGAATGTTAAATAAGAACTTAGGTTATATTCACTTTTGGGTAACCGCGGTTTGCGCCTACGGAGTATTCTTCCCAATGCATTTTATTGGTATGGCAGGTTTACCGCGTCGTTATTATACCAACAGCAACTTCCCATTATTTGATGATTTAGCTGATGTTAATGTGATTATTACCATATTTGCTTTGGTGGGTGGTGCAGTTCAAATTTTGTATCTATACAATTTCTTTGCAAGCATTTTCTTTGGAAAGAAAACAGTTCAAAATCCATGGAAATCGACTACACTTGAATGGACAGCACCAATTAAGCATATTCACGGTAACTGGGAAGGTGAGATTCCACATGTACACCGTTGGGCTTACGATTACAGTAAGCCAGGTCATGATGAAGACTTCGTACCTCAAAACATTCCGTTAAAGGACGGAGAGGAAGAGTTACAGCACTAGCAGTTAGAATTAATCTTACAATACAGAAGCCCGCTTTTAAGCGGGTTTTTCTGTTTAAATGCATTTTATTTTCGATGAAATGTAAAAAATTTTCAAAAAAATCGATGAAATACAAAAAAATCAGTTAAATTGCAGTCGGAAAATATGTATATAAAGATGGGTGAATTCGATATGATCCCCTGAGTTTACAATATTTTCAAGTATTAATTGTGATTTTTTAAAATTTCAATCATGACAACCAAATCTACCTCTAGAAATGCATGGTATTATGCATTTTTAATCTTTCTCTCATGGGGTGCAACGTCTTCCCTGTATGCACAATGCCCCACAATAACCGATCCTAACCCGCCTCCCATTTGTGATGCTTCAGGTTTTACCTTTAACGATTTAAATGCTTTTGCTACGGATGGTGGTGATGGTATTGTTTGGTACGATATGCTTTCTGGTGGAAGTGCATTTAACCCAAACGAACTTGTACCTGAAGGCACCTATTATGCAGACAATGATTCTGGTGATTGCGCTACACGACCATCAATTACCGTTGACTTTCAGGTGAATGCTACAGGGGTTAATTTAGATGAAATTTATTGTAGCAACGAAAACAGTACTGTTCAGGACTATAACGATGATGTGTTACAACCAAGTTTTCCTACAGGTGCTACATCTGTTGAAATTTATTATGATTTAGGGTTAACCATTCAGGCTAATTCAACAGATATTTTCTCCGTTGGAGGGACAAATCTTTATATAATTTTTATTGATGGTTCTAATTGTAGAAGCCAAATAGAGTTTTCACAAGTAGGTGTTTTTAGTTCCCCAACTGATCCGACTCCCGTTTCGCCTCAAGAATTTTGTTCTGATTCAAACCCATTGGTAGGAAATTTAGATCCGGGAACCACCGCTACCAACTTTAATTGGTATGCCAATTTGGATGGTTCTGGAAATCCAATTCCTCCTGCCTTAGCTTTAACAACACCTTTGGTGGACGGTAATACCTATTATATCCAAATTGACGATATTTTTTGTGTGAGTAACCCTGTGGCGGTTACCGTCAATATTGATGATCCAGCGGATGCAGGGTCATCCGGAAATTTAGAATACTGTAATGATAGTTTACCAGGCTCCGACTTCGATTTATTTAATGAATTGGGCGGTACGCCTGAAGCCTCAGGTTCGTGGTCTGGACCCTTGGCTACTTCGAATGGTCATTTAGGAACAGTGAACATTTCATCATTAACCACTGCGGGTATCTACACATTTACTTATACGGTATCAGGAAATGGCGCATGTCCAGATGCCACAGCGAATGTGGTGATAACGGTATATGAAACATTGAGTTCGGGAACACCATCTTTAGCCAATCCGGCAACATATTGTGAATCTACTGTGCCAACCAACCTGGATTTGTTCACATTATTGGATAATGAAGACCCTAATGGACAATGGACACAAGGCACTTCGAGTACGGATCCGGTGGTAGCATCACCTATTGATTTAACTGGATTTACGGCTAACACTTATAATTTTACCTATACTCAAAATCTATTGCCCAACCCGTGTCCAGAAGAATCAACAACTGTACAGGTGGTGGTACTTCCGGACCCTCATGCCGGAAATGCCATAAATCAAACTTTTTGTGAAAATGATTTAAGTGCAAATTCCCCTTTTGATTTATTTGATGCCTTGGATGGTTCACAGGATAATAACTCTGGCACATGGACCGATTCAGGAAGCAATACCATTTCAAATTCGATTGATATTACTAGCTTTACCGTAGCCGGAAGCCCGTATCTATTCACTTACACTATTGATAATGGAAGCTGTTCAGATTCGGAGCAGATTTCAATTACCGTAGAAGACGCCCCCGAATCAGGAAACCCAGTCGCATCTTTTCCTGAATACTGTGAAGGTTCAGCACCGTCAAACTATAATCTTTTTGATTTACTAGAAAACGAAGATCAAACGGGAACATGGTACATTGGAACGGACAATACAGGAGCAACAACTACCAATACCCAAGATTTATCGAGTTTTATTCCCGGAACCTATGATTACACTTTTGATGTGGACGCTATCGGAAGCTGTGATGACGTATTGGTGACGGTACAAATCACGATTAACCCGCTTCCAAATACGGGAATACCCGATTCACCAACATATTGTGAAAACGATTTAGCCTCAAATTCACCATTGGATTTGTTTGGCCAATTAACAGGTGAAGATTCGGGTGGTACTTGGACAGATGATGGTACTTCTGGAGCCCTAACGGGTAGTGATGTTGATTTAACTTTATTGACCATTGGAAGTTATAATTTCAATTATACCATTACTGATTCGAATGGCTGTACCAATAGCTCATCAGTTACCATTACGGTTGAAGATGCCCCAGAATCAGGAAGCCCAGTAGCTACTTTCCCAGAATACTGTGAAGGTTCTGCACCATCAAGCTATAATCTTTTTGATTTACTAGAAAACGAAGATCAAGCGGGAACATGGTATGTTGGAACGGACAATACAGGCGCAGCAACTACCAATACCCAAGACTTATCAAGCCTTATTCCTGGAACCTATGATTACACATTTGATGTGGACGCCATAGGAAGCTGTGATGACCCCTTGGTTACAGTACAGGTCATAATAAATCCGCTTCCAAATACAGGTATTCCCGATTCACCTACATATTGCGAAAATGATTTAGTCTCAAATTCACCTTTGGATTTGTTCGGTCAATTGTCTGGTGAAGATAATGGAGGAACTTGGACGGATGATGATGCATCCGGGGCATTAACGGGAAGCGATGTAGATTTAACGGCACTTACCATTGGAAATTATAGCTTCACATATACCATTACCGATGCTAATGGCTGTACAAACAGTTCAACCGTAACAATTACAGTTGAAGATGCCCCAGAATCTGGAACTGCAAATACTCCGGTGGAGTTTTGCCTAGTGGAAATTACAGTTGGCCAAACCTATAACTTATTCGATTTGTTATCTGATGAAGATCAAACGGGTTCGTGGAATGATGATGACGCTTCGGGCGCATTGTCTGGAAATGTGGTTGCCATTGACGGATTGATGGCGGGTACTTATAATTTCACCTATGATGTAGATGCCATCGGAAGTTGTGATGACGTTGATGTAACGGTTAGCATCGTTATTAATGATTCGCCACCGCCGGGAGCACCGACGCCTCAATCTTTTTGCGATTCGGGGACTGTTGGCGATTTATCCGCTACGGGTAATAACATTCAATGGTATGACATAGCAGTCGGCGGTACGCCACTAGATGCAAGTACAGACCTTGTAGATGGCCAAACCTATTACGCTACTCAAACCGATGCCACAACTAACTGCGAATCTTCTGTACGAACAGCAATTAGTGTAAATATTTATCAAACGCCAAATGCGGGTGATCCAAACAGCACAGGCATTGTAGCGTGTAATGACAATACTGCTATTGATTTATTTACCGGGTTGGACGGATCGGAAGATGCAGGAGGTACTTGGCAAAACGATGATGGCGTTGGAAACCTTAGTGGAAGCTCGTTGGATGCTACCGGAGTAACTCCTGGAACGTATCAATTCACCTATTTGGTTTCCGGGAATGCACCATGTGTGGATGATAGCGAAACCATAACCATTACTATCGAAGCACCTTTAAATGCAGGTCCAACCATAAACCCTACGTTGGATATTTGTAGCAATAACGGAGCCGTGGATTTATTTACTTTATTGGGAGGTGCTGATACAGGAGGTACATGGTCACCTGCTTTAGATAGTGGCACTGGACTTTTTGACCCTTTGGTTGATCCGGACGGTACTTATACTTATACGTTAAGTAATAGTTGCGGTACGTTTACCAATGAAATAGCTATTACAGTAACACAGGCCCCAAATGCCGGCACTAGTACCAGCGTTGGTTTGTGTATGATTGATGCCCCGATTGATTTATTCACGGAATTGGGCAATCCCCAAACTGGCGGCACTTGGTCGCCTGCCCTGGCAAGTGGTACCGGAGTTTTTGATCCAGCCGTCGATGCCCCTGGGGTATATACTTATACAATTATTGCTATTGCACCATGCTCGCCGGATAACTCTGCAACGGTAACAGTGGCGGTAAATGATAGTCCTCCGTTGACTGTCTTGGATCCGAATCCAACTTTCTGTTTGACGGATAATCCAACGGTAGCGGATTTAACCAATAGTGTTCAGGCAACGGGAACCATTACTTGGTATGATGATGCAAGCCTTACCACAGCACTTAATGCTTCCGATGCATTAGTGGATGGAGAGGATTACTTTGGAACACAAACTGACGGAACCAATTGCGAATCTTCCATGAATGTAGAATTGAACGTTACCATCAATGATATGGCCACACCAACATTGAACGATACTTCAGAAACCTATTGTATTAATGACGGCCCAACCATAGCAACGCTTTCAGATAATGTTTTAGAATACGATGCAAATGCGGATAACCTAAGATGGTATGATGCACCAACGGGAGGAAATCTAATTTCAGAAGATACAACCCTCGGACTTGCAACTTATTATGCCGTTTTAGTTGATCCGAATACCGGATGCGAAAGTTCGGTGCGATTGGAAGTAACGCCAGATATCACTGCCTGTGGCGACATCCGAATACCGGATGGATTTTCACCGAATGATGATGGGATGAACGACACTTTCGATATTGACAACCTCGCGATTTTGTATCCAAATTTCGAAATGGAAATTTACAATCGAAATGGAAATATCGTGTACCGAGGCAATGCGAATACACCACGATTTGATGGTACGTCCAATCAAGTTCGCGTAGCGCTCAAAGGTGATTTGCCGGTTGGAGTGTATTTCTACATCTTCAGTTACAACGATGGGATAAAACAACCAGTACAAGGACGCTTATACTTAAGCAGATAACATAATTAATAAAGCAAAATTTAAAAAGATGAAACATTTAAATTTATATCAAAACATCCTTGCTTTGTTAAGTATAGCATTGTTATCCTTGCAAAGTACAGCACAACAAGATCCTCAGTTTACACAATATATGTATAATATGAGCGTGATCAATCCGGCATACGCAACAGCGGAAGAGGGTATTTTAAACCTTGGCGGACTTTACCGAACCCAATGGGTAGGAGTGGAAGGTGCTCCAAGAACGGGAACCTTTTTCGCCCATACCCCTATCAACGAGAGAATAGAAGCCGGTATTTCCTTTACCAATGACAATATTGGTGATATTGTAAACGAAAACAACATTTTTGCCGATGTGGCTTATGTGCTTCCGGTAGGTCTTGAAAGTAAGATTTCTTTTGGGGTGAAAGCAGGTCTGAGAATGTTCGATGCCAACTTTGATGGCTTGGTATTGCAATCGGGTCCTGCGAGTGGGGATAACGCTTTTAATGAAAATGTCAATCGCGCTTTTCCCAATTTAGGTATCGGGGCCTTCTTTTTCACGGATAATTATTATTTGGGGCTGTCTGCGCCAAACATGCTGTCCACAAAACATTTGGAAAATGAAAACGGCATCAAGGCCACAGGTGTGGAAAGTGTCCATTTCTTTTTCACTGGAGGATACGTATTCGATATCAACGAAAATCTCAAACTAAAACCGGCATTTATGGGACGCGCCGTAAAAGGTGCACCGTTGGCCTTGGATATAACGGCTAATGTGCTCATACATGAAAAACTGGAAGCAGGTCTGGGTTATAGACTGGGCGATGCCGTAAGTGCTTTGGTAAACTTCAGAGTAACACCTGATTTGAGAATCGGATATGCCTATGATTATACGACAACTAATTTAGGTGATTTCAATTCGGGATCGCACGAAATATTCATTTTGTTTGATGTGGACCTCTTCGGGTTTAAAGGCGGTTACGACCGTTCACCGCGATTCTTCTAACAGTTAATACAAGGAAACATGAAAAAATTTATATACATATTGGCAAGCCTTTTATTAGTTAGCGGAATGGGGTTTGCGCAAAAGAAAAACCTAAAACGAGTGAATACACTTTTTGAAATGAGGGCCTATAAGGATGCTGCCGAAATATACGAAACCAAAGAACGTTCACAAGAAGTGTTACAAAATTTGGCCGATTGTTACTATTACAATTCCAGCCTTCAAAAGGCTATTAAAACCTACAGGGAATTATTTGTGGAGTATGGCGATTCTATTGATATAGACTATCACTTCCGATTTGCCCAGGCTTTAAAGGGTGTTGAGCAATACAAGGAGGCCGACATGCATTTGAGCAGATATTACAATGCTCCAATAAACACTTTGGCATTCATTGAGGAAACGGATAAAACCACACCGCATACCTTCAAATTGAAACAAATTGAAAACCTAAATTCAAGTAGTGATTTTGGATTGTCTTTTTATGGCGAAGATAAAGTAGCTTTTGCTTCCGCAAGGAACTCGGAAAATCCTGCCTATTCGTGGAATAATTTACCCTATTTGGATTTGTACAGTGGTACGTTGAACAGTCAAAATGTACTTGAAAATGTAGTGCCTTTTTCAGAATCTATTAATACCGAATCCCACGAAAGTAATGCAGTGTTCACCAAGGATGGGAAAACCATGTATTTCAATAGAACAAATACAACCAGAAAGAAAACGGACAAAGACCGGATCGCCCATATCAAAATTTATAAAGCGGAATTGGTGGATGGAGTTTGGACGAATGTTTCAGCATTGCCATTTACCTCAAATTCATACAGTACTGAGCATCCCGCTTTGAGCTATGACGAAAAAACGTTGTATTTCGCCAGTGATATGCCCGGAACCTTTGGTAGTTTTGATATTTACAAAGTGGCCATAAATGAAGACGGCACCTATGGCGAACCTGAAAATTTAGGTGAAACTATCAATACAAAACATAGGGAACAATTCCCGTATATCAGCAAATACGATGTGCTGTATTTTTCGTCCATCGGTCATTTAGGCTATGGCGGATTGGATGTCTTTAGGAGTAATTTGGTAAACGGTGCATTTGATAAACCGGTTAACCTGGGCAGTACCATTAATAGTCCTTTGGATGATTTTGCATATGTAGTAAGAGAGAAAGATAACAAAGGGTTTGTGTCATCAAATAGAACCGGATACGACAGATTATTTGGTTTTAAAAGAGAAATAAATCCCCAAACCATATATCAAGTTGAAGGTATAGTGCAAGATTTAAATAGTAAGGAGTTATTAGCAGGATCTTTGGTAACCTTATTTGATGAATCTGATACCGTAATTCAAGACACTATTGTTGGAGATGATGCGTATTATATTTTCAAAATAGAACCCAATAAAAAATATAAAGTACGAGGAATTCGAAAAGCTTACATCCCTCAGGATGTTGAGTTTTCTACAGACAGTAAGGGGAAGGTACAGCATAATATTTATCTAAATTTAGAATCTTTTGCGGATGCCGAAGATCGAATAAAGAAAGATAATAAGACCGATGAGGTCAAGGTAGAGTTAGACAAAATTTATTTTGATTTTGATAAGTCCGACATTCGTGAAGATGCGGCAACCACCTTGAACGTGCTGGTGGACTTAATGAAGAAATACCCAACCATGGAAGTGGAGGTGTCGGCACATACGGATGCCCGTGGTCCCGACCAGTACAATTTGGATTTATCCAAACGCAGAGCGGCCTCAACTTTAGAGTATTTAGTAAGCCAAGGCATTGCCCGCGACCGATTGAAAAGTATCGGCTATGGCGAAATGCAACCACTTAATAAATGCGTAAAAGAAGGCATTTGTACCGACGAAGAATATGACATCAATAGACGTTGCGAGTTTACCATTTTGAAATGAGTTGTATCCAATAAATAATCATATCGACTGAGAAATGTTTACAACGAATTACATCTGACTTATATTGAAAAATAAATTCGGCCAGATGAAATAACCAACCATTTTTATACCAACCAGAAGCCTGAAAGCCTTTCTGAACGACAACCGTCGGGATTGAAAGGCTTTTTGTTTATATTTGCTTGTGCTTAACTTGTTACAGTATCTTGTCATTCCGCACTGTTCCACTGAGCGTGGTCGAAGTGTGATGCGGAATCCACTTTTTTCTATTATTTAAGTTGACACAAAATGTCGCCCTGAGCGCAGTCGAAGGGTCTCAAATATGAACGAAAACCTCGATCCCACAAACGAAAATTATTCCCCCGAGGAACTGGATGTTGAAAGAAAGCTTCGCCCCTTGGCCTTTGACGACTTCACGGGTCAGGACCAAGTACTCGAAAATCTGCAGATTTTTGTAAAGGCGGCCAATTTAAGAGATGAGGCTTTGGACCATACGCTGTTTCATGGCCCTCCGGGATTGGGCAAAACGACTTTAGCACATATTTTGGCGAATGAATTGGAGGTAGGCATTAAGGTCACCTCAGGGCCGGTACTTGATAAACCGGGAGATCTAGCAGGTTTATTGACCAATTTAGAAGAGCGCGATGTTTTATTTATAGATGAAATCCATCGGCTAAGCCCCATTGTTGAGGAGTATCTCTATTCCGCCATGGAGGACTACAAGATTGATATTATGATAGAAACGGGGCCAAACGCCCGAACCGTTCAAATTAATTTAAGTCCCTTCACCTTGGTAGGTGCAACAACACGTTCGGGATTATTGACTTCCCCTATGCGTGCACGTTTCGGTATTCAAAGCAGGTTGCAGTATTATAAAACTGATTTATTGACCACCATTGTACAGCGCAGTGCATCAATTTTGAAAGTTCCCATTTCCATGGAGGCGGCCATAGAAATAGCAGGTAGAAGCCGAGGAACCCCACGTATAGCTAACGCTTTGTTGCGTCGCGTACGGGATTTTGCCCAGATAAAAGGCGATGGCAATATTGATATAAAAATTGCAAAGTTTGCTTTGGAAGCTTTAAATGTGGATACTCACGGTCTGGATGAAATGGATAACAAAATCCTATCAACAATCATCGATAAATTTAAAGGTGGCCCAGTGGGGATTACCACAATTGCTACTGCGGTCAGCGAAAGCCCAGAAACCATTGAGGAGGTGTACGAACCTTTTTTGATTCAACAGGGATTTATCATGCGTACCCCGCGTGGTCGTGAAGTTACGGAACAAGCCTATAAACATTTAGGAAAGATTAAGGGCAATATTCAAGGTGGGTTGTTTTGACATTTATGTCATCCCAAATTGTCACACTGAGCGCAGTCGAAGTGCTGTTTCAGTGTCTCATTAGATAGATAATGAAATACTACTATCCAAATAAGATTTCATTTTTAAAATTTCTTTTAAAATCAACCCATATTGCCAAAAATCCATTGCCATATCATCGCAAATGGTTTGATGACGTGGGTGATACCTTTTCCCTGAAATCCCCTTTTTATGGCCATATCATTTTAACGAGGGATGCTGAAATGGCTAAGCACATCCTTCAAAAAAATCATAAAGTTTACCATAAGTCTAAAATTCAAACCCGGTATTTGTCAAAATACGTGGGCTATGGACTGCTCACCTCCAGCGGGGACTATTGGTTGAAGCAACGCCGTTTGATACAACCTGCCTTTCACAAGGAAAAAATTAATAACCTAGTGGGCATTATTAACGACGCTATCGAAGAACAAGTAGCGTCCATTCCTTCGGATAAAATGGTTGAACTCTATCCACTAATGAATGAATTAGCCTTTGAGGTAGTGGCCAAATCCCTCTTTAATTTTTCAGCTGAAAAGCAAACATTAAAACGACTACAGTTCATCATCGAAAAATTGCAATTGTTTATAATCAAAGAATTAAGATTACCCTATCAAAAAGTATGGTATGTATTGAGCGGTCAAGTGCGCTACCACATGAAACTGGTAAAGGAAAGCAGAGCCATTATTCTTGAAATTATTGAGCTGAGAAGACAATCCAAAGAAACCCATGACGATTTGTTGGACATGCTATTAAATGCTGAATATGAAGACGGTTCCAAAATGACCAATGACCAGTTGATTGATGAAATACTGATTTTGTTTGTAGCGGGTCATGAAACCACGGCAAATGCACTGACTTTCACCTTAAAACTTTTGGCAGTAAATCAAAAGGAACTGCGACAGGTTTCGGATGAAACCCGTGCAGTAAACCAAAACAATGTGTCGCCACTTCAACGGTTATCAAAGCTTAATTATACAAAATGCAGCATTGAAGAGAGTTTACGGTTGTATCCTCCGGCCTGGATTACCGATAGGATGAACATACAAGATGACAATATCGGAAGCTACAAATTGAAAAAAGGCACCATCATTGGCACATCAATTTACGAACTGCACCGAAATAAAAAATATTGGAAACAACCCGATCAGTTCAAACCTGAACGGTTTTTCGAGGAAAATCGAAAAGCAATTCTACCCTATTACATGCCCTTTGGAGCAGGGCCAAGATTGTGTATTGGCAACAACTTTGCGATGTATGAAATGATGCTGACTTTGAATGCCATTTTAAACAGATTTCATATTGAAACAGATACTGATAGGATAGAAACCAACCCGTTAATTACCTTAAAACCAGTCAATGTGAACCTGAAATTCACAAAAAGGAGAAAACCTGAAGGGAGTTGATAGAGCAGTACTAGCACTTCGTCGAAACTTAAGTTACTCAACTAATTTTTAGGCGGTTCAACAAATTATTGTAAGGTTTTTGACGGGGGGATTTAGCTTTGTAGTACTAAATAACCCCAAATTAGTACTTATGAATACCCCAAAGACTTTCAGTATTTTATTGGTGTCTGCATTCATTTTAAATTCCTGTGCGACGGATAACGATGACTATGTAGAAACTCCGATTCAAACCCTATTAGAACAACAAATTGAAGTAACGGCTGGGTCAAAAACCGCATTGATTTTACCAGCATCCAATGACTTTAGTGCCATTCCCAACGATGCAAACAATAGCATCACCAATGCTAAAGTTGTGCTTGGTCAGTTGTTGTTCCACGAAACGGCATTAGGTAAAAACCCTAACATGGAGGAAGGGATGAATACCTATTCCTGCGCCAGTTGTCATCATGCGGCTGCAGGGTTCCAAAGTGGGATACAACAAGGTATAGGCGAAGGCGGTATTGGCTTTGGAACTCACGGAGAAGGACGCCACAAATCCCCGAATTATATTGAAGACGATTTGGACATTCAGCCTATCAAAAGCCCGAGTGTTTTAAATACAGCCTATCAAAAAGTAATGTTGTGGAACGGGCAGTTTGGCGCCGTTGGGATGAATGTAGGAACTGAAGCCAATTGGACGGTAGGTACCCCAAAAGAGGCCAATACTTTCGGTTTTGAAGGTGTGGAAACCCAGGCTATCGCAGGTTTGGATGTACACCGATTAATGATTGAAAAAGACTTTATTATTAATTCAGATTATAAAGCCTTGTTCGATGCCGCTTTCCCAAATGTTTCAGAAGATGAACGGTATACAAAATTAAATGGAGCTCTAGCCATTGCAGCTTACGAAAGAACAGTTTTAGCCAACGAAGCACCGTTTCAAAAGTGGTTAAAAGGTGATGACTCTGCTATGAGCGAGGATGAAATCGAAGGCGCGATGCTCTTTTTTGGAAAAGGGCAGTGCTACTCTTGCCATTCAGGGCCGGGGCTTAATGGTATGGAATTCCATGCTTTGGGCATGAAGGACTTGGCAGGTAATAATATTATGACAGAAGTGGATGAGGCCACTAAAAAAGGGAGAGGTGGTTTCACCGGCAACCCTGATGATGATTATAAATTTAAGACACCTCAACTTTATAATTTGATGGACGCTGGATTCTTTGGTCATGGCAGTAGTTTCAGTTCTATCAGGGACATCATTAGCTATAAAAACAATGCTGTTGCTGAAAACAACGAAGTGCCTTCAAATAAATTGTCGCTACAATTTCAACCTTTAAATTTAACAGAAGATGAAATTGACCTGTTGACTTCGTTTGTGGAAAACGCATTATACGATGCCAATTTAAAGCGCTATCAACCTGAAAGTTTACCAACAGGAAGCTGTTTCCCAAATGCGGATACGCAATCTTCAATGGATATGGGTTGTATCTAGAAAAGGAAGTCCATTCAAATGAAAATCGTAATTTAGGTGCTTTAAACCTAACGTGAGCAAATCAAAATATTCTGAAATGATAAAAGCCGAAGCCAAACGCCTCGGTTTTTTGTCTTGTGGCATTAGCAAAGCACAATTTTTGGAAGAGGAAGCCCCCCGATTGGAAAAATGGCTGACCCAAAAGATGCATGGTGAAATGCATTATATGGAAAATCATTTTGACAAGCGCCTCGACCCTACAAAACTGGTGGAAGACTCTAAAAGTGTGCTGTCTCTGTTGCTAAATTATTTTCCTTCGGAAACGCAAAACCCGGAGAGTTACAAGTTGTCCAAATACGCCTTTGGAATGGATTATCATTTCGTCATAAAAGATAAACTCAAATCCCTGTTGCATTTTATTCAAGATGAAATCGGAGAAGTGCATGGGCGCGCCTTTGTGGATTCTGCTCCCGTTTTGGATAAAGCTTGGGCTGCAAAATCTGGCTTGGGTTGGATTGGGAAGCATAGTAATTTATTGACCCAACAAGTAGGTTCATTCTATTTTGTGGCCGAACTCATTATCGATCTGGAATTGGAATATGACACCCCTGTTACCGACCATTGTGGTACCTGCACGGCCTGTATTGATGCCTGCCCAACCGAAGCCATTACAGAACCTTATGTAGTTGATGGTAGTAAATGCATTTCCTATTTCACTATTGAATTGAAGGGCAATATTCCTTCTGAATTCAAAGGCAAATTTGACGATTGGATGTTTGGCTGTGATGTCTGTCAAGACGTGTGTCCTTGGAACAGGTTTTCAAAAGCGCATGATGAGCCCTTATTTAATCCACATCCGGAATTATTATCCCTGTCTAAAAAAGATTGGGAGGAGATTACCGAAGAAACGTTTCAAAAGGTTTTCAGGAAATCGGCCGTAAAGCGTACTAAATTCTCAGGGTTAAAACGAAACATCAATTTTTTAAGGGATTAAACACGGACTTCTTTCGTTGATGCCCTTACGATTAAATCCGTTTCTAAAACAACAGTTTTGGGTTCAAATGGTTTATCTTTTTTGCGGGCTTTAATTTCCTTAAATAGTTGTTTAAAGGCTACTTTGCCCATTTCAAACCCAGGTTGGTTAATAGTTGTTAGGCTTGGTGATATTACCGACGACATAAACCAGTTACTAAACCCTACGATGCTAATGTCTTCTGGAATTTTCACTCCCATTTCCTGGAATGTAGTCATAGCGCCTATGGCCACCAAGTCGGTGTTTATGAAAATGCCATCAACATCATTATGGTCTTCCAATAATTGTTTTGCGTTTTTTTTGCCTTCTTCAAAACTCATGTCGCCACATTCACAAATATATACTAGCGACGGATCGTAAGGCAAGTTGTGGTCCAACAAAGCTTTTTTGTAACCTAAAAATCTATCAATGGAGTTTTGGGGTAACAAGGCTCCTCTAAAGTGAGCAATACGCTTGCACCCAATATCTATCAAATGTTGTGTCGCGGTATAAGCCGCCTTTCTGTCATCAATTATTACCTTGGAGCATTGTAGTATTTTGGCAATTTTGTCAAACATTACAAGAGGTTTTTCCTGAGCCATTACCTTATTCAAATGATCGTACTTGGCGGTTCCATTTGCTAAGGATATAATAATGCCGTCAACACGTTGGCTTAGGAGCAGTTCAATTTGTTTTTTTTCCAGTTCATAGGATTCATCCGATTGCAGAATTATTACCAAATACCCTTTTTTCTCAGCTTGGGACACAATGCCTTTAATAACATTGGAAAAGAAATGGTGAACTATTACCGGAATAATTAATCCAATGGTTTTGGATTCTTTGGTTCGCAGGTTAACCGCAAAAGCATTGGGCTTATAGTTTAGCGTTTCGGCAAGCGCTTTAACCTGCAATTTGGTTTTTTTGCTAACATCGGGATAATCTTTTAGTGCTTTTGATACCGTGGTAACAGAAATATTTAGCTGTTCTGCAATATCCCTTAGCGTAACAATTTTCATAAAAAAAGAGCTTGGTATGTGCAAATAAAGATATAAAAAATATCAAATCGAAAACGATTTCGGTACTTTCGAAAACGATTTCGGCTGAGAAAATCATAATTTTCAGGGCTATTGAATATAGATTTGCCAATAACAACTCAATAATTTGTTAAATAACTAAAACAGGCAAAATGAATTTAATTAGAAGAAATTTATGTTTATTGGCTTTGATGCTGTTATCCGCTGGCGCGGTTGTAGCACAATCAATTTCAGGAGACGTTAAAGATGAAACAGGTATTCCTTTACCTGGAGTAAATGTAATTTTAGAAGGCACCTCTAAAGGAGCGGTTACAGATTTTGACGGTATTTATTCTATTGACAACGTAGAGGATGGTACTTACGTACTGGTTGCTACTTATTTGGGATATACCAAATTTACGCAAAGTGTCACGGTGCAAGGCGCGGATATTGTCGTAAATATAGTTATGGCTGAGGATGCGGAATCCTTGGATGAGGTGATTGTTACTGGTGTGGTAAACCCTAGGTCTAAAATAGAATCTAGTATATCGGTAACCAGCATGCGTGCAAAAACTATTTCTCAATCTGCACCAAGGTCAACCGCAGAAATTTTTAGAACGATACCAGGTATTCGCTCGGAATCATCTGGTGGTGAGGGTAACGCCAACATCGCCGTAAGGGGTGTGCCAATTTCTTCGGGAGGTTCTAAATATGTACAATTACAGGAAGATGGTTTGCCTGTATTGCTCTATGGCGATATTTCATTCGGAACTGCTGATATCTTTACAAGATTCGATAACAATGTGGCAAGAATTGAGGCCATCAGGGGAGGTTCGGCTTCTACCTTAACATCTAATGCACCGGGTGGTATCATCAATATTATCAGTAAAACAGGAAAAACAGAAGGCGGTTCTATAGGCACTACTTTTGGTTTGGACTACAATACTTTTCGGACCGATTTCGATTACGGAACTCAAATAGGTGAAGATTTATACATGCATGCAGGAGGCTTTTATAGAGCAGGTGAAGGTATAAGGGAAACAGGATTTACAGCCAACAATGGCGGGCAATTAAAACTTAGTTTGTTAAAGGAATTTGAGAAAGGTAAGGTAAGAGTGTACGCCAAGTATTTAAACGATAGAGCGGCTGCGTATTTGCCCATGCCTATGAAGGTTTCAGGGACCAACAGCGATCCAGATTGGGGCAATGCTGCCAATTTTGATGCCACCACAGGATCCTTGCACAGTTCTAATTTATTGCGTACTGTTGGATTGGGTGCCGACGGGGAGCTAAGAAGAGGCCATGTTCAAGATGGGATGCACCCAGTATCTGCATCCGTTGGTGTTGAAGCGTCTTTTGATTTAGGAAACGATTGGAAAGTTACCAATAATGGACGTTATTCCTCCAACAGCGGTACTTTTGTGTCTCCTTTCCCTGCCGAAGTGGCTACTGCATCTAATATTTTGGGTGGCGATTTTGCTACCGATAATGGATGGGGTTCATTGCAGTTTACGGATGGATCTGCAGTTTCAGGAAATAGTTTAGTTGCACGTGTGCATATGTTTGATGTTGAATTGAATAATTTCAACAACTTTATGAATGATTTAAAATTGTCCAAATCTTTTGGCAATGTGGATATTACCTTGGGGTATTTTAAATCTATTCAGGATATATCCATGTCTTGGTTATGGAATTCTTATTTACAAGAAGTGAATGACGACAATGCAAGATTGATCAATGTTTTGGACGGAACAGGCAGCCCTTTAAGCGACAATGGATTATATGCCTATGGCGTACCGTTTTGGGGTAATTGTTGTCAACGTAACTATGACACACAGTACAATGTGTCTGCGCCTTACGCCAATGTTACCATTGAAGCTACTGAGGCTATCACAATCGATGCTAGTATAAGGTATGACAGAGGTCGTGTTGATGGTACCTTTGCAGGGGCAGTACAAACGGAGTACGATGTTAATAACGATGGCGTAATTTCTGCACCAGAGCAAAGCGTATCTGCCATAGACAATGCCAATGCTACTGCGGTTGACTATGATTATGATTACTTCTCTTACTCGGTGGGTTTTAACTACAAGTTTAAAGACAGACAATCTGTGTTTGCAAGAATTAGTAAAGGTGCTTCCGCAAAAGCGGATCGTATTTTGTTCTCTGGCCTAAACTATATGGACGGCGATATGATAAACGCGCTAGACTTTATGAACCAAACAGAATTTGGTTATAAAAGAGGTTTTGATAATGGAGCGCTTTATGCCACCGCATTTTATGCTAAAACGAGGGAAGAAGGCGGTTTTGAAGCAACGTCAAACAGTATTATTGAAAACGATTACAAGTCCATGGGTATTGAATTAGAAGGATTTTACAACTTTAATAATACCTTTAGCTTAAGAGGAGCGGTAACATGGACGGACGCTGAAATAGACTCTGGAGACAACAAAGGAAATACGCCAAGAAGACAGCCGGATTTAATTTATAACCTTATCCCGTCCATTAACTTTGGCGGAAACAAGCAACACTCTGGAGGGTTGAGCTTTATTGGGCAGTCTAAGGCATTTGCACAAGATTCCAACGAATTGGTAATGCCCGGATTCTTAATCATAAATGGATTTGTAAATTTCGCTATTACTGATGCGCTTTCCGCAAATATTTCGGCTAACAATATTTTTGATAGCATAGGTGTAACAGAAGTTGAAGAAGGTAGTATTGTTGAAGGTCAGGACAATTATTTAAGAGCCAGACCTTTACCAGGAAGATCAGTAACAATGGGATTACAATTCAAGTTTTAAAAAGAAGAAAGTTTAGTTTAGTTTGTTAATTTAAGAGTTGGAATTCTATTCTAAAAATTCCAACTCTTTTTCTAAAAATTGATGAGCAATGAGATGGTTTGTTTTTTCAGTAATGTTTTTTTTGACTTCTGTTGTGTTGTGTTACGCCCAAGAGCATACCAGCGCCAAAAATGGCGGGACGGAAAGTTTGGAAACTCCTTTAATAGTTTACGGTAGTGACACTTGTCATTATTGCCTTGACACAAAGGCACATCTTAAAAAACACAAAATAGCATTTGTATATTTTGATGTTGATCAAAATAAGGTAAAAGAGCGCGAAATGGTAGAAAAGCTTCGAGAAAACAATATTCCATTACATAACCTATCGCTTCCGGTGGTAGAGAAAGAAGGGCAAATCATAATGAATAGTGGTGTCTTTGGTGATTTCTTAAAAAAACTAACAGTAAAATAAGTCTTATGCAATCAAAACCGAGATTAAATTTTTGGCAGATTTTTAATATGAATGTCGGTTTTTTAGGCATTCAATATAGTTTTGGATTACAGCAAACAGCAGTAAATCCTATCTTCTCTTTTTTAGGGGCAGAGCACGATCAGTTGCCATTGCTAAATTTAGCTGGTCCGGTAACAGGTTTAATAATTCAGCCTATCATTGGGGCTATTTCAGATAAAACTTGGTCCCCACGATGGGGAAGACGTAAACCCTTTTTTTTAATTGGTGCATTGCTGGGTAGCTTATGTTTATTTGCCTTCCCATTTAGTCCGGCATTATGGTTTGCGGTTGGATTGCTATGGATTCTTGATGTGGGAAATAATATGGCAATGGAGCCTTACAGGGCTTTTGTAGGCGATAAATTACCAAATAGTCAATTAAGTTTTGGCTACCAGATGCAAAGCCTCTTTGTTGGTGCGGGTATAGTATTGGCAAATGCATCTATTTTTCTTTTTCAGGACTGGTTTGGAGGTGCAGAACAGGTTGCCGATAGCGTGGAGTCCATACCAAAATGGCTGTACTATTCCTTTTTTATAGGGGCAGTACTGTCTATTTCAACCATTCTTTGGTCAGTTTTAAAAACACCTGAAATCCCGCCATCCGAAGAAGAACTAGAAGACATCAAAAAGCATAGAGCCCATGGGCTTGCAGAAAGGGTAAAAGCACCAATTATTGAAATAATGGAGGCGGTGAAGGATATGCCAAAATTTATTTGGAAACTTTCGGGTGTTTACCTATTTCAATGGTACGCGTTATTCGTGTATTGGCAATTTATTGCCCCCATGTTTAAGGAAAGTATGGGCTTTGACAGTTCGCAGGCCTTAAGCCAGGCGGCAAAAATGAACACCACCTACAATATTTCAACCATTGTATTTGCATTGGCACTGGTGCCTTTGGCATTAAAATTTGGCGGAAAAAAAGTGTATGTGCTAAGCCTGTTTTTAACGGCAATTGCCATGCTGAGTATTCCATATATCCAAGATCCGCTTCTGGTAGTTTTGCCAATGATATTGTTTGGTATAGGTTGGGCCGCAATGATGGGTATTCCGTATTCTATGGTGTCTAAAATTGTCCCGCAGGAAAGACGCGGGGTTTATATGGGAATTTTGAATATGATGATTGTAATTCCTATGGGCATCCAAACGTTGACTTTTGGCCCAATTGTTAAGTATCTGTTGGACAACAGCGCTGTTAATGCTATTTTGTTTGGGGGCATATTTTTTGTTATCGCGGGCGTTTTGGCTTTGCGCTTAAAACAGCCAAACTCCACTGGGGAAGAAGATGTTGTTTCCGGGTTTGGTGCCGGACATTAATTACAAAAGAAATTAGTTTTGGAAAATTTTAATAAAGACATAGATATACTTTGCGTAGGCGAGGTTCTCGTGGATTTCATAGGCCATCAAAAGGATGTGCTTATAGATGACACGCGAGATTATCATAGATATTTAGGTGGGTCTCCAACCAATGTGGCAATGAATTCGGCCAGATTGGGCTTAAATGCAACTTTGGTGTCCACTGTAGGTGATGACGGCTTGGGGAGCTACATTTTTAAAAGGCTTTCAGAAGTAGGTGTAAATATAGATTATATTGATAAGCTTAAAGACAAAAGCACAAGTGTGATACTGGTTTCGAGGTCTAAAGGCACACCGGATTTTATTCCTTTCCGTCAGGCAGACCAGCATATTTCAGAAAGTCAAATTTCTAAGGAAATGCTTTCTAAAACCAAAATTTTTCACACCACGTGTTTTGCGTTAAGTAAAAACCCTGCACAATCCACAATTTTGAAAAAGGCAGAAGAAGCCTTTAAGCAAGGGTGTACTCTAAGTGTAGATTTAAATTACTCCAGAAAGCTTTGGGACAGTCAGGAAGAGGCTTTAAGGGTCATAAAGGCATACTGCAAGTTTAGTCCTTTAATAAAAATTAGTGAGGATGATATGTTGCGCCTATTTGAAAAAGAACTACAACATGATGAAATATTCAATTTCTTTCACAATGAAGGGGTTGAAACTGTTTGTTTAACCTTGGGCAGCAAAGGGGTTAAATTGTCACAAAAAAACAAGGCACTCATTGAAATGCCGGCTGTAAAGGTGGAAAACGTAATTGATACCACTGGTGCGGGTGATGCATTTTGGTCGGGATTCCTGTTTGCATATATCAAGGATAAACCTATTGAAAAATGCCTGGAAGTAGCTTTGCAATTGGCAGCTTTAAAGCTCCAAAATGTCGGTAGATTGCCTGATAACATAAGCATATTGTCTGAACTTTTATAATATATAATGATGTCAACAAATTCTAATATTACAAACGGCGTTATGCTTAATGCATATCCGGATAGTATTGGCAGTACATTAAGCGATACCATTAGTATCCTTCAAAGGCCTGAGTTTAAAGATGTATTTTCATTGTTTTATATACTGCCAACATTTTTTAATAGTGATTTAGACAGGGGGTTTTCAATAATAGATTACAATCTTAATGAAGAATTAGTTTCAAAAAACGACTTAGAAGCATTAGACGCACTGAATATTCAATTAAAGCTTGATATCGTCCTAAATCATTTATCAGTGGCTTCTCCTCAGTTTAGGGATTTGCTTAAACATGGAGGGCAATCAAAATATAGAGACTTTTTTATCAATTGGAATAGTTTTTGGGAAGGCCATGGCACAATGGGGGACGATGGTATTATCAAGCCAAAAAAGGAATTTCTTGATAAATTATTCATGCGTAAAGCAGGATTGCCAATTTTAAAGGTGCCTTTCCCCGACGGCACTGAAAAACCCTATTGGAATACCTTTTATCAGAAAGTGAACGAGGACAAAAGCTTTTTGGGCCAAATGGATGTCAATGCCAAGTCTGAACTGGTATGGGATTTTTACGAGGAAACCTTGCAAAAAGTAAGTAGCTACGGGTGCAAGATATTGCGCTTGGATGCTTTTGCTTATTTGCACAAGGCTAACGGGGCTTCAAACTTCTTTAATAAACCGGGAACTTGGCAATATTTAGAGCGCATTAAAAAAATTGCAGACAAAAACGGTTTAACGCTTTTACCTGAGATTCACGCAGAATATGGTTCGTTTCTGCATGATGAGGTGGCCCAAAAAGGGTACAGGATATATGACTTTTTCCTACCTGGGTTAATGATCCACACCATTGAGAAAAAGGATAGTACGGCGTTAATAAAATGGGCTAATGAAATTATTGCCAAAGGCTATAAAACTGTAAATATGTTGGGCTGTCATGATGGTATTCCAGTTTTGGACTTAAAGGGAAAGGACGTGGACGGAGATTATCACAAAGGATTGCTTGCAGATAGTGATATTGAGGATATCATGGACATCATTATTGAGCGAGGCGGCAGGGTTAAGAACCTATATGGGTCTGATGGTAAGAAAATATCGTACTACCAAGTTAATGCCACATTTTTTAGTGCTTTAGGAGAAGACGAAAAAAAACTGTTGCTCGCCAGAGCTATCCAAATGTTTATGCCTGGGGTACCACAAGTTTGGTATCTGGATGTGTTTGCAGGAAGAAATGATTATGAGGCGGCCGATAAAGCCGGTAGTGGCGGACATAAGGAAATTAATAGAACAATACTGTCCTTAAAGGATATTGAAGAAGGTCTTAAAACCGACATTGTATTGAATCAACTTGAGTTAATGCGAATTAGAAATACGCACAACGCATTTTCGGGAACCGTAAAAACGCGAACAAATTCCAACAAAAAAGTGGAAATTATTTGGGAACATGGTACCGACTTTGCCATTTTAAAGGCAGATCTCGCAACCTGTAGTTTCAAGATAAACTATAATGAATCTAATGCCTCTAGAGTACTGACTTTTTGATTGTCGATTTTTTAATAGTTGCTGGCTGGACAATAAAATGAAATACGAAGTTTTTGTCTGCCAACTGAAATTGTTTTAAGAAGCATCAATTTCCTAAAAGAATAGGTATTTTACTTCTAAGGATTGTTATATTTGGGTTTCTAAAAAAGTTACAATGAGCGAAGAGAGCAAACGTAGAGAGGCCCTGATATATCACGCAAAGCCGGTTCCCGGTAAAATTAAAGTTGTTCCTACAAAAAAATATTCGAGTCAGAGGGATTTATCCCTAGCCTATTCGCCAGGTGTGGCGGAGCCTTGCTTAGAGATCGAGAAAGACAAGAACAACGCTTATCGCTATACGGCGAAAGGCAATTTGGTGGCTGTAATTTCAAATGGAACGGCCGTTTTAGGTCTTGGAGATATAGGGCCAGAAGCCTCTAAACCAGTAATGGAAGGTAAAGGTTTGCTCTTTAAAATCTTTGCAGATATTGATGTATTTGACATTGAAGTTGACACTAAAAATGTTGATGAATTTATTAATACTGTAAAAAACATTGCACCCACTTTTGGGGGCATCAACCTAGAGGATATCAAGGCACCAGAGGCTTTTGAAATAGAAAGGCGTTTAAAGGCCGAATTGGATATTCCGGTAATGCACGACGACCAGCATGGTACGGCAATTATATCAGCAGCAGCCCTAATTAACGCATTGGAGCTTGCCAAGAAAAAAATCGAAGACGTAAAAATAGTGATTAGCGGTGCTGGTGCGGCGGCAATTTCTTGTTCTCGATTGTACCAGTCCTGCGGTGCCAAACGGAAAAATATGGTGATGCTGGACAGTAAGGGTGTTATTAGAAATGACAGGGAAAATCTATCTTCTCAAAAGGCTGAATTTTCTACGCATCGCAAAATCGATACCCTAGATGAAGCCATGAAGGATGCAGATGTATTCATCGGTTTGTCTATGGCGGATATCGTTACTCCGGACATGTTGAAGGTAATGGCAAAAGACCCTATCGTATTTGCAATGGCCAATCCCGATCCTGAAATTAAGTATCAATTAGCAGTGGATACTAGGGACGACATTATTATGGCAACTGGCAGAAGTGACCATCCTAACCAAGTAAATAATGTGTTGGGCTTCCCTTTTATATTTAGAGGGGCGTTGGATGTTCGTGCCACCTCCATAAATGAGGAAATGAAAATGGCAGCGGTAAAAGCTTTGGCAAAACTTGCGAAAGAGCCCGTACCGGAGCAGGTAAACGTAGCTTATGGGCAAACCCGTTTGGCTTTTGGGAGAAATTATATCATTCCTAAACCTTTTGATCCCAGATTGATTGCCGAAATTCCTCCAGCGGTTGCAAAAGCCGCAATAGAAAGTGGTGTGGCCCAGGGAACCATTGAAAATTGGGAAAAATACAAAGATAGTCTTAGAGAGCGTTTAGGGTCTGATAATAAATTGGTGAGGCTGCTTTTAAGCCGTGCCAAACTAAACCCAAAACGTGTAGTTTTTGCGGAGGCCGATCAACTAGCGGTCTTAAAAGCTGCTCAAATAGCTTACGAAGAAGGCATTGCTATCCCCATTTTATTGGGTCGAAAGGAAACCATTCGGGCACTCATGGATGAGATTGAGTTTGAAGGCGATATCACGATTATCGACCCGAAAACTGAAGAGGAGAACGAGCGCAAGGATCGCTATGGTCGCATATATTGGGAACAAAGAAAACGAAGAGGTGTTACCCTGTATTCAGCAAAACGCTTAATGCGAGAGCGCAACTACTTTGCTGCAATGATGGTAAACGAAGGGGATGCCGATGCCCTGATTTCAGGGTATTCCAGAAGTTATCCAGTAGTTTTAAAACCTATGTTGGAGCTGATTGGTATGGCAAAGGGAGCTACCAAAGTAGCCACTACCAATGTGATGATGACCCGAAGAGGACCACTGTTTTTAAGCGATACCTCTATCAATATTGATCCGGATGCCAAGGATTTGGCAAAAATCGCCATTATGACTTCAAAAGTAATCGAGAATTTTGGGTTTGAGCCTGTAATGGCAATGACTTCCTATTCTAATTTTGGATCATCAGGTAACGAAAAGGCTTCCAAAGTAAGAGAGGCCGTAAGCATGCTGCACCGACATTATCCTGATATGGTTGTGGATGGTGAGCTTCAAACTGATTTCGCCCTAAATGATGAAATGCTACGCGACCAATTCCCCTTTTCAAAATTAGTAGGACGAAAAGTGAACGGACTTATTTTTCCAAATCTTGACGCTGCGAACATCACGTATAAATTGCTTAAGGAATTGAATGAGGCCGATTCCATTGGGCCAATTATGATGGGCATGCGCAAACCCGTACATATTCTTCAATTGGACGCCAGTGTGGATGAAATTGTCAATATGACCGCCATTGCAGTCATCGATGCACAAAACAAGGAGTTATGGGAGTTGGAAAAAGATATTTCATAAGCTTTGAAACGTAAATAATTTCATTACATTTGGCAGTTTAAGAGGGATTTTCTAAATGATTACGCACATACAAGGGAAACTTATTGAAAAGAATCCAACAGATGTAGTGATAGACTGCAATGGCGTAGGCTATCTGTTAAATATTTCTCTTCACACTTTTTCTCAAATTCCCGATAAGGAATCTCTAAAGTTGTACACCCATCTTCAGGTAAAAGAAGACTCCCATACGTTATTCGGGTTTTCGTCTTTGGCGGAACGTGAAATTTTTAGATTGTTGATTTCCGTAAGCGGTATTGGAGCAAGTACGGCTCGTACTATGCTGTCTTCCCTGACCCCAAAGCAGGTGCGCGAAGGTATTGCCTCTGGTGATGTGGCTTTAATCCAATCGATAAAGGGTATCGGAGCCAAAACGGCGCAACGCGTGATTATCGACCTAAAAGATAAGATTTTAAAGATTTATGATATAGACGAAGTTTCGGTTTCAAAGGACAATACCAACAAGAATGAAGCGTTATCTGCTTTAGAAGTTCTTGGTTTTTCAAAAAAGCAGGCTGAACGTGTTGTGGATAAAATTATCGTTTCGCAACCGGAAGCTAATGTAGAGACCATTATAAAACAAGCCTTAAAAAATTTATAAACGATTTTGACTATAACTACCCAAAGCTATAACCAACCCGTCCTAAAAATTGTTGCCCTCTTTGCCCTACTGCTTTTATCAGTGTCTGCATGGGCGCAACAACCTGTTCAGGATTCCACGAAAACCGGGTTTAGCTTAGGAGAAATAAAAACCGCGCGACCAAATAGTATCGAGTCTAAATACACCTACGACCCTGTTACCGACCGCTATATTTATACTGAAAAAATAGGCGATTTTAATATCAATTACCCTATTATCCTGACCCCAAAGGAATATCAGGATTTAGTGGCCAAAGAGAATCTTCGGAATTATTACAAGGAAAAAATTGATGCCTTTGATGGTAAAAAAGAAGGTTCGGACGAGAAGCGTAAAAACCTTTTACCAGAATTCTATGTAAATTCTGGGTTTTTCGAAACACTTTTCGGTGGAAACACCATTGAGGTGGTACCCCAGGGTTCTGTGGAAATGGATTTAGGAATTCTGTTTTCTAGACAGGACAACCCAACCTTTTCACCACGAAACCGAAGTAATTTCACTTTTGATTTTGACCAAAGGATTAGCCTTAGCTTATTAGGAAAAGTAGGGACACGTTTGCAAGTAACGGCAAATTATGACACGCAGTCCACGTTCGATTTTCAGAATTTGGTAAAACTAGAATATACGCCCACGGAAGATGATATCATCCAAAAAATTGAAATAGGAAACGTTAACATGCCTTTAAACAGTTCATTGATCACAGGAGCACAAAGTTTATTTGGGGTGAAGGCTCAGTTACAATTTGGACGAACTACATTTACTGGGGTGTTTTCAGAGCAACGTTCTCAGGCCAATACGGTAGTAGCTCAAGGTGGTGGTACACTAGAAGAATTCGATTTTTTTATTAGGGATTATGACGAAAATAGGCACTTTTTCCTAGCGCATTATTTTAGGGACCAATACGATATTGCTTTAAGACAATATCCATTTTTGGATAACCGAGGTTTACAAATTACGAGGCTCGAAGTATACATCACAAATAGGAGTAACAGAACGGATAATGTGAGGAATGTAGTAGCGATTCAGGATTTGGGGGAATCGTTTTACAACCCAGGAAATCCTGATACGGATAATATATTTTTAGATCCAATTCCAGCAAATTTCATCAATACTCCAGACAATTTTTCCAATAACGTGAATGCCTTTCCGGATAATGGCAATAATGATTTTGACCCGACTGCCATTGGAACGACTTCGATATTAACCGAGGCCATTCGCGATATTGCCACTGCTCAAAATGGATTTGGTGTTTTGTCCAACGATGTTAACGAGGGCTCAGATTATGGGAAAATCGAAAATGCAAGAAAGTTAATCAACGGTCAGGAATATACTTTTAGCCCGGAGTTGGGTTATATTTCTTTGAATCAACGCCTTAACGCCGATGAGGTACTGGCGGTGGCCTTCCAATATACAGTTAATGGGCAAGTGTATCAGGTCGGGGAATTTGCAAACGATGGTATCAACCCAAATGAAGTAGAGCAAAATAATCAGGGACAGGTCACCAATGTTACCAATAAGGCCTTGGTGCTTAAGATGCTAAAAAGTAGCGTCACCAATGTAAGGCAACCGATTTGGGACCTGATGATGAAAAACATTTATGATACAGGGGCTTTTAATTTGAGTCAGGAAGATTTTAGGTTGAATATTTTTTATAATGAAGCGTCACCTTTAAACTTCATTAAGCCTGTTGAAGGCTCATCATTTCCGATTTTTGATAACCATACACCGGGCGATCCCAATGATGATAGGGAAATTGTAGAAACGCCACTTCTGCGGATTTTCAATTTGGACAAACTGAACTTCAACAACGACCCCCAAGGCAATGGCGATGGGTTCTTTGATTTTGTACCTGGCATTACCGTGCAACCCCAAACCGGTAAAATCATATTTACAAAAGTGGAGCCATTCGGACGTTACTTATTTGATCTTTTGGACAGCGATGGTAACTCGAACAATAATGACGTGGATTACCAGGCGGATGTTTATACCGATGCCAATCAGGAAAAGTACGTTTACGATATTTTATATAAGCAAACCAAAACGGCTGCCTTGGAAGATGCCGATAAGAATAAATTCCGAATAAAAGGGCGTTATAAAGGTTCGGCCGGTGATGGGATTCCTATTGGCGCATTCAATGTACCTCGCGGTTCCGTAAGAGTAACTGCCGGTGGACGTGTTTTGGTAGAAGGCGTGGATTATACGGTGAATTATCAATTGGGTCGTGTTCAGATCTTGGACGAAGCCCTCAAAGCTTCAAACACACCCATTCAGGTTTCTACAGAAAATAATGCCGTGTTTGGGCAACAGACCCGTCGATTTACTGGGTTAAATGTGGAACACAAATTCAATGACAATTTTGTGATTGCGGGTACCCTTTTAAACCTAAATGAACGGCCGATAACTCAGAAGGCGAATTTTGGTTCCGAGCCAATAAATAATACCATTTTCGGATTCAATGGAAACTATTCTACTGAAGTACCATTTTTAACTAGGATGGTTAACAAATTGCCTAATATAGATACGGATGTGCCCTCCAATATTTCCTTAAGAGGTGAATTTGCGTATCTGTTGCCAGGAGCCCCAAAGGGCACCAATCTGAATGGAGAAGCAACCTCCTATATCGACGATTTTGAAGGCACCCAAAATGCTATCGATTTAAGGGCGCAACAATCGTGGTTTCTGTCTAGTAGGCCTGTGGACATAGATGGAAATGGAAATGATAATGAAATTGAAGACCGAGCAGGTATTGCAAATGGCTACGGAAGGGCATTTTTAAACTGGTACAGTATTGACCCAATTTTTTATAGTTCCAGAAGGCCTGATGGTATTTCCGATGGAGACCTGTCCAGTTTATATACTAGTCGGGTATTTATTAATGAACTGTTTCCGCAACAGGACTTGGTACAAGGGCAAAATTCCGTGCTGAATACTTTGGATTTGGTGTATTATCCCGACGAGCGAGGACCGTATAATTTCCAAACTACGGGAGTTAATATTGATGTTAGTTCCCAGACAACGACTCTAACTAATCCGGAAAATTCTTGGGCAGGGATTACACGCCAATTGACTACGACTGATTTGGAACAAGCTAATGTGGAATATATTGAATTTTGGTTACAGGATCCATTTCAAAACCCGGATGGGCAAGGTTCATCGACCAATCAAGGTGGGAAGCTAGTATTTAACTTGGGAAATATTTCGGAAGATATTATTAAGGATGGAAGGAAGCTATATGAAAATGGACTGCCCGAAGATGGTGACATAAGTATTTTACAGCAACAGCAAACGAATGCCGAACTTAGAACCGTTGTGCCATTAAATCAGTCTCTCATTTATGCTTTTGATACTACCGGGCAAGAAAGGAATAATCAGGATGTGGGGTATGATGGATATGATGATTCCGAAGAAGACTTTATTGAGCCCGCATATGGTGGATTGGCAGATCCATCAAATGATAATTACTCCTATTTTTTGGATGCCGAAGGGGGCATTTTTGAACGCTACAAAAAATTCAACGGTGTTGAAGGGAACACGCCAGATGTGTTTAACGACAATCAACGGGCGGCCAACCCACAACCCGATGTGGAAGACATCAACAGGGATAACACGATGAATACCATCGATAGTTATTATGAATACGAAATAGAACTTAATAGGACCAATTTACCTGAGGTTAACAATATCACAGATATCACAAGTACCAGTGCATTAGATGAGTTTATTACCGATGTTAAAGTTGAAAACCGTGTTTTAGCCAATGGGCAGAATGCAAGTGTGCGTTGGTATCAAATAAGGATACCAGTGAACGTGCCTAATGAAACCTTTGATGACCCTCTGGCCTCACCGGTTTACAAAAGACGTGTGAATAATATAGAGGACTTCCGATCGATTCGTTTTGTACGGATGTATTTAACTGATTTTACCGAGCAAACCGTGTTGCGTTTCGGAACCTTAGATTTAGTAAGAAGCGATTGGCGACGCTATACTCAGACCTTGCAACCTAATGAAGATGATCCAGATGATGATGGCACTGAATTTTCCGTTGGAATTGTTGGGACTATTGAAAATGAAGATACTTATGTGCGTCCCCCAGGCATTGAACCTGAGCAATTGTTTAATAATAATACGGTGATTCGTCAGAATGAACAGGCTTTGTTACTTAACGTTTGCGATTTGGAATCTGAGGATTCTCGGGCAGTGTTTAAAAATATTAATATCGATATGCGCCAGTACAAGCGCCTTCGAATGTTTTTGCATGCCCACGAAGAAGGCAATGGCTATGAGGACGATGAGGCTGAACGCTTGGTTGGGTTTATCAGATTGGGTAACGACTTAAACGATAACTACTATCAGATTGAGGTGCCGTTGGTGAAATCGCCCAAAGGTTCAAGGGACAGGGAAACGGCTTGGCCGGCAGAAAATGAAATCAATCTACCAATTGAATTGTTAGGGCAAATTAAGGCTAGAGGTATTTCGGACGGGACATTAACGGATGAGGACCCTACCTTTTATGACGTTGTAAATGATGCTATAGGTGACCCCCTGATTAATCCGTTAACTGGGTATATTACCGGGCAACAAAGGATAGGTATAAAAGGAAACCCAAATTTTGGGGATGTGAGGACCTTAATGGTCGGTGTTAAAAATGCCAATAACAGTGATGTTTGCGCCCAAGTATGGTTTAACGAACTGCGCCTTTCCGATTTAGATAACGAAGGCGGTTGGGCGGCCGTAGTAAGTATGGATGCCAACATTGCCGACTTTGCCAATGTGAGTGCCACCGGAAGGCAAAGCACCTCAGGTTTTGGTACCATAGAACAAGGCCCAAGTCAACGTGCTTTGGAGGATGTGAGGCAATATGACGTCGTGACCAATATCAATGTCGGGCAGTTATTACCAAAAAAATGGGGTGTTCAAATTCCGTTTAACTATGGACAAAGTGAAGAATTAATCACCCCTAAATACGATCAGTTTTATAAGGATTTAAAACTGGACTCCCGTTTGGATGCTGCAGCGGATTCAGAAGAGAGGGAGGTTATTAGGCAGCGCTCGGAAGATTATACCAAGCGCCAAAGTATCAATTTTATTGGGGTTAGAAAAAATAGAACTACCGATAAGAAACCACGTTTTTATGATGTGGAAAATTTCACTTTAAATTATTCTTACAATAAGGTAGAACACCGCGATTTTGAAATTGAGAATTCCTTGGATCAAACTGTTAGGGCAGGTGCCAATTATGCCTTTAATTTTAATCCTGTGAAAGTAGAGCCGTTTAAAAAGAACGACTCCCTTTTCCGAGGGAAATACTGGAAGTTTTTAAAGGATTTAAATTTTAATGTATTGCCAACAAGTATTGCAGTGAACTCCGATATCAACAGGCAATTCAATAGTCAAAAATTTAGGGAGGCAGAATTGACGGGTCAAAATATTGGCATTCAGCAATTATTTAGACGAAATTATACATTTGATTTTCAATATACCATCAACTATAATATTACCGATGCCCTGCAGTTGAATTTTACGGCGGCAAATAATAATATTGTTCGTAATTATTTTATTGATGACAATTTTATCAGGGGAGAACAGGATCCTGATTTGGATGTGTGGGACGGCTTCCTCGATGTTGGTGACCCCAACCGACAAACTCAAAGTTTGGGCATTACTTATCAATTGCCTCTAAATAAAATCCCAACATTTAGTTTTATTGATGCCACCTATCAATATAATGGCGATTTCCAATGGCAAAAGGGCTCTGATTTGTTTGGTGATTTTGTTGCTGAGGACGGCAATACCTACGACTTAGGGCATACAGTTCAAAACTCTAATACGCACAATATCAATACCAGTTTGGACATGAACCGCTTGTATAAATACATCGGTTTGGTTAAAAAACCAATACGAACGGTAAGGACTCGTACCAGAACAGCCGGTCCTCCGGGAGCAAAACCAAAGAAAGCCGAAAAGCCAAAAAGTGGCAATAAACCTGGCACCAAATGGCTCAACGCTGGGATAGATATTTTGACCAGTGTAAAACGCGCACAGATTAATTACTCCGAAAACAACGGGATATTTCTACCTGGCTATACAAGAACACCTGGCTTTATTGGGACATTAAAGCCAACTTTCGGATTTACATTTGGTAGCCAAAGGGATGTGCGGTTTTTAGCGGCCAGAAATGGATGGCTGACCTATTTCCCGGAATTCAATCAGCAATATACCGAAACGACTACCAAGCAGTTGGATATTTCTGCAAATTTAGAACCTGTGCGGGATTTAAAGATTGATGTGGTGGGGAACAGGACCTATTTGGAGAATTTCTCTGAGAACTATAATGTGGACCGAAATACTGGCATTTACAATCCTTTAACGCCAAACACTTTTGGAAACTTCAATATTTCCACGGTGATGATTAAAACAGCATTCAGTAAAAGCGATGAAACTACTTCTGATGCCTTTAATACCTTTAGGGATAACCGATTGACCGTGGCTCGAAGATTGGCTGCCGAAAGTGGTGCCGATGTTAATGATGTGGACGCCGAAGGCTACCCTAGAGGCTTTGGAAAAACCAGTCAAGCTGTATTATTGCCAGCGTTTTTAGCAGCTTACACGGGACAGGATGCTGGCAAAGTAAAACTGGGGGCATTTAGGGATTTACCTATTCCCAACTGGGACTTAAAATATACCGGATTTATGAAATTCAATTGGTTTAAAAAGCGTTTCAGGCGTTTTTCGGTGACGCATGGCTACCGTTCCAATTACACCATCAACCAATTTCAAACTAACTTGGATTATGGAGATGGGCCAGATTTTAGTGCAGGATATGATGCCGCAATAAATGATGAGGCTAAAGATCAATCCGGTAATTATAAAAATGCGACTTTGTTCAGCAATATTAACCTAACGGAAATGTTCAGTCCGTTGATTCGAATCGATATGGAGATGAAAAATTCCATGAAGATTTTGGCTGAAATCAAGAAGGACCGGTTACTATCTTTGAGTTTTGATAATAATTTGTTGACTGAAATTCAGGGCAACGAATATGTGCTAGGGCTCGGCTATCGTATCAAGGATGTGCGAATCAAGTCTAAATTGGCCGGACCTCGTCAACGTATCGTAAGTGATTTGAATATGAAAGCCGATGTATCTGTCAGGGACAATAAAACCATTATTCGATATTTGGATTTGGAAAACAACCAGGTCACCTCTGGACAAACTATTTGGGGTATAAAATATACCGCGGATTATGCCTTTAGCAGAAATCTTACGGCCATTTTCTATTTTGATTATTCTTTCGCCGAATATGCTATTTCAACCGCTTTCCCCCAAACAACTATCCGCTCTGGATTTACGCTGAGGTATAATTTTGGGAATTAGTCAGGTTTAACCACTCCTAAAAATCATAGCGGGTTCACTTGGATATTTGTGAAACATTAAGGAGAACGAGCACCTCCCTTACTTCCTCCTTTTTAGGAGGGAACTCTTGCTTTAAAACGACGATCACAGATTAATTGGTAAGTACAATATGTCAATTTTTTGATACTACCAGTCCCCTCGATTAAGAGAGGATTTAGGGGTGTGTTTTGGTATAAACATGTTGGGCTTAATTTATTAACTTATACCTATTTGAAATCTAATTCTGAATGAATACATTTGCGGAACAAATTTTAATACGGACAGCATGAACATTCCATCAGAATTAAAATATACCAAGGACCACGAATGGGTAAAAATTGAAGGCGATATTGCCGTAGTAGGCATAACCGATTTTGCGCAAAGCGAATTGGGCGATATTGTTTATGTTGAGGTTGAAACGCTTGATGAAACCTTAGAGGCTGATGAGGTGTTTGGTACTGTTGAAGCTGTAAAGACCGTTTCTGATTTGTTTTTGCCGTTGTCCGGTGAAATCGTGGAGTTCAATGAAGGATTGGAGGATAGTCCGGAAAGTGTAAATTCTGATCCGTATGGTGAGGGTTGGATGATAAAAATTAAGTATTCGGACGCTTCGGAAATAGATAATTTATTGTCGGCCGAGGGCTACAAAGATATCATCGGTGCTTAAAACCTACTCGCTTTTTTTGGCCGTACCCTATACCATTGCCCTAACGGTGGGCAGTTTAATGAGCCTGAAAAATATGCCAGATACAGGCGTAGATTATGCCGATAAAATTTTCCATTTTCTGGCCTATGCCATTTTATGTTTTTTATGGGTTTTGGTATTTCATTTTACCCTTCAAAAACCTTTGAAAAAAGCAGTTTTGTTTGGCGCAGGTTTTGCAATTTTGTTTGGTATAATTATTGAGGTATTACAAGGAACCCTTACTAAAGAGCGATCTTTGGATGTGTATGATGCCATAGCAAATTCGCTAGGAGCATTAACTACAAGTGCAATAATTCTTTTATTAGGGAAATTAGACCTTAAAAATGGTTAAACATTTGCATTTTTGCTAAATAAGTAGTTATTTTAAAATCTGGAAAAACCACAACACTATGGAACCTAAAAAAAATCCGAAAGCCAACGTAAGTAGAAACAGTTCTCTTTACTTCGCTATTGGTTTATTATTGATGCTATTTTTAGCAAATTTTTCAATTAATTATAAAACCTACGAAAAATCAGCAATTGATATTGGTCAGCTTAATTTAGAAGAGGAACTGGAAGAGGAAATTCCGATTACCGAGCAGATTCAAACACCACCGCCTCCACCACCGCCACCTGCGGCCCCAGAGGTTATTGAAATAGTTGAGGACGAAGAAGAAGTAGAAGAAACAGTAATTGAATCTACGGAGGTAGATCAGGAAACTGAAATTGTTGAGGTTGAAGAAATTGAAGTAGAAGAAGTAGAAGAGGATATCGAGGTGCCATTTGCGGTAATTGAAAATGTGCCTGTGTTCCCTGGTTGCGAAAAAGGTAATAATGCTACGAAAAAGGCATGTATGTCTGACAAGATTGCAAAGTTTGTAAATAGAAAGTTTAATACCGAATTAGCTTCAGAATTGGGCTTGTCGGGAAGACAGCGTATCAATGTAATCTTCAAGATTGATAAAACAGGAAGCATTACCGGAGTTCGTGCAAGAGCACCACATCCAGGGTTGGAAAAGGAGGCCAAGCGCGTAATTAGCTTGTTACCTAAAATGAAACCGGGCAAACAACGTGGTAAGCCTGTAACGGTACCATATTCTTTACCGATTATTTTTCAGGTACAAGACTAATAATACGTTTTATAGTTTTATAAAAGAAACAAGGTCCCGACGATATCGTCGGGACCTTGTTTTTTAGGTACTAAATTTCATTGGACCAATCAATTAAAATCCCGTTACAAAAACTGTAACGGGATTTCTTTTTTGGTATGCTTATTGTGTTTTTATCATAATATTAACATTTTAACTATAATAATTATGAGTAATTCAAAGAACACTCACGATTCCGTTCGGCAAAACGGCCTTGTGAAAAAACCACAAAAGCATGATGCAAATTTACAAAAAAACTCTACCCTCTATTTTCAGGTAGGGCTTATCGTTTGTTTACTGGCCGCCTTCGGTCTGTTGGAAATGCGATTTCAGACAATCATTCCTGATGATTATGGGCCGACACTACTACCTGATGAGGACTTATACGTTTTTAACGATGTCGTAAAAATCTATGAGGAAAAAGCAGAGATAATTGAAAAACGGACTAAACCCACGAATTTTAATAACCCAATTATCAAGGAAGATGATGACATTCTTGCGGAAGAAACCCCAGAAATATTTACTGAACCAGAGATTACGTCCGATCCAATTTCTCCCGATGAAGTTATGCCTACTGCTCCTGAACCAGTTGAAGCCGTGGTTGATTTCATTAGGGTAGAAGAAGTTCCCATATATCCAGGTTGTGAAAAAGAAGATGGAAATGAGGCTAAAAGAAAATGTATGTCCGACAAAATCACAAAGCTTGTTAAAAGAAAATTTAACGGCGGGAGGATAGCCACACAATTTGGCCTACAGGGGAAACAGAGGATTTCAGTTCAATTTCAGGTGGACAAAACGGGTCGTGTTACTGACATTAAAACTAGGGGACCACTTCCAGCTTTGGAACAGGAGGCAGAACGGGTTGTAAATATAATCCCCAAAATGGAACCGGGAAAACAACGGAGTAAACCCGTAGGAGTTCGCTATACCCTTCCCATAATTTTTATTGCCGAATAGCAATTATAATTTATCATGCTTTAAGCCGTTATCCCTAAAAGGATAATGGCTTTTTTGTTCGGAACAGTTTGAACTAAAGCAAATCTTAACAAAATGTACTATCTTTCAGCCCAAATTGATATCATATTCATAGTATGAAGCAACTTGTAGCCCTATTTCTCATCTTACTTAATTGTTTCGCATTTGCGCAGGATAATGGCACCTACGAAAAGCCACCTGTTTTTCCGGAATGTTCAGATGTAACTTTGGATTCCTTGCAAAACTGTTTCGATATAAACGTATTTCAGCGAATCAAAACGAATTTTCAAGTTCCCGACAATGTAGCAAAGGATAAATATAAGGGAGAAGTAGTTGTTCTTTTTGAAGTAGATACTACGGGGCAATTTCGGGTGATTTACGTTGACGCTATGTATGATGAGCTAAAACAGGAAGCTCGCCGTGTGTTTGCATCCTTTCCCAAAGTGAAACCAGCAACTTACAGCGGCAGGAAAACCTTTAAGCAATATGCTATGCCAATCCGAATTCCATTGGAGGATTTCAAACTGGCAAAATCGAGTGATTTAGCTGAGGAAAACGAAATTGCGAAAATTGAAGCTGAGGCCAAACGAGAATTTGATAGCGTCAATAAAGGCTTAAGGCCGTTTTCCAATAAAAGGCTTTCCAGTCAATTAAATATTCAATTCAATCATAGCGACTATGCCCGCTTCGATAGGGCAATAAATCTTGTTGGCACCAACAGCCACACGGCTTCAAAACCATTGTTGTATGCTGACGTTGCCAGATATCATGATTTTAATGCCGAACAGGAGGCCTTGGAACGCGAAACCAACACATTTGCTGGGAGAAAGTGGTGGAATGAACATTTGGTGCGTGTGGAAGGCAAAGACTATTGGTTTACCATTGATCCAATTTTCGACCTTCAATCTGGGAGTGAATCTGTAGTGGGCAGTACTTATAATAATACCCGTGGGGTTTTAGTGCAAGGGGGTTTGGGCAAAACCTTTAATTTTTATTCCACCATTTTTGAAAGTCAAGGGCGTTTTGCGGATTATGTGAATCGCTATTCAGAAAGTCTGAAGGCTTTTGGACCAGACCCTGCCATTATTCCAGGGCGTGGCATCGCAAAGCGTTTTAAAAGTGATTCCTATGACTATCCAGTTGCCGAGGCTTATTTATCCTATTCACCCGCCAAATTTTTGAATGTACAATTTGGGCACGGGAAGAATTTTATTGGCGATGGGTATCGGTCATTATTATTGAGCGACGTGACGAGCCCGCACCCATTCCTAAAAATCAACACCAAATTCTGGAAAATAAAATATACCAATACCTTTATGTGGATGAAGGATGTGCGGGATGAGGTGGTTCAGGATAAAGCCTTTTTAACCAAATATGTGGCCAATCACTATTTAAGCTGGAATGTTTCAAAACGCCTAAATATAGGATTGTTTGAGTCGGTGTTGTGGACTAACAGCAACGATAGGGGCTTCGATATTAATTATTTGAATCCTATTATTTTTTATCGTGCCATTGAGTTTGAAACGGGCCAAGGTGCCGGAAATGCCCTGTTGGGTGCATCGGCTAAATATAAGTTTTGCGATAATGTTAATGCCTATGGGCAGTTTATTTTGGATGAATTTTCACTTGGAGATATCAGTGGAGGTGAGAGAAGCTGGAAAAACAAGTACGGCTATCAGCTAGGGGTCAAATATTATGATGCCTTTAAGGTGAAGAATTTGATGTTGCAACTGGAATACAACCGTGTGCGCCCTTATACGTATTCACATAATACTATTGTGCTGAACTATGGCCACAACAACCAACCTTTGGCCCATTTATGGGGTGCCAATTTTAGTGAAACCATTTTGATGGGCCGTTATCGATGGAAACGATGGTTTGGGGATGCCAAATTTATTTTTGGAACCAGAGGGTTTGATTACAATGACGGTACGGACAATTTTAGCTATGGGGAAGATATCTATAGGGACTACAACGATAGGCCTTTTGATACGGGTGTTGAAATTGGGCAGGGCATTAACACAAAAACGTTCTACGCTAATTTACAGGCAGGCTATCTCATCAATCCTGCGTCCAACATGAAGATTTTTACCGATATCACGGTTAGAAATTTTAATCCCGATGCCACCACGGCTACAACATTTGAAAACAACACCTTCTGGTTGAACTTCGGGATAAGAACGGATCTGTTTAATTGGTATTTTGATTTTTAATGAAACTCGATTTTGGGAAGCCTTTTAGGCGAACTTAAAATTGTAAGTTGAATTCTTGCCTGCTAGCAAGCAGGAATCCCGATGACTATCGGGATCTCATTTTATGATAACCAACAGTCATCCTGAACTGTTGCACTGAGCGCAACCAAAGTATTGTTTCAACAGCTCGGGTGCTACAGAGTAAAACCTGATATTTGTCATAAAAATACATGTCTTTTCTGACGTATATTTACTACGTTAATTAAGAATAAATTCCTGCTTTAAAGTTTAACCGCTATACAACCCTCTCCGTAGCGCATTTAAACCTATAACTTCTCTCAAATAAAGCAGTATTTTTAAGTTGAAACAAAAAAATAAAACTATGAAAAGATTAAACCTACTTACAGTCCTGCTTCTAAGCCTATTTGTGCTGAGTACTGCATGTTGCAACAAAGATGATGATAACTCTACCGACCCCATTGACCAACTGCCACCAGCCACACAGACCGGTGAGAATACCTTTGGCTACTTAGTGAATGGAACACCGATTTCAATTACAAATACTAGAGAGCAAGTAGCTATCTATCAGCAAGGTCAACTTCAGTTTGGAGGGGGGGGCGTTAATATAAATATTGTTGATCCACTTGAAATTAATACTCAATATGAATTAATTGGTCGGGCAAGATACCAGGTAGACCCGAATCCGCAACTAGGTTGCAGTTATCAATTTGAAGACACATTAGCAGGTGTGCTAGTGTTTTCTAAAATAGATAGAGTAAACTATATTATTTCTGGCACCTTTGAATTTTCAACAGTCACCGATAATTGCGAAACCATAAACATAACCAATGGCCGTTTCGATATGAAATACATCCCTTAACATAAACTATTAACATATTAATTCATTTTTATCATGAAAAAACGACTCGTTTTTACACTGCTCTGTATTGCCTTTTTTTACGGCAATGCGCAGAACAACAGCTATTGTATCTTTTACCTCTAATAATTAAACATATTGCCTCAATTTAGGAGTGCTAATGGATTTGTTTAATTGGTATTTTGATTTTTAGGAGGTTATCCAACTTTGGACTGTCTTTTTTGCCCCAATTACATTGCCCAAACAAGTTTTATAAAGTATCTTTGCACTCGCATTTCAAAGCGGTAAAGCACAGAAACTTTGGGCAGAGCAAAATCGGTAACAGCATCACCTTCTATCATTTCGGATTTTAAGGAAATCACGAAGATGCGCCTAGCATTAAGCGTGGTGTTTTCTTCGTTGGCCGGTTACCTTTTGGGGGTAGAAACTGTAGATTTTAAGACTTTGATTTTGCTGGCTTTAGGTGGTTATTTTATGGTAGGCGCCTCCAATGCGTACAATCAAATCATTGAAAAGGACTTAGATGTCTTGATGGAGCGTACTAAAAACCGTCCCATTCCGGCTGGGCGTATGTCGGTGACTACGGCTTTTATCATTGCTTCTATTTTTACGCTGCTTGGCATCATTATTTTATATACGATTAATAAGCAGACCGCCATGTTTGGCGCTATTTCCATCTTTTTATACACTTGTGCATATACGCCCCTTAAAACCAAAACGCCCTTGGCTGTATTTGTAGGCGCAATTCCCGGTGCTATCCCCTTTATGCTGGGCTGGGTAGCGGCCACGGATGACTTTGGGATTGAGCCCGGGACACTTTTCGCATTGCAATTCTTTTGGCAATTTCCACATTTTTGGGCGATTGGATGGTTTTTGTTCAAGGATTATGAAAAGGCTGGATTTTATATGTTGCCCACCGGAAAGCAGGATAAGGCTACCGCAGTGCAAACGATTATGTATACCATTTGGACTTTAGCGGTTTCCATAATTCCTGTTTTTGGATTTACCGGAACATTGAAATTGTCCATTGTGGCCGCAATAGTGGTATTTCTTTTGGGCATTTGGTTTTTGTATTACGCAATTCGACTATTTAAGGACATGACGGAAAAGGCGGCCCGGCAGTTGATGATCGTTAGTGTGTCCTATATTTCATTGGTGCAAATAGTTTACGTTATTGATAAATTTTTGAGCAGTTGACAAGAAATATAAATGTCATATTGGGCGCTCCCGATAGATATCGGGACGAAATGCTTTTTAACAGAGGATTTATTAAGGCCTTCGACTGCGCTCAGGCTGACAACTGATTGCCAACTAAAATTATGGGCAGTATAAAAAATATAATTTTAAGTTAAATGGATTTAACCCAAGGTACCCCAAAGGAAAAGAATGAACGCGCTAAGAAAATGATGCTATGGTTTGGCATTATTTCCTTGATTATGTCCTTCGCTGGATGGACTAGTGCATTTGTTGTAAGCAGTTCTAGACCGGATTGGCTGAAGGATTTTCAATTGCCAGATGCTTTTATCATCAGTACGGTAGTCATCATTATCAGTAGTGTGTCCTTTATTTTGGCCAAGCGCACCTTAAAACAGGGCAATTACAAAGCTACTTCATTGTGGCTATTTGTAACCTTGATTTTAGGTGTGGTATTTATAATGAATCAATTTTCTGGTTTTCAGCAGATTATTGATATGGGCTATAATTTTACAGGGCCAACTAGTAATGTGACGATGTCCTATATTTATTTAATCGCGGTGGTCCATATTGCGCATGTTGTGGTTGGGTTAATTTGTCTATTGGTTGTAATTTATAATCATTTTAGACAAAAGTATAATTCTGAAAACATGCTGGGCTTTGAGTTGGCTGCTACGTTTTGGCATTTTATTGATATTCTTTGGATTTATCTCTTTTTGTTTCTTTATTTTGTAAGGTAGAAGGCGCCCCTGCCGATGGTAGGGAATGATGATTGAAAGCGGATTTTGGCGGATAGGCCCGCGTTAGGGATTGTAGAGGAAAGCCCACAGTCCCGATAGCTATCGGGACGAGGACTTGGAACGGAAAGCCCGACCCGAAGGGTAACGCCCAAAAATGAAACGGGTGTAAACCTCATTTTTTGAGTGTGATATTTCGTTAGATGAATAAATTGATTATTTTTGTGCAACTTTTAACAACAACCAGAATTTATGAGTGCTACAGTTGTAAACGCTGAGACAGAAGGCAAAACTTGGGGCGGAGGGAACCAACCTCTTAATGCAAGCTACGGCAAAATGATGATGTGGTTTTTCATCGTTTCGGATGCTTTGACCTTCTCAGGATTTTTAGCGGCCTACGGATTTTCAAGATTTAAATTTATTGATGCTTGGCCTATTGCGGATGAGGTGTTTACCCACGTGCCGTTTCTGCATGGACAGGAATTGCCGATGATTTACGTGGCATTTATGACTTTTATCTTGATTATGTCTTCGGTAACCATGGTACTTGCCGTAGATGCGGGGCATCATTTAGATAAGGCAAAGGTTACCCTTTACATGTTTTTGACCATTATCGGAGGTTTGATTTTCGTTGGATCCCAAGCATGGGAATGGGCAACGTTTATTAAAGGCGATTTTGGTGCAGTTCAAACAAAAGGTGGTAATATTTTACAATTTGTGGATACAGATGGGCACCGCGTGGCATTGCGCGATTTTGTGGTAGCCGAGCATAAAGATAGAACATCGCATGACCGTGATAACGGGCTATGGTTTGTATCTGAAGGTACTCTACCAACCTATACCGTTGATGAAGTGGTGAAAGGCTTGGAGGCTCATGACAATGTTTTGGTAAGAACACAAACGCTTACTGAAGCAGGTGAAAAAACCGTATTGTCCCGAGCAGAATCTCTAAGACAAATAAAAGAAAATGGAAAGCTAGTAGTAGAAGGGGCCAATCTTCATGTGAACGAATATGGGTCGCCATTGTTTGCTGACTTTTTCTTCTTTATTACTGGTTTCCACGGATTCCACGTATTTTCAGGAGTTGTCATTAATATTATCATTTTCTTCAATGTAATTTTAGGAACATACGAAAGACGCAAAAGTTACGAAATGGTGGAGAAAGTTGGATTGTACTGGCACTTTGTAGATTTGGTTTGGGTATTTGTATTTACATTCTTCTACCTAGTTTAAAAATAGATTTAAGATATGGCACACGCACATAATTTAGCAATACTAAGAGGATTAATTAAATTTAAATCCAATACCCAAAAGATTTGGGGTGTATTAATTTTATTATCTATTGTAACTGCAGTTGAAGTTGTATTAGGTATATACAAGCCAGAGGCTTTATTAGAGCCGGTTTTAGGTATGAAATGGTTAAACTGGATATTCATCATCCTCACCATCGTAAAAGCGTATTATATTACTTGGGACTTTATGCACATGCGCGATGAATTAAAGTCATTAAGACGCATGGTGGTCTGGACGGCTGTTTTCTTGATTCTTTATTTGATTTTTATCTTATTGCAAGAAGGTGGTTATGTTTTTGATGTTTATGAAGATGGGTATATCAAAAGAGATTTTTAAGACACAAGGTTGTGTTAAATATATAGGAAAAAGGTGGTTTTAAGAACCACCTTTTTTATTTTTGCACCGTGGAAAAGAAGAAGCAAATAAAGAAGAATTTTATACTTGGTATTTTATTTTTTTTGCCTGTGGTCTTTGTTTTTATAATGTCTATTTCAACAGAGAATTACGAGACTTTGGATATTGTAAAAACAGATGTGAAGGATTTCTTGCTGGTTAAGGAAGATAGTATCAAACTGAAAGACCATTTAACGGTGTTAGCCTTTTTTGGAAGGCACCCAAAAGAAAAATCCACGGAAGCTTTAAACCTCAAGGAAATTATTTACGATAAATTCAAAGGGTTTAAAAAGTTTCAAATCGTAGCCTTAGTAACCGAAGATGCTCAGGTCGAGGCCGAAGAACTGTTTCAGGAAATAGCCTCATACGAAGATTTGAGGTTTTGGCATTTTGTGCCTTTGGATGAAATCGCTATTCTAAGCACTTTTAATAGTTTGAAAAATGATTTCAGTCTGGACCAAAATTTAGCAACTTCAAAAGTGTTTATTGTAGATACGGATTTAAGCCAAAGAGGACGAAGTGATGCAAGGGAGGACGATGAAAAGGCTAAAAACAAACCCATCTATGAAATGAACTATTATGATTGTGTTGAGGTCGCAGAATTGAAGAATAAATTAGCGTCGGAAGATTTAAGGGTACTGTTTACCGAATACCGACAAAAGCGAAAAGGCCAGTTTAATTCGGATACTAGACGGGCGGATGATTTAAAATCGGATTCTAATTTATAAACATTTGTCAGGTTGAGCGCAGTCGAAACCTTTTTGATTAAAAGAAATGACTAAAAAAACTAACTATTCATATATAGGAATTGCATTTATCATTCTGGTTTTTGGAATTCTTTTTGTTCCGAAAATTGTGGATAGAATCACCAATGATGATATTTCCCGGAAAGAAAGCCGAAGCGATTTAAAAAAGGAAGTAAAAAGCAAAACTGCAGCTTTAGCCTTTATTGAAAATAATGGAGAGAAACGACGGGTGCCGGATTTTAGTTTTACCAATCAAAATGGGGAACAAATCACGAATAAGGATTACGAGGGCAAAGTGTATGTCATCGAATTCTTTTTCACCACCTGCCCAACAATTTGTCCTAGAATGAATCGCAACTTGGTGCAAATTCAAAATACATTTGAGGAATTTGAAAACTTCGGGGTGGCCTCTTTTACCATAAACCCTGAACACGATACCCCGGAAGTGCTAAAGGGTTATGCTGAGAGTTACGGCATTTCCAACCCCAATTGGCATTTAATGACCGGAGAAAAAAACGCTATTTACAAATTGGCTAATGAAGGATTTTACATTTATGCGGCCGAAAATAAGGACGTGGAAGGCGGTTTTGAACATTCGGGTAATTTTGCGCTAATTGATAAAAACGGTTTTATCCGTTCGAGAACTGATGACTTTAGGAACCCGATTATTTACTACAGAGGGATTGCCTCTGAGGAAGAAGGTGCTGATGATAATGGTGAAAAGGAGCAAATCAGTGCGTTAAAAGAAGACATAAAACTATTGCTTAATGAGTAATTCGAATCAACCGATAAACGAAAAAAAGTACAACACGCTAATCATTATTTTGTCTATTGCTATTCCATTAGTAGTGGCCTTGCTTTTCGGTGTTAAGATTGAAGCGGAGCTGCCCGTGTTTCTGCCACCGATTTATGCCAGTATAAATGCAGTAACAGCGTTGGTGCTAGTACTCGCTTTTATAGCCATTCAAAACAAAAAAATCAAGTTGCACGAGCGTTTGATGAAGTTCGCCATAGTGCTGTCAGTGCTATTCTTAGTAATGTATGTGGCTTACCATATGACAAGTGATTCCACAAAATTTGGGGGCGAGGGCGTTATCAAATATTTGTATTATTTTGTACTGATAACTCATATTTTATTGTCTATTGCTGTTATACCGTTTGTACTGATAACTTACGTAAGAGCCATAACAAACAATATTGAGAAGCATAAAAAAATAGCAAAAATCACCTTTCCGTTATGGTTGTATGTGGCCATTTCAGGTGTTGTGGTTTATATTATGATTTCACCGTATTATAACTAGAATTCAACTCCTTCCCTTTTGAAGGGAAGATGTCCCGATAGTTATCGGGATCAATTCCAAAAGAATTGAAAGTCGGAAGGGTTGCTAAAGGTTAAAATTAAAAATGAAACGTTTTATCATCTTTGTTCTCTGTACTTTTTTCCTTGTTCTAGACGTCGAGGGGCAATGCGCTATGTGTCGTGCGGTTTTAGAAAGCGAGCAAGGGCAAACTACCGCTGAAGGTATCAATAACGGTATTGTGTACTTGATGGCGATTCCCTATATTCTTGTTGCAGGCATTGGGTATTTTATTTACCGAAAATTCTACAGGAAATCTTCTTGAATCCCTAGACAGGAAAATGTCGGCACCGTTTCTAAGTTAAAAAATTAATAAAAGTTTTTTTGCACATTATTTGTAACATTTCTTTGCATTGTTAGTCTTATTGCAAAGCGCGTTCACCTAATCTACAAAGAGATGCTAAAAATTAGCGGGTTACACAAATCCTATACCATCGGAGATTCCAGTTTACATGTATTAAAAGGCATTGATTTGTCTGTTGAAGAAGGCGAAATGGTGGCTATTATGGGCTCTTCAGGCTCTGGAAAATCAACATTGCTGAATATCATTGGGATGTTGGATGTGGCAGATTCGGGTGAATATATTTTGGACGGCCTTCCCATTAAAGACCTAACTGAAAAAAAGGCAGCCGTTTATCGCAATAAATTTTTAGGATTTATTTTTCAATCCTTCAACTTAATCAACTACAAGAATGCTTTGGAGAACGTGGCATTGCCATTGTATTACCAAGGTTTAAAACGAAAGAAGCGTCAGGAATTAGGGATGTTTCATCTTGAAAAAGTGGGTTTGACCGATTGGGCGCATCACTTACCAAAAGAGCTTTCAGGTGGACAAAAACAAAGGGTAGCCATAGCCCGAGCCTTGGCAGCCAACCCCAAATTATTATTGGCGGATGAACCCACTGGGGCATTAGACACCACCACGTCATATGAAATTATGGAGTTCATTCAGCAATTAAATGACGAAGGCAAAACCATTTTGATGGTTACACACGAAGAGGATATTGCTAACATGTGCAAGCGCATCGTTCGTCTGCGAGACGGCGTCATTATGGAAGATAAAAAAGTAACTCAGGTAAGAGCAGGTCAGCATGTTTGATTTAGACCTTTGGCGGGAAATATTTCAGAGTATCAATAAGAACAGAACTCGGAGTTTGCTGTCTGGGTTTACCATAGCGTTTGCTATTTTGTTATTTACCATTCTTTTCGGTATCGCCAACGGACTTCAAAATACCTTTGCCGAGGCTTTCGGAACGGATGCTTCAAATTCCATAGTGATTTATCCAGGACGAACCACTATTGCGCACAACGGACTTCAAGCGGGACGACGAATCCAGTTCAAAAATGAGGACCATCAATATATCCTCGATGAATTTGGTAATAAAGTGGAATTCATCACCTCAAAAATAAATCGAAACGCATCAGCTTCATTCAGGGGAGAAAAAAACACGTATGAGGTGCGCGCTATTCACCCGGAATACATGCATATCGAAAATAACGAGGTGCTCCAAGGACGTTATATCAATCAAAATGATTTAACACAGCGAACAAAAGTGGCTGTCATTGGTAGAGTAATTGATGAGGATTTATTCGCAGGGGTGGACGCCATTGGCCAGTATATTAGTTTAAATGGGATTCCATTCAAAGTAGTAGGTATTTTTGGTGATGATGAGGGCGATAACGAAGAGAGTGTGGTTTACGTGCCTATCACCACTCAGCAAAGGGTGTATGGTAATAACGATTATATCGACATGATGCACCTAACCTATAACAGAAAATTGGGTTATAACCAGGCCTTGGATTTTGGAAATGCGTTGACTGCCAAATTAAAAAACAAGTTTAACGTTGCACGCGATGACCAAAGGGCCATACGTGTGTTTAACATGGCGGAGGGGACAAAAGCCGTCAATCAAATGACGGGGGTATTGACCTTTATCGTGTTTTTCATCGGGCTAGGGACCTTAATTGCGGGCATCATGGGGATTAGTAATATTATGGTATTTATAGTAAAGGAGCGTTCGAAAGAAATCGGTATTCGTAAAGCATTGGGCGCATCGCCTAAGTCCATTGTATCCATCATTTTGTTAGAATCTGTCCTTATTACCTCATTCGCTGGGTATTTTGGATTATTGATTGGCGTTGGGGTACTGGAATGGGTTGGACCAAGCCTGAAGCAATATTTTATAACGAATCCCAGCATTGATATTTATATAGTGATTGGAGCCACGTTTACGTTGATATTTTCTGGTGTGATAGCCGGATATTTGCCAGCGCATAAGGCTTCAAAAATTAAACCAATTGTAGCACTAAGAGACGACTAACGCGATGCGATTTTTATTCGACAGAGATACATGGCAGGAATTGTACGATAGTATTCGTAAAAATAAGTTGCGCACACTCGTGACTATTTTTGGAGTGGGCTTTGGGATCTTTTTATTGGTGGTGCTTTTGGGGTCTGCCAAAGGAATGGAGAATAGTTTTAACCGATTGTTCAGCGATTTTGCTACCAATACTGTTTTTATTTGGGGGCAACGTACCAACAAGCCATTTAAAGGATTTCAGGAAGGTAGGCGTGTCCCGATATATTTGGAGGATACCGAAAGGATTGAAAAAAACGTTGAGGGCGTTGAATTTGTGGTTCCCAGAAATCAAAGGATGGCGCAGGTCACACGAAATTTTTTATCTGGCAACTTTTCATTGGCCGGGGATTATCCAATGTTGGATGAGGTAGAAAAAAAGAAACTCATTAACGGACGCTTTATTAATTCCAACGACATTGAAAACAAGAAAAAAGTTACCGTCATTTCTGAAGATGTATTCAAACAACTTTTCGAAAAAGATGAAAAGGCCATTGGGAAATATGTGGTGATAAACAATATCAGTTTTATGGTCATTGGTGTATTCAAGGTGTCCAATATCAATATGGGTCCACCGATTAATATGCACATCCCGTTTACCACCTTTCAGCAGATTTACAACCAAGGGCGAAACATCGGATGGATGGTGGTAAGTGCCAAGCCTGAATATGATATTGTTCAAATTGAGCAGGATAGCAAACTATTGCTTAAGAATGTGCACGACATTCACCCCGATGACCGAAGGGCATACGGTAGTGCCAATGCTGGGAAGGAATTTGGCAAAGTAACAGGCTTTTTAACTGGAATGCAATTTTTAACCTGGTTTGTTGGGATTGCCACCTTGATAGCTGGTGTATTTGCTATTGGAAATATATTGTTGATTACGGTTAGAGAGCGCACCAAAGAAATCGGTTTACGACGGGCTATTGGAGCGACACCTTTCGAAATAAAAAGCCAAATCATATTGGAAGCGATAGTGCTGTGCCTTATCGCCAGCCTTATTGGGATTATTGTTGGGGGCTATGTGCTGATGTTCATCAATCAATTTTATGGACAAGGCGAGGATGCCACTTTAGTGAACCCCTCAGTATCAATTGGCGTAGTGTTTTTGGCATTAATTATACTTGTTGTTTTGGGCAGCTTGATAGGAATGATTCCTGCCTTTAAAGCCACAAGTGTGAAACCTATAGATGCATTAAGAGAAGAATAAACAATCAAAAAAATGAATAAAACGTTAAAGATTATTTTAATATTGGTAGTGGTGATACTGCTGATGTTTGTGTTGAAATATTTTGTGGATGCCAATTCCAAAGACATCGAGGAATTTTCGGTGGCCGAACCATTTTACACATCGATAAATTCGAAAGCCGTGGCCACCGGAAAGCTTAACCCCGAAGAGGAAATCGAGCTGAAGCCCCAAATATCTGGAATTGTGGATGAAATTGTTGTAGAGGAAGGCGATAGGGTTAAAAAAGGCGATTTAGTTGCAAAAATTAGGGTAGTTCCGAACGAGCAGAGTTTGGCCAATGCCCAAAGTAGAATTGCAACGGCAAAACTAGCTTTTGAAAATGCAAAGACGCAATACCAAAGGGATAAGAAGATATTTGAAAAAGGCGTAATCTCCATTCAGACCTTCGAGAATAGTGAACTGAGTTATAATCAGGCTAGGGAATCATTGGTCCAAGCGCAGAACGACTATCAAATTATCAAAAGAGGATCGCTTTCCGGAGGAAGTACAGCCAACACCAATATTATTGCCCAGATTTCAGGTACTATTCTGGAAATCCCGGTGCGCGAGGGTGACCAGGTTATTCAGAGTAACAACTTCAATGCAGGAACAACAATTGCCACCCTTGCGGACATGAGCAATATGATTTTTGAGGGAAAAGTAGATGAGGCCGAAGTTGGTAAATTGGAAGAGGGTAGAGACATCACGGTTATTCTTGGAGCAATTAATGACAAAGAGTTTCCCGCAAAATTAACTTTCGTTGCCCCAAAAGGAAAGGAAGAAAATGGAGCTGTTCAGTTTACAGTCAAAGCCAATGTGATGTTGGACACCGTTACTAATGTTCGCGCGGGATACAGCGCCAATGCCGAAATTGATATTGAAGGGAAAGATAGTGTTTTGGCTATCAAGGAAGCATTGTTACAATATCGAAGACAAAGCGATAAGCCATTTGTAGAGGTTCAGGATGAGGATGGGAATTTTAAACGTAAAAATGTTAAGCTTGGTGTTTCCGATGGGATAAATGTTGAAATTATTGAGGGTGTCGAAGAAGGCGATAAAATCAAAGTATGGAATAAAGCATCAGAAGAAGAGGAAGAAGAAATGGATGATGACAAAAGAAGGGAAAGAAAGGCGAAATAATGAAAGTAAAACGAAAATTTAAGATACTCGCTGGTTTTCTGTTTTTAGGATTTCTGGCAACGGCACAACCCAAGCAATGGACGCTTTTGGAATGCGTTAATCACGCGTTGGAAAACAATATTTCCATTAAGCAAAGTGCACTAGATTTGCAGCAGGGAGAAATCAACAAACTGGATGCCAAAGGCAATTTTTTGCCGTCGTTCAATGCGTCTGCCTCGCATTCTTGGAATATCGGTTTGAACCAGAACATCACCACTGGATTATTGGAAAACCAAACGACACAGTTTACATCGTTCGGGTTGGCCTCAAACGTTACGCTTTATAGTGGACTCCAGAATATCAATCAATTGCATCGCTCTAATTTGGCGATTTTGGCCAGTCAATATCGATTGGCGGATATGAAAGATGACATCTCACTGTTCGTAGCCAATTCGTTTTTGCAGATTCTATTTAACAAGGAACAATTAAAAGTTCAACAGGCACAATACGAGGTGTCAAAACAAGAGTTGGACCGTGGTATCGAATTGGTAGATGCTGGTGTTTTGCCAAAGGGGGATGTATTGGAACTCAAAGCCACCGTGGCTTCTCAGGAACAGCAGATTGTAAATACAGAAAATGCCATTTTACTCTCGAAGATTAGTTTGGCCCAGGTACTACTAATTGATGACTATCAAAATTTTGATATAGTGGATTCGGATTATAATGTGCCATTAACCACTGTACTGGACGAATCGCCTCAAAGCATTCTAGATAAGGCAAAAGAAAATAGATACGATTTGAAAATTGCCGAGGCCAATATTGAATTGGCGGAATATGATTTAAAGCTCGCTAAAGGCAATTTGCAACCAACGCTGTCGGCGTTTTATAACTATAATACAAGGGCTTCCGACAGTGATAGGGTGTTAGGATTTGATAGTACACCGGATGGTACAACGATGCCCATAGGCTTTGTGGAAAGCACTGGGGAAACCGTGGTTGCTCCAAACTTCAACACTACTCGAATCGTCGGAGGACCGGATGCACTCTTCGACCAATTTAGCTTAAACGATGGGCATTCTTTTGGAGTACAGCTAAGGGTTCCGATTTTTAACGGCTTGTCTGCGCGAAACAACATCAAAAGAAATAGTGTAAATTTGGAGCGCTCCAAAAACCAGTTCGAACAGTCGAAATTGGATTTGGAAACCGAAGTTTATCAGGCACTTAATGATGCCAAAGGTGCGTCAAAAGCTTACGAGGCCGCTTTAAAAACATTGGATGCTCGAGAGGAGGCGTTTAATTATTCAAAAGAACGCTATAATGTGGGGCTGATGAACTCCTTCGATTTTAGTCAATCCCAAGCGCGGTTTGAGCAGGCGCAAAGCGATGCTGTGCGGACCAAGTACGATTATATTTTTAAACTAAAGGTATTGGAGTTTTACTTCGGAATTCCAATAGCGAATATAAATTAACAAATTGGCGCTACTACTTAACCTTGAAACGGCTACCACAAACTGTTCAGTTGCGGTTTCACAGGACGGCAAAACAATCGCATTAAAACAAGACAGACGAAACGGGTATTCACATGCCGAAAAACTGCATGTGTTTATTGACGAGGCATTAAAAATTGCCAAGGTAGATAAAACTGAATTGGATGCTATCGCAATTAGCAAAGGCCCGGGGTCATACACAGGTCTGCGAATTGGAGTGTCAACTGCAAAGGGATTGTCCTTTGCTTTGGATAAACCTCTAATTTCAGTACCAACCTTGGAAGTTTTGGCGCGACAGATTGAAGCAGATTTTGGGGTAATTGTTCCCATGTTGGATGCGCGACGGATGGAAGTGTATTCCGCAATTTTCGATTCGAATTACAATCCACTTCGCGAAACACAAGCCCAAATTTTGGATGAAAACGCTTTTTCTGAATATTTGGAAAGAGGAGAAGTTTGTTTTATTGGTAATGGAGTTGAAAAAACCAAAACATTAATAAATCATCCCAATGTCGTTTTTATCGAGGATAAATTACCTTCTGCAAATGAAATGGGAATGTTGGCCGAGCAGAAATATAATCAGACTGATTTTGAGGATGTCGCCTATTTTGAGCCCTACTATCTCAAAGATTTTGTAGCCTTAAAACCCAAGCCACGGGCATAAAAAGACCTGACAGCTTATTGAAGTCTGTCAGGTCTGAAAGTTATTTGAATCAGAAGGATTAGCCTTTCTTTTGAATTTCAACTTGATGTGGGTAAGGAATTTCGATACCAGCCTTATCAAGTGCTTCTTTTACATCTTCAGTAACTCCGAAGTACACGTCCCAATAATCGTCTGCTGTACTCCATGGTCTTACTGCAAAATTGATTGAGCTATCAGCTAACTCAGATACGTTTACCGTTGGTGCAGGTTCTTTTAACACTTTAGGGTGTGAGGTCAGCACATTCATTAAAACTTCTTTAGTTTTTTTAATGTCAGAATCATAACCAACACCAAAAACCAAGTCCACACGGCGCGTACCTTCGGTAGTATAATTAATGATATTTCCGTTGGACAAGGAGCCATTTGGAATAATAATTTCCCTGTTGGACAACCCGGTCAATTTGGTAGTAAAAATTTCGATTTCTTTTACAACACCAAGTTCTCCTTGGGCCTCGATTAAATCGCCTATTTTAAAAGGTTTGAATATCATGATTAAAACGCCACCTGCAAAATTCCCGAGTGAGCCTTGTAATGCTAAACCAATAGCCAAACCAGCCGCAGCTAAAATTGCGGCAAACGAAGTGGTTTCTACGCCAACGGTTCCAAGCACGACGATAATCAAAACAATCTTTAATATCCAGCCCAGCATGTTCAACAAAAACTTTTGAAGGCTTTCGTCGTAATCTCTTTTGGACATTACTTTTTTAGTGCCTTTCAATACTTTTTTGATTACCCATGAACCGATAATCCATATAATAATTGCGCCTAAAATCTTAAGCCCGTAATCCAAGGCTAATTCAAGCCATTTCTCAGTGTCAATGTTTTCTAAATCCATAATGTGTAGTTTTTCAGTCAAAGCAAAATTAAAAACAATGCTTTAGTTTTTAAGTGATTAAATGATAAAAAAATGTTTAATTAATTAGAAAATCCTTAACGCTATGCGTTAAAGTTTCCTTTGAACCTGTCATTCCCGTGAAAAAGGGAATCTAAATAAAGCAAAAAATTAAGGCAATAATTGCAGGAATTGCCTGCACGAAAAATAGTTTTATTTGCTTTGTGGAATAAGACCCATAAATACCCGCAATAGTCACACAAACCAAAAAGAAAATCGCAATATTTTTATCGTTTGAAATGAGCGAGAAAATTAAACCGGCGGCCATGAACCCATTGTAAAGCCCTTGGTTGGCGGCCAAAACCTTTGTTTCTTCAGCGAACTCCTTCGATTTTAAACCAAAAGTTTTGATACCCTTAGGCTTGGTCCATAAAAACATTTCCAAAACTAAAAAATAGAAATGTTCCAACGCAACGATGCTTATTAAAACGACAGCTAAAGTACTCATTTGTCCAATAATTTGATGGCTTTGTCCACGTCCTTTACGGGTAATTTGCAGGCTTTGTTAACGCATACGTAAATTAGGGTTGCTTCAGGATTGTATCGGTTTTCCAATAAGGGCATGTCGTTTTCCGAAGTACTGCCTGCAATCAATTTATTGGGTATATACAGCGCATTAAATGCTGAAATTTTATCCTTCGCATCTTTGCCAACTATGGCAACCTCATAGTATGGATTGGTATAGTTGAGCATCAAATCAAACCAATTGGAATAGGAGGACGGATATTCAGACATTTCTGGTTTAACGTTGTTGAGCATGGCGACTGCTGAAGTTGCAAATTCCTTATTATCAAAGTAATGTGAAAGTTTAAATAGGTTTTTCGCCATCATGGAGTTACTTGCGGGAATCACATTGTCATGATATACAATATTTCTAGAAACAAGGGAAGCATCTTCGTCCGATGTGTAAAAGAACATTTGACTTTTTTCGTCATAAAAATGAGCAACGGCATATTTTGCCAGCACATTGGCAGTATTCAGCAAAGGTTCATTCAAGGTTACTTCGTAAAGCGCTATCAGCCCATCGATAACGGTGACATAATCCTCTAAATGCCCATTGATTTTGCTCTCACCAGCTTTGTAGGTGTGATTCAGACCACCATCTTTGCGCATGGCTGTAGTAATAATGAAATTGGCATTTTTTTCTGCAGTTTCTAAATATTCTTGTTTTTGAAACACACGATAGGCATCCACATATCCTTTGAGCATCAGTCCATTCCAAGAGGTTAAGGCCTTATCGTCCATTCTGGGTTTTGGCCTTTTGTTTCTAATTTCCACCAGTTTAGATTTCCAAGTGATTTTCTTTTGAAGGAGTACCTTTTTCGAAATGTTATGCTTTTTTAGGATGGAAGCGTCATCATCTTTACGTATTAAGACGTAGTTTCCTTTTTCCCAAAGCCCAAAATTATTTATGCTGTAATAGTCTGAAAATAACTCAAAATCTTGGCCTAAAACGGACTGTAATTCTTCCTTTTGCCAAACATAAAAGGCCCCTTCTTCCAATTCGCCTACTGAATTTTCACTATCGGCATCAAAGGAGGAGTAAAAAGCCCCTTCAGGAGTTGTCAATTCATTTTTTATGAAATCCAAGGTTTCCTCAACAACAGATTTATACAATTCGTTTTTGGTCAATAAATACGCCTCAGAATACAGGCTGACCAATTGGGCATTGTCGTACAGCATTTTTTCAAAGTGGGGGACGTGCCATTTACCATCCGTGGAATATCTTGAGAATCCCCCACCAATATGGTCGTAAAGGCCACCATAGGCCATTTTTGTAAGTGTCAGATTCACGAAATCCAGTAAATCTTTATCGTCATTTTGATACGCGTATCGCATCAAAAAGTGATAATTATTTGGCATCATAAATTTGGGTTCACGGTTTATCCCTCCAAATTTCTGATCAAATTGTTCGGACCATTTATCAACAGCATTTGAAACAAAGGATTTTTCAAAAACAGGGGCGTCGGTATTGATCTCAACCACGGCAATGGATTGGATGCCTTTTTCTACATTTTCCGCCTGGGAAATCAATTTTTGTGGTTCTTCTTTGTATATCTCTGAAATACGCTCCAGTACATCTATCCATTGCTTTTTTTCAAAATAGGTGCCTCCCCAAAAAGGCCGTCCGTCAGGTAGCGCTACTACATTCAAAGGCCAACCGCCACTTCCTGTCATCAATTGTACTGCGTTCATATATACTTGGTCCACATCCGGTCTTTCTTCCCTATCGACTTTTATATTGATAAAATTCGTGTTCATCACTTGGGCTACTATGCTGTCTTCAAAACTCTCATGCTCCATTACGTGGCACCAGTGGCAGGACGAATAGCCAACACTAATCAAAATCAGTTTATTCTCATCTTTGGCCTTTTTTAAGGTGGCTTCGTTCCAGGCATGCCAATCTACCGGGTTGTGGGCATGCTGCAGTAAATATGGGCTCGTCTCGTTGATGAGCGCGTTAGTAAACTGATGTTGATTTTTGGATTCGGTATTCTGACCTTTGCAATTCATAAGGATAATCAGAAATAGTAAAAAGGGAAACTTCATTTCTCAAAAATACATGAATTTTTCCATTTCAATATTTAGTTTTTATGTTGGAAGATTGGTCAAAATTGGGCATAAAAAAAGCGTTCTTTAAGAACGCTTATGACTTTAAGGAAGTCTAGTTTATTTTACTTCAAAAGTGATTTTTACGTTGACACGGAATTCTGAAATATCCCCGTCTTTTACGCTTGCACTTTGATCCTGAACATAAACCGAACGAATGTTCTTTACACTTTTAGAAGCTTCTTTTACCGCTTGCTTAGTGGCGTCTTCCCAACTTTTTTCGGAGTTTGCTAAAACTTCAATAACTTTTAATACAGCCATAATATCTTAAGATTTTAATTGTTTTTGATATACCTTAAGACACCGTAACTTTTACAAAGTCACCAAATCTATCCGTTTATGGCCTCTACGGTTTCCACTTTTCCTGGGAGCATTTGTTTTAGCATATTTTCGATGCCATTTTTTAAGGTGAAGGTAGAGGATGGGCAACCACTACATGCGCCTTGAAGGAGTACGCTAACACTTTTTATATTAGCGTCATAGCCCATAAACTGAATATTGCCCCCATCACTGGCAACGGCTGGTTTTACGTATTCCTCAAGGATATTCACAATTTCCTTGGAGGTGTCATCTAGGTTTTCAAAATGATGGTCTTTTTGCGAAGCTGTTTTTTCCAAAGTTTCGGCCGCCTCAGGAAGTACTGCGTCTTTCCCACTTTCAATAAAACGTTTCACAAATTCGCGCAATTGAATGGTGATGTCCTGCCATTCCGTAACATCATATTTGGTGATGGAAACGTAATTTTCCTCAATAAACACACTTTTAACGAAAGGAAAATGAAACAATTCAGAGGCCAAAGGCGACAATTTTGCTTCGTCAATTGAGGTGAATTCAAAGGTAGCCGTTGCTATTTTTTTATTAGCAACAAACTTCATTACGGCAGGGTTTGGCGTACTTTCGGCATAAACAGTAACTGCTACTTTTTTGGGTGCGTCCTGCTCTTCAACCACCACGCCCCCATCGTTAAGGTAGGCCTCAATCTGCTGGGCAACTTCGTCTTGAACATCGCTCCATTCTACAATATTATAACGTTCCACAGCAACAAAATTCCCAGAAATGTAAACCTTCTTCACAAAAGGCAAATAGAACAATTGTTGCGCCAAAGGCGAATCCTTGGCTTCGTCAATATTGTTGAATTCAAAACTTTGATGTTTCGTGATAAATTGATCAACAACAAACTTAATAATGGAATTATTGGCTGTTTCCTGCACGGAAACCTTGAAATGGCTCATTTTAGCTAATTTTTAGCAAAAATACTAAAAGAAAACCTAGTTATCCATATATTTGATTTTAGTTAGTGTTTTTTATACTGACTGCCAAAAGCTTATGAACGAATACTTTTATGGAAATGTAAGCGTTTATAAATGACCAGTTTACCTATAAAAAAGACCTATGAAATTAAGATATCTTTTTCTGCTCTTTATTGGGGCCTTCTTTGTCCTGAGAGTTGAGGCCCAAGAAGCTATTCCTATTTACACGGACTATTTAACGGATAATTATTATTTGATACATCCTTCCATGGCAGGGGTAGCCAATTGCGCAAAGATTAGAATTACAGGTAGGCAACAATGGTTTGGACACGAGGATGCTCCCAAGCTTTTGACTATGAGTATTAATGGACGTATTGGGGATTCCCCATCTGGTGTTGGTGCAATATTATATGCAGATAAAAATGGATACCACTCACAGACAGGAGCCTATTTGACGTACGCTCATCATATCATGTTTTCCAGAAGTGAAGTGGATTTGAATATGTTGTCTTTCGGATTAAGTGGTGGTTTTATACAGTACCAATTGGATGAAACCACATTTTTAGCCGACGGCCCTGACCTAATTATAGATGGTGTGGTTCAGAATCAGACCAATTTTAATATTGATTTCGGATTTTCTTACCACTTTTTGGATTTCTATGCACATGGTACGATTAAGAACATATTGAAAAATTCGGGTATCAATAATAATATTACCATTACAAATAATTTACGAAGGTATCTTTTGTCTGTCGGTGGCGTATTTGGAAAGCTTGGCAGTGATTGGAGTTTTGAGCCGTCTGTAATGTTTCAATATAGGGATGGCACTCAAGAGGCTATGTTCGATATTAACGCCAAAGCGTATAAGGATATGGAGTTTGGAACAATTTGGGGAGGCCTGTCTTATCGTCAAAGTTTAGATGGTGCTGAATTCCTGGATGGTACCCGAGGTGTCAATAGCCAAAAACTACAGCAATTTACGCCCATTCTTGGGGTGAATTATAACCAGTTTATGTTTGCCTATACATATACTTATCAGTCCAACTCGGTAGTGTATGCCAATAATGGTTTTCATCAAATTACATTGGGCTATAACTTCAGCTGTAGACGAGAGCGCTTTGATTGTAAGTGTCCTGCCGTGAATTAAGATTTTTTGTCACTGCGAGGAGGTACGACGTGGCAATCTCTTTTTTGCAATTTCAAGATTACTTCAGTCATACTTCCTCGTAATGATGAAATATTAGTTTCTACCAAGTATACTTTTTCTTTTTGGCTTGTGTTTTAATGGCTTTGGTCATCGCATTTTCCAGGCCATTTGTGTTTTCGGTTTGCTCTTTGGCAATAAAATCCTTCCGTTTTTGGTTCAATTCCTGAATTTCTTTTTGAATAGCCTTGCGCTCATTTTGCTTCTTTGAAACATAGGCTTTGATTTCTTCTTTGTTTTTACCTTTTAATTCTGTTGGCAATGCGTCTTCATCCAATTCTTCAACAACAACCTCTTCGGCCTCTACGGCATCCACCAAATCCCATTTAGAGTTTTTATATAGATGCGAACTTTTGCTGACCGTTCGCCCTACGGCATTGGCTTTGCTGTACCCGCTTGCGTTGGCGTCCTGTTGCGCTTGCACCACTCTTTTGCGTTCGCCATGAACACCGTAGGCCACATAAGTTTTGTTCAGTTTGATATTTAATTGAAGAATTTGGTCATCGTACGGGGAAGCAATATGTACTGTGGCCTTATTGTGGTTTATTGCCATATAGTCGCCATGGGTTAGGACTGCCCCATCTTTCCAATAGGAGGAAACACCTTGGTTATAATCCCCACAAAAAATGGTATTGATGGTAATGTCTTTTTCCTTCGCATTTACGGAAGCGTCTTTATAATTCACTTGACCCTGAGTGAAAGGCTCATTACCTGCGATAAAAATCAGCTTGAGGTCGTCAGGGTTTTTACCCCAATTCAATTGGTTTAATGATGTTTGAATCACATGTCCACAATATTCGCTACCTCCATTGGTAGTCAGGGAAAAAAGCTCTTTGGATATTTCGTCTAGGTCATCACTAAAAGGTAATACCTGACGGATAAAGCCCTCTCGGCCATTCAACCTGTCGTTGCCATATTCATAAAGGGCAATTTCCAAGTTGGGTTTTCCAGTACCGCATTTTGCGTAAGAGAGCTCATTGACGATTTCCCAAAGTTGAGCCTTGGCCTGATCTATCAACCCGTCCATGCTGTTGCTCGTATCCAATAATAATGCAACTTTGATGAATTGTTTATTGGGTTCTGGGTGGGCTGAAACGGTTTTGTGCAGAGCGAGATCCTGCTTTTTGGTGTTAGCATTGCATGCTACAATCATAAATAGAGTGAAGCAGATAGCCAGAGTTTTGAATTGGGTTTTCATGATGTTTTGTTTTTTAATTAAGATGAATTTGTAAAATACCTTTTAGGACTTTGATTTTGAGTATAAAGCTATGGGCGAAGTTTTTCTTAAAAAAGTTGAAATGAGTGAAAGTAGCATCATTTTGAGTGAATGCACTTTTTTAATGTGTGATGCGGGTATTTTTATCCGTGTAATGCGCTTTTTTTAGGATTTAGCATTTTAATATACCACCGAAAGTGCGTAAGTTTAGCTACTATAATGAACACCATGAAATTTATTTTTGGATATATTCTTTTCATATTTATGGCCGGTCAAATCTTGGCTCAGGACTATGGCGCCAGCAATAATGCAAAGATGAAAATTAAGGGGGTGGTCATTGAGAGCGATACTAGAAACCCGATACCAGACGTGAATGTTGAAATAACGGCGGGTGCATATACCACAACCAATATATTTGGAGAGTTTACCATTGAAGCAAGAAAGGGTGACGAATTAATAATTAGGCATAAGGATTTTGAAACCGTATATCATACCATTCAAAACAATGATAAAATTGAGGTTAGGGTAGAGGCCAATGAAGATGAGGATTTTAAAAGCAAGCTATCAAAAAGAAAGGCAAGGGTTACGTTCAGTTCTTTGATAGATTCTGCAAAAGCGTATCTAAAAAAAGATGCCAAAAAAAGTATCCAATTTGTAACGGAGGCACTATCGGAAACTAATTCTAAAAAGGAAAATGCAACCGCTTATAATGTGTTAGGGGATATTTATGTCCAATGGAAACAATACGATTTGGCAGTATCAAACTATAGAATAAGTCTTCAAAATAACGAAGAGAATGATGTAAAATTAAAGTTAGGGGACGCTTATAGATTCAATAAAAACTATCAGGAAAGCCTTGATACTTATAACCGTATCAACAAAAAGGAGCTGACCAATTGGCAATTGGTTAACCTTTATGAGGGTATTGGGGACGTACAGCAAATGACACATAAATATGATGACGCGATAGATGCCTATAATAAAGGGCTTCAGGTGGCTCAGAATCATTTGATTACGCCAAAAGTTACGGACATAAATTCAAAAATTGCCCAGGCATTTAGCCTTAAAGGAGAACTGAATACTGCCCAAACCTATTTTGACAAATCGTTGGAGTTGGCCAATACACAGAGTAAAAAGCGTGCCGTTGAGGAAAAGGTAAAAGTGGCGGATTTTCAAAAAGAAGCTCGCGATTTCCCTAGGGAGATTGAGCTTCGGCAACAGGCCTTAGAAGATATAAGTGAGATTGAGGAAGAGTCGGTTTTGGATAACGAAAGCCCATTGACGCCACAAAAGCAGAACTATAAAATTGGAGATGCCTACGCTAGACAAAACGACTATGGCAACGCGATTACCTATTTGGAGAAAAGTATAAAAGAGGCCGATACCAAGGAAGATTTGATCGTAAAAAAGGATGCCACCCGAAAATTATCTGAAGTCTATCGTTCAGCAGGAGATTTTAACAAAGCGCTTTCTACATACCAGGAATATGTGGAAGTAGTGGACAAGCTCTATCGCAAAAAAGAGATGGAAATCTCCCAAGCTGCAAAGTTTAGTGCGGATTTGGTTTCCAAGCAGAACAGGATTACAAGTTTGGAGAGTGATAGGGAGCTTTCCGAAAGTAAGTATCTATTGACTACTGAGCAATCCAAACGTCAAAAGATAATCATCTACTCCCTTATTGGTGGTTTATTTTTGTTATTGCTCACGGCCTTTTTGATGTTTAAATACATTAAGCAACAAAGATTGGCCAATAATTTACTGGCATTAAAATCGCTCAGAAGCCAGATGAATCCCCATTTTATATTTAACGCATTAAATTCGGTAAATAGTTTTATTGCCTCAAGTGACGAACGCACAGCCAATAAATATCTGACTGATTTTTCAAAGCTGATGCGCGCCGTTTTGGAAAATAGCGAGGAGGATTTTATTCCTTTGGAAAAGGAAATCGAACTATTACAACTGTACACAAAACTGGAACATTTTAGGTTCCAGAATAAATTCGACTACGCCATTAATGTGGACGAAAAAATCGCCATAGCTGATTTTGTGATACCGCCTATGTTATTGCAACCCTACATTGAAAATGCCGTCTGGCACGGTTTGAGATACAAAAATGAAAAAGGCCAACTCAATATTGATATTGTTCAGGCCAATGAAGACGAAATAAAAATCACGATTACGGATGACGGCATCGGACGAAAGAAATCCAAGGCACTAAAAACCCAAAACCAGAAAAAACAAAACTCAAAAGGGATGGGGAATATCAAAAAGCGTGTGGCTATTTTGAACGAAATGTATAAAGATAAAGTAGATGTTTTTGTGGATGATTTTCAGGATGAAGATCCCGATAGCTATCGGGATACGGGAACGAAAGTGGTTGTTACGTTAAAAAAGGATTAATAAGGGGATAACGCTTCAAACTTATAAATATGAAATTAAAATCCATCATAGTAGAAGACGAGGAAACCAGCAGAAAGATTTTGAAAAACTATCTGCAGAAGTACTGCCCAAGTGTTGAGGTTTTGGGAGAGGCGGCAAATGTAGAGGAGGCCTTGGTTTTGATAAGAAACAACGATTTAGACCTCGTATTTCTCGACGTAGAAATGCCATACGGTAACGCCTTCGATCTATTGGAAAAAGTGGGCAATATTAATTTTGAAACCATTTTTGTCACCGCTTACGACCATTATGCAATTGATGCACTCAATGCGCATGCTTCCTATTATTTGATGAAACCAATTTCTATAGACGAGTTGATTAAGGCGGTGGACTATGTTACCGAAATAAAATCCAAGGAAAATGCATTGCAGGATGAGGTACTAGTACCCAAAACTTCGGGAGTAAATGGTAAGATTACCATTCCGCAGCAAAGCGGATTTGAGGTGTTGAACACCGCCAATATCCTTTATTGTAAAGCGGATGACAACTACACTGAAATCTATTTGAACAACAACAAAAGAAAAATCGTCAGTAAAACCCTAAAATATTTTGAGGAAGCATTAAGCGATACTAGTTTTGCCCGTGTCCACAAATCTTATTTGGTGAACGTGAACGAAGTAGTAAAGTATAAAAAAGGAAAAGGTGGTAGCGTGGAGTTGAGCAATGGCAAGGAAATTATGGTTTCGGCTTCTAAAAAAGCGAATTTGTTGTCATACTTTAAATAAAAAGTTCTGTCATTCCGCACTTGATGCGGAATCTACTTGATGAGATTCCAGCATTGCGCCACCGCTAAAGCTAAGGCGACACGCGGTCGCAGGAATGACAATTAATAAAGAAATTAAATTTTTAAAACATGCCAGTAATACAAAAAGTAAGAGGGAAGTCCCCTATAATCCCAGAGGATTGTTTTATCGCCGAAAACGCGACCATCGTGGGGGATGTCTTTATGGGAAACCAGTGTAGTGTGTGGTTTAGTGCCGTTGTCCGTGGTGATGTCAACTACATTAAAATGGGCAACAAGGTAAATGTTCAGGATGGTGCCGTCATACATGGTACGTACAAAACTGCACCCACAAATATTGGGAATAATGTTTCCATCGGGCATAATGCGCTTGTGCACGGCTGTACCATTCACGACAATGTGTTGGTAGGCATGGGCAGTATCATTATGGATGGTACTATAGTGGAATCTAATTGTATTATCGCAGCAGGTGCTGTAGTTTCAAAAAACACCGTTGTGCCATCTGGTTCCATCTACGCTGGAGTGCCTGCAAAAAAGATTAAGGATATTAGCCAGGAATTAATCTCGGGCGAAATTGACCGTATTGCGGATGCTTATATCAAATATGCGAGTTGGTTTAGGGAGTAAAGATTAGGCTTTCGGCGTTTTTGTCATTCCTGCGCAGGCAGGAATCCACAACTCAAAAGATTAAAATTTTAGGTAATCCACCTGATACTTCTGACCTAACAAAGAACTCATGACTTCAACATTACCATTTGTAAAAAATTGAAGTTTTGGTTTTGCCATTTCAGTGTTAAGCAATTCATGTTGCTCCAATATGGCTTTCGTCTGTCGGGCCACTGCTTCACCAGAATCAATAATTTTAACATGGCTTGGTAATAAATCAACTAGCAACGGCATCAAATAGGGGTAATGCGTGCATCCTAAAACCAAATAATCAATATTAGCTTCCATCATGGGTTTTAAATATTCCGATAGGAGCGTTTTCATTTCTTCGGAGTGTAGTTTGCCACTTTCTATCAATTCTACAATACCATTGCCAACCTGTTCAATCACATGGATATCTTTGGTAAAAAGCCCTGAGGTCTTTGAGAATAGGGCACTGGTTAGGGTGCCATGAGTAGCCAGAATACCAACGGCTTTGTTTTTCGTATGAAGTGCAGCCGGTTTTATCGCAGGTTCTATACCGATAAAAGGGACGTTATAATTTGTACGCAGGAAATCAATGGCATTTGTGGTGGCCGTATTACAGGCGACTACGATAAGTTTGCAACCTTTTTGTAAAAGCAATTCTGTGTTTTTGACACTCAGTTCAATGATCTTGTCCGCACCTTTTGGGCCATAAGGTGCATTAACACTATCGGCTAAATAAATGGTGCTTTCGTAGGGCAATAAGTGATGAATTTCCTTCCAAATAGAAGTACCTCCAACACCAGAATCAAAAATGCCAATAGGGGAACTGCTCATGCGAATTCAAAATGAAGTTTACTAATATATAAAGAGATCCTGATTTTCATCAGGATAAGTTCAACTAATTCATTAAAATCCAATTTTAATAAAAGTTTCCCTAAATTAAAAAAGCTGCCTTATAAAAGCAGCTTTTCCTAGTTTATTTCCTTTCGAAGTTATTATTGGATATTCAACGCTTTTTTAACATCTGCTAATAAATCCTTACCGTCAGCCATTATGGTTGCACCTTGTGAGGAATCCAATACGTAATCAAAACCTTGGGCTCTAGCTACTTCCAAAATTTTCGCTTTAGCTTTTTCGGTAATAGGTTTTAATAGATCAAACTCTTTTTTCTGTAAATCCTGTTGCGCTTTGGCTTGGTACTGACGGATGTTTTGCTCCATTGTTTGTACCTCTTGAGCGCGCTTGGTATTTTCTTCTTGGGTCTTGGTCGCCGCTTCCGCATCGTATTGCTTTACCTTGGTTTGGAACTCGTTACCCATATTTTGCAAATCCGTTTGATAGGTTTTGGAAAGGGTTTCCAATTGCGACTTCGCCTCTGCCATCTCTGGCATAGCTTGAATTAATTCCTGGGTATTTATATGCGCAATTTTGCTTTGGGCCCCTACAAAACCAATCGATCCTATGCATAAAGCAGTTGCTACTAAAAGTGTTTTAAAATGTTTCATTTTCAAAAATGTATTAATGTGTTATAATTTTAAAGTTTAATTGTTTTTTATACTGTCTCTCGCTTTTTGTCTTTCTTCAAGAGCTTTTTGGCGCTCTTCTAATATTTTCTTTTTTCGCTCTTCCAATGCCTTTTTCCGGGCCTCACGGTCGGCTAATTTCTTTTGACGGTTTTCCTCAATCAGTTGCTCTCTGGTTTTGGTCTCGCTTTGCGATTCAGCTTCTCCAGTTTTTACTTCTGTCGTTTTCGCTTCCTCTGTCCCCGTACTTTCATTTTGTACAGTCTCTTCGCTTCCTATACTAGTTGATGTTTCCTCTGAACCGGTCTCAGTTACTTTATTTCTGGCATCCAATTTGGCCTGCCTTGCTTTTTCGCGTTCTTCCAATATTTGTTGGCGTCTTGCCTCGGCTTCCAGTTTTTTCTTTTCGCGTGCTGCTAAAATTTCCTGTCTGCGCTTTTCCACTGCACTTTCGCGCGCCTCCTTTTTCTCTTCCAAGGCTTTTTGGCGTTCCTCCAGTTCATAATTAATATCGGGAACTACCTCCTCCTTTTCAGCAGCCTTACGTTGGGCCCTGCTTTGCGCTTGCTTTCTTTTGGATGACCTTGTAATCACTCTCAATACTTGATCACTTATATCGTATTGTTTGGCTGAATAGAGCATCACTACGTCGGCTGATTTGTCAAAAATAAAATCGTATTTTCTACTTTCTGCCATATCTTGTACTGCTGCAAAAATTTGATCTTGAATAGGTTGCATCAACTGTTTTTGTTGAATCATCAAATCCCCGTTTGGGCCAAACCGCTTTTGCTGATAGTCTAGTATTTCTTTTTCCTCATAGGCGATATCCTCCTCGCGCTCCTCGATCAGCTCATTGGTCAACAGCACCTTTTCGTTGCTCAGATCCTTACGTTTTTGAGCTATTTCTGAAAGCTTGCCTTGAATTTCATTCTTCCATTTTTGAGCTTTCGCATCCAATTGGGTCATGGCCTCCTGATATTCCGGCACTTTTTCCAGGATATATTCCGTGTCGATATATGCTATTCTTACACCACGCTGAGCATGAGCGGAAATACTAAGCATTACTGCTACCGTCAATAAAAAAAGAACGTTGTTTCGCATCTGTAGTTTAAGTTTTATCATTTATAAATTCTAAAAACGACAGATGATTTATTTGCTGTTCTGCCACTATTTCGAATTACAATCTTCAAAATTAACGAAATATAATCTTAAAAATTTTAATTCCAATCAAATCATCACACTGTTGTTAGAAAATATCGTGCCAAAAATAAAATTTTCTTTAAAATTGCTGACCGATAATGAAGTGCGTTTGCCATCCGCTTTTTTCTGCATCACCCGGAATAGGATCGAAACCATGACCGAAATCTATACCCAGTAAACCGAAGGCTGGCATAAATATACGCACGCCTACACCTGCCGACCTTTGAAGGTTAAATGGGTTATAATCCCTAAAATTATCATAAGAAGCACCACCCTCTAAAAAGGTTAAGGCAAAAATTTTGGCCGAGGCTTCCAAAGTTATTGGATAGCGCAATTCCAGTGAGAATTTATTATAAATGGTACCACCATCCCTACTTGAAAGCGATTGGTTTGGGTAACCACGCAAGGCAATAACCTGCCTGCCGTCCAACGCAAAGTTGCCTAAACCATCACCACCTAAAAAGAAACGTTCAAAAGGGATTTCTCCTCTAGCATTATTATAGGCGCCTAGAAAACCAAATTCAACAGTTGGTTTTAAAACCAAATTTTTGACAATCTCAGTATACCAGTCTCCTTTAAAATTGATTTTGTAGAACTCAAGCCATTTAAAACGTTCTTGGTCTATTTCAGATCTTCTTGTTGATGCCTCATTAAACTCTTTAGTTTCAGCAGGTGTAGGGTTTGAGTTCAGTCTGAAATTATCTATTATTTGTTGCTTGTCCTTACGTTCATTATTCAAGGCTTCATAATCCACGCCATCAAACAAAGAGTAAGGAATAGAAAGTTTGGCCGTAACGTTAAAATTAGATCCACCTGTTGGGAATATTGGATCAATTCTTGTGTTATTTCGGCTTAGCCCTATGGTATATGATAGGTTTCTAGAACTACCGTTACCAAACGTAAAAAGCCCAGTGTTGTAGTTGTTCAAATCATAAAGCTGGAAGCTTAAAGCCTGCGAAAGAGTGAAATAATCGTCAGGAACGGTTAAGCGTTTGGCTAGACCAAGAGTGATTCCAGTAATATTAAAACTTTGGTCGCGATCTGCGCCTCTGGTAACAGGGTCAAACAAAAACTGTTTGGTATGCGATATAGAGGTCGAAAACTGCACTGGACGTTTACCGCCTAACCATGGCTCAGAGAATGAAAAGCTATAGGTTTGGAAAAATCGGCTTGCTTGTAATCTCAAGGCCAATTTTTGACCATCGCCCATAGGAATGGGCTTGTATGCATCTTTTTTGAAAATATCCTTAATCGCAAAGTTGTTAAAGGATAGCCCAAGAGTACCAATGAAGCCACCGCCACCATAGCCACCTTGGAGTTCTATTTGACTGGATCCAGTTTCTTTTACAGTATATTCCACATCTACCGTACCTTCATTTGGATTAGGATTTTTGATATCCGGAGTAAGCTCCTGAGCATCAAAAAAGCCCAATTGCCCCAATTCACGAATGGTTCTCACTACATTGGACTTACTATACAATTGCCCGGGGCGGGTACGCATTTCCCGGTAAATCACATGGTCATTAGTCTTATCGTTTCCAGAAACGGTAACATTATCAAAATAGGCAGGTTTACCTTCGGAAATACGAATTTCCATATCGATAACATTATTTTCGGCACTAACTTCCACAGGGTTTATGGTTGAGAACAAATAGCCATGATTTTGATACAAGTTGGTAATATCATCAGCATCCGGTTTGGAATTATCGGCAATACGTTCCTGCAACAATACGCCATTGTAGGTGTCTCCTTCTTTGATGCGCAGATAACGATTTAATTGTCGGTCCGTATAAACCGTATTTCCTATAAAATCAATTTTTCCAAACTTATACAAAGTGCCTTCTTCCAATTTCAAATGGATAGAAATGGTCCTGTCGCTATTCACACTGATGCTATCTGAAATAATTCGCGCATCCCGATACCCGTTTTCAGCGTATTTATCAATTAAAGCAGATAAATCTGCCTGATAGGCTGAATCAATAAATTTTGAACGCTTATAAACACGAAGCCGATTAATCTTCTTGGTACTTTTCATGGCCTTGCGCAGGTGTTTTTCCTTCAGCGCCGAACGGCCATCAAAGACAATATCCTTGATTTTTACCTTTTGGCCCTTATCCACAGCTACAACCATATTCACTCTGGCCTTGTCCAACGAATCTTTAACCTCAATGGTATTGATATTCACCTTGGCGTTATAAAATCCTTGCTTCCTGTATTTTTTAATTAAAAAGTTCTTTGTAGTGGTGATAAGGTTTTCCGTAACTTTCGTGCCTTTTTTCAACTTGTTGTCGTTGATTATACCTTCCTTTTTTCCCTTTTTAACCCCGGTTATTTTTATCTCATTCAATTGTGGCAAATCTGAAAGCTGAATCTCTAAAAAGACATTATTGCCTTCAATATTTTTTATGAAGATTTCAATATCGCTGAAGAGTTTGGAATTCCACAATTTTTTGATGGCATTGGCCACATCTTCGCCCGGAATCATGATTTCCTTGCCTTTTCTTAGGCCAGAATAGGCCACAATGGTCTGTTCGTTAAAACTGGTATTTCCGGACACCGAAACACCGGCCAAATTATATTTCTTGCTATTTTCGTATTGAATATTCTGCCCATGAAGCGCGAAGCTAAGTGCTATAAGTACTAACGCTATACAATGTTTGAGGTAAGTTTTCAATAAGAAGGTATTAGCTAAGTTGCTCACTTGTTTTCCCAAATCGTCGTTCTCTTTTTTGATATTCTATAATCGCTTCATACAAATGTTGCTTGGTAAAATCTGGCCAAAGTACGCTTGTAAAGTACAACTCAGCGTAGGCTATTTGCCAAAGCAAAAAATTACTAATACGTTGTTCGCCACTGGTCCTGATAAGCAAATCCACGTCTGGCAAATTTTGCGTGTAAAGATGCTTATTAATAATCGATTCATCAATAGCATCGGGCGAAATTATATTATTTTTAACGTTATTGCTAATTTCTTTAACGGCGTTTAACAGTTCCTCCCGTGAACCGTAGCTCAGTGCCAAGGTCAGCGTCATGCGACTATTATCTTTGGTGCGCTCCATCACTTCTGAAAGTTCTTTGTTCACTTTTTCGGGGAGCGAATTGAGGTTGCCGATTGCAGACAACTTGATATCGTTGTCCTGAAGGGTTTTAATTTCCCTTTTTAACGATGAAATCAACAGCTTCATCAAGGTTTTTACCTCTAGTTTTGGACGATTCCAGTTTTCAGTGGAAAAGGCATATAGCGTTAGGTTCGATACGCCCAGTTCGGCGCAGGCCTCCACAGTTCTACGTACCGCTTTGGTGCCATTTTCGTGACCAAAAGCACGTACCATACCCTTTTGCTTTGCCCAACGTCCATTGCCGTCCATGATGATGGCGATGTGCCGGGGTAAAGCATTAAGCAGTATGTTGTCCTTTAAATCCATTATTCTACACAGTAGCAGGGATTTTCCCCAAATGTATACGTTAGCGTAATGCCCGAAAACATGTACCAATCGTTATTGTTGATGTTGCCAATACTGAACTGCGCCCTTCTAAATTCCCCATCGGGAACACTTCCGTCAATTTCATCAGTAAAGGTATACCTCGCACCAACTTCCAAACCTAAAATAAAATTCTCGATAAAACGCATTTTAAAACCTAAAACCATGGGGATGCCGTAAGCCCAACTCTCACTGTTTTCGGAGGTCAACACTCCAGCATTGTAGTAGTTGTTATCATGTTTCGCAATGCTAATTCCGGTGTACAAATATGGTGTAGCCACAGGTCGTCCCTCATGAAGGTTAAAGTCCATAAAGGTAAACTCCATACCCGCCGAAACTTCCATAACACTGGTATTAAAGCTCAGGCCTCGCTGTTGTCGTCTTGGGTCGTCAGATTCCGCGTCAATACCTTCCAGTTCACTGAAAATCAGCGACACACGATACGAATGTCGTTTACTTCTGTTCCATTTATAAATACCACCAATGGCAAATTGATTTGGGGAAATATAATCCGTGGCACCAACATCGCCAATAAAGTTGCTCCCGCCCAAAAAAACACCGATTTCGTTGATTTGAGAGAAACTTAATTGCATGGTTAAGATGCTTATTATGAATAGGGTTACGTAGCGCATAGCCTTTTAAAGTTTGCAAATATAATAAATAAGATGAGCCTATTACAATTTGAGGGAAATTGTATGAAGCTAAAACAGAAATAATGCGGAATTATTGTTTAGTTACGCTTGTCTTCACCCCAAAGCATTTTCTTCCTTAGGGTCTTTAAAAAGCTTTCATCCAGTAGGTCGATCATCTTAATTTTAAAATCTGCTTTTTTAATGGTGATCAGCGTATCGTTGTCCAGCGTAGCAATTCTAGAATCCAAAGACACCAAATGTTGTTCCTCCCTACCGTTGACGCGAAGCTGTATTTCAGTAGAATCTGGAATAATCAATGGGCGAGCACTTAAGTTATGGGGTGCAATAGGGGTTAGCACAAAACTATTGGTGCTAGGGGTAATTACCGGGCCACCACAACTTAGGGAGTATCCCGTAGAGCCTGTTGGTGTTGAAATAATTAAACCATCGCTCCAATAAGAGGTTAGAAATTCGCCATCCAAAAAAGTTTCTACCGTAATCATGGAGGTGGTGTTTTTACGGCTTACCGCTATTTCATTTAAAGCAAAATTTAGCGGGAATATTTCATCGGTTTTGGGAGAGGTTTCAATGGAAAGCATACTGCGCTCGGAAACTTTGTACCTACCCTTGATGATGTTTTCCATCGCCTTTTCAATATCTTCCACCTGAATGGTAGCCAAAAACCCTAAGCGACCGGTGTTGATGCCAACAATTGGGATATCTAAATTGGTTACAAAGGTAATGGCTCTTAAAATGGTGCCGTCGCCACCGATACTCACCAGCAAATCAAAAGACTCGTCCAGTTTTTCGAAGGTTTCAAAAGTGTCGTAAAAAGATTTTTTATGCGAAGAGGATTTTATCAATTCCGAAAAGTCGGATTCAATAAATACTTCGGCATCTTTTTTTACCAAATATATCAGCAGCGTATCTAAGGATGTCAATGTAAACTTGTTGCTAAAACGTCCAAAAACGGCAATTTTCATGTACAAATGTTTAAATATTCAAATATTTATTGAGGTAGTCCGACCGCTCTTTTAAACTTTGGGTAAAATTATCTTCTTTATGGACAGTGGCAATATTGTAGCTGTAGCGCCTAAAGCTTTGAATAATGTCGTTCAATCCTGTGCTACCAATTTTTAAGGTAACTTGCACCACATCGTTTTTAATTTTTGAAATAAATGCCCCAAGCAATTTGCCCCCATTAGATTCTACAATTTGACTGATTTCGCTAAAAGAATAATCATTGATGCCCTTTTCAACTACCAAAACACCACCGCTTTCAAAGAAAAAGGGCGATTCATTAAAAAGGCCGATGACGTCATTCAATTCGTAGTAACCTATATAAACGTTTTCCTCGTTTAAAATGGGCATTATGTTGGTGGAATTCTGTGCAAAAGCCTCCAAAACATCCAGCCAAATCGTAGTGTCCCGAACATAAAAATCTTCAATGGCATAAAGGTAGTCTTTCGCCAATTTGTTGCTTTCAAAACAATGCACGTCGGTTTCAAAAAACGTTCCTATAAAAACACCGTTGTCGTCCATTATGGGCAAATGCGTGTAGGTCAATTGATTGAATACCTCCTGCAATTCACTTATTTTACTGCTACTTGGTAGGGGTTTGATGTCATTGATGACCAATTCCGAAAGTTTCATTGCTAGCGACTTCATACTGCAAATTAATCAAAAAAATGCTACTTAAGCCTGTTCTAGTTTGTATTTTTGTGCGGTAAAAATGAATTGATGACCAAGCTAAGCGTTAATATCAACAAGATTGCTACCTTAAGGAATTCCCGAGGGGGTGATGTGCCCAATGTGGTAGAATTTGCCAAGGACGTGCAACGTTTTGGTGCCGAGGGGGTTACTGTTCATCCAAGGCCGGACGAACGCCATATCCGCTATCAGGATGCACGGGATTTAAAGCCGGAGGTGTACACCGAGTTTAATATTGAAGGCAATCCGATTCCTTCTTTTATGGACTTAGTTTTAGAGGTAAAACCTACGCAGGTCACTTTAGTGCCCGATGCTGAGGATGCTATTACGAGCAACGCAGGTTGGGACACGATTAAACATAAGGATTTTTTGGTGGACGTGATTTCGGAATTTCGGAATAACGGGATTCGTACTTCCATTTTTGTAGATCCGGTTTTAAAACAAATTGAAGGGGCCAAGGAAACGGGTACAGATAGAATTGAATTGTACACTGAAAGTTTTGCACATCAATATGGATTGGGTAATAAAGATGGCGTAAAACCATATACGGAAAGCGCCGTTTTGGCCAATGAATTGGGTTTGGGTATTAATGCAGGGCATGATTTGTCTTTGGATAATATTGAGTTTTTTAAACAAAATATTCCAAATTTATTGGAAGTATCTATTGGACATGCCTTGGTGGCTGAAAGTTTGTATTTAGGTGTGGAAAATGTGATACAGATGTATTTGAGGAAGTTAAAATAGTAGGCAGTTGGCAGTGGCAGTATACAGTATGTCAATTTGTGAAAATTAGTGTAATACGTGTCTTTAAAGAAAAATAAATTAGTGAATTAGTGGCAGAAAAGCAGATTTTACATTCAAACATTTTAGGCGAGGGAAAACCAATGGTCATTTTGCACGGCTTCTTGGGTATGAGCGACAATTGGAAAACCCATGGCAAAAATTTTGCCGAATTGGGTTACGAAGTACATCTAGTGGACCAGCGCAATCATGGGCATAGTTTCCATGATGACGCATTTAGTTATGAGGTATTGGCGGAGGATTTAAAACACTATTGTGATGCCAAAAATTTGAAGGATATCATCCTTTTAGGGCACTCCATGGGAGGAAAAACGGCAATGTTGTTTGCAAGCCAGTATCCCGAAATGATTGATAAATTATTGGTGGCCGATATTTCGCCACGCTTTTATCCCGTGCATCATCAAGATATTTTAAATGGCTTGAGTGCTTTGGATTTTGATATCGTAAAAAGTAGAGGAGAAGCAGATAAGGTTTTGAGTACATATGTGTCAGATCCCGGAACACGCATGTTTTTGCTTAAAAATTTATACTGGGTAGAAAAAGGACAGTTGGGTTTGCGCATCAATTTGGAAGTTTTGCGCGAGGAAGTCAGCGAAGTTGGCGAACCCTTGCCCAGCTATGCCAGATTTGAGGGCGAAGCCTTATTTTTACGTGGGGACCGCTCCGAATATATTGGTGCTGAGGATGAGCGCATCATCAAAAACCATTTTTCTAAAGCTGACATTGTAAACATCCCTAATGCAGGTCATTGGTTGCACGCCGAAAACCCCAAAGCCTTTTTTGAGGCGGTGGTCGCATTCTTGAATTAAAAAAAACATAAATTCATTTATTATGAAACTCATTCTAAAACTTTTGCTTAACGCCGTGGCCGTATTCATTTTGGCCCATTTTTTATCTGGGGTAAATGTTGATGGATACGTTGGTGCGCTTATTGTTGCCGTTGTTATTTCAATTTTAAATCTTTTGGTAAAACCCATTTTGGTGATTTTTACCCTTCCGGCAACAATTCTTACTTTCGGCCTCTTTTTGTTGGTCATCAACGCTGTTATCATTCTTTTGGCAGACGAATTGATCTCGGGATTTTCAGTTAAAAACTTCTGGTGGGCCATCCTTTTCAGTATTCTGTTGTCCATCCTTCAGTCCATATTGCATTCGCTTTTAAAAGAAGATAAAAAGTAGCTCAAATTCAAGAGATTAAAAACTTTGCAGGGATGTAAAAATATACTAATTTTGCATCCCAATTTTGATTAGAGGATTTTAGGCTGAAATGCCTATTTATTAAATGCCTGATTAGGCGCATATCAATAGTATGAATATTACAAGAGAAAATTTAGATGCATTAAATGCGGTAGTAAAAGTAGATATCGCGAAGGAAGACTACAGTGATAAGGTTGAGAAAATCCTATCCGATTATCGCAAAACGGCCAATATTCCGGGGTTCAGAAAAGGACACGTACCAATGGGAATGGTAAAGAAGCAGTACGGAAAGGCCGTATTGGTAGATGAGGTAAACAAGTTGCTTCAGGATGCATTGAATAAATATTTAACGGAGGAAAAGTTGGACGTTTTAGGACAGCCGTTACCAAAACAACAGGACGATATTGATTGGGATGGTGACGCTTTTTCTTTTGAATTTGAATTAGGGCTTGCGCCAGAATTTGATGTTGACCTAAAAAGCAAAAAAGCGATTGCCTACTATAATATTGTGGCGGATGACAAGATGATTGACGAGCAGGTTGAGCGTATCCAAAAGCAATATGGAAAATTGGTGTCTCAGGATACGGTTGCAAAAGCCAGTGAAATTACCGGAACATACACTAATGAAGCCGAGGAAATTGACAATAAAGTGACTTTGACTTTGGATAAATTCAAAGGAAAATCTACTGAAAAACAATTTATTGGTGCAAAAGTGGGTGACGTAATTACCCTAAACACAAAAGGGTTGTATGAGGACGATCATGAGTTGATGCATGCTTTAAAGGTAGATCACGATAGGGCACATGGTTTGGATATCGAAGTGCAATTCACCATTAATGAAATCAACACCCGCGAATTGGCAGATTTGGACCAAGAATTGTTTGATAAATTGTTCGGGCCTAAGGTGGTGACTTCGGTAACAGAAATGAGAGCCAAAATTAAAGAAGATGCCGAAAAACAATTTAAACAGCAATCTGACCAGAAATTGTTAAACGACGTTACCGAGTATTTGGTGGACAATACGAAATTTGACTTGCCGGCTGAGTTTTTAACCAAATGGATGCAAGCTTCTGGTGAAACCGAATTGGATGAGGCTCAGGCAAAAGAAGAATATGAAAAGTCTGAAAAAAGCCTAAGGTATCAGTTGATTGAAGGTAAATTAATTCAAGAGAATGATATCCAAGTCACAATAGAAGACATCAAAGGGCATGCTAAGGAAATGATAAAAGCACAGATGGCGCAATTCGGTCAGTTAGACCCTTCGGATGAAGAATTGGAAGGTATTGCCGCTAGAGTTCTTGGAAACCAGGAAGAAGCGCGTCGTATTTCGGAGCAACTGATCAGCCAAAAACTGATTGCACTTTACAAGGAAAAGGCCAACTTAAAGACCAAGGAATTGAGTTACGAAAAGTTTGTTAAAGAAGTTTACGGCGATAAATAATAAAATATATATTCATTATATTTATGCGCTTGAACCATTGACGTTCAAGCGCATTTTTTTTATTGAATCATTTCATTTATAAATTTTAAAGGAAAAAGACATTTCATATATGGATTACGCAAAAGAATTTGAAAAATTCGCCATAAAGGACCAAGGCATCAGCAGTACATATTATAACAAGATCATTAGTAGCATGTATCCCGTGGGCTTAACACCGAACATTATCGAGGAACGCCAAATGAATATTGCGATTTTCGATGTGTTTTCTCGTTTGATGATGGATCGGATTATCTTTTTGGGTACCGGTATCAATGATCAAGTGGCTAATATTATTCAGGCCCAGTTACTGTTTTTGGAAAGTACCGATGCTTCAAAGGATATTCAAATTTACATCAACTCCCCGGGCGGTAGCGTTTATGCCGGTTTGGGCATTTATGACACCATGCAGTTTATTAAACCCGATGTGGCTACGATTTGTACTGGTATGGCCGCTTCAATGGGCGCCGTATTACTTTGCGCTGGTGAAAAAGGAAAACGTAGTGGACTAACCCACTCGAGGGTGATGATCCATCAACCAATGGGAGGTGCACAAGGTCAGGCCAGCGATATCGAAATTACAGCCAAAGAAATCTTGACCTTGAAAGAGGAATTATACCGTATCATTAGTAAGCATTCGGGTCAGGATTACGACAAAGTTTATGAAGATAGTGATAGGGATTATTGGATGAAAGCTGATAAGGCCAAGGAATATGGCATGATCGACGAGATTTTGTCAAGATAGTTAAATATTTTTTGTAATTTTATCAGTTCCAAATGAAGCACTAAGAAATAATTTGCTTCCCTGAAAACCCAATGATTAATGGCAAAAGAAGAATTAGAATGCTCGTTTTGCGGTAGAAAAAAGCCTGAAACAAATCTCTTAATAGCCGGCCTAGACGCCCACATTTGTGATAGATGTATAGAGCAGGCACACGGGATTGTTTTAGAAGAATCTAAACAAAACGACAATAATGATCTTTCCGCAGAGTTAAAACTTAGAAAGCCTCAACAGATCAAGGCCTTTTTGGATGAGTATATCATCGGTCAGGAAATGACCAAAAAGGTGATGGCTGTTGCTGTCTACAATCACTACAAGCGTTTGTTGCAAGCGCCTTCAAATGATGATATTGAAATTCAAAAGAGTAATATTATCATGGTGGGGCAAACGGGTACAGGTAAAACCTTAATGGCAAAAACAGTTGCCCGAATGCTTAATGTGCCTTTGGCCATAGTGGATGCTACAGTTCTGACTGAGGCAGGTTATGTTGGTGAGGATGTAGAGAGTATCTTAACACGTTTACTTCAAGCTGCCGACTACAATTTGGAGAAAGCCGAAAAAGGTATCGTCTTTATTGATGAAATAGATAAGATTGCCAGAAAAAGTGACAACCCTTCTATAACGCGTGATGTCTCAGGCGAAGGGGTGCAACAAGCTTTATTAAAACTTTTGGAGGGAACCGTTGTAAACGTACCGCCAAAAGGAGGTAGAAAACACCCAGACCAAAAATTCATTGAAGTAAATACCGAAAACATTCTGTTTATTGCAGGAGGTGCTTTTGATGGCATTGAACGTGTAATCACAAAACGTTTGAATATGAAAGCGGTGGGTTATGCGGCTTCCATGTCTGATGAGGTGATAGATCAGGACAATCTGTTGCAATATATTATTCCGAAGGATTTAAAGGATTTTGGGTTAATTCCTGAAATTATTGGTCGATTACCAGTGCTTACCTATATGGATCCGCTTGACGCTAAGACGTTGAGGGCGATTTTGACAGAGCCTAAAAATGCCATTATCAAGCAGTATAAAAAGCTGTTTGCCATGGACGATATCGATTTTAGTATTACGGATGGAGCTTTAGGTTTTATTGTAGACAAAGCTATAGAGTATAAATTAGGGGCCAGAGGTTTGCGCTCGCTTTGCGAAGAAATTTTGACCGATGCGATGTTTGAATTGCCAAGTAGCAACGACAAGAAATTAAATGTTACCAAGGCTTACGCGGAGGACAAATTGACCAAAACAACACTGAAGAAACTAAAAGCGGTTTCTTAGTAGAAGACATAAATTAAAAAGAAAGCATTCTGATTTTCAGGATGCTTTTTTATTTTTGACCAGATTTTAATTGAAAGAGAGATGTGCAAGTTTTTTAGACGATGGTTTAAGTTGAAAAAGATTTCACATAATGAAGACCCTATGAAGAAATTTTTAATAGTTGGTTTGGGCAATATTGGCGAAAAATACCAAGAAACGCGTCATAATATTGGTTTTAAAGTTTTGGACCATTTTGCCTCTAAGGAAGATGTCTCTTTTGAAACCCAAAAATTGGGGGATGTTGCTATTTATAAATTAAAGGGGAGGACTTTCATTTTTCTAAAACCAAGTACCTTTATGAACCTTAGTGGAAAGGCTGTACAGTATTGGCTCACTAAAGAAAAAGTGCCATTAGAAAACCTTTTGGTCGTAACAGATGATTTGAATCTCCCTTTTGGTAGCATTCGCTTAAAAACTAAAGGCAGTGATGGCGGGCATAACGGCCTAAAGGATATTCAGGATAAATTAAATACAACCAAATATAACCGGTTCAGATTTGGAATTAGCGATGCCTTTTCCAAAGGTAGGCAAGTGGATTATGTCTTGGGAGAATGGACGGAGGACGAGTATTCTAAACTTCCGGAGCGTCTCGATAAATCATTAGAATTGATTAAATCCTTTGTCCTTTCAGGGGTAAATAATACGATGAATACCTTTAATGGGAAATAGTGAGGTCTACTCGATAGCAATTTTTCGGCTGGATGTCCTCTGGCCGTCACTTACTTTCAAAATATAAAGCCCAGATTGCACTTTGCCTAAATCTATAGTTTGTTCAAATTTGCTGGTACTTTTGAAAGTATTGGCATAAATACTTCTGCCTTTCAAATCATAAACCGCAATATTGACAGTGTTACTTTCGGTAATAGTTTCTAATTGTACGTTGAATTTGCCTTCTGATGGATTGGGGAATACTTCTAGTCCAGTAAGTCCATTAAAGTCATCATTGCCTAGTACTACAGTTGTAATACAGAATTCTACGTACCAATCATTCAAGGTGCCCGTATCTCCAGCAAAACCATCACTAACGGAAATTTGCCAATTACCTTGACTATCAAGGCCATCAAAAATGCTTAAAGAATTTGCAGGAATATATGTGCCATTGGTCGGAGAAGCACATGCTACTGCCGACCCCTCATTATCAAAAATGATATCAAAATCTTGATAGCCAGGACTATTAAAACAGTTTTCATTCCATATTACGGAGGAGGTGCTACCATTTGGGTGTTCTAAGGTGACGATTAAATCACTGATATAGGTATGTGTGACATCAACATTTGTTTTGATACTGCTTATTGTTCCGCTGTCCGGAACATTAATAATATTTGTAACAGAATTGCCGTCGGTGATGGGTAAATTCAAATTGGAACTTGAAGCATATTGTTGGTTACATGTGGTTGTAACGATATATCCAATAGCAAAATCCTCAGTATTCACGGCGTAATAAATATTGCCGACAGGTTCAATCATAATCCTACAGAAAGGTGCCGCAATATTGGGGACGGTTATAGTTTCGGAACCATCATTTGGGGTGCTCGAAGCTAATACAGTACTAAAAGTTTCGCCACCATCAGTTGATAATAGTATATTAACGTTAGACGTGTTAATGCCATTTGCATCCGTTCCGGCCACGTCCCAAGTAATGGTTTCGGAAGTGTTTTGGGTCCATTGGATACCATTAGTATTTTGAGATGTAACTACAAAAGGCCCAACAGGGTTAGGGACTGTACCATCAACAACCTGTATTTGCATTCTGTCATAGCTTGATTGTCCTACTGTCGTACTCGCCGGATTTCTATCCCTTACGGTTAATGCCCAATTTAGTGTTCTATCCACTGTGGCTACGGTTTCCCAATCACTTCCCAACCCTGGATTCGTTTGTGTAATATTGCCTTCCAGTACACTGCTTAACCTTGGGATATACCTGTCGGGCGAGGTAGACGGAGGTAATGACCGATTCATGGAACTGCTGGTCAATGTTGGCCCAAAGTTTTGGTAGTCCGTTTTACCACTATCGGTTTGTTCCCAACAATAGGTCAGAACGTCGCCAGAATCCGAATCTGTGGCACTTCCTTTAAGCACATATGGCGTTCCGGCTGGAATTACATAATTGCTCCCTGCATTAGCGCTTGGAGGATTATTGGTTAATGCCGAGGTGGTTTGACAGCTTTTAGAGGTTAAATTATCTAAAATCTGTTTAATGCTATGGTAATGGAAATAAGGGTCACTATCAGAAGCCACATCGTCAGGTCCAGTAATACCAGCATAAGCCATTAAGGTAGAACCACTTCCTGGTTCTGAGTTTACATTAGTGCCAGACTCGGTATCAAAGGCCCAAGTATGGTTTGCCCCCATTTGGTGACCTATTTCGTGGATAACATAATTTAAGTCAAACGTGTCTCCTTCTGGGACACCATTTGGAGGTGAGGTATAAGCACTTCCTTTGTTTAAGTCCATATCGTCCGAGGTGTTGTCATCCCTGCACACACAGCGAATACAGCCTGCACTCCCACCACCGCCATCATCACCAAACAAATGCCCGATATCATAGGCCGCATTACCAATGGTTGATGATAAGGTATTCTGTAATTGCAAACTCCACCCATCGAGGTTGTTGGAATTGTTTTCATCCGTACCAACGCTAGGGTTCGAATACGGGTCCGTCGCACTGTTGGTATAAATTAATTGTGTGGCATTTACCAATTCAAAAGTAACGGCCATGTCTGCTTCAAAAATTTCATTAACCCTTGTAAGGGTGGCATTAATACCTGCTAAAGCACCTCCAACTGTCCCGCCGTGGTAAGCTGTGTATTCCCCAGTAGTTGAAATAGCTATCCTAAAGGTCTGAAGAGTTTGGTCATTGGCACCACCTTCATCTATTTTTGCGCCACCCGATTTTGAAGCTTTTGTTTTTAATGTTTCTATGGTGTTACATTTGAACCCAGCAAGCTCACCTTTTTTATCGCCTTTTTGGTATACTAGATATTGCTCAGAACCTCTTTCCAAAGGCTGCATAAAAACCATGGGTTTATCTGCATACGAAATCATGGTTTGAATACCGTTAGGCGAAACACTCATGCGCAAACGTACTCCAGAGCCATCAATAGCGTAGCCCACATAAGATTTGATATCTGGGAATTGGACTGCTAATTCTGGTGAAAAAACAGACCTTTCCTCAATTTCAAAAGCATGTATTTCGCCATTTTCAGTTGGAATACTGATTGTTGCCGTTCCGTTTTTATTGGTGCTGGCCGACGCTAAGTTTTGTAAGAATTCCGTTTGATTTAAACTAAAATAATCCACTTCAGCAGATTCCAAATTTAGTTTTGAGAGTGCCTGATTATTCTGAATGCTTTTTACTTTGGTCCAAGGAGATTGCTGTCCATAAACAGAAAAGACGAGCAAAAACATTGCAGTTGAAAAAACATAATGTAGATTTGTTTTCGTAACCATTTTGGGGCTTTTTTATTAACAAATCTAGTTTTTTTTGCTGAATTGAGCAATTGACAGAATTTCATGGGCAAAGTTGTAAAGGTAGAAACCTATAGATCCGAAGAACCAACTATTGTGACAATTGGCACTTTTGACGGCGTGCATATAGGCCATCAAAAAATAGTAAGACGGTTGATTATGGATGGGGAGAAAGAAGGCTTAAAATCTGTCATTCTCACCTTTTTTCCCCATCCGAGAATGGTGCTGCAGAAAGATTCCGGGATTAAATTGATTAACACGATTGACGAGCGAAGCAAGATTCTTAAAGATCTGGGGTTGAATTATTTGTTGATTAAAAAATTCACAAAGGAATTCTCAAGATTAAGTGCCGAGGAGTTCGTTCAACAAGTGCTGGTGGATAAATTAAATGCTAAAAAAGTCATTATCGGTTACGACCACCGCTTTGGAAGAAATAGAAATGCCGACATTGAGGATTTGAAAAAATATGGTGAGATGTTCGGTTTTGAAGTGGAGGAAATTTCGGCACAGGATATCAATGACGTTGCAGTAAGTTCAACAAAAATTAGAAGGGCCCTTTTGGAAGGCGATTTAAGAAAGGCCAATAAATACCTGGGCTACGCGTTCATGTTGACCGGCACTATAATTAAAGGAAGGGGTATCGGTAAAACTTTGGATTTTCCAACTGCAAACCTACGTATTACCGAAGATTATAAGTTGATTCCAAAACATGGGTCTTATGTTGTGAAATCAGAAATTGATGGTATAACAGTTTATGGCATGATGAATATCGGCATGAATCCTACGGTTAATGGAGAAAAGGAATCCGTCGAAATTCATTTTTTCGACTTTGATGCTTCTATTTATGGGAGAGAGCTTCAAATAGATCTACTCGAACGCATTCGTGATGAGCAAAAATTTGATTCCATTGAGGTTTTAAAGGAGCAACTTCAAAAGGATAGGGCATTTTCCCTACAATATATAGCCAAATACCATGCTGAATAATTGGCTGTTTAAATATATTGACAATTCCCAGCTTGTTATTTTTAGAATATTTTTTGGCCTTTTGTGTTTCTTGGAATCCATTGGGGCCATTGCCACAGGCTGGGTAACCCGTGTGTTGGTAGAGCCAAAATTCACCTTTACCTTTATTGGTTTTGAATGGCTAAATATATTTCAAGGGCCAAGCATGTATGCCTACTATGCCTTCATGGGGCTTTTTGGAATATGCATCATGTTGGGCTACAAATATAAGTGGAGTATGTTTGGCTTCGCAGTGTTATGGGCAGGGTGCTATTTGATGCAAAAGTCGTCTTACAACAATCACTACTATTTGTTGATGCTAGTCAGTGCTATCATGGTATTTTTACCTGCTAATCACGATATTTCCATTGATGCAAAACAGAACCCGAAACTGAAAACCAATGCCATGCCCCAATGGTGCCGATGGGTGTTTATTTTGCAATTATTCATCGTGTACACTTATGCTTCGGTAGCCAAGTTTTACCCAGATTGGTTGGATACTTCGTTTATCGAGCTTTTAATGAAAGGTAAAGCGCATTACTATTTAATTGGAGATATTTTGCAACAAAAATGGGTGCATTATGTGCTGACCTATGGCGGGATTCTATTTGATGGCTTAATTGTACCGTTGTTACTCTTTAAGCCTACAAGGAATTGGGCTTTCATCATTTCTATAGGATTTCATCTATTCAATTCTATTGTGTTCCAAATAGGGATTTTTCCATATTTGGCTTTGGCGTTTTATTTGTTCTTTTTTGAACCAAAAACCGTTCGCAACATTTTCCTTAAAAGGAGGCCTTTTTATGAAGCTAGTGAAATTAAATTTCCCAAATTTCGGGATGCTTACGTTGTATTGTTTTCAATATATTTTGTGATTCAAATTGCATTGCCGTTGCGACACCATTTTTTTCAGGATGACGTGCTTTGGACCGAAGAGGGGCATCGCTTATCGTGGCGGATGATGTTAAGGGCAAAAAGAGGCTCAACGATTTATACCGTGGTGGACAAGGATTCAAAGGAAAGAATCATTATCAATCAGAATGATTATTTGACCAAAAAGCAGCAACGAAGCGCGGGCACAAAACCCGACGTCATTTGGCAATTTGCCCAATATTTAAGAGCCGATTTCAAAAGTAAAGGACAAGATATTGCAGTGTACGTTAAAAGTAGGGTAAGCATTAATGGGAAACCCTTTCAGGATTTTATTGATTCTGAAGTCGATATTGCAAATATCCCTTGGGAACCATTAAAGCACAGCGATTGGATTTTGCCTTCAAAAAAAGAATAAATTGAAAAGAACTCCCCGACACTTTAAGTCGGGGTTTCCGTTGAAATTGTCATTCCCGTGAAAACGGGAATCTAAATAAATGAATTTCGGTTTTCAGGAAAAAGACTTACAAAAAATTAACAAAGTAATCGGGTGCCTTTAATTTGATAATTGTAGTTACAAGAAATTCTTTGTTTCCTGTCGTAATTCCTTAAATTTGTCGCTTAAATTTTAAACCATGCTACAAGTCCCATTTATTAGAGAGCACAAAACAGAAGTCATTGAACGCCTAGCAAAAAGGAACATCGATGCTGAAAAAATGATTGAGGAAGTGATTGCTTTGGATGAAAAACGACGAAGCACGCAGTCCGAATTGGATAATACTTTGGCCGAATCCAACTCGATTTCAAAAGAAATTGGAGGATTGTTCAAATCGGGAAAAGTGGAGGAGGCGAATGCTCTAAAGGCAAAAACCGGAACGTTGAAAGAAGCTTCAAAAACGCTCGCGGAAACGTTGAATACCACGGCGAATGATTTAAAAGAATTACTATATCAAATTCCAAATGTACCTCATGCTTCAGTACCCCAAGGAAATTCTGAGGACGATAACGAAGAAGTATTTAAAGAGGGTGAAATTCCTGAGTTACATGGCAACGCGTTGCCACACTGGGAATTGGCTAAAAAGTACGACATCATCGATTTCGAACTGGGGAATAAGGTTACGGGTGCGGGATTTCCAGTTTACAAAGGAAAAGGAGCCAAACTACAACGTGCCCTGATTACTTATTTTTTGGATAAAAATACGGAGGCCGGTTATACCGAATATCAGTTGCCACTTTTGGTAAATGAGGATTCGGGTATTGGAACAGGCCAATTGCCAGATAAAGAGGGACAGATGTATCATGTTACTGAGGATAATCTGTATTTGATTCCTACTGCCGAAGTACCTGGGACCAATATTTTTAGGGATGTGGTATTAAACGAAAGCGATTTGCCTATTGGCATTACGGGCTATACCCCATGTTTCCGTCGTGAAGCTGGGAGTTACGGTGCGCATGTTAGGGGCCTCAACCGGTTGCACCAGTTTGATAAGGTGGAAATTATCAGAGTGGAGCACCCATCTAAATCTTATGATGCTTTGGACGGTATGGTAAATCACGTTAAAGACATTTTAAAAGAACTCAAATTGCCCTACAGGATTTTGCGACTTTGTGGTGGCGATACTTCTTTTGCTTCCGCATTGACCTATGATTTTGAAGTATATTCAACGGCTCAAGAACGGTGGCTGGAAATCTCTTCGGTTTCCAACTTTGAAACCTTTCAGGCCAATCGACTAAAACTTCGATTTAAAAACAACGAAGGAAAAAATGAACTGGCCCATACACTAAATGGTTCGTCTTTGGCGTTACCAAGAGTGCTGGCTGGAATTTTAGAAAATTACCAGACAGAAGAGGGTATTGTGATTCCGGAGGTGTTGCGTTCTTATACGGGTTTTGATATTATAAAGTAAGTAAAAACCTTCTAAAAACCAATACGCAATCGATGAAACGCATATTTTCAATGCTGTTTAACGATTATTGTCGAAATTTCTTTGTGTTTTCTTGGTTATTTAGGACTTTTATGCTAACCAAAATGATTAACCTACTTAACCATGAAAAACGTAAAGCGCATCATCCTGCTTATCACACTTCTTTTTTTGGCTAGTAAAGTTTTATTCTCAGATTTCACTTTGGAAAAATCTGAAAATGAAGCTGTAGCAGTTGTGAAAAAATAACCCTTTTTACATACTGATAAAAGCTGTCCCCAATCGAGTGTTGCTGTTATTTTTTATAACAGTGGTTTAGTTAATAGAACTATTATTTTGGTTGGTTATGCCCGAATGTTATGTTCGGGCATTTTTGGTTGTGTTTCTAATATTGGAATAAAAGTTTCCGATTCTTTTAGCAATGATGTATAAGGTTGTAACATGGATATAAAGTTGTCATCGATATTTTTTGGATTAATGCTTTAGTATAATGCATTCTGCTAAGAAGTAATAGTTTATTGTGATGGGTCATTAACCTTAAAACATTCTGTTACGGTTTTTCCGCAGCACGAATTTTGATTTTTCGATAAATCGTGAAAAATTTACCTAAAATAGCTTGTACTCTCTTTTTTTTTTTTTTTTGATTTGTGACGTTCAAAGTATAAAACTAGATTTAGTCTATGTCGGTTGAAGTATTTTGAACGTAAGTTGCAACAAGATCAGCGCTGATTATTTTTCGCATTGCGGGATTTGTTTAAGTTTTAGACCGCTTAAACAGCATGAGATAGACTACAAAAATAGACTGAATAATCATTTTGTCGAACAAGTCAGTTTTAATTTTTAAAAACTGATTTTAAATTTATTCTAATGCAAAAATTAAATGTTTTAATATTTTTTATTTCAATGCTCTTTGTTTCTTGTTCTAATAATGACCAAAATGATTTGGTCGATTCTGAGCAAGAATATATTGAAACCACAAATTTGATGGATTTTATCGAAAAGTCTAATCCAAAATCAACTGCTAAAGGAAGTGCAGGTTGGCCTTATACGGGATGTAAAGAATTTACGATAAAGGTAGGTTCGGATGCAATTGGAGGTACAGTTGAAACAAAGGTTAATCACTGTTGCAATAAAGGGGTATGTGCTGCCGCCCCAATTTGGAACCTTATAATTGGAATTTTTGGAGGAAACCAAACGTTTTTCTCTGACCCTACTTTAAAGCCAGTAGACGTTGTAGAATCGTCCCTAATACCAATTGGAGATTATGATGTAAAGGTAAAAGAAACGTCATATTCTTTAAATGAAGATGGAGAAATAATAGATTTGTTATATGTTGGGCATAAAGTAAGATAAGACTACACGAATAGTGTTAGGCTAAATATAATGCCATTTTATTACTTTATTTATATCGTTAATTTGTTGTTTTATGATAGATAACCTGGGATTGAAAACAAAGAGAATTTTGTCTTTTGGTGTTGATATTTCAATATTGAACACTTTTGTGGATTTTTTGATAACAAATTATATATTGCATGAATGGTCTTATGACTTTTATGTTCTTGGACAAGAGTTCACGGTTAACTTAAGCTATAGTTGGGTAATTTGCCTATTATACTTTTTTGCTTTTGATATTTTTAACAGTGGATGTACCGTTGGCAAAATGCTTTTTAATTTAAACTTGGTTAGTCCAAGATCTAAACCGAAACAATCAATTTTATTGTTGCGTACATTGGTGAAATCCGTGTGTATTCTTTTAATGCCTTTATTTGCGATTTTATATTTAGCTTTTGATAAAATCTTTTACGATGAATGGTTCAAGATATATATTGTAGAAAGTGGTAAGAGAGATGTGCCGTTACAATCTTAAAGTAGTTTAAAAATGGATTGGAGCCTGTTGTATTTCAAATGCAACAGGCTTTAATTTTATATAAGGAATGAATAGAAAAAGAAATAAATTTTTAGTTGTTTCTTGTAGTCTATTTGAGATTATTATATTTACCATTATGAGATGGATTGTTGTCATGTTTTTATTTTTCTCGGCAATGGTATTTTCGCAAAGCGAAATCCTTGCCAAGGAGTATTACAAAAGTGGAGATTTTGAAAAGGCACTTTACGAGTACAAGAAACTGTACGCCAAATCGCCTTCAAACATCAACCATATCAAGCGGATTATAGACACACAGCAACAGTTGGAGCTCTATGACGAAGCGGAAGCCTTCATTATTAAGATATTGGGAAGGACCAAATACCCCGCATTTTATGTCACCTTGGGGCATAATTATCAGTTGAAAGGGGATGCCGAAAAGGCCAACGAAAATTACAACACAGCAATTAATAGCTTGATGGTCAACCCTAACAATGCCTTTTCAGTAGCCCGAAGTTTTCAGGAACACGCCCTGTTGGACCAAGCGGCCACCACTTACGAAAAGGCCATGGAATTAAAACCAAAATTGAATTTTAAACTTCAGTTGGCACAGATTTATGGTGAACAAGGGCATATTGAAAAGATGTTCCTAAACTACATTGGTTTTGCGGAAAAAAATCCTATTTCATTATCCAATATCAAAAGGGCCATTAATGATTTTATCAGTGAAGACGGTTCCACTGAAAACAATATCATACTCAGAAAACTTCTGATAAAAAAAATCCAGCAGGATCCGAATGTTCTTTGGAACGAAATGCTCAGTTGGCTGTTTGTGCAACAAAAGGACTTCAGCAAAGCGTTTGCACAGGAAAAGGCGATTTTTGCTAGGCAACCCGAAAGCCTCTTCAGAATTATTGAACTAGGTCAAATTGCAGTAAACGAAAACCGATATGAGGACGCAAAATCTATTTTCACTTTTGTTGTTGAGAAGGCTCAGGATATTGATACGATTTTGATGGCCTATAACGATTTGTTGCAAATTGAAGCGGAACAAGGTGATGCAACAAATTTTGAAGCACTTCAAACTAAATACATAGAACTTTTTGACACCTACGGAACCTTTGCCCAAACCTTGGAATTACAAATTGCCTATGCCCATTTTTTGGCGTTTTATATGAATAAAACGGAAGAGGCTACTGCCTTTTTAGAGGAAACCTTAAAATTGCCCCTAACCGTGCAACAGAAAGCGCAAGTGAAGTTGGAACTTGGGGATATTTTGGTAGTGCAGGAGGAATTTAACAAGGCGCTTATCTATTTCACCCAAATACAGCGCAACCTTAAAAACAGTACGATTTCCCAGCAAGCGCGCTTTAAAGTGGCTAAAACCAGTTATTATAAAGGCGATTTTAAATGGGCGGAATCACAGCTCAAAATTTTGAAGTCGTCAACATCTCAATTGATTGCCAATGATGCCTTGGATTTAAAACTCCTGATTTCGGATAATAAATATGAAGATTCCTTACAAACTGCTCTAAAACTTTACGCAAAAGCCGATTTGTTGGCCTTTCAAAATAGAAATGACGAAGCCATCACTCTTTTGGACAAGGTTTTGGACGAACATAAAACCGAACCGATTATTCCACAGGCACTGTACAAGCAAGCCGAACTTTTTGAAAAGAAAAAGCAATTTGAAAGGGCAGAAGCCAATTATCAATACATCATTGAAAATTATCGGGATGGGATTTTAGTGGACAACGCCATTTACAGTTTGGCAGAACTGTATATGAATCATCTAAATCAACCTGAAAAGGCCAAAAACCTTTACAAGGATATTGTGTTCAACCACGAGGATAGCATCTATTTTGTGGATGCACGGAAAAAATTCCGAAGATTAAGAGGTGATGCTATTAATTGATAGTTTGAATAACAATCTTTATGAAATCGTGGGTTTCCTCGCGGCGTTCTTGACAACCGCCGCTTTTCTACCTCAAGTCTATAAAACTTGGAAAACCAAAGACGTATCTAGTTTGTCCTTGCCCATGTTGCTCATATTCCTTGTAGGCATAATTTTATGGCTCATTTATGGTATTTTTCTAAACAGTCCCTCCATGGTTTTTGCCAATGCCGTCACTGTAATTTCGGCTACTTTACTGATTTATTTCAAAATCCGATATTCGAAAAAATAGCATGCATTTATTCCAGATTTTTCAAATTGAAAACCCTTCAATCAAAACCCTATTAAACCGATGTGAATTAGGTAATTATTAATAAATTGTTAAATTTGATATTGAAAATTTACAAAAATCATTGATTTTCAGAAAATTTTCAAATTTTTGAACTAATATTGCACTCTCTTTTAAGAGATTTTTTAAAGTTTAGTATCAACATTAAATATCACAGACTATGAAAATTGGTGTTCCTATTGAAATTAAAAACAATGAAAACCGGGTGGGTATGACGCCTTCAGGGGTTTTCGAATTGACTAAAAGAAACCATGCCGTTTATGTTCAAAAAAACGCGGGATTCAACAGTGGTTTTCTGGATGAAGATTATCAAAACGCTGGGGCCATTATTTTGGATACCATCGAAGAGATTTACGATGTAGCCGAAATGATTGTAAAAGTGAAGGAACCCATTGAGCAGGAATATAGTTTGATTAAGGAAGACCAAGTGGTGTTTACCTATTTTCATTTTGCATCGAGCGAAGTATTGACAAAGGCGATGATCGATAGCAAGGCGGTTTGCATTGCCTACGAAACGGTGGAGGATGCCGATGGCTCATTGCCATTATTGATTCCAATGTCTGAAGTGGCAGGGCGCATGTCCATCCAACAGGGCGCAAAATATTTGGAAAAACCCATCCAAGGACGTGGTATTTTATTGGGAGGCATTCCTGGTGTGCCACCGGCAAAAGTATTGATTTTAGGTGCTGGAGTGGTTGGTGTTCAGGCGGCAAGAATGGCTGCTGGGTTGGGGGCCAATGTTTTTATTTTAGACATCAATATGAAGGCATTGCGACGCGTGAGTGAAACCATGCCGAATAACGTAATCAGTGAGTTTTCTAGCGAATATAATATCCGAAAACATATCAAGGACTCAGATTTGATTATTGGTGGGGTACTGATAAAAGGGGCAAAAGCACCGAAGCTCATCACAAAGGATATGCTAAAAGATATGCGCCACGGTACCGTTATGGTGGATGTTGCCGTGGACCAAGGCGGTTGTTTTGAAACTACCAGGCCCACTACTCATCAAGATCCGACTTATATTATTGACGAAGTGGTGCACTACAGTGTGGCAAATATGCCGGGTGCTGTACCTTACACTTCCACAATGGGCTTAACCAACGTCACTCTGCCGTACGTCATAAAATTGGCAAACGAAGGCTGGAAAAAAGCCTGCGATACTTCGCCATCATTGGCAAAGGGACTCAATATTGTTAACGGAAAAATTGTATATAAAGAAATTGCCGAAGCATTTGATTTGGAGTTTGAAACAGCTTAAATCATTTTATCTGACAAAATTTCATGGATTAAAATTGGTGCAATTATTGCTATCTTTATGAAGTGATTTGAATACAAATTAAAAATTGAAATTATGTTTGGATATTATATATTAATTGGAGCTATTGCTCTAGTAAGTTGGTTGGTTAGCAATACTTTAAAACGAAAGTTTGACAAGTATTCAAAAGTGCAACTTCGCAATGGTATGAGTGGCGCCGAAGTGGCCCAAAAAATGTTGGCCGACCACGGTATTTATGATGTTGAGGTGATTTCCACTGCAGGTCGATTAACCGACCATTATAATCCCAAGGACAAAACTGTAAATTTAAGTGAAGCAGTTTACAATCAAAGAAACGCTGCTTCGGCGGCTGTTGCCGCTCACGAAGTGGGGCATGCTGTGCAACACGCGCAGGCCTATAGTTGGTTGCAAATGCGATCCACTTTAGTGCCAGTTGTAAGCGTAAGTTCTGGGATGTCTCAATGGTTAATTATTGGAGGTCTTGTTTTAGGCGGTGCCGCTGGGGTGGGCCTTGGTTGGTGGGTAGCCGCATTGGGTGTAGCAATGATGGGGTTTGCAACGCTGTTTAGCTTTATTACGTTACCGGTGGAATACGACGCCAGTAACAGGGCATTGGCTTGGTTAAAAAATAAAAATATCGTCACGCCTGAAGAATATGTAGGTTCCGAAGATGCCTTAAAATGGGCTGCAAGAACGTATTTGGTGGCGGCCATTGGTGCTTTGGCCAACCTTTTATATTGGGCCTTGCAGGTTTTTGGAGGTCGCGATTAACCATAAAAACATAAAACTTAAAAGCTCTGAAATTCTTCAGGGCTTTTTTTTGTTTCTTTACATTTCTTTTGAATCCCATGGAAACACCTTTAGATTATTATAAAAAACATCTAACCAAATATCAGGCCGAGGTTAAGACTTTAAAAAAACGACTTACCAAGTTGAGTTTCTTAAGAGTTTTAGTTTTTGTTGCAACCAGTTTAGCTATATATCTCTTTTTTGAAAGATGGCAAATTGCTTTGGTTTTTGGATTGGTAGGAGCTGGAGTTTTTCTTTTTCTACTTTCAAAATATACCGATGCAAAACATTTGAGGGATTTCAACAAAGCTTTGGTAAACATTAATGAAGATGAAATCGAAATTGCCTTGAGTAACTTTCACGATAGGGCGGATGGTAAGGCTTTTGAAAACCCAAGCCATCAATATAGTTTGGATATCGATTTGTTTGGGCGAGGTTCATTTTTTCAATATGCCAATCGTACGACTATCAACGAGGGTACGCAACAATTCGCTACTACCTTATTAGCCAACGAAACTAATGGAATTGAGCGAAGGCAAGAAGCCATAAAAGAGCTGGCTTCAAAACCAGAATGGCGACAATGTTACACGGCTTCGGCCAGTTTGATAAAAGCTGAAACACCTGCAAAAAATATAATTGGCTGGTTGAATAATTATCAATCTTTTTTACCCAAATTTATCAAATGGTTGCCGATAGGCTTTTCGGTAATTTCAATTCTTATATCCTTATTGACCATATTTAATGTGATTGAAAACCAAATGATTGTTGTCTATTGGTTGCTATTCGGCCTCGCGATTTCTGGGGTTTACGTCAAACGAATCAGTCAATTGTCCTCTCATTCGGATAGATTAAAAGACACCTTTAGACAGTACGCCATTTTGCTGGACTATATTGAAAAGGAAAGGTTTGCCTCAGGGCTTTTGATGGAAAAACAAAAACAGATTCAGTCTGAACATGAAAAAGCGTCGCATATTTTTAAAAGACTGTCAAGATCGCTCGGCGCCTTGGATAATCGAAACAATCTTTTAGGTGCGCTTTTTGGTAACGGACTATTTTTAATGGATATCAGAAATAGTTACAGCATCGAAATGTGGATTGATACTTATGCCGATAAGGTGTCGGATTGGTTTGAGGTGGTTTCGTTTTTCGATGCCTATAATTCATTGGGGAATTTTGCATTCAATCACCAGGAATACGTTTTTCCCCATATTAAGAACAACGATTGCATAATTAAAGCTTCAAATTTGAGCCACCCATTGCTAGACAGAGAAAAACGCGTGCCAAGTGATTTATCAATTAACGAAGAACAATTTTTTATTGTCACCGGAGCAAATATGGCTGGCAAAAGTACATTTTTAAGAACGGTGTCCTTGCATATTGTGATGGCCAATATAGGGTTGCCTGTTTGCGCTACTTCGAGTGAATATTCGCCCGTAAAATTGATAACAAGTATGCGCACTTCGGATTCCTTAACGGACGACAGTTCCTATTTCTTTTCAGAATTGAGCCGATTAAAATATATCGTGGATGCCATTCAAAAGGAGCCTTATTTTATTGTTTTGGATGAAATTTTAAAAGGTACAAATAGTACGGATAAAGCTATTGGCTCAAAGAAGTTTGTTGAAAAATTGGTAGCTTCAAAGGCAACCGGAATTATTGCAACGCACGATTTAAGTTTATGCGAAATTGAAAAGGAATTAGATGATGTAAAAAACTATTATTTCGATGCCCAAATTATCAAAAATGAACTGTATTTTGATTATAAATTGAAACAGGGCATCTGTCAAAATATGAATGCTTCCTTTCTTCTGAAAAAAATGGAAATCGTTTAAATCGAAAAGAATTCCTCGACGCTGAGCGTCGGGGTTTCCGCTGAACTTGTCATTCCCGTGAACCTGCCTTGCCGGCAGGCAGGAACGGGAATCTAAAATAACAGAATTTCATTTTTTTGTCGATAAAGTTAAATTGAAACCAACGAAATATCGTAATGGTTCTACCTCGGAGATAGTTCATTTCAAGAAATTCTTTTATTTGCTTCCCTTCTAAAAAGTGACTTTTTGTTGATATTGGTGTCCAAAAAGCAAAAGAATATATTAGAATGAAAAACATATTAAGACTTTTGCTTTTAGTGATTTTTTTAATGATTGGAGTGTCAATAAAAGCTCAAGAGATTAAAGTGAACGAAGTGGTTTATGAGGTCAAGAAAGATTTGATTTTTAAAGATGGGGCGGATGTTACTAATACCTTAACTCCTGAAGAAAAGACAAAAATCAGGTCAGCTTTTGAGAAAAGGAAACTTCAAATGGGAGAAACTGAGCGTGTTGAAAAGCAACTGGAGAAAGCTGAAAAGGAGCAGAAAAAGGCTGAAAAAAAGCAAAAACAGGCTGAAAAAGCCCTAAAAAAGAAACAAAAGGCGCAATCCAATTTTGAAAAGGCCACCAAAAAACACGAAGTTGCTACAAAGAAGTACGAGAAGCTAAAAAAGAAAGGTAAACTTTCCCCACAGGACGAACAAAAGTGGCTGGAAAAAATTGAAAAGCTAAATACCAATTTGGCCAAAACCAAAAGGAGGTTATAATGAAATGAACGAAGGGTTTTGTATAAATCCAGTTGGTTTACTTCAAATTAAATAATATCTTAAGAGTTCAAAAAAAGTATAATTTTTGGACTCTTTTTTATATGATATAACCATTGTGGGGGGAGGGATTGTTGGTGTAGCTACAGCCTATAAAATTCAACAAAAATATCCCAATTTAAAACTGCTTCTTATTGAAAAAGAGGAGGGTTTGGCAACTCATCAAACAGGAAATAATTCAGGTGTTATCCATTCAGGTTTGTATTACAAGCCTGGTTCTTTAAAAGCCAAACTGTGTTCAGATGGACGTAAGCAGCTGGTGGCTTTTGCCAAAAAGCGTAATGTGGCACACGATGTTTGTGGTAAAGTGGTTGTCGCCACAGGGAAAAGTGAATTGCCTTATTTGGACAAAATATTCAATAACGGACTTCAAAACCAAATTGAGGGTATCGAAAAAATCAATGCCCATCAAGTGAATGACATTGAGCCTTTTGTAAAAAGTATCGGGGGCATTTGGGTGCCATGTACGGGAATTATAGATTTTAAAGGAGCAACACAAACCCTTGCTGATTTGGTTATTGCAAAACAACCAAGAAGTAAAATCGTGTTAGGGGAAGAAGTCAAGGCCTTTGAACATCAAGCGGAAACCACTTCCATCATCACTTCAAAGGGAACGTACACCACAAAACATTTGATTTTCTGCGGGGGTTTGCAGTCTGATCGCCTTGCGAAGAAAGACGGGGTGAAATCGAAACGGCGAATTGTTGGGTTCAGAGGGGACTATTATAACCTTACCGAAGAAGCAAAACACAAAGTAAAAAACCTAATTTACCCAGTTCCCAATCCTGCTTTTCCCTTTTTGGGCGTACATTTTACAAGGATGGTCAATGGGGACGTCGAATGTGGGCCTAATGCAGTCTTAACGTTTAAACGCGAGGGCTACGGGAAAACCGATTTCAGTTTAAGGGATACGATGGATGCCCTTTCGTATTCTGGGACTTGGAAACTATTGTTCAAGCATACGAATTTCGCCATTAATGAATACCGACGCGCATTTTCAAAAGCATTGTTTTTAAAAACACTTCAGTGTTTAATTCCATCTTTAACTGCTGAAGATATCATACCGGGAAGAGCTGGCGTCAGAGCTATGTTATTGAAGGAAAATGGCGAAATGCAGGAAGATTTTGAAATTGCGTACCAAGGCCGAAGCATTCATGTGTTAAATGCGCCATCCCCAGCTGCAACCGCATGTTTGGCCATTGGTGACGAAGTTAGTGCAATGGCATCCCAATATTTTAATTTGAATTAGCTTACATTTATCCTATGCAAGAGGAATTAAAAATAGCATTGCTCCAGTCTGATTTGGTTTGGGAAAATCCTGAGGAAAATCGGATTAATTTCACCAATAAAATTGAGGAGATTCAGGAGGGTGTGGACGTAATTGTTTTTCCAGAAATGTTTACCACAGGATTCACAATGCATGCAGAAAATGTTGCAGAAAATATGGATGGGGACACGGTAAAATGGATGCAGCATTTTGCTAAATCAAAGGGTTCAGCCATTGTCGGTAGTATCGTGGTTTCTGATAATGACAAATTTTATAACCGCTTGTTGTTCGTGGAGCCATCTGGTAAAATATCCTATTACAATAAACGCCATACGTTTACTTTGGTAGGTGAGGATAAAGTGTACGCAGCAGGCACCGAAAAAGTTATCATCGATTATAAAGGCTGGAAAATTTGCCCAATGATTTGTTATGACTTAAGATTTCCGGTTTGGTCAAGAAATGTTGAGGATTATGACATTCTTCTTTATGTCGCTAATTGGCCAATTCCTCGAATTGATGCTTGGGATACACTATTGAAGGCCAGGGCTATAGAGAATATGTGCTATTCTATCGGGGTAAATCGTGTTGGTGCGGATGGCGAAAATATTAACTACAATGGCAATTCTTCCGCCTATAATGTTTTGGGACAAAAACTTACTTCTATTCCCTTGGGTAAAGAACATACGGAAATCATCACGCTTCAAAAGAAACATATCAACCGTTATAGAAATCGGTTGAAATTTTTGGACGACCGGGATAGCTTTAGTTTAAAGTAAAATTTGTTTCAGTATCCCATCCTGCCCTAACAGCTGGGTCTAGTTTTGTTTCAGAATGTTTTACGATTTCTGGTTGGATTTTTTCAAGATAATTGCCCGTATCATACTTTTTGTTACCGTTCGTATCAAAAATCACCCTAATATAGTAGTCGCCTGGACTGATATTTAAGAAGTCAATGGGGTGCCGTTCAGTGGCATATTTTTCATAACGTACCTCACCTTGTTGCGTAGTTAGCTGAACGATTATGGGATACACGGCATTTTGGATATTTAGCCTAAAATTACCATAGCTGTCCTTTTTTTGGGTCCTGAAAGAGTGTTTAATGGTATCATTGGTTTTTCCATAAAAATCTGTAAGGGCATCGGGATAAAAACCAAAATAATACTCGTTGGATTCCGTTTTATCAAAAGTGATAGCATAAGTATTTGCAAGGGAATCCAAAGGTTTTATAGAAAACTCTACTGCAAGCGTGTCCTTATCGATCAAGTCAATCTTGGTTTTATCGATATTTGTAAGAGGAATGTTTCCTGAAATTAAAAGATCTTCGGTATATCGGATACTACCTTGGGGTTCCATTTTGACCAATAGAGAGTCTTTTTCCATATCCCGAATTCGAACCGTGTATTCTTTTGTGGTCTGCGGGTGTTCAATACTAAGGACTAAGGAATCCACCTCCAATTTCGGTTCGTACCAATAGTAAAGCGTATCCGTCTTTTCATCTTTAGTGATGCGGTATTTAAAATCTTCGGGCACTTCGGAAAGCATGTTCACTTTAATCCCCGTGTAATCGCCTTCATATCCAATCATAATTTTTTGTCCCGTAACTAGTTGTGGCCTAGAAGGCTTAAAATTCACAATTTCATTAAACAATCGAAGCGAGTAGGAGGAGTCCGTTGGTACATCGATAAATTCATCGTAAAAGGCAATTTGATCAGATTTTTGTTGAAATTTATTGTCTCCATTTTTATCCTTTAGAGCCACCAACAAATATTTGCCCTCTTTTACATTTTCAATAGTAAAAGTGGTCAAACTGTCAAGTGTATTGGTGATGTATTTTGGGGTTTCTTTGTAAATAATAGAGTCGGTAAACGTTGAGTCTACTTCATACAGCATAACCGATACAAAAGTTTCGGGTTGCCGTTTTAGGGCATCTGTAATATTACCTGTAACTGTCAATGAATCAAGATGATCCCCTGTAGAAAAAACATATCTGTAATAGGTGTAGGGGTTGCCCTCGTTATTGTCTTCAATACTATTTCCGAAGTTAAAAGCGTAGGTAGTGTTTGGTTGTAGGGTATCGTAAATCTTAATTTTGATGAATTTGCTCGCACTGCCTAAAGGGGTAATCTCGGGTTGCGTTTTCATTGGGGGCGAAATAATCAACTGCTTTTGTAGGTTTTTGATTTTAATGAATTCATCAAAATAGATTCGGATCTCTTTCGCGGCAAAATTGGTAGAATAATTTTCGGGGGATGTGCTCACAATTCTTGGTGGCTCAATATCCTTTGCCCCACCTTCTGGCCTGCCAGTATTGGCACAATTGATAGCAATGCATCCGATGATAATAATTAAAATAAAATTGAAAAACCTATTGCCCATTTGCTGGAATAAAATTTTGCACAAACCTACATAAAATTAGAGATATACCTTATGCTTAAACGCTATTCTTTTTAGGCTATTGCCATTGTGGCTATACTAACTTTAAGGTTTTTGGCCTGGTTCAAAACGGTTATGCAAGCTTCGAGGGTGGCGCCAGTGGTAATTAGGTCGTCTACCAATAAAACATGCTTGTTTTCGATGGCAAAAACATTTTTTAAGCCGAAGAGTTCGTTGTTTTTGGTCCAGCGTGCAAAGCGCCCTTTGGTGGTCTGGGATTTGGTATTGGTAATTTTCACTAATACATCTTCCCTAAATTCAATATTCAAGGCCTCAGCTATTTCTTGCCCAAATTTTGTTACTTGATTGTATCCTCTTTTTTTTAGTTTTTTTTGGTGCATCGGAACGGGAATCACCAAATCAATCTTTTGATAGGCTTCGACTGTTTTCAATTCGCCACCCAGCCATCCTCCTAAAAGCTCGCCTATATGTTCCTGTCCTTTATATTTTAAATTATGAATTAAGGTTTGAACGGGGCCATGCTTTTCATATCTAAATAAAGCCGTTCCATTCTCAATTTTTGCCCTTCCTTTTAATACATTTTTGACCGTGTCGTCATTGTCAAAATGAAAATCGGTCACAGGTAAATCGTGCCGGCAATCCATGCAGATCGTATCCTCATTGTCCGATAAATGGCTGGAGCAGGCATGGCATACCTTTGGAAAAAACAGATTTACAACGGAGTTTAGCATGAATCGGTTTGATTGAACTGTAAACTTAAGTAAAAAATTGAGGCAAGTCTTTATTTTTCTTGAAACAGCCGTTGCAGTTTATGGCGGTTTTATATTTTTGCACCTATGGCAAATCAAGACGATACATTTAAGAAGGTCATCTCCCATGCGAAGGAGTACGGGTATGTGTTTCAAAGCAGTGAGATATACGATGGGTTGAGTGCGGTTTACGACTATGCTCAAAATGGAGCAGAATTAAAGAAGAATATCCGCGATTACTGGTGGCGGGCAATGGTGCAGATGAACGAAAATATTGTGGGCATCGATGCGGCGATTTTTATGCATCCTACTACTTGGAAGGCTTCTGGCCACGTGGATGCGTTTAATGATCCCTTAATTGACAACAAGGATTCTAAAAAACGCTATCGTGCCGATGTATTGATTGAAGATTATTGCGCGAAGATTGAGTCCAAAATTGAAAAAGAAGTAAAGAAGGCTGAAAAACGTTTTGGTGATGCTTTTAATAAAGAAGAGTTTGTTACCACCAACGGACGTGTTTTAGGTTATCAAAAGAAAATTGATGAGACCTTGTCGCGTATGGCAAAATCATTAGAAAATGAAGATTTGGCTGATGTAAAGGCTTTGATTGAAGAGTTGGAAATTGCCGACCCTATGACGGGAAGCAAAAACTGGACGGACGTAAAACAGTTCAATTTGATGTTCGGTACCAAGCTTGGTGCTTCTGCTGATAATGCCATGGATTTGTACCTGCGTCCGGAAACGGCACAGGGTATTTTCGTTAACTTTTTAAACGTTCAAAAAACAAGCCGTTTAAAAATTCCATTTGGGATTGCACAAACAGGAAAAGCTTTTAGGAATGAAATTGTAGCACGACAGTTTATTTTCAGAATGAGAGAGTTTGAGCAAATGGAAATGCAATTCTTTATCAAGCCGGGTACTCAGGCCGAATGGTATGAGCATTGGAAAGAAGCTCGATTAAAGTGGCATTTGTCTTTGGGGATGGGAGCCGACAATTACCGTTTTCATGACCACGAAAAGTTGGCCCATTATGCCGATGCGGCCGCGGATATCGAGTTTAAGTTCCCATTTGGATTTAAGGAATTGGAAGGTATCCATTCAAGGACCGATTTCGATTTAAGCCAACATGAAAAATTTTCTGGTAAAAAATTGCAATATTTTGATCCGGAGGAAAATAAAAGCTATGTGCCTTATGTTCTAGAAACCTCTATCGGTTTAGACCGCATGTTTTTGGCCGTATTCTCAAATTCGCTTAAAGAAGAAGAATTGGAGAATGGAACTACTCGAACTGTGCTTAAGTTACCAGGTGTATTAGCACCGATAAAAGCGGCCGTGTTGCCTTTGGTGAAAAAAGACGGATTGCCTGAAATAGCACGTAAAATTGTTGAAGAGCTAAAATGGGATTTTAATATAATCTATGATGAGAAAGATGCTGTGGGAAGACGGTACAGAAGACAAGATGCCAACGGAACCCCGTTCTGTATTACGGTGGATCACGATACTTTGGAGGACAACACCGTAACGATTCGTCATAGGGATACTATGGAACAACAGCGTGTGAAAATTGAGGATTTAAGAGAACTCATCAAAAAAGAAGTGGATGTCCGCCATTGGTTGATGAAGATGGCATAATTCCTAAGAAAGCAGTCCCGACTGGTCTGGATCAAACCCGAAAGTATTAAAAATCCCAAACTTATAAGTTTGGGATTTTTAAATTTAAATCTTAATCTGTCGGTGGAAGAGTTCGGATAAGGAGATAAAAGTTTCAGTTCTAGAAACCCCACTAATTTCTTGAATGGTGTTGAGTACTTTCATCAAATGGTCGTTGCTTTTGCAAAGTACTTTTAGAAATACATTCCAATTTCCTGTCGTGTAGTGGCATTCCAAAACTTCAGGAACGCGTTGCAATAACTTTATAATCATTGGGGCATCGGCAGCCTTATCAAAATATACGCCTACGAAGCCCATCGTGTCAAAGCCTAAAACTTCTGGGTTCACTTCAAATTTTGACCCTGCAATTAGCCCAGATTTTTCCAATTTACGAAGACGCTGATGAATGGCCGCACCAGAAATGCCTACGTTTCTAGCAATTTCCAAAATGGGTGTTCTGGCATCATCCATGAGAGTTCTTAGGATTTTTTTGTCGATGCCGTCAATGGTGGTTAGTTGGTCTTTTTTCTTCATTTAGCTTATGGATTAAAAGGCAAAAGTAATCATTTGATTTCAATTAGGAATAAAAATAAGCTCTATGCTTTATGGGCTTCGAAACCAAACTTCAAAAAAATCTAGTCATTTAATGGGTTATAGCCAAGGTAAGGCAATTCTTTCTCTCTGAATGAAATCCCAAAGGTTTTCAATTCGTTCAAAATAGGATTGTAAATTTCTTTGGTAATTGGGATTTGTACACCAGGGGTAGTGATATTGCCGTTCAGAATGGCCAATACTGCCATTGCCACTGGGAGCCCTACAGTTTTTGCCATGGCCGTATAAGTTTGGTCTTCTCCGATAACAACCATATTGGCATCTATTTGACGTTTTTTTCCGTTAAGTTCGTAGCCGAACTTATGGTACATCACGATCATATCCTTATCGTCCTGATGTAAGGTCCAACTGTCCATCAATATCTTTTGAAGGATTTGTGCCGGGGAGGCATTTTTAAGCCCTACTGTTTTATCCGGATTGAAAATATCCAGTTCCACCAGTTTGTCCCAAACTATATCGTCCTGGTCTATTTTTAATTCGTGCCTTAATTTTAGTTCCACGGAGTCTTTATGACTGTAATGCAAAAATGCATTGGTAAAATCTCGGTAGCTCATGTTCTCACTATCTTCAATAGTATAGCTGTCATCGGTCATCCCCAACATTACGAAAATATGCCAGGCCCGACTAAAGCCTACCCGGCGCATTGTGCCACGGTAAAGTGTCTTAGTGTCGCTAAGTCCATAGACATTTTGATATTTTAAGGAATCCCGGTTGGCATAGGCTTCAAATCTGCCATAACCTTCAATGTCTAAAAATTCGGTTCGCCTAAATAGACGTTGGTAGGGAATGTATTTATAAGCGCCTTCTTGTATAAATTTCGCGGTGCCCCCTTGTCCGGCCGTAACCACGTTTCTAGGATTCCATGTGAATTTATAGTTCCATAAATTGTTATCGCTTTCGGGAGCTATCAAACCCCCAGTGAAGGATTCAAATAAAATGATACTGCCCCCTTTTGAGCGAATATCATCTAAAACCTGCATGGCGCTCATATGATCTATGCCAGGATCAACACCTATTTCATTCATTAAAATGATGTTTTTTGCAACTGCTTCGTTATGTAAGGCATGTATTTCCTGACTTACGTAGGACGCCGTCACCATATGTTTTTTAAAGGTGATGCAATCTTTGGCGATGGTGATGTGAAATCGTGCAGGTAGCATCGATACAACGATGTCGCAGGCTTTAATCAGTTTTTCACGCTCATTGGTATTAAATATGTCGAGCGAAACAACGTTAGTGTTGGGATGGTTACCTATGAGGGATTTTGCCCTTTTAATATCTACATCTGCCACAGTGATATGTAACTGCTCGGTTTTTGCTTTATCCAAAAGATATTTCAAAAGATAGGGGGAGGACTTTCCAAAACCGATGATTAAAATCTTTCGCATATTGTTTTTTGTTAACTAGATTTGTTGATGTAAATTAAGAAATTAAATGGATAGAAAAATATTAATTATAGCATCCATCCTTGGTTTGCTTTCCGTTGTTTTGGGTGCTTTTGGGGCTCATGGTTTGAAATCCCTGATTTCTGACGAGGCCATTCAAACCTTTGAAACCGGTGTGCGCTATCAAATGTATCATGCTTTATTGCTTTTATTCGTTGGTGGTTCAAAAAAAGTGGCGTCAAAATTCAAAACTGCTATTTTTTATTTAGTTTTAGCTGGAATTGTATTTTTTTCGGGTTCAATTTATGGTCTGGCAACAAACTCACTTTCGGCTTTCGATTTTAAAACAATAGCATTCATTACACCAATAGGAGGTTTGTTACTGATCATGGCTTGGGTGTTAATATTTGTTAATTTCATAAAATATAGACCCTAAAAATAAGAATATTATAATTTCAGTATAAATAATTATCATATTTTTGCGCAATAATTATTTTCACTGAAATATTTTGGCGAACTTAAATCTTGTTATGAAACGAATTTCTTTAGAGAATTATGGCATTAAAAATGCAAAGGTCAACTATCAATTATCGCCCGAGGAGCTACATCGGATAACGATTGAAAAAGGGCAGGGGGTTGAAGCATCATCAGGAGCCTTGGCGGTGAAAACGGGTGAATTTACGGGTCGATCCCCAAAGGATAGATTCATCGTTAAGGATGCTGTTACTGAAGATAAAGTTTGGTGGGGAGAGATCAATATTCCGTTTAGTCCAGAAAAGTTTGATAAGCTGTATGAGAAAGTGGTAGATTATCTTTCGGAAAAAGAAGTTTTTGTACGCGATTGTTATGCCTGCGCGGACGCCAATTATAAATTGAACATCCGAGTCATTAATGAATATCCCTGGAGTAATCAGTTTGCCTATAATATGTTTTTACGTCCTTCAGAAGAAGAATTGGAAAATTTTGAGGAAGAATGGGCCGTAGTGAATGCCCCAGGATTTAAAGCTGATCCTGCCGTGGATGGTACTAGGCAACATAATTTCGCCATTCTAAATTTCACAAAAAAAATTGCCTTGATTGGAGGTACAGGTTATACGGGCGAAATTAAGAAAGGTATTTTTTCGGCCTTAAATTTCATACTTCCTGTTGACAAAAACACCATGCCAATGCACTGTAGTGCCAATGTTGGCCCCGATGGAGATACGGCTGTTTTCTTTGGACTGTCGGGTACTGGAAAAACAACGCTTTCTACTGATCCCCATAGGAGCCTTATAGGAGATGATGAGCATGGCTGGACCAATGAAGATGTAATCTTCAATTTTGAAGGAGGTTGCTACGCAAAAGTCATTAACCTATCTGCGGAACAGGAGCCTGAAATTTACAATGCCATTAAAAAAGGTGCCATTCTGGAAAATGTGATTTTAGATGAAAAGGGAAATGTCGATTTTGAAGACACCTCAATTACGCAAAACACAAGGGTAAGCTACCCGATTCATCATATTGAAAATATCAAAGAACCTTCATTGGGTAAAAACCCTAAAAATATTTTCTTTTTAACGGCAGATGCTTTCGGAGTAATACCTCCAATTTCAAAATTAACACCAAGTCAGGCGGCCTATCATTTCATTTCGGGCTACACTGCAAAAGTTGCAGGGACCGAAGCTGGAGTAAAAGAGCCTGTGCCTTCGTTTTCGGCCTGTTTCGGTGCGCCATTTATGCCCTTGCACCCAGCAAAGTATGCCGAAATGTTAAGCAAAAAAATGATTGAGGCCGGAGTGAATGTATGGCTTGTAAATACTGGTTGGACAGGAGGTCCTTACGGTGTTGGAAAGCGAATGGAATTAAAATATACTCGGGCTATGATAAAGGCGGTATTGGATGGGAAATTAGGATTATACAATTACGACGATTACCATATCCATTCGGTGTTTGGTGTGGCGCAACCGCGAACTTGTCCGGGAGTGCCAACTAGTGTGTTGAGTCCGAGACAGACTTGGAATGACGATGAAGCGTATTACACTATGGCTTTTAAATTGACGAACGCCTTTCGTCACAACTTTAAAAAGTTTGAAGAACACTGCTCGGAGGAAATCAGACGAGGAGGTCCTCAGCGATATGGATTTTAACTACGCTAGCTAATTTTTTATAAGTTATAGCAACAACTATTGTTAGGGTGGTTTTTTCATATTCGGGTTTTCTTACCAGCACCTAGAATCATGGTGTTAGGGATATACCACCAAGTTAGCGACAAGGGAAAGACGGTCGGACGAGTTGCGTACCTCACAGAAAAAACCGGATTTTTCCGTTTCATGAAATCTCTTTACAATCTTATGGTAACATGTATATAGATGCCGGCGCGCAGAAATATTATTCGTTTACAAACGACTACAAACATTTACAAACGAATTTAAACGTGTAATAACCGAATAAACTTTTGATGCCGTTTCATATTTGCAGTGTTGAATCAATGAAGGTTCAATGGTATTAACTGTTAAACAATAAAATTTAAAATTATGAACGCACTTAGAAACAAAGTACAGTTGATTGGAAGATTAGGACAAGATCCAGAAATTATTAACTTCTCCAATGGTAACAAATTGGCTAAATTTTCAATTGCCACGGACGATAGTTACAAGGACAAAAATGGCAACAAAGTTGAGCGCTCCTACTGGCACAATGTTGTTGTGAAAGGTGGATTGGTAAACGTCGTGGAAAACTACATTTCTAAAGGAAAAGAAATTGCCATTGAAGGCAAGCTAACCAATAGAAGTTATGAAAACTCAGCTGGCGAAAAACGCTATGTAACCGAAGTAATTTGTAATGAATTATTGATGCTGAGCAAGTAAAATCTTTTTTTGCCCAAAACGAAAAGGTGCTTTGAGGGAAGCACCTTTTTTTGTTTTGTAGAATTTCTAACTGCCCTATTTCTAATTTTTACCAAAGATATCTTAATTCGATTTTATTATTTTCAATATGCAGTACTTTGTATGTTGAAGCTCCAATTTCTATCAAAGTACCTCCCTCATCAACATCCAATTTTTTCTTGAATTCTGATTCCCTAGTCCTCTTAAAAGCCCAACGATAAAATCCCTCAATTTTGGGTTTGCTTTCTGTCGCTCTAGTTAGAACTATATTCCGATTTTTGAGAACTCCGTTTTCCCAACCCGAAACATCCCAGACTCCTAAGAAACTATTTGCCAAAGAATCAGCAACGATTTCCCGTTTTCGTTTTAATTCGATGAATTTGTCTTCAAAAATTTTATGCTCTAAACTGTCATAATCTATTCCTTTCCAATCACAATTTCCAACAATTTTTATTTCCTCCCCGTTCGTTTTAATATCATAGTAGTCAATTGAAGAAGAATTGAACAAACATGTATCTTTAAGAGTTCTTGCCCTATTAATAAACTTAGTGATTAACTTTAAATCAGACTTCCTAATTTCAATTGTCCAAATTGAGTCCGTCCCCGAGCCATAATAATAAAACGGACTTTTTTTAATTGCTCTTATATTTCCCCCTCTTTTAAGAATATCCATTGAGTGAAATACAATTCTTTCATCACCTGTCCAAAACTGAATTTCGATATCGGAAAAGGTATCCAATTCAGCTTTGCTAATTTTATCAGAATTACATGAATTAAGAACTAGAAGAAAAATTATCAAAAAGCTTCTCATTTGTCTCAAATATCACAAAGGGCAAATTTAACCAACTACCACCTCAATATTATCACTATTAAAATAGCCCCCTTTGTTTTCCTTTCGATCCAAGGATTGTTGGATAATCAAATGCGCCACGTTGATCATATTCCGCAGTTCGCATAATGAGGTGGTGACTTTGGATTCGCGGTACAGGTCCTCAACTTCATTATAAATCACATCCAAACGCCTTATGGCTCTTTTTAGTCTGGCGTTATTTCTAACAATACCCACGTAATCGCGCATCAGCGCCTGCAATTCATGCAAATTATGTTCAATCAGCACATGTTCTTTGGGTATAACGGTGCCTTCCTCATTCCAAAGGGGAATGTCCACATTTATGGGCTCTAATTCCCTTTTTGAATGATACCTGTAAATATTATGGGCATAGACCAAGGCCTCCAAAAGGGAGTTTGAAGCCAATCTGTTGGCACCATGCAGTCCCGTGCGCGTGCATTCACCGCAGGCAAATAAATTTTCAATAGTGGTCTTTCCCTTTTTGTTTACCTTAATCCCACCACACAAATAATGGGAGGCCGGTACAACGGGAATCCAGTCTTTTTCAATATTGATATGGCGCTCCAAACATTTGTCGTAAATATTGGGGAAGTGCGATTTAAACTTATCGATATCCAGATGCGTACAGTCCAAAAATACGTGTGGATCTCCCGACTTCTTCAATTCATTATCAATACTTTGGGATACAATATCCCGAGAAGCCAACTCTGCCCGGTCGTCATAATCTGGCATAAACCGATAGCCTTTTTTATTCCGAAGATACGCCCCAAATCCACGCACCGCTTCAGAAATCAAAAATGAAGACCCGCCTTCGGTATCATACATTGCGGTGGGGTGGAACTGCACAAATTCCATATCCTTGATACGCGCTTTTGCGCGATAGGCCATGGCAATACCATCGCCTGTTGCAATTGTTGGATTCGTGGTATGCCCGTAAACCTTGCCGATACCACCGGTTGCCAAAAGCGTACTATCAGCCTTCACTGTAAAAATATATCCCGTTTTTTGATTGAGCACATAGGCGCCATAACAGGTTTCTGGCTTTGCTTCCGAATCTTTAATGTGGTGATCCGTTATCAAATCAATAGCAAAATGATATGGCAATAATTCGATATTCGGTAGTTGATGCACGCGTGTCAACAATGCCCGTTCAATTTCATAACCCGTGATATCTTTGTGATGGATGATGCGATATTCGGAATGGCCCCCCTCTTTTCCTAAACTCAATTGCCCATCGGGATTGGTGTCAAAATTCGCCCCCCACAACAACAGTTCCTTTAGGCGCTGTGGGCCTTCTTTTACCACCATCTCAACCACTTCTTCCTTACAAAGTCCATCGCCTGCAATTAGGGTGTCCTTTATATGTTTTTTGAAGGAATCTTGATCTTTGTCCAAGACAATGGCCACACCGCCTTGGGCATATTTGGTATTGGATTCGTCCTCGCTGTCCTTGGTAACAATGACCACATTTCTATCTGGAAACTCCTCTGCAATTTTCACCGCAAAGGTCAGTCCGGCAATACCGGAACCAATAACCAGATAGTTGGTTGTTATCATAATTTATTTTGAAAGCTCCAACATGCGCTCGATGGGTAGCAAGGCGCGTTCTATAATGGCGGGATCCACTTCTATTTGCGGGGATTCGTGCAATAGGCAGTGGTATAATTTCTGAAGGGTATTCATTTTCATAAAATGGCACTCGCTACAGGCGCAGGTGTTATCTTCCTTGGCAGGGGCAGGTACTAACTCGGTATTGGGCATTTCCTGTTGCATCTTGTGTAAAATACCTGCTTCGGTAGCTACAATAAACTTTTGATCTTGATGCTCCTTCACATAATTAATCATTCCCGAAGTGGAGCCAATATACGTTGCGGTATCCAAAATATGGGTTTCCGATTCCGGGTGCGCAATAATTTTATAATCGGGATATTTTTGATGCAACTTTATCAGCTTGTCCATTGAAAAAGCTTCATGAACAATACAACTACCATCCCATAGCAACATATCCCTTCCCGTTTCATTGATGATATATCGGCCTAAATTTTTATCCGGTGCAAAAATTATCGGAGTATCTTTTGGAACGGAGTTTACAATTTTAAGCGCGTTGGAAGACGTACACACGATATCGCTCAGCGCCTTTATTTCCGCCGAACAATTTACATAGGTAATCACCACGTGATCGGGGTGCGCTTTTGTAAATTTCTCAAAAGCCTCCGGCGGACAGGAATCAGCCAACGAACATCCGGCATTTAAGTCGGGTAAAACTACAGTTTTTGAAGGATTTAGAATTTTAGCCGTTTCGGCCATAAAATGCACCCCCGCAAATACGATGATATCAGCATCGGTTTCGGCCGCTTTTTGGGACAATCCCAAACTATCTCCTACATAATCCGCTATATCCTGAATTTCGCCCACTTGATAATAGTGTGCCAAAATCACGGCATTTTTTTCTTTTCTAAGGCGGTTTATTTCTTTGACTAAGTCCATTTTAATCTATCGGAATAATTGTAAAATACTAAATAGCTTGTATTCAACATTATTAAAGTTACAAATATCTTAATTAAAAACTTTAGTAAAATACGAATTCCTTAAAAAAAAGCACTGAATATAAAACCGTTAGATTTTTTATGAAATCATTACATTTTTGTTAATCAATGGCTTTGCTGATTAATAAAATAGGAAAGTGTTTATTTTGAAAACGTCTTGGCTTATGCCTTAATTGGCAGATTTTGAATGTCTTTTTGAATTCGATTTAAAGCCATTTCACATTCTTTAAGCTCATTTAGCACCGTGGTTTTAATATCTTCAAAATGATCTTTTGCAGTACCAAACATATTTTGGTAATACGCAATCCCTGCCTTCATATTGGTTGCAAATGTTCTGAAGTATTTCTCTTCTTTTTTACTCATGGCTGTTTTGGCTTCTTCAAATCTTTTTGTCAGATAGTCTATGTAAATATGGAGTTCTTTAATGAAGAAATTAGGTCTATCATCTCGAGACACCATGTTGGTTCTTCCATAGATATGATCTGTCATATTTTGAAGGCTCATTACTTTTGAATAGTAAGCCATATTTGGCCCCGGGCAAACTGAAACGCCTTCACCTTCAACTTTGGTGTCCAAATTATACTTTAGCAAAGCAGCCGTTCCTAGGCCTACGCAGGTACACGATTTTTCAATAATCTTATTGTACTCCTTTTGATAGTTTTCTGCGTCTAATCCTTGTTCATCAAGTGCCTTGATTTTTAAATATTGATACTCCCTGGATGCCGTACAAATACCAGTTTCTTTATACTCTTTATTGAGTGCAACAAACTTTTTAGGGCATGAACTCCCGGGTCTATTTTTATCAATAAGCGTCTGTTTTTCAATATCTTTTGTATTGCCTTTTAAGTTATTGAAAGGCACGCCCAAAGGTGAAATATCGCTTAAATACAAATCTTCTTCTTTGGCTTTGGTTAATTTATCCAAAGTCTTTTTGTCAACGGTTGTGGCCTCTGGCACCAACAAAAATGGGCTGCCCCAACCCACGGAATCCAAATTATAATGCTCCAACAAAAACGCGTGTTCCTCTTCCGTTCCCACACCTCCCTGGGCAGTTATCTCAATGGATAATGTTTGTTTTGGAACTACTTTGTTTTGATTTTCAAGCTCCTGATTTAAAACACTTTGTATAGCTTCTTGGAGCTCCTGACGTTTTTCTTTAAACTCGGCCAGTACAGGCCCCAACAGATACCCATCAGTAGCAAAGGCGTGACCGCCACAATTCAATCCGGATTCAATCCTATATTCTGACACCCAAAGGCCTTTTTTTGCTAAAAATTTCCCTTGTATAAGTGCGGACCTATAATCGCTTACCTTTAAGATGATACGCTTTTTAAAACTGCCATTTTCATCAGGAAAAAAATCGTCAAATTGTCCCATATAACTGTACAGCCTTGGGTTCATTCCAGCTGAAAGCACTACCGAAGAATTCAATTTACTATTGGCAAAACCACGTAAAGCGGCATGGGCATCGTTATATTCCGAAGGCAATTTTTCCTTGTCTTTATAATTATCCTTATCCACCTTGGTCATGATATTAACATCAATTGCGCCCATGACCAAATTGTTGGAAGCCCAGGTTTTTATTTCAGAAAAATTAAACCCTTTTGAAGTCAATTTTTTAAATTCTGATTTTAGTTTTGAATTTTCGGGCAACATATGTATGTATGCCAAAAGTTCATCGCCCTTTTTGGCCGTCATGTTTTTTAAAGACTCAAACTTTTTATCTGCTAAATCACTAATTAAATCTAAATATGAGGTAATTCGTTTTGCCCTAAAATCATCTATTTTATCTGTGATCTCTTGATAGGGTATTTCAAACTTTTCGCTGTACATTTTCCGTAATTTCTCCAGTAAAATATCGTCAACTAATGAAATTACAGAGTCCATACCGTATTGGGCCACTTTTAGCGGTGTATCGATGGTGAAGCCAATTCCCATTACAGGAATATGGAAAGAATGTGCTTTTTTCATGTATTCTGTCTTTCTTGAAACCAAGCCATTCTTATCTGGCGAGATTATTAAAGGCACAAAACCTTTGTGTTCTTAATAAGATGAATCGGCAAAATTAATGAGAGTATGCCTATTATTATATGACATATGTCATACTAACCGAAAATCACAGTCTACCCGTTTTCGCTTCAAATGGAAAGAAAAACACAAGGATTAATGCTCAATTTTTAATTATTGTTAACTTAAACTCAGTATCAATTTAATTTCTGCAAAACTCCCGCAAAGCTGTGAAATTCGTTGTTTGTTTAGTATTTTTATACCTCATTTTTAAAACTGAATTATGTCTGTAGAACCTAAGTTAATTCGATTTAACCATAACGTACTTTCAAAATATAATATTTACAATAGCATATTCACCACATTACCCTTTGATGCAGTAAAAAAAGCAGGGGTTTTGTTGCCTTTGTTTCATGAAACCTGTGAAAAGGGCTTTAAAAATGGAGATGATCCCACTACTATTGTTGAAACTTTTTTCAAAAAGTATCAGGCGAGACGAAATAAACAGAGTCAAATCAATTTAATATTTCGGTTTATTCAATATATAGAGCGCCAGGTTGTACTTTTTGATGCTATTGAAGACGCCTCCTTTTCAACGGTAAACAACATGGACGGTGTTGGTACTATGAGAAACTTAAAAGGGTCGGCCCAATCTGAAGGTAAAATGGAAGAGCTGAGGGCCTTTTTGGAAGAATTTAAGGTGCGTATTGTTTTAACGGCCCACCCAACCCAATTCTATCCAGGTTCTGTTTTAGGAATTATTACGGCACTTTCAAAGGCTATTAAGGAGAATGACCTCCAAACGATAAATAACCTTTTTGGGCAATTGGGTAAAACACCGTTTTTCAAACACAAAAAACCAACTCCTTATGATGAAGCCAAAAGTTTAATGTGGTATTTGGAAAATGTGTTTTATAAAACCTTTGGTGATATTTACAACTACATTCAGGATAATATTTATGCTGACGACAAGAAACACAACGATATTATAAACATTGGTTTTTGGCCAGGAGGGGATCGGGATGGGAACCCATTTGTGAAGCCGAAAACTACCATGAAGGTGGCCAAAAAACTCAAAAAGACCATTCTAAAGAAATACTATGAGGATCTGAGGGACCTCAGAAAAAAGTTAACGTTCCGTGGGGTGGAAGATCGTATTATCCGATTGGAAACCATTATGTATGAATATAGTATCAATTTAAAGTACGAAGATGCTATTAGCGAAAAAGAATTGAGGCACGAATTACTTGAAATACAAAATATTATTATCAATGAACACCAGTCACTCTATGTGAATGAAATTAATCAGCTGATTAACCGTGTGCATCTATTTGGATATCGCTTTGCCTCTTTGGATATTAGACAGGATAGCCGTATTCACCATGCAGTTTTTACAACTGTCATTGATCATTTGATTGCCACGGGCGGTTCTTCTTTTCCGGATAATTATCATGATTTATCGGAAGCCGAACAGATTGAAATTCTATCCAAAGCCACTGATGACATTGAAGACTTGGAAGCTTTTGATGATGAAATGGTACGCAACACGTTAAAAACTATAGCCATTATAAAAGACATCCAAAAAAGTAATGGCGAACGCGGAGCAAATCGATATATCATTAGTAACAATCAGACGGCATTAAATGTGATGCAACTGTTTGCTATGCTTAGAATTGTTGCATTTAAAGATGATTTAACTGTTGATGTTGCGCCTTTGTTTGAAACCATTCCCGATTTGGAAAATGCTCCAGGGGTAATGGAACAATTATACCAAAACCCTGAGTATATGGCTCATTTGAGAGCTCGGGGCAGCAAGCAGCATATTATGTTAGGATTCTCAGATGGAACGAAAGATGGGGGCTATTTAATGGCTAATTGGGGAATTTACAAAGCCAAAGAGTTATTGACTGCCATGTCTAGAAAATACGATATTACTGCTATTTTCTTTGATGGACGTGGAGGACCACCAGCACGTGGCGGTGGAAAGACACATAATTTTTATTCGTCTTTGGGCCCAACCATTGAGGATAAGGAAGTACAGATTACGATTCAAGGACAAACAGTAAGTTCCAATTTTGGCACAAATGATTCTGCCCAATATAACCTGGAACAACTCGTGAGTTCTGGTATTAAGAACAGAATTGATGGGGAACGCAACCGTATGTCCGATGAAGACAGGGCGGTAATGGATGATTTGGCCGAAGTAAGTTATCAAACGTATAAAGATTTCAAGAGCCACCCTATGTTCGTCCCATATCTGGAGCGCATGAGTACGTTGAAGTATTATGCTAAAACTAACATCGGTAGTAGACCATCAAAACGTGGTAAGTCGGATAAACTGGTATTCTCGGATTTAAGGGCCATTCCTTTTGTGGGCTCCTGGAGTCAATTGAAACAGAACGTACCTGGGTTTTATGGTGTAGGCACCGCTTTAAAGAAATATGAAGATGCTGGGGAATTTGATAAGGTCGAGCAGTTGTACAACAACTCAAAATTCTTCAAAACTTTGATCGAAAATAGTATGATGTCTTTGACTAAATCCTTCTTCGATTTGACCAAATACATGGCACAGGATGAGGAGTTTGGCGAGTTCTGGACAATTATTTATAACGAATATTTGGAAACCAATCGCTTGCTCCTAAAACTTACCGGATATTCTGAATTGATGGAAAATGAACCTGCCGGAAAAGCTTCTATAGAAGTAAGGGAGTCCATTGTTTTGCCGTTGCTTACTATTCAGCAATATGCCCTTAAAAAGGTACAGGATTTTGAAAAAGCCGGAGTGCCAAAAGATGATCCTGAAAAGTTACTATTTGAAAAAATTGTGACGCGCTCGTTGTTTGGTAATATTAATGCCAGTAGAAACTCGGCGTAGAACATAAACAATTGAAATTAAAAATGACCTCAATTTACTTTAGTAGATTGGGGTTTTTAATTTTAAAAAATGAAGCTGATACTTTTCGATATCGATGGCACCCTGCTAGACTCAATAAAAATTGATGATTTCTGTTTTAAATCAACATTTAAAAAGCTTCACAATATTGACTTATCAAATGCTGATTGGAGCGATTTTAAGCATGTAACAGATCTAGGGCTTACCAATGAAATTTTTGAAAAGTACCTTAACAAACAGCCCAGTTGTTCAGAAATTGACGCCATCAAATCTGAGTTCATCAAACAAATCAGCTCAAACACAAAAGAAATCACGCAGATAAAAGGTGCATTTGAATTCCTAGAACTGGTCAATTCTCATAATGATTTGGCAATTGCCATAGCAACAGGCGGATGGAAAGAAACTGCAGTTTTAAAATGCAAGGCTATCGGAATAGATTTAGACATGTACGTTGTGGGCTCTTCAAATGACCATTACGACCGAAGCAGAATCATTCAGATTTCAATGGATAAAGCGCTGAAGGAATATCGTCAAAACTTTTTTGATTCCGTTGTTTATTTCGGCGATGGTATTTGGGACTTTGAAGCTACCGGAAAACTTGGGATAAATTTTATTGGAGTGGACTCCAAAAACGATGGCAGGCTTAAGAATGCAGGGTGCAAAACTATAATAAGGAACTTTTCAAACCCTGCCAATATTTTAAATCTTATTCCATAAAAAATGCCCCACAAACCGCAGGGCATTTACTAACTAACTTTGAATATTGATAATCTATTAATGCTCATTCAAGCGGAAGTCAGGATAAGCATCCATTCCGTGTTCGTGGGCATCAAGTCCTTCTAATTCCTCTCTTTCGGAAACTCTAATTCCTACAGTTGATTTCAAAACAAATATGATGATAAATGAAGATACCAAACAGATTCCGGCATAACATAAAACACCTATTAATTGGGTAACAAAACTATGCTCTGGGTTGGTGGAAAATATTCCAACTGCTAAAGTACCCCAGATACCACAAATTAAGTGTACTGCGATTGCTCCAACAGGATCGTCTAATTTTAATGAATCTATAAAGGCTACAGCAAATACGATTAGTGCCCCAGCAATAGCTCCAATAATAATGGCGCTAGTGGGAGTCATTACGTCAGCCCCAGCTGTAATACCAACTAGTCCACCAAGTATACCATTTAAGAACATGGTTAAATCCAAATTCTTATACATAACAGTGGATACTAACATGGCAACCACACCACCAGCTGCAGCAGCCAAACAGGTGGTTACCAAAGTTAATGAGGTTAATTCGGGATCAGCAGATAGTACGGAACCACCATTAAAACCAAACCATCCTAACCATAGGATCAATACCCCTGCAGTGGCCAATGGAATGTTATGTCCTGGAAGTGCCTGTGGCTTACCATCCTTAAATTTCCCGATACGGGAGCCAAGCAACCAAACGGCTACCAAAGCGGCCCATCCACCAACGGAATGTACTAAAGTGGAACCAGCAAAATCATAGAATCCCATTTCATCCAAAAATCCTCCACCCCATTTCCATGAGCCGGCAATTGGATAAACGAATCCTACATATACGATAGTGAAAATCATAAACGGAACAATCTTCATGCGCTCGGCAACAGCCCCGGAAACAATTGTTGCGGCAGTAGCGGCAAACATCCCTTGGAATAGGAAGTCCGTCCAATAAGTATAGCCCTCATTGTAGGCCAAATCCAATGCTCCGTCAACTAATGGTGATTCCAAACCGATACCAGCAAAACCGATAAATCCGTTAAAGTCACCCGGATACATCAAGTTAAAACCTACTAAGCAATATAACAATAGGCCAACGGTGATGATAAAAATATTTTTAAATAAAATGTTAATGGTGTTTTTTTGTCTGGTTAATCCAATTTCCAAAAAGGCGAACCCAAGGTGCATAAAGAAAACCAGTGCCGTACAGATCATCATCCATACGTTATTTGTTGTTAATAATTCCATAATATCTTAAATTATCTATAAATGTTTTTGTTTGATTTTATTTGAGAGTGCTCCCGCCTTTTTCTCCCGTTCTAATTCTGTAGCATTCGGTAACATCGGAAACGAATATTTTACCATCACCTACTTCACCTGTAGCTGCGGAGTCTAAAAGGGCTTTAATAGTTGCCTCCTCAAAGTCGTCGTTTACAACAATGGATAGGAACCTGCGCTGAATATCACTTGTGCTGTAAGATACACCTCGATATACGTGTCCTTCCTTTTCGTTACCCAAACCGGTAACGTCCCAATACGAGAAAAAATTTACGCCAACACTATGCAAGGCTTCTTTAACCGCACTGTACTTGGACTTTCTAATAATTGCTTCAATTTTTTTCATTATGTCTTAAATTTTATCAGTTAGGCTTCAAAAGTAAATAAAATTCGGAAAGCACTTAGTTCGTCAAATTAAAGGATGCCTCAGAAATCCGAGGCATCCAAAAATCAAACTAAACTTTATTGATATTATGATATCCGATAAAATTTACTTTTAGAGATCTTTATATCAGAATGAATTATTGTCTTGTCTATTCTTCAATTTCTCTTTGTCTCTTACCTGGGTAGGCTAAAGCACCATGTTCAGATAAGTCTAATCCTTCGATTTCCTCTTTCTCGGTTACTCTTAGTCCAAGCGTTTTCTTGAGTATAGTCAAGAATATCAATGAAGTTAAAACGGCCCAAATAGCATATGCCAAAGCTCCAATTAATTGTGCTAAGAACTGATCTGCTCCACCACCATTGAATAAACCAATTCCGGTATCTCCATCAACACCCCAAAGGCCAATTACTATTGTTCCCCAGAAACCAACAAGTCCGTGAACTGAAAATGCACCAACGGCATCGTCAATTTTAAGCTTTTGCTCCACAAACTCCATAGAGAATACCACAAGGATACCACCAACAAAACCAGCAGCAATAGCTCCAAACTCAGTCATGTTGCCACAACCTGCAGTAATTGCAACCAATCCAGCCAATGCTCCGTTAAGGGTCATATCCAAATTAGGTTTTTTATATCTCAACCATGATAAGAAAAGGGCACCTACTGCACCTGCAGAGGCCGCAAGGTTAGTTACTAGTACAACCATTGAAGCACCAACAGCATCGGCACCACCCCAAGCTAATTGAGAACCACCGTTGAATCCGAACCATCCGAACCAAAGGATAAATACACCCAAAGTAGCTAATAATTTGTTGTGACCTGGAATATTTACTGCTTTACCGTCAATATATTTTCCTAATCTAGGACCAACAAGAATAGCGGCAACAAGTGCGGCCCAGCCACCAACAGCGTGTACAACTGAAGAACCGGCAAAATCGATAAATTCGGCTGGCATGATGCCATCAGTATCATTTAACCATCCGCCATTCCATTCCCATCCACCAGCAATTGGATAGATGATAACAGTCATAATTACTGAGAAAATGATATAGGTAGTATATTTAGTTCTACCAGCAATGGCTCCAGAAACGATAGTAGCAGCCGTGGCACAGAATACCGTTTGGAAGAACAAATCTGCTGGGCCTTGGTTAAACATGAATCCACTCCAACCTATCCATCCGCTTCCAGATTCTCCGTACATCAAAGAATATCCGATAAACCAGAACATCAAAGATCCTACTGCTATGTCCAATACGTTTTTCATGGCAATATTCACCACGTTTTTAGAACGCGTAAAGCCAGACTCCACCAATGTAAATCCTGCTTGCATAAGGAATACTAGGATACCTGAAATCAGCATCCACATCATTCCCATGTCGCCTTCAATTGCGGCGGTGTCTTGTATTATAAGGGGCACGTTTAATAATGACATAATTATTGTTTTTAATGGTTAGTAATTAAGGAGAATAAAGCGAGTTCCTTTTTCATAAAGAACTCGCTAAATTCTTTACTCTTGAGATTTTCTCAATGTTTTATTTAGAAAGTAAATATTGAGGCAATTGTAAAGGCCGCAAGATTATCTGATGCTGCACCATCATTGTCAATATATGGCATGTCATCGCTCCAAGAATCTAATCTAATCTCAGGCTTTAGGATAAAGTTTCCTACTTCGTAACTTCCAGTTAAGGTAAGAGCAATAACGCTTTCCTCTGCAGGATTAGCATCTCCGTGCATTGCAAAATACTCACCTCTTAAACCTAGAGAAAAGCTGTCACATGTCGCTACCTGAGGATATAAAGCTGCTCCGTAGAATCCTGAACCATCATTATCGTTATAAGCGGCATTGATTCCTAAGAAGAAAGCATCTGATAAATCGAAACCACCAGTATAGTCGATTTCGAAACCTAAACCTCCATTGTTGCCACTATCATAGTAAAGGTTTAAGTATTGACCGTAAAGGCCTAATTGAGCCCCAAGTGCATACTCGCCAGTCATAGAAATGTTGTTGGTATCCCAAGGGTTGGTAACAGCTAACATTAAGCTAATATCATCAGATAAAGCAAAATCAGCCTTTAAACCTATGTGTGAGAAAGGACCGTTTGAAAACAAATAAGAACAACTGTAGTTAAAGTTTGCAGAAGGTGCAATAACTTCATACCCTAAAAAGGTGTTAAATCTACCCAATGTTAATGTAGTGCTTTCAGAAACATTATAGTAAACATAAGCTTGGTTTACGATACCATCAACGATATCGGTGTTAAATGTAGCTCCAGCACCTCTTGGTCCAGTAACTAAGTCAAGAACAACACCAGCCTTCTCACCTTCGTAAGACGCAATAATGTTCCCCATACCGATAGCAAAACCGGATTGATCAGCAAAAGCGGTTCCAAAAGATACGCCTTCGTTATCCGGAGCCGTAAGGTATGTTTGCCAATAAGCATCTACACTACCTGTAATAGATAGCTTCGGCTCCTGCGCAAATAATGCTGTTGTACAAAAAAGCATTGTGAGGGTAAATAATAATTTTTTCATAATCTTTAAATTTTGGTTATTAATTTTTAAAATTTATTTCCTTAAGACGGGGCTAAACTATTTAAAAAAGAGTTCACCCCCTAAAAAAAAGGGGGTATTCAGACAACTTTTATGATTTTTTAAATTTTACCCCTATTTTTTTAGGGGTATTTAGTTTTTAACAAGATTTTATGAAATATCAATAACCCATTTCTTTGAAGTATTATTAGTGTTTGTCCGTTTTTCATGACATTTTTTCAAGAAAATCAACATTTGTTAATTTTAATTCAGGTTTCTCTATTATTGACTAAAAATTATCAATTGAATATTTAATAATATATTTCATAATTATTGATAGAAACCTATTTTTCACTTCGGTTCAATCAAAAAATCGAAATAATGAAATCCCCGTTATTGTAAATCAAAAACTAGGGTGTATCTTAGCGTTTCCAACCAAAATCATTTAATTAATTTTCTGTTGATTATGTTGAAAGAACAAGGACTGTATTCCCCCGAATTCGAACATGAAAACTGTGGAGCTGGTTTTATCTGTAACCTTAAAGGCGAAAAGACAAACCAAATTATCCATGATGCTTTAGAAATTCTGGTGAAATTGGAACACCGCGGCGGTGTAAGTGCGGACGGAAGAACAGGCGACGGCGCGGGTCTATTAATAGATATCCCTCATGATTATTTTAAGCGTGTGTGCGAATTTGACATCCCAGCCCAAAGGGAGTACGCCGTCGGTATGGTGTTTTTGCCAAAAAACCAAAACCAATATATATATTGTAAGGACGTTTTTGAAAGAGAAGTTGAAGCTCAAGGTCTTACTATTTTAGGATGGCGCGAGGTCCCTGTGGATTCCACGCAGCTAGGGCAAATTGCCTTGGCCTCAGAGCCTACGATCGAACAGATTTTTATTGGCAAAACAGAAGCTATTGATGAAGTTACGTTTAAGGCTAAGCTTTATGCCGCACGTAAAATTACAGAGCACGCCATTATTGAGTCAAAGATATCGCAGAGTTCCTATTTTTATGTGCCAAGTTTATCCACAACGACCTTGATATATAAGGGTATTATTATGCCCGAGGATATTGGGCCATATTATACCGATTTACAGCAAAAGGATTTGGTAACCAGACTGGCTTTAGTGCACCAGCGTTTTTCAACCAATACCATGCCTACATGGGAATTGGCTCAACCGTTCCGTTTTATGTGCCAGAACGGCGAAATCAATACCTTGAGAGGTAACGTAAGTCGCATGCGCGTGCGCGAGGAAATCATGAGGAGCGATGTGTTTGGTCCGCAGATTGAAAAATTGTTCCCGATTATCCTTCCGGGGAAATCGGATTCCGCCTCCATGGATATGGTAGTGGAGCTCCTAACGCATACAGACCGTTCCCTTCCTGAAATAATGATGATGATGATTCCTGAAGCTTGGGAGAAACACGCTACCATGAGCGATGACAAAAAGGCCTTCTACGAATACAATTGCTGTATTATGGAGCCTTGGGATGGCCCTGCATCTGTGCCTTTTACGGATGGGGATTATATTGGAGCGCTTCTGGATAGAAATGGTTTAAGGCCATCAAGGTATTCCGTGACCAAAAGTGGCAAATTGATCATGGCTTCTGAAGTTGGTGTGGTAGACATCGACCCGGAAGATATTGAGATGCATGGCCGATTGGAACCAGGAAAAATGTTCTTGGTAGATATGAACGAAGGACGCATCATTGACGACGAAGAAATCAAGTCAGAAATTGTATCGCAACGCCCATACAAAGAGTGGTTAGGGAAGACTCGTTTACACCTAAGGGATGTGCCGTACACCAGCGAAACGTGTCCTATTGAGACGATTGATATTAAAACAAGGCAACGTCTTTTTAACTATACATTCGAAGATATTCAGGAGGTCATAACACCGATGGCGCAAAAGGGAAAAGAAGCCCTCGGATCTATGGGAATTGACACGCCATTGGCCGTGTTATCGGATAGACCTCAATTGATTTCAAACTACTTTAAGCAACTCTTTGCTCAGGTGACCAATCCGCCTTTGGATGGCATCCGCGAGGAAATCGTTACTGATATTAGTTTGAACCTTGGTAAGGATCGTAATATTTTCAGCATAACCGAAAGACAATGCAGAAAGTTGCGTATTCAAAATCCCGTGATTTCCAACGCAGATTTGGAAAAAATCAGAACTATTCAGATCGAAAGCTTTAAAGCGGAGACCATTCAAATGTTGTATCCAAAAGCAAAAGGTATGAATGGTTTGGAAGATGCTTTGGACGACATTATTGTTCAAATAGAAAAAGCATTAGAGCGTAAAACAAATATTATTATCCTATCTGATAGAGGGGTGAACGAGGAATTTGCACCGATACCTTCATTGTTGGCATGTTCGTATGTAAATCATCAGATGAACCGTTTACGGAAGCGTTCCTATTTTGATATAATTATCGAATCTGCCGAACCTCGTGAACCACATCATTTTGCAACTCTATTCGGTTATGGCGCGAGTGCCATCAATCCTTACATGGTGAACGAAATCATCAGAATGCAGGTGAAAGAAGGCTTTATTTCTGATTTGAACGAGGATCAAGCAGTTGAAAACTTCAACAAAGCTATCGGGAAAGGCATCCTGAAGATTATGAACAAAATTGGAATCTCAACTTTGCATTCATATAGAGGTTCGCAAATTTTTGAGATTGTTGGTTTTAATTCGCAGTTTGTTGAAAAATATTTCCCCTATACCACGTCCAGAATTGAGGGTATTGGGCTTTACGAAATAGAAAAAGAAATTAACGAGCGCTACAAGCTAGCTTATCCAGATAAGTTAATCGACAAGCGTTTAGGCTTGAATATTGGTGGAGATTATCGATGGAGACGTAACGGTGAACGGCACATGTTTAACCCTACCACTGTTGCTAAATTACAACAAGCTGTTAGATTGAGCGATCAACATAGTTACGATACTTATTCCAAAGCCATAAACGAACAATCTGAAAACTTAATGACCATTCGCGGATTGTTTGAATTTGACAATTTAGATCCTATCCCAATTGATGAGGTTGAGCCGTGGACGGAAATTGTAAAACGCTTTAAAACGGGAGCGATGTCCTACGGTTCCATTTCGCGTGAAGCGCATGAAAATTTGGCTATTGCCATGAACCGAATCGGCGGCAAATCTAATTCTGGAGAAGGTGGCGAAGATAGAAATCGTTTCCATCCGGACGTCAATGGAGATAGTAGAAACTCTGCTATTAAGCAAGTCGCTTCTGGTCGTTTTGGGGTAACGTCACACTATTTGACTAATGCTAGGGAGATTCAAATTAAAATGGCACAAGGTGCAAAGCCTGGTGAGGGTGGACAATTACCTGGAGAAAAGGTATTGCCATGGATTGCTGCGGCTCGAAATTCAACACCTTTTGTAGGATTGATTTCACCACCACCACATCACGATATTTATTCCATTGAGGATTTGGCACAATTGATTTTCGATTTAAAAAATGCCAACCGCGACGCCAGGATAAATGTTAAATTAGTATCCGAAGTTGGAGTTGGAACTATTGCCGCAGGGGTTGCCAAGGCTAAGGCCGATGTTGTTTTGATTTCAGGATACGACGGCGGCACTGGAGCCTCTCCTTTAACGTCATTAAAGCATGCCGGTTTACCTTGGGAGCTCGGACTTTCAGAAGCCCAGCAAACCTTGGTATTGAACAACTTAAGAAGTAGAATTGTTGTAGAATGTGACGGACAGTTGAAAACTGGCCGTGATGTGGCCGTAGCAGCATTGCTCGGAGCTGAGGAATTCGGTTTCGCAACGGCGCCACTGGTTGCATCCGGATGTATTATGATGCGCAAATGTCATTTAAATACTTGCCCTGTTGGGGTTGCCACTCAAGATAAAGAGTTGCGCAAAAACTTTAAGGGTACACCGGAACATGTTATCAACTTCTTCTTCTATATTGCTGAGGAGCTGAGAGGTATAATGGCGCAGTTAGGGTTTAGAACTATGGCCGAGATGATTGGACAAACCCATAAAATAAATGCTAATAAAGCTATTAAGCATTACAAAGCAAAAGGGCTGGATTTATCGAGTATTTTACACAGACCCGCCGCTTATAGTGAATTAGTGGTGAGAAATACGGAAGAGCAAGATCACAATCTCGATGAGGTGCTTGACTTTACAATATTAAAGGATTCGCATCGCGCCATGTACCGCAAAGAAAAAATGACCTTGCAGTACCCAATCAGTAATGTTAACCGTACCGTTGGTGCCATAGTAAGTAACGAAATTTCAAAAATATACGGCCATTTAGGCTTGCCTGAAGATACTTTGAACATCAACTTTAAAGGTTCTGCTGGGCAAAGTTTCGGTGCATTCGGAGCATTTGGATTGACCTTTACTTTGGAGGGCAATACCAACGACTACCTTGGGAAAGGGCTTTCGGGCGCGAAACTTATTGTAAAGAAACCTGTCAACGCCACTTTTAAAGCGAATGAAAACATTATTGTTGGTAATGTATGTTTATTTGGAGCGGTAAATGGCCAAGCTTATATTAATGGTATCGCGGGAGAACGTTTCGCAGTTCGAAATTCTGGAGCTACAGCCGTTGTTGAAGGTGTTGGTGACCATTGTTGTGAGTACATGACAGGTGGGCGTATCATCGTGCTTGGTAAAACGGGACGAAACTTTGCCGCAGGAATGAGCGGTGGAATCGCATATGTGTATGACCCAAACCATAAATTTGTGAATGGTTTGTGTAATACCGAAACCATAGAGTTTGAGGATATTACCAGCGAAGATGCCAATGAATTAAGAGCTTCGATAGAAAAGCACTCACTTTATACCAATAGTGACATTGCAAAAGAACTGCTTTCAGATTGGGATACCAGTTTGGGCAATTTCGTAAAAGTGATGCCAATTGAATACAAACGTGCATTGAAGCGTTTAGAGACTGAAGAACCAATGGTAGAAGAATTAACAGCTTAGAGACATGGGGAAAGTAACAGGTTTTAAAGAATTTGACAGACAAGATGAAAAGTACACGTCTGTAGAAGATCGTGTAAAACATTATAAGGAATTTACAGTGCCTCTTTCCGAAGAGGAAATTACAAAACAAGGTTCGCGCTGCATGGACTGTGGCATTCCATTTTGCCATAGTGGTTGTCCTTTAGGGAATTTAATCCCAGATTTTAATCATATGGTGCACCAAGGTGAGTGGCAAAAGGCCTCTTGGATTTTGCATTCCACAAATAATTTCCCTGAATTTACAGGTAGATTATGTCCAGCGCCTTGTGAAAAATCATGTGTATTGGGCATTATTGAAGATCCTGTTTCCATTGAGAATATTGAGAAACAGATTGTTGAGCGTGCTTTTAAAGAAGGCTGGATTAAACCTCAGCCCCCTAAAACAAGATCGGGAAAAAGCATTGCTGTAGTTGGTTCGGGCCCTGCAGGATTAGCGGCGGCGCAGCAATTGAACAGAGCCGGTCATACCGTTACTGTTTTTGAACGCGATGACGAAATTGGTGGTTTACTACGCTACGGGATTCCTAATTTCAAAATGGAAAAGGAGATTATCGACCGCCGTTTGGCCATTTTGGAGGAAGAAGGTATCGTTTTTAAAACCAATGTGAACGTTGGGGTTAATTATGATGTAAAAGAACTAAAGGCTTTTGATGCTGTAGTTCTTTGCGGTGGTGCTACCGAAAGACGTAGTCTGCCTACACCGGGTATTGATGCGGATGGCGTGGTTCAAGCGATGGATTTCTTAACGCAACAGACAAAAGTTTTGTTTGGCAAAAAGGTAGAGAATCAGATAATGGCTACGGATAAGCACGTGATAGTTATTGGTGGTGGCGATACAGGTTCTGACTGTATTGGGACATCGAATCGACATGGCGCAAAATCAGTAGTTAATTTTGAAATTATGCCAAAGCCTCCTGGGCATCGTTCTCCAACAACACCTTGGCCTTTCTGGCCGTTGCAATTGAAAACGTCTTCCTCACACCAAGAGGGGGTTGAGCGTAACTGGTTGATAAATACCAAAGAATTCGTAACGGATAAAAACAATAAACTAACAGCCCTAAAAACTGTGAACGTTGAGTGGAAAATGGTACCTGGACAGCGTCCACAACTAATTGAAATTGAAGGTACTGAAAAAACTTGGCCGTGCGATTTAGCATTATTAGCTTTAGGTTTTACAGGGCCGGAAAGTACTTTAGCAGACAAGTTGGGGCTTGAAAAGGATGCCCGCTCCAACTATAAAGCCGAATACGGAAAATATCAAACCAATATTCCAAACGTCTTTACGGCAGGCGATATGCGCAGAGGGCAATCCTTGATTGTTTGGGCCATTTCGGAAGGTCGTGAAGCCGCAAGGCAAGTGGATCTTTATTTGATGGGTAAAACCGATTTGCCAACTAAGGATGAAGCTGGAGATTTGGTGAGTTTGCATTAGGATTTTTGCTTAAATATTATAAAGAAAGCGAGCTATTAGGCTCGCTTTTTTATTCATTCATTTCATAACTTTTACGTGGCTAAACATTTCTGTATTTAAGACCATTCATCATATCCCATTCTCCCGATTACCACTTCTGTATTTGGTATAAATAGATACCAAATGCGCCGTATTTTTTGCTCCCATCTTAGTAGTTAAATTCTTTATATGCGTTTCAACGGTTCTACTGCTTATATTTAGCTGTTCGGCAATTTCCTTTTGGGTTAAACCGGCAGACAATAGGCCAATTACGTCTTTTTCCCTTTTGGATATGTTCAGCCATTTACCAATCTCCAGCATGGCCCTAATATTTTTATCGATGTATCGTTCGTCATTTGCCACTGCGGTGAGAGCCTCCAAGGTTTCTTCAATGCCCAATTGCTTGTCCAAGTATCCATCTACATTGATATCATTAAACAACACTTCATAATTGTCAATCTTCGCCTCCTGGGTCAGAATGATAATCTTTACTTTGGGATGAAAGGCTTTAACCTTTCTGGCAATATCAAATCCATTATAATCCTCGGACTCAAAATTTAGGTCCAATATCAGCGTTGATACCGTTTTTGTGGCCAATATGCTTAAGGCCTGCTGATAGTTATGCGCTACCTTGATACTACTGACATAATCTGGAAACTCTTCCAAAAGGGCCACCATGCCCTGTGAAAAAATTACGGAGTCGTCTACAATCAAAATGTCAGATTTAAAGGTTTTCATCAGTGATTTTTACCGGAAAATTAATATGTACTTTCGTGCCTGTTTTGGTTTTGCCAATGTTGCAGGTGCCCTCCAGTATTTCAACACGTTGTTTGATATTCATAAGGCCAATGCCCTCCTTGTGTTTATTGGTGATGCCTATACCATTGTCCTCAAATACAATGTTCATGTTGTTTTCGTCGTCTAAAGAATTTTTAATGTTGAGTGTTGTGGCATGAGCATGTTTTTCAACATTATTCAATACTTCCAATAAAATCCCATATAAATTATTTTGTACTCCAATTGACAGGCCGTTCAATAGATCCGGCAATTCGTCTTCCAGTTCAACAAACACATTACCGTACAGTTGGAACTCGCTCAATCTAGATTTTATGATATCGGTAAATTTCTGATTGCCCATGTACATTTCCAGTGGGTAAAGCCTGTGTGATACCATTCGTATTTGCAGGTTCATCTTTTTAAGATCGTCAGTAATGCCATCCACACTTTGTTTAAGATTTGAGCTGCGCTTTAATGCCAAAACCCTGAGGCGAAGCCCGTCAAAGTTTGTTGTAATGATGTCGTGCAAATCCCGTGCTATACGTTTTTTTATGATTTCTTGGCCGTCATAAATGGCTTCCAACTTTTCTATTCTAACAGTTTGAACAGCCGTTTTTTGCCGCTGTAAAAAGAATTGGTAAATAATTACCACCAACAGAATAATGATCCCTAAAATAATTAACGTAAGGTTTTTATATTGGATACTTTCGTTCTTTTCAGAAAGCAGTAGTTGGGCATTTTTATTTTTAAGGTTCAAGGCCTGTATCTTGTCTTCTCTTTGTTCATATTCAAAGTTTGCCCTCATGGTTTGCACAAGTTCAGCCTGTCGCGTATTGTATACCTCTTTATACAGATCAGAATATTTCAGTTGAAATGCCAGTGCCGTTCTATAATCCTTAACCTTTTTATGGTATTCTGCTTCGTTCTCATAAGCGCTAAGAATAGCACGTTTATCCTTGATAACCGGAAGCAGGTGGTTAGCCATATCTAAATAACGCCTTGCTTGTTTTAGGCTATTATGTTTTAAAAAAAGGTGGGTTATCCCATTATAATTATATAAAAGAGAAATAGTGTCCCTTAAATTTTGATTGATTTTTATGGATTCGTTGAACAATTCTACACTGGATTTTTTATTGCCTAAATCACAATAGGTTATGGCCATGTTACTCAAAAGCTTAGCATATGGGCCACTCTTTTTATCAAAGTGAACAAGTGCTTTTTGATAGTTGGCAATGGCGGAGTCGTGCATCTTTAAATCATCGTAAACACTGGCAATATTGGTGTAGCAAATACCTTTGCCAAAGCCATGGTCTAGATTTTTTTCTAGTTCAAGCGCTTGAAAATGATAGTTTAGTGCCTGATAATGGTGGCCCATTTGGTTTTGGATATTACCTATAGTAGTGCAAGCATCAGCCAATTTAGAATTATCCCCATCTTTTTTAAACCCTTCATAGGCCTTTATTGAGTATTTAAGTGCCTTTGTGTACAATTGAAGGTCCTTATATACATAACCCGCCCTTAAAAAAGCCTTATAGCCCGAGTTATTCAGCTCAAGCTTTTCATAAAGCCTTAAGCTTTTCTCCAGATATACCATAGCACTATCGCCTTGGTGAAGCTTCTCTTTCACCAATGATGCATTGTAGTTTAAATCGGCGGCTACTTTAGAAATACTATCAAAGTTTAGCCCTTTGTTATAGTATCTGTCTGCTTTAACGAAATCCTGATTCAGATAATATTGTGTTCCAATTTTTTTGTAAAGTATGGCAACCTCTTCGTTAAAGTTGTGATCAAGCGCGATGGACAACCCTTTTCTAAAAACTTCATGTGCCTTTTTTGTGTCCGTTTTTTTAAGGCTGTCCCCTTGTTTAATCAAAGCTTCAACAATCCTTTTATCATTTTCTTCTGAAAACGACTGACAAAATATCAGCAAGCTATTAAAAAAACTTAGCAAGAAAAGAAAAGTGATTTTCATTAAGAATTGTTTAACCTCCACCAAATTAAAAAATATTGGATGAAAAACACCTTGCATGAAAAAAATTACGGGAATTTACGGATTGCTCTCTCAAAGGATATAAGTTATTATTGATACTCCAAACCAGCCCTAAACCTACAATTACTTTCTACAAGCTGTTACGGTGTTGCTATTAATCAATATTAAAAACCTTTGATGCTTCTATCGCGAAAAATCGTAGCTCTTTTTATACTATTTGCCATGACTTCATTCAGTCTCACAGGACAAGAGACGACGGTTGACGTGAAGTATAAGCGCAGCTCCCTGCACACCATAATGATTACTGACGACACCAGGGAGCATAGCGAAACAATTCGGGATATTTTCATAAACGCGCCCTTAATCGATAAGTTTAATAACCATATGGTAGACATGCGCTTGGTTCCGAAGGCGGATGCCCTGTCTGGCCAAGTAGAAACCGACGAAGATAAATCCTCCAAGCATAAGGAGATTCTTTCTTATTTGAACACAAACGATCTGGCAAAATCCATAGTGGCAAAATGGTTCAATAGAAGTGAAACGGGGGGCTTCAATATGGATTTGGTAGCCGAAAGGGGACACTACAATGCAACAGATTTAGATGTGAAAATAGCAAATAACAGCGAGCGTGGTGCCGCACTTTTGTCCGATGCGGGGGAGGCTTTGATACAAAACACCTTCGTCATTGTCAACGATTTTAAATACACCAATAAAGAGGAAGTTGCGAAAAAAACCAACAGCATACTGTCCAAAGTTTCAAGCATAGCCTCAAGAGTTGGGGATGGACATACTGTCCAACTTGCCAATGCTTCGTCGGAAAGTGTGGAGTTTTTAGGAAAAGGGTACATCATCAAAACCAAGGCCCACCTTTTTAAATTGGTTTGGAATGAGGAAACGGCAGCAATTTTTTACAACAACTTTTGGACGGATGATAACAACTTAGACCCAGAAAAGAAAAAAGCCTTTGATGATACCGACGTATTCAAACTGGAATATATTGGTACCGAAATCTCTTGGGCCGACCTTCAAAGCACCAAGCTAACTACAAAGACAAACGAGGAACTCATTGGCATTGCCACCATCAAGGCTATTGATAATGTTATTGCGAAATTACAGCGCACCCATGAAGTTTTTAGGACGAAAACACCTCTTATAGGCGTTGATCCCCTTGCTGCTAAAATAGGCTTAAAAGAAGGTTTGGAGAAAGGCGATAAATATGAGGTACTGGAACAGGTACTGAACGAAAATGGGATTGTGGAATACCAACGATTGGGTATTATTAAAGTAGACAAAGACCATATTTGGGACAACAGATATAATGCGGAAGAGGAGAACCCTTCGCCAATAACCTATACAACATTCAGTGGTGGAAAGAAAAAATATTTTGCCGGTATGTTAATAAGGCAAATTAATTAATAACAATACTTATGAAACTAAAATCGCTTTTAATACTCGCATTGCTTCTGTGTATCGGCACGAGCGTAAATGCCCAATGGAAAAAGAACAAGGCCAATAAGGACACCGAAATATGGCGTTATGATTTGGTTTGCGAAGGCATTGCCAAACAAGGTTCAAAACTTGTAAAGGTATGGTCGTATTCCAAAAACCCAAAGCATGCCATTTCCAGAGGGATGAAAAATGCTGTACACGGTATCATTTTTAAAGGCTACGCCGGTGGCGGACAAGGATGCACTTCGCAAAGCCCACTGGTAAAATCAGCAGATACGGAGGAAAAGTTCAAGGAGTTTTTTGAAGCATTTTTTGCCGACGGTGGAGAATATTTAAAGTACGTGTCCTCCGCAACCGATGGAGCCATTGCGCCCGGAGATCGGCTAAAAGTAAGCAAGCGCGAATATAAGATTGGAATCATTGTAAATATTCAGTTTGCCCAACTTAGAAAGCGACTAGAGGACGAAGGCATTATTCGAGGTTTAGCCTCAGGGTTTTAATTTAAAATAATCACTTATGAAAAAACAGTACAAATTTATAGTTGCATTCTGTATACTTTTTGCTTACGGTTCGGTATTTGGGCAGGCAAAGAAACCCACTTTGATGGTGGTGCCCAGCGATGTTTGGTGCCTTAAAAATGGCTACATGATGACATTTGACGACCAAGGTACCACGGTAAAAATCCCAGATTACAAAAAAGCCTTTCAGGAAAATGCCGAGTTGCTCCAAGTGATAAGTCATATTAATGGTTTGATGGCAGAAAGAGGTTTCCCTTTAAAAAACATGGAGTCGGTCATAAAAACCTTAAATTCCAATGCTGCGGAAGACAATCTTCGTACTTCGAAATCCTCTGGGAGCGGTATTAGCGAAAGCCCTATCGATGTTTTCAAGAAGACGGCTAAAGCTGATATCATTATCCAATTGACTTGGACCGTGAATACGACTGGCCCAAAAAAATCAATAACCTTCAACATGCAAGGCTTGGATGCCTATACCGATAAGCAGGTAGCCACTGCCGTCGGCACGGGTGCACCTTCCTTTTCAGCGGAAATGCCTGTTTTGCTTTCTGAAGCTGTTTTGTCCCACATGGACAGATTTACAGAATCCCTACAAATGCATTTTGATGATATGTTCGAAAATGGCAGAGAGGTCATTATCCGCATCCAAAAATGGGACGATTGGGATGGTGATCTGGAGTCTGAATATGACGGGGAAGAATTGCGTGATATCATTGAGGATTGGCTAGCTGACAATACGGTTCAAGGCCGGTTCAGCACTACTGACGAATCTGAAAATATGATGCTTTTTGAACAAGTAAGAATTCCTCTTTATAATGAAAAAAACAGAGCTATTGATGCTCGAAGGTTTACCCGAGGTTTAAGCAAATTCTTGAAGGAAGCTCCATACAGTATTCCAAACAAACTGGTGATGAAAGGATTGGGAAGGGCTACAATAATTTTGGGGGGCAAATAATCCATTGAAAACAACATTGAAAATGAAAAAATTAATATTTACAGTATGTTTCTTAGGTGCGCTGTTGCTAACGGCTCAAGAAAACAATAACGGCATTACATTAGGCGCGTATATCCCTGAACAGTCTGAGGGTATCCCTACGCATGCCAGAAACATGCTGAAAAACAAATTGAATCGAATTATTACCGAAAACGGCATAAGCGACAATGTCTATAATCCCCGATTCATCCTTGTGCCTAACATCACGGTTTTGAACAAAAACATAACGGGTACAGCACCTGCCATGGTGGTATTAAATATAGACTTATCCCTTTACATTGGCGATGGCATCGGGGGAAATCTATTTGCAAGTGAATCCATTCCGCTTAAGGGTGTGGGTACTAATGAAAACAAAGCTTATATCGCCGCACTTAAAACTATTAAACCAAACAGCCCGAACATTAAAAGTTTTGTATCAAAAAGCAAGCAAAAAATCATCGAATACTATGACCAAAATTGTGAGCTGTTGGTTAAAAAATCTCAAAACCTTGAAGCACAAAACGAATTTGGGGAGGCTCTATTTACTTTGAGCAGCGTACCGGAAGTAAGCTCGTGTTTTGACAACGTAAAATCAAAATTAAGGCCTCTTTACATAAAAGCCATCAACAGGGATTGTGAGGTCAAATTTAACGAAGCTTCGGCCATTTGGGCTGCTAACCAGGACCTTGAAGCCGCTAATGCAGCCGGGCTTTTATTATCTGGAATTGAGCCTATGGCCACATGTTTTCCAAAAGCAAAAACCTTATACGAAAATATTGCAGAACGTATAAAAGCCAAAGAACTTTTGGATAGGGAATGGCACGTTAAACTTAAAGAACTTGATAACGAAAAATCCAGCATACAAGCCGCCAGGGATGTTGGAGTGGCCTACGGCCTAAACCAACAACCAACATACAATATTAGGGGGTGGTATTAGCCTCAATACGCCAAACTTGAAAATGCTATTAACATAAATTATTAATCTTAAAAATCGAAAACCATGAAAACAAAATTATTTCTAGCACTTTTAACCTTCGCATTAATTTTTAGCTGTAAAAGTGATGACGATGGTGGTGGTGGATTTGACGGCTCCTTAAGGAGTATAGAAGACTTCTACAGCCCAGAAATTCTTGACGCCCTAGAAGATTTAGGCTTTTTAATAAACACAGGGAACACCCCTCCTAATTTAGAAGGCGCGTACTTATTTAGCCCTTTAAAGCTTTTAAGTTCTACTGTTTCAGGAGATACTCCTGGAAAAACGTTTGCAAATTATATGGCCTCCTTTAAGAATCAAAATAATAGTGAGCTTACCATTGACTATAATGGCAACCATATTGGGGCTTCCCAAGTGGATGAGGGAAATGGGGCTTTTATTTCTGGTTCCAATAATGAGTTTTCAATGTTTTTGAAAACAACAACACAAATCAGCAACTCGGTACCAGCTGAGTCCACTATTGCCATATCAGGAAAAATGACTGAAAACGGCATTGAAGACGCTCAAATGGTGCTGATGATGCTAGACAACAAAGGGAATCCTGATGGCGTTTACATTCCCGACAATACAGGAAGGTTACTTTATGATTCAAACAATTTTTCTGAAAAACAATAAATCAACTATATTAGCCGAAACTAACAATAATCAAATCTGAATAATTATGAAAAAACTATTCTTAGGCATTGCATTTGCCGTATGTTCAATCTTTACTTTAGGCGCACAAGGTTTTGTACAGGGCACCAACGCCATTAACGTCGGCGCAGGTTTTGGTGGCCATTACGAGTCTTATTATTCTTCAACAACGGTGAGTCCAGTATTCAGTGTAAGCTACGACAGAGGCATTTGGGAAATCCCTGGGCCTGGGATTATTAGCCTTGGTGGGTATGTAGGCCACAGGACCATAAAGTATCGATTCAGCTCGAGTGACTACAAATTTTCTCAAACTGCTATTGGAGTACGTCCGGCCTATCATTACAATGGGTTTGAAATTGACGAACTCGATCTTTACGCAGGTTTTTTGCTGGGATATTATTTTTATTCGGATAACCAAGGAAACAACCTAAGGAGCTATGATAACAGATTAGATCATTCCGGATTTATTGGTGCGCGATGGTTTTTTACCGAATTTCTCGCGGCCTTTGTTGAAGCTGGCTACGGAATTTCCAATATCTCAGGTGGAGTTTGTTTCAAATTTTAGCTAAACAATAATCAATTCAAATTTTAAACTTCTATGAAAAATTCAATTTTTATAGGCATGGTTTTGTGCCTATTATTCTCGGGATGTTCCCAAACGGAAGCAGTTAGGAACACGTTTAATGCGACGGAATGCTACGAACAACTCCTAAGGTATTCCAACAATGACGATAACCTTAGCTGTCGAGAGCAGGTTAGCGAACTAAAAAAGCTACAAGCTGATTGTGCCGCCTTTGACGATGAAAATTCCTTTCAGGCTTTAATTGACGCACTTGAAGCCTCTGAGGATTGTATGGAGGGGAATTAGCCTCAAGCTCATTTTTTTCTTGTAAAAGTTGAAAACATAAAAATGAAAACAAAGCGATATTTTTATTTACTATTGTTAGTGCTTTGTTCTGCCTGCTCCAATGGAGGTTCCAATAATCAGTCCAACGGCAATAGCTCCTTTACAGCAAAAATAGATGGCCAGAGTTTTGTAGCTCGTCATGATTTAATATTTACACTTGAGCTTAACGGGAAGTATCTAGCTATCGGAGGTACTAATGATAACATGACCAATATCAAAACGATTGATTTTACTATCACTATGGATGCCTTTCAAGGACTTTCCAATGGATTGGAAATCACGGATGCCACGGCTGGCTTTTATGTCGAGGCCAATTTTGTTGATCAGGACCAGGATATCGACGCTTGGGAAGATGAACCTGGTGCCAGTTATTTTATAAAAATTATTTCTGTTGATTATGATAATGGTCTTGTCTCAGGAGAATTCAATTTTACACTTGTAGACGACGAATTGAGTCAAACTGTAAATATTACCGAAGGGGAATTTAGCAACATAAAGTTTTAACTTGTATGAGAAGATTACTTTTGCTTCCATTTTTATGTTTTCTTGTTGTGGGATGTTCACTGTCAGATAATATTGATCTTACTGAAGATATTGATGGAAGCTTATTTGAAGAGCACAACGGTACTTTCAATTTAACCATTGATGACGAAACCACAACTTTTGACAGTGATGATTTTATGACTGCTGGTTTCAATACAGGCAACCCTAAAGGTTTTTTGATACACACAAATGGCCCAAATGTCTACCCAAGACCATCTTTCAGAATATTTATATACGATGTTGATATTAACGATTTGGTAGCCGGAGCCGCGTTTTCAGGTGAGGATGAATTAAAAATGGATTACGTCCTGTATAATGATGAAAATGCATCAAGCCCATCAGTTTACAGTGCTTATACTAAGGACGATGTCTATTTAAAAATAACGGAGGTTAATATGGAAACATCTACAATTTCGGGTACTTTTAATTGTACAGGTTTAGACACACTGGACGGATGGTATGCTGGCGGAAAAACGTATGCCATGGAAGGTGATTTTAAGGATGTTCCTTTCAGGAAATAAAAAAATGCTATTCTCATCGGTCTATTACTAAAGGGTTATTAGGAGAAATACAAGTTCCTAGTAAGTTTTTCAAGCCCCTGAGAATTGCATATCGAAAAGATCTACCATCCCCTATCTTACATAAATAGAAAAAAGGCTGTCTTTGCTTTTTAAGCAAGCCTTTCAAAAAAATTTATTTTGCTATTATCAATAACTCTTTGAACATTTAAAAAATGAAAACAAAATTACTTTTACTACTTTCTATATTTTTGGGGCTACATGTCTTTTCTCAGCAATATAGCGCCCCACAACCAAAAACATGGGACATTGATCTTGCAGATACTGGAGGATGGAAACATTTTACAAATTCCGTGTTTGAATTTAATGGAGATTGCATGCTCATTAAAGTAATCACCCAAGCTCTAAATGTCAATACCGATCAATTTGAAAATAGTATTCTTCAGGAACTCACTTATGAAAATAACAACCAAAAAATTACTGCTATTCATTCTGTATGGGATGGGAATGATTGGGTAGAATCGGAAAAATTTGTGAATATCTATAATGGAGATACTATAGATAATACGACTTCATATATTATGGAAAATAATGTCTGGAAAGAAAATGAAAAAATATTTAACACTTTTAACGGTTTTATGCACCCCTCCGAAATTATTACATATAGATGGGATGACGGAAATGATACCTGGAAAGAGTATAAAAAACAGGAATTTGTTAACTATAACAACACCATTTATTTCGAATATGAGAATGTCTACTTATGGAATGGCAATAGCTGGGATACTTCTTACAAAAACACTTTTACTTTTTCTCCGGCAGACCTTATTGAGACAGAAGTGAACGAAGATTGGGAAAATGGTACATTTGTTAAGGATTTCCTCATCGAATTCACCTATGACTCGGATGACTTTTTAATAGAAAAGTTGTTCAAGGACTGGGACAACAGCCAGTATGTAATCAAAACTAGGGAAGTCATCACCAATAATACTGATGGACATCCTACGGCCAACATTACTCAAGGTTATGTGGCACCGACGGTTTGGACTAATATAAGCAGAGCCAGAAGAACTTATCCTACTTGTTCTTCATTATCGATTTCGGAATTTAATGATGCCTCTATAAGTATTTATCCAAATCCAGTGGAAAAAGAGATACACATTACATCTAAAACCCAACTGTTTGATTTCTATTTATTTGACGTAAAAGGCCGAATTGTAAAAAAAGGAGAATTTGAAAAAAATGGTAACTCAATTAACATTTCAACCTTTAAGAAAGGACTTTATTTTTTGAATTTAAAAACCGAATCAGGAAGTGCATCGTTCAAAATCATAAAAAACTAGATTACTATTCCCAACAGGTTTGCTATGAACTGGGGTATTAATCGAAATGCGGGTGAAAACACCCGCATTTTTTTATTCAGCATTGCGCATAAACTCTTCAACTTTATCTACCATATTTTTGCTTCCGCAAATAAACGGTACGCGTTGGTGCAATTCCGTTGGTTCAATATCCATAATTCTTGTGAATCCGTCACTGGCCTTTCCGTTGGCCTGCTCTGCCAAATAGGCCATCGGGTTGCATTCGTATAACAAGCGCAATTTACCATTTGGGTTTCTAGAGCCTTGAGGATATAGGTACACCCCGCCCTTTATCATATTTCTATGGAAATCAGAAACCAAAGAGCCTATATATCTTGAAGTATAAGGCCTATTTCCCTCTTCCTGTTGGCAATACTTAATATAGTTTTTAATGCCAAGAGGGAAATCAAAATAATTTCCCTCGTTTACAGAGTATATATTGCCATCCAAAGGGAACTGCATATTAGGATGCGAAAGGTAAAAAGACCCTATTGCAGGATTTAGAGTAAATCCGTTTACCCCATCACCCGTAGTATATACCAACATGGTAGAAGTGCCATACACCACATATCCAGCAGCTACCTGCTCACTCCCTTTTTGCAGAAAATCTTCCAATTGCACTGGAGTTCCAATTGGTGTAACCCGTCTGTAAATAGAAAAAATGGTACCAACCGATACATTTACATCAATATTGGAAGACCCATCCAAGGGGTCAATCAACACCACATATTTATTTTGATGGTTCTCATCCTGACTGTTTATAGTAATAAAATCGTCCTCTTCCTCACTGGCCAGTCCACAAATAATATTTCTTCTTGTTAAGGTTTGAATAAACTTTTCGTTAGCATATACATCTAATTTTTGCTGGTCTTCGCCCTGAATATTTGTGTCTCCAGCGGCACCGATAATATCAACCAAGCCGGCTTTGTTTACTTCATGGTTCACCACTTTTGCAGCAAGACGGATGGAGTTTAATAGGCTGGAAAGTTCCCCAGAGGAATACTTAAAAGATGTCTGGTTTTCAATTATAAATTCTCCTAATGTTTGTTTTTTGTTGGACATAGCTAAAGATGTTTAGTGTTATAGTTGTTTGTAAAAATTAAGTAACAAATGGTTTTCATTTTTTACGTTCTACAAAATAGTAAACTTTTGAACTATATTTGAATTTAATTAATAATTTATGGAAGTATCTATCAGAAATGCCCAGAAAAAAGACATGGCCCAAGTATTTGGATTAATTCAAGAACTAGCTGTTTTTGAAAAAGAACCTGATGCCGTTGAGGTAACAGTTGAAGATTTGGAAAATGACGGTTTTGGCGAAGCTCCTCAGTTTCATTGTTTTGTAGCCGAGGTCAATTCAAAAATAGAGGGTATTGCCTTGGTTTATAACCGTTATTCCACTTGGAAAGGAAGGGCAATTCATCTGGAAGACCTCATCGTAAGTGAAGCTATGCGGGGCAAAGGTATTGGCTCTATGCTATTGGATGAAGTCATCAAATACGGGTATCAACTTGGCGTAAAACGCATCAATTGGGAGGTGCTGGATTGGAACGAACCTGCAATCGCGTTTTACGAAAATAAAGGCGCAAACGTCATGCGCGATTGGGACGTTGTCCAAATGAGTGAAGAAAGCATTAAACACTATATTTCTAAATTAGGGTAGTCCATTTTATAAGCAAAACAACCGATCAACTAAACAACTAACAGCAAAACGACTCAACAATAATGCAGGTATTCAAATTTGGTGGAGCCTCAGTAAAAGACGCTGAGGGGGTCAAAAACTTAGCCAAGGTTTTGAAAACTTTGGGTTTTGAAAATACTTTGGTGGTTGTCTCGGCCATGGGCAAAACTACCAATGCCATGGAGGTTGTGGTTAAAAATTATTTTGAAAACAGCGCCGAACTTAAAAGTGCATTGCAGGACGTCATCAAATATCACAATGCGATTTTGCTTGATTTGTTTGAAAACGAAAACCACCCCGTATTCAAAAAAACCGCTTCCCTTTTTAAGGAATTGGATGGGTTTTTGCGCTCCAACAAATCCCCAGATTATAATTTTGTGTACGATCAAGTCGTAAGTTATGGCGAACTGGTTTCAACCACCATCATCAGCGAATATCTTATTAATATTGGTATCGGCAACAAATGGATTGACGCCAGAAACCATATAAAGACTGATAATTATTACAGGCGAGCCAACGTGAATTGGAATCAAACCCAGCGGAGAATCACAGCGGATTTTAACCCAAAAGTTTTAAATATTACCCAAGGATTTTTGGGGAGTGACGCTAACAATTTCACTACCACTTTGGGTAGGGAAGGCAGCGATTATACGGCCGCTATTTATGCCTATTGCCTTAACGCCGTTAATGTTACAATTTGGAAAGATGTCCCAGGGGTATTAAACGCCGATCCGCGCTACTTCGAAAACGCTCAACTATTACATCAGATATCGTATGAGGAAGCCATCGAACTGGCTTTTTACGGAGCCTCGGTCATTCACCCTAAAACTTTACAGCCCCTGCAAAGGAAGGAAATCCCACTTTTTGTAAAATCATTTTTAAATCCTGAAAATCAGGGTACCAGAGTGGGAAAAGGCATCACCTTAAAACCCACTGTACCCTGTTTTATACTAAAGAAAAATCAGGTGTTAATCAAGTTGTCGTCTTTGGATTTTTCATATATCATTGAAGAAAACATAAGCGACATTTTTAGGTTGTTACATCAGTTTAAAATGAAAGTGGACGTCATTCAAAATTCAGCTATTAGTTTTTCGGTCTGCATCGATAACGTCTATGACACTCTAGAACAACTCTTGCAACATTTAAAAGCAAAATTTAGAGTGACTTGTCATGCCGGCGTCTCACTCTATACCATAAGACACTACAATGATGTTGTTTTAAAGACATTGGAAACGGATAAAACCATTTTACTAAAACAAATGACCCAGGAAACAGTACAATTGGTCACCAAATCTTAATATTTATTACTTTTACGTCAATGGGGAAACAACAAGATTCGGGATTGGTTAGCGCAAAGGAGGTTGCTAAAGCCATACAATTGGACAAATATGGTTTTATCGGCACGTTTATTGGCTGGCTTTTGATGAAAGTTCTTAAAATTTCCACCTTAAACAAGATTTATAGGCGCCATAAAAAATTAAATGGCCTTTCGTTCTTGAACGCAATTATTGGTGATTTTCAGATTAAGTTTGAAATCCCGGAGGAGGACCTAAAACGACTGCCGAAAGACGGTGCCTATATAACTGTTTCCAATCATCCGCTTGGGGGTATTGACGGAGTTCTTCTATTAAAATTAATGCTGGAACAACGCGAGGATTTTAAAATTATCGCAAATTTTCTTTTGCATCGTATAGAGCCTATAAAGCCCTTCATCATGCCTGTAAATCCTTTTGAAGACCGAAAGGATGTAAAGTCCAGCGTTGCTGGCTTCAAAAATGCCATTTTGCATTTGCGAGAAGGGCATCCGCTTGGTATTTTTCCGGCAGGTGAAGTTTCCACCTATCGCGATGGAAAATTAGTGGTAGACCGCCCTTGGGAAGAGACCGCTATGAAATTGGTTAAAAAGGCAGAGGTACCAATTGTGCCTATATACTTTCACGCCAAAAACAGCAAACTGTTTTATAAGCTTTCCAAAATAAACGATACTTTTAGAACAGCCAAACTGCCTTCGGAGCTGCTGACTCAAAAACGCCGAACTATCAAAGTCAGGATTGGAAGACCCATTAGTATTGATGACCAAAGGGAGCACGAAAGTCTAGATGATTTCTCAGATTTTATACGACGAAAAACGTATATGCTCTCCAATGCTTTTGAAGAGAAGCCAAAAATTTTAGACAATATTTCCTCACAGTTAAAAGTGCCAAAACACCCTAAAAATATTGTTACTCCGGTGGATAGTGGTTTAATGTTGAAAGAAGTTGAAGCCCTTAGAAAAAGTGAACGCCTATTGGAAAGCAAAAATTATGAGGTGTTTTTGGCCGAAGCAAGTCAGATACCCCACATTCTCAGGGAAATTGGGCGCTTGCGGGAAATCACTTTTAGAGAGGTTGGCGAAGGCACCAATGAAGCCATCGATTTGGATGCTTTCGACAATTATTACCACCATATGTTTCTTTGGGACAACGAACAGAATATCCTTGCCGGGGCTTATCGAATGGGATTGGGCTCTAAAATTTTTGCAAAATTTGGTATTGAGGGGTTTTATTTACACGATCTGTTCCGGTTTGAGCCGGAGCTTTATAAAATGATGAGCGAATCAATTGAAATGGGTCGAGCTTTCATCATCAAAGAATACCAACAAAAGCCAATGCCACTATTTTTATTATGGAAAGGTATTGTGCACACCACTTTGCGCCATCCAGAGCATAATTACCTCATTGGTGGGGTTAGTATCAGCAACCAGTTTTCCAACTTTTCAAAGTCTCTTATGGTCGAGTTTATGAAATCGCATTATTACGATCCCTATATTGCACAATACGTGCGCCCAAAAAAGGAATTTAAAGTAAAATTGAAAGATGCTGATAAAGATTTTGTTTTTGATGAAGCCGAAGCTGATTTAAACAAATTCGATAAATTTATTGATGAAATTGAGCCAGGCGCACTGCGACTGCCCGTTCTTTTGAAAAAGTATATCAAACAAAATGCCAAATTGGTAGCTTTTAATGTGGATCCTCTGTTCAATAATTCGGTGGACGGATTGATGTATATTAAAATAGCCGATTTGCCCGAGAGTACTGTGCGTCCCGTTATGGAAGAATTCCAGGCAGAGTTGGAACGCAAATTGGCGGGCCAGAATGGAGACAGTTAAACCGGTGCACTTTCCCATATTAAATGAATGCCTTTGAATCTATTAAGCACTTTTACCGACCATTACAGCCCTCTGTGGCAACTGATGGCAAACAGGTCATTTACCAAGAAGTTTTACCAGAGGCTTCCTTGCAGTACTTCGTTTATTGTTTTTGGCAATTAAAGACTTCCAAAAAATTGGATGCTCCTTTTGTGTATCGTGTAGTTTCAGACGGATGCATCGATATTTTTTTCAATCAGAATGTTACATCTGAAAGTTTTGTAATGGGCTTTTGCCGAAAATATGCAGAATTCCCTATTGGAAATGAATTCAACTATATCGGCATTCGATTTTTGCCATCGGTATTTCCATTGGTTTTTAATATTGACGCAAAAGCGTTAAGCAATCAAGATCAAAAATTAAGAGGTATCCTTCCCGATATTGCACGATCCATTACAGAAAAGATTCATCCAAATCAAGAATTTACCACGGTGGTTAAACAACTGCACCAAATTGTAGCTCCATTCATTTTAAATATAAACTTTGATTTTGACAACCGTTTTTACAAGGCTCTGCATCTTATTTTTAAAACCTCCGGAAATATTGAAACCGAGAATGGTTTGGACACGGGTTTAAGCCCGCGACAATTGAGACGGCTATTTAACTACTACATCGGCACCACTCCAAAGGCTTTCGGAAAAGTCGTTCGGTTTCAACATTTTTTAAATATGAAACCCTCAACCCAAAGTCTAAAATCCCAAAAACTGTTTTATGATGTTGGGTTTTATGACCAAGCCCATTTTATTAAAGACTTCAAAACCTTTTATGGTGTAACGCCTTCACGAGCTTTAAAATAGGTTGTCCGTTTTTTACAATGTCCTCAACAACTTGGGTTCTAAATTTGTACCAATAAAATATGAGAACTATAATCATTTTAGCATTCACAGTAATCACTGGGATAGCAAACAGTCAAGTTGAACATCAAAAAACAGAAACTATGAAATTAAACGCAGGAATTATCACGGACAAATTAGAGGAAACCAAAACATTTTACACCGAGACATTAGGTTTTGGGGTGGCTTTTGAAAACGATTTTTACCTATTGATGCATACGCCCGATAGGACGGCGGAACTCAGCTTTTTAAAACCGAACCATCCCAGCCAACAGCCCATTTTTAAACCCGCATTCAACGGACAAGGGGTTTATATCACTATTGAAGTAGAAAATGTGGATGCATTGTATAAGGAACTCACGGAAAAAGGGGTAGATATAGCCTTTGAAGTACGAAGCGAACCCTGGGGCGATAGGCATTTCGCCATTGTTGACCCTAATGGGATAGGAATAGATATTGTAACTTATACGCAACCTGAATAAAAATGGAAACAACGATAGCCTTAAAAGGTTCCAAAAACATTGGTGTTTCCATAGAAAAAAGACTAAACGAAATAGGTGTTTATACATTAACCGATTTAGCTGAACGCACTCCAGAAAAAGCATATCGGGATATCTGCAAGAACTACCCTGATAAAACCATTCCCAAGTGCTATTACCTATATTCCCTTAAAGGTGCGCTACTAGATACAGATTGGAGGAAATTGCCTGAGAACATCAAAAAAGAATTACGTACATAAGAAAAATGCCATAGTATCCTGCTATGGCATTTTTTAATTTATAACAGAAACTAAACTTATTTTAAACCAGAAAACACAAATTTCATCTCCGTTGCAATCTGTAAACTCCGTTCCAAATAAGTTTCTGTTTGGCGTGGTGTACCATCCGACTTTTTTGGATCTTCATAAGTGACGGCGATGCGCTTATCACAGCCCAAAACCATAGGGCAAGCCTCATCCGCTGAAGAACAAGTCATAATCGCATCAAATTCAGAAGTTGGATTAAAACTATGTCCAAATTCTTTTGAAAATGCAATAATAGCCGGTTCGTTTTCGGAGAACTTAATGGCATAAACTGGATTATCACCTTCTGATAATTTATTAATCCTGAAACCTTGATTGGCCAAAGTCTCCCCAACCTTGGGAAACATCGCCGTAGCTTCTGTTCCTCCAGAATAACAGGACACATGTTTCACTTCAAAATAGTGCGCCATCGTTTGCGCCCAAACCTGGGATAAATGACTTCGTCTTGAGTTGTGGGTACAGATAAAGTTTAATCGGATAGGTGCTTTCTCAGCCACCTTGGCATTGAGATAATCAATTAGAGGTTGCAAAACTTGCTTCCTTTCATCGGAAATAGTCCCTGTATCAAGGGATTCAATAAGATTTGATATTTTATCAAACGCCATAGTATGCTTCTATTTTATAATTTGCTAGCAGCAACCACTATCCCGGGCACAGCATGCCTCTACTTTTTCCTTAACGGTTTCTGTAACTTCAACCGCCTTTTCTGCAACCCCACATAAGGTCTTTGCCTTGCAATCTGTTTTTTGGACGGCTAATTTAAAAATTAAATGATAGCCCTGTATTTCGAAATCGTTAACATATAATTGTGCTGTATGAAAAGTTTCGTTGCTGTATTCAAACTTCACCTCCGAATCCAAATCATAAGGCTTCATTTTAGCGACTTTGTTTAAAATGCCCAATGCTTTAAGCACTGACATAAATTCTGTTTTGTCCTTTTCTTTCGGGCTTTCCCAAAGCTGAATAATGGTTTCATTCCAGCTATCACTTCTTGCGCCACAATCTACGGCATCAATTTTCAGGTGCTTAACTTCCGTAATGTGGTAGTTGGCACCTACAAATTGTTGAGGTCCATATTCAAATAATAAAGCCTTATCCGTATTGGCTTTTAAAATTGAAAAAAGTTCTTGTGTTTTCATAATGTAATTCTTTTAAAAAAAGCTGTTGAGGCTTAACAACAATTAGACTTTGTACTTTCAAAAAATGTGTTCAATTGCTTTTGAAATTCCTGTAGCCGGTCAATATTTATACAATAACAAATACTCTTTCCTTCAAAATTACCTTTTAACAAGCCAGCTTTGTTAATGACCTGTAAATGCTGGGAAATAGTCGGTTGAGATAAGCCAATTTCGTCTACAATATCATTGCAAATACAGGACTCCTGCTTGCTGATATACTGCAAAATAGCGATTCGGGCAGGATGTGCGAACACCTTAGCAACCATGGCCATTTGGTTGGTCTCTTCGGAATAAATATCAAGTTTTGATGCGCCCATAGCTTTAAATTTGAGACAAAGATATATATTTAATTGTAATATTGCAATATTACGATACAAAATTTACATGAGAATGTACTCTGAGTAAGTCAAGGTTTAAAACCCTTTCAAGAAAAGGGGATAACCAATAACCAAGAAAACGAACTGCCCTAACATTAGATTTCAATTGAAACTCTAAATCCCTCAACAAATGAAGCGTAGGGTCAAAATCAATCTATTGTTCCATCTATTTCAATAGAGATATTGCAATATTACGATAATATACCAAAAAAATAAAGACCAAAAGCAGTCACCTTTGGCCAAATTCATTTTACAATCCCGCAAACCATTTCTGGAAATGCTCACCTAATAATGGAACAGTTTTCTTCTCTCCACTTAAAGACCCTAGTAAACTAATGACCCATAGAATTAATACAAAAACCCAGGCAATAATATTTACAAAAGGAATGAAACTAGCTACGATTCCCAAAAGCGCAATCCCCAACATCTGACGGATATAAAATGACCCCAATTCTGTTTTATTGCTGCCATTCATTATTAACGCAATTATCCACCCAATTAAAGTGATGTGTGCAATAATCGCAACATTTTTCCCATCACTCAAAACCTCCTTTGCATCTTCTGCAAACTCGGAAGCCGTTTCCTTTGCTTCACTAGCAAATTCTTTTGCCTTTTCCTTGGCGTCATCTGCTATTTCTCCAGCTTTGTCCGCCGCTTTTTTGGCGCCATCTTTGGCGTCGCCTAACATATCGTTTAAGTCGTCCCCTAAATTTTTTTCGTCTGACATGATTATTAATTTTTTTGATTAGAATTTAAAAGTACTAAAAAATACATTTACTACTAACTATATGTGTTTCAAAGTTTAAAAACGTTACGTACTGCTATCGAAACAACATAATCAACCCTCCAATAGCGGTAACAATAATGATAAACTTCCGGTAATTGACATTGGAAATTTGTCGCACCAAAGCTACCCCCAGAAAGAATCCTATTACCACCACAGGTATCAAAGTCATATTTAATACGAGCGTATCCTTTGAAACCGTATGCCATACAAAAAAATGAAAAGGCAATTTAAACACATTGATAATAAAGAATAGCCAGGCCGCCGTACCAATAAATTCATTTTTAGGCAAGCGCATGGCCAGGAAATAAATGTTGGAAATCGGTCCCGCCAAATTCCCAATCATAGTTGTAAAACCCGCCAAGAAACCTGCAGAATTCGAAAACCATTTATTATGGGGAATCTTATCCGATTTTCGCCGTTCAAAATACAACATAATTCCAATCGACCCCATGATGATTATGGCCATCACCCTTTTGAACACTACCTCAGAAATGGCATCACCTACCCAAACACCCACCAAAACCCCTATTACCATAGAAGGTAACAGCTTTTTGATAAAGCGCCACTGTGTATGCCGGTTATAATAGCTTACGGCGATAATATCAGCCGAAATCAGCATCGGCAACAAAATTCCAGTGGACGCCTTCTCACCAAACACGAAGGCCAAAATAATGACGATAATAATCCCAATGCCCTTTATTCCAGATTTTGAAAACCCAAGAATAAACACGGCAAAACCAATAGCCGTCCATTGCAGAGCAGATAAATTATAGGATTGAAGAATTTCCGCTACGCCCAAAAAATATTATTTAAAAACATCATCAATAGGTTCCCAGAGCTCAATTTTGTTACCATCGTTATCTAAAATCCAACCGAATTTACCATATTCATATTCTTCCATTTCTCCCACAACAGTAACGCCTTCTTCCCTTAAAATCTTCAAAAGTTCCACCAAATTTTCAACCCGATAGTTGAACATGAAATCCTTTTTTGACGGTTCGTAATAGGTGGTACTATCAGAAAATGGGCTCCATTGGGTAGAGCAGTCCTTGCCCTCCTTATTTTTCCACCAAAAGGTGCACCCGTAATCGTCCGTATTGAAGCCCAAATGGGTTCTATACCAGTCTTTTGTAGCCTTCGGATCCTTTGTTTTAAAGAACAACCCGCCAATTCCAGTCACTCTGTTTTTCATTTCAAAAATTGTTAATTTATTTTGGGCGTTTCCCTCGATGTATATGCCGAAAGTTTTCAAACATATACGTCCTCGGGTCGGGCTTTCCGTTCCAAGTCCTCGCGCCCTTCTGATGGGGCGCTGTGGGCTTTCCTCTACAATCCCTAACGCAGCTCCCGTTATTTTTACAAAACCTAGGTTCTCTTTATGGCACTTTCGTAAATTTCAATCCATTCCTCGCAGGTCATTTTTCGCGTTAATTCCCCAATCAAGTCAAAAGGAATGTCGTCCAAATGTTTAAAGCGAATACAACTTTTTCCCATATCCAGTTTTCGTTTGGAATGTTTTGGAAATTCACTAACAAACCAATCAGACAATTCCTTTTTAGCATAAATCCCACTGTGATACAGGTTTACCGAATTTTTCTGCGACGCAAAACTCATAAAAGGTAATGGCGTCTTCGGGTCGCAATGATAGCCGTCCGGATACACCGAATGTGGCACATAGTAACCTATCATCTTATAAATCATACCCTCCTCAAAGCCTTTTGGGAGGTTGTCATTGATTGTTTTTCGAAGTTTTTTCAAGTTCTCCTGCCGCTCTTCTGGTACTTGTCCGATGTAATCTTCCGGGGAACTGGCGTCGTATTGCATAATTTTATTTACGTTGAAGGATTAAACCTGAAACTAAAGATATAACAAATCCAATGAGTACCACCGTGAAAAACATTAAAAAAGCCATGAAACCAGAACCTCCGTAGTCCTCCATCTGTTGTGTCAATTCTGCCTTTTTCACTTGAAATTCTTCTTGGGATAGGGTAGTTTCCATTGCTTTTAATGTGGTTTCCAGATATTCATTCGCAAAATTGGGGTTTATTATTGTTGTATAAATATAATCGGCGAGGCCCACACCAACTCCAACCAAAACCGAAATCAAAAGGCCAATAACGATAGCTTTCCCCAAAGAAACCACTCCTCCATTTACCTTGTCGCGATAATGTTTTATGCCGAAAAAAATAAACGACAGGGATGCCACCATTGTGGCATACCCCAATATTTCCTGGGAGGTATAGCTTAGTCCGTCCCCAAAAGTAAGTGCCAAAAGAAAACAAAGTATTCCTGTTAAAAGTCCATAAAGACCGTATTTGATTACGGTTGGTTTCATCTTAAAAATTTGATTTGATTGATGGTTTTACACGTGCTGATCTATTAAAATAGTATTGCCATCAGGATCGGTAAGTACGATGTTTGCTGGACCTGAGGTATTTTCATCGGCTTCCCTTTCTAATGGAATCCCCTCTGATTTTAAATGTTTTTGAATCGTTCTGACATCGTCATAATCTTCCAAGGTCTGGGCATTTTCGTCCCAACCCGGATTAAAAGTGAGGATATTTTGCTCAAACATCCCTTGGAATAAACCCACTAAGGCATTGCCGTTTTTCATAATGAGATAGTTCTGCTCGATGTTGCCTGCAAAAACACTGAATCCTAAATTTTCATAAAACGCTTTTGATTTATGAATGTCCTTCACACTTAAACTGATGGAAAATGCTCCTAATTTCATATAGTTAAAATTTTGATGAATCAATTTGAAACAAAGCTAAGGATGAAGCAGAAATGGGGAGTCATACTAAAGTACCAAAATGCGAATACTTTAGTTTAAAAGTATGAAAAATAATGAGATTTGAAAGTAGTCTTTTAACACACCCCTTACTCCCCTCTTACTAGAGGGGAAACTCATACGCAACATTTTCCCTCCTAAAAAGGAGGGGTTAAGGGAGGTGTAAAAAATCAAATAAGGTGATATTCTTTTGCAATTTGAAGTGCTTGTGTCCTCCGTTTTGCATTCAGCTTTACCAGTAAATTAGATACATGGGTTTTGATGGTGCTTTCAGAAAGAAACAATTTATCGGCTATTTCCTTATTAGACAACCCCTCCGAAATAGCTTGAAGTACTTCGTATTCACGAGTAGTGATTTCAAGTTCCTTTATTTTTTGATGGTTTATCTCCCTAGAATTGGATGGCAGTTTATGAAGGCTTTTTTTATTGATGTAGATGCCCACCACTAAAAATGCAAAGGCAATAATGGCAACAGCAAACTCCGTTTTTAGATTTCCCGAATGAATGGAATAGGTGCTCAATTGAAACAAAAGCACCAAGGCTAAAATCAATCCTGAAAAAACGAGAATGGTTTTTTTCATGGATTAAATTTAGCAAAACTTCGCTTTAATTTTATCCACAATGGTTTGCGCCAGTTTTTCTTTGCTTTCTGCCGTCCAGCCTGCCACATGGGGGGATAATATCACATTTTTCGCTTGGATTAAATACTCAAAAGCCTCTGGCATTGTATCAGAAAACAAACTTTCAAAAGATTTTTTTTCGTATTCTAAAACATCAAGGCCTGCACCCAAAATTTTACCTGATTTTAAGGCAGAAACCAAATCGGAGGTCACTACACTTTTGCCGCGTGCCGTATTTAACAACCAAAACGGTTTTTTAAATTGATTTATAAATTCGGTATTCACCATATTTAAAGTTAATGGCGTTTGCGGTGTGTGGAGACTCACTACATCCACTTTTTCCTGAAACTCCTTTAAGCTGACTTGCTTTGCATTTTCGTCACCAACGCCATCTTTAATATCGTAGCACAATACTTCAACATCAAAACCCCTTAGTTTTTTGGCGAATGCTTTCCCCATGTTACCGTAACCTATCAGGCCAACCGTTCTGCCATCCAATTCAATGCCTCGGTTTTCCTCGCGTTGCCATTTACCTTGTCTGACTTCCTTATCGGATTTGTTTAATTTATTAAAAAGAGACAGTAGCATTCCGAGCGTATGTTCGCCAACGGCATTTCTATTGCCTTCGGGCGCTGAAATAAGATACACGCCTTTTTGTTTGGCGTAATCGCAATCGATATTTTCCAATCCCGCACCTACACGCCCAATAAACTTTAGCTTCGTGGCCGCATCCAAAAATTGTTTGTCGATAGTAAACCTACTTCGTATGATGATACCGTGGTAATCCGCTATTTTTTCTTCAATCTCTCCTTTTGAAGACGTATAATCTTCATAGTTAGAAAACCCTAAAGCGTTGAGCTGATTTAATAGCAGTTCGTGATTGGTATCGAGGTGGAGTATTTTCATGGTGCAAATGTATGAATACCTAAATGTTATAAAAAAACTAAAAGCTCTGAAAGTTGTTTGGATTACTCTGGATAAAGTGCGTTAGGGATTGAGGCATTTGTTGAAGCTCCCCGACCATAGGAGGGAGCGACTGCCGAAAGCCCGACCCTCCCGATAGCTATCGGGAGTGGGTAACGCCCAAATAAGGATTAATCTAAAAACTTTGAAATTCTAAATTGGAAAGACGGATTAACTCTCAGGCGCCAATTCTACCTCGAGGCCTTCCATTTCAGGAGTCATTTGGATTTGACAGCCCAAACGGGAATTGTCCTGAACGTCAAACGCTTCGGACAGCATGGCTTCTTCGTCATCGCTTTTTTCAGGCAACTCGGTATTGCTCAAAACATAGCATTGGCAGGAGGCGCACATGGCCATACCGCCACAAACACCAATGGTACCTTCAGGTGCCAGCTCATAGGAGCGCACTACTTCCATTAAATTCATGGCCATATCGGTTGGCGCCATAATCTCGTGGGTTACGCCATCCCTATCCGTTATCTTGATGTTAATATCCTGACTCATCTGTAAAAATTATGATTACGCTAGTTGCACTACATTTTGCGTGCCAAAAGTATTATTTATTCTGGGATTTTTCTAAAAAAATATGTAGTAAAATGGGTTTTTGGAGGATGATTTTATACATCAATATTAATGACTTCCTCAATCTGTGGTGCGTGCTTTTTGATGGTCATTTCTACACCCGATTTTAAGGTCATTTGATTGACGCTACAACCTACACATGCACCCTGTAATTGCACCCTTACCAACCTATCGTCTTCAATGGACAGCAACGAAATATCCCCGCCATCACTTTGCAAAAACGGACGGATTTCGTCAAGTGCTTTTTCAACGTTTGTTTTTATTTCTTCTGAGGTCATGTCTTATTTCTTTATGGCCGCGCAACCAGCCATTGTGGTGATTTTTATTGCTTCGGTTGGCGGTAGGCTTTCATTTCGATTCACTACTTCCTGAACCACATTTTGGGTTAAAGTTTCAAAAGCTTGTTCCATTGGGGTTGCCGTTTGCAAAGCGGCCGGGTGCCCCACATCACCGGCTTCCCTGATACTTTGCACTAACGGGATTTCTCCTAAAAACGGTACGCCTAAATCTTCTGCAAGGTGTTTTGCACCTTCTTTTCCAAAAATATAGTACTTATTATCCGGCAATTCTTCAGGAGTAAAGTACGCCATATTTTCAATAATTCCTAAAACTGGCACTTGTATGCTGTCTTGTTGGAACATAGCTACGCCTTTTTTGGCATCTGCCAAAGCGATATTTTGTGGTGTACTTACCACGACCGCTCCAGTAATTGGTAGGGACTGCATAATACTCAAATGGATATCCCCTGTGCCAGGAGGCAAGTCCAACAAAAGGAAATCCAATTCGCCCCAATGCGCATCAAATATCATCTGATTTAAAGCCTTCGCCGCCATCGGCCCACGCCAAACTACGGCTTGGTTGGGCTGGGTAAAAAATCCTATGGATAGTATTTTTACACCGTAATTCTCGATAGGTTTCATTTTTGATTTTCCTTCGATATTAACGGCTAACGGTTTTTCATCGGCCACATCAAACATGATAGGAATGGACGGCCCATAAATATCGGCGTCCAAAACACCCACTTTAAATCCCATTTTTGCCAAAGTCACCGCTAAGTTAGCCGTTACGGTAGATTTCCCTACACCTCCTTTTCCTGAGGCCACGGCCACAATATTTTGAATGCCGGGAATGGGCTTCCCTTTAATTACATTGGCTTTTGGTTTTGCAGGAGCTTCAACTTTGACATTTACAGTTATTTTGGCTTTTTCGTACACCTTCTCGTGGATGGTTTTTAGGATATCCACCTCTGTACGTTTTTTAGCCTGCAAACTCGGGTTTTTAATGGTAATATCTACAATTACCTCATCTGCAAAGGTCACTACGTTTTTCACGGCACCACTTTCCACCATATTTTGTCCCTCACCAGGAACGGTAATGGTTTCCAGTGCTTTTAATATATCTTGTTTTTTTAGCTTCATTTCCCAATTAAGAATCATTCTAAATGCAAAGATAATCAATAATGGCAGAAGACAGACGGCTGGTGCTAGAAGTTTTGATTATGTGGATATTGGGTTTGGTTATGGGTTGAAATATGTAATTATTTGTAAATTTTTGAAAAATTAGGAAATAATTACAATTCCCTCCCTGGGTCCCAAAACACGGCTTCAAAATTTTGGATTTGGTTATCAACAACTTCGATGCCTTCACTTTCCAAAAGCTGTTGCATGAGGTTGGTGCCGTCAAAATGGTGTTTGCCAGTCAACAACCCCTTTCTGTTGACCACGCGGTGCGCAGGAACATCCTTTCCTCCCGAACCGTTCATGGCATAGCCCACCATTCTTGCGCTTCTAACCGCACCCAAATATTTGGCGATGGCGCCGTAACTGGTGACCCTTCCGTAAGGAATCAAACGGGTAACTTCGTAGACCTTATCAAAGAAATTCAAGGTTTCTTGTTTCATCTTAAAGGTCCTTGATGATATTGATTAAGGTAATGATTGATATAATCCCGGTGATGCCCCCAATAATGTAATTCATACTTTTCTGTGAGGTGAAAGATTTACTTTTGATCATATCAAAGAAGAAAATATAAACATAAAGCATAACGAAAGTACCTGTTCCAGCACCTGCGACATAGGCTATAATGCTGGTCTGCTCAAAATTCATCCATCCAACTGAAGCTAGTGTAATGATTAGGTATGACTGATATGGAATGGGAAATACATTTATGGCCGACATTAACATGCCTTGAAAAAACCGACTGTGCTTACTCTTAATTTTCGGTTCCTTTTGGGATTTGGGTTTTGATTTTGCAATAAACAAAAAGTAAATTGTCACCAAAATAAAAATTACACAGGCAACACTCCTCAAAATACTTATTACCTCGGGGTGTCTGCTTAGGTAACGTGAAAATATCGCCGCGATGTACGCTTGGGCCATTAGTACAACGCATACGCCAATGGAAAACACAATTCCCCTTACATGGCCTTCTTTAAGGCTAATTTTTGCAGCGCTCATATTGAGCAACCCCGGCGGAATCACCCCTATAATGGCAAAAAGTAGCCCCCATAAAAAGATAAAAGTCAAGTCCATTAGGAGGAAAAATTAAACTTAATATAGGTAATGGGCTTATTTTGCTCCAAATACTGTGATTCGTAAAAGGTTTGTATGCTAGTAACCTCCGCAGGGCTTCCTTCTTGCTTGTAAACATCATGGTTGGCATACATCACCTCATACCTCAAACCATGCAATAAGCCCAAAGTATAGCCGTGCATAAATTCGCTATCGGTTTTAAGATTAACAGTCCCATCCGGTTTTAAAATGGATTTATAGCGCTCTAAAAAACTCATATTGGTCAAACGGTGTTTGGTCCGTTTATATTTTATCTGCGGGTCAGGGAAAGTTATCCAAATTTCGTCCACTTCGTTTTCCGCGAAAGCGAAATCAATCAACTCGATTTGCGTGCGCAAAAATGCCACATTTGGAATATCCTCCTCAATAGCGGTTTTAGCTCCCCTCCAAAATCTGGCCCCTTTGATATCCACCCCAATAAAATTTTTATCTGGATATTTTTGGGCCAATGCAACAGAATACTCACCCTTGCCACAACCCAATTCCAATACCATGGGATTGTCATTTTTAAAGACCTCTTCACGCCAATGGCCTTTTAACCTGAACTTGGAACCCACTAATTCCTCGCGTTTTGGCTGGTATACATTGGAAAAGGTGTCGTTTTCCTTAAACCGTTTGAGCTTGTTTTTGCTTCCCACAATCTCTTAACTATTTCTTAGTATTGCTTTAGAATTGGTAAAAATAGAGAATTTCTTTTTGAGAAATTCTCTTTTTAGATTCCCATTTTCATGGGAAAGACAAATTCAACGGAACCCAATTAAAAATTGGAGATTTCTTAATATTACGGAAATATACAACAGCGTTGTTATCTTTACTTTTGAATTTACCTCTAACCCCGCGTGAGGGATTGAACGGCATGTTTGAGCTCCTCTCCCGATAGCTATCGGGAGAGAGCGAGTAGTGAAAGCCCGACTTGAGGTACGAGAGGCACGCCCAAATAATGAAAAAAAGAATTTTAATTGCGCCCCTAAATTGGGGGTTAGGCCACGCAACACGATGCATTCCTATCGTCAAGGCACTTTACGAAAATGGCTTTGAACCCATTATTGCCAGTGATGGTATCGCACTGGAACTTTTACGGAAGGAATTTCCTGGATTTTCGTCTATCGAATTGCCTTCCTACAACATTACCTACGCCAAAAAGGGCAAGCATTTTAAGCTGAAGCTTTTAAAGGATTCACCGAAGTTGGTCAAAGCAATTAAAGCCGAAAGAAAAGCAACCAAGTCCATTGTTGAAACTCATGGAATTACAGGGATAATTTCAGATAACAGATTAGGGGTTTACGATAAAAAGGTGCCGAGTGTTTTTATAACGCATCAACTCAATGTACTAAGTGGACGCACTACATGGCTTAGCACTAAACTGCATGAAAAATTTATTACCAAATTTGAAGAGTGTTGGGTGCCGGATAATGAGGGAATCATCAATTTGTCGGGCAAACTTGGTCATAAAAAGCATCTCGATATTCCAACAAAATATATAGGCCCCTTGAGCCGATTTAATAGGACAAATGCGCAAATTCGCATTGATTTACTGATTTTGCTTTCCGGACCAGAGCCTCAGCGTACTATACTTGAGGAAAAACTTTTGAAGGAAGTTGGGGATTTTAAGGGTTCGGTGGTATTTGTAAGAGGTGTAATGGAACAACAACAAGCGATTACCGAAAAAGGCCTTGTGACCATCTATAATTTTATGACTTCGGTGTTATTGGAAAAAACCATAAACGAGAGTAAACTGGTACTATGCAGATCGGGCTACACCACGGTTATGGATTTGGCTAAACTGGAAAAAAGGGCATTTTTTATCCCAACTCCGGGACAGTCCGAGCAGGAATATTTGGCAAAGCGTATGACGGAGCAGGGCTTTGCCCCAAGTTGTTCGCAAGAAGAATTTTCAATTGATAAACTAGAAATCGTTTCGGATTTTAAAGGATTGGAAAGTTTCAACGCAGAAATCAATTATAAAAAGTTATTCGGCCTTTTCAAGGGTAAATGAGAACTCGCTCCCCACGCCGTATTCACTTTCAACATAAATACGTTCGTCGTGGGCCTCGATGATATGCTTCACTATCGAAAGTCCCAAACCGGAGCCTCCTTCACTTCTCGATCCACTTTTGTCTACACGGTAAAAGCGTTCAAACAGTCTTGCCAGATGCGTTTTTTCAATACCCTCGCCGTTGTCGGTTACCCTGACAATGGCCTTGTTTTTAATCAAATTTTCTATACTCACTTCGGTGGTTCCCTTCAAACGTCCATATTTTAGGGAATTGATAATCAGGTTCACTAGCACCTGCTGAATACGTTCCTTATCTGCCCGCACCATAATGGGATTCGGATAATCCCTGTCAAAAGTTAAGGTAATTGACTTATCATTAGCCCGCATTTCAACCATTCCAAAAACTTCCTTAACCAATTCAACAATATCAAATTCCTCAGGATTTAACCTTAAATCCCCAGCCTCCAGTTTGGTAATCAAATCCAAATCGCTAACGATATAATTCAACCGTTCCACAGCACTATTGGCGCGTTTGAGGTATTTTTTCCTCACAGCCTTATCATTGATGGCACCGTCCAATAAAGTTAAAATATAGCCCTGAATTGTAAAAAGTGGGGTTTTCAGCTCGTGCGACACGTTACCTAAAAACTCCTTTCTGTACTGCTCCCTTACTTTCAGGGTTTCGATTTCCAACTTTTTATCGCGGGCGTATTTATCAATCTCCTGGGTCAACGTGGCCATGTCGGTTGTGATGGCACCCCTAGTAAAACTTGCAGATTCCAAAAGCGTCAAATCGTCGTAAATCTTCTTTACCCGTTTATATATATAGCGCTCCACACGATACTGAATCACAACAAAGGAAAAAAGAAAACAGCCAACGGCAAAAACTAAAATGGGAACCCATTTGAACGAAAAGTAATAGTACAAAAAAACACTCATCAAGAGTGTAAAAAACAAAGTTATGAATAGCGATGTTTTAACCGCAAAGCGATAGGATTTCTTAACTTTTACCTGCATTAGTCTACAAACTTGTAGCCGACACCTTTTACTGTTTTAAAGCTTTTATCTCCTATTTTTTCGCGCAATTTTCGGATATGAACATCGATGGTGCGTCCGCCAACAACAACTTCATTGCCCCAAACTTTATCCAAGATTTCGTCGCGCTTAAACACTTTCCCAGGTTTCGACGCCAATAAAGATAACAATTCAAACTCTTTTCTTGGTAAAATTATTTCTTTTCCTTTGAGGCTAATTTTATATTCATCACGGTTGATTATAAGGTTGCCCACCTTAACTGTATCCTTTACGTCCTCTTTAAAACGTCTTAAAAGCGCCTTCACCTTGCTCACTAGCACCTTTGGTTTTATAGGTTTGGTGATATAATCATCGGCTCCGGCATCAAAACCGGCCACTTGCGAATAATCCTCACCACGGGCAGTTAAAAAGGTAATGACCACATCTTTTAAGTCGGGGTTTTTTCTAATTTGTTCGCAGGCTTCGATACCGTCCATTTCGGGCATCATTACGTCAAGAATGATCAATTGGGGCTGTTCTTTTTTGGCTTTTTTTACAGCCTCCACCCCATTTTCGGCAGTAATTACTTGATACCCTTCGTTGGACAGATTGTAACCTACAATCTCCAAAATGTCCGGCTCATCATCTACAAGCAGTATTTTTATGTCTTTTTTGTTCATTACTGAAATCAATATTTTGACGCTTCCAAAAGTAAATATAAAACTAATAACATTCAACTTTTAAAAATCGCCCACAAATAACAATAAGGTAACACAAGGCTTACACAAGATTAACTTTTCGACGTATAACTGCAATCTTTAACAGAATTTTGGTACAGCTTTTGCTGTAAAAGCAGTAATTTTACCACATTGGAAACGTTATGAAAAAAAACTACTTTTTTTATGTTTTACTTCTTGTTTTATCCTTGATAACCTTCGATGGGTTCTCACAGGACATAGCTTCCAATGACCTTAAAAACAGCCTCAGTATCGAAGGGCTCTCCGTGTTTCCAAATCCAGTAAATATGGGAAAGTCAACAATTTACATTGACACCAAACAAAACGCTCTTAAATCCGTGGCCGTTTTTAATGTTTTGGGCAAACAAATTCTTGCGCCCGTAATTACTAGGAAAGAGTTGGATATTTCAACTTTGAGTTCTGGGGTTTACATTTTGAAAATTACCGAAAACGCAGTCACCGAAACGCGAAAATTGGTGATTCGCTAACCATTTATCTCTCTTATTTTTTGAAGTGTTGCTTTTAGCAATGCTTTTTTATTTTATCTACATTTGTGATGCCCTTTTGGCACTATTGAAATCTTCTTTTTTAGCAATACATGATTGACCCAAATACGATTTTCAATATTGAATCTGATGACGCATTTGAAGCCTTGGCTTTAAGAGTGTTTAAGTTTCAGTTTGAAAACAATAGGGTGTACCGTTCATTTTGTGATTTGTTGTATAAGCATCCTAGCGATGTAAAAAACATCAACGACATTCCATTTTTGCCCATTGAATTTTTTAAAACTCGAAAGGTTATTTCCGGTGAAACAAATGCTGAAATTATCTTTGAAAGCTCGGGAACGACAGGGCAACAAACCAGCAAGCATCATGTATCGGATTTGAAACTTTATCGCAGAAGTTTTAGAACTGGTTTTCGGAAATTTTTCGGAAATATTGAAGATTATGTGATTTTGGCATTGCTTCCTTCCTATTTGGAACGCCAAGGATCTTCATTGGTTTTTATGGTGAATAATTTGATTGCAAAGTCGAAAGCTTCTGAAAGCGGTTTTTTTCTAGATAACCTTTCGGAATTAAAGGAACGCTTAGTTCGATTAGATGGAGCGGGAAAAAAGGTGCTCCTCATCGGAGTATCTTTTGCTTTATTAGATTTGGTTGAAAACGATTCATTTCAATTAAAAAACACGATAGTTATGGAAACAGGTGGCATGAAAGGACGTCGCAAAGAAATGATTCGTGAGGAATTGCACGCTACCCTTAAAAAAGGTTTTGGTGTTGAAAACGTACATAGTGAATACGGCATGACAGAACTTCTAAGCCAAGCCTATTCTAAAGGAAACGGCATCTTCAAATGTCCAAATTGGATGAAAGTGCTAACTAGGGATACAGAAGACCCGTTAGGCATTCAAATGATTGGCAAAACGGGCGGTTTAAACGTGATTGATTTAGCGAATATCAACTCCTGCGCCTTCATCGCTACCCAAGACCTGGGAACGGTTTACGAAGACGGAAATTTTGAAGTTAAAGGCCGGTTTGACCATTCCGATATCCGCGGGTGTAACTTAATGGCTTTATAAAATTATTTTGTAAGGAATCGCAAATGAATACGACAAAGGGATTGCTAAGATAAAAGAAAGATTATTTTTAGTAAGTTGGTTAGTTTGTGAATCCCGCCGGTGGCGGGATTCTTTTATTTTACCGTAAGCACAAAGTAGTTCTTTTTACCGCGTTGTAACAGCACAAACTTGTCGTTTATCAGATCCTTCTTCGTGATTTTAAAGGTTTCATTTACCTTTTCTTTATTTACTGAAATTGAGTTTTCTTTCAGCGCCCGTCTAGCTTCTCCGTTAGATTTTAAAAAACCTCCCTTTTCGGCCAGCGCGCCAATCACGTCCAATCCTGAATCTATTTCAGATTTGTCAATTTCGGTTTGTGGTACCCCTTCAAAAACATCCAAAAAGGTTTTTTCATCTAGTTCTTTTAAATCTTCACTCGTGGACTTTCCGAATAAAATATTACTCGCTTTTATGGCATTGTCCAAATCCGATTTGGAATGCACCATCTGTGTGATCTCTTCGGCCAAACGCTTTTGTAAAACTCGCAAATGCGGTGCTTCTTTATGCTCAGAAATTATAGCTTCAACTTCCTCCTCATTTAAAAAGGTAAAAATCTTGATGTACTTTTCGGCATCTTCATCGCTGGAATTCAACCAATATTGGTAGAATTTATAGGGTGAGGTTCGGTTTGCGTCCAACCACACGTTTCCACCTTCAGATTTCCCAAACTTTGAACCGTCGGATTTCGTAATGAGCGGACAGGTAATTGCATAGCCTTTTCCTCCACCAATACGACGAATCAGCTCAGTACCCGTGGTGATATTTCCCCATTGGTCACTTCCACCCATTTGAATGGAACAATTATTGGCGCGATACAAATGCAAAAAGTCGTAGCCCTGCACCAATTGATAGGTAAACTCCGTAAAGCTCATCCCTTCGGAATCATCGGATGAAATCCTGTTTTTTACGGAATCCTTGGCCATCATATAATTAACCGTGATATGCTTCCCCACATCTCGGATAAATTCCAAAAATGAGAATTCCTTCATCCAATCGTAGTTATTGACCAATTCGGCCGCATTTTCGGCATCGCTTTCAAAATCCAGAAAATGGGCCAACTGTTTTTTTATGGCTTCTTGGTTATGGCGCAATGTCTTTTCGTCCAGCAAATTACGTTCACTCGATTTTCCGGACGGGTCTCCAATCATTCCTGTGGCACCACCCACCAAAGCAATAGGTTTATGTCCACACCGTTGGTAATGCGCCAAAAGCATTATGGGCACTAAGTTTCCAATATGTAAAGAATCTGCCGTCGGGTCAAAACCTACATAGGCGCTTCGCATCCCCTCCATTAAATGTTCCTCCGCACCGGGCATTACCGTATGAATCATGCCCCTCCAAGTCAATTCTTCAACAAAATTCTTCTTCATTCTTTGATAATTTTGAAAACTAGCGCAAATATAAAAAGACGCTAATAAATGGGTGCCATAAAAGGGTATCAAATTAATTTCGCAAATCAACTTATAACCATAGACTGTGCAGTTATTAATATTCATTATTTTCGCCCTATGGTTTTAGTCACAGGGGGCACTGGTTTGTTAGGAGCGCATTTGTTGTATCAATTGGCGACTTCCAAAGAAACTGTTCGAGCGATTTATAGAACGGAACGCAAACTTGAAAACGTAAAACACGTATTTTCAACGTACACGGACAACTATCAGCCTATTTTTGACCGTATTGAATGGGTTAAAGCCGATATTTTGGATATTCCCACATTGGATGTGGCCTTAAAGGGTGTTGATTTTGTATATCATTGTGCCGCCTTTGTTTCTTTTGAACCAGATAAATACCAACTGCTTCGACACGCTAACATTGAGGGTACAGCCAATGTGGTAAATCTCAGTATGGCAAATGGAGTTAAAAAATTGTGTTATGTGAGCTCGATTGCCACCACAGGAAGCCCCACAAATGGCGAAACGATTACTGAAGAAACTGCATATAATCCCGAGGAAGACCACAGCGTGTATGCCATAACAAAATATGGCGCCGAGATGGAAGTTTGGCGTGGCACCCAAGAAGGTTTGGATGCCGTTGTTGTAAATCCTGGAGTTATTTTAGGCGCCGGAATTTGGCGTTACGGTTCGGGAAATTTGTTTAAAAGAGCCCACAATGGGATTAGGTATTATACTGCCGGAAGTGTCGGACTAGTTACAGTCCAAGATGTAGTTAAAGTTATGATAGAGCTCTTAAGGAGCGATATTAAAAATCAACGTTACATTCTAGTTGCCGAAAACTGGGACTACCAAAGGTTTTTGCAAACCTTGGCCAAATCTTTAAACTCAAGAATTCCAAAAAAACAAGCTAAAACTTGGCTTTTGAATATAGCATGGCGTTTGGATTGGTTAAAACATAAAATAATGGGAAAGCGAAGAGTATTGACCAAACATCTAGCGCAATCACTTAATAAACCTCATGAATACAGCAGTGCTAAAATAAACAGAGATCTGAATTATCAATTTTCATCAATTGATGACTGTATTACTGAGGTGTCAAATCAGTATCTGAAATCGGTTCGATAAGTTCTGCTTCGATCTCTAGCCCCTCTAATTCCTTAATAGTTTCCTTCTGAATGTTCTTCAAAGAATCTTTTTCTATTCGTTGTAATGAATCTTTGATTTTTTTCGCTTCTTTTTCAATGTTTACAATAGAATCATACTTAGCTTTTAACTTATCCAAGCTGTCTTTGGCCAAAGCGTAAATCTCCTCATATTCATCAACATAGTAGGCGTAATAGGCATTGTTTTGCGCAAATTGGATACTATCGATATTGTATTTCTTATAAATGTATCCATCCGCCGTAACATTGGCACTGTCTAACACCTTTTTATCCAAACCGGTAACTGCGTTAATTATCTTTAAATCGATAAGGATATGCGCCATCTTTTCCTTCGTTAGCAAAGGTTCTGGCTTCTCGGGCTTGTTGTATTTATAACAGGAAGTTATTCCCATTAAAACACATAAAAGTAAACTTAGCTTTTTTGGCATTATCTATTAAAAGTGAGCCTTTTGGCTGATTTTACATTCAAAAATTTAAAATTTCGATACACCAAAGTACCATTTAAAAAGGTATGTGTAATTCTAGATTTAAAGGTAGACCCTTCAAAAGGAGACCAACCGCATTTGTATAAAATATTTTCCTTTTTCACCGTCCATGGACTGTTCAAATCTACAAAAACCAAATCTGCATAATAGCCTTCTTTGATATATCCGCGACGTTCCACCTGAAATAAAATGGCGGGGTTATGGCACATTTTTTCCACAATTTTTTCGATGGAAATCTTGCCTTTATGAAACATTTCCAACATGGCAGGCAACGCATGTTGCACCAATGGCCCGCCGGAAGGTGCTTTTGTATAAACGTTTTTCTTCTCTTCCATAGTATGTGGCGCATGGTCAGTTGCTATAACGTCAATGCGGTCATCCAAAAGAGCTTCCCACAGTTGCTCTCGGTCGTTTTTGGTTTTTACCGCTGGGTTCCATTTAATCAACGTTCCTTTTTTCTTGTAATCTTCATCCGAAAACCACAGGTGATGGATGCATACCTCAGCCGTAATTTTTTTGTCCTTTAACGGAATTTTATTGGTAAACAAATTGGTTTCCTTTCCGGTGGACAAATGAAAAACGTGCAGTCTTGCCCCCGTTTTTTTTGCCAACTCAATGGCTTGGGAAGAAGACAAATAGCAGGCCTCTTCACTGCGGATGATGGGGTGTTTTTCAATAGGAATATCCTCCCCATATTTGTCCAAATGGGCTTTCATATTCTTTTTTATTGTCGCTTCGTCTTCACAATGCACCGAAATCACCATATTGGTGCTTTTGAAGATTTTCTCTAAAACCTTCGGGTCGTCCACCAGCATATTTCCTGTAGAAGACCCGAGAAATAGTTTTAATCCAGCAACTGCCGTTTCATCCACCTTTAAAATCTCATCCAAATTATCATTGGTGCCACCAAACATAAAGGAATAATTGGCTGAGGAGGTTTTCTCGGCTATCTTAAACTTTTCATTAAGCTTCTCAATTGTGGTGGTCTGAGGATTTGTATTCGGCATTTCGATAAAGGACGTTATGCCTCCGGCAATTGCCGCTTTGGATTCAGTTTCAATGTTCGCTTTATGTGTCAGCCCGGGTTCCCTAAAGTGTACTTGGTCGTCCATAGCACCTGGCAAAACATGTTGGCCTTCCGCATCAATCACCCTTACATCGGCCGACTTTGCACTAATTGACTTCGCAATTCGCTTTATAAATTCGCCTTCTATTAATATATCGCCGTTAAAAATTGTGCCTTCGTTCACAATTTTAGCGTTTTTTATGAGTGTTCTTTTTAGCTTCATTTAGCTTTTACGTTTAAATAAACTTTTCAACTTCATTGAGATGACACCAAAAACAGCTTCGGAAATAATCCCAGAACTCAATTTGGATTCCCCGCGTACTCTATCGGTAAAAATAACTGGAACTTCTACAATTTTGAAGTGTTTCAAGTGGGTTTTAAATTTCATTTCGATTTGAAAGGCATAACCGATAAACTTGATTTTTGTCAAGTCTAAAGTCTCCAAAACCCTGCGTTTATAGCATACAAATCCGGCGGTGGTATCGTTAATTTTCATCCCTGTAATCAACCGAACATATTTTGATGCCAAATAAGACATCAGCACCCGGCCCATCGGCCAGTTCACCACATTTACCCCGGTGACGTATCGCGACCCGATAGACATATCGGCACCGTCCACCGCACAGGCCTTGTACAGTCGCTTCAAATCTTTTGGGTCATGTGAAAAGTCGGCATCCATTTCAAAAATGTATTCATAAGATCGGACCAAACTCCATTTGAAGCCTAGAATATAAGCGGTCCCTAAACCACCTTTGCCCTCTCTTTCCTTTATGAATAATCTACCTGTAAATTCCTTTTGAAGTGCCTTCACTTTTTTCGCCGTTCCGTCTGGGGAATTATCGTCCACAATAAGAATATGGACGTCTTTGGATTCTGAAAATACCGCCCTGATGATTGCCTCAACATTTTCAATCTCGTTGTAAGTAGGAATTATAACTACGGCGTTCTTCATCTCAATCTGATAATCCAGCACAAAAACGATTTACAGTTTTCGTACTGACGCAAATGTACATTTTTCGCCTCTTCTTTTTTTTAAAAATTTCGTAATATTTCATAGCTTAAACAATAATTATGATAATTTTACAACATGTTAAGGGAAGTGCCGTCTTATACGCTTTTTACTATTCTTTTGATAGTTGGACTTGTGGCCATTGCCGTGGCAAAAAGTATTGATCCCAAGCGTTTTAGAGAGTTTATAATGGTTATTGGAAATTCCAAGTACTTAAAAATTTATGGCAAGGACCAAAAGTTTTTGGATTATTATGACGGTGCCTTATTCTTAAATCTCATTATTTCTTCAGCTATTTTTTTAGCCCTTTGTATTCAAGGGTTTACTGGCGAAGCCTATATGGATTTAACGTTAATAGTGAAGCTAATCGTGGGTATAGGGGTTTTTATTTTGAGTAAAGTGCTTTTGGAGCGCCTGATCGGAAGCCTTTTTGAAATAGATTATTTGATTGACGATTATTTGTTTCAAAAAATCAGTTATAAGAATTATTTGGGTTTGTTACTCTTGCCTATCAACGCTTTGTTGATTTTTAGTTTTTCACCAACGCTTCCTTTGATATATACGGTTTTCGGAATACTTTTTATCGTGAATATAAGTGGTTTGTTTACAACATTTAAAGTCTATCAAAATGAAATAAAAAGCAACTTATTTTATTTTATTTTGTATCTTTGCGCTCTCGAAATCGCACCATACGTAGTAATTTACTCGATTTATAGTGCCTTTTAAACTATTTTGGACCTATGAAAGTGAAGACTATTTTAGTATCTCAACCAGAACCTAAAATTGAGAACTCCCCATATTTTGATTTACAGGAGAAGAATAAGGTAAAAATAGATTTCAGGCCTTTTATTCATGTTGAAGGGGTTTCAGCCAAAGAGATCAGACATCAAAAAATTGACTTACACGACTACACTGCTATTATACTTACCAGTAGGAATGCCGTGGATCACTTTTTCAGGATTGCAGAAGAAATGCGGTTTAAGGTGCCGGACACGATGAAGTATTTCTGCCAGTCTGAAGCCGTGGCGTACTACCTTCAAAAGTATGTGGTGTACAGAAAGCGCAAGATTTATGTGGGCAAGCGTACCTTCGCAGAATTATCTCCATTAATCAAAAAATACAAGGACGAAAAATTCTTATTGCCAAACACCGATAAGGTAAAGCCAACAATTCCAGAAACCTTGGACGCCCTTGGTGTAAACTGGAAACAGGCCACATTTTACAGAACCGTGGTAAGCGACTTGTCAGATTTGGCGAATGTGTATTATGACGTACTGGTATTCTTTAGCCCATCGGGTATTGAATCCTTGTTTCAGAATTTCCCAGATTTTCAACAAAATGACACCCGAATTGCGGTATTTGGAAATACAACCATAAAAGCCGTTGAAGAAAAAGGCTTACGCGTGGATATTGCGGCACCAACGCCCGAAACACCGTCAATGACCATGGCTTTGGAAAAGTATATTGAGAAGGTTAATAAAGGGAAGTAGTTTCATGAAAATATAGCATAAAAAGAGGGGCGAATTTAAAAATTTACCCCTCTTTTTATATTAATTCTTTTGGTTCTTGCCCATAAGGGGTCAGGTTTCCAATAACTTAATCCTAACATGGGGAGTACCTCCGACTTACCACCAAACCCAAAACACTTTTTCTATTACACCACTTTTATGCTTCAACCAAAAAAGACAAGAATACTTCTGCTCAAGAAGTTCATTCGTTATATCTCTTAATTCTTTAAACTTTATCCAATCCACATTGGGATGAGGCGCAATCAACCAATCTTTTTTAGAAGGAATATAGAACTTACAATTTTCAAAAGTATCGAGTTCATTTTGGGTGATATAAAATCCGTAGATACAATCTAGGTTTAAGGTATTCAATTGAATGTTTTGACTACAATAAGGCAGAAACAATTGGGCCTTAAAATAAACTCGCTGAATAATGTCTTCTGATTTTAAGTTGAGGCTTTTAAGATATGGTTTGCAGGTTTCAGAATAGAGCAGAGGTAGTTGCTTTTCTTTAAGCTTCGTTAGTTTTTGTCTCAAAGAATCTTTTCGGTTAGGGCCAACAAAATGTTCAATTTCAGTAGTGCCAACCGATGAATCATACAGATAAAATTTATAGATCACTTCCAGATGAATGGGTTTGCCGTCTTTTAAAAGCAAACAGTCCAATTCCCCTAGAGTGGTTTTATTTTCTTGAACTTGAACATTTTCTGCCAAAACAGTAATGTTCTCGTTTTGTTGAAGCTGATAGGATACTAAACGTTCCACATATTTGCCCAATCGCAGTTTATCACCTATGGAAATAGTAATTTTTTTAGGTGATGAAGTAATTTCAAATTGCATCAAATTATAAACAGCATCACCAAACCACAAACAAGGGGTGCTTAAAAAACCTTGGTAGCGTTTTTGGAGGGTTTTAGTCTTTCCAGATACCAAATTCTTCACTTAAAATATTAACAATTTCTGAATATAAAATTAACTCATCAATATCAGGATAAAGCTTTAAATATTCTTTGTGACTTGAAAAAAAGAATTCGTTTGTTTTGTAATCGGAGATTTGAACTTTGAAAAAAATTCCATCGAGAAAAACTTTTTTGGTTCTATTTTTGAATTCGAACATTTCTTTGTAATCACCCTTACTATTAATTTTTCTTTTAACCTTAACTATTTCTCCTTTTTTTGTTAATTTCCAATCAATATCGTCAAGGTTGGGTAAGTCAAGAATATGGTTTAATAAAAGTTTGAGATAAACCAACTCTATTTCTGTTTTGGGTTTTAAATCAATTTTTTTTGACTTAAACCCTTTTTCATTATTCGTCATGGACCAATGCTCATAAAATTCAGCTTTCCAGTTTTCCTTCGAATTCTTATAAATTCGAAGTAAAGACGTTTGATTTAAGTAACTAAATCCTTTGTAAATTCGAACTTCTTTTGAGTTTGATAGTGAGTCAAGCAAACCTAAATCACTATTTATATGGGAAACATCTTGAGAAAAAGACGAGAGATAATGTAGTAATAGAACAAAAAAGAAAAATACTTTCATTTTACTAGGTTTTATAATCATTCAGCTTAGTAGGCCCTTCCAGCAACACCCTCACAATCTGCAACGTGCCGTCGTCCTTCGTCGCAATTTGCCATTTAATCAAGGAAATAGCACCATTTTCAATTTCCAAACCTGTAATACTTCTAGGGTGCACACAACTGCCATCGTTAAAAAAAGCAATATCCCCTGGTTCCGGGAAACGAGGGCGGTGGGTATGTCCAGCAATGGTTAATAGATTGTTGTTGTCCGCTATCCATTTTTTGGTGCGGCGTTCCACTTTTATCAATTCTTTGTAGTTTTTAGCGGGGCTCGTAGGGTCAGCAATGCCCATGACGTTGAGAGGTTTCCAAAGAATTCGCACCATAAAACGGCTCCATTTCCAAAACAGGTAGTTCCACCAATCCGCTTGATGCCCGTGGGTTAAGAACAGTTCTTGCCCTGTTCTGCAATGCTTCAACACAATCCCTTCATGATACGTAATGTCCCCAAATAATTCTACATCTTCGCCAACCTTGGGGTCAAAATAAGAGGATAAATGCTTTTTAACATACTCGGGATTTCTGTATACCATATCATGGTTGCCCCAGATCATGTGAAGCCGATTGTCCTTATGGAACAGTTTCATAAGCATGTACACATTTTTGTGTGCATTTAAAATGGATTCAAAGGACAGGTTTTCCCAAAGTTCGTCACCATCACCCAGTTCACAGTAATGAAAACCATCGTTATAATAATGCTTTAAGGCGTGGAAATAGATGTTGCGGTTGTTGGCAAAATCATCGGCAAAACTGTTGTCGCCCCGGTGGCAATCACTAAAGAGTATAAACTTGCTATCATCATCAAAATCAATAACTTTAGCGTTTTTATAGGCCTTATCAAGTCTTTTTTTAGAGGAAAACATACCTTTAGCGCTTTAGGCTAATATAGGCATAATTAGTTATTGTCTACCTCAATTTTTTCAATTGCTATGGGTAAAATTCGTTCCACAAATTTTGTGTATGCCAAGGTTGAAGGATGTAGCTTATCGGAGGCGACAAGCTCTGGGTTGTTAAGGCCTTGCCTAGTAATATCGGTGATGTAAACATAGCTAATGTTATTTTGGGCGCAATATTGTTCAGCAAAATTGTTGTAGGCGTCCAGTCTAGTTGAAATCTCTGTATTTCCATTTCCAAAGGGTGTGAACGCATAATCCGGTATAGAAATAACAATAAGGTTGCTTTTGTCTCCTTTAGCTTTTTTAATGGCAGTATTTACCAATTGTGGAAATTCGGTTTCGTACAGTGAAAATGGTTTTTTTCGAAATTCATTATTCACGCCAATTAAAAGTGTTACCAAATCAAAGTCGCTTGAAGGATTTTCACTAGCTATTGCATTTATGAGATTCGTAGTTGTCCATCCTGTGGTGGCGATAATTTCGAGCTCAAACTTATCTGTGGAATCTATCCTTTTATTTAAGCTGTCCCTTAATTGTGCAGGAAATCTGCAAGTGTCGCAAACGCTTTGCCCGATGGTGTAGCTATCTCCTAGGGAAAGGATTTTTAAGGTGTCTTTTGAAGAGGGTTCTATTTCATTGTCTTCCGTAGTTTCACCCATATTATCAATTTCTATTTGGGTTTCATCATCGATATTTAACTCCGCATTTGAAGAACACGCAAGCCACAGAAAGAATCCTATGCCAATGAATAGCAAATTATAATTCAATTTCATCTTTTTGTTTAAAGATACGATTTTGACCTGAGAGGATAAAATTTACAAAAAAAGCGTTTCGTAGAGAAACGCTTTTTTTAACTTGAAGCAAAAAGGAGGTTTAGTGCATTGCGTACTGCAATCCAAACATCAAATTATAATTTTGCTTTAATTGAATGCCATTTAAATCTTGATACAAAGGTGTACTGATTTCACTGGCAAAACGTAAACCTTTCAAACCGCCATTTTTAATCATGTAGTTTACGCCAAATCCAGAATTGATAAACGTGCCTCCTGAGTTTGCAACATCTGCCGTAGTCACCATCATAGGGTTCAATAGTGAACTCACGCCATCAATCTCATCAATAAGCACGCCTTCCAGTCTTATGGAAACACTGAGGTTTTCACCAGCTTTGGCACCAATCCAGTTATTAAATCGATATTGGTTTCCAAATTTATAATCTTGGTCATTATCATTGAAATTTATCATTCCAGTTAATTGATGTCCCCAAGAAAATTTATCGGATTGCCCTAAATACGTCAAACCCAATTTTGCGCCGAACGACCCTGTGCCTAATTGCATAGGGTAGGGCAACTGCATATCATTGCCCATTGACATTGGCGTAACATCCATCGCTTCAATACTACCAGTAGGAATGTTGATGCCCAATTGCGCGTGCATCGCTTTTCTGTTCTTATTGAAAATGCTATACAGTGCGCTCACCATAACGTCACCAAAACCCGAGGTGCTGGTAGAAAACTGGTTGCCATTTCGCATTTGCAGGTTCATGTCGTTTTCTAAATAATTGGCCATGGCCATAATGGTAATTTTATCGGATAGTGCATACATAGCTCCTAACATGTGCATGTTCATTATCATATCAACTGGTGCAACCATATAATTGGCATGGGCATTTGCGGTTGTGGTATCGTCGGTCCCCGATCTTAATTGCCGCATGTCCATAGTCATATACCGGTAAGAAAACATTATCCCTCCCCTATGATGTGTATGGTCTCCCATTACTGATATTGGCGCATGACCATCGGGTCGGCCGGAAGACCATTGGGATGAATTTCCTTCTTTATTATGGTGGCCATGGTTATCATGGCTGTTTGAATTATCATGATTTTTGTGTTGCTCGTGTTGTGCAAAAGCAAAAGTGGTTGTAATGCATAGCATCACAACGAAAAATAATTGTTTCATTGAATTTAAAGTTTATTGTAAAATAAATAGCTAAGGTTCTCTGGAGGGTATTTCCAAGGAAACCGAATCAAAACAGAGTATAAACTAAACTAAATCCGGTGGGTGAAAGTTATTTTGATGGAAGTCAAAATTATAAAATTGACGATATGAATAATGGGGGCTATCGGCTAAGGGGAATTTCTGCGGAGCAATAATTCTATAAATAGTAACAAAGCCAATAGGATAGTTTTCCAATGAAACAGAAAGTGCAGTGAATGGTTCTTTTTCCTGTTGTTTTTCAAACTGTTTTGCCAAGTAGCATTTACCGTTGCACTGCAACTTGGGTTTGTCCTTGTTAATACATAAAAACTCAGAGATATAATCTTGATTCAGTATATATTCCACATAGGGTTGCACGGGCCTCAACATAGCAACCATGTATAGGAATACAAAACATATAGCAGTAAATTTTTGCAACACCGAAAATTTTGCCAAATATACGGTTTAGGTGCAAATTTGGTGTAAATCTTGCGTCTAATTTTTTTTGAAAAAACTTGCTCTAACAGCAAAGAGCCGATACAAATGATATCGACTCTTATATTAAAACATTTAATGGACAAATAATCAGTTTTTCTAGTTAAGCTGGTAATTCTCAGAACTACTTTTCTTATCCGTTGTTTTGGATTTTTTAAACAAAGGATCTGCTCCAATAGTCCCGACTAAACGTTGAAGATAGGTATCTGATTTTGCCTCTTTATAAAGTGCCTTTACCGATTTCAATCTATCTTTGATATTCATCTCGGTAACTAGTTCCTCGTTATCTGAATTTGAAATAAAATCTTCCAAATAGCTGATCTGGGCATCGTAAAAACGAATGTCTTTTTGTTGTTTTAATTTCAATCGTTCTTTGTACCAATCACTGTTCAGCACATAATCCCTGTCAAAGAATTTACGCAATTCTGGGTCGCTGATATCTTTGCCTTCATAATGACCATAGGCCATGATATGCAACAGGATTTGTAGCGGAGGAATGGCCGCATTAACACTGCCATCTTCAAAATAATTCAATGCCACTTTCTGTTGCGCCTCAGTAATGTTGTTGATACCGTCCACATAATCTTCCATGCCCTGAAGTTCTGGTTTCAGCATACGTTCGCTAAATACTGCGGTAGGTTCGTCGAATATACGATTCAAACAATACAGGTCAAATTTTCTGGTAATTCTATAACCCAGGCGGCTTGCTAAAATTTTCTTGCCTTTGTATTCAAAATCTTCCAGTTTTTCTAACGAACCATTGGCGATGAGGTTTTTAGGGTCCCTGTCCTCGGGAGTCATTCTTGCCCAAATTTCAGGAATCAATAAACTCACGTCGTGGTCTATCTTGTTCTCAGCACCAACATAGCCGGCGGCAGTACTAAATCCATTAGATTCAGTCAAAATATGCGATAACAAGGCGTTGTTCAAATCCGTAGTTGGTGTTAACATATTAAACGGTGCTTTGGTCAATGCACCTTCAGTACCAGCTCCAGTTGTTGACGGTGATTTACCTGTTAAGCTACATACAAAATCCATAAACAATTCAGGGGTTTCCTGATAATGGATGGGGTTGTAAACCGCCAACGGACGGATACCAGCCTTTTTGTCTACCGGGTTGTTTCTTCTACCTGGTAGCACTGCATTAACTACATGGATTACGGGGTCTTCCGCCTTAATTTTTCTTCGTAATCGCACGCCGATATCTGAGATATACGATGCTTCGTTTTCGTGAAAAAATCTGTTTGGCTCTAAATACCGTGGGTTTTTAGTTGGCAGACCGTCCTCAATAATCCTTGGGTGGGACGGCAGTACAAACTGGATATCGTCATCATCATTGTTGATAATATCCAAAATAAAATCCTTAACCGGCTGGGTGTATTTATCAAAATTAATGGTGTCTTCGTAAATAGCAATCGCATCTGCTTTGGTCAGCTTTTCATAATTGGTCAAGAACCTACCGTCTGAAATGATATCCAATTCAGCGCCTTTATCGTAACCTCTAACGATGGCCTCATCTGGTCTTTGGAATAAGTGGGCTTCACAGTTTATCAATACTTTTACACTAGGATTGCTGTACTCTGGGTTCAGGTTTTTAAACTGGTTTCTTGGTAATGTAATTGAAGCCGAAATATCATCCTCGGTTTGTATCTTTTCACTTGCCGAGAAATCCGAACGCAACTTATTTAACATCCAGTTGCCTTGCTGATTGAACCCAATGCGCACATAGCTACCCATAACAGGGTTATTGTTGTATCTTAGAGAAGTCCCCTGAACGCCATTGACAATTTCTACCGACATCATGTCCTTCCAGTTAAGGGTGGCACCATGCGCCTGTCTGTACAAACGTTTTATGAATAATACCAACGATCGCACATGAACCGGAATGCCTTCTAGCCAAGCGTTGAATTCATCGGAGTTTTCGTCGGACGGCGTTAACAATTTCACCACCGAACCAAGAGTTCTTTTTTCGCTTAAGAACGACCTTGATTTTGGACGGTTGGGGTCTTTGTCCTTCCAACGGGTAGAGTAGTTGAACTCAATAATTTCCTCAGCCTTTTTGAAATCTTCTTCAATATTTTGAAGGTTAAAGTTGCTATAGGTGATTGCATTTTGCATAGACTTGGAAATCTCTGATTTACCACCTCCAGAGACGGTACATGGTTTGTGGCAAAACACACCTTCCGGAAAGGTTTCCACCATACGCCACAAGTTAATCTTTGGGTGTTTTTCCAATCTGAGCTTATTACCAGTTGGATGCACATAAGTTTTAAAAGGCGATAACGTCAATTTCTGGGTTTTGCCCTTGTATTCCCATGTAATATTATTTTTGTTAATATTGAAATAGGACGTCTCGGGGATATAAATGATATTAGGATATTTATTGTCTACCGCATAGTTTTCAGGCATAACAGTAATCCTGTCTGCTAATAGTTTTTTTACCTCCTCAAAGGTGTGGGTCAATCCGTAATACCTTGAATAATCCACGCCGTTTACGGTATCCCCCATAATACGTCTTGCGTAGGCAATAGCGCCACCAGCATGCTCTTCTTCCAATGATCCGTATAGGTTGGCGGAATAGCTGATTTGCGTTTTGATTTCCTTTTTGGAATAGCCGTAATAGTTGTCCGCAATCAAAGTAATGACTACACCTCGGTCATCCCTGCAAGTGATTTTAAACGCACCACCGTCATTGTAAAGCTCATTTTCATCTTTCCAGCACATGCCGTCTTTACGTTGTCTTTCGGTGGCATCATCATAATGAGGTAAGCCCAAATCTTTCTTTTTCAATTCTTTTAAATGAGGCGCTAAAACGATACATCCGGTATGGCCTGTCCAATGTTCAGGATCCAGTGCGGCATCGTTTTGGGCAAGGTTTGGGTCTCCGGCATTGCCAAAAATGTTTTCCACAAAATCAAGATTACTTACCAAATTCCCTGGAACAAAAAAGCGCACTTCCAAGGATTTTTTAGGAACGATACCCTTTACTTCTGGGCAAACCGTTGGCCTAAGCATCATGGATACAATTACCTTGGCTTTGTCTTCCTGGCTGGAAGTGAAGGGCAATACTTTTAAGTCCTCTGGTGGGTTAAATGCGGCATTTAAAAAGTGGGCGAATACCACTTTCGGTACTTCTTTTTTATCCAAAGGCACAGGTAAGGTGCCTTCTACAATATGGAACGTTCCTTTTGTGGTTCTTTTATCGTGAAGCGGGTTGTTCAAAACTCCCTGCTTTATGCGGTTGGACGTTACCAAATCACTTTTAAAGAGATTGCCATCTGGGGGCAAACTAATTTCCCGTGCCTGTCCTTTTTTGGTCAGGATAAGGGTGTCGTTTGGTACCACGATTGGTTTTTTAATGTCGATCTCCTTGAGGTAATCGTCAATAAAGTTTTGAATTCGTTTATCAACAGGGGAATGATGGCTGGACAGCAATCGGGATTTCTCCTTCAAGCTTTTGATGAGTCCACCGGTTAATTCCTCAAACTTCGGATCTAAAAATTTTTCTTTACTGTCTGGTTTATCTTTAAAAGTCGGTTGGCCTAATGACGCTAATTGCAGATTGATAAACTGAATAATGTCTTTTCTTGATTCTTTCATGATGCTTTAAACTATTGAATAATAAGTGAATACATTCATATTCAAAGCAAATTTAGACTTAGAATTCCTGAAAAAACATGTCAAAAGTCATATTGCGGGGATATTTTTTGCTATAACGATGTAGTGAATGTGGGAAATAATCTTAACCAGGTAATGAGATAATACGTAGGGATGGTTCAAAATGTTAACCTAATTATCGGCCGAACTTAGCTCTGTTCCATCATACGGACAGTAGGACCATTTTCCGTTAAGCATTCTGTTACATTTATTGCAAATTTTTTCCTTTAACAAAGAACCCAACGGCAATTCGACTACATTTTCAAAATCACCAAGAGAAAAATAAAGATTTTCAGAACTGTATGGGTCAACCGGAAGAATTTTTTTAAAACCAGGATTTTTGAATAGAAAAACTTGCATGTTCTCACCCATAGGACCGAGCATATTACTCATCATAGGTTTTATTAGTGATAAAAAATTGAGTAAATCTGGATCGTAGTTTTTTTCGTTCTCAAGTTGAAGTTCGTCGGTTTTGAATCTGACTTTTAAAGAGGATTGAATGGAATCTTTAGAAGCATAGGTGACACCACCAAACAATCCCACTTTTCCTTTTACGGCAATTATGGTCACATAATTTTTTAGAAGATTTATGATGGCTTCACTTTCTGATTTGGAGACTGTTTTGTCCTGAGAAAACACCACATTCCAATATTCTGTAGGAATCCACCAAATTAGATCAATGGATTCTGTAGAGTCACTGGAATATTGCGTTTCGGTGATTAGTTTGTCGATGCTTACGTTTTCAAATTCTTTTTTTTGGGAAAATGAAAATTGGAATGTGAGAAAGGTAATTAGGGCAATAATAATTTTTTTCATCAATGGTTTCTTTGTGCTAATTTACTTAAAAGCGTTCAAACCCGTTACATCCAATCCCGTAATTAATAAATGAATATCATGTGTGCCTTCATAAGTAATCACACTTTCCAAATTCATCATATGGCGCATAATGGAATATTCTCCCGTAATGCCCATGCCTCCTAAAATTTGGCGGGCTTCTCGGGCTACATTAATTGCCATGTCTACATTATTGCGTTTTGCCATGGAAATCTGCGCTGAGGTGGCTTTGTTTTCGTTACGCAATACACCCAATCTCCAAGCCAGTAGTTGTGCTTTGGTGATTTCAGTAATCATTTCGGCCAGTTTTTTTTGTTGAAGTTGAAATTGCCCAATGGGCTTTCCAAACTGTGTGCGCTCCTTACTATATCGCAGTGCGGTGTCGTAGCAATCCATGGCAGCGCCAATGGCACCCCAAGCAATACCGTAGCGTGCGGAATCTAAACAACCCAGTGGTGCGCCTAACCCTGATTTATTGGGCAATAAGTTTTCTTTTGGTACTTTAACATTGTCAAAAATCAATTCTCCAGTTGCCGATGCCCGAAGCGACCATTTATTATGGGTTTCAGGAGTAGTAAATCCTTCCATTCCACGTTCCACGATCAATCCGTGAATGCGTCCCTCTTCATTTTTTGCCCATACCACAGCTACTTGGGCAAAGGGTGCATTACTGATCCATAGCTTGGCACCATTCAATACATAGTGGTCGCCATTATCCTTAAAGTTGGTCACCATGCCTCCGGGGTTGCTCCCGTGGTCTGGTTCCGTCAATCCGAAACATCCAATCCATTCGCCACTGGCCAGTTTAGGTAGGTATTTTTTGCGTTGTGCCTCACTGCCGTATTTCCAAATAGGATACATCACTAATGAAGATTGCACAGAGGCTGTAGAGCGAATCCCAGAATCGCCCCGTTCAATTTCCTGCATAATCAGGCCATAACTAATTTGGTCCAAACCTGCCCCACCATATTCCATCGGAATGTAGGGGCCAAAAGCTCCGATTTCAGCCAAACCGCCAATAATTTGTTTGGGGAATTCTGCCTTTTGGGCATAGTCTTCAATAATTGGAGAAACATTCCGTTTTACCCATTCACGGGCAGAATCACGTACTAATTTATGTTCGTCTGAAAGTAATTCATCTAAATTGTAATAATCCGGGGCTTCGAACAAATCGGGTCTCATAAATTAAATATTATTCAGATTTACAGCAAATTTATTGAAAATAATTTACTAAAAACAGTTTTTTTTACAGAATATTAAACTCTAAAGTGGCAGTGCTTCCATTTGAAATTTTATTCTTTCTGATTAAGTCTTAATGACTATCAAATTAAGGATTCACGATGTTTAAACTACCCATTTTAGGTAGTACAGCTTACTTTAATTTTGTGCTTCTTTATTGAGAAAACTGCTAAAGTTTGTGTAGTGGCTTTTTTATCAACGAATTTCGTTTAATAAATGCACATTAGCTTCTACCTTCGGAAAAAACAATAATGTTTTTATATTAACTTAGAATTTTGATTTTTTTTTGGATTAAACTCTCAATGTGAAGTACTTCGTTTTTTCTTTAGTTTTTTTGATAGTTCTAAAATCTTTTGGGCAACGGGATAAGGTAGGGGAAATTATGTTCTACAATACACAGATTGATTCATTAATAAAGGTTTTTGATTATAATTCTGCAAGGGAATTACTTCATAGTTCTTCGCAGTTGGCCAATGAAATTCAGGTGGATTCAATTTCGGCAATTGTATATGAAGCACATGCAAAGTATTACTACTACACAAGCGATTATCAAAAAACTGCTAAATATTTGATAGCATCTGCTGAAATTTATGATAAAATAGGAGCGAAGAACAAGGCCATTAGAATGTATAACAACATTGCCGCAATTCTCGGGGCACTTGGTCAATATCAAAAAGCACTCAATACCAGAAAAAAAATACTGGAATATAATGAAATTGAGGATGATTTGGGATTCAAAATAAGTGTATTGTCAAATATTGGATCGGATTACCGAAAGTTAAACCTAAACGATAGTTCGTTTAACTATTTAAAAAATGCCCTAAAAGTTTCCAAAGAAAATAAATTAAACCCCTTAATAGGCGCCATTTACAAGAAAATCCAAAAAGCATACCTAGAGCTTAATCAATATCATTTGTCCATAAAGTACGGAGATTCCGTTTTAATTTATAAGGATGAAATTGAAAGACCACTTTATGAAAATTCGATAATTGATGCAGCACAGGCGCTTTTTAAAATTCAGAATTACGAAGGGGCGCTACAAAAATGTCAACTAGCAGAAACTTTAATAAGCGAAAGTAAAATGCTGATTAATCTGCCTATGGTATACCAGTTGATGAGCTCTATTTATGAGCAAAAAAAGCAATACAAAAAGGCGAATAGTTTGTTAAAAAGAAGAATTGTAATTCGCGACAGTTTGTTAAGCGAGGAAAAGCAAAGACAAATTATTGAGCTAGAGCAGAAATATCAAACAGAAAAAAAGGAGAAAGAAAATTTCAGGTTAAAAAAAGAAAGTGTTGAAAAAGACTTAAAACTTATCCGGAAAAACAATGTGCTTCTTGTTGTTTCTCTTGTGTTTGGGGTGGTTGTGGCATTCCTTGTTCTTTATCAACTAATTAAGTTTAAATCGAAAAATAAGGCGCTTCAAAATGAAATGGATAGACGAGAAGAGGTCGAAAGAAGTTTAGGGGTCGTAAGAGACAATATTGCCAAAGATTTTCACGACGACCTTGGAAATAAACTTGCACGAATTACGGTGCTGTCCGATCATATGGTGCAATCTCAAACTACCAAAACCAAAGAAGAAGCGATTTCAGCATTGAAAAAAATCAAATTAGATTCAGATATATTATACAAAGGTACGAGGGATTTTATGTTCTCCATAAAGGCCAATAGCGACTATGCCGAAGAGCTTTTTACGTATTTATCAGATTTTGGAGAAGATTTTTTCGAATCCTTTCCTATTGACTTTTTCGTGGAGAAACATTTACACAGGAATATAAAGTTGCCCTATTACTGGAATAGGCAAATTATTATGATTTTTAAGGAGGCCATGACAAATACGGCAAAATATTCAAACGCTTCCAAAGCGGTTTTACGGTTAAGTTTGAAAGCAAATTTTTTGGAAATTAGTTTTGATGATAATGGTGTTGGTTTTAATGAAGAAAGAGTAAGTGACAAAAACGGACTGGCCAATATGAAACTAAGAGCAGATAAAATCTTAGGCCGTTTGGAAATTATTTCAGGAAGTGAGGGGACAAAAATTGTGTTTTCTTCACGCATGCCTTTGAATTATAAACTCAACACATGAATGTATGAAAACCAAAGTAATGATAGTGGAGGACAATGAACCTCTGAATGATCTATTCCGTGATATAATTAATAGTTCCGAAAATTTCAAGGTTTCTGGTTCTTATTTGAATGCCGAAGATACTCTCAAATTCTTTAAGGACGACATGCCAAATATCGTTTTAATGGATATTGAACTTCCAAAAATGAGCGGTATACAATGTACTAAAGAATTAAAAAAAATCAACCCGAATGTTCTAGTTATAATGGTTACGGTTTATGAAAATTCTGCTACAGTTTTTGATGCTTTATGTGCTGGAGCAACAGGGTACTTAACAAAAAATGCCTCGTCGGAAAAGCTGATAGCTTCTTTAAACGAAGCCCTTGCTGGAGGAGCGCCTATGAGTATAAATATTGCCAAAATGGTGGTACAATCCTTTCAAAAGTCTCCTGATTCCATATTAACCGAAAGGGAGACTGAGGTACTCAACATGTTAGCGAGAGGTAGTAGTTACAAATCCATTGCTTTAACTTTTGAGATAAGCGTAAATACCATTAAATATCATATCAAGAATATTTATGATAAACTCCAAGTGCATTGTAAGGAGGATGCTATTGAGGAAGCTTCAAAGCGAAAACTTATTTAGACCTACCTAATCGGTGTAGTACTTCACGCTACACCACTTCATAGTTTTGTTGTATTCATTTTAAATTTTAAAACTATGTTAGATTCATTAATTCTGTTTTTCAAGATTGTTGTTTTACTTAATACAGCAAGTGTGCCCTCCGAATTACCCATCGATTTGTACGATGATGATATTGAGACAACCGCAATAATGGAAAAAGGTAATATTCGTGTAGAAATACAAACAATATCAGGCAGATGACTGTTTGTTTTGTCTGAAATGCAAAAGGCGCTCAGTTTTTCTGGGCGTTTTTTTGCTACCCATTTTAGGTAGTACGCAAAGTGATATCAGAAAGTAGTTTTGTCCCTAACCTTAAATTTTAAATCATGAAAACAAAACTACTTATCACTGTACTCTTTTTGCCATTTTTCGGATTCACCCAAATTAGCCTGCTGTTTGATTCCAATGAAGCGGGTGGATTAAATCCAGCACAGGGAAATCCTGATAATGCCATCGTTTTTGGGAGTGACCTCTATTTTACGTCCTCAGACACCAATACTTCCTCTAGAATTTACAGAACCGACGGTACGATGTCTGGCACTGAATTAGTGCGTTATGCACCAAGTACTACTCAGAATTTTGTGACATTAAAGCCTAGTTGGTCAATTTATACGGATGCCAATGGAGACCTACAACTTGCTTTCACATCACACAGGGAATTAACAGTTGGGGTATATCAATATAACAAGTTAGTTACAGGATTAGATGACAGCAACTTCGATGAGGTCAATAATGCCAGCTCTGTCACTCTTGGCGAATTAGAGAATATAAATGACAGACTATATTTTTTAGTGTCTCAATCGTCAGTCAGTAGGTTAAACCTATCAGGAACTGTAGCTAATATTAAAAGCTTTACAAACTCTGTAACCAAACTTTTCGCTTTTAACAATATGTTATATATGACAGCAGATGATGGAGATGATGCTGGAAATGAGCTATATGTTTACGACCCGGTTACAAACGCCACTTATTTAGTGGCAGATATAAACCAAGTGTTAACGGGAGATTTTAGCAACCCAAACCAAACTTTTGGAAGTGATCCGGATGATTTTATAGAAGCCAATGGCAAATTATATTTTACTGCCGATACTGGTTTTGGTAGAAAACTATGCGTTTTAAATGGGGTAACAGTATCTGTAATCTCAAGCACGGACGAGGCTGAGGGAATGGAAATCTTGATATCTGGAGGTATAACATATCTGATATTATCGGCAGATGTTAACGGCTCTAAAAGACTAGTGAGAGTCAATACAACAGATGATACAGCTACATTATTGTCCACTAATCTTTTAAACCCAAAAGAGATGACAGGCTTTAATGGGTTTATTTATTTTTCTGCCGAAGGAAATGATGGGATAGAACTATATCGAACTGCAGGAACAACGGGAAGTACAGGTATTGTATCCAACATAAATGCATCCGGGGATAGCAACCCGACGGGTTTTCTTGAATACGATAATGCCCTTTACTTTGGAGCCAATAACGGTGTGGTTGGAAATGAACTTTGGAGCGTAGATACATCAAATACGGTAGCACTTGTTGAGGATTTCATCGTTGGTCCTGGAAGTTTTTCACCGCAACCTTTCGCCGTTTTTAATAACAAACTGTATTTGAATGGGATGAAAGGGGCTTTAGAAAGAGAGCTTTATATATATCAATCCCAAACGCTCAGCAATATCAATTATGATATTACAAATATTGAGATTTTTCCAAATCCCGTCGAAAATTCATTTTTCTTCAATGGAATTCATAAAGATGAATTGATTGATGTATCAATATTCGATATAAACGGAAAGCATCTAAAAACATATCAAAAACTACAAGAGCATTTTTCCATCGAAGCCTTTCCTTCGGGAGTGTATGTTGTAAAAATTCAAACTTTCAACAGAAGTTATTCAAGAAAGATAATTAAGAATTAATATGATAAAATTGAACAAGAGATGGTATCTATAGATTACATCTTCAAATAAAAATCCTTGGTCAGGTTGATATAGTCCTCCGTGTATTGATGGCGTTCCGTTTCAATTATCAACGTGTTGGTGGATATCGTTGTTTTTTGAAATGAGAACTCCATCAAACTTCTTTTGGCCTTGGAAGTAGGATTTCCTTTTATATGTAAAATTCTATTAGGGAAAAGGCCAACCGCCTCCGCTAGCGGGATAAAGCTGTCTTCCACATGGAAAGGGATCACAACAGAAAATATGCCGTGACCTGACAATAATTCGGAAACACTTTCCAAAAGATGCTCAAAAGGCATGGCATCTTGAAACCTTGCCAAATCCCGTTTTTCGTTTCTTGTTTTATAATCTTCCTGGTAAAATGGAGGGTTAGATACAATTAAATCATATTTGTCGTCAATTTCTTCGGTAAACTCTTCTAAAGAAGCATGATAACAAAATAGTCTGTCTCCCCAAGGTGATTGCTCAAAGTTTCCAACGCACTGTTCATATGCATCACTATCTATTTCTAGGGCGTCAATCACTTGTGCAATACTGCGTTGGGCCAACATCAGGGCTAGGATACCTGTTCCGGCGCCAATATCCAGAATGGAAAAGGGTTGTGTTTTAATGGAAGTCCATGCACCCAGTAATACGGCATCCGTGCCAATTTTCATAGCACATTTATCTTGATCGACTTTAAAATTTTTGAACTGAAACGTAACGTTTTTCATTGAATAGACAAACTTACTTTTAAAAATCTAATAGGTCTTTTTTATAAAAAATTAAAAGCCCGAAGATACTATTTTGAGATTTACACAAAAAGTGAATTTTTAAAACCGAACATCAGGTCTGGGTGCAGGATAGTAAGGTTCATCTACAAACGTTGTTTCTACTAATTAAATAGGTGTTGATATTTTGATGCTGTAAGCTGAGAAATACAATATTTTGGCGTTTGCATCAAGTAAAAGGGGAGTTATAATAGTATGGAATTAATGGTTTGATTTTTCTCTTTGTTACGATTGAAATGTTAAAAAATGAGTAGGCCTTTCCAGGTTACTTATAGATAATATGAATTGTGTTGAACTTTTTTTTTGATGACATTTCAAAACTTTGTCCGATGTGCAAGTGTAATCCATTAAGTCGATGTCATGAAACCAATGATTTTATTTCTAGCACTTTCAATTTTAGTACTGGCTTTTGGTTGAAGCATAACAATCCTTACGAAAACGATATTTATGCTGAAAATTCGTGTTGCGATGAGTTTGAATCTAAAATTTGAAATGATAATTATCCCTATAAACTAAATAGCGAAGAAAGGACAAGAGTAAATCCAGCCTATTAAACTACCATAAAAATGAAAAATTTTAAAATTAAAACCTGTGCCATTATTTGGATTGTATTAATGAGCTTTTTTAACTGTAGCCAAGGTGATGTTACAAGTGAAGAAAAGGAAGAAAAAACTGAAGAGAACCATTCAGGTTTAGCTCTTGTTGACCAAGTAAGTTTAAGTAGTGCGGACGATGAGTTTGGGATTGACATTATAGCCACCGATAACGGCTATATAATATGTGGCGTGGCAAATGAAGAACGCCCTTATCTTATAGCAATAGATAAAAACCTGAACGTAATTTGGGAAAAAAACTTGGGGACAAGTGGTGTTGGTGGATTTGAGAGGATTATTAAAACGAAAGATGGCAATTACGTTGCAACTGGTTTTACCGAAGTTACTGGCAATGATTTGGACCTAGACGTATATGCCGTTAAAATAAATGATTCTGGTGAAATCCTTTGGGAGAATACGTTCAACTTCAATTATATTACAGACACAACCATGGATATGATTGAGGCTTCCAATGGTGATATTGTTATTGCAGGAAGTAAGCTAACAGAGCCTCTGCCTGCAAGTATTTTTGATGCTAAAAAGGATATTTTAGTGGTAAGAATTGATGCAGGAGGTGATTTGGTTTGGTCCAATACTTTTGGTGAGGTTGACAGTAATGAAGGGTTGTCTTCAATTATAGAAGATAGCAACGGTGATTTTTTGATAGGGGGCTCATTGTCCGTTGAAATTCCCAGTAATAATGGCAGTATTGTCACTACTAGTGAAAGCGATGTGCTGTTGCTCAGGGTAAATTCTGACGGCCAGTTGCTGACCAGAAAAACACTTGGTTCTTCTGAAAGCGACGGTGCTGCAAGACTTCATAAACTTAGTAATGGACAAATTGTTGTATTGAGTGCTAGTTCAGGGTCCGATCAAGATGTTATCCAGCAAAATAAAGGCGAACAGGATATATGGTTGTTTTCAATAGATAGTAACTTAAATATTACTAATCAAGCTAGCTTTGGTGGTGTTGGGATGGATTATGCCAGTAGACTAATAGAAAAAAGTAATGGCGAATTACTTTTGATAGGAGATACAAACTCACATTTAATAACAGCTAGTAATGCCTTTGCCTCCTCGGATGTATGGATTTTAAGGCTGTCGTCTGCATTCACGGTCTTAGATGAAATTACTATTGGGGGTAGTGATTATGATGGAGCTTCTGGGGCTATATTGGATAGTGACGATAATTTGGTGGTTGTTGGGAGTTCAGTGTCAACTGACGGCGATGTGGTAAACAATATGGGTAATTGGGATATTTGGGTGACTTTTATAAAAGATTTTGAATAATTCATTTGAGGTGTTAAATGCACGGTTAAAAATGGGCTGGATGCATTTAATAGCTTTTAAAATTAATCTCAACCAAACCAATACCACCTTCCTTGAGTGTCCCAATGGACACCGTTATTTCCGGTAAGCACTTTTACTGAAGCTACTTGTTCCGGTTCAATCCTCGAAGACCAGTCGCATGAAAAGAAAGTTTGTTCATTTTGTAATATTCAATTGAAAAACTGCCTAAAGAGTCCGAGAAAGCCATCTTTTTGGTCTTTTTTGCTGAAACTTCAACATCATTCAAAGTATAAGCTTTAAAAGCTAAAATCCTGCCGTTGATGATTTTTGTCTGATCGTGAAGATGGTCTATTGTGATAAAAAACAGAATGCACTAAAAACTATAACAATTTATTTGATGGATGAAGGCTGAATTTTGCATAAATATGGCGATGGTAACTGTTTTTCAATAAGATTTGAACAGTTGTCATGCAATTGGAGCTTTATGTTTTAATTAAGGAAAAGTGCCTCAACTGAAATGGAAAAGTAGGCATTTCATATCTATGTTTTCAATATTTTATCCGATTTAATGGACTTTTTCTTGCGAAATTGAAACTAAAATTGTACGTTTGTCGAGTAAATTTGCTTTTTATCGATTATGTTGATTAGGAATTTTCCAACCCCAAATTCTTAATTATGGAAAAAAAGTACATTTTTAGCTCTCCTATCTTAACCGTAATCTGCGTCTTTTTGTTTGGGATTTGCATTGCAAATGCTCAGACGATACAAGTAGAAGTGCTGGGAGGAGCGGTGGTAACCCAAGGTTCAACAGTTACGATCAATGCAGGAAATGCCATTGATTTTAGAATTACAAATACGTCTGCTGGATGTACGAAGTTGAAGGTACAGGATGTTGATATTTCAAATACCACCGATTTTGATATTAGCCCAAATAACCCGAAAAGAACTGTTCGATCTCAAGGCTGTAAAAACTGGAAAAAATACCTTGATTTTGAAATAGAAAATATAAGTCCTAATTGCACGACTACAAGTACTTTAGTAACTATTGAAATCAAAAACCAAGCTGATTTTACCTTTACAGTAGAAGTAAATTCCGCTCCGGAAATATATGTTTTGGGTGGGAGTCCATTTGCCGATATCATGCATGGTGACACTACAACTTCTGATACAAATGGTACTTATTTTGGTATTATAGATGAAGGAAATGTAGAGGTAAGGCGGTATGCTATCGCCAATATTGGAAGCTGTGATTTGGATATATCCACAATTACAAGCTCAAATTCAGATTTTGCTGTATCATCTCCGTACCCCATTCCATTTAATGGTTTGGATCCATTCTTTTTTATTGTTTTTGACGTAACATTTACTGCTCCAGTAGCGGGTACCGGAACGCAATCCTCTACCATAAGCATTGGGAATTCAGATAACACCACATTCACATTTGTGGTTGAGGCCGAGATGTTTAACGAGAATATTCCAGGCCCGGGAGGTATTACGGCCGATTTCAGGCTCTGGTTAAAATCCACTAGAGGTATTGTTGATACCGCATCAAAAGTTTCAGAATGGCAAGATTTAGGGACGAATGGCAAAGATGCCATTCAGCCAACAGGAACCAATCAGCCAACGTATTTGGACACAGCAACGGACAATATCAACTTTAACCCTGTAATAAAATTTGAAAATGACGGAGGCGCAACGGAGCAATATTTATACAATGCCACCAATGGTTTTTATAGTCAGGACATATTTATAGTGATGATTCCGGATGCTACAATGACAAGTGCATCGGCCAGAAACACTATTTTTGCTGGAACATCCTCCGGAAATGCTGGTGATATCACAGGTGTAGGCTTTGGGGATTACTCTTCAGAATTTACCAATGAAACATTGTCCTACAATCAGGACGTTGCTGGTGGTGGGAGTTATAATGGCGAGGCAGAAATTAGTTCGTCTTATGCAAATGCGGGGATTATTAATGTTAGAAACAACTCGGCAACTTCACCCACCGGACAGGATATATTATACAATTCCGTGGTCTTGACCACCAATTCCGTTAATGATATTGCTTTTGCGAACGTGGGCTCACCTGGTCCTCCAATTCTGGGGACTGAATATTGGATAGGACGTAATTTTGATGTCCAAGGAAGTTTAAATGGAAGAATAGCTGAAATTTTCACTTTTGCTGAACGCGTTACAGATGCAGATCGTCAAAAAATAGAATCCTACTTGGCCATTAAATATGGCCTGACTTTAGGTGCTGCAACAGAGGCCCAAAAGGACTATATCAATTCCTTTGACACAAAAGTTTGGGACATTACCGCAAATGCCGGTTATAATTATCACGTGGCAGGAATTGGTAGGGATTCTATTTCTGATTTGAATCAAAAGCAATCCAAAACGTTGAATATGCTCAACGAAGTGACTATAGGCTTAAATGGTATTTCAACCACCAATAGTGCCAATATTCATGAGTTTGAAAATGATGGCGACTTTTTGGTTTGGGGCTCAAATGATTTGGCCTACACGGCAAGTGGCTCAAACACTATTACAATAAGTTCTGGAATTACTACCTCTTTAACCAGAGTATTGCGCCAGTGGAAAATTATCGAATCTACTGAAGTAACAAGTGACGTTGGCAACGTTTTCGTCAGCATTCCATCAGGGGCCTTTAGTGGTTTTGCTTTAGGTACAGACGAGGAATATGTGCTAGTCGTCGCAGATACGGGTACTTTCGCCAATGCTGATATTATCGATGTGATTCCATTAAAAGATGATGGTTCGGGAAATCTACAAACTTGGTACGATTTTGATGGAACAAAATATTTTACTTTCGGTAAGGCCGGTAAGTATTCAAATGACAGGGCCTTAAGTATTGGTGCCGGCGATTATTTAGTCGGTGAATATGATTTAAATCTTAGCGTTGACGATTTTACGATTTCCGCTTGGATTAAAAACTCTACAACTTCTGGAACAAGAACAATTATGGCCAAAGGCGAAAAACTGCAATTAAGATTGAACGGTAATGAGGAAATTGAGGTCATGATGGACGATGCGGTAACGCCACGTTTTACATCAAATGTTCAAATTAATGATGGTAAATGGCATCAAATAACCTTTGTGTATCACAGTGGAACTATATTTCTTTATGTTGATGGCGTTTTAGACAAATCCGAGCAAAATGTAGTACACCCTTCACCTAACTACAATCACTTTTCGGTCGGCGCAGTATATGTTGACAAAAGCAATATTCTTAATCCGTTTTTAGGAGAAATAGATGAGATTTATGTTTGGGATGTTGGGCTTACTGAAGATCAAATTCGATATTTGATGAACCAGGAAGTAGAGCGTTTTGACATTTCAGGAACGGATTATGTGGACGGTAAAATTATTCCCCAAGCAAGCACCAGCAATGAAATTGGTACGATTACTTGGTCGCATTTAAGGGCCTATTACGATTTCAATGCGTTTTATGGATCGACAACCGAAGGTTTAACGGATGACAGGTATTTTTTAAGGTTGAAATATTTGGATAAGGACAAATCCATGACTGATGCACAAACTATTCCTGTGCCCTATATTTCGGCAAATGATGGGGCTTGGGATACAGCAACTACATGGAGTAATAATGCCGATCAAGTCATTCCAAATACAACAAGTTTGGATGGTTCTACAGTAGTGGATTGGAATATTGTTGAAATTGGGCATAACATTACCTCGGGAGACAGGGATGTTTCGGTTCTGGGACTCACCCAAACCGCAGGAAAATTAACCATCGCCGATCCTATTGAAGCCCAAGATGAAACCAATTCAGGTCAGGCTTTAACGGTTACCCACTATTTGGAAATTGACGGCGTAATTGATTTGGTAGGAGAATCACAATTGATACAAACAGATAAAAGTATAATTGATGCCGATAGTGGGGGCTATATTGAGCGGGACCAACAGGGTACGGCAAATGGCTTTAACTATAATTATTGGTCATCATCCGTTGGCCCAATTACAGGAAATACTGCTACTAGGGGTACGGGAATTTCGGCATCTAACGCCAATAATAACATGGTTGGCTTTTTAAATGACGGGACCATTTCCGGACTTTACCAGGATTTGACTTATAGCTCTTCTGCAACTGCAAGTGATGGTACCCCACCACCACCGGGATTTGCCAGAACCATAAGTTCGCATTGGTTGTATAAGTTTTATGGTGAAGCCGACAATTATTTTGCATGGCAGAAAATTGATGAAAACACGGCTTTACTGCCAGGCGAAGGATTCACTATGAAAGGGACATCAGGCACGGTTGCTATAGCTACTCCCCAAAACTATGTTTTTGAAGGTTTGCCGTACAATGGTGATATCACGCTTGAATTGGATAATTCATCAGGCGAAGTGGATCGCTTAATTGGTAACCCATATCCTTCCGCCATAGATGCTACCGAATTTATATTGGATAATTTAAGTATTGCTGACGGAGGTACTAATACCAACGGAACAATTTTTAATGGCGCATTATATTTTTGGGATCATTTCGGAGAGGAGAACACGCATGTTTTAAAGGAATATGTAGGGGGTTATGCTACTCGAAATTTAACTGGTGGTGCTGCCGCTATTTCTAATGATGCTAGAATCAATAACACATCTAACGGAGGAGGAGCTGCAACGGGGACAAAAGTTCCGGGGGAATATATTCCCGTAAATCAGGGGTTTTTCGTATCCACGGCGTTGGACGGATTGGATAACGATAACGGTACCCCAATACTTACGGTTGATGGTGGTGATATTGTCTTCAAAAATAGCCAGCGGATTTTCGCAAGGGAAGATGGGAGTACATCGCTTTTTACTAAACCTGGCACAAAAAAAGGAAGTAAACAAATTGCAGGTACAGGAGTCGAAAAACCGATGATAAAATTGATTTATAGTTCTCCGCAAGGTTACCATAGGCAATTGGTTTTGGGCGCTGATCCAAATGCATCTTTAGATTTCGATTTAGGTTATGATGCTTTTATGCTGGATGTTGGTATTGAAGATATGTATTGGTTGATTAATGATAGCAGGTTTGTGATTCAGGGAGTAGATGGATTTGAACAAACACAAAAATATGACTTGGGAGTAAAGGTTAAAGAAGCCGGAATTGCCAAAATGAGCTTAGAGCTTAAAGAAAATAGCGATGTTGCTGTCCAAATTGAAGATACTGAAACTGGTGAAGTCTTCAATATTGAAAATGAACCCTTTGAGGTGTATTTGGAGGCCGGTACATATAATGATCGATTTAAACTGGTATTTGCAGGCCAATCTCAATTGTCAGTTGAAGAAGTGCAATCCGTAAAGGATAAATTGGAAACTTATTTTGATAGAGAAGCATCGGTACTAAAAGTAAATCTGATTTCAAAAGCCGAGGCTTTAAGCGCTTCGTTCTCAAATATAATGGGCCAACAAATTTTGGAACAAAACGTTTCCTCGAATAGCTTTAAAATGCCAATAAATGTTAATTCAGGCGTTTACATTTTAAACCTAAAAACCACACAGGGGACACTAAGTAAGAAGCTAATTTTAGAATAGAAACAGGATCGTAATTTGGCAAAGCAAAGGTTTCGTATGCGAATAAGCGACTGATTGTTCTTGTGCTCTCCTTTAGTGTAAATTCTACTTGCTGGATTCGGCTTTTTAAAGTGCCTCTCATCAAAAGCCCCATAAAATTTGAATTCTTAGGTCGAAATCACATCATGTAAAAAAAGAGCTTGATTTTCTTCGGGCATCCTTTGTGGTGGGTTTAATCTTGAGAGAATCATTTTATAAATACAGAAAAAAGCTGTAATATTGCATTTTGTATACAAAATGCAATTTCGGAAAAGTGATTGAATATACAGACTTAAGCCGGCCTATTTATAAGCGTTTAAAGGAGATGATCCGAAACGGCGAATTGAGGCAGGGCGAAAAAATAGTGCAGGAAAAGATAGCCGAACAGTTAGGCGTAAGCAGAACGCCGTTGATGAAAGCTTTACTAGCCCTTGAGAATGAGTATTTAGTAGAAAGTATCCCCCGCCGCGGTATGTACATCAAGACTTTGGACTACAGCCAAATTATCGATATTTATGTATGCAGGGAGGCTTTGGAAGGTATGGCCGCAAGAATTTTGGCTGAAAAAAAGGAGCCTACCGCAGTTAAAAAACTGAAGGACTGTTTTTCTCCTTTTGTGGGTTTGACCGAAATCGACCAGCAAACTTATGCCGATGCGGATGAGGTATTCCATTCACTGTTGATAACACTTACGGGCAACAAACCACTGGATAACATCTACTTTTTCAGCAACATACACGATAAGGTTGTCGGGCACGGCTTGGTGAGGTCGCCAGAGGAGACCTTGGAAGAACATTTTAATATCATTGCAGCGATTGAGGAAGGGAATGCAGATAGAGCTGAAGAACTAGCAAGAGCACATATCAGTAAATCAAAAGAATTATTAATAAACCAAAGTAAAAAACAAAGAAAGTGAGTAATTACAAAATTGCAGTAGTGCCAGGTGATGGTATTGGTAATGAAATTGTACCCCAAGGACTGAGAGTTTTAGAGGCCGTGGCCAAAAAGCACAATTTTTCAATCGAAACTGAGGAGTTTGGTTGGGGAGCAGGATATTATTTAAAACACAATCAATTTATGCCCGATGACGGGATTGAAAAGTTGAGGGCATTTGATGCTGTGTATTTTGGTTCCGTTGGTCTTCCAGCAGTGGACGACACCTTGCCCGCAAAAGACTACACCTTTAAGGTGAGAACACATTTTAATCAATATGTGAATCATAGACCTGTGCGCACATATCCAGGCGTAACGAGACCTATTCGTTCAGAAAAACATATCGATTTTGTAATTGTAAGAGAGAACAATGAAGGAGAGTTTGTTCAGATGGGTGGGCAATATTTGCCAGATTTTGAAAACGGGATGGGTATTGATACCAGTGTTTTCACAAGAAAGGGTATTGAACGCGTGGCGCACTATGCGTTTAAGTTGGCCAGAACCAGACGTAACAAAGTTACGCATATTACAAAGTCCAATACTTTAATCAATAGTTTATCCTACTGGGATAGGGTGATTAAAGAAGTGGCCGAACAATATCCGGATGTAGAACACCAACAGATGTATATCGACAACTCCACGGCCATGTTCGTACTAAAGCCAGAACAATTTGATGTAGTGTTGACTACAAACTTATTCGGTGACATCTTGAGTGATTTAGGAGGTGCTGTAATGGGAAGCCTTGGTTTAGGAGGTAGTGGCAATATCAACCCTGAAAAGGAATTTCCATCAATGTTTGAACCGATCCATGGGTCGGCTCCAGATATTGCAGGTCAGAATATTGCTAATCCTTACGGACAGATTTGGTCTGTGGCCTTAATGCTGGAGCATTTGGGCGAGTCCGAAGCAGCAAACAATATTATGGAGGCTATTGACAAGTCAACCTCTTCAGGGGTGTTGACGGTAGATTTGGGCGGCAAAGCCAGTACAACTGACGTTGCCGACGCGGTCATAGCAAACCTTTGATTAGTAGCCAAATGGATAGGGTAGTTGATCTAACGATGGCATACCACAACGGTATCAATGGTTTTTCCAAAGAAGTTGCAAAAACCAAAGATAAAGACGGGTGGAATGCCAGTACCCTATCCTTTTATTCACATGTGGGTACCCACATGGATGCCCCATTTCATTTCAATGTAAGCAACCAGACCGTTGATGAAATCCCTGTGTCAGATTTTATTGGACGTGCTTATGTAATTGATGCACGAGAGGTAGAGCCTAAAGGGCTGATTAAAGTAAATCATATTCCTGACGAAGTTCGTGAAAAATTTATCGAGGGCGATAGTTTGATTATTTGGACGGAATGGTCCAAACATGCTGGGACTCAAAAGTATAGAGACGATTTGCCGCGAATCAGCGAGGGATTAGCCCAGTGGTGTATCCAACATAAAGTAAAAATGATTGCGGTGGAACCACCTTCAGTGGCCGATGTAAACAATCTGGATGAGGTGACCAAAATCCATGAGATTCTTCTCGCTGGTGTGGTGATTATCGAAGGTATTACCAATATTGAAAGTTTAAAATCCAATTGTGTAAAGCTCATTGCATTACCGCTGAAAATAAAAGAAGGGGACGGAGCTCCCGCACGTGTTATCGCCATTGAAAATTATTGATGCTAAAAAGCCTTAAACATATTTTAAGCAATCTTCCCTCTGAAGATTCGAATGATTATCGCTCCGAAAACAGGGCGTTGTTTTCCAAATTGGATAAAACCTGTATCGTTATTGATGATGACCCCACTGGGAACCAAACCGTTTATGGCATTCCATTATTGACAGAATGGAGCATGGACGTCTTTATAAAGGAATTTATTGAGGGCACGCCAGTGTTTTATGTTTTGACAAATTCAAGAAGTTTAACACCGGAAGGCACTTCAAAAATATATGAGGAAATAGCCCAAAATATTTTGAAGGCATCAAAGGTTACTCAAAGAAAGTTCACTATTGTCAGTCGAAGCGATTCCACGTTACGCGGCCATTTTCCGTTGGAGCCTGAAACTTTGCAGAAATATTTGAATTTAAACGAGGCCATTACCGTATTTATTCCAGTAATGTTTGAGGGCAATCGTGTTACTGTGGAGGATGTCCATTATATTAAAAACGGGGATGACCTCACCCCGGTTAATGAAACCCCTTTTGCCCAAGACCATTCTTTTAAATATTCAAATGCAAATTTAAAAGCCTATATCGCAGAAAAAACAAATGGCGATATTCAGATTTCTGATGTTTTCTCTTTTTCATTGGAGGAAATTAGGCAATTGGACGTAAACGTCCTTGCTGAAAATATTTTGGAAATTCCTGCAAACAGCTACTGTATTTTTAACAGTTTGAATTACTCCGATTTGGATAAAGTATCTCAAGCATTACTAAGAGCAGAGGCTTTGGGTAAACCAATAGTTTACAGGACTTCAAGTTCTTTCGTGCCATCATATATCGGGTTAGAGCCAAGAGGATTACTAACTTCAAAAGATGTATTTTCAGAACACAACACTAACGGGGGTTTGACAATTGTTGGGTCCTACGTAAAAAAATCTTCAGAACAATTGAGCAATGCCCTTTCTATTTTTCAAAAGGAGAGCATCGTAGAAGTAGATGTATCGCAAGTACTCTCCACCGAATATGAATCGCATTTGAATGACCTGATTTTGAGAATAGATACTCATATTTCTCAAGGGATGGATGTTATCGTTTATACCAGTAGAAAACTGATAACGGGGAATTCCCAGAACGACACAGTCGATATTGCCATTAAGATATCAAACGCTTTGGTAACGCTGGTTAGAGGCATTTCTATACGCCCAAAATACATCATTGCAAAAGGCGGGATTACATCCCACGATTTGGCAACAAAAGGCCTTGGTATGAAACGATCCAAAGTTTTGGGGCAAGTACAACCCGGAATTCCCCTCTGGGAAATGGGAGAGGATACCCATTTTCCAAGATTGCCATATATTGTTTTTCCAGGAAATGTTGGGGATGCCGATACTTTAAAAACCATTATAACTAAACTAAAACACCATGTTCAATAACTCCAAACGCTATAGGTTTTTCCTTGGCTCATTCTTGATTACTTTGTTGCTTTACGTGGACAGGGTATGTATTTCATCCGCTAAGGATTCTATTGCTGGCGACTTAGTTTTGACCGATATTCAAATGGGTTGGGTGCTAAGTGCCTTTGCCCTTGGGTATGCTTTGTTTCAAGTGCCCGGAGGTGCTTTAGGAGATAAATATGGGGTTAGAAAAGTGTTGACATGGATTATGGTATTGTGGTCCATTTTTACATCTTTAACAGGGGTGGCGTGGAACTATATTTCCATGCTATTTTTCAGATTTACCTTTGGTGCAGGAGAGGCGGGAGCATTCCCCAATATTTCAAGAGCTGCCTTCTCATGGATACCGACAAAGGAAAGAGGCCTTTTTCAGGGTATTAACTTTTCTGGATCCAGATTGGGAGCTGCTTTTGCTCTGCCATTGGTGGCCTATCTTATTGATGCTTGGGGTTGGCGCAATATCTTTTACTTTTTTGGAGCCATTGGGATTATATTCGCTGTTGTCTTTTATTGGGCATTTAGAAATAAACCGGAAGATCACCCGGGATTATCTGAGGCCGAAAAGGAATATATCGTGAACAATAGGCAACACGCCGTAGAGAAAAAAGGAGGTAATCTTTCAATAGGAACTATTCTTGGATCAAACAATGTCATATTGGCCATGATACAGTATATCGGAAGCAACTTTATTTTCTTTTTTATGTTGACGTGGTTGTTTCCATATATCAAAGCGAAGTATGAATTAGGCCTTGTGGCAACTGGTTTTTATGCCATGATGCCTTTGTTGGCGGGTGCATTGGGGAACTGGGTTTCAGGTTTTATGGTAGACAGTATTTACAAAACAGGAAAATGGAAGCAGTCCCGACAAATCCCGGCTACTATTGGATTTGTTTTGGTAGTGATAGGCATACTTTCCAGTTTATATATGGATACACCTTTGGGTGCGGTATTCTGTTTATCCGTTGCTATTTTTGGAGCAGATATGACCTTGAGCCCATCGTGGTCTTTTTGTATGGATATTGGTGAAGAAAACTCGGGAAAGGTCTCTGGAATGATGAATATGGCTGGGAATATCGGTGCATTTACAACCGCATTGGCTTTTCCATACCTTCGTGAATGGACCGGAGCCGATGAGCCTTTTTTCTACGTAGCCGCCGCACTTGGATTTGTAGCCATATTTTGCTGGTACTTTATGAACCCCAATAAAAAATTAAGTGATGCGTAAATTAAAAGGAGTGGCCATTGGGGCCGGGTATTTTAGTCAGTTTCAGTATCAGGCATGGACTAGAATTCCGGAAGTTGAAATCACGGCACTTTGTAATTCCAACAAAGAACGGGCAAAGAGAATCATGGATGCCTATGGTGTAAAAAACCATTATACCGACTATAAGGAGATGATCCTCAAAGAAAAGCCTGATTTTGTGGATATTATTACCCCTCCTGAAACGCATTTTGAGATGTGCAAGTTTGCTGCAGATCATGGCGTTCATATTATCTGCCAAAAGCCCATGGCGCCAACTTATGAAGAGTCAGTGCGCATCGTGGATTACGTTTCGAAGAAGAATGTGCGCTTCGTGGTCCACGAAAATTTCAGATTTCAACCTTGGCACCGGGAGATTAAAAAACTGATTGAAAATGATGCCGTCGGCGAACTTTTCAACCTTAATTTTAGGTCTCGAATGGGCGATGGATGGGGAGAGGATGCCTACTTATCCCGTCAGCCCTACTTTCGGGATTATAAAAAACTATTGATTTATGAAACCGGTGTACATTTTATAGACACTTTCAGATATCATGCTGGGGAGGTGAACAATGTATATGCCATTTTAAAACGACTGAACCCCGTCATTAAAGGTGAAGATGCTGGATTAATGGTTTTGAATTTTGAATCGGGAGCAACGGCAGTGTGGGATGCCAACCGATACAACGAGAGCAATATTGAAAATTTCCGATATACCTTTGGCGAGTACTTGGTGGAAGGTTCAAAGGGCTCTATCCGGTTATATAATGATGGCAAAATTACTGTACAGCATTTGGGAAAACCTGAAAAAGAGCATCAATATGAGCATCGTAACATTGGTTTCGCAGGAGACTGTTGCTATATCTTTCAACGTGATTTTATCGATAAACTGATTTCGGGAGCATCTTTTGAAACCAATGGCCCAAGCTATTTAAAGACATTGAAAATCCAGGAAGCAGCTTATAAATCTGCTGAAACCAATTCACCCATTAAAATAATTTAGGTTTCAATTTCGTAAAACCTGGTTTTTTGGCTTGCTATTTTTGTAAATTGCATCTTCGTTTTACTTAGATATAACCCTGATGGTCACTTTAAAACAGCTTGCAAAGGAACTTAATGTTTCAATTTCTACCGTTTCAAAAGCACTTAACGATAGTGAAGAAATAGGTGAGGATACCAGAAAGCGCGTAAAGGAGCTAGCTGAATTGTATAACTATAAGCCCAACAAGGTAGCGCTAAGTTTAAAGCAAAACAAAACGAAAACGATTGGGGTGATCATCCCGGATATCCTAAACCATTTTTTGTCTAAAGTACTTTTTGGGATTGAGCGGGAAGCCAGTAAGCATGGTTATAATATTATTACATGTATCTCCAATGAATCCTTGGAAAAGGAAAAGGAAAGCCTGGAACTTTTGGCCAATGGGAGCGTGGACGGCTTTATTTTGAGTTTGGCTGAAGAAACCCAAATGAAAAATGAAGTACATCATTTGAGAGATACCATAGGGCAGGGATTGCCGATTGTAATGTTTGATAGGGTAGCCCATGACGTCATGTGTGATAAGGTAATTGTGGATGATTTTGAAGCTACGTATAATGCCACCAAGAATTTGATTGCCGAAGGGCGAAAACATATTGTTTTTATCAGTAAAATAGATGATATAAGCGTTGGTAAATTAAGGGAAAGAGGCTATAACAAAGCAATTTTAGAAGCACAAATGTCGCCTTTGGTTTTAAAAATTAAGAAAGGCGATGATATCCAGCAAAAAATTAGAAAGCTTTTAAAGAAGAATAAAACTATTGACGGAGTTGTGGCCGCAGATAGCGCTTCTGGAGTTGTTGCCATTAATATGGCGATAAACCTGAAGAAAAAAGTACCAAAAGATATTTCAGTGGTTGGTTTTTCGAGTAAAGCTGTATCCAATCACTCGGTACCTAGATTGGCTATTATCAGACAACATGCCAAAAGAATCGGAGCCATGGCAGCCGAGATGCTTATTGCGCGTTTAAATAATACTACTGAATCACAGCCTGATTTTTCAACAAAGGTGATAAAAACCAGTTTTGTAAAAAGCGAATCTACCTTATAAATCTAGGGATGGAAAGACAAGTTTCTTTGAAAGAAAATACAGGTAAAAAACACAATATGCAGTTAATCGATGTTTTTTATCGATAAAATATGCCTTTTGTCGAGTATTTTGTCAAATACTACCTCTCGCCTCTACTTTCGTACCAGATAACGAGCAAACTATATTCCCTCTCTGCACGTTATGTTAATTAATCCTTTTTTTGACCCAGGTCATTCTCCCTCGAAAATTTGAAAATCATTTCGTATGCTTTTGAGCATCCGATTTTTAAAGTTAATTATTCCATTTTCCCTTGATTAAGATTTTGAATTAAAATCTTGATTTTTTTAACGTGTAAGTTTTTAAAACTTAGATAAAGAGAAATAGTTTAACCTTAAATTTCGAATGAATATGAAAGCCCTAAAAATTACCTTAGTCTTAGCCTTTTTAGCTGCCTCTTTAACCTCTTGTGTAAAGCAGGATTTGAATGAAGATGACGTTTTAGTATCACCGGTAAACGAAATACCGTCTCCATTTACTGGAGGTAGTGGACATGATCAATAATTTCTAGTAGTTACAATATTTTAGCCCTTAGGATTTTTTCTTAAGGGCTTTTTTAATTTAAGAATTTAAAAATTATAGATACATTTGAAAAAAGAGTCAATTTTACCAAATTTTGAGAATAAAACTTATTCATTTTCTAGTTGTGTTAGGGTGCTGTTATTCCTCAGCTCAGACAGGTAGCCATTCAGATAAAATAGATTCTATTCAAAATTTTATCCAGAACATACCTAATTCGGACTCACTTCTCATTGCTAAACAGCACTATAAAATTGCAGAGCTATATAGATTCTCTTCCATTAATGATAGTGCCTATTACTATTATAACAAAGCCGCAAAAGTTTTTAAAAATCGAAAACTTCTGTTCGAAACTGCAATCACCCTTTTTGGGCTAACAGTAGTTCAAACTAACAATAAAGATTACACAGGTGCCGAAGTAACCGCATTTGAAGCAATTGATATACTTGAAAATCTTCCTCAGAATAATAATGTAAAAAAATACAAGTCGTATATATACAATACATTAGGGATCATATTTGACGAATTAGATTTGTTTGAAGATGCTATTAAATATCTAAACCTTTCCCTTGAAATCAAAAAAGGTTTGAATGGAGATTTTGAAAGAAGCAAAGCCCTAACAATCAATAATATTTTGAAGGTGTATCGGCGTTCTGGACAATTTGATTTGGCCGTTCAAAAATATAATGAAATATATGGCAACAAGGATTTGATTAGAAATCACCCCGACGTTTATGTTTTGGCTCTGGGCAATTATGGCAAAACACTATACGAATCAGGTAATCTGGAGCAATTGCCTGGCATATATTTAAGGGCCTTAAGAATTACAGACAGCATCAATGACAGCTACAACTCCATCATTTTGCATCAGCATTTGGCCGAGTTTTATAATGACAGAAACAATAAGGATTCTGCGAAATATTATGCCTATAAGGCCAAGGAAATTTCGGAGGATTATGCCAATGACGATTTATTGAAATCCCTTATGCTACTCTCAAAAATTGAAGAAGGTGAAACGTCAGCAAAGTTCCTCGAGCAGTATGTTAAGCTGAGCGACAGCCTTCAAAAAGCTGAAAGGGCCATCAGAAATAAATTTGCGAGAATAAGATTTGAAACTCAGCAGATTGAACAGGAAAATATCCGTATCGCCCGAGAACGCATGTGGTTGATCATTATCTCGGTCATATTATTGGTGGCGGCACTGCTGCTTTATGTGATTATATCTCAACGGGCTAAGAATAAAGAGTTGGAATTCAATAGGCAACAACAAGAAACCAATGAAGAAATCTATAATCTGATGCTTGCTCAAAATGATAAAATCGAGGAGGCTAGAGCTCTTGAGAAAAAACGAATTTCAGAAGAACTGCATGATGGGGTTTTAGGGCGATTATTCGGAACCCGTTTGAGCTTGGATAGTTTAAACCTGAACCCTTCGGTTGAGGCTATTAAAACCCGAGGACAGTATATTGACGAATTGAAGACTATCGAAGAAGATATCCGAAAGGTATCCCACGAGTTGAATACTGATTTTGTTTCAGGTTCAGGGTTTGTGGACATCATCGAGACACTTGTTGAAACCCAAACAAATGCTTATGCTCTTAAATATGATTTATCACATGACGACGACATTCACTGGGATGGCGTTTCTAACAAATATAAAATACATGTATATAGAATGCTACAAGAAGCACTGCACAATATTTATAAACATGCAGAAGCGACTAAAGTTGACGTTATTTTTAAATTAAAAAATGATGTAATTTGTCTAATAATTAAGGACGACGGGTCTGGATTTGAGGTAAACAAGGCCAAATCTGGGATTGGCTTAAAGAACATGAATTCCAGGATCGGTGAAGTTGAGGGCAACTTGCATATAGAGTCGGAAAAAGAAAAAGGTACAACAGTAACCATTGAAATACCAACCAAAATAGAAGTAAAATGACAGAACACATCAAAATTTTAATGATTGATGATCACCCAATGATTATTGAGGGGTATCAAAATACATTGTTGTTTACCAAGAAAGAAAATCAGGAACTGAGTATCCATATTGCTAACAATTGCGATGAGGCCATAATATTTATGGATAAGTCCGTCTCCAATGGTTTGCCTTATGATATGTTATTTGTAGACATAAGCCTACCCCCCTCTTCCGACGGGAAAATGAGTTCTGGGGAAGACTTGGCAGAATATGCCCGAAAGGTATTGCCAGATGCCAAAATCGTAATTCTTACCATGTTCAACGAATCTTTCAGGATTCACAACATTATGAAAAATATCGATCCCGAAGGTTTTTTGATAAAAAGTGATTTAACCTCCAGCGAGCTAGCCAGTGCTTTTCAGGCCGTTTTGAATAATCCACCATTTTATAGTGGTACTGTAAATAGTTTTATCAGGAAATCCATTACCAGCGATATAGTTATCGACGATAGAAACAGAAAAATTTTGCACTTGCTGTCCCAGGGAATCAAAACCAAAAGCTTGGCGTCCCACTTGGATATTTCTTTAAGTGCCGTTGAAAAGCGCAAAAAGCAATTAAAGGAGATTTTTTCGGTTGAGGACGGAAAGGATGAAACCTTACTTAAAGAAGCCCGTGACAAAGGGTTTATTTAGCATTTCCAATCCAGAAAAGAACTAAAAAGTGTAATAAAGTAAAAAAAAGCACATTTTTTTCCTCCCAAAAGCACCTCAAACAGTACGTTCTATAATTAAACCGTAATTCTGTTACGGTTTTTCCGCAGTTCAAAGCCGTATCTTATGGTTATCTTTGTTTTGTCAACATATCAGATTAATTAATCCCTCGATTTTTTTGTTGATAATAGCAATTTACAAAGGCCCTGTGGAGGTGAGAGACCCACAGGGCTACTTCTTTCCGAGCATTAGAAAGCACTGCCTCCATATTCTATCAATTTTCCGATGTATAGTCCCAGGAAAATGATTGCAACCACAAATTTTAAAAAGGTTGAAGTGAGAAAGCCGATAAAAGAACCGAAAGCGGCCTTTACAGCAGTTTTAGAATCATTTTTGTGGATAAGTTCGCCAATCAATGCTCCGAAAAATGGACCAATAATTATGCCTCCAGGAATTGGAGCAACCAGTCCAACAATTAAACCTATCGTAGTGCCGATCATCCCATATTTTGACCCGCCAAAACGTTTCGTGCCAACTGCCGGAATAATATAATCCAGTAGCCAAATTAAGGTAGCCACGATAAATGTGACTGCTAAAAAGGATTTGTTCATCGGTATGGCATTCGTAAAATGTATGAGCAAAAGGCCTATCCAACTGGTAATAGGACCCGGCAAAATAGGTAGAAAACTGCCCAAAATCCCCAAAATCATAAATAGGCCGGCTATGATGATTAAAATGATATCCATTATAAAAGTTTAAGTTTTTCAATAGGTAAGACGTTTTGCTAAACAAAACGTTACATTTTAAACTAAAAAATTAGTTAAAACTAAAATTTTAGTTATATTTGTAAAACTAAGTTTTTAGTTGAAATAAAAATATCATATAAAAATGAAACAACTTACCAAAGCGGAAGAGGATATTATGCAAATACTTTGGCAACTTAAAAAAGCCAATGTAAAAGCAATAATCGAACAATTGCCAGAACCAAAACCCGCTTACAATACCGTATCCACTATCGTTAGAATTTTAGAAAATAAAGGTTTTGTGGATTACGAAAAACAGGGGAAAGGCCATATCTATTTCCCCATTGTAAAAAAGCAGGACTACAGCAACCAGTCTATAAATAAACTGGTGGACAATTATTTTCAAGGCTCCTTCAAAAGTATGGTATCGTTTTTTGTGAAAAAGAACGATATGGACATAAAGGATTTGGAAGCTGTACTAAAGGAAATCAATAAAAATGACCGCTAGTATGTTGCATTATATTTTTCAAACTATCACCTTTCAATTGCTCTTTTTAATCATTTATGATGTCTTCCTAAAAAAAGAGACCTTCTTTAATTGGAACCGAGCCTATTTGCTCATTACCCCTATTTTATCATTACTGATTCCCTTTGTTAAGATAAATAGTTTTAAGGATGTTATCTCTCAAGAGTTTATGGTTCAGTTGCCTGCGGTGTTTATGGGTGATGCCACGGTTGCCGAACAAAACCCGATACAAATATCTCAATCAACGGCGGTTCAAACGTCGTTATCCACATGGGAAACGTTAATGTTAATGGGGACTGTAATTGCTGGAGTATTGTTGGTGTTCAAACTATTGAAACTTTTAAAGTTGTTAAAACGAAGCACAAAGGAAGCAAAAGGCAAGCTAGTAATGGTAAAGGTATCAAATAGTAAGATGGCCTTTTCGTTTTTTAACTACGTGTTTATAGGCGATGGTATCGATAATACTGAAAAAGCCACCATTTTAAAACACGAAATGGTACATATTAAGCAAAAGCACACGTTTGATTTATTGCTGTTTGAACTGTTGAGGATAGTGTTTTGGTTCAACCCCTTGGTGTATATGTATCAAAATAGAATTATGGCACTACATGAATTTATTGCAGATGCGCAAGCCACGAAACAGCACGATATGTCGGCCTACTATCAAAACCTATTGTCTCAGGTGTTTGATACCAAATCCCTTTCGTTTATAAATCCATTTTATAAACAATCATTAATCAAAAATCGAATCATTATGTTGCAAAAATCAAAATCAAAACAAATTAAATTACTGAAGTATATGGTATTAATCCCTGTAGTTTTAGGAATGCTTATATATACTTCATGTGAAAAGGAAGTTTATTCAAGTGAAGATTTAAGTCAATATTCATTTACAATTTCGAAAGAAGAACATGATAGCAATGCCAATTCAGAAGAAATCAGGGCGAAAACCAATAAATTTGAGTCTTTTTTAAAGTCTAATCCAAATTATGTGGGGTGGATAAATTTTGACAACAATCCAAAAACTAAAAGTTATTCTATTCACCCTTTGGAAGAGAATGTTCCCGAAAAATATACGTCCGAATACACGGAAAAGAACAGTGGAGGTGAATTATTGAAGATTAGGTACAACTTTGAAATTTTGAATAAATCACAAGAAATTACGGTGAGGAAGTTGAACCATCCAAAAGTGGAGACTGAAGAAGAAAAGGTAAAACGTCTTGAGGAGTTCGAAAAAAAGAAAGCATCTTATGCTAATGTAGAGGACGTACCTTTTGCATTTGTTGACCAAGTACCAGTTTTCCCTGGCTGTGATGGGAACTCCGCAGAAGAATTAAAAAAGTGTTTGCAGGAGAATGTTTCAAAACATGTAAATCACAATTTCAATGTTAAAATAGCCAGTGACCTTAATTTGGAAGGGAGGCAACGCGTTAATGTTATATTCAAAATTAATAAGGAAGGGGAGATAGTTGATGTGCGTTCAAGAGCACCTCATGAAGCTTTGGAAAAAGAAGCCATTAGGGTGGTAAAAACACTTCCAAAGTTAAAACCAGCCATGAATAATGGGAAAGTGGTTAACCTGCTTTATTCTTTACCAATAATTTTTCAAGTGGCCAATTAGTATGTTAAGAACGGCCCTGATTTTTTTAGTAATGTTAGTTAAAACTGAAGCACAAACTTCGGTTTTAAACATTGCCGATAGTTTGTATTTGAACGGCGATTTTACAAAATCCATCACATATTATAAAGCATACGACGATCCATCGGAAGTTTTTGATAAAATAGCGAAGGCTTACATGGCCATTGGCAACTATGATAAGGCATTAAAGCATTTTGAATCTGCCATTGAAACAAATCCGGATGATGTTTTGACCAAATACGAATTTGCAAAATTACTGTCCAAGACCAAAAATTTCGAGACGGCTTCGCTACTTTTTAAAGAGTTGATTACGAAACACAAGGACAACCCCAATTACCACTACGAACTGGGCTTGGTTTTGGAACAACTAAAGGATTCATTGGCGCAGCAAAGTTTTCATAGGGCTTTTGCGCTGGACAGTACCCACCAAAAAGCAATTTATAAAATAGCAAAGCACCATTTGCAAAAGCGCCAATATGCCAAGGTGGATATGCTGGTTGAAAAGGGATTGGAAACCTATCCCAACAATGTTGAACTGCTTAGCTTAAAAGCACAGAACCTTTTTTGGCAACAGGAATACAGAAAAGCAATACCCTGGTTTGAAAAGCTGATTGAACTTGGCGAAACCTCAGAGTTTGTTTATGAAAAGTTGAGTGCCTGCCATGTCAAACATTTCAAGTACGCTGATGCGTTGAAATACAAATTGGAAGTATTGAAGTTCAACCCCGACGATGCGATGACCAACTATACTATCGGTGCCTATTATCTAGAACTCCAAGATTACGAAAAAGCAGAAGACTTTTTAAGCAAGGCTTTATTGGTTTTAGGCAGGCCGTTACATAACGAATACGGCAAACTGACAACTGCTTTATCCTATCAAAAGAAATACCCCGAAGCAATAAAAGCCATTAAAAAGGCAATAAGGGAAGCACCCGAAATTGAATGGCCACATTTGAGGCTGGCACTTATTTTAGAAAAGTACTATGCTGATTATAACGCTAAGATTGATGCTTTTGAAGCTTTCAGGCAAAAATTTCCTGAAAGCAGGATGGCTACCTTCGTCGATGGTAAAATCAAGGCGTTAAAAGAGGAACAATTCAATCGTCAGGAAAGCGAAAACCCGAATTAGAGTGAGTTATTATAAAATAAGTTGTAACAATTATTTAGAAAGTTATGTGCCATTCAATAAAAACAATGAAAGTCTTATTTAAAATACTTCTTCTATTTTCAATTATAGGCTGTTCTTCACCTCAAAACTACAATGTGACTCCTAAACAATATATGGATGAGGTTTTTGAAATTGTGGAAAAAAAATCTATCAGAAAAGATGCTGTTGATTTAAGCCCAATAAAGAAACTCGTGTATGAAAAGTTAAAAAGCATTGATTCAATTGAAGAATGTTACCCATTGATAGAATCTACACTTATTGGGCTCCAAGACCATCACAGTTTCTTCATGCCAAAAAACAAAGTAGTTCAATGGAAATCAACTTCTAAGACGAAGAATATTTATGAATTAATGACCTTTACGGGTACAACTTTAAACAAGGATATTGGATATATTTCAATGAGGGGGTTTAATAGCGGAGATTCAATTTCTATGCAAAAATATGCTGACAGCTTACAGGATAAGATAAAATCAATTGACAGTAAAAACGTTAAAGGCTGGATACTGGATTTAAGAGAAAACAACGGAGGCAATTGTTGGCCAATGCTCGCTGGGATAGGACCTCTATTAGGTAATGGAATATGTGGCTATTTTATAGATAATGATAAAAGAAGGGCTTCATGGTTTTACGCTGATGGCGCATCTGGTATTGACTCTTTTACTAAGGTTAAAGTAAGTAAAAAACCATACGCACTAATCAATGAAGACCCCCATGTTGCTGTATTAACAAGCCCCAGTACTTGTAGTTCTGGAGAAGTAGTTGCTACGGCATTTCATAATAAGGAAAATACAAGAAGCTTTGGAAAAAGTACTGCTGGTTTGACTACTGGTAATGCTCAGTTCAAATTAAGTGATGGTTCCGCAATATTTCTAGCAACAAGTATTTACGTTGATAGAGAAGGCGTTGTGTTTGGTGGTAAAATTTCACCCGATGAAACGATAGATGTACCATTTATTTCGGTTGGCTTACGTGGAGATCCAGTTGTGGAAAGAGCAATCGAATGGATTTATGAACAAAAGCAAAATATGCTACGTAGCAAAGAATGAAAATAATTGCCTTATACTGGCTAACTTGGAAAACCCTGCAGGTTTTTCTTTGGCCGTTCTATTTTTAGTAGGTTAGTTGTGCAACCACGCAACTATCCTTACTCAAGCCTTTAATCTGAAAACCGGAGTCTAGCTTCGGTTTTCCCTTTTAGAAGGATTTTAGTTCCAAAAAAATTGTACTTTTCGGCTTCAGAATAGTTCAATGAGACCAACTTTGATTTTAATACTCCTTTTTACCCTCATGTCCTGCGAGTATTTTAATATAAAAAAAACAACTCCCGAAGCTATTTTAAAGGAGGAACTAAAGACTTTTAATTGGGATGAGGTCGATACTTATCCCAGTTTTTCTCAATGTGATAGTCTTAGTTTGAAGGAAGAAAAAAAGTCTTGTTTTGAAAGTACTTTGTATGCCGAGATTAGCGGGTTTCTTCAGAATCAAATCATTGTGGTGACTGAAGATGTTAATGATACTTTGCAATTGGAATTTAAAGTATCAAAACAAGGTGATTTATTCTTGATGAAAACTGAAATGGATTCTCTGACACAACAGCAAATACCCCAACTACAAAGACTTCTACAAAAAAGTTTGGATTCGTTGCCTAGAATTTATCCGGCCATTAAGCGTGGTCAGCAAGTTGCTACTGAGTTTAAACTTCCCGTGATTATCACAGTAGATTAAAACCGAATAGCCAATTTTCGCATCAGGCGCAACACTTCAACATACAACCAAACCAACGTTACCAAAAGCCCCCAAGTGGCCAGCCATTCTTTATATTTAGGCGATGAGTTTTTATGGCGTTCAATGTAGTCAAAGTCGAGCAGTAACGATAATGCGGCAAAAATACCTGCTACGATATTGAAAATGATGGCAGGCCATGAGGTGCCCCATATAAATACTTTTATTCCGAAAAAACCGAGTATCCACGAAATGATATAAATGATAAAAATGCTTGCAGTGACAGTTATAATTACACTTCGGAGCTTTTTTGTGACCACAATAATTCGGGTTTGATATAATAAAAGCATGACGAGAAATGTCACCATAGTTATTCCAATAGCCTGATATGGGAAGTTGGGAAAACGGGCATGGGCATAAGCTGTTGTAGCTCCCAGGAAAAAACCTTTTGCAATGGCGTACAGTGGTACCAAAATATGTGCCCAATGTTGGCGTACGGAAATCACGAGACTGATAATTATGGCGGCCAGCATACCGCCCATTGAGTACCATTTTACATCCGCGCCCTCACTGTAAAGTTTCCAAATGCCGATAGAAATAATGATAATAATGGTGATGGAAAGTGAAGATTTTACAAAGACCCCCGTCACCGTCATTTTATTGGAAGAAGGACGGTCGTTATTAAAAAAGTAATCGGTAAAAGCGGGGTTGCTCGTTTTGTCAAGTAGTTTCATTAGGGTAAATCTACTAAAAATTATAATTTGAATTTACGGCCTTTCCAACTATATCCACCAAACAGCGATAGTAGCCCAACATGAACACTAAAAAACGGATAGAAACTAAAACTGGTCAAGAAACTAAGAAATGCTTTTTTCTGCCCAAAAAATGTGGCCGTTTTGTACAGTAGCAAAAAATCAATATTCAATTTAATTACTAAAAGATACACCCAGATTTTAAAATTGAACAGACCGGCAATGGCTAAAAATGGGAGTACTAGGGCCAAAATATTTATTAAAAGGACAATGATGCCTGTCAATTTTCCAATCCAATTATTGTAGGCCTTGGCTTTGGACGCCCAACGGAGGCGTTGTTGCATAAGTTCATGCCAAGTGGGTTGCGGATTGGTTTTTACAATGGCCTTTTCACATTTTAAATAATGCACTTTATCTGGGAATTTTGATGTGAATTTTTCCAATAGGAAAATATCGTCGCCACTTGAAATATTGGTGTTGCCTTCAAAACCGTTCACTTCCTGAAAAGTAGTTTTGGTATAACCAAAATTTGCCCCGTTGCATAAAAATGGTTTTTTCAGCCCAAATCCACCAACGCCCGCTCCTTGTAAACTGAAGAGGTCCAATTGTTGAAACCTGCCCAAAAATGTTGTGCCGTCATGATACATTACAGGGCCAGCAATACATATTGAATCGGTTTGCTGAATGAATTCGTCAAAGCATTCCAACCAGAATTTTGGTAAAACACAATCTGCATCGGTGGTAATTATCCATTCGTGCTTTGCTTTGTTTATAGCTGTATCGATGGCATCTTTTTTTGGAGATTCGGTTTGTCTTTCATTGGCGACAATTTGGAAATTGAGAATTGCATTTTCCTCCAAAAATGTTTCAATGATTTCTTTTGAATGGTCTTCCGAAGCATCATCCACCAAAATCACTTCAAATAGATCTTTTGGGTAATTGAGCAAACTTATGGAATGTAGTAATTTCGGCAGATTTTCAGCTTCATTTCTAAAAGGGATGACCACTGTAAATTTCGTTTTGGCGGGAACGTCTTTCAAATGAAACGATTTGACTTTGTCAAAACCCACAATAAAACTTCCAATCAATAGCAAATAAGAAAGTACGACAATGAGGCTGAAAACAATCATATTACTCGCTTTTTGGAAGATTGAAATTCAATACATAGTAACTGCCAAATACACTGGGGAGGGCAAAATTCAATAGCCACATGATGGTCACCGTACTTAAAATGATGAGTGGGTTGATGCCTAAAAAAGAAAACAGATAGACGGCAACGCCACCTTTGATGACGGCATCAAAAATAAAAATTGAGGGGAGCAATGAGGCTAAAAGATACAGAGATGTAATGACCATCATAGCTTCAAAATACGCCAAATCTGTATTGAAAATATGAAGCAATAAAAAGAACTGAAACGAAAAGATGAGATATCGGAACAATGAAAATAAAACCCCTAAACTTAATCCGTTTTTGGGATAATTAAGAACGAACTGCTTTACCTTTTCAAAAGAAAATCCTTTAATAGAAAATTCACTCTTCCGAATACCAAAACCGACAAGGGCAATCGCGAGAAAAAATATGATGAGCAATCTCCCAAACCTATAAAAGTCAATTTCGAGATGATACCGGTTCATAAAAAAACTAAGGCCAATGATACCGAAAATTACGGTTATCCCCATTTGTAATATATTACCCAATAAATTAACCATCAAAATAGATTTCCTTTTTGAGCCTTCAAAATAAATGGCTTTTGCCCCATATTCCCCAATTCTGTTAGGTGTAAATAAGGATGCCGTCAATGCCCCTAAGCTTTGTTCCATGGCTTGTTTAAAATTTAGTCTTGCGACAGGGCTTGTCAAATACTTCCATTTCAAAATTTCAAAACACCAATTAAGAATAGAAAGCAACACCAAAATAAGGGCGTTTTTACTCGATAATACCTTGTTTTCTCTAGCAAATACAATAAATTCTGAAAGATTTAAATCGGGATTGTCCGTCAATTTTTGATACACAAAATAAATGGCACCCCCAACAATGCTTAATTTAATAAGCACAAAAAAGAATTGTTTAGTTTTGTATGGAAGCGAGTTGTGCATGTTTCGGCTTGCAAAATAACCTTAAAGTCTTTATGAACCCAAAAATAAATCAACTTACCACGGTATTGCTATGGTTGTGCGTTTTGTTTTGCTGTTTTAGGACTATTGGGCAAGGTGACACCAGCACTATAAAAGGGCAAATTGCTTTAGGTGTTAGCAGTCCATCAAGTGGTGGGTTTGTGGATGGTTATGAAGGTAAGTCGATAAACTTTCCGTCCGTAAGTTTAGGGTTTCAATATATGTTTAAACCCAGACTGGGAGGTAAAATGGATTATAATTTCAGCAGAATTTCCAATGCTTCCAGCTCGCAGGAATTTAAGTTGAACTATTCGCGAGTCAATGTGCAACTGGTGTATGACGCTTCGAGGCTCATTTCATTTTCACAACGAATTGGCACTTTTTTTCATGCGGGTCCGGGATTGTCGTTTGCAAAACCCTTGGGGAATTTTGGGGCCAACAAAACGACTTTTTTTAATTCAATGGCCGGAGTGGAATTGCATTACGGTATTTCAGATACGTTGACTGTTTATTTGGACGGCTCTTATGTTTTTGGGTTTGGAAAAGAATTTAGTCCAATATCGGAAGGTTTCGGGTCGTTTAACGGAAACTTGCTCACTATCACTTTTGGGGTGTCCATTTCATTTAGCGGTTGTTATTTTTGTGGGGATTAAGAGAGAGGCTGTTTAAAAATATGTCAATTATTTTTTTATGTCCTTTTTTGCGTCCTTTGTCGTTAAAATTTTAGACCGTAACTTTGGCTATGCTGGAAAATTTTGCCTAACAGCCCATCAAAAATGAACTGTAAAAATTATAATCACACATTTCTAAACAGCCTCTTATGAAAGAGAAAATCATTTTAGGCATTGACCCTGGTACTACCATTATGGGTTTTGGACTTATAAAAGTGGAGGGGAAAACCATGCAGTTTATGCAGCTGAACGAGCTGGATTTAAAAAAATACGACGACCATTACCTGAAATTAAAATTGATTTTTGAGCGTACTGTCGAACTTATCGATACCCACCATCCCGACGAAATAGCGATTGAAGCGCCTTTTTATGGCAAAAACGTACAAAGTATGTTAAAACTGGGCAGAGCACAAGGCGTAGCCATGGCGGCCGGATTGAGCCGACAGATACCCATTACCGAATATCTTCCTAAAAAAATTAAAATGGCCATCACAGGCAATGGAAATGCAAGCAAAGAGCAGGTGGCAAAAATGCTCCAAAGTTTATTGGGGCTTAAAACGCTTCCAAAGAATTTGGATGCCACCGATGGATTGGCCGCCGCAGTTTGCCATTTTTATAATTCCGGTAGAGTTGAGGTGGGGAAGAGTTATTCTGGATGGAGTGCTTTTGTGAAGCAGAATCCGCAAAAAATAAGCCCCCTATCCCCCAAAGGGGGAATAAAACAGCCTAATAAATGAGTATGAGTGAGAGTTCCTCCCCCATGGGGAGGCTAGGAGGGGCTTTGGGTTTAGGAGGGGCCGGAATCTACATCCACATACCCTTCTGCAAACAAGCGTGCCATTATTGCGATTTTCATTTTTCAACGTCATTAAAAAAGAAGGATGAATTAATTCAATGTTTGGCCAAAGAAATCGAATTGCGAAAGGATGAATTGGGAGGAGAAACTGTTGAAACCATTTACTTCGGGGGAGGTACACCGTCTTTATTGTCGAATGACGAATTACGGTTTTTGATTGATACGGTTTACAAAAATTTTGAGGTTAGTGAAACCCCCGAAATCACTCTCGAAGCCAATCCCGACGATTTGTCCGATGAGCAAATAAACGAACTAACGACTACTCGGATAAACAGACTAAGCATTGGTGTCCAATCCTTTTTTGAGCGAGACTTAAAACTGATGAACCGAGCCCACAATGCTGAAGAAGCTAAAAATTGCCTATCGGAAGCCATCAAATCTTTCGAAAATATTTCCATCGATTTGATTTACGGCATTCCCGGGTTGTCCAATAATGAATGGATTTCAAATATTGAAAAAGCACTATCTTTTAAAGTACCGCATATTTCGGCTTATGCCTTGACCGTTGAACCAAAAACGGCACTGGCCTCATTCATAAAAAAAGGCATTGTTGACAATGTGGACGACGATTTGGCGCATGAGCAATACAATATTTTGGTTGATAAATTGCAGGCGGAAGGTTTTATCAATTATGAACTGTCCAATTTCGGTAAGCCCAATTATTTTAGCAAAAACAATTCGGCATATTGGCTGGGAAACCCCTATTTGGGCATTGGGCCTTCGGCACATTCCTTTAATGGTGACCAGCGTAGTTGGAATGTGTCCAATAATACAAAATACATCAAAGCCATTCAAAATGGCGAATTACCGCAAGAGATTGAGACCCTATCAAAGCGAGACCGTTTTAACGAATATGTGATGACCGGTTTGCGCACGATTTGTGGCGTTTCCTTGAAAAAAGTGGAACAGGATTTTGGTTTGGATTACAAAAAATACCTTTTGGAGCAGTCAGAAATTTATATTGACGAACATTTATTGTATATTGATGGAGCTAAATTATTAACCACAAAAAAAGGTAAATTTTTGAGCGATGGTATCGCTTCGCACCTTTTTAAAATCACCTAAATTTGATTGCTACCGTACAATACAATTCCAGAAAACTGCAGATAGATTTGTCCAAACCCTTGGATATTTCCATTCCGGTAAGCGATAGACAGGATAATGTAAACGCATGGTATATAGATAAACCCAGTGTTGAGCCTGTAAGAGAAGGCGAGTGGGTGGCTACCGTAAAAGATGGGGCTTGTATCAATTTTAATAATATAAAATTCAATCCACATTCGCATGGGACGCATACCGAATGTGTAGGGCATATTACGGAAAAAGTACACTCGATAAACCAAAATTTAAACCAGTTTTTCTTTTTGGCCGAAGTGATTACTGTGGCACCAGAGAACTATATGAAAGATAAAGTGATTTCCAAAAAGCAGCTCCAATTTGCATTGGGAAACAAAAAAAGGGACGCTGTGATTTTGCGCACCATGCCCAATACCAGGGAAAAATTAACCCGACAACATTCCAATACCAACTGGCCGTATCTGCTGAAAGAGGCGGTGGAGTTTTTGGTAAGCAAAGGCATCAAACACCTTTTGATAGACACTCCGAGTATTGATAGGGAAAAGGACGAATGTGAACTAGTGGGACACAATGTCTTTTGGAATACATCGGGGAAATTACGGATGGATGCTACGATAACAGAGTTTATTTATGTGGATAACAGGATAAAGGATGGGGAATATTTCTTGAATTTACAGGTAGCTCCTTTTGAAAATGATGCCTCACCAAGTCGTCCTGTATTATTTGAAGTGATAGATTAATGGAAGTATTTATTGCAATTATCATAGCAATTTTGGTCACACTTGGGGTGGTTACCGTTGTGAAATCCTTCAGAAAAAAACAATTGATTAATGCACAGTCCACTATCCTTCTAAATAAGATCAAAAAGGTGTGCAAGTTTATTACGGTGGAGGGGGATTTTGCCGAGATCTACCACTACGAGGACGTTAAGCAAAAGTTTTTAAAGCTGATTACAAGTAAAAAGAAAGCTTTGGTGGTGGTTAACGCAAAGGCACATGTGGGGTACGATTTGTCCAAAATTCATTTGAAAGCTGATAATGATAAAAGGAAAATTATCTTAGAGCATTTTCCACAACCCGAGGTTTTATCTATTGAAACTAATTTGAACTATTACGACAAAAGCGACGGGTATTTTAATAAGTTTGAAGCCAACGATTTAACCGATTTGCACAATGAAGCCAAGTTGCATATTCGGGATAAAATTCCTGAAAGCGGGCTCATTGAAATAGCACAGCAGGAAGCCTTGGAAACTATTTTGCTAATTGAAACCATTGTGGAAACCATTGGCTGGAAGCTGGATTACTCGTCTTTAAAAATCGAAGACAAAGAAGTTAAAAAACTGGAGTAAGGTGGACATAGAACAGATCAGAATACATTGCTTGAGTAAAAAAGGCGCCACAGAAAGTTTTCCATTTGATGAAAGCACGTTGGTTTTTAAAGTGTTGACTAAAATGTTTTTGATGGCCCCATTAAGCCGGTGGGATAAGGGCGAGAATACCATCACTTTGAAATGCGATCCAGAATACACCGAACAACTTCGAGCCGATTACGAAAGTATTTATGCAGGCCCCTACGTCAGCAACAAACATTGGAATACCATCGATATTTACAAAGGCGAATTAAAACCATTGTTTATCAAAGAGTTAATGGACCATTCCTATGACATGGTGGTAAAAGGCATGACCAAAAAAATGCGGGAAGAGCTTCAAAATTCCTAAAACCGCCTAGCTTTGTTGAAGCGACCGTTTTTTTATTGTATATTTAGATACTCTCAATTCTCCATCACATTTTAATAGCACCAGAATTTAGCCCCCAATCTTAATGTTACGTGAGTTCGAAATGGATTTTGCGGACAGGTTTCGCTGTTTGAGGTTTTTCGAAACCCTTGGCTAGTTTGTCCCGCGTTAGGGATTGCAGTGGAAATCCCACAGCGGAGTCAAGATTGCTATAGGGACGGAGCGAGGAATTGGAACGGAAAGCCCGACCCTCCCGATAGCTATCGGGAGTGGGTAACGCCCAAATGAAGAAATCAGTTTCGAAATCAGGTTAAAGTAGAGTGTGATTAATCAATATATTAACTTTAATTTTTTACTAATTATGAAAACTACCAACCAATTTTATGCAGTGCTTTTTGTATTGCTGATGGCTCCTGCCACATTTTTTACACAAGATGAAAAAGAGGCACCCCGCCCGCAGTACATTACGATGACCACCATGCACTGGAACATGGACATGGAGGATTTTGACATGGACGAGTGGAAGGCCGTTGAAAAGGAATACTTGGACAAGGTAACGGCCAAAAATGAGCATGTAATGGCCTCTTCCTTTTATATGCACCAAATGACGCCTGACAATCGGGAGCTGGTGTATGTAAGGGTCTATGCTTCTTGGGCTGATATTGAAAAGGCCCAAATGCGAAATGGGGAGCTGGAAGAAGAAGGCTGGCCGGATGAGGAGGCTAGAGAGGCTTATATGAAGAAACGTAATGCATATTATTCCAATTATCACTCCGATGAGATATATGCCACTTTACCATTGGTGAAACGGGTACAAGATGCTTCAAAGGATATGATTTGTTATGTTAGGACATCGCATTTGGCGTTTCCGGATGATGGGGATAATGATGAAATCAAAAAGGTGATGACTGATGATTTTAATAAAATGATAAAAGACAACCCATTGATTAAGGGGTATTATCCGCACAGACACGCTTGGGGCAGTGATGGAAGGGAAATAATGGAGGCCTACTTTTTGGATTCGATGACGGATTTAGATAAAATATTTAAAGGTCTCGGAGAAGCTATAGAGAAAGCATACCCGGATGAAGTGGATAGGAAAAAGCGGGAAGAGGTGCTCCAAAAGTATTTTACCGGAGTGCACGGGGATGCTATTTATAGATTTGTAGCTGGTTTGTCGAAATAATTTTTGCTTAGGTATATAAAAAGGACACTTTTTAAGTGTCCTTTTTTTTGAAAAGCCCCAGACCAAAGGGAAACATAAATACCAAAAAGAGATATCTGCCCGTAATCAATCCGTAAATGGTGATGCCGGCCAGAATGACCATCAGTATAACTTTGTAGCTATATTTCATAGGGCAAAAATAATTGTCTATTTTCAAAATATAAAATACCTATCCCAATGTTAGAAATTAGACCCACTTGCGAAAACTGTAACAAGGCCCTGCCTTTTGATGCCGAAGATGCCATGATCTGCACATTTGAATGTACCTTTTGCTGGGAATGTGCAGAAACGGTTTTAAAACAGGTTTGCCCAAACTGTGGTGGTAATTTTGAAAAGCGTCCTATTCGGCCAGAGCATTTGTTGGAGAAGTATCCGGTTTCTGAGGTGGTGGTTTATAAGCCGATTGACATTAAAAAGCATCAAAAACAGTATCCTCAGGGCACTAAAAGAATTGCTTAAACCGAAGTATCCGCAATAATCTTCCACTCACCATTAATTTTCTTAAATACCAACATAAAAATACCGTCGGCATTGCCAATGTCGCGCTTAATATGATACTCGCCAAAAACATAATAGGCATCCGTAGCGATTTTGTTGATGGCATTTATTTTAAAGCTCAACTTTCCGGTATATGCTGCGGTGGGGTAATAGGTTTGGTAATGATCCAAGGTTTCGTGCCATCCGTAGGTAACACCTTTTTTTCCATAGTAAGCAAGGGAGTCGCTTTTCCAGTAGCTGTCCATAAAGCCCTCAATATCGTTATTGGACCATGCCATACGTGCGTTTTTTAATACTTTGTTGATGGCCTTGGTGTCTTCGTTTTCTGGGGTCTGTGCATAAGATATGCTGAAAATTAGCAGACAAAAAAGTGTAACTATTTTTTTCATTGTTGTAGGTTTTTCAAAAGTAAAACTAGGCTAAAATAATCAAATATTATGCTAAACTTGCTACTCGTCGATGAAATTGACACCGACTGATTTTTCAACTAGAGTAAAAACCAATTTGTCGATTAATTGTTGCGTAATCAAATTTACTTTTTATATTTACGTCATATTCAGACTATTAATAGCCCAAATTTATTGTCGAACTAATATCATTTATAATGGAATTAAGAATTACTAGTTGTAATAATTTCTACAAACTAAAAGGTGTGCTCAACAAATCAAATGTTGACGCTTTTCAAACAGAATTCAAAGACGCTTTTCAAAAATTTAACAACCTGACCATCAGTATTGAAGGTCTGGAAAGTGTGGACCGCTATGGTGTTAACGCCCTAATGGATTTGCACGAGGAGTCTTTAAAAACTGCCAAGCAACTGTCTATTGTTGGTTTGGGTTGTAAAGAACTTTACGACCACTTTAAAACTAACGAAGCGGCCTAAGTCAAAGCGCAGTTTTCTGCCTGTTGTAAAACGCATCGGCTTGCAATTGCATCAATTCGCGAGCCTTTTTGTGTTTATAGGCGTATAATTCTTCGTCATTTTTAATGTCGTTGTAAACGTTGTCGTTTAAGGCATTTTCGGTTTGTACCAATTTGACTCGTTGTGCTTTATTTTGAAGGATAATGCTCTTTAGGGTGTCTTCCTGTTCTTCAAGATGATGGTCGTACGCGCCTTTTGGGGCTAATAATTTTGCAAAGATGGGGGCGGTTTCAATCGCGAGGAACAAAAGGAAAATAAAGAAAGAAGGCAACCATGGCAGTTTGTTCAAGGCATTAACCCGCGCCATCAATCCATCAAAATTATTGATGACGGGTTGGGTATTAACCACTTGTGTATTGTAATCCCCTTTTAAGGATGCGATTTCGTTTTCCGTAGCAAATATCTTGGCTTTGTTTTCTTCTTTAAGGGCTTGCAATTCTGCCAATGCGGTATCATGTTTTTCTCTTTTTTCCTTATACACCGGGCCTTTGCCTAAAAGCTTTGTGCCGGCAGTACCTTCTGCTTCGGAAATATATATGTCGTATAAGCCATTAACTTCTGCTTCTTTATCATTAATTTCTTTTTGTAAAGCCGTAATATCATTTTGAAGCGAAGTGATTTCAGGTGTATAACGTTGCGCGATTTGCTCTTGGTTGGCAAGTGTCATTTCATTTTTTTCTTCTAAAAGCACCTGATTGATTTCTTTTTCAAAAATCTTCAGTTCTAACGGTTTAGCGATAACCACAGCTATGATTAAGGCTAAAATAATTCGTGGCAGGGCTTGAATGAATTCGTCCAGCGCACTCCCTGTCTTTTTAATGGTAGATACAATATAACGGTCTAAATTAAAAATGAGAAGCCCCCAAATAAGTCCGAAGAAAACGGAAGTATATAAATTATCAAAAACAGTATAGAGCGCATAACTCGCCGCTATAAAAGCCATAATCGCTGTAAAGAAAACAGTAGCTCCAATACCAGCATATTTGTTTTGTTCTCCAACAGAACATTCTTCTAAAATATGAGTATCTGCCCCAGAGCAGAGGATAAAAAATCGCTTTAACATGATGTGGTCGTTTTTTGATTGATTGACTATTAGAACGTTAAAGCGATGGATTTGTTACATGTTTTTTGCTAAAAACTTCCAATCAAACTATTCAAGCAGTTTTAAAATGTATTTTTCAAATATTTCCCCATTGCCAAGTTCCATTTTTCCATTTTTTTTGAAATGGGGGAGGCCCCGTGTAATTTTTTTAACAACGCCATTCTTGTCAATGAATAAATTTTTGGGATAAGAACTATTGCCGATTTTTTCTAAATATGCCCTGGCATCGGTTAAGTGAATAAAGTGAAATGGTTGATTTTTTAAAAACTCTAATGTTGTTTCTTTGCGATCGGGGGTTATTGTGACAAAATTTACTTTATCAGCATATTTTTTTGACAGCTCATTCAAAACGGGGATTTCCTCAACGCAAGGCTTACATCTTGTAAGCCATAGATTTATGAGTGTGGGTTTGCCCTTAAGATCATTTGAGTTAAGTTCCTTGCCCTCCGCTGTGGTTAAGTTAAAATTTGGCAGTTCTTTATTGAGGTAAGTATTGATTTTTTCGGGAAGTCTTTTTGTGCCTTTATGGTGTCTTGTTCTTTTAATATCTAGTTGCATCGTCTTAATTATTGAATCATTGGATACAACACTGTCTGTCAAGCTTTCGTTTATTGTCACTTCTGCTCCGTCTTCACTGAGTTTCTTTCTAATGTGTTGTTTTAGCAGTTGATAGGATTCCTCAGAGTGAATTGTTGTAGAGCTATTCGTCTTATAATATACTTTTTGTTGAGCTTCAATATTTGAAATAAAAATGAATGCGATAACTAATATGGATATAACTTTATTCATATAACTTATTTATTTTGAATTTGTCTTGTTGGAAATACTCTTCTTTTTATTTCTTATTTCATACTGTTTGATGACGGGATATGGCAGGTTTGGGAAAATTTCAACTGATTCTTTTTCTTCTTCACTCAGTAGGTTATAGAGCAGGAATAATTTATCTATTTCAGGACGGGGATATCTTTGTCCGTTGGGATTGGGGTTGTTGTATTTTTTAGCCAAAATGTTATAAGCTTTAGCATTTTCAGATAGATTTTTTATGGTACTTATGGAATCATTTCTGACAGAATTTGAAGGTAGTTTAGGTGCTTTACGCGGTTTAAAGGACTCTAATTCGCTTTCAGAGAAATTATCATAAATGTTATCCAGTTGCTTCTTTAAAATTAACAATTCTGAAGTGTCCGAATTATCCCCTTTTTGATGTTTTTCAATTTCGTTTAGATACCTTACGTATAGTTTATGGTAGCTGTTATAATTTGCCTTCAAGACAATATTGTCATAGCCATCCTTAGTATATAATGCGCACGAATTTGGTTTCTTTATTTGAAGTGCTTCATGTTTAGACTTAGCACTTTTAGCCATGCGATAAAAAACGAAGTCGTTTGGTTTATAGTTTTTTAACTCTATGTTTTTTATCCTATGGGCATCAATGGATACAGTAATATCTGTGTCATTTTGCCACTGTTCAAGTTGAGTTCGTGTTGGCTGTTCTAATTTTGTTGATTCGGGGTTTTTAAAGGATTTTACTTCGGGATACATTTTAACGGTAGCCTGTTGAGCCTTGGTCATGATTTTATAAATAGCAATGGCCCTGCGCAATTCGTCGTGATGAATTCTTTTGGTTTTTTCGCATTCGTCAATAAATGCATTGTATTCTTGCATCATGGCTGGTGTTGCACCTTTTCCTTCTTTGCTTTGGACGCTAATATGTCCTATAGCATTGTGTTCTATGGATTTATTATGAAAATATGGGAAGGGCTCAGCAATATTTTTTTCGTCATCGGTCATGTTCTCATAAATAAAATACAAGCGTTTTATTTCATTAGATTTAATGAATATTTTCTTTTGAACATTCTGGTCATTATATTTTTTTGCCAGTGTATTATATTCAATGATTTCGTCGGACAATGTTTTTGAAAGGTCGGGCTTTGTGTACGTCAAACTAGGAATTTCAGGAGCTTGTCTTATGTTGAATTTGTCGAAATCTTCAGGTTGTAAATCATTATATAAATCATCCAATTGATGCTTTAGGAGTTTTAATTCACTGTCGTCTTTCTTTTCAGAATTTAGAAAATGTTCAATTTCACCTTTATACTTTAGAAGTGCTTTATTGTATAATCTCGCCCGGATGTCCTGCATGGATAAGCGATACCCATCTTTGGTCAATAGCATAAAATTATTGGAGTCGTAAGTGCCCTTATCTGGATCGCCGTCTATCGCAAATTTATTGCTGTAACTATAAATATCTTTGGGCGAGTACTTATTTAATTCTGAAGTTGGGATTGGTTTTCCGTCCATGTGAAAGACAAAGTTTGTCGTTTTTTTCCAACTATTAAATTCTTCTTGGGATGGATGTTGGGGGAGGGCATAATTCCGTCCGCGAGTCATCCATTTTAGGTTTAAATCTTTAATAGAATTTCGCTGTTCTGTGGTCATCATTTTATAAATGGTTTTTATCCTGGACAGCTTCTCATGTCCCAAGCCTCTAGTGCGTTTAAAATTCTCATTAAAATCGATAAACTCATCCATCATCGATTCGCTTACGCCATCTCCAGGAGGTATTTGGTCGAGATTAATACGCTGTATTTCAACATTTCTTGTTACGGTATTTTTTTGGCCAAATCCAAAAACTAACCCGCAAACCAACAGAAGAAGCCCCATATTTCTGACCCATAAAATTTTTTTAGAAGTGCTGTTTTTCATTATGGCAAACCTTTTTTTGATGGGTGAATAATTGAATCTACTGGAAAGAGTGGTGCAGGAAACCAAAGCCGTAAATTCCAGCATCATATTTTGGTATGCGGAAACATCAGCACCGTTTTTCAGAACCGCCCGGTCTGCTATGAACTCATGGTTGAGTTTGATGTCTTTTTTTATTAGAAACAACAAAGGGTTGAACCAAAATGCAATTTGAAGTATTTCAATAAAGAGAATATCCAATGAATGTTTTTGAGTCGCGTGTGTTTGCTCATGCAAAAGAATTTCCTCGGGAATGGCCTTTTTTTCAAATAGAGATTTATTCAAAAAAATATAACTAAAAAACGAATGAGGTGTTTCTAAATTGTTCAGTAAAACATACCAAAAACTGTGGGTTTTATGCTTCGGATTTTGCCTGATTTTTTGGATGAGTTGATGCAGATTGATGCAAAATCTGATAGAAAATAATATAGTACCTAACGCATAAATCCCCCATAAAATGTTGGGAAGATAGTCTTTTGTTGACTTTACTTCGGTAGTTTCAATATGTTGTATGATGGATTCACCTGGCCCATAACTGGTATCAAAAGAAGCGGTTTGTATAGGTACATCGACATATACCGTATAAGTTACAAAAGGGATGCAGGCAGATAGTAATACGATGCCTATCAAATAGAAACGTTTAAACGTATGGGCACTGGTTTTTTCTAAACAAAGTTTGTAAAACAGCATTAGGATGGCTAAACAGGCGCTGGATTTTAAAATCATCAAAGGCATAACTATTTCTTTTTAATTTCACTATCGATTAGGGCTTTTAACTCTTCCAATTCTTCCTTGCTAAGATTGGTTTCTTGTGTAAAAAAGGACGCAAATTGCGTTGCGCTTCCATCAAAAAAGTTTTTTACCAATCCTTTTACGTGCTTTGAGAAATAGTCTTTTTTCTTCACTAAAGGATAGTACTGTCGCGATTTTCCAAATAATTTGTATGCGATAAACCCCTTATCCGTCATGCGTTTTAACAATGTAGCTACGGTGGTTGTGGCTGGTTTTGGTTCAGGGTAAACTTCCAACAGATCTTTCATGAAGGCTTTTTTTAGCTTCCATAAATGATTCATTAATTCCTCTTCGGTTTTTGATAGTTGCATCTTCTACAAGTTTAGAATTGTTTCTACAAATGTAGAATAAAAATTCAATTCTACAAACGTAGAATACAAATATTAGTTAATTTTAACTATTTCCTAGACCGAATACTTTCGATAATTACCGTTGAAATAATCAATGTTCCTCCAATAAACGTATTGGAAGTAGGTATTTCATTTAAAAAGAAATAGGCCAAAAGAATCCCAAAAAATGGTTGTGTGCTTAAAATAATACTGGCAGTGCTTACTGAAAAATATTTTAGGCTTTTTATTAGTAAGGAATGTCCAACTGCTGTGGCCAATAGTGCTAGAATAATGACATAGGGGTATTGAGTCGATATTTCTGAAGTTCCAAATATGAATAATACGGGAACAAGGACAATGGTTACTACCAATAATTGGTGCATCATAATCATGGTACCATTATGGGATTTTGAGCTTCTCTTCAACATTATGTTGCGAAGTGTAAATAGTATTGCTGAAATTACTCCCCAAATGACACCTTTAAAATGTGAGTTTTCCGTGTTAAACTCTGGGGCCAAAATGTAAACACCGATTAAAACCAAAATGGCCAATAGCAAATGAACCTTGTTGAATTTGGTTTTGGTGAGAATGGGCTCCAAAATTGCGGTAATTGCCGGATAGGTGTATAGCGACAACATCCCAATGGACACATTGGATACTTTTACGGAATGGAAATAGGTAATCCAATGGGCTCCTAAAAATAAGGCGCTGATCAAAACAGTTCTGGCGTCCTTTTTTGACCTAAATTTCAAATTTACTTTTTGAAGTTTGCAGAATGCAAACAGAAAAATCAGGGCTAGTGCGGAACGCCACCAAATTATTACGGCAGTCGGCATTGCAATATATTTGCCCAATACCGCCGCAGAGCTTATTAAAACAGTAGCAAGTGTTAGTTCTAAAACATTTCTAAAATGTTGATTATTCATTTAAATTGACACTTGATTATGGCGTTCAAAAGTAGTTAAAATTTGCAGATACCTAGTTTTTCCTATTGAGTAATGTGCTATTTTATGTTACTTTTACCGTTTAGCTTTTTAAATTTATCGTAGTAGGTGATTGCCGCACATTCCATAGACCAAGTTTTTGATACTGCCAGAGTTGAGGAGGTAATCGGCGATTTTGTGCAATTGAAAAAGGCCGGTAGCAATTATAAGGGTTTAAGCCCCTTTAGCGATGAGCGAACGCCAAGTTTTATGGTATCGCCAGTAAAACAGATTTGGAAGGATTTTAGTACTGGAAAAGGTGGTAATGTTGTTGCTTTTTTGATGGAGCATGAACATTTTACCTATCCAGAGGCTATTCGCTATTTGGCAAAAAAATATAACATTGAACTTGAGGAAACTCAGCAAAGTGATGCTCAAAAGGAAGCCGCCAACGAACGTGAAAGTCTGTATCTGGTCAGTGAATTTGCTAATGTTTATTTTCAAAAGATATTAAACAAAACAGACCAGGGCAAATCTATCGGATTAAGTTATTTTAAGGAACGTGGTTTTACGGAAGAAACCATCAAAAAATTTGATTTGGGTTATGCCTTGGATGAATGGCAGGCCTTTACGGATGAGGCTTTAAAGCAGGGTTATCAGCTTGAATTTTTAGAGAAAACAGGACTTACTATTGTAAAGGGTGAAAAGCGTTTCGACCGTTTTAAGGGTCGCGTAATGTTCCCTATTAAAAGTATGAGCGGGCGTGTACTTGGTTTTGGTGGCCGAATTTTGATAAATGATAAAAAGGCCGCAAAATATCTGAACTCCCCCGAAAGCGAGATCTACCATAAAAGCAAAGTACTTTACGGTATATACAATGCAAAACAAAGTATTGCTAAGGAGGACAATTGTTATTTGGTGGAGGGTTATACGGATGTGATTCAATTCCATCAAACCGGAATTAAAAATGTGGTATCTTCTTCAGGAACAGCTTTAACTTCGGAGCAAATCCGTCTGATCAACCGACTTACCAAAAACATTACTGTTCTTTTTGATGGGGATGCGGCAGGAATGCGTGCATCACTTCGGGGTATCGATTTGATATTGGAGCAGGGAATGAACGTTAAGGTGTGTTCTTTTCCAGAAGGAGAAGACCCAGACAGTTTTGCCAAGCAAAACACCTTTGAGGAGCTCACACTTTACTTAGATGAACAGGCTCAAGATTTTATTCAGTTTAAGGCATCCATTCTTTTTGAAGACTCCAAAAACGACCCCATAAAAAAGGCCGAAACTATTCGCGATATTGTCAATAGCATTTCCAAAATTCCTGATACTATAAAAAAGGAGATTTATATTAAGGAATGTTCGAAAATTATGGATATCAGCGAAGAAGTGCTGTTTAGTACTTTAGCTCAAATCAGTAAAAAAGAACTTCAGGAAGAGAATAAAAAGTTCAAAAAAGAACAGCAGAGTTTTGAGGTGATACGCCATGAACAGCCACGAGAAAAAGTGGATGTGCAATATATTTTGGAGCGAAAGATTATCGAAATTTTATTGCTTTACGGCAACAAGATCGAGGATTTTGAGGATTTGGTGCTAAAGGAAAATGAACAAGGCGAGCTGGTGCGAGAGCCGGTCATTCAACAGGCCAAAGTGTTCGAAAAAATTTATCTGGATCTTCAGGAGGATGAAATGGAGTTTTCAGATCCTCAGTTCAAGGATTTGTACTACACGGTGATTGACAAGTTAAATCAAGAAGACAAAGATTTTGAGTTGAGAAACTTCATCAATACACTTGATGCCAATACGGCCAATGAGATTACCAACATCTTAATGGAAGATGAACGCTATACTTTGGACGATTGGCACCGAAAGAATATATTCCCAAAGGAAAAGACACAAACGGTCTCGCAATTGGTGAGCGAGACCATTTTAAATCTTCGATGCTTTTTAATAGAGCAAAAAGTACTAGAATGTCAACAAAAGACGTTGGAGCACAAATCTGAAATCAACAGGTCTGTACTGGAAGAAGTCAAAGAATACTCCAACCTTAAAATGTTGCTGTCAAGAAAATTGAGCCGCGTATTATAGGTCTAAAAACTTCGCTTGATTCACTAAGTCGACCAAATTGTCCACCTTTAGTTTTTTCATCAAACGTGCTTTATATGTACTCACAGTTTTTTCGTTGATATCCAATTCCTTGGAAACTTCCTTGTTCTTCTTTCCAATGGCCAAAAGTTTTAACACTTCGGTTTCCCTTGTAGAAAGTTTTTTAAAGAAGGTGCCATTTTTGTTGTTTCGGCTTCCAAATGCAAGTTCCTGGGTCAACTCATTGCTAAGGTGGATGCCGCCATCATGAACTTTGGAAACAGCTTCACTTACAGTAATGACATTTTCGTTTTTGGAAACGTAGCCAGAAGCTCCTGCTTTAATAGAGTTAAAGCCGTAAACATTTTCAGGTTGGGCACTGAACATCAATGCCTTTACATCTGGAAAGTCTGACTTTATGTGCCTTAGCACGGTTAAACCATTTAATTTAGGCAAATCAATTTCAGTCAAAAGAACGTCAACGGGTTCTTTTCTGAGAAAATCCAAAACGGCTTCGCCATTGTCAACACTGCCGACGATTTTCACGTCAGAAGAAGCAGAAAAAAGGTGCTCAAGCCCTTTTCTAATAATAGGGTGAGGGTCTGCTATTAATAATTTAATCATATTCTTAGGGTTTTAATTTACTATGATGTTGATTTTAATTGAGAGAATCATAGTATAGCTATTAGGGAATACACCCAAAATGCAAAAATACTAAAATTTTTGATGATAATACAATGCTCATATCAAATTGCTAGGAATTTCGCAAATTGGAATAGGAATCATCTTGTGCTTGTTGTTATTATTGTAACGCTTATAAATTCTGAAAACCTCTTGTTGTCGACCGGAAAAATCCTCGATAGTTTTACCATCGTCATCCATTTTCATGGCCCATTCCAATTCCGGGTAGGATGCTCCAATTTGGTCCTCGTCGCTACGGGCATCACCAAATAAACCGTCACTCGGTGCAGCTATCATAATGGATTCTGGTACTTTAAGGTACTCTCCGAGCATGTACACCTGGGATTTCAATAAATCTGCTATTGGGCTTAAATCAACACCGCCATCACCATATTTTGTGTAAAAGCCTACCCCAAAGTCTTCAACCTTATTACCAGTACCGGCTACTAAAAGCGAATATAGACCAGCATAATAATATAAAGTAGTCATTCGAAGCCGTGCCCTCGTATTTGCCAAGGCCATGTCAATAGTAGCTTGGTCGCCGTCCATAAATACCTCAGTTTTAAACTCCTCAAAAACTGGAGTCAAGTCTGCTCGGGTATCACTTACATTGTCAAACCTTGCTTTAAGTTGCTCAATATGTTCATGGGCGCGAGAAACATGGCTTTCTGCTTGGTGGATAGGCATTTCAACGCAAAGAACGTTCATGCCGGTTTTTGCGCACAATGTGGAAGTTACGGCAGAATCAATACCGCCAGAAACACCAACAACAAATCCATTAACACCGGCATTCGTGGCATAGTTCTTCAGCCAGTTTACGATAAAATCAACAACTTTTTCAGTTTGCATACAGTAAGAATTTTAATTTGGGAATAGTACCTTTGCAAACAAAAATAAAGCAATCACCCAATTAATAAAAATTTAAGGCGTTATACTTTTCATGAAAAATTTGATGTTGTTTATGTTGCTGATGCTCCTTATTTCCTGCGGAAATGACAATAAATTGGAGCAGGCGATTGCACAAATTAATACCGATATTTCTGTTGAAAGATTTGATTTGCTTTTTGGAAAAGCTACAAACAATGATTTACCTGAATTAAAAAGGGCCTATCCTTTTATGTTTTCCGAAAAGTTTCCCGATTCCTTTTGGATTGCGAAAATAAGGGATACCATTCAGCAGGAACTTGTTAAGGAAGTTGCAAAGGTATTTCCAAATCTTGATGAGGAGGAAATGGATATTGAATCGCTTTTCAATCATTTGAAATATTATTTTCCTGAATTTAATACGCCACGGGTGATTACGACCACTTCTATGGTGGACTATCGAAATCGGATAATCGTTACCGACACCATTGCCATTATTGCTCTTGATAATTATTTGGGGAAAGATCATTTTTTTTATCAGGAAATTCAAAAGTATATCCGAAAGAATTTTGAAGCCAAGCAGATTGTGGTGGATTTAGCATCTGAGTATGCAGGACGGTACATCTATCAGCCGCAACGGAAAACTTTATTGGATGAAATGGTATACTTCGGAAAGCAATTATATTTTAAGGACATTATGTTGCCAAATGTTTCAGAGGCTGAACGTATTGGATATTCTGAATCCGAATTGGAATGGGCCAGGGCTAATGAACACTACGTTTGGCGGTATTTTGTTGAGCGCGAATTACTATATAGTGCCGATACCAAACTGCCTAGCAGGTTTATCAATCCAGCTCCTTTTAGTAAATTTTATTTGGAAGAGATAGACACTGATTCTCCGGGTAGATTGGGCCAATACATCGGCTGGCAAATAGTTAGGGCCTATATGAAAAACAATGAAGTTTCCGTAAAGGACATGCTACAAATGAAACCTGAGGATATTTTTAATAATTCAAAGTTTAAACCACTTAAATAATGGCAAATACAATAACTTCAAAAATTGAGCTGAATGTTGAACTAGATGAAAACCGCGTGCCGGAAAAGCTCTCATGGTCAGCGGAAGATGGGGGCATAAGTAATGCAGAAGCCAAGGCGATGATGCTGTCTGTTTGGGACGATAAGGCTAAAGAAATGTTGCGTATTGATTTGTGGACCAAAGATATGCCCGTTGATGAGATGAAAATATTCTTCCATCAAACTTTAGTAGCAATGGCCAATACATTTAATCGGGCTACCCAGGACGAAAAAATGACGGCAACCATGAAGGATTTTTGCGATTATTTTGCTGAAAAATTGGAGTTGAAAAAATAAACGATTTATTCAAATATCTCCGTAAAATACTTGTAAAACCAAGGAATTGTTTCAATCCCTTTAATATAGTTCCAGATCCCAAAATGCTCGTTAGGGGAGTGGATGGCGTCACTATCCAAACCAAAGCCCATTAAAATAGTTTTGCTTTTTAATTCTTTTTCAAATAAGGCAACAATCGGAATACTGCCCCCGCTGCGCTGTGGAATGGGAGTTTTTCCAAACGTGGTTTCGTAAGCCTTACTGGCTGCAAGATACCCGATGCTATCAATTGGTGTTACGTACCCTTGCCCACCGTGATGTGGCGTTACCTTTACTTTCACACCTTTTGGGGCAATGCCTTCAAAATGGGTTTTAAACAATTGGGTAATTTCTTCCCAATCTTGATGTGGTACCAAACGCATGGAAATTTTAGCAAAGGCTTTACTCGGGATTACCGTTTTAGCACCTTCGCCAATATACCCGCCCCAAATACCATTTACATCCAAAGTAGGTCTAATTGAATTGCGTTCATTCGTGGTAAAGCCTTTTTCGCCATAAACAGCATCTATGTCCAGAGCGTTTTTGTAGCTTTCCAAATTAAAGGGGGCTTTTGCCATTTCGGCGCGTTCTTCTTTGGACAGTTCTTCTACTTTACCATAAAATCCTGGTATGGTAATGTGGTTGTTCTCATCGTGAAGTGAGGCTATCATTTTAGCGAGAATATTGATAGGGTTTGCCACTGCGCCTCCATACAAACCAGAGTGCAAATCACGATTTGGCCCCGTAACTTCTACTTCAACATAGCTTAGCCCGCGAAGCCCAGTTGTGATAGATGGGACATCATTGGCAATCATGCCCGTATCTGAAATAAGAATGACATCATTTTCCAGTTTCTTATGATTGTTCTTTACAAAGGTTGCCAAATTTGCGCTGCCAACTTCCTCTTCGCCCTCAATCATAAACTTCACATTACAGGGCAGTTGATTGGTGGCTGTCATAAACTCTAAGGCTTTCACATGCATATACAATTGACCTTTGTCATCACAAGCGCCTCTAGCAAAAATAGCACCGTCGGGATGTTTTTCCGTGGTTTTGATGACAGGCTCAAAAGGAGGGGAGTACCACAGATCTAAAGGGTCTGGGGGCTGTACGTCGTAATGTCCATAGACCAAAACGGTAGGTAAGGTTTTCCCAACTATTTTTTCCCCATAAACAATGGGGTAACCGTCAGTTTTGCATATCTCTACGGTATCGCACCCTGCTTTCTCCAGACTTTTTTTAATGGCCTCGGCCGTTTTTAAAACATCGTTTCTATAAGCCGAATCGGCACTTATTGATGGGATTTTTAGCAGATCGACCAGTTCATTGATAAAGCGTTCTTTGTGTTGTTTTATATAAGATTTAATCGCGTTCATAGGCCATATTGAATGAAGATATCCAAAAGTATAAAAAAGAATACTTTTTATAGCATCGAGGTTTGGAATTTAAAAATCTTAACTATATTTGCATCCCGATTCCCGATAGCTATCGGGAGGGACTATGCGGGCGTGGTGGAATTGGTAGACACGCTAGACTTAGGATCTAGTGCCGCGAGGTGTGAGAGTTCGAGTCTCTCCGCCCGCACATGACAAGAGCTTCTTTTTATAAAGGAGCTTTTTTTATGCAATACTGTTTGATTGAAAAATATGAAAGGAGACGCGAGAAGTTTATCATAAGGGTAGACTAAAGGGGCCCTCGTCAGTACATAAATCAAAAAGTGCTACATATTTTGCTGAATTAATACAGGACGTGCATTTTCTTCCATTAAAGAACTTGAAAATTTAACATTTATCCTCGTAACAATTAGACTGTTAGAACGTCTCTTTTATAACGACTAACCCAATAATTTGTAACTTTGTACCCTAATTTAATCCATAAGATGGACATCAACGATAGTATTGAGTCGCCAATGATGCTAAAAGTCAGCTTCAACAAGTTGCTTCAGCATTATGAAAAACTGGCCGAGAGTGAAGATGAATTTCTTTCTGCCAAGGCGAAGCGTGTCCTAAGGTCTGCGGCATCGTTTCCGGAGTTAAGGGATGGTTTTAGCGATACTCAAATTTTGGAGGACAGGAAAGAAGAGATAAGCATTATTCTTCAAGATTCATTTGCCCCCGTATTGACCAAAAATGAGATTAAGACAGCCTCTGTGCCTTTTCATAATTTGATATTCAATTCTTCGGAAAGGTTTAAAAATATTATCAAAACCGCAGGCGATGGTTTTGAGTTGAATATCAAAAATATGCCTGATGACCACAGGTATATTATTGCATGTACCATAATTCTAAATTTTTGCTATGGCTATAATTTGAATTTTAAGCGCCCATTTTATTATGAAATTCCGGATGCCAATGGCATTTTAAGGTTTTACAAGATAATGTACAATGCCGATTTTTGTGAAATCGTTCCAACGGAAAGGGCAAAAAAAATTACTGAAGAAGATTATAAAAAACTCCTGGATAATTTTGAAAATTTAGACTTATGGAAGGAACTTTTTCCTCAAGGTAGCTATATTTTCAAAGGCTTCGTGATTTCCAATATTTTTGATGTTACGGAGGATCAATCTATTTCCAACATAAAATCCAATTTAATCGGTGAGGATAAGCGTAAGGACGAAAACTTTATGTACGAGTTTCATGATGTATTTAGGTCTCTGCTGGGTATCAATGATTTGCAGGTTGGTTTTTCAATTTATAATGAAGAGGAAAAGGCTTTTGAGCGTGTATATGGGGTAGGGATCAATAGTTACCTTTTAGGGGACCAAGAACGCTTGGAATGTGATAGTTCATTGTGCAAATGGTCCTATAACAGATTGATTGTAGAGAACAAATATTTCTCTATTTCTGACGTAGATGGTGTTTATAAAAAAGCAAAAGGAGGTTTTGCACCTCAGGTGGAGGTGTTGCATAAACAAGGTTTTAAAAGTGCCATTTTTGCACCAATTGCTAATGATGAAGGACTTATGGGAATAATGGAAATTGTATCCAATACACCACATGCTTTGAATAGTATCAATGCCAATAAGTTGGTGGATGTGATGCCATTTATCGTTTCGGCAGTGGAGCGGTCCAAAAAGGATGAAGAGAATCTTATTGAAGCTATTATTCAAAAGGAATGCACCTCAATTCATCCGAGTGTGCATTGGCGTTTTGCTAAAGAAGCAAAGAATTATATAAAGGCTGAAATGGAAGGGCAAGAGGCTTCCTTTCGAAAAATTGCTTTTGATAATGTATACCCGTTGTACGGGCAAATAGATATTAAGGGGTCCTCCGAAGCTAGAAACTATGCGACAAGAGAAGATTTGTCGCTTCAACTTAGAGCGGCAAAACAGATTTTGGATAAGGCTTTGAAATTGGAACATTTGCCAATCTATGAGCAGTTTATTTATCAGATAAATGATTTTCAGAACGGATTGGACGAAAACTTCCAAGTGGATAGCGAGCAACAGATTTCATCCTTCTTCAAAGAAGACGTTGAACCTCTTTTAGATCATTTAAAAAGTAAACAACTGTTGAATGATGATGTAGAAGCCTACTACGAAAATATTGACGAAAAGGTCAACGTACTTTACAGACATAGAAAAGACTACGACGAAACTATTGCCAAAATTAATGTGGAAATGGCTACGCTCTTGGATAAAAAACAAGAGGAAGCGCAACAGATGTATCCGCATTATTTTGAACGCTTTAAAACCGATGGTGTTGAGCATAATATGTACGTTGGAGAGTCTATTACCAAAGAAGATAGTTTCAATAAAATTTACTTGTACAATCTGCGTTTATGGCAATTGCAGGTAATGTGTGAAATGGAAAACGCCTATTACCAAATGCAATCTGATTTTCCAGTGGCGTTGGACGTAGCCTCCATGATTTTGGTGTTCAACCAGCCTTTGACCATCAGTTTTAGGATGGACGAAAAGCAATTTGATGTGGACGGCACCTACAATGCACGTTACGAAATCGTAAAAAAACGTGTAGATAAGGCTTATATAAAAGGCACCACAGAGCGCGTTACGCAAAAAGGAAAAATCAGCATCGTGTATTCCCAAAAACAGGATGAAATTGAATATTTGGGTTACATCAAGTTTCTTCAGTCCAAGAATTATTTGGATACTGATGTAGAAATCGTAGAGTTGCAAGATTTACAGGCGGTAACCGGATTAAAAGCAATTCGCGTAAGTGTACTATATCATAAAAACGAAAATGACAAGGCGTTTTATACCTATGATGATTTGATGAAGGAACTTAAGGCATAATACTTCTAGGGCGCGCCACTGGTCGCAAAAGCTATTCCAAAAGCAATAACACTTACCACAATACCAATCATAAATACGGTATAGGTAGTTCGTAAAAGGTTGTATTTCCTATTGAGAACAAGCCCCAAAAAATAGAGATCTTTGGTCAATGAACCATACAAATAATCCTTGTCCTGCATCATTTCCCCCATGGCCCATTCAAAATCTTTTAAGCTCATTTGATGGAAATTCCCGAAGAATAATAGATTTACTTTTTTATTGGCTACGTCCTCTTTTGTGAACTGCCCCTTTGTGACGTTCGGCCTAGTTGCCAAAACTGATAAAACAGTTGAGGCAACCGTGAACAATAGAAAAATTAACGTGGGATATATCAGATAACTATTGGAAGGATTGTCCAGTTTGGGCAATAAATTAGATAGGGCTACCGAAATTATAATAGCATTTACCGAAAGCAAAATATTGGCTTTGGTATCGGCAATATCGCTTAGTGTAATATGGTTTCTTAATGCTACCCGAAACATGGTTTCGATACCTCGATCTGGCAATTCCACCTTACTTTTTTTAAAACTGAGCTCCTCCTTTTTCTGATTTAATTTTTTGGAATCCGCATCAATCTTTTTCTTCATTTTGATTAGTTGCGAAAGATTTTTACCCTTGCGATTATCCCACATACTTGATGCCTCTGTTGAATAAAATCGATGTCTGGTGGTAAGGAAATCAATATTTTCCGCAATCCATTCGGACTCAGTAAGGCTCTTATTGCACAGCAATTCCCATTCCTTTCTGAGCAGTTCAGAAATTTCCAAATAATTTTTGCTTCCTATATGAGAACTGTCCGCGTCCCTAATAATGCATTCCAATTGATTTTTTGGGACGGCGTCGATTTTAGTTGCTAGAATTAAATCACAAATTGTTTTTACGTCCTTTTCTGGGCAGTTTTGTCCTGCCAAAAACGCCTTGGCTATTTTAACACTCTCTTCTTCGTGGTCTTTCGCCCCTTTAGTGTAGCCCGTGTCGTGTAACCATGAGGCCACCAAAAGCAGATTTTTATCAGCCTCCTCAATATTGGCTAATTCAGCAAGCTCTTTTGCGCTATTTACTACACGTTGCGTATGTGGGATATTGTGATATAAAAAAGATGTGTCTAACTTTTCGTTGAGTAGGTTAAGTGCAAATTTCTCGGCTTCAGCAATCAACATAGGCGTGATTTAAAATGATTATTGGTAAAAATACTAAACTTTAGTTGAAAAAGGATTTCTCGATGTTTGCATCGATATTTCCTTTGGGGTTTAGTATGAATAACGGCATAATTTGTCGTAAATTTCAATTATGCTTTCAATGGCCTATGAAATAGATAGAAATGTAAGTTTTCTAGTCTTTTTTAGACTAATGGCTCGTTTGAAAGCATATATTAATTTAACAATGAAAGGACAAAAAATATGCTAACTTGGAAAGAAGTTATCGGTTTTTCCGTAAACGGAAACCCAACCCCCGACCGGCGAGTTGAAAAAACACCAGCCGAATGGCAAGCACAATTAACCCCGGAACAATTCAGAATTGCGAGATTAAAAGGTACGGAACGACCGCATAGTGGTGCGCTATGCAGTATTTATGAGGCCGGAAAATACAATTGTGTATGTTGCGACACACCTTTGTTTGATTCCACCATTAAGTTTGAATCGGGGACGGGCTGGCCTAGTTTTACGCAACCCATTAAAGAAAATGCGATTAAATATGAAAAAGATAGTTCCTTTGGAATGGTGCGGGTTGAGGTGCTGTGCAATACCTGTGATGCGCATTTAGGGCATGTATTCCCCGACGGTCCAGAACCAAGTGGACTGCGCTATTGTATCAATTCGGAATCCATGCAATTGGAAAAACAATAAAACATATCAAAATAATCAAATAGCTCCTTCGCTTTTGAAGGGAAGGTGGGTTTCAATTCCCTAGAATTGAAACTCGGAAGGGTAATAAAATGACAAACAAAAATATACAAATAGCAACAGTTGGCGGAGGATGCTTTTGGTGTACCGAAGCCATATTTCAGGAATTAAAAGGTATTGAGAAAGTAGTGTCCGGATATTCCGGGGGGGATGCTCCCGGAAAACCAACATATCGCGAAGTATGTTCGGGTTTAACCGGTCATGCCGAAGTCGTGCAAATTACCTTTGATGCCAATATGATTTCCTATGAGGAAATTCTACTTATTTTTATGACCACACATGACCCTACAACGTTGAATAGGCAAGGGGCAGACAGGGGAACACAATACCGCTCGGTGATTTACCATCACGACGAAACCCAAAAAGAAATAGCTCAGGTTGTGGTAAAAGAAGTCGCCAAATATTTTGATGACCCAGTAGTAACTGAAATATCGCCTTTGGTTGTTTTTTATGATGCCGAGGATTACCATCAAGATTATTATCGCAACAATACACAACAAGGCTATTGTAATGCAGTGATTACACCAAAGTTGGCGAAATTCAGAAAGTTGTATGCTGAAAAATTAAAGTAACTTCAAGTTTAAGACCCGCGAGGTTTAAGGTGCCGGACTGGTTTCACTATCAAACCTTATGATTTGGAACATTAAAACAAAAGGAAAATCGATGTCTTATTACGCAAATAAACCACAACTGTTTAAAGCCCCAGAATTTGGTGTTGACACTTGGGTGGATAGTGACGGAAATAAAACTGATGCCATAAAATTGTCAGATTTTAATGGAAAATTTAAGGTAGTGTTTTGTTTTCAAAGCTGGTGCCGTGGTTGTCACACTAAAGGTTTGCCCGACTTAAAAAGAATGGTCGATGCTTTAAAAGAAAATGACAATGTGGTTTTTTTGGCCATTCAAACGGTTTTTGAAGGTCATCATGCAAATACGTATGAAAAAACGTTGGAAACTCAAAAGAAATATGGCTTACAAATACCGTTTGGATATGATGCTGGTAAAGAAGATGACTTGCAGTCCACTTTAATGCGCAACTATAAAACGGGTGGCACACCTTGGTTTATCTTTATAGATAAGAAGGATTTTGTAGTGTTTTCGGAATTCCATTTATACCCAAATAATGCCATCGAATTTCTTAAAACAATGTGATCTATGGTGCCGAAAATCAAAATTTATGGTACTGAAAGATGTCATAAAAGTCAATATTATATTCATTTTTTAAAAGGTTTGAATCTTGATTTTCAGTTTCTTGATGTAGAAATAGTTGAGGCCAATGCTGAGGCGTTACGAAGTTTATATGAAAATAGGCGACTTAATTTTCCAACGATTACCATTGGCGAAAAGAAACTAAGAAACCCATCAGATTCAGATTTAAAAAAATGGATTGAAAAGTTATCATGAAACTAAAAAGACCTGTCAGGTTTTCAAAACACTACTGTTCGGAAGAGTTTTGAAGAACCCTCCTAATCCCGCCTCTGGCGGGATTGTTCTCCCTTTTGAAAAGGGAGGAGCCAAAAAGCGACAAAAATTTAGGTTTAAAATTAAGAGATTCCTAGATTTAATCTCATATTAAGTTCTTCTCTTTTTGTAAAGAGGAGAATGAATTTCAATTTTTCATTAAAAAAAATTGAAAGAAAGAGGAGTTAAGACCCTATAAAACGCTTTTATTCGTCTTCCGAGCACTTGTGTTTTCAAAACCTGACAGGTCTAAAAAGTAGAAAATGAAATTAAACATAAAAGATAAGTTCAATAAAGAGTTACCGGCAGATCCTATTAAGGAAAACTCCAGAAGACAGGTGTCTGGAGCATGCTTTTCTTTTGTAGCGCCCGGGGAAACGTCAAAACCTGAATTGTTGCACGTATCTCCAGAAATGGCAAAAAGTTTAGGGCTTTCTTTGAAGGATACTGAAAGTAAGGAGTTCTTAAATGTTTTTACGGGAAATAAGGTGTTGCCAAATACAAAACCTTATGCCATGTGCTACGGCGGGCATCAATTTGGAAATTGGGCGGGCCAACTAGGTGACGGCAGGGCGATCAATCTTTGCGAAGTAGAACATGACGGCAAAAATTGGGCATTGCAATTAAAAGGTGCCGGGGAAACGCCCTATTCCAGAACGGCTGATGGATTGGCTGTTTTACGGTCTTCTATTCGGGAGTATTTATGTAGCGAAGCTATGTTTCATTTGGGCGTGCCTACTACTCGGGCTTTGTCATTGGCATTATCCGGAGACCGCGTGTTGCGGGACATGATGTATGATGGCAATGCCGCTTATGAAAAAGGGGCCATAGTTTGCAGGGTTGCCGAGTCCTTTTTACGTTTCGGGAACTACCAAATTTTTGTGGCGCGGCAAGATGAGGCAAACTTGAAAGTTTTGGTGGATTACACGATAAAACATCATTTTTCACACTTAGGTGAGCTCTCAAAAGAAACTTATATCGATTTCTTTAGGGAGGTCACCAATCGCACTTTAGACATGATTATCCATTGGCAACGCGTTGGTTTTGTGCATGGTGTGATGAATACCGACAATATGTCAATTCTAGGTTTGACAATTGATTATGGACCGTACGGTTGGTTAGAAGGTTATGATTATGGATGGACACCAAATACTACGGATAGGCAGCACAAACGTTACAGATATGGCAATCAGCCCAATGTTGGTCTTTGGAATTTGATACAGCTCGCCAATGCGCTTTACCCATTGATTGAGGAAGCTGAGCCTTTGGAAGCCATTTTAAATCAGTATAAAACGGACTATGATGAGAAGTCTTTAGAAATGATGCGTTCGAAATTGGGATTGGAAATTGAAGATGAAAATGATCCAGACTTAATTCGGGATTTAGAAGATGTTTTACAACTCTCGGAAACGGACATGACAATCTTTTTCAGGAGTTTGGCCGATTTCAAAATAGAAGATGATTCCAAAGGTTTAAATTTTATTTTCGACGCATTTTACAAGCCAGATGAAGTTGCGTTCAATACTGAGGAACGTTGGAAAGATTGGTTTGTAAAATACGGAGAACGTTTACAAATGGAAACGCTTTCTTTTGAAGAGCGAAAAACGAAAATGAATGCCGTCAATCCCAAATATGTCCTAAGAAATTACATGGCGCAAATGGCCATCGATGATGCCGATAAAGGCAATTATGGATTAATTGACGAATTATTCAGAATGCTCAGGAAGCCTTACGACGAGCAACCCGAATATGAAAAATGGTTTGCAAAACGACCAGAGTGGGCACGTTATAAAGTGGGGTGTTCGATGTTATCGTGTAGTTCTTAGAATTAAATTTATAAATTAAAAGTTTGAGTTTCCCCTCTAAAAAGCCTGTGCTGAGCTTGTCGAAGTAAGGGGAGAAAGGGGTGTGTTTTTAGGATTAGTGAAGTTTTTTGAAATTGATTTACACCTCCCTGAATCCCTCCTTGTTAGGAGGGACACTTAAAAATAAAACTCAAATGCATGAAACAAAAAATAGTTTTCGGAGGCGGTTGCCATTGGTGTACGGAAGCCGTATTCCAATCTTTGAAAGGTGTGTCAAAGGTTGAACAGGGTTTTGCGGCTTCCACGGGGGCGGATCACAGTTTTTCCGAGGCGGTTATTGTACACTTTGATGAGGCTGAAATCTCATTGAATGTGCTTGTCGAGATTCATATACATACCCATAAAAGTACTTCAAATCATTCTATGCGACCTAAATATCGCTCTGCCATTTATACGTTTTCAGAAGAGCAAAAATTGGAAGCAATTTTAATTTTAGAAATGCTACAATCCCAATTTCAGCACAAATTAATTACCCAAATATTAACTTTCGATAAATTTAAAGCGTCGCGCAAGCAAATTCAAAACTATTATTTCAGCAATCCTAAAAAACCTTTTTGTGAAAGTTTTATCAACCCAAAACTACAAATACTACTGAACAAGTTTTCAAAATATACAAATAAGAATAAATTAAAGCATTTGAAAGATGAATCGCGAAAGACTATCTATACCAAACACCAAAGGTCATAACTTACAGGCTTATCTAGAGTTGCCGGCCGACCAAATACCGCATTATTTTGCCATTTTTGCGCATTGTTTTACCTGCACCAGTAATTTATCGGCCGTAAAGAATATCAGCCGTTCGTTGACCTCTCACGGATTTGGCGTAGTGCGTTTCGATTTTACGGGCTTGGGAAGAAGTGAAGGCGAATTTGCTGAAAGCTACTTTTCCGCCAATGTGGACGATCTAATTGCGGTGAATGATTATATCAAGGAACATTATAAAGCACCGGGATTGTTGGTGGGGCACTCATTGGGTGGCGCCGCAGTTATTGTTGCGGCTTCAAAATTGGAAAACGTTAAAGCTGTTGCAACGATTGGAGCGCCTTCAACTGTAAACCATGTAACGCATTTGTTTTCTCATGGTATTGATGAAGTCAAGCAAAAAGGCGAAGTTGAGGTGAATATTGGAGGGAGACCGTTCAAAATTAATCGAGAATTTATTAAAGATTTTGATAAAATTGACTTGCCCAAAATCACCAAAAATCTGCGTAAACCTTTGTTGATTATGCACGCCCCTTTCGATAAAACTGTTGGGATAAATAATGCACACGATTTGTATCATAACGCCCATCACCCTAAGAGTTTTGTGAGTTTGGACGATGCCGACCATTTATTGTCGAATTCAAAAGACAGCAACTATGTAGGTAATGTTATTGGCACTTGGGCCGATCGGTATTTTGAGCCTCGGGACAATACAATGTTGGATACAAATGGTGAGCAATTGGTGGCGCATTTGAATTTAGTGGAAGATAATTTTACCACATCAATTCAAACCAAAAAACACAGTTTTATTGCCGACGAGCCCGAAAGTATCGGAGGTGATGATTTTGGCCCCTCGCCATACGATTTTTTAAGCGCTGCATTAGCATCTTGTACGGTTATGACACTAAAAATGTATGCCCAACGCAAGCAGTGGGATCTGAAAGAAGTATATGCTTACATCACATATTCCAAAAAGCACAGCGATGATTTGATGTTGGATTTGGACGAACCTAAACGAATGGACCATCTCCAAAAACGTTTAAAATTTATTGGTAATTTGGACGATACCCAAAAAATGAAACTTCAAGAAATTGCTTCAAAATGCCCAGTACATCGTACCTTGCAATCTGAAATTATAATAGAAACCGAAATGATAGATTAATGGGCAACAATACCACAAAAATAGGATTAGGCTTGGCGGCGCTGGGGCGACCTGAATACATCAACATAAGGGAAAACAAGAGTTTGGATAAATCTGAAAAAGCCTTTAAGGAAAACACGTTTTCCGTTTTGGACGAAGCGTACAATCTGGGGATTAGCTATTTTGATACTGCGCCGTCGTACGGAAAAGGCGAGGCGTTTTTACAGGAATGGAACGCATCAAGAAATCATCAAAATGTGATTCTTGGTACCAAATGGGGCTATACTTATATGGCAAACTGGGAATTGGGTTTTGATGGCAAACACGAAGTTAAAGAACATTCATTGGAAAAATTGACGGAGCAATGGGACGTGTCCAAACAACTTTTGCCACGTTTAAAATATTACCAAGTGCATTCTGCAACCTTTGAAAGTGGCATCCTTGAAAATCAGGCGGTTTTAAATCAATTGCATCACATAAAAAGGACGACAAATTTAAAAATTGGTATCACCGCAAGTGGGGCTAACCAAAAGGAGATCGTTAGTGCGGCATTAAAAATAAAAGTTGAAAACGAACCGCTTTTTGATAGTTTTCAGGTGACCTATAATGTCTTTGAGCAAGACGCATTTCGGATTTTAAATACAGTGCTATCCCAGGGAAAGTCCGTTATTGTTAAAGAAGCTTTGGCTAATGGTCGGGTGTTTCCAAACGAAAATTTTGGACATTACAAATACTCTTATGCCGTTTTAAATGAACTATCTGAAAAATACGGGGTAGGGATAGACGCTTTAGCGCTTCGTTTTGTAATGGATAGTTTGAAACCGACTTATGTGTTGAGCGGTGCCTCAAATAAAAAACAACTCAAGGAAAATGTAAAAGCCAATGATTTTAGTTTTTCCAAAAATGAGTTGGAGGTGTTGGGAAACCAGAGAATTGCTCCGGAACTCTATTGGAAAGAGCGGGACTTGCTAGCATGGAATTAAACCAAATGCTTATCTTTAAACGTTAATCCATTTACGTATGAAGTTTAAAAAACTCACACTTTTAGTCATTGTAATTTTCGTTTTGCATGCCTGTGCAACCTATAAGCCTCAGCGCAAGGATACAAATGCACATGTTGCATTTCCGGAAAAAACCATAGCACATTCCTTTTATTTAATCGGCGATGCAGGACTTGCTGGGGATGCAGAATCTTCTCAAACTATTGCCAATTTTAAAGCTGAATTAAATAAGGCTTCGGTAAATAGTACCGCTATATTTTTGGGCGATAATATTTATCCGAAAGGGATGCCAAAAAAAGGGGAAGAAGGTCGCGCATCAGCCGAAAAGCAATTGAATGCGCAAATTAATGCTGTCGAGAATTTTAATGGCGAAACCGTTTTTATTCCGGGTAATCACGATTGGTACAGCAACGGCCTCAAAGGGTTGAAACGTCAAGAAAAGTACATTGAAGATGCCTTAGGGAAGAATACATTTCTGCCTGAAAATGGTTGCCCTATTGAAAGGGTAAACATCGGTAAAAATATAGTTTTAATTCTGGTGGATTCAGAGTGGTACATGACCAATTGGGATAAACAACCAACCATTAATGACGATTGCGAAATAAAAACGAGGACGAAGTTTTTTGATGAACTGGAAGGCGAAATAAAAAAGGCAAGAGGAAAAACTACAATTGTTGCGGTGCATCATCCAATGTTTACCAATGGTTCCCATGGTGGACAGTATTCCTTCGGAAGCCATCTGACGCCTCTCCCAGTTTTGGGGACTTTGAAAAATTTCATAAGAAAAACTGGCGGTGTTGCAACCGTTGATGACCAAAACAAACGTTATAACGAATTCAAGAAACACTTGGTTACCCTGGCTCAGGAAAATGACAAGACCATTTTTGTGTCGGGCCACGACCATAATTTGCAGTACATCGTTGAGGATAATCTACCTCAAATCGTAAGTGGTTCGGGTTCTAAAGCAAACCCTACGCGTAATGTTGGTGGTGGACAATTTTCTTATGGTGCCATGGGCTACGCGCGACTGGACGTTTTTAAGGATGGCTCGTCCCATGTGCGGTTTTATACTGATAATAAAGTTGTATTTCAAACCCAAGTGCTAAAACCGGATGATAAAAAAGTATTTACAACATACCCTTCATCCTATCCAGAAAGTAAAACAGCATCAATTTATACAGAAGAGGAAACCACAAAAGGCGGGTTGTATCAATTCTTTTGGGGAGACCGCTACCGGAAGGATTTTAGCACAAAAGTAAAAGCACCAACGGTGGATTTGGATACCTTGTTTGGCGGTTTAAAAGTGATTAGAAAAGGTGGTGGGCATCAGTCCATGTCCTTGCGTTTGGAAGACAAAAAAGGGCGGCAATATGTGATGCGTGCACTTCGTAAAAACGCTATTCAATATATACAAGCAGTAGCGTTTAAAGACCAATATATTGAGGGCCAATTTAATGATACGTACACCGAAAATTTACTTTTGGATGTATTTACAGGCTCTCACCCTTATGCGCCATTCACAGTGGGAACTTTGGCAGATGCCGTTGAGGTGTATCACACAAATCCAGTATTGTATTATGTGCCAAAACAGAATGCTTTGGGGCATTTTGCTGATGAGTTTGGCGATGCACTTTATATGATAGAAGAACGCACCGATTCCGGACATGGCGATAAGGCTAGTTTCGGGTTTTCCAATAAGTTGATAAGTACGGATGATGTCCTAAAAAAGCTAAATAAGGATGAGGATTTTGTCCTGGATGAAGAAGCATATATCCGAGCACGGCTGTTTGATATGCTTATTGGCGATTGGGACCGTCATGAGGACCAATGGCGTTGGGCAGAATTCAAAATTGATGGCAAAAAAGTATACCGTCCAGTACCCAGGGATCGCGACCAAGCTTACTCCATAATGGCGGACGGCGCATTGCTTGGAGTCGCGACTAAAATAGTTCCGGCTTTAAGATTATTGCGAAGCTATAAGGAGGAGTTAAAGAGTCCAAAATGGTTCAATTTGGAGCCCTATCCCTTGGATATGGCTTTGATAAATCAATCGGGAAAGGAGGTGTGGGATGCCCAAGCAAAACGAATTGTTGAAAATATAACCGACGAGGTTATTGATGAAGCTTTTAAATTCTTTCCACCGGAAGTAGATCAAAACACGATTAAAGATATCAAACGAAAATTGATAGGACGACGGGCTAATCTTAAAAAAATATCAGACACCTATTATGCTCATGTGAATAAGTACGGTGTGATAAAAGGTACCAATAAAGATGATTGGTTTGATATTGAACGGCTTCCAAATGGAGAGACTAAGGTGGTGGCCTATCGCATTAAAAAAGGGAAAAAGGCAGATGTGTTCCATAGTCGCACTTATATTTTTGACGATACCAAAGAAATTTGGATTTATGGCTTGGATGACGATGATCGATTCGAAGTTTTTGGCGATGGGGACAACCTGATTAAGATAAGGTTGATTGGTGGGCAGAATAACGATGTGTACAACATCACCAACGGAAAGCGACTAAAAGTCTATGACCATAAATCAAAGGAAAATACTTTCATGACCAATAAAGGAGGTAAGAAGTTGACCGATGATTATGAAACGAATGTATACGACTATAAGAAGTTAAAAAATAGTTCCAACCAATTTTTGCCGACTATTGGAGCAAATCCAGATGATGGACTAAAAGTAGGCTTTGTGCATACCTATACTAACTACGGTTTTGAGCGTAATCCGTTCAGTTCCCAACACAGTCTTTCTGCTGCGTATTATTTTGCCACCAATGGTTTTGATTTGGGGTATCACGGTGAATTTGCCAATGTTTTTGGGTCTTGGAACTTAGAGTTGGGCGCCAAATTTACTAGCCCTAACTATGCCATTAATTTCTTTGATTTTGGAAATGAGACGATCAATCCAAATGCTGAGGACAGCGATATGTTCAACTTAAATTATAACCGTGTAAAACTTAGGACCTTTAAGGTGTCTCCGGCATTGACTTGGCGAGGACAATTAGGGGGCAGTTTTAATTTTGCGGTGTCGTACGAATCCAACGAAGTGGATAAAACCTCAGGTCGATTTATTGCCATGCCAATGATTTTGCCAGATTCGACATTTGACCAACAGGATTTTTATGGCGCGGACGCTAAGTATGAATACGCCAATACGGATAACGAGGCATTCCCTACTTTAGGGATGTTGTTTGCGCTTCATGCGGGGTATAGAAATAACGTTAGTACCTCGAAGGGGTTTGGTTATATCATTCCCGAGTTAGCTTTCGACTATAAATTGATACCAAGTGGGCAATTGGTTTTGGCCACAAGGTTGAAGGGGCATTTTAATTTGGGTGACGATTTTGAATTTTATCAGGCCGCCAGTTTAGGAAGAAACAATGGCTTAAGAGGTTATAGGGATGAGCGCTTTATCGGTAATTCGGCATTTGCCCAAAGTACGGATATAAGATTGAATCTTCGAAAAGTAAAGACAGGGTTATTGCCATTAAACATTGGAGTTTATGGCGGTGCGGATTACGGACGAGTATGGTTGGATGGAGAAGATTCTGATAAATGGAATAACTCCTTCGGTGGCGGTATTTTCGCCAATGCAGCCGATATGATTACCTTAAATGTTTCAGCTTTTAACAGTGATGATGGTTTGTTATTTGCTTTTAGAATGGGCTTTGGGTTTTGATACGAAGTTGTCACCCTGTCCCGATTGCTATCGGGATTGTTTCAGGGTCTTATTTTTATACAGTAATGTTTACCTAGTTTTTACGTCTAAAATGTCGTAAAAGAAATAAAAAATGAAAAGCAATTTCAACGACATTATAAATTCTGAAAAAGTAGTTTTAGTAGATTTTTTCGCTACTTGGTGTGGGCCTTGCCAAGCTTTGATGCCCATATTAAAAGAGGTAAAAGATGAAGTAGCTGATGCTGTAAAAATCGTAAAGATTGATATTGATAAGAACCACAATCTAGCAGTTAAATATCAAGTGAGAAGTGTGCCTACAATGCTTCTGTTTGTCAATGGTGAACCAAAATGGAGGCAATCGGGTGTGCTTCAAAAGAAAGATATACTTCACGTCATCCAGACACATTCCGGTTCGACTGTTTAGTTTAGGCTGAAACTATATAAATTTCCACCCTTAACCTTGGTCCTTTCGTCTGTGATATAAATCGAAGAATTGTCCTTAAAACAAATGCCTTCCTTTTGGGAACTATGGTCAAATTGTATTTCTTCAATGTCGGCCGAAAAAAAATCATCCGATTCAAAATTAGTGATTTTCCAAAGTTTGTCATGCGTCAATAATATCACGGTTTTTCCATCATCACTAATGTCGGCAGAAGTGATTTTCAAATGCTTGTCCTTCAGCTTAGAAATCTTAATCGCAGTGTGTTTGCCAACCATATTAGGAACTTTAAAAAGCATGGAAGATTTATTATCCTTACTGAAAAGGTAGAAGAAATTATTCCAAAGGAAAAAGGCCTCAAAATCTTTAGGTTTCACGGATTTGGGTAAAGTGAAATTAATACGCTCCCCTTTTGCTTTGTCCGAAGTCAAATCCGAAACTTTGTAAATTGTAAAATCGTCCCGATTACGGCTGTTATTCCCAAAATCACCAATGTAAATGTTGCCCTGTTTGTCCGAGGTTAAATCCTCCCAATCTATGTTGCTCGATCCTTTGATGTCAATATCCTTAATGATTTTTCCTTTTAGGTCAATACCATAAATATTGTTCTTGTTACCAGAATCTTCAATCGTCCAGAGCAAACGTGAACGTGCTACTGTTTCTATTGCCGAGCATTCTTTTAAACTGTTTGGTAAGTCTGCTAAAACCTTTAGTTTTCCCGTGTCGCAGGAGGTAAATACAAAAGCACAAATGATAAATGTTTTAATTTGATTCATTGATAGAATTCCGAACTGTCCAATGTAATCACTTTAAATGCGTTTCAAAAATTTAAAATCATAAACTATTGGTAAAAATTGATGTTGGGCGTATATTATTTAATAATTTTAAAGTTTCAAATAGCTGTGAAATATGACTACTGTAGATGATTTATTAGGCCTACTTGTTTTGGAGAAAATTAGCGACACTGTGTTTAACGGTGTAAGTGAAACTGTAGGTAGTCCTATTGTTTTTGGTGGACAAGTGTTGGCTCAGGCTGTTAATGCGGCGAGCAGAACCATTAAAAATGAAAGGATATTGCACTCCTTGCACGCCTATTTTTTGGAAGCGGGAGATTTAAAGGTGCCTATAACATACACCGTCGGTATTATAAGGGATGGAGGTAGTTTTTCGGTAAGACGGGTTACGGCTTCTCAAAATGAGCGGACTATTTTTATTTTGGCGGCCTCCTTTCACAAAATGGAGGAAGGGTATGAGCATCAGATTAAAATGGATTCAAATGTAAAACCTCCAGAAGATCTGTTGAGTTGGACGGATGTGCGGGTTGAATTTAGCAACGCGTTGCCAAAAGGGTTAAAATCATTCTTAGAAATAAAACGTCCTATAGAATTTAAACCTACGGCATTTTCCAACCCATTACAGCCTCGAGATTTGCCACCAAAACATCAGGTCTGGTTTAAGTTAAAAGGCGAAGTAAATGGATTGGATTTGGCAACTAAACAGCAAATCCTGACCTACATTTCGGATTACAATATTTTAACGGCCACACTAAACCCACACGCCAGTAAAGCACATTGGGGCAATACGCAGACGGCAAGTTTAGACCATTCCATGTGGTTTTTTAGGGATTTTGATTTTACGGATTGGCTATTGTATTCCATGGATTCGCCAAGTACTTCCAATGCCAGAGGTTTGGCCAGAGGGCATATTTTTACAAGAAGCGGAAAGTTGATTGCTTCCGTAGCGCAAGAAGGTTTAATGAGACCAATGAAAAAATAATTATGGAACCATTTAAAATAGGGCATAGAGGTGCAAAAGGTCATATGGCTGAAAATACTTTGGAATCGATCCAAAAAGCTATCGATTTGGGCGTTCATGGGGTCGAAATCGATATCCATAAATGTGCTTCAGGCGAATTGGTCGTTTTCCATGATTTTACTTTGGACAGGATAACTGACGGCACCGGTGAAATCTCTAAAAAGTCACTTTCAGAATTAAAAAAGCTGAAAGTAATGGGGCAATATGCCATTCCAACTTTGCATGAGGTCATGCAGCTTATGGGTGATTTGCGACCACTTTTAAATTTGGAATTGAAGGGTCAAAATACAGGTGAAGCCATTGTTGAAATCATGGATTACTATGTCGATAACCATGGATGGAAATGGCGGGATTTTATCGTTTCCAGCTTTCAAAAGGAACTGTTGCAAGATGTATTTCATTCTGGAGAGCCTTTTATGACAGGAGTGCTAACCGATACAAATTTGGAAGATGCCATCGATTTTGCCCAGGCAATTAATGCCGTGTCTATCCATCCTGATTATACCATGTTGACCAAAGAAAATGTGCAATTGATGCAGTCTTTGGGGTTTCAAGTAATGACCTATACCGTGAATGATAAGGCAGATATTGAACGGATGCATGCCTATGGGGTGGATGGGATCATTTCGGATTTTCCGGATAGAATTTAATATATATTTTATATATTTGATATATACAATTTATATATAATGGGAAAGACGAAAAAATTAATAGAACTGGACGATAAAGCCATTGAGATTTTGGAAAAACAGGCCAAACTTCAAAAACGCTCCTTAAAAAATTACTTGGAATATACTTTAGAAGATACCGCATTGCGCTACAGCGAACCTTCTGAAGAGTACAAAAAGATGATGGACGATATGATTAAAAGAGACGAAGAGGGGACATTAAAAACCATTTCTTGGGATGACTTAAAGTCTCAGTGTGGCAGGTAAAACTATCAAGTTCACTGAGGAGGCCCGCATTGAATTCCATAAAGTAAAATGTTATATGACCCTTGTTGGGAAAGAAGAGGATTTCTGGACCGATGTGGATAGGCAATTGCATATAGCATTGCAGTATCCAGAGGCCTTTCAGGTTCGTTATAAAAACGTACGAATAATTACTTTGGAAAGATTTAATTATTCAATTCATTACGTTCTAAAACCTTATGGGATTTTAGTGTACCGTTTTTTGATGCAAAATCAAGACTATTAATGCAAACCTACATCACACTCCTAAGAGGTATCAACGTCAGTGGCCAAAAGAAAACCCCGATGGCGGAACTTCGAAAACTACTATCGGAATCAGGTTTGGAACAGGTGCAAACCTATATTCAAAGTGGAAATGTGATTTTTCAATCTTCTGAAATAGAAACAAAAACATTAGAATCTAAAATCCATGAATCCATAAAATCCCATTTTGGTTTTGAAGTACCTGTTTTGGTGTTGAAACCTGAAGAGTTACAACAAATTTTTGACGACTGCCCCTTTCCGCCGGACAAAAAAGAAAACAGTTATTTTATGATGCTGTATGCCAAGGCAGACGAAACCGCAGTTGAGGAAATTTCAAAGTTGTCCTATCCCAATGAGGAATTTTTAATAACGGATAAAGCGGTATATTTCTATTGTTCGGTAGGTTATGGCAAAGCAAAGATGAGCAATAACTTCTTCGAGCGGAAATTAAAAGTTACGGCTACCGCCAGAAACTATAAAACAATGGTAAAACTATTATCTTTGTCAACTGAAATTTAACGGATGACGGAGCAAGATTTTATTCCAAAGCCTTATGGCAAAAGTATTGAAAGTGGACAATTTACTTGGGAATCGCCAAGCAATATCGCATTGATAAAGTATTGGGGCAAAAGGAAAAACCAGATACCAGAAAACCCGTCCGTTAGTTTTACGCTCAGCAATTGCAAAACCATAACATCCTTAAGTTTTTCAAAAAAAGAAAATAACGATGCGTTCTCTTTTGAGGTATTTTTGGACGGTGAAAAAAAGGATGACTTTAAACCAAAAATTGAAACGTTCTTCAAAAGGGTCGAAGCCTATTTGCCGTTTTTAAAGGATTATCGCTTTAAAATAGAAACCTCAAATACATTCCCGCACAGCTCTGGGATTGCCTCCTCGGCATCTGGAATGAGTGCCTTGGCCTTGTGTTTAATGAGTGTTGAAAAGGAGTTAGTAAATTCTGATGTCACCCTGAGCGCAGTCGAAGGGTCTATGGAAGAAGATTATTTCATTAAAAAAGCATCTTTCTTGGCGCGATTGGGCTCAGGTAGTGCCTGCAGAAGTTTGGAAGGCGATTTGGTGCTTTGGGGAGCGCATGAAGCCATTGAAGGTAGTTCGGATTTGTTCGGAGTGAAATTTCCTCATGAAGTTCACTCGAATTTCAAAAACTATCAAAACACCATTTTGTTGGTGGATAAAGGTGAAAAGCAAGTAAGCAGTACAGTCGGCCATAACTTGATGCACGGCCATCCTTTTGCTCAGAAGCGGTTTGAACAGGCCAATTCCAATCTTTCGGATATGGTTTCAATTCTAAAAGATGGCGATTTGGACAGATTTATCGCAACAGTTGAAAGTGAAGCTTTGACATTGCACGCGATGATGATGACAAGCATGCCCTATTTTATCTTGATGAAACCCAATACATTGGAGATTATCAATAAAATTTGGGCCTACAGAAAGGCTACAGGTTCCAAAATTTGTTTCACTTTGGATGCTGGGGCAAATGTACACGTCCTTTACCCTGAAAATGAACTTTCATCGGTATTGGAATTCATTAAAACTGAATTAGTTGCATATTGTCAGAATGGACAGTATATTTGCGACGTTATTGGTTTGGGGGCTAATAAATTATAAAATAGCATCAATTTTGTTTAAAAAAATTGTATATTTGTTAAACAATTTGTTCCAAACTATGAACATTTTATGAAAGGACCTCTCTTTTACTCTAAAATTTTACTCTTCGGAGAGTACGGTATCATTAAGGATTCCAAAGGCTTATCTATTCCTTACAGTTTCTATAATGGCGCTTTGAAAAAGGATGAAAATCCGTCCAAATCAGCCGTGAAATCCAACGAGAGTTTAAAGCGTTTTGCAACATATCTTGAGGATATGGACGATACTTTGGTACGTTTTGATAACGAAAGACTTTTAGATGATGTCAATTCGGGAATGTATTTTGATTCTTCCATTCCCCAAGGTTACGGCGTTGGCAGTAGCGGTGCTTTGGTAGCGGCTATTTACGACAAGTACGCCTTTGATAAAATTACGGTTCTTGAAAATCTAACAAGAGAAAAGTTACTTAAGCTGAAGTCCATTTTCTCTGCTATGGAATCATTTTTCCATGGGAAATCTTCTGGTTTAGACCCATTAAATAGCTATTTGAGTATTCCTATTTTAATCAATTCGAAAGATAATATTGAGGCCACTGGTATTCCTGCACAGCAAAGTGAAGGTAAGGGCGCCGTATTTTTATTGGACAGTGGCATTATAGGCGAAACCGCTCCGATGGTGGGTATTTTTATGGAAAACATGAAGCAGGAAGGCTTCCGTAGTATGTTGAAAAATCAGTTTATCAAGCGTACCGATGCCTGTGTGGACGATTTCCTTAAAGGCGATATCAAATCCCTGTTCAAAAACACAAAGCAGTTATCCAAAATTGTGTTGAATCATTTTAAACCCATGATTCCGCAACAGTTTCATGAACTTTGGAAAAAAGGTATCGAAACCAACGAATACTATTTGAAACTTTGTGGTTCTGGTGGTGGAGGCTATATCCTGGGCTTTACCGAGGACATTGAAAAAGCTAAGAAGGCTTTGGCTAAATACAAATTGGAAGTCGTTTACAACTTCTAACTTTCTTACTATCTTTATTTCCTGTATAGTGTCCCCCTGAGCGCAGTCGAAGGGCTCTAAAATTATTTCCATGCTTTCCAGAAGACAAAAACATATTTTGCTTAAGTTTTTTAGTATGTTTTCCGTCGTGCGGGGATACAATATACTCGTAGTGGTCATCGCACAATATCTCACGGCTATTTACATTTTGGCTTACGACAAGCCACTAAAAGCTGTGGTTTTCGACTTGAACCTGTTGATGCTCGTCCTCGCCTCTGCCGCAACAATTGCCGGAGGTTATATCATCAACAATTTTTACGATTCGGAGAAGGATTTGATCAACCGGCCCATTAAATCCAGATTGGACCGATTGGTCAGCCAAAACACCAAACTGTCGTTTTATTTCGTTCTTAATTTTTTGGCCGTCATCATGGCCAGTTATGTATCGTTTAAGGCTGTGGTATTCTTTTCGGTTTATATTTTTGCCATTTGGCTGTATTCCCATAAGTTGAAAAAATTGCCGTTTGTGGGCAACCTTACTTCGGCTATTTTAACCATCACGCCGTTTTTCGCTATTTTTATGTACTACAAAAATTTCGAAACCGTAATTTTTGTACATGCCATTTTCCTGTTCCTTATGATTTCCATGCGCGAACTCACCAAGGATTTGGAAAATATCAAGGGCGATATTGCCCAAAATTATATTACCATTCCAGTAGCCTATGGCGAAAAGGCATCCAAAATAATGCTGACCATTTTGGCGGCACTCACGCTTGTTCCGGCCTATCTCTTATTGTTCCGTTTTGAAGTGGGCCACATGTACCTGTTCTTCTATTTAAGTATTTTTCTGTTGTTTATTTTTCTGTTACTCCTATGGAAATCAAAAACCAAAATTCAATATTTGGTATTGCACAACATATTGAAATTCATAATACTGGCTGGTGTATTTAGTATTTTATTGATTGATGTCAGCGTGATTTTAAATCGTATTTAGGTAATTTGGGCGTTACCCACTCCCGATAGCTATCGGGAGGGTCGGGCTTTCGGCAGTCGCTCCCTCCTAAGGTCGGGGAGCTTCAACAAATGCCTCAATCCCTAACGCGATATAAACAAATAGTTCATACCAAAACCAACAATCTTAATATTAAACATATCTTTGCACAAATTTTCAATTAATGAACAGGCATCAAGGAGGCAAAGGCAAAGGAAAAACTGGTAAGCGTAACCAAGGCAACAAACGTTTTACGGGCAATTCTAAACAGCATGCGCCTACTAAAAACACAGGTGGGGCTCCAAAAAAAAAATCGGGAAATCCCGATGAAATCCGATTGAACAAATATGTAGCCAATTCGGGGGTTTGCTCTCGCCGTGAGGCCGATGTCCATATTGCTACTGGTTTGGTATCGGTAAACGGTAAGGTGGTGACCGAAATGGGCTATAAGGTAAAGTCCGGGGATGAGGTGCGTTACGACGGGGCAAGGATTACCCCAGAGCAAAAAGCATACGTTTTGCTGAACAAGCCCAAAGGTTTTGCCACGACTACCAGTGAGGGCAAAGGCAGAACTGTGATGGATTTGGTAGCCAACGCCACGAGTTCCAGAGTTAAGCCCATCGGCCGATTGGGGCGCAACTCCAAAGGGTTGTTGCTCTTTACGAACGATGACGAGGTGGTGCAAAAATTTACCAATTCCAAAAACGGGATTGCCCGTTTGTTTCATATTGAATTGGACAAAAACCTGAAGCTTGAGGATTTAAAAAAGATTCAAAACGGGTTTAAATTGGACGGTAAACTTATCGAGGTTGAAGAGATCAGTTATATTGACGGCTCGCCAAAAAAGGAGGTAGGCCTTAAAATCAAGAATATCGGAAACACAATTATCCGTACTATTTTTGAACATTTCAATTATGATTTACTGAGCATTGACTGCGTAGCCATCGGACACTTGACCAAAAAGGATTTGCCCAGAGGGCATTGGAAGCATTTGACCACTCAGGAGTTGAATACTTTAAAGATGTTGTAGATTCCGAAAAAATCCGGATAACAATCGGGACGGAATGACACAAGGTAGTCTTGTAATTTAATGATTTTTAAGATTGGATAATCTTTATCTTATTAAGATTAACATCGATAACACTGCAAATAGACTTATAATATTCTAAAACCCGCGTTAGGGATTGAACGGCCTGTTTGAAATCCCAGACGCAGGAGGGATTGATTAGTGAAAGCCCGACCCTGACCCATAGGCGTCAGGGTAACGCCCAAAAAATTATTTTAGAAATATCTGGAAAACCTTTGCCGTGTCAAAAAATAATCTACATTTGCGCCACTTTTAGCTGAACATTTTGAAACCTGTTTCTACGTTCGGGCTTTTGAAAATTAGGAAGTCATATTCAAAAGCAGCTTATAGATTAAGCGACCGGATTTTAAAGCTAACTTCCGCTTTTCCGATTAATGCAGTGCAGCACGAGTACGCTTTCGTGCCTACAACCAGCAAAACTTTCCGTATTTGATAATTATTTGTTATTCCCGTAACCTGTAGTTTATACATTTTTAACATTTATAACAACACAAATTGAATACAAAATATATTGATTTAATCAATCAAACTTTTAATTTTCCTCAGGAAGAGTTTAAGGTTGATAAAGGACAGTTGCATTTTCATGGAATAGATTTAATGCAGTTGACAAAACAATATGGTGCACCGTTAAAATTCACCTATTTACCACAAATTTCAAACAATATTAACAGGGCAAAACAATGGTTTAGGAGTGCCATGGAAAAGCATGATTATCAGGGTAGTTACAACTACTGCTATTGTACAAAGAGTAGCCATTTTAAGCATGTTTTGGACGAGGCTTTAAAGAATGATATTCATATTGAAACGTCTTCGGCATTTGATATTGATATTGTGGAGCGTTTAAAGTCTGAGGGCAAAATTAACAATGATACCTATGTGCTTAGTAATGGGTTTAAGCGTGCCCAATATATTACGAATATAGCCCGATTGATTAATAACGGCCATAAAAACGCCATTCCTATTATTGATAACTATGAGGAAATCGATTTGTTGTCCAAAGAGATTGAAGGAAAATTTAATATTGGTATCCGCATAGCATCGGAGGAAGAGCCCAAGTTTGAATTTTACACCTCCCGATTGGGCATTGGATATAAGAATATAGTGCCGTTTTATAAGAATCAAATCGCCAATAATGCCAAGGTTGAACTCAAGATGCTCCACTTTTTTATCAACACGGGTATTCGCGATAACGCCTACTATTGGAACGAGCTTTTAAAATGTTTGAGGGTTTATACTAGTTTGAAAAAGATTTGTCCGTCATTGGATAGTTTGAACATTGGTGGTGGTTTTCCGATAAAAAATTCATTGGCTTTTGATTATGATTACGAATATTTGGTTGATGAGATCATCAATCAAATCAAACTGACCTGTGAAGATGAAGAGGTGGATGTCCCCCATATTTTTACAGAGTTTGGAAGTTTTACGGTTGGTGAAAGCGGGGGTGCTATTTATGAAGTGCTTTACCAAAAACAGCAAAACGACCGCGAAAAGTGGAATATGATCAACTCCTCGTTTATTACTACCCTACCAGATACTTGGGCTATTAGCAAACGTTTTATTCTATTGGCCGTAAACCGCTGGCAGGATAGCTACGAACGAATTTTGCTAGGCGGATTAACCTGTGATAGCGACGATTACTATAACAGTGAACAGCACATGAACGCCATTTATTTGCCCAAATACCATAAGGAAAAACCATTGTACATTGGGTTTTTTAATACTGGGGCGTATCAGGAAACCATTGGTGGTTTTGGTGGCTTGCAACACTGTTTGATTCCGTCTCCAAAGCATATTTTGATTGATAGGAATGCTGATGGCAACCTCACGACCAAGTTATTTAGTGAACAACAAAAAAGTGAAGACTTACTTAAAATATTGGGTTACCAAAAGGCGCATCTACCTACTATAAAGGAGGATGCCGTGGAAGTAACCTCTGAATTCTAATTAATACAATGAATACTAAAACTTACGCTGGAATTCCACAGGAATTCGCGAAATTGGAACAAGCAAAAATTGTTTTAATCCCCGTGCCCTATGATGGCACTAGCACTTGGCAAAAGGGTGCCGATAAAGGCCCTCAAGCATTTTTGGAAGCTTCAGAAAACATGGAGCTGTATGATATTGAAACCGATACCGAGGTGTATCGACAAGGCGTTTATTTGGCGGCACCGGTAACTGAAAATACTTCGGCGGAAACTATGGTGGAGGCCGTGCACCAAACTACTAAAAAATACATCAAAAAAAATAAGTTTGTGACCCTTTTTGGAGGCGAGCATTCTATTTCAATAGGTAGTATTCGTGCGTTTAACGAGATGTTTCCCGGTTTAACAGTGCTTCATATCGATGCCCATGCCGATTTACGTAAATCTTATGAAGGCAGTAGTTGCAATCATGCTTGTGCGGTATATGAGGCCAGCCAAACTGCCAATTTAATTCAAGTAGGTATTCGGTCTATGGATATCAAAGAGAAATCGGTGATGGATTTGGACAAAACGTATTTTGCACACGATATGGCAACCGATGATTCTTGGACGGATGCCGCCATTGACCAAATGACGGATAACGTATTCATAACCTTCGACTTGGATGCTTTTGATCCATCAATTGTACCGAGTACAGGAACGCCAGAGCCAGGTGGTCTGTTGTGGTACGAAACCTTGGAGTTTTTGAAACAAGTATTTGAAGAAAAAAATGTGGTGGGTTTTGATATTGTGGAATTATGTCCCAATCCAAACGAGAAGTCTTCAGACTTTTTGGCAGCCAAGTTATATTATAAAATGCTGAGTTATAAATTTATGAATGTTAATGAGGAAGACGATTTCGATAATACATACGAAGCAGAATATAACAAAAGATCAACATCAAAATTTATAGAAGATGACAACTACTAAAGGGCCAATTTCAAAATTTATAGAACAACACTATTTGCATTTTAACGCGGCCGCTTTGGTGGATGCAGCAAGAGGCTATGAGTCACAATTAAATAATGGTGCCAAAATGTTGGTATCCCTGGCTGGGGCTATGAGTACGGCAGAGTTGGGCAAAAGTTTTGCCGAAATGATCCGTCAGGATAAAGTGCAAATCATTTCCTGTACCGGTGCTAACTTGGAGGAAGACATTATGAATTTGGTAGCCCATTCGCATTATAAACGGGTGCCGCATTATAGGGATTTAACCCCTAAGCAAGAATGGGATTTGCTGGAAAAAGGGCTTAATAGAGTAACTGATACCTGCATTCCTGAGGAAGAGGCTTTCCGAAGGTTGCAACAACATATATATGAGATTTGGAAAGATGCCGAATCCAAGGGCGAGCGTTATTTGCCTCACGAATACATGTATAAAATGTTGCTTTCCGGCGTTTTGGAGCAATATTATGAGATAGATGTAAAGGATTCGTGGATGTATGCGGCGGCGGAGAAGAATTTGCCTATTGTTTGCCCAGGTTGGGAAGACAGTACTATGGGCAATATTTTTGCAAGCTATGTGCTTAAAGGGGAATTAAAGGCGTCCACCATGAAATCGGGCATAGAATATATGACTTTTTTGGCCGATTGGTACACCAAGAATTCAAAGAATGGTATCGGTTTTTTTCAAATTGGTGGTGGAATAGCTGGAGATTTCCCTATTTGCGTGGTGCCAATGTTATACCAGGACATGGAACGTACCGATACACCGTTTTGGAGCTATTTTTGCCAAATTAGTGATTCAACAACAAGCTACGGTTCCTATTCTGGTGCCGTGCCAAATGAGAAAATCACCTGGGGAAAACTGGGTATCGATACGCCAAAATTTATTATAGAAAGTGATGCAACTATTGTTGCGCCATTAATTTTTGCTTATCTTTTGGGTTGGTAAAATGAAGGTAGAAAAGATTGAAAATATTGAGCTTAAGTTCCTCACTGTTGACGACTTTGAAGAACTTAAAATAGCAACCTTGGAATCTTACGACGGGATACTGGATTCCTATTGGAAAAAACATCACATTGAACAGCTAACTACTTTGTTTCCTGAAGGTCAGGTGGTCATTAAAATTGACGGGCAATTGGCCGGGTGCGCATTGTCTTTAATTGTGGATTATGATACAATTGATGATAACCATACCTATGCCGATATTATTGAAGGTGATTCTTTTAAAAGGCATAACCCCAATGGCGATGTGCTGTATGGTATTGACGTGTTTATCAAACCCGAATTTAGAGGTTTGCGTTTGGGCCGCCGTTTATACGATTACCGTAAAGAAGTTTGCGAAAATTTAAACTTAAAAGGGATTGTATTTGGTGGAAGAATGCCAAACTACCACAAATACAAGGATTTATCACCAAAGGCATACATAGAAAAAGTAAAGCGAAAAGAAATCCACGATCCTGTTCTAAATTTTCAGATTTCCAACGATTTTCACCCTGTTAGGGTATTAAAAGGTTATTTAGAAGGCGATTCCGCCTCAAATGAGTACGCCGTTTTAATGGAATGGGATAATATTTATTATACCAAACCTTCAAAAAAGGCGGCCACTGTAAAAACCATTGTCCGTTTGGGGCTTATTCAATGGCAAATGAGAAGCTATGAAAACCTTGATGCGCTGATGCAACAGGTAGAATACTTTATAGATAGCGTGGCAGCATACAGAAGTGATTTTGCTTTATTGCCCGAGTTTTTCAATGCGCCGTTAATGGCAGAGTTTAATCATCTGCACGAACCAGATGCTATTAGGGAGTTGGCTAAATTCACGCATAAAATAGTGGATAAACTGAAAGAACTATCAATAAGCTACAATATTAACATTATCAGTGGCAGTATGCCCGAAGTGGTTGAAAACAAGCTACACAATGTAGGATATCTCTGTAAAAGAGATGGCAGTGTAGAACGTTACGAGAAAATCCATGTTACCCCAGATGAGGCCAAGGTATGGGGTATGCAAAAAGGAAACAAATTGCAGACCTTTGATACTGATTGTGGAAAAATTGGTGTATTGATTTGTTATGACTCTGAATTCCCTGAGCTTTCACGATTGTTGGCTGATGAAGGAATGGATATATTGTTTGTTCCTTTTTTAACCGATACTCAAAATGGCTATTCTAGGGTGCGTTTGTGTGCACAGGCAAGGGCAATTGAAAATGAGTGTTATGTTGCTATTGCAGGCAGTGTGGGCAATTTACCTAATGTGAATAATATGGATATTCAATACGCCCAATCTGCGGTATTTACACCTTGCGACTTTTCCTTTCCCAGTAATGGTATTAAAGCAGAGGCAACGCCAAACACAGAAATGATTTTGGTTGCTGATGTAGATATTAGTCTTTTAAGGGAGTTACATTCATTTGGAGCCGTGAAGAATTTAAAGGACAGAAGAAAAGATTTTTACGATGTTGTTAGGAAACAAAATGATAAATAGTATATTTAGAACAGAAATACTAAATCCAAATCATTAGAAGCAAAGACCAACCTTATGAAAAATAGAAATGACAACTTAAAAAGAGTCATCGTAGATTTCAAAAAACTCACCCCTGAGATTTTAGCCTTGCTCGTAGAAAAATATCCAGATGGTTACGATGATGATCATATTATATCTTTTAGAAACCAGCATAATGAGATAGTTGAAGCCGTTGAAGTCACAACTAAGGACACCAAGTATTTGGTAAAGGTAAGCACCAAACTAGCTGTGACTATGGAGAACTACGATGAGGATGATTACGAGGATTATGACGATGACGATCCTGAAGCGGTTCAGGACCCCGATATTTCTGATGAAGATTCAGACGATAACGATTAATATATTTTTTCACTTTTATTATGAGAATTGCCGCTTTTAAGTACTACAAAAACGGTTATTATACGTTTTGGTTTGAAAATGGTGAGGAACTGGCTTTTGAAGAAGTGCACCCTCGCATTTTAAAACAATTCGACCTAAAAAACGACAAAAGTTTAAGGGACAAGGATTTCAAGATTACCTTTGTTGAGGATGGTGACGACGAGGACCCGATCTATCGTGTTGATAGTTTAAAGCCCTTGTAGCCTCTTTACCATTTTGTATAGATGGTAATGATTGGAAGTTCGTCTTTTTGTTATAAGCAAGTTTATCGAAAGTTGATGTGAAAACATCTTTTGTATAATAATAAAACGTATATTTATTTGACCGCTACGGAAGTTCCTTTTTGAACTTCTTTTAGTGGCATGTTTTTTGAAACGATAGATTTAAAGATATAAATTCATTACAATGAAAACAAAAACTAGAATACTTGCTTTGGGCAGTTTATTGTTAATTGCCTTTTCTTTTATGAGCTTTACTGCTGAGAAGTCTAAAGCCAACACTTCGGCACATATGTTGGAGCAGGAGGGATTAATCGTTTATGCTACCTACGATGGGAAAGAAGATTACGGGTACAATTTTGTAACCACGGATAAAAACGGTGAAGAAAGAACCTTAACTTTTCAGAGCATAGCTGAGCCGGCGCTTAGCCTTTTTGACTTGAACGCCGATACCTTTGTTGGCACTAAGTTTAAAGTCACCTTTACTAGGGACATCAAAGTGACCAAGGATGAGAACAATATGGAAGACGAAGAGGAAATCAATACGATAACCAATTTAGAAAAGTTATAGGTTTTACCCGCTTTGAACTTATAAAGAAATGGGTTTCTGAAAAGAAGCCTTTTTTTATGCCCCAATTTTAAAGCACCACTTTTAGCAGGTCATAATATTCCTTGGTAATGTGTAGGCCGTTGTGTCCAGCATCCGTAATAAAATGAAGCGTGATGTCGGGCTTTAGCACCAGTAGTTTTTTGGAATTGGTTTCTGGATTTACCAGAAAATCTTTGGTACCATGAAATATATGAATAGGGCATTTTACCTGTTGCACAAATTTATAATTGGGAATATCGTATTTAATCAAAAATTTAGGTACCGGAGGTGCAATTTCTTCAGAAACCAAAGTTTTCCAAGAGTAATACGGGGCATTTAAAATGAGCATTTTAGGTTTATTTCGAGAGGCCACGTAGCTGGCGGCACCCGTGCCCAAAGAAAAGCCCAGCACGGTAATATCTTTTTCCTCATAACGTGTTTTGGTGTAATCGTACACCTTTTGGGCGTCGGATAAAAACTCATCGCTATTGCAATAACCCCCATCGCTTTTGCCATAGCCCCGATAGTCCACAAATATAATATCGTAGTTGTTTTCTAAAAAAAGATGTGCACGCTTTCCCCAATCGTGAATGGCTCCGGCATTACCGTGGAAGTATAAAATAACCCCTTTTGATGCTTCAGCTTTAAACAGGACGGCGTTTAAAAAAATATTGTCTTCTACCTCAATGTTAATTTCCTCAAAAGGTTCTTTAAATTCAAACCTATAGTCCTTGCTTAATATTTTTGGATTGAAGAAGAAGCGCTCCTGCTTAAAATATAAAAACACCAGGGAGGCCAAATAAATTACGATTAGGGCAATAATAGTCCGCGCTAAGCGTCTAAGTATTTTTCTGAAATTAATTCTCAACAGGCTTTCTTTTAAAGTGTTCAAACAAAAATACGGTATAAACCACCACATATTCAATAGCTATCACCCAAAGATTTTCGGATTTATCAGCCTTATTCAGATTGAGGTAGGCCAGATAGCTCAAAATAATTACAAAACTCCACACTAATGGAAACTTGTATTTTGTGAAAACCGATAAAATCAAAAGTGTGGCGATGTACCAAGGGTGTACGGTAGTAGCTGTAAAATAGTATATTGAAAGTACCAATAGCATTGCTGTAATCAACTCCGCCATAGTTTTATTTCTTCTGAAAAAAGTGAGGATAAGTGTCACAACGATCACAACTATTGGAATCACTTTTCCAATAACGGCAATTTCGTTATAGCCTCGAAATGAGTATCCAATTGCCCTGGCGATGTAATATATGCTAGCATTAAATTCAAAATTTTGAAACCAAAGCCCCACGGTTTCAGAATAATTATGGATGAATTCACGAGAATAAAAAGGTAGAAAGAGCAAAGCTGTTGTGCCAATTAAGATGGCATAAAACAATATTAATCGCCATAGTCTTCTCAAAACGTCATTAAGAGTCGATTTCGTCGAAGTAATCTTTGGATTTAAAGAAGATTGCTTCTCTCCGTTCGCAATGACGGAGGGTTTCATAAACCACTGAAAAAAGAGGGGCAAGAAAATTAACGGTATCAATTTCACAGAAATAGAAAGTGCTAAAACCACGGCACTCCATCGCCACTTTCCAATAAAAAGTAAATAAAGGCTCCATATTAAAAAGAAAATCATAACGCCTTCAAAGTGAAGATTTCCTGTAAGTTCAATAATGATAAACGGATTAAGGATATACCAAAAGATATTGTAAACAGGGATTTTTAATTTTTTCAATAGCCTTATTCCAAAGTGAAGCGTGCCAAAATCAGCAACAATTATCAATAACCGCAATACGACTGCCGAGCCTAGAATGCTCTTTCCTGCAAATATCCCGGCAATAATAAAACACAATTGGTTTATGGGTGGGTAATTCGTAAAATGGCTTGCGTTCAGTGTGCCCATGCCTTCCCGAAGTTCCAATGCTTGCGCTACTGGTAATTCGCCTTGGCCGATAAAAGATTCAACGGTAAATAAATAAGGATTGAAGCCCTCAAGAATCATCCGCCCATCCCAAATAAATCTATAAAAATCTTGTGAGAGGTTGGGTATGGCCAAAATAAAAACGGCCCGAAACCCAAAGGCCAAATAAGTCAGTAATTTGATATTGTGTTTTAAGTGCTTTATCAACTGGAAGAAGAGCAAAAATAGTCCTGCGTAGAGCGCAATGAGCTTTGCATATTCCGTTCGCTCTAAACCATACGCAAAATTCCAGTAAAGTATGATGCTTCCAAGTACAACCAGTACTGGCGCCATATTTTTTTTAAAGAATATCAGATTTAAAAGCACAGGTTAAATATAACGCTATTTGTGAGTTTGATTAAACCACTTGACAGAACAAAATAAATCGAGTAACTTCGTTGGGCTTCATATTCCTTTTAAATTCTGTGCTATGAAAAATTTTAAGTTATCCGTATGGTTTTTGTTTTTGACATTTTCGGCATTTGCCCAAGACCGACTTACAGGGCAATTATTTGCTACCCGTTCTGAGGTTATTGCCCAAAATGGCATGGTGGCCACCAGTCACCCGCTCGCTACTCAAGTTGGGATTGATATTTTAAAAAAAGGTGGCAACGCCATTGACGCCGCTATTGCGGCCAATGCGGCCCTTGGACTTATGGAGCCTACCGGTTGTGGTATTGGAGGTGATTTATTTGTGATTCTGTGGGATGTCAAAACCCAAAAACTATACGGGCTAAATGCAAGTGGCCGATCCCCGAAAAGTTTAACGCTTGAGTATTTTGAAGAAAAAGGATTAACCAGAATCCCTTCAACTGGCCCACTTCCTGTTAGCGTGCCGGGCGCGGTAGATGGGTGGTTTGAGTTACACAACAAGTTTGGGTCGCTTCCTATGAAAACTATTTTGGCTCCGGCCATTGGATATGCAGAAAATGGGTTTCCTTTTACAGAGCTTATTGGGTTAAGTTTTAATCGTACTGTTCGATATTTTAAAAATTCTGGGTTTCCCAATATTGAGGATACTTATATGATTGATGGTAAGATTCCAAAAGAAGGTGAAATTTTTAAAAACCCTTATTTGGCTGATACTTATAAAAAAATAGCCAAGGGTGGCAGGGATGCTTTTTATAAAGGTGAAATTGCTAAAACCATAGCGGATTTTATAAAAGATAAGGGTGGCTTTTTGTCAGAGGAAGATTTGGCCAGCCATAAAAGTGAATGGGTAGATCCTGTATCCGTAAATTATCGAGGTTACGATGTTTGGGAGTTACCACCCAATGGACAGGGCATAGCGGCGCTTCAAATGTTGCAGATATTGGAAGGTTATGATTTTTCAAACATTGAATTTGGAAGTGCCGAGCACTTGCATTTGTTTACCGAGGCGAAAAAACTGGCTTTTGAGGATCGAGCGAAATATTATGCCGACATGGATTTTGCAAAAGTCCCTGTTTCCCAATTGATTTCTGATGAGTATGCTGATGAACGGCGAAAACTAATTACTGAAAGGGCATCGAAATACGAGGCGGGCGAAATCAGTGCTGGTGAAACTATTTATCTTACTACCGCGGATAAGGAAGGCAATATGGTTTCTTTTATACAAAGTAATTATAGGGGTATGGGTTCTGGAATGGTGCCTCCAAAATTAGGTTTTATGTTGCAGGATCGGGGTGAACTTTTTAATTTGAACCGGGGTTATTTTAATACCTATGAACCTGGGAAACGGCCATTCCATACCATCATACCTGCATTCGTCACCAAGGATGGTAAGCCTTTTTTAAGCTTTGGGGTGATGGGTGGCGATTTTCAGCCCCAAGGGCATACACAAATTATTATGAATATTATTGATTTTGGGATGAATGTGCAAGAGGCTGGTGATGCGCCCCGATGGGACCATTCAGGAAGTTCAAAACCTACCGGTGAAACAACAGAGGGCACTGGGACGATCCGTGTTGAATCTGGGATACCTTATGAAACCATTCGAGAATTGATGTGGAAACGACATAAGGTAGGTTTTGGACTGGGCGGATACGGCGGTTATCAGGCTATTATGTGGAATGATGAAAATAAAGTGTACCATGGTGCTTCGGAAAGTAGAAAGGATGGACAGGTTTCTGGGTATTAAACCTTAGAAGCCAGAGACTTAAAAAAGACATAGCCAAAACCAAAAAACAGCATAAGGTGAAAGGGAAACAATCCAAAGTCACCACCTTGGTCTCCCACAATAAAGGCGCTGTACATTCCAAAGCCAAAATACAGCATCAAAAGCCCTTCAAAAACTACATGTACGGATACATTCTTTTTAAGGTATTTGTTGTTCTTCCAGTTGTCTTTATACTTTTTGATATTGAATTTTGGGGTGCGCACAAATTCGCTCTTTTTGCCCCAATGTCCTTCTAAAACCGCAATGGAATTATGTAGTGAAAAGCCCATAGCAATGGAGAAAAACAGGAAAAACGTTCCAATGTAATTCATAAAATTTTTAATACCGCTACCATAGATTTTTCGATACATCATCCAGTAGCAAACAAAGAATATGATAGTACTAATCACGAAGAAACTCATTACATAAAAGTAAGGTTTCAAATGAGTGTATTCGTTTTTGATATAAAGCATTGGAATACTTAGGATAGCTACTATTAGTATGTTCAGGAACATCGTACTATTAAGTAAATGCAACAGCCCATGTACTTTGGTTTTTGCGGATATGTTTTCATTCTTCAAAACTTTCCAGAGCATTTTTCTGAAGTTTTCGGCACCACCTTTATTCCATCGGAATTGCTGTGAGCGCGCTGCGCTAATCACTATCGGCAATTCTGCGGGCGTTTCCACATCTTCCAAATACTTGAATTTCCACTTTTTCAATTGTGCCCTATAGCTCAGGTCCAAATCTTCAGTAAGCGTATCGCCCTGCCAATTACCCGCATCAATGATGCACTCTTTTCGCCAAATACCAGCCGTACCGTTAAAATTGATAAAATGCCCTTTTGAATTTCTACCGGTCTGTTCCAAAGTAAAATGGGCATCCAAGGCAAAAGCCTGAATTTTGGTCAACAGTGAATAGTTACGATTGATGTGCCCCCAGCGGGTTTGCACCACCCCAATGGATTCATCTTTAAAATAAGGAACGGTACGTTTGATCCAATCTTCATTTGGTAAAAAATCGGAATCAAAAATAGCAATGAACTCACCTTTGGCAAATTCTAAACCTTCCTTGAGAGCACCCGCTTTAAAACCTTGTCTATTGGTTCTGGTGATATGTTTGATATCCAATCCAGTTTTTTGAAGTGTCGCAATATGTGCAGCAGTGCTTTCAACCGTTTCGTCTGTTGAATCGTCCAGCACCTGGATTTCAAGCTTGTCCTGCGGATAGTCAATTTTAGCAATATTTTCCAGCAACCGTTCCATCACATACATTTCGTTGAAAACGGGAAGTTGAATGGTAACGAGGGGGATTTCATCGGGATTGGATAAATCGAATTTTGGACAATCCTTTTCCTTATTTTTTGCAGTGAGATAGTTGAACAGCAAATTCAGTTGCGCCAAGGCATATAAAAATATCATCACTAGCGCGATGGTATAAATAACAATAATGACGGCTTCTACATACATTATTTAAAGCTGTATTTGAAAATCCAACTAAGTATTTTTATGCCAGCAAATATACTACCTTTTACGGTTCCTGAAACTTTTGAGTAACCTATTCTGTTTCGGTACTTTACAGGCACTTCGGTATATGATAATTTTTGCTTTAAGGCCTTGAGTTGCATTTCTACAGTCCAGCCGTAGGTTTTGTCTTCCATTTTTAAACCGAGCAGTTTATCGTATTTGATGGCCCTAAATGGGCCTAAATCGGTGAACTTAGCACCAAAAAAAAGTTTCATCAAAAACGTGGCCAGCCAATTTCCAAAAATTTGGGGGCCGGTCATGGAACCCTTTTCACGTAGTCGTTTAACTCGGGCTCCAATTACAAAATCAATGTTATCATTTAGGATAGGCGTGACAATTTTGGTTAGTTCTTCGGGATAATCACTATAATCCCCATCTATAAAAACGATAATGTCCGGTTGTTCTGCTTTTTTGGCAACATAGTCCATACCTTTTAAACAGGCGTAGCCGTAGCCCCTTTGGGTTTTCCTTAACACCGTAGCGCCCGCTTTTTCAGCATTGATTTCGGTAGTGTCACTGGAGTTGTTGCTTACCACGATGATTTCATCCACAATATCGGGAATGTCCGTAACTACATTCGCAATGGAATCTGCTTCATTATAGGCAGGAATGATGACATTTATACTTTGGCTATGCTCAGCACCTGTTTTGCTCATTTTAAATCGTTAAGATTATTGTCTCTTTTGAAAGATCGGAAATCCGTCCATTCCTTAAGTTGTTTTCCGTCCTTAAAACGTCTGGCGGACACTAATCTTTCGTTTTGATACATTAAGCAATAGCCGTTTTTGAGATTGTTCTTTAATTGACATTTATGGTTTAACTTTTCCATAGCGTCATAAAACAACCACCAATTATTTTTTTTGCCATGAATGAAGTGGCCCTCGCTCTCCTTAGTGCCATTTTCGCGGTAAAAGTACCAATATTTTACAGGTTTACCATTTTTAAAATGCCCCTCTTTTTTTGTATTGCCGTTTGAATAGTAGAAGGTCCAATACTTGATTTTCAAATTATCTTCCGTCCAGCCTTCAGATTTCAAAACCCCATTTTTATAGTAGTTCCTTTGATATCTTTTTTGTGCCGAAAGAGTTGAGGTAAGTAAAAGTAGACTGAATACTGCTACTAAAAATCGCATATTACTTTTGATTAACCAATTCCATTAAATCGACATCATTCCCCAACAAAATTTCGTTTGGATTGATACGTCCTTTCATGCTATCGTTTTCAAGTTTTAATACGCCACGCGGGCAAACTGCCGAGCAAATCCCGCAGCCCACACAGCTGGAGCGCACAATATTTTCACCCTTTTGAGCATAGGCGCGAACATCGATACCCATTTCGCAATACGTTGAGCAATTTCCACAGGAAATACACTGTCCACCATTGGTCGTAATTCTAAACTTGGAAAATAAACGTTGCTGAAACCCGAGAATGGCCGCCATTGGGCAACCAAATCTGCACCAAGCTCTACTCCCCAAAATGGGATAAAATCCAGTACCTATTACCCCTGAAAATATGGAACCAATATAAAGGCCATATGCAGAGCGTAACGTACCTCCTTTAATGAAAAATAAATGGTCTGTGGTACTTGTAAAATGCATGATAAGTAAGAGTGTAATGGTTACGAAAAAGCCAATGGCACCCATTTTGGCATCTTTGCCCAATTCTTTTCTTTTGAAGACCATTACACCAACAAAAATCAAAGTTAAAAATGCAATAACAAGGCTGATAAAAACCCCTCGGGTCAACCAGAAGTCATTACTACTGTAGCCGAGATAGGTATAGGCCATCGCGGTAGTCATCACTACAGAAAAGACCAATACCGTATGAATGAGCCAACGCTCCAATCGCCACGCGGAAAGTTTTTTTGAGGATAACTGTCGAAACGAATCACCTGCAGTTTCGGCCAATCCACCACAACCACAAACCCAGGAGCAGTACCAACGTTTTCCAAATTTATAAGTTAAAATTGGAGTGATGACGAATATGGAAATGATGCCAAAAAGCAGCAATGCTAAACCAATCGTTCCGTTGGACAGAAATGCCTTTACGGACCACTCATCAAAAATATAATAGTTGAGCGGCCAGATACTTTTTAAATCGTAATACGGCAAATCGCTGTTCATCACATACATAAATTCCGGAATCAAAAAAGCAAAGCCCAATTGAAAAAACATCACCGAAACTGTGCGTATCTGCTGGTAGCGATTGTGTCGATATTTCAAAATAAATTTATAACCGAAGGCCAAAATGGCAATGGTGTAGAGCGTACCGTAAACAAACCATTGGCTGGCAGGTCGTCCACTTAATAGTTTGCTTAAGGGGTCAAAAAGGCTTATTAAACCTGTGTTTTCCACTCCGTCGGTTCCGAGCCCCAAGTACTTCGGGAAGAAATAAAGTATAATGTAAAATGCGGTAAGGATTACACCAACAATCCAGCCCCAAACCCCTCTGGATGAAATTGATTTTAGCCAAACCCCATCGTTTTTGATACCCTCCAATTTTTTTAGGTAGGCTTCTCTGGAATACAAAATAGTACCTCCAGTGATGAGTCCTAAAGCTAGGGTTAAAAACAACCCTTGATTAGGAAAGTCAACATTGAAAAGCGCCAACGCCAAAATGAAAAGCCCAATAATTCCTAATGCCAAGGCTACTTTTTGGGTGTTTGTAATATCAAGGGCATCCGGTGTTGCCAAAGACATGCTATGGTTTATTTTATTGTTCATGATTGTACGATTTGTAAAGTTTTAGAGAATGCCGAAAGAATTTCGGTTTCGTAACGGCCATAAAATTCTGGGTCGAAATTAGCTTGAGATAAATGATTCATAACATAATCGACATCACGTTTTTCCGTTAGCCATCTATCAAAAACCTCATGGCGCATTCGGATGCCAAATGTATTTATTCCCAAAAATTGATTGGTATTTTTATGATATGCCACAGTAATGCATTTTGTGTCATCTTTGTGTATCCAATGGAAATGAGTTTCATAATCTTGCTTATTGCGCTCGCTAAACACCCATCCGTAAGTCTGGTATTCAATATCCAAAAATTTGGCAGAGTTGAACCAATGTCCAGGCTTGTATTCAATTTTATTTCCACAAATGGTTTGGGCCACTGTTTCGCCCATCATGCGCCCCGTATACCAAACGGCTTCGATAGGTCGGCGTTGGCCAATGGCTTCATGCTGTTCGGCGCAATCGCCAATGGCATAAATATCTTTTACGTTGGTCTCCAAAAAACGATTCACTTTTACACCCCTTCCAGTTTCAATTGCAGAATCCTTTAGAAAATTAATATTCGGGGAGACCCCAGCAGTCAACCCAACCAAATCACAGGCAATTTCTTCACCAGTTTCCTGAATCACCACAGATTTTACCTTTCCGTTTTTATCAGCTTTAATCTCTTTTAAATTAGAAGATAAACGCAAATCGATGTGGTGGTTTTTAATATGGCGGTTAATCATTTCACTTTCACCTTCAGGCAAAACACCATTCCAAAAGCTACTTTCTCTAACTAAAAAAGTAACGGGGATACTTCTGGAATTTAGCATTTCGGCAAGTTCAATCCCAATCAATCCACCTCCAACGATCACGGCGCGCTTACAAACTTTATTATTCGGGGCATATTTTTCCAGGTTTTCCAAATCTTGCTTGTGGTACATGCCCATAACGCCATCCAAATCCTGTCCGGGCCAACCAAATTTATTGGGTTTGCTTCCGGTAGCAATAATCAATTTATCGTATGGAAGTGTATCACCTTCAGCAAAAACCAAGGTTTTTTTATCGGTTTCAATCTCCTTTACAAAGCCTTTTTTAAGGTTGATTCGGTTTTTCTCCCAAAACCAATTTTCGTAAGGTTGGGTATGTTCAAATTTCATGTGTCCCATATACACATACATCAGTGCGGTTCGCGAAAAGAAATAATCAGTTTCTGCGGAAACAATGGTAATTTTTTTATCGGATAACTTTCGAATGTGCCTTGCGGCGGTCACTCCCGAAATTCCGTTTCCTATGATAACAATGTGATCCATAATTTTGTGGTTGCTGTGACATTAGGTCGCACCTAAAGATAAGAACTTAAATGCAAGCCCCTAATTTAGAACAAGTTTAAATTGACCTATTTTTGTAAGGAGTTTTACAGTTTTAAGACGCTAAAAATTTCTTATTTTTTTTGAAAGTTTCTTAAAATACGTCAGACTTAGGTTTCAGAAAATTAAAATTCAAATCGATAAAAATGAAAAAATATATCGCTATATTAGTCATCTTCACAGTTAGTTTTTCAGCTACCGCGCAGGACTTAAAAACATTTTTTAATAAGGCAGATGCTTTTTTTAAAGCCAATGTAGCAAACGGAAGGGTAGCTTATGATAATATCCATAAAGACCCTTCACAGTTGAATGAAGTTTTAAAAATTGCCGAAGGGATTTCAGTTTCAAAAGACAATGCCAAAAACTATCAAGCCTTTTGGATTAACGCTTATAATTTATCTGTAATTAAGGGGCTGATCGATAAATACCCCACAAAATCACCTTTGGACAATGCTGGATTTTTTGATAAAACGAAACACAGTGTTGGAGGCAAAAGCATCACTTTAAATGACATAGAACATAAATTGCTAAGAGGTAATTTTACGGAGCCAAGGTTTCATTTTGTGTTGGTTTGCGGTGCCGTTGGGTGCCCACCTTTAATTAACGAGGCATACATGCCCGACACTTTGGATGCTCAATTGGAAACCCAAACTAAAAAAGCCATTAATGGAGATTTTATTAGAGTGAATGCCAAGAAAAATCGAGTGCAAGTGTCTCAAATTATGGAGTGGTATAAAGAAGATTTTAAAACAAAAGATACAGACGAAATCGATTTTATCAATCAGTATAGAACCGAAAAACTGGAAGGCAAATGGAAGCTGAGTTACTTCCCCTATGACTGGACAATTAATAAACAATAGAACACTGAAAGACCTGTCAGGTTTTCAAAACCTGACAGGTCTGAGAAAAACCAATAAACCAAAAATTAAAACAATGAAAAAGATAATAGCAGTATTAGTATTAATTACCATTTCGTTTAACGGATATTCCCAGGAAGATGATCAAGAAGAAAAGCGCAGTGTCATTCAAACCTATACCCCTTCAATTCTGTTGAAAAAAGGGCAGTGGGACATTAAATGGTTCAACAATTTATATACCGAAACCAAGGATTTGTTTGGAAATCAGGAGGGTACTCAAAAACAGGATATTGCAAGAAAAACATTTTTTACCTCCTCAGTTGATATTTTTACCGGTGTCTCTGAAAACAACAATTTCAACGTTGGTTTGTTATTTGAGATTCGATCTAATGCCATTGGAGGCAGAAATGCTCTAGATGTGTTTTCTTTTGATGGCGAAAGAGGGACAGCACGCTCAGGTTTAACATCGTTTGCACCGGCAATTAAATTTAACCCGATAAAAAGTGTGGGGAATTTCACTATTCAAACCGCATTTCATATTCCACTCATCGATAATGAAACCGAGGATGGGGTGTTCTTGGACCAAGATGGATTCATTTTTCAAAATAGATTCTTCTACGATTACAGTTTTGCAGGTGGAGATTGGCAATTGTTTACTGAATTGAACACGGAATATAATTTTGGAGAGCAAGCAAGTTTTGCCTACAACAGTTTGCGCTTAACTCCAGGTGTGTTCTTGAGTTATTTTCCAAGCTCAAAGTTTACTGTACTTGGTTTGGTGCAACACCTTCAGTTGATTTCTTTTGGTGGCAATGACCAAGGGGCAAACGATTTTAATCAAAATGCGACTATTTTTGGAGGTGGTGCTAAATATCAATTAACAGACGAATTGAATATTGAATTTTTGTATTCCAATTTTGCCTTTGGTAAAGCCACTGGCTTGGGCCAAACCTTTAATATCGGTATAAGGGCGTTGTTCTAAAAAACAAAACCCAAAAAATAGTAACTTAGGAGTTTTTATATTGCTATGTAAATGCGATTATTTAAGCTCCTTTTTCTCATTTTATGTATCAGCCTGGAAGCTTGTACAGCGCAAAGCGACAAAATCAACGGCGTAAGCTTTGTGGCGGCCAATGCTGAGGTGTCTGAAGCTCATGTAAAACCTGTAGTGGATGTCAAGGCAAATTATGTTGCCATTATGCCTTTTGGATTTATTCGGGATTTGAAACACCCGAATATTGTTTACAATACCCACAGGCAATGGTTTGGAGAGACAGCAAATGGAGCTCGGCAATATGTGGGTGAATTGAGAAAAAAGAATATTAAAATCATGCTGAAACCTCAGATTTGGGTGTGGCATGGCGAGTTCACTGGATTTATCGAAATGAATAATGAAACGGATTGGACCACTTTGGAAGCGTCGTATTCAAAATTCATTTTAGAGTATGCTCAGTTAGCGGAAGAGCTAAAAGTTGAAATATTTTGTATCGGCACCGAACTGGAGCGATTTATTAAACACAGACCAGAGTATTGGCATCAGTTGGTTTTGAAAATAAGAAAAATGTACAAAGGAAAGTTGACGTATGCAGCTAATTGGGATGAGTTCAAACGCACGCCATTTTGGAATGAGATGGACTTTATTGGGATTGACGCCTATTTTCCCGTGAGCGACAGCAAAACTCCAACTTTAGAAGAGTGCTTGGAGGGCTGGAAACCCCATGTGAACATAATTCGTGAATTATCCGAGGCGGTCGATAAACCTGTATTGTTTACTGAATTCGGATACAGAAGTGTTGATTTTACTGGTAGAGAGCCCTGGAAAAGTGATAGAAATATGGGGGCTGTAAATTTAGAGGCCCAGGCCAATGCCACAAAGGCCCTGTTTAAAACCTTTTGGAAAGAAGACTGGTTTTCAGGCGGTTTTGTTTGGAAATGGTTTATTGACCACACAAATGTTGGAGGAGAAAAAAATACAAGGTTCACTCCGCAGAATAAGCCTGCAGAAACTATTATAAAATACTATTTTAAGTCAAGCCGATGAGAAGTTTAATTACACTATTATTTGTTAGTTTTTTAATGTCGTGCGTGTCCGATGATTCGGAATCCATCCTGTTTAATAATGAACATATTTTATCCGAATTCATTAGCGATAAAACCTTTAGCGAAAATGAAGTCATTGCTTGCTCGGCAAGTGATAATGAGGCGCCCGATTTGATTAATGTGTATTTCTATCCCGAAATGGGGTCAACAGATTTTAGGCTTTACGAATCCTTTGCTGAGGATGGGAAAGATTTTTCTAAATATCAATTGGTGAATTTGAATTCCGAACCGTTATTTCAAGGCGCGATGCAAGTATTTAAAATCCGCTCCCAAAGTAAATGGTTTGTCGTAACTTTTGAATTGGATAACACTATTGAAATATCCACGCCCATTCGCTCAAAGGTGTTTTCGCAACCAACCACTTGGAGCGATGTTGTATCCATTAATCAAGAAGAGTCACTAATGCCGGTATTTTCATGGGACATTAATTCCGTTGAAAACAATGCTATTTTCTTTCAAGTTATTGCAACTGAAGACCTTCAATTCCTATCCGGAACCTATACCCAAGAAAATAAATTCCAATATTATAATTTAAATAACGTAGTTTTGAATGTTACCCAAGGTACCCCACCAAATCTTGTAAAAGGTGAAACTTACGTATTTACATTGATGGACGTCAGCTTGGATAATTGGGTAAACGAGGTAATTATGACCCCATTTGTGGCCGAATGATGAACAAAATCCTGTTTTTTGGTTTTCTTTTAGGTGTTTCTTTCTGTTTGAAGGCTCAGAACGCTATTGTTGCCGATGTAAAGGTTCAGGGCAACGAAAAATTGAAGACGTCTTTTATAAAAAAAATCGCTTCCATAAAAGCGGGTGATGTATTGGATTCCCTTCGGATTGATGCCGATATAAAACTTTTAAAGCGACTGCCTTCCATATCCCATGCGTCGTATCAAGTATTTCTAGCTGAAGATGGCAAATACAACGTGTTTTATAACATCGAGGAAAATTTCACCTTGATTCCTTCAGTCAATTTTTATACCACGGATAATGACGAATTTGCTTATCGCATTGGGCTTTACGAATTCAATACCTTTGGGAGAAATATCATTTTTGGAGGTTTTTACCAGAAGGATGTTTACGATTCATACGCCATAAATTTTAGGGCACCATTTTTGTTTTCGAGGCATTTTGGACTCGCTGTGAATTATCAGGATTTGACCACTCTGGAACCTGTGTTTTTTGATGACAGAACCGAAGACGATCAATATAAATACAATAATGAGAGCTATGAAATTTTAGGGCTGTATCGCTTAAATTTCAATAATCGTTTTGAGTTGGGTGTGAATTATTTTACTGAGGATTACCAATTTAGAGGGGATAATGTGAATAACAGGCCCGAATTGAAGGTGCATAAATGGCTCTTAAAAGGCATTTACGAGTTCAATAACCTCGATTATTTTTACCAGTACGTTGACGGGTTTCGAAGTATTTTAAACCTGCAATACGTTACCTCAATGGACGCGATGTTGCCAGATTTTTTTATCGGATGGAACGATTTTTTCTATTTTAAAAGAATTGGGGAACGGGGCAATTGGGCCAATAGATTACGAATGGGGTTATCTTCAAATGACGAAACGCCTTTTGCGCCATTTTCTGTTGATAATAATTTGAATGTCAGGGGTGTTGGGAACACCATCGATAGGGGTACCGGGGTCGTCGTACTGAATACCGAATATCGACATACCCTGTATGAGAAAAACTGGTTTGTACTTCAGGGGAATGTGTTTGTTGATGCCGGTTCATGGCGCAATCCCGGTGGTGATTTTGGTGATTTTAGTAAGGCTGATAACGTTAAGGTGTATCCAGGATTGGGCCTGCGTTTTATCCATAAAAAAATCTATAATGCAATCTTCAGGATAGATTATGGCTATGGTATCAGCGAAAATGCCACCAAAGGTTTTGTGTTTGGTATTGGGCAATATTTTTAAAACATCCTATTCCAAAACGATCACCAAATCATCAGAATTTACCATAATTCCAGTTTTTAAAACAATCTTTTTAACTGTGGCATCCGTTGTGGCCGTAATTGTAGTTTCCATCTTCATGGCTTCGATGATAAATAAAGGCTGGTTTTTTACAACTTTTTCACCGCGTTTTACCAGAATAGTGGATAGCATCCCTTGCAGAGGAGCCCCAATTTGATGCTCGTCGTCCTTATTGACCTTTACATTTTCCACTTTATCTATCTTGATTGAAGTGTCCTTGATTTGCACACTTCTGCCTTGTCCGTTTACTTTAAAATAAACGGTAACCATACCGTCATCATTAGGTTTGCCAATGGAGTCCAGGGTTACCAATAAGGTTTTTCCTTTATCTAAATGGACAATGATTTCCTCGCCTATGTCCATGCCGTAAAAGAAATTTTTGGTGGGCAGGTTCATAAGATTGTCATATTTTAAATGCTTATTGTAAGCATCCGTAAACACCTTTGGATAAAGCTGATAGGATAAGAAATCCGTAAAGTCTATATTTCTGCTTAAATCGTGTTCAAATATTTTTTTGAAGGCTTGATATTCCTTTTCAATATCTACCGGGGGCATGTGTGCATTGGGTCTATCAGTATAAGGTTTTTGATCCTTCAGCACCAGTTTTTGAAGCTTTTTAGGGAATCCGCCTACTGGCTGTCCTAATTCGCCTTTAAACAGATCCACCACCGATTGCGGAAATGAAATGCTGTCGCCACGCTCGATGACATCTTGAATAGATAAATTATTACTTACTAAATACTGGGCCATATCACCAACCACTTTAGAGCTGGGGGTAACCTTGATTATATCGCCAAAAAGTTTGTTTACCTCTCCGTACATTTTGGTGATTTCATGAAAACGTGCCTCCAGTCCTAAACCTTGTGCCTGCGGTTTCAAATTTGAATATTGTCCTCCAGGTATTTCATGCTTGTAAACCTCTCCGGATCCTGCTTTTAACCCAGATTCAAAAGGATAATAATATTCCCTGACCGCCTCCCAATAATTAGAATATTCGTTTAGGGAATCTATGTTTATGTCGCTTGCCCTTTCGTGAAATTTCATCATCTCTACCAGTGAATTGAAGTTAGGTTGAGATGTTAAACCAGATAAACCGCCAAGGGCGACATCGACTACGTCAACACCAGCTTCAATAGCTTTTAAGTATGTTGCCGCCTGAATGGACGAAGTGTCATGGGTATGCAGATGGATGGGAATTTTCAATTCGGACTTTAATGCTGAAATAAGCTCGTAAGCGGCATAGGGCTTTAATAGGCCCGCCATATCCTTTACGCCCAAAATATGGGCACCGGCTCCTTCAATTTCTTTGGCAAGATTTACATAATAGTTTAAGTTGTATTTTTTGTTATCAGGATTGAGAATATCATTAGTGTAACAAATGGAGCCCTCGGCCAAACCTTTCGTTCGAGTTCTCACATGTTCTATACAAGGGCCCAAGGATTTCATCCAGTTGAGCGAATCGAAAATCCTGAATACATCAACGCCGTTTTTCCAGGATTTTTCTACGAATTCACCTATAATATTATCTGAGTATGCCTTGTAGCCAACACCGTTGGAGCCTCTTATGAGCATCTGTAACAGTAGATTGGGCATAGCTTTTCGCAACAATCGCAGTCTTTCCCAAGGATTCTCTTGAAGAAAGCGTAGGCAAACATCAAATGTAGCACCGCCCCAAACTTCCATACTGAAAATATCAGAATGATTTTTGGCATAGCCTTCAGCTACTTTCAGCATGTCGAAGGTGCGCATTCTTGTAGCCAATAAACTCTGGTGGGCATCGCGCATAGTGGTATCCGTAAAATGAATTTTCTTTTCATTTAATAACCATTGTGCAAACTTATCGGGTCCCATTTTGTTCAACAAGTCTTTAGTGCCTTCTGGGTATTGGGCATTGGCATCAAACTTGGGTACACTTGGTTTAACGAAGGTTTTATTAGGGTCCTTCTTTTTAACGTCAGGATTGCCGTTAACAATAACATCGCCTAAATAGGTAATCAATTTTGTTGCTCTGTTTCTGGGTGCTTTAAAGACGAATAAATCCGGGTTTGATTTTATAAAATTAACCGTTACCAAGCCTTGTCTAAAGGTGCTGTGCTTTAGAATATTATCAAGAAAGGGCATGTTTGTTTTTACGCCTCGAATCCTGAATTCGGCCAATGCCCGGCGGATTTTTCTACTGGCACCATCAAGTGTCCGGCCATGTGCGGTAACTTTTACCAGCATAGAATCGAAAAAGGGCGATATTTTCGCGCCCTGATAAATACTACCAGCGTCTAATCGAATGCCAAACCCCGATGCACTTCTATAAGCGGAAACTGTGCCATAGTCCGGTTTAAAATCGTTTTGGGGGTCTTCCGTAGTTACACGACATTGAAGGGCAAATCCATTAATTTTTAAAGATTCTTGGTTTGGTATTTTTATTTGTTCATCTGATAGTCTGTAACCCCCGGCAATAAAAAGTTGTGTTTTTATCAAATCAATGTTGGTAATAACTTCCGTTACAGTATGCTCTACCTGTACCCTTGGGTTGACTTCAATAAAGTATATGTCATCATCTTCTACTAAAAATTCTACAGTACCAATGTTGTTATAGTTTACTGCTTTGCAAATTTTTATGGCATAGTCGTACAATGCTTGTTTGGTTTCGTCCTTCAAACCATAGGAGGGTGCAAACTCAATCACTTTTTGGTAGCGCCTCTGCACGGAGCAATCCCTTTCAAATAAATGCACCATGTTTCCATGACTATCTGCAACTATCTGTATTTCAATGTGCTTTGGGTTTTCAACAAATTTTTCTAAAAACACAGTATCGTCGCCAAAGGCATTCAATGCCTCTCGTTTACTCTCGTTATATGCTTTTCTCAGTTCTTCTTCTTCCCTGATGACTCGCATCCCACGACCGCCACCACCAGACGACGCTTTTAACATAATAGGATAACCAATTTTTTCTGCTTCAGAAATGGCAACCTCTATATTTTTTAGGGGTTTTTCGTTGCTCCTAATGATCGGAATATTATTATCAACAGCAACTTGTTTTGCCGTAATTTTATCGCCCAAAGCCTTTAGAACAGACACATTTGGGCCAATAAAAATAATTCCGTTGTCTTTACAGGCTTTTGCGAAATTAGCATTTTCGGATAAAAATCCATATCCGGGATGAATGGCATCTGCACCGTTATCAAGAGCAATTTTTATAATGGCACTTATATCCAAATAAGGTTTTAGAGGTTCATTGTCTTCACCGATTTGGTAGGATTCGTCCGATTTGTACCTGTGGAGGGAATATCGGTCTTCATAAGTGTAAATACCAATAGTTTTTAAATTGATTTCTGTGCAGGCCCTAAAAATTCTAATAGCGATTTCGCCACGATTGGCAACGAGTACTTTTTTGATTTCCAATGAATTGTTGATTTTGGTGGTTTAGTTATTTGCAACTAAATATACTTAAAGTCTGTAGAATAATGGAATATATGCTCTATAAATTCTTTTTTTTAATCTTAATTTGATTTACGTATGAATGTTTATTTTTTAGAAACTACTAGCTTTGTGGAAAAATGAAACAGCATGAGGATATTTGCAATAGGAGACATTCACGGTGGCCTAAAAGCGTTGGTTGAACTTTTAAACAAACTGCAAATCAAGGAGGAAGACCGCCTAATTTTTATGGGAGATTACGTGGATGGCTGGAGCGAATCTGCTCAAGTGGTTCAGTTTTTAATTGAACTATCCGAAAAGTTCGAATGTATCTTCATCAAAGGTAACCATGACGTTTGGTGCGAGGAGTGGTTGCGCGATGGCGATGTCAATAAAGTTTGGTATATGCATGGCGGAAAGGAAACCATGGAAAGCTATGAAGGTTTTAGCGATGCCCAAAAAACAAAGCATTTAGCATTTTTTGAAAATCTAAAAATGTTCCATTTGGATGAAGAAAACCGATTGTTTCTTCACGCAGGTTTTACTTCAATGCACGGTGTGGAAAAAGAAGTGTTCAAAACCACTTTGTATTTTGACCGTACCCTTTGGGAAATGGCACTCACAATGGATAAACGCATTGAAAAGAATTCCGAACTATATCCAAAGAGGCTCACCCATTACAATGAAATCTACATTGGGCACACACCAACCATCAACTACAAACGCTACGAACCAATGAACGCCATAAACGTCTGGAATATCGATACGGGTGCTGCCTTTTTTGGCCCGCTTTCAGCCATAAATATTGACACGAAAGAGGTTTTTCAAAGCGATGTGGTGAAAGATTTGTATCCCGATGAAATGGGAAGAAACCGCTCTTAGGCGTTTACCAAATTTTCTTTGTAGTAACAAATCAGTTCCTGTGCCGAGGCACCCATCCTATTTTTTAAATGGATACGCCAAAAATGATATTGGGTTTTCCATATGCCATGTTTTCGATAGCATCTTGCCGAAGTTGTTAACCATTTAGGTATGACAACAAACTGCTTTTTTTGATACAGTTTTTTAATTAAATCGTTGTCTTCGTAAATGGTGAAGTTTTCATCGTAGCCACCAATGTCATTAAATAGTTTACGGGTAATAAACTGGCTTTGGTCACCGCCTCGGCATGCACGAAAGGGCAGGGCAGTTAACCAACCTGCCAATTTTAACCACCAATGGTCGCTATCGAAACGCATTCTAAAACAGCCTGCTGGCTTGTCTTTTTCAACTGCTTCAACAATAAATTGGTCAAAATATTTTGGGGGATAGGAATCAGCATGCAAAAAGTAAAGTACATTGCCCGTAGCATGTTTTGCTCCGGTATTCATTTGTTTGGGGCGTCCTTTTTCGGAATGGATGAGTTTAATTTTTGAGCCATTAGACCTCACAGGTTTTAAAAACTTGTGAGGCCTAAAAGAAGAAATCTTGTTCAAAGTACCATCGGAACTACCACCGTCTGAAATAATAATTTCCAAGTCATTCGCATTAAATGCATTTTCAATGAGATGATGCAACAGTTTTTTTATGTTGCTAGCTTCGTTTAAAACAGGTATGATGATTGATAATTTGTTCATTTAAAAAAATTTTTGTCATTCTGAACTCGATTCAGAATCTATATGAGATACTGAAATAAATTCAGGATGACGCTAGTGTCATTCATTCAAATCCCAATTATAATCCTTAAAACGAATTTTTGCTTCTTTTGATATGCCTACTTCAGAATATGTATTCAGAAAATCAATCAAAGAACCATTTTGCTTAAAATCCTTTCCAAACCATTGAAAGATTTTGGAAAGCTCCAACCGGTTTTCTGAAATTATATTTCTTTCAGAATCACTCAAAAAATCTTTTGTAGCCTTCGTCAATTGCTTTTCTAAATTGGAAGCGGTGAACGCTTCGTTTTGAAGTTTTGGACATGAATAAGACGCACAAACAATAGCAAAATGGATACGTGGTTCGTCCATTTTTCTTAAAATTTGATGCTCGATTTCATCCAAATTGTACCATTTTTCACCCAGCTTCCAATGGCGCTGTTTCCATGGGTTTTTAATGTCCTTAATGCTTTTTACGGGGTAATGTCGTAAAATCAAATCCACGGTCATGGCGTTGTAGGCATTGATCCAATAGGCGAGTTTTTCTTGTTTGGGAGTGTTGTTGTTTGGCAAGTTTTTGTCGAGTTCTTTGATATAATTGTTTAGACTTTTCCTATCGGATTTGAAGCCTTGGTAATTTACATTTCCAAGTTCTGAAACATGTTTTTGAAGTAAATCATTAAAAGTAGAATGACTAAAATTTGCAGAATCCGTGTCATCTTTTTGAATAGATTCCTCAATAATTTCGGTGTGCTTTTCGGACGCATTAACATCCAACGAATCTATGATTTCAGGGATATCCGTAGAGGGTGACTGTAAAGTGTCTGAGCTTATAGAGGGTTTTGGAGCGGAAGTTGAAGGTGCCTTAGCGACCGTTTTTTTAGTCCCGGAACAGGATATCATAAGGACTAAAAAAACAAAAATTAGTAGGTATTTCATTTGAAGCTTAGATTTCCAGATTAATTTGCCTCTTCACTTTCTGACATAAGCGGATACAGTTCTTGTTTTATAAAATCCTTGGGAAAGGATTCGTCACCTTTAAAGCCCAGTTCAATATCTTTTCCGTTATACGGGATATAATCCGTATTAAAAATATAATCCCAAATACTCAGGGTTAGTCCGTAGTTGACACCAAACCTAACATGTTTTGGTAAATCTTTGGCATGGTGCCAAATATGCATCTTTGGGTTGTTAAAAACAAACTTGAGCACGCCGTAGTTCCATCCCAAATTGGCATGGTTTAAATGGCCGATTGCAATGGCAAAAAAATAGACGATGGCGACATCCTGTGCATTGTAGTTGGCGATTAGTGCCAAAGGAATATATAACAAGGATTTATAAACCACGGGCTCCATCCAATGGTATCGCAGATGTGCCGCGAAGCCCATTTCCTTTACGGAATGGTGCACTTTATGAAAATTCCAAAGAAAAGGAATCCGATGTAGGAGCCGATGTGTATTCCACTGCACAAAATCACTGACCAAAAAGAAAATTAACAGACCCAACCATTTTGGAAGATCATCGGAATCAAACAATTGAAAGTCGGAAAGCGCTAGTCCAATACCTGACAAGGCATCGTTTAAAAGTTCCGAAGCTACATTGGAAAGGGCGATTAAAATGATAAGATTTAACAAAAAGAAATTGAAGAACATATAAAAGGTGTCCAGCCAAAAATCCTTCCGGAATATGGGTTGGTCCTTCCGCCAAGGAAACCATAGTTCCAAACACCAAACCAACAGGGAAATACCGATTAAACCATAAAAATAATTGTCCCAGTGGTTTTGAAATAGTATCTCATTTTTTAGATAGTTCCAATACCCAGAATAGGAATTTTTTATGAGCTCAACATATTTATCCAATCACAAGAATATTCTTTGAATTAAAAAATTAACAACAGCCTCCACCGTCATAATGATAGGTAGATTCACTGATAAAAATGTCATCCCGACCCAAATCGGCTAAAGCTTTGGCCGTTTTATCACAAACTGCTAAGGGTTGATTTTTCAATAAAATATGGCCCTTTTTATCGTCCACAAATTCCTCCTCGCCATAATAAATGGCAGCCTTCCCGGTAAAAACGCAGGGCCCGTCTTCGGGCATAGGGTCTTTAATGGCTGCTACTTCAATAGATTCGATATAAATCAACTCGTCTGTATCATAATGGTTTGGACTTAATACTCTGTAAGGTTTTCTTGCCCTAATTTCAATCGTGCCGAAACCGGCATCGGTTAACATTTTAACGTATTCTGAAATAGGCAAGCTACCGCTTAGGCAAAGGGCTCGTAATCTGTCGTCGTTGCGAAGGTTTTCATTCATTGGTTGCTCGCAGGTAGGATCGCTCATTACCAATCTTCCGTGAGGTTTTAGGACACGATACATTTCAGCGATGGCCTTTTTTAAGTCGTCTGCTTTAAAAATGTTAAATAAACAATTTTGCGCTGCTACATCTATGCTGTTATCTTCAACAGGCAAGTTTAAGGCATCCCCTTTTTTGAGCTCTACAAATTCACTTTTAAACCATTCGTTTTGTTTTTCGGCTTCTATGAAATTCTTTTTCGAGGCCTCCAGCATTTCCTCAACCACATCCACGCCAATCACACCGCCTTTTTGGCGATTGAAATAGGAAAACTGCAATAATTCCATGCCGCCACCAACGCCAACATAAAGCATTTTTGGGTTGTTGGTCAAATCTCTGGCATGAACGGTTGAGCCACAGCCATAATTCATCTCCTGCATGATTTTCGGGATTTTCAGTCCTGGCAATTCCCAAATAGGATTGGTGGTGCAACATAAGCCTACATCGGGGGTTAAAGCGGCTTCTTTATATACGTCGTGGGTCGTGTCTAGGTATGTGCTCATTTTTCAGTGTTCAGTATTCAGTGTTCAGTGATCAGTATTCAGTTGACGGTGTTCAGTATGTCGTTTTCCGTGGACTGCATACTGCCACTGCCAACTGTTTACTATAAAGATTCTATTAATTCTTTGAAGAGGTGCACCATATCGGGTTCCGCTTTGGTAGCCATCGCTATGATTTCCTCAATATTTACGGGTTCCAAATTATCTGGGTCGCATTCATCTGTTAAAACTGACACGGCGGCCACTTTCAATTTTAAATGATTGGCGACTATGATTTCAGGTACCGTGCTCATTCCAACGGCATCGGCACCCATAATTTTCAACATTCTATATTCGGCGCGGGTTTCCAGTTGGGGGCCAACAACGCTAACGTAGACGCCTTCGTGCAATTTGATGCCTTTGGATTTTGCAATGCTTTTAAACTTGGTATTGATGCCGGCATCATAAGGCGCACTCATATCCACAAAGCGTTCCCCGAATTGGGACACGCCTTTGAACGCCAATGGCGAACTTCCTTGAAGGTTGATGTGATCTTCTATCAGCATTAATTCCCCTTTTTTGAAATTCAAATTGATAGCACCTGCGGCATTCGAAACTAAAAGAGTTTTAATGCCCAATTGTTCCATAATTCGAACTGGATAGGTGACATCCTGTAAACTGTAGCCTTCATATAAATGAAAACGCCCCTGCATTACTACGACTTTTTTTCCGGCCAGTTTTCCGAAAATTAACTTGCCCTTGTGGAACTCAACAGTAGCAGTAGGGAAGTTGGGAATGTGGTTATAACTTACTTCTTTTAAAACTTCAACGTCATTGATGAGTTGCCCAAGTCCGGTGCCTAAAATGATGCCAATTTCAGGGCTGTCAAAGCCTTTTTCTTTTAGATAGTCTACCGTTTCGTTTATAAACTTAATCATTCAATTGTTTGATTTTTTCTTGAAGTTCCGCGTTCGATTTGTAAAAATCAGAAGCGATAAGATCTTCAAATGTGTCAATATCATTCAAGGTTTCTAAAATACTAAATGTAATGTTTTTTGACTTTAATTCGCTTAAAGTTTCTTGAAGCAAAATAGACTGGCTCCAAGGTTTGTTTTCGAAGACGCAATCGTGGATTTTAGAGAGTCCAATCAAATAATAACCCCCGTCTATCGCTGGGCCAAATACTGTTTCAGAATGCTCCAAGGCTTTTAGCCCATTGTAGATATGAGAGGCATTGATATCCGGTAAATCCGATCCAATTAAAACGATTCGCTCATATCCATCCGCAAATCCTTGGCCGAAGGCGTTTTTCATTCTGGTACCTAAGTCTTCACCTTGTTGTACAAACTTTTCGAAACCGACCCATTTGGTGTCCAAAATGGCATCTGAAAAATAAATGCGCTTATCTGCTTCAACCTCGGATGTCGCCTTTTCGGTAATATCCACTAATTCTTTATAAACTTCAAAAGCACCTTGATTGCCAATGGTTTTGGCCAATCGGGTTTTTACTGTGCCAAGCTTAATATTTTTTACAAAAACGATGACGAGACCTTTAGTCATATACCTTTATGCCTTTTTTGAGCCATTTGCTCCATGATGCCGAAAATGTATGAATCGAATCCGTGGGGATTTCTTTTGAATTTAGGACTTCCAGGTCATTGTTTTTCCATTCAAAAATACCGCCATATAAATTTAAAACATTAGTGTATCCTGCCTTTTTTAGTTTTTCGGCAATATCCTCGGAACGGATGCCTAAAGAACAGTACACCACTATTTTGACGTTTTTATCGGGCAGTTGGTTTATTGTGTTTTCCAGATTGAAATGGTCGTAGCCTACACAAATGGCATCTTTTAAATGACTGGTTTTGAATTCTTTTTCTTCTCTCGAATCTAATAGAATGACCTCGTTTTGTATTTGATACAAAGAGTCCACCGAAATATAGGGGATGGATTCTGTGTTTTGCTGCTTCAAAAGCTTAGCCAATTTCTTTTGGGAAAACCCTGCAAAAGCACTACAAATAAATAAAAGTAGTATTATGTTTTTCATCTGAAGAATTTATGCAACTGTACCCTGGCAACTACTTCCGGCACCAGCAGTGCATCCATAACAATGTTGCGAAATTACAATATTCCTGCCTTCTAAAAGATTTTCATTATAGTCTGAAATGTGTTTCACCTTGCTATTTACAGGCAATTCCAGCATTTGGTTAAAATCGCAGTCGTACAAATAGCCGTCCCAACTTACAGAAAGTGTGTTGGTGCACATTACATTTGCTACTGCCATGGGGTTATAGGCTTCAACCAATTGATACATGTAATCCTCATAATTTTCAGAGGCAATTAAATAATCCAAGAATCTTGAAATTGGTAAATTTGTTATGGCGAAAAGGTTATGAAAATGGATATCAAAATCCTCTAAAAGTGCCTTTTTAAAGTCTTTCTCCATTGAGGCTTGATCACCGGGTAAAAAAGCTCCCGAGGGATTGTACACCAAATCCAAACGCAAACCGCTGCCCGGCATGCCATAACCTTCGGCATTCAACATTTTTAGTGCCTCAATGGAAGCGTCAAATACCCCGTCACCACGTTGTTTATCTGTTTTTCCCCGTGTCCAATGGGGCATGGAGCTAACGACATGCACATTATGTTTTTTAAAGAATGTAGGTAAGTCGTGATATTTTTTATTGGCTCGAATAATCGTCAAGTTAGAACGTACAATAAAATCTTTGATACCTGCTTTTGCTGCTTCCTCCACAAACCATCGGAAATTAGGGTTCATTTCGGGTGCGCCGCCCGTTAAATCCAAGGTGTGCGCGCCAGTGTTTTTAATCACTTCCAGACATTGTTGCATGGTGTCTTTGGTCATGATTTCTTTTCTGTCGGGGCCGGCATCTACATGGCAATGCGTGCACACTTGGTTGCACATATAGCCTACGTTGATTTGCAGGATTTCCAGTTTTTGCGCCTTGAGCGGAAACTGATTGGTTTCAGCGATTTTTGAGGCAAACTTTGGTAATTCCCCATTTTGGAAAATACCGTTTGAGAGGATTTCCATTTGCCGTTTGCTATTGGCCAAAGCGCTTTCGCGTTTATGAAGGGATTGTGTTTTTACTTTCGTCATTGTACTTTCTTAAGTTCTAATAGTCTTGAAAATTTTGGATTCTGCGTTAGGGATTAAACGGCCTGTTTGAGCTCCTCGAAGAGAGCGAGTAGTGAAAGCCCGATCTCCCGATAGCTATCGGGAGTGGTAACGCCCAAAACTTACTCAATAACCCCATTCATTTTAAAACTACTATTTTTTGTGTTTGAGTAAAGTTCCTCCCCTTGGGGAGGCCACGAGGGGCTTCTTTACCCATCCAACTTATTCACCTTATTCATCATCTGTACCCCATGCACCAACGTTGCACCACTTTTTATGGCGGCACCAACATGTATGGCTTCCATCATTTCTGCTTTGGTAACACCGCGTTGCAAACCGTCCTTGGTATAGGCATCGATACAATAGGGGCATTGCTCGGTATGCGCAACCGCTAAGGCAATCAATGATTTTTCTCTGGCGGTAAGGGCGCCTTCTTCAAACACTTTGCCGTAATACTCAAAAAATTTAGTACCTAGTTCCTCGCTCCATTCAGTGATGTTCCCAAATTTTCGGAGGTCTGCGGGATCGTAATATGTCTTTTGCATTTTAAAATTTTAGCTGTAAATATAAGCATCTAGTGGTTATGTCGATAAAATTAACTGGACTTAACAGAATTTAGAAATATTTAGTATCACTTAAATTTTTCGTAGAAACGAAAAAAGTATATCTTGTAATTTCCTTAAAATTTAGGGTGAATGTTTAACTTTCATCCCTCTAACTAACAAACTAAAATAAGTGTACTACATAGGATATGATTTGGGGAGCTCTTCGGTAAAAGTAGCCATTGTGAATGCCGAAACAGGGGCAAGCGTCATTACTCTCAATGAACCGGTAAACGAAATGGAAATTGTGGCGCCACAACAAAATTGGGCAGAACAAGACCCAAATTTGTGGTGGAATTATGTGTGTATTGGCACAAAACGGGCTACAAAAGAGAGTGGTATTGATGCTTCCAAAATTGCAGGAATAGGTATTTCTTATCAGATGCATGGGTTGGTTGTGGTTGATGCTGACGGCGAACCATTGAGAAACTCTATCATCTGGTGCGATAGTCGTGCCGTAGATATTGGAAATACTGCTTTTGAAGCTTTAGGGGAGAATGCTTGTATGCAAAAATTATTGAATTCACCAGGCAATTTTACGGCGTCCAAATTAAAGTGGGTTCTAGATAATGAACCGGATGTTTATGCTAAAATTCACAAGTATATGTTGCCAGGGGACTTTGTTGCTCTTAGGCTATCCGGTGATATCAATACCACAAAAAATGGGCTTTCTGAAGGTATACTTTGGGATTATAAAGCCGATGCCGTTGCCGATTGGCTATTGGAATACTATGGCATTGACAAGAATTTAACGCCGGAAATAGTTGAAAATTTTAGCGACCAATGTCGTGTCAACAGTTCTGGAGCAAAAGCAACCGGATTGCTAGAGGGTATTCCTATTGTATACAGAGCGGGCGACCAGCCCAACAATGCTCTGTCGCTAAATGTATTCAATCATGGCGAAGTAGCGGCAACCGGTGGTACATCTGGAGTGGTGTACGCCGTAACCGATGTGCTAAAGTCCCAAGAGCCGTCGAGGATTAACCACTTTGCCCATGTCAATTATGGGGAAACTTCTAAGACTTTAGGAAAACTGCTATGCATCAACGGTGCAGGGATTCAATACCGTTGGCTCAAGGATAACTTGGCTTCCAATTCTTATGAGGAAATGAATGCCAAGGCAGATGTTATCCCCGTTGGGTCAGAGGGTGTTTGCGTAATTCCATATGGGAATGGCGCCGAGCGTATGTTCAACAACAAAATAGTGGGAACCCACATTTGTAACTTGAACTTAAATACACATAGCGAAGGTCATTTATGTCGTGCGGCACTGGAAGGCATTGCCTTTTCCTTTGTCTATGGCATGGATATTTTAAAAGCTGATAATGCCGAAATCAAAGTCATAAGGGCAGGCAATGACAACCTGTTCCGTTCCGAAATATTTTCAAAAACCGTGGCCACGTTAATCGGACACGATATTGAAATTTATAATACCACGGGTGCCGTGGGTGCGGCCCGAGCGGTAGGGTTGACCGATGGCGATTTCAAAAAATTTGGCGAACACATCTCGGCAAACGACCATGTGATGACCTACAAACCCTTGGGCAACAAAAAACCCTACGAAACAGCATATCAAAACTGGAAAAAGCAATTGGAATTGATTTTGAATAATTAGGGCGTTACTGCTCCCGATAGCTATCGGGAGGTCGGGCTTTCGGCAGTCGCTTTTTTGTGTTGCATAGGTGCAACAACACAAAAAGAGCTTCAATTCCGATAGCTATCGGGACCTCAATCCAAAACGCAAGTACAGAACAAATAAACATATCAACGCATAAACATTAATAAAATGGCAATTTTAGGAGACAAAGAATACTTTAAAGGAATCGGCGAGATTAAATTCGAAGGCAAAGATTCCGACAACCCATTAGCATTTAAGTACTACAACCCAGACCAAGTGGTTGCAGGTAAAACCATGAGGGAGCATTTTAAATTTGCAATAGCGTATTGGCATACCTTCTGCGGACAAGGGGCAGACCCATTTGGGCCAGGAACCCAAAGTTTTGAATGGGACCAATCTAATGACCCTATTCAGGCTGCAATGGATAAAGCCGATGCCGCCTTTGAGTTTATTAGTAAAATGGGTTTTGATTATTTCTGTTTTCACGATTTCGATTTGGTAGCGGAAGGGGCATCGTTATCGGAGTCAGAACAGAGGTTGGAAACCATTACGGACTATATTAAAGGGAAAAAGGCCGAATCTGGTATTAAACTGCTTTGGGGAACAGCCAACTGTTTTTCAAACCCAAGATATATGAATGGTGCATCTACCAATCCTGAATTTAATGTAGTAGCCAGAGCAGGAGCCCAAGTGAAATTGGCTTTGGACGCTACGATTAAATTGGACGGCGAGAACTACGTGTTTTGGGGCGGACGTGAAGGCTACATGTCCCTATTGAATACGGATATGGGGCGCGAACTTGATCACATGGCACAGTTTTTAACTATGGCAAGGGATTATGCCAGGGCGCAAGGCTTTAAGGGTACGTTCTTTATTGAGCCAAAACCTATGGAACCCATGAAGCACCAGTACGACTTTGATGCGGCTACAGCAATCGGTTTCCTTCAAAATTATGGATTGGATAAAGATTTCAAAATGAATATTGAGGTAAACCATGCAACATTGGCACAACATACTTTTCAGCACGAGTTAGAAGTATCGGCGAAAGCAGGTTTGCTAGGAAGTATCGATGCCAACCGTGGCGACTACCAAAATGGCTGGGATACCGATCAGTTCCCAAATAATATTCAAGAAACTACAGAAGCTATGCTAGTTTTCTTGAAAGCAGGTGGTCTGCAAGGGGGCGGTGTTAATTTTGATGCTAAAATCAGAAGGAACTCTACTGACCTCGAGGATATCTTTTTAGCGCATATTGGTGGAGCGGATACCTTTGCAAGAGCGTTGATTACTGCCGATAAAATCATATCATCTTCGGCGTACGACAAGTTAAGAGAGCAACGTTATGCGTCATTTGATTCTGGAGACGGAAAGGCTTTTGAATCAGGAAAACTGGATTTTAACGACCTGTTCAAAATAGCCCAACAAAATGGAGAACTACAATTGAAGAGTGGTAAGCAGGAATTATTTGAGAATATTATAAATCAGTATATTTAAGCACTTAATGCATTAGTTTATCGCATTTAAAGTCCCTAAAGAAAAATTACAAACATTTAAAACATATTATTTTGGAAACAGAAGAACAAGTAAATAAATTATATGTCATTGGAATTACCATAGTTGCTACTTTGGGAGGTTTTCTTTTTGGATTTGATAGTGGTGTTATAAACGGGACGGTAAAAGGACTTGAAATAGCCTTTGAGGCGCAAAATATTGGTAGTGGTTTCAATGTAGCGTCCATGTTGTTAGGCTGTGCTGTGGGTGCGTTTTTTGCAGGTAAATTGGCCGACTTATATGGTAGGAGGTCCATGCTTATCGCGGCTTCTATTTTATTTATAATATCTGCTTGGGGCTCAGGAATTTCTACATCGTCAATAGAGTTTATAATTTATAGAATTCTTGGGGGATTAGGTGTAGGTGCAGCTTCGGTTATGGCACCCGCATATATTAGCGAAATTGCGCCCGCAAAATATAGGGGTGCTTTGGCTACTACTCAGCAAATTGCCATTATCGCAGGCTTATTTTTTTCCTTTTTGAGTAATTATAAACTGGCCGATATTTCTGGTTCCTCCTTGAATCCATTTTGGTGGGATTACGAAACATGGCGTTGGATGTTTTGGGTGGAATTAATTCCGGCCACTATTTTCTTTGTTTCTCTATTGTTTATACCGGAAAGTCCACGTTATCTGGTAGCAAAAAGACATAAGGATAAAGCACAGAAAGTGCTCAGTAAAATTTATGGTGCGCTGATGGGAGAGCAAAAAGTTGAGGAAATAGATTCATCATTAGCTTCGGACCATCACAAACCACGATTTTCAGACTTATATGATAAAACCCTTGGACGTATAAAACCGATTGTATGGGTAGGGATTGGACTTGCCGCATTTCAACAATTTGTTGGTATTAATGTGGTGTTTTATTATGGTGCTGTGCTCTGGCAAGCGGTCGGGTTTGATGAAGGCGATTCATTATTGATTAATGTGATTTCTGGTGCCCTAAGTATTGCTGGCGTTGTGCTCTCCTTATTCTTGGTTGACAAAATTGGAAGAAAACCGATACTTATGATTGGTTCTATTGGAATGAGTGTTACATTAGCTTTGGTAGTGTATGCATTTTCTACGGGAGCACTTGAGATTAATCCAACAACAGGACAGGAAACCTTACAATTAAGTGACGCCATGGGCATACTTGCACTAATAGCGGCTAATGCCTATGTTATGCTGTTTAACTTCTCATGGGGCCCTGTAATGTGGGTAATGCTCGGTGAAATGTTCCCAAATCAAATCAGGGGTCTTGGACTGGCAATTGCAGGACTATCCCAATGGATAGCGAATTTTATTGTAACATTAACCTTTCCTATGTTACTCGGTTCAATGGGGCTTGCTTTTGCTTATAGTTTATATACATTGGGTGCTATACTATCGATATATTTTGTATTTAAAAAAGTCCCAGAAACCAAGGGCAAAACCTTGGAGGAAATGGAAAGTATTTGGAAAACATAGTAAAACAACTTTTAAAAGCTCTTTTAGGGACGGCAGGTGGCTTTGGCAACTGCCGTCACTTTTTTTATCAAAGTTTTTTCGGGGGGATTCTCGTCAAACTTTTCTCGTGCTTTCGCGTTCGATAAAACTTGTTTTCACCACTTTTGTAGCGTTAGGTTTGTTCTGATCGTCCTTTTCAATCCGATCTATCAAAATGCTTGCTGCGGTTTCCCCTATATGTTTGCCATGTTGGCTAATGGCGGAAATGGATGGGGTCAAATGTTGCAAAATTTTGCCATTGGTAAAACAGGCAATGGACATTTCTTCAGGAATCCGGTATTTCATGTGATTTACAATGCGAAGTGCATTTATAGCTGCGCTTTCTTCCAGGCACAACAAACCGTCTATGGTTTTATCCGATAGAGTAATTTTTAAGGCAGTATCAAAATCTTCAAATCTACCCAAGCGTATAATGAGTTTTTCCTCAACCGGAATGTTGTGTTTTTCTAAGGCATTTTTATAGCCCTCAACCCTTAGTTTGCCCACACTTAAATTATCAATTACTGAAACCAACGCTATGCGCTTGCAACCCGTTTTTAGCAAGTGTTCGGTGGCTTCAAAAGCACCTACTTTGTCGTTTACAATCACTTTATCACAATCGATTTTATCTGAAACTCTATCAAACATCACCATTGGCACCCCTTCATTAATGGCGTTTTTTAAATGGGCATATTGCTGTTTCATTTGGGTTTCTTCCGCAAGCGAAATAATGATGCCGTCCAGAGTATCACTTTTTAAAAGCTCTATGGTTTTTACCTCTTTTTCGTAGGATTCATTGGAAATACAGGAAATCAAATGGTAGCCATGTTTATTAGCTGTAGCCTCAATGCCAACAAATACCTTGGCAAAAAAACTGTTCATAATATTTGGGATAATAACCCCAATGGTTTTTGTTTTTTTGCTTAATAAACTGAGGTCAATGCTTTTTGACTTATAGTTGTGCTCCCTAGCATAAGCCACAATTTTTTCCTTGGTGCTGGTACTGATTTCATAGCTATCGCTCAAAGCCTTGGACACCGTGGCAATGGACACACCAAACGTATCGGCAATATGTTTTAGGGTAATGCGTTTAGGCATTGTTTTTTAGAGTTACTTGTTTATTCTCTAAAGTAGTTCAGATAAATGACAAAAACAAAAAATCCCGTAAACATTGAAGTTTCGGGATTTTTTTGTGGTACCTCCAGGAATCGAACCAGGGACACAAGGATTTTCAGTCCTTTGCTCTACCAACTGAGCTAAGGTACCTCATACTATGCGATTTTTTCTTTGCTCTAACTCCCGATAGCTATCGGGATGAGCTAAGGAACCTCGCCAAAGCGGATGCAAATATATATTCATTTTTGTTATTCGCCAAAATAAAAATAATAAAAAGTACCCGATTTTTTATCGGAACAATTATAAATTTTTTAAGATATTAATTAATGCGGTTTTGTAGATTTACGCTTTTCATATGGGGATGAATTTAGTTATTGACGTAGGGAATACTTATGTAAAGCTGGCGGTTTTTGAAAAGGACGAGCTCGTTTTTAAAACAATCACCAGACTTGCAGAGGTTGTAGATGAAGTGATGGCTTTGAACAGCAAGTATTCGAAACTAAAAAAAGGTATCGTTTCCTCGGTTGGCAGGTTAAGTAAAACCCAGGTTAAGTCTATCAAAAAGACTATAAATCTTTTAGAGCTTTCCCATACCACCAAAGTGCCTTTCAAAAATAAATATGATACCCCCAAAACCTTGGGTATCGATAGAATTGCTCTAGTCAGTGCATCCGTATTGCATTACCCAGATAACAACGTGCTGATTATAGATGCCGGTACGTGTATCACTTATGATTTTATCACGGATAAAAATGAATATCTCGGTGGTGCCATTTCACCTGGTATTAGAATGCGCTATAAATCACTAAATAATTTTACTGCAAATTTACCGTTTTTAGAGACAGAAGCTTCATCCAATATTATTGGGACGTCAACCAGCAGTTCTATACATTCAGGTGTGGTAAACGGTGTTGTAAATGAAATAGATGGCTTTATAAAAGCCTATCTAGAAAAATATTCGGATTTAACAGTTATTTTAACAGGAGGGGATGCTAATTTCTTGTCAGAACAATTAAAAAGTAGCATATTTGCCAACTCAAATTTTCTGTTGGAGGGTTTAAATTATATTTTGGAATTCAATTCAAACTAATGATAAAAAAACTTTTAGTAGTTTTTATTGCTGTATTTAGTATTTCATCTTTTGCGCAAGAAGGCATTGCCTCACCTTATTCGTTTTATGGTATCGGTAGTTTAAAATTTAAGGGTACGGTGGAAAATCGCAGCATGGGAGGTTTGAGTATTTATACCGACAGTATCCATGTGAATCTTAGAAACCCGGCGTCCTTCACGGGACCGAATTTGGCCAGTTTTAATAATGAAAACCGTCCTGTTAAATATACCATTGGAGGAAGTTATACTTCGTCAACCTTAAAAAGTAGCTCGGGCGAAGCCAATGTATCCTCAGCGTCAGTAGATTACTTGGCAATGGCCGTACCTATCGGGAAATTTGGTTTTGGCTTTGGGCTTCTGCCTTATACAGCTGTGGGCTATAAGTTGGAAACCTTGAACGATGAAGGCCAAACCAAAAATCGTTTAAATGGGGAAGGAGGTTTAAATAAAGTGTTTGCCGGCTTGGCTTACTCGGTTACGGATGAGTTAAGCATTGGTGTCGACCTTAATTATAACTTTGGAAATATTAGAAATAGCGCTATCGAATTTCGTTTCGACAGTGATGGGGTGCCATTGAACCTGCAGTCTCGTGAAAACAACCGTTCTGACCTAAGCGGTTTAAATTTAAATCTCGGGGTGTCATATAAAAAGATGCTCAAAAATAATTTGGAGCTAGTAACGGGTGCTACATATACCCCCGAAAGTAAACTAACGTCCCAAAACCTACGTTCGTTTTCAACGGTTAACATAGGTACTGCCGGAAGGGAATTTACTATTGCTACCGTTGATGTTGATCTGGAAGATAGCGGTTTGCAGGAGACGGATTTAGTATTGCCCTCTAAATTTTCTTTTGGTGCAGGGATCGGAAAACCCCTAAAGTGGTTTGTGGGTGCCGAATATACTTTCCAGAAAATCAGTAACTTTGGCAATCCTTTATACGATGATGTGGCAACTGAAACTATTTACGAGGATGGGTCAACGTTCTCGTTTGGAGGATTTTATATCCCCAAGTACAATTCGTTTTCCAGTTATCTCAAACGAATAGTTTACAGGGCTGGTTTCAGAACTGAAAGAACAGGCTTGGTTATCGAAAATAACTTGGGAAAAGAGTCTATAAACGAGTTTGGCATATCTTTTGGAGTAGGTGTTCCGGTTGGGGAATTTGGCTCCAACGCCAATCTAGGATTTGAAATTGGTAGGCGAGGAACGACTAACAGTAATTTAATACAAGAGAATTTTATAAATTTTCAGATTAGCTTATCTTTGAACGATAGATGGTTTCAAAAGCGAAAATATGACTAACAGCATAATTTAATTATCATGAAAACAAGAATTACATTATTTTTTACACTTTTAGTTGCAGGCTTAGGCTTAGGATTTGCGCAGGATGAAGAGTGTATGACTAAACTTTCAGTATTCCACGAATATACAAAGGCAAAAAACTTCGATGAGGCATATGAGCCATGGATGGCAGTAAGAAATAAGTGCCCTAAATTTAATAATGCCATTTATATTGATGGTGAAAAAATTCTAGACCATAAAATTGAAAATTCTTCTGGGGCAGAAAAAAAGGCCTTTATGGAAGACTTGCTTTTGCTTTGGGAACAACGAGCTGAGTACTTCACAAGCAAAACGCCCAAAGGGGAGTATATGGCCAAGGCATGTCAGCTAATGTATGATAATAGAGATATTTTAGGCAAAACAGACGAGGAGCTTTTTGAGTGTTTTGATAATGCCTATCATATGGATAAAAGCACTTTTAATAATCCGAAAAGTTTATATACCTATTTTTCTCTGATGGTGGATTTATACGATGCAGGAAAGAAACCGCCAAAGGATTTGTTCAATAAATACGATGATGTGGTTGAAAAAGTGGAAGGTGAAGTTCAGAACTACTCTGAAAAATTGAACAAACTTGTTGCTAAAGAAGAAGGTGTAGATGGGCAAGAAGGAGTTGCCTTATCCAAAAAAGAGAAAAGCTATAAGAGATATTTTGAAAGCTATTTAAAAGCGTATGACCAAATTTCTGGTAGTATTGATGGAAAGCTTGGAGACAGAGCAAATTGTGAAAACTTGATACCTCTTTACACAAAAGACTTTGAAGCCCATAGGGCTGATGCAGTTTGGTTAAAACGTGCGGCTGGAAAAATGTCCGAAAAAGAATGTACGGACGATCCGTTATTCTTTAAATTGGTAAACGCATATCATGAAATCAGCCCATCTGCAAATTCTGCATTCTATCTGGGAATATTGAAGGATAAAGATGGGGATACAAGAGGAGCTATCGACTTTTACAAGCAAGCCATTAGTTTGGAAACAGACGACTTTAAGAAATCAAAGTTGAACTACAGAATTGGTTTGAAATTGAAATCAAAAGGGAATTACGGAGCTGCTAGGGGTTTCTTCAGAGAGGCCTTAAAGTTGAACCCATCTAATGGTCGTCCACATTTATCTATTGCAACAATGTATGCCTCTAGTGCTAAAAACTGTGGGGATACTAACTTTAATAAAAGAGCAGTGTACTGGTTAGCGGCTCAAGAAGCTAGAAAAGCTTCTCGTGTTGATCCAACTTTAAAGAAAGCGGCGGCGCAGTCTGCGGCAAATTATGAAGCAAAAGCACCTCAAAGAGCTGAAATTTTTACAGCTGGTAATGCAGGACAAACTATTAAAATTGGTTGTTGGATAGGGGCTTCAGTACAAGTGCCTAATCTTTAGTGCGAAAACTTAATATAAATAATATTTTAACCATAGTCATGGCAATTTCCATGACTATGGTTTTTTCATGTAAAAACAACTTCAAAGAAGTTCAGAAAATCGGTATTTCAGAAAATGAACCTATCGGGGAAGCTGAAAATATTCACTTGAAATATACAGATTCTGGAAAGGTAAAAGTTATACTGCAAAGCGATAAAATGTTGGATTTTACAAATCGCAATTTTCCTTACAGGGAATTTACGGAAGGAATATTTTTGGAGCTATTCGGTGAGGGCGGTGAAAGGAATGTTATAATTTCAGACTATGCTGTTTTGTACTTAAAAACAGATTTGATAGATTTACAGGGCAACGTTAAGATTGCTATGCATAGTAAGGATACGCTTTTTGCCCAACAACTGTATTTTGATCAAGGTAAGGAATGGCTGTTCACAAACAAACCCGTTACGTTTCGAACGGGTCAGGATTTGATTCACGGTAATGGTTTTGATTCTAACAGAGATTTTACAAATGCAGAGGTGCTGGAAATCACGGGGATAATCACTTTGGATGAGTAAATAATCGTCCGGTTTTCATTCAGTTAAACATTTCAATTTTGACTATCTTTGCATACATTTTATGTCCAAATGATGAAATACACCAAGTTTTTTCAATACGCTTATTTGATATTTGCCATCCTGTTTTTCTACGATGCCATTTCGAAATATTCGAATAACGGCGAAATTGCTTATGCTTCTATCTTGTTGGGGGCTACGGCAATATTTATGTTCTTTTTCCGAAGACGGTTCAATAAAAAGTTCGATAACAAAGATCAATAAATGACGCTGTCCGCTGTTATTATTGCATTATCACTAATTCTTTCCGCTTTTTTTTCGGGTATGGAAATCGCTTATGTGTCCTCCAATAAAATCCATATTGAAATTGAAAAGAAACAAGAAGGCATTTTGGCAAATGTACTAACTAGATTGACTGCCAAGCCTTCAAAATTTATTACCACCATGCTTATTGGAAACAATATCGCTTTGGTAGTTTACGGGTTTTTTATGGGTGATGTTTTGGTCAATTGGTTTCAATCCATGTTGCCGTCGGATTCGGCCTTTGTTAACTATATGTTTACGGATTTAAGCCTGCTTTCGCAAACGATAATTTCAACTTTTGTCATATTGATAACTGCGGAGTTTTTGCCCAAAGTGTTTTTTCAGATTTATGCCAATTCATTAGTGAAAATACTGGCTATTCCAGCTTTTATATTTTATGCACTGTTCACCTGGGTTTCCGATTTTGTGATTTGGATTTCGGATATGGTGTTAAAGTACTTCTTTAAGACCGAAGGCGATAATATCCAGATCGCATTTAGCAAAGTAGAGTTAGGCAATTATATAAGCGAGCAGATGGAATCGGTGGAGGAGCACGACGAGGTAGATTCCGAAATCCAGATATTTCAAAATGCTTTGGAGTTTGCTGAGGTAAAGGCCCGCGAGGTGATGGTGCCCCGTACCGAGATTATTGCCGTAGACATCAACGATACCATTAAATCTCTGAGTGCTTTGTTTACCGAAACAGGCTGTTCTAAAATTTTGGTCTTCAAAGATTCCATTGATGATATTTTGGGCTATGTCCATTCTTTTGAGCTCTTCAAAAAACCTAAAACTATCAAGTCTATTTTGATGCCAGTGGAGTTTGTGCCGGGCACTGTTCTGATTAGCGACGTGCTGAATATTTTAATCAAAAAGCGCAAAAGTATTGCTGTGGTTTTGGATGAATATGGTGGCACATCAGGAATTATGACTGTTGAGGATATCGTGGAAGAATTGTTTGGCGAAATTGAGGACGAACACGACACGGCCGTGCTGAAAGAAGAGCAGGTGGACGAGCAAACTTATGTGTTTTCTGCCCGTTTGGAAGTGGACTACCTTAATGAAACCTATAAAATTAATCTTCCTGAGGACGAAGCATATGAAACTTTGGGGGGCTTTATCGTGAACCATACCGAAGAAATCCCCGAGCAAGGTGCAATAATTGACATTGAATCTTTGCAGTTTACAGTTTTGGAAGTATCAAATACCAAAATCGATCTAGTAGAGCTCAAAATTATGGAGTCGGATTAACGAATACCCCCAGCATCGCTTTTTAGTCCAATTAAACCTGATTTCCCCTTTTATTATTAAACAGAAAATGGTATTTTCGCGCACGATATTTTTGTCAACCCCCCAAAGTTAAAGTCCTTTAGGGATTTTGTTTTAACGGTGTCAAGGCAAATTCGCATAACAAAAAACCAACAATAAACGGTTAAAATTTAAAGACAACCCCATGGCAGTTTTAAATAAAATTAGACAGCGTTCATTAATCCTGATTTTGGTCATTGCATTGGCCTTATTTTCATTCGTATTGGCGGATTTGTTCCGTAATAGTGATGCCCTTTCCGCGAGATCTCAGGATACAGTGGCTACCATTAACGATATTGAAGTAAAGCGCGATGACTTTTTGCAAAAAGTGGAAATTTTGCAACGCCAAATGGGGCCAAACGCTACCAATACGCAAGTAATGAACCGAGTGTGGAACCAAGAACTGCGAGAGGCTGTTTTTAAAACGCAATATGAAAAATTGGGCATTACAGTAGAGCAAGATCAAATGCGCGATTTGTTGAAAACACCCTTGTCTGCCAATCCTGAGTTTCAAAATGCCGCAGGTCTTTTTGATGAAAATAAACTGAATGAATTCATTGCCAACTTAAAGGAAATCGCACCACAACCAGGTTTTTTGGGTGGTCGTCCCATAACCTATTCTGATTGGGTAACCTATGAAAAGCAATTGGCTAATAGAGCTTTAGAACAAAACTATTTCAACTTGGTAAAAGCTGGTTTAGTCGGTACTCTTGCTGAAGGTGAATTGGACCATAAAATGGAGGGTAATTTGGTGGACATCAAATATGTTCAAATTCCATATTCTTCAATTATAGATAGCACGATTAATGTAAGCAAAGCTGATATTAAGGCCTACATAAAGGAACACGCTAGCGAATTTGAAGTAGAGGCTTCCCGCGATATCAAATATGTAGAATTTAAGGAAGAGGCTACCATAGAAGATGAAAATGCAATTAAAGCCATTTTGGAGAAGTATAAAAACGGAACCGTTGAATACAATAATGGAAGAACGGATTCCATAAAGCCTTTTGCTGAGGTTGCCGAGCATGAAAGTTATATCAATTTGGTTGGTGATTCGGATGAGAAATTCAATGATGGTTTCGTGTTTAAATCAAGTTTGCCCGCTTCAGTGGCAGATAGCATTTATAATTTGAAACAAGGCGATGTTTTTGGGCCTTACAAGGACAATGGTATGTTTAAGTTAACCAAGCTTATTGAAACCAAAAATCTTCCAGATTCGGCTAAAGTGAGACATATTTTGGTCCCTTTTATTGGAGCACAAAGTGCTGGCCCGGATGTTACGAGAACTGAAGACCAAGCAAAAGCTTTGGCGGATAGTTTACTATCGGTTATTAAGCGAGATAAATCCAAGTTTCCAGAATTGGTTACTGAGTTTTCTTCGGACCAAGGAAGTGTTGCTAATGAAGGCCGTTATGATTGGCACCCTTACGGACAGATGGTTCCGGAGTTCAACGCTTTTGAGTTCGAAGGCAAGGTTGGTGATATTGGTGTGGTGAAGACTATTTTTGGATTCCATGTGATTGAGGTTGAAGGCCAAAGTGACAAAAAGAAGGCCGTTAAAGTTGGTACTATTGCCAGGAAAATTGAGCCATCAGAGACAACCATTAATGCCATTTTTAGGGATGCTTCCAATTTTGAAATCAAAGCTGGCGAGGGCGATTTTGAAGCTGTGGCTAAAGAAAATAATTATACCATTCGTCCAGTAAACGGTGTAAAGGCTTTGGATGAGAATATTCCAGGAATCGGTAATCAAAGACCAATAGTGCGTTGGGCATTTGAGGAGGATGTCAAAGTGGGAGATGTAAAGCGTTTCACGACTTCAAACGGTTATGCTATTGCGCAGTTGGTGGCTGTACACGAGGAAGGCTTAATGTCTGTTGAAGATGCTTCAGCAACGGTATTACCAAAAATAAGAAAAGAGAGAAAGGCAGCTTTGATTAAAGAGCGTGTGTCAGCATCTACTTTAGACGATGTGGCTGCTGCAGAAAACACAACGGTTAGAACTGCATCTGCAATAAACATGAAAAACCCAACTATTTCGGGAGCAGGAAGGGAGCCAGTGGTTGTTGGAGCAGCTTTTGCTTTGAATGAGGGGGAAACTTCTGGTCTTATAGAAGGCGAAAAGGGTGTGTATATGATTGAGGTGACCAAGAAAACACCGGCAGTAGAGTTAGATAACTATCAAGCGGCAGCCAATAGGATTGAGCAACAAAAATCTGGAGCGGTAAACTCGAAACTCTACAATGCGCTAAAAGATGCCGCAGATATTGAGGATAATAGGGCGAAGTTGCAGATTCAATAGTGCCCACCTTCCCGATAGCTATCGGGACTCCTTATAGGGCAGGAAGTCTGATTCAGATAAAAAGAAAACCATATGGCTCTGGAATTTCCAGAGCCATATGGTTTTTTAGTTTCTCACGTTTGAGTGAACACATTCCCTATAGGGAGGGCGGGAAGGGCTTTACCATATCGCTGTAGGGTATCACGGTTTTAAACCCCTTTTCATTAAAATAAGCGGTTGGATTACTTTCAGAACAGGCCAAAACAAAATCTCCACCCCACGCACCTAGACTTTTTATAGCTCCATTAAAATCATTGAAGTAAATGGACTTTACGGTTTCCATCTTATTTAAGTTTGAAATAATAGCTTCGTGACTCGAAACTAAGTGTTGAAATGCATTCAACTCCTTACAGGTAATCATTCGTGAAGTGATGTCATTTATTTCAGAAATAATAGGTTTTAAACCTGTATTTAAGGATTTGTAATGTGCAATACCCTCTCGGCTATTTTGTTTTTTATTTAGGTAAACAAAATAAAGATGTTCTTTAAATGGAGGATTGAAACCAGCTATTTGAACTTCTGGTTTTCCATCAACTAATTGAAAGGTAATGGACGAATTGTGCTGCGCACAGGCAATATCATAACCGCTACCACCAAAGGTCATTTCTAAGAGTTTATAGGCATCTATGTTTGTCCATTGAGCAATATTATTGATTAACGTTGAAGACGTTCCCAATCCCCAATTCCTTGGGAAATCCAAATGTGTTTCGACATTAAAACCTTTTTGGTCGTCAAAAAACCGAGGATTTAAAGTTTTAACGGCATATAAAATCTGAAGCAGTCGTTTTGAAGTCTCATCCTTTTGAAGCGCATTTAATTCGCCATCTTTCATTATTTCGAAAGTGCCGTCGAACCAAGAATTCCCTTTTTCGTCAAAGCTTTTCCAATGGAGTAGAGGGTCTTCATGGCTTTCAACGGTTAATGATTGCCCATATTTAGTTGGTATAGCTAGGCTTTTTGCACCGTCAAGTACTACATACTCGCCTGATAATAATAATTTCCCGTTACTTCTAAATATTTTCAAAAGGAAGGTGTTTTGAGTAATACTTTGTGCCTTTGCGCGACTAATCAATTTCGTAACTTATTCAAAGCCTCCACCACCGCACCATGGGTAACGGGAGTACTTTTAAAATGTTCTGTCAAAGTCTGTTTTTCTTTATCGTTGGCGCCAAATTGATTTAATATATTCAACAAATGCATTTTCATATGGCCTTGTTGTATTCCCGTAGTCGTCAAAGAGCGCAAAGCGGCGAAGTTTTGTGCCAAACCTGCAACAGCCACGATTTGCATCAATTCTTTGGCAGAGGGTTGATGAAGAAGTTCCAAGGACAATTTCACCAATGGATGCAAGCCAGTAAGCCCGCCAATAGTACCCAAAGCCAGAGGAATATCCATCCAAAATCTAAAAATGCCATCCTTGATTTCGGCATGGGACAAACTGCTGTATTTCCCATTTCTAGAAGCATAAGCATGTACCCCTGCCTCAATAGCTCTAAAATCATTTCCAGTAGCCAGAACCACAGCATCCACACCGTTCATAATACCTTTATTGTGGGTTACGGCACGATAGGGCTCAACTTCAGCAATATTAACTGCCTGCACAAACTTTTTGGCAAAAGCCTCCCCAGAAATGGATGCGTTCTCGCTCAAATTTTCTACAGGACAACTTACTTCTGCCCTAACCAAACACTCAGGCACATAATTGGACAAAATGCTCATCACAATATCAATTTGTCGCTCTTCATCAGTAAACGCTTCAAAGTTAAAGGCTTCTTTCTTAAATGTCTGCGCAAATTGTTCCAAACAGGAATTGATAAAATTAGCACCCATGGCATCTAGGGTTTCAAAGGAAGCGTGCAATTGGTAATACCCTTTGATATCATTGGTTTTATCGCGAAGTTCAATATCGAAAATACCACCACCGCGTTTTTCCATATTGGCAGTAATATGTCTGGCGCCAGCAATGAGTTTGGGTTTTACAATGTCAAAAAAACGTTTCAAGGCTTCAAATTCACCATAAAACATAAAATGTACTTGCCCGATTTTTTTGGTCGAAATCACTCTAGCCTTAAAGCCTCCTCTGTCCAACCAAAATTTGGCCGCTTTACTAGCCGCAGCCACAACCGAACTCTCTTCAATAGCCATCGGAATAGTATACATTTTCTCATTAATCAGAAAATTAGGAGCTACCCCAAGCGGTAAATAATAGTTGGTGATGGTGTTTTCAATAAACTCATCATGAAGCTGTTGCAGTTGTTCGTCTGTATTCCAATACTGTTTCAAGATGCCTTTGGCATATGAGGCATTTGAAAAACAGGAACTCACTATCCAATCAATTTTTTCGGACTTTGACAGCTTTGAAAAGCCAGATATGGTTTTACTCATCACCCTTTATGTTAAAGTGCAAAGATACCACTCTTGCTACGAATATTGAATGGCTTTGGAAAAGAGGTGATTTATCTGTTAATAATTTCGTTTAATTACATAATTTTTAGTAAACTTGACAACTCTTTATAAAATAGGTAGTTTTTTTATTCAAAAGCCCATAATTTGTAATATTTTTTCAATAAAATGATAAGATGTGGAAGTTAGAAACTACTATTGAATAAGCTAGCGATACGTGTATGAAATATTTGAAAATCTCCCTTTTAATTTGTCTTTTTCTTTCTTTTTCATTCAATGCTCAAACTAAAAACATTACCCTTGAAGAGATTTGGAGCGGAGCGTTTAGCACCGAAAGTATGGATGTTCTCCATTCCATGAAAGATGGAAAACAGTATTCCGTTTTCAATTTTGAAAGAAGCATTCCTGCCACTATGGTGGATATCTACGACTATAAAACCTTAAAAAAAGTTAAGACCTTGGTGTCTTCCGCAGATATTCCAGAAATAAACTACTTTACGGATTATACTTTTAGCAACGATGAATCCAAATTACTTTTAGTAACCGAGGAGGAACAAATCTACAGGCATTCCTCAAAGGGGATTTATTTTGTTTATGATATTAGTACAAAAAGCGTTCAAAAAGTTTCAGAAGAGAAAATACAGGAGCCTACATTTTCTCCGGACGGGACAAAAGTAGCTTTTGCCTTAAATAACAATTTGTACGTTAAAGATTTAAATTCCGGTGAAACCAAGCAAATCACTTTTGACGGCGAAACCAACAAAATTATCAATGGGATTACGGATTGGGTTTACGAAGAGGAGTTTTCCTATTATTCCGCTTTAAAGACCTTTCCTTTTGTAAGGGCTTTTGAATGGAATTCGGCTGGTGATAAAATCGCGTTTATCAAATTTGATGAAACTGATGTCCCTGAGTTTTCCATGGATATTTATGGTAAAACATTGTATCCAAACCAGCAAGTGTTTAAGTACCCAAAAGCTGGTGAGGCCAATTCAAAAGTGTCGTTGCACATTTATGATTTGGGTGATGAAAAGACAGAAGATGTAAAGGTAGATAAGCACTATAAAGATTTCTATATCCCAAGAATGAAGTGGGCCAATAATCCTGATATCTTGAGTATTCAGTTCATGAATCGCAGGCAGAATGAATTGGATTTATGGTTCGTTAATGTCAAAGAAAACAGGCCAACTTTAGTGCTCAAAGAAAGAGATGAGGCATATGTAGATATCACTTATAATGTCACCTTTTTAAAGGACGACAGCTTTATTTGGACTAGTGAAAAGGATGGCTATAATCATATTTACCATTATTCAAAAAGCGGGGATTTGATTAATCAAATTACCAAGGGAAATTGGGAAGTCACTGCTTATTATGGGTATAACCCCAAAGCTAATTTGGTGTACTATCAATCTACCGAAAATGGGTCCATCAACAGGGATGTGTACAGCATAAAATTAAACGGCCGACATAAAAAACAATTGACCCAAAAGGAGGGTAATAATGATGCGGACTTTAATGCGGATTTTTCATATTTCATCAATAAATTTTCGAATGCTTCAACGCCTCCGGAATATACGCTGAACAGTGCTTCTAATGGAAATTTACTCAAAGACATTTTGGATAATGACCAATTGTCCAAAAAGTGGTCGACATATCAAACTTCAAAAAAAGAATACAGTACCATCAATGTCAATGGAAACGACCTAAATATGTGGATGTTAAAGCCTGCGGATTTTGATGCCTCAAAGGAATATCCGTTGTTGATGTTTCAATATTCAGGGCCTGGTTCTCAAAGAGTGGTAAATTCTTGGCATGGTTATAACGATTATTGGTTCCAGTTTTTGGTCCAAAAAGGCTATGTCATGGTTTGCGTGGATGGCCGAGGGACAGGGTTTAAGGGCGCAGATTTTAAAAAGGTCACTCAAAACAATTTGGGGAAATTTGAAGTTGAGGACCAAATTCAGGCCGCTAGGCAATTGGCAGATTTGCCGTATATTGACAAAGATAGAATAGGTATTTGGGGATGGAGTTTTGGCGGTTTCACGAGCGCCAATGCATTGTTTAAAGCGAATGACGTTTTTAAAATGGCCATTGCCGTTGCGCCCGTTGCCAGTTGGCGTTTTTACGATTCCATTTATACTGAGCGATATTTGGGCAAACCGCAGGACAACCCGGAAGGGTACGATGATAACTCCCCCATCAGCTACGTGAGTAAACTAAAAGGAGACTTTTTGCTAGTACACGGTTCGGGCGATGATAATGTGCATGTGCAAAACACCATGCGTTTGGTAGAGGCTTTGGTGCAGGCCAATAAGAAATTTGATTGGGCCATTTACCCAGATAAAAACCATGGAATTTATGGAGGGAATACCCGATTACATCTATTTCAAAAAATGACTGACTTTATTGACGAAACCTTAGGCAATAAAACCGAAGAATAGGAGCAGGAATCACAGTTAAAAAGATAAAACACTAACATCATATTATATGGCAACTTCAACAATTGCAAAACAAAAAGAACTATTTGGGCATCCGGTAGGGCTGTACATTTTGTTTTTAACTGAAATGTGGGAGCGCTTCTCTTTTTACGGAATGAAGGCGCTTTTAATTTTTTATTTGGTTAAATATCATTTGTTTTCTGATGAGGCCGGAAATTTGTTAGTTGGAAGTTACGCCGCATTGGTTTATGCCATGCCAGTAATTGGGGGCTACCTAGCGGATAAATTTTTGGGTTTTAGAAAGGCAGTTACTTTCGGAGGAATTATGCTGGTTCTTGGTCATTTAGGTATGGCATATGAGGGCAACGCCGCAACGGAAATGGCTAATGGTATTATTGAAAGAGATGATTTTGCTTTACAGGTGTTTTACTTTTCATTGGCTCTGATCATAGTAGGTGTGGGTTTTTTAAAAGCCAATATTTCATCGATTGTAGGTGAGTTATATAGAAAAGGCGATAAACGCAGGGACTCTGGGTTTACAATATTCTACATGGGAATAAATCTGGGTTCTGCACTTGCTACTATTATATGTAGTTGGTTGGGTGAAACTTATGGTTGGAGTTATGGCTTTGGGGCAGCGGGCGTTGGAATGTTGTTTGGTTTGGTGACCTTTATTTATGGCAAAAAATATTTTTATGGTAAAGCCGAGCCAAAGGATTTAAATTTATTGGAAAAAAAGTCTGTTCTTGGAATTAATAATGAGTGGACGATTTACATCCTTGCCATTTTAGGAACCGTTGTGGTTTGGCAAATGGTCCAAAACCATAGTGTTGTTGAAGTTTTATTGATGATTGCAGGGGCTGGTTCGTTGATTTATATAATTTGGTATGCCACTTCAAAAGCGACGAAAATTGAAAGAGACAGGCTGTTTGCGCTAACGGTTTTAATTTTATTTTCGGTAATTTTTTGGGCACTTTTTGAGCAAGCATATACTTCCTTGAATTTGTTTGCAGACAGGGCTTTGGATAGGGAAACCTCTATGTTTGGGGAGATAGCCCCTGGAGCATTTTTAAGTCTCAATGCCATATTTATTATTCTTTTAGCTCCCGTTTTTGCATGGCTGTGGATTAAACTTGATAAGAGGGGGTTGAACCCCAATGCGGCAGTTAAGTTTTCTATTGGTATTTTGTTAGTAGGTTTAGGATTTGGCGCATTGGTTTTCGGAGGCGAAATTTCAGGTGCTGGTAAGGTGGCAATGATATGGCTAGTATTAGCCTATTTTTTACATACATGTGGGGAACTTTGTTTATCACCAGTTGGCTTGTCTTATGTGACTAAGCTTTCACCTGGAAAAATAGTTGGGTTCATGATGGGGGTTTGGTTTTTGGCAACCGCTGGGTCGGAGTATATTGCATCATTATTGGCTAATTTGGCAAGTATTGATACATCAGGTGGTAAGGCTACAGATTTGGCTGGGGCCAAGGCAAGCTACTTAAGTCTGTTTGAAAGCTTATTTTATACGGGTCTTATTTTTGGAGTCATCTTATTGATATTATCACCTTTTGTGAAAAAAATGATGCATGGAATAGATTCTGATGAAAGTGGCGAAGATGAAGTTTTGATGGAAAAAAAGCACTAATGAATTAAATTAAAACCAAGTTATATGACAACCGAAATAGAAGATCTATTTAAAGACAAGGTGTTAGGGCATCCAGCGGGATTATTTGTTCTGTTTTTTACCGAAATGTGGGAACGCTTTTCGTACTATGGTATGCGAGCCTTATTAATATTATTTTTTACGGCTTCCATAATGGATGAAGGCGGTTGGGGTTGGCCTCCAGAATGGGCATATGCTATTTTTGGGACCTACACATCCTTGGTATATCTCTCTACCATGTTGGGAGGCTATTTTGCCGACAATGTTATTGGAATCCGAAAGGCAGTTGTGCTTGGGGCGTTATTAATGACGCTTGGTCATGCCTGTATGGCCGTAGAAACGACTTTTTTCATCTATTTGGGATTGACGCTTTTGGTTTTTGGGAGTGGTTTTTTTAAACCTAACATGACCTCGATAATTTCAGAAATGTATAAGACAAAGCCGGAAAAAAAGGATGGCGCTTATACCATTTTTTACATGGGAGTAAATGCGGGTGCATTTTTAGGAATTTTACTTTGTGGTTATTTAGGCGAAAAGGTAGGTTGGTCATGGGGTTTTGGCGTTGCTGGAATTTTTATGCTTTTTGGCTTACTCCAATTTTGGTATGCTCAAGGTATTTTTGGGAATATTGCGTTAAAACCTAAAAATAAAAATGAAGATGTTATTGATATAATTGCAGATACCTCACCTGAAGTTCCAGATGACCTATCCGAAAATAAAAGAAACCCTTTTACACTGTTTCAAAGGATTATTATTGTTGTGGCTGCATCATTAGGCTTGGCATGGGTTCTCAATGATCCTATTTCCAAAATCTCAGAAGGGGTGATAAATTTATTCCGATTTGAATTATTTGGTTTGCAGGGGCCAACCGTGGCTATTTTATTTGCATTGGCCTTATTCGTTTTATTGTTAATTATAAGAATTCCAAAATACGTTAAAACAACGAGGGAAAAGATGATAGCAATAATATTCTTTGCGTTTGTAACCATGTTTTTTTGGGCTATTTTCGAGCAGTCTCCTAGCTCTTTAACTGTATTCGCTAGAGATTATACGCAACGCACATTAGAAGGTAGTGCAGGGCTAACTTTCAAAATTGTCAATTCATTAATGACGATTATTCCTTTGGGGCTAATTACCTGGGTTTTAGTAATGTTATTTAAAAAGACCTTTGCGAAATATGCGCTATCAAATATATTTTTATCCTTAAGTTTTCTAATTGTTTGGGGTATTGCCATTTGGATGTTGACAGCTGAATTCCAAAAAGACCAGACCGAAGTCCCTGCGTCATGGTTTTCCGTTTTAAACTCACTTTTTATAATTACTCTAGCACCATTGTTTTCTAAATGGTGGGAGAGTAAATACAATCCTAATGCTAACATGAAATGGGCTATAGGTATGGGACTTTTAGGTTTAGGTATGGCATGCGTGGCATTCGGAGCGGGCGGTATAGAACCAGGTGCAAAATCAGCATCAGTAAGTATGATTTGGCTGATATTGGTTTATCTGTTTCATACAATGGGCGAGTTGTGTATTTCTCCAGTTGGTTTATCCTATGTTAGTAAGTTGGTGCCGGCAAGAATGATTGCCACAATGTTTGGTATTTGGTATTTGGCTATAGCAATTGGTATGAAAATGGCAGGAATGTTTGCTGAATCTTCTGAAGCTATTGCAGAAGAGAACGGGATCAGTCATTTTTTCTGGATACTAACCGGGGTGTCTTTTGCATTGGCGGTATTATCAGCAATACTTTATCCAGTTATTAAAAAGCTAATGCACGGCGTACGTTAATCGAAAAAAACGTTAAAAATCAACGAAAATGCACCGACTTAGGTGCATTTTTTGTAAGTTGGGCACAACATTTGCAACAAATTTACCATGAAACGAATAGTATTTATTGTAGTCATAACGCTTCTAACTTCATTAAGTGGCGTAGCACAAAAGATAAATTGGGTGTCCTTTGACGAGGCTTTAGAGCTTCAAAAAAAGAATCCTAAAAAAATAATGATGGACGTGTACACCAAATGGTGCGGGCCGTGTAAAATGTTGGATAAAAACACCTTTCACAACCCGGATGTTGTGGATTACGTCAACAAACATTACTACGCTGTAAAGTTTAATGCCGAAGGGGAAGATGTGGTAACTTATAAAGGCAAAACCTATTCAAACCCTAATTACAATCCAGCAAGGGCGAATACTAGAAACAGTGCGCATCAATTGTCGAGATATTTACAAGTAAATGCTTATCCAACCATTGTGTTTTTTGATGAAAAGGCCGATGTGCTTGCACCGATTAGAGGCTATCAAAAACCTACACAATTGGAGCTATACCTGAAGTTGTTTAAAAACGACGACCATAAGGAAATGGATACTCAAGAAAAATTCAATGAATATTATAAGGCGTTTAAACCCGAGTTCAAAGGTTAAACGAAGGCATTAGTAATTAATAATATAGGCTCCCCTTTCTAAAGTATAGTGAAACGGGAGTTTTTTCTTTATACAAATCGCTTTCCACCGTTCCGCATAGGATTTATAATTACTGCCATCAGCAATGATCTGCTTGGGCTGTATTGAATCAATCAAACGGTTTAGATTGATTCTCGGGGATTGGCGTAACAATACATAATCCGGTTGCATTGATTTTAGATTATAAATCCCTAAGCTGTCCACCACCAGTAGTTTTTTGCTCTTCAAATTGTAAAAATCCTTTAACCCATCTGTTTCAACCGTTCTAATATGGTTGGCCACGCGATAGTTGGTAATAGTGTTGTTTTTTGCCCAAGTGAGGCTGTCCATATCATGGTTGACTATAATGGTATTGCCGAGAGTGTTTCCAATCAAACTGTTTCGGCTTTTATGAAAAACGATGAATTCGTCGTCTGGTTCTGAAAGGTTCGAATAGATAAATGTGCACTGGGCAAGAATCACGACTACTAAAAACAATCGGAGGTTAGCATAGTTCTTTCTAAAAATCCATTTAAATAAGGCCATAAAAACGGTATAGGCCATAATGACATATAAAAGGCTAAACGGAATGTCCTTAAACAAAAAAGTATCCTGTTGTGCCACCCATCCAATGAAATCATTCATCCATCCAATAATTTGACCAAATGTTGAAGCCAAAAGGTTCGGTAAGGCATTAATGGTAGCTAGGAATATTACCAAAATGCCACAACCAAGGATGAGGCCTAAAAGTGGAATAATCACCAAATTCGACACAAAAAATAATCCCGGGAATTGGTGGAAATAATACAGGCTAACAGGAATAATCCCCAATTGGGCGGCAAGCGTTACGGTAAGGGTATGCCAATATAAATCCAAAATTCGATTTTTGGGTCGCCAAAGTCTGTACAAAAGCGGGTCGATGGTTACAATAGAGAACACAGCCAGATAGCTTAGTTGAAAGCCCACTTCAAAAATAAATAGCGGTTTAAAAAGTAGGATGATAAACATTGAAATAGCCAGCGTGTTATAGGTATTTGCAGGCCGATTCAAATTCATCCCTATGGCCACCACGCTAAACATGGTCACTGCCCGAGTAACCGAAGGAGATAAGCCAGCAATAATTGCAAAACACCAAAACAAGAACACCAAAAGGGAAGCCTTAATGAGTTTGCCTCGTTTTAGCCGTTCCAAAGGCTTAAGCCCCCAACTTAAAATCAAAAGGATAATCCCAACATGGAGCCCGGAAACCGCCAAAATATGAACGGCTCCGGCATCAATATAATTGGAATAGACTTCCTCGCTAATGTCCTGCCGTTGTCCCAAAAATAGCGCGTTGATGATGGCAAGTTCATCCGGTTTGAAGTTGTATTGTACCAGTTTTAAATTGATAAAATCCCTGATGCTGTTTGCAATGCCGAGAATTGTAATTTCTTTTGAATCCGCTTTCAGCAATAAATCATTATCGACCACAATTTGATGGTAGATGTACTTTTTCTTTAGGTAGTTTCTATAATCAAATTGCCCAGGATTTAAGGGAGGGTTGATGCTTCTAAATTGAGTTTCAACAATGTAAATGTCGTCTACTTTCAAAGTCGAATATGTGCTGCCTTTTTCAATATTCAAAAGCGTTTTTCCGGTGACTTCTTGGTCGTTTAGTTTTAATACATCAACCACATATTTGTCGTGATAAAAGCCAGGTTTCAAAACTTCACGTATTCTAAACGAAATCGTATGCAAACTATCTTTTGAAAGGTCAACATGATGGGAATAATGGTAGTCAAAATTGGTTTCGTCATGAAGATTCACGGTTAGAATTCCAATGGAAATCATTGATAGATATGTGACTAATCCAAACCAAATGGTTTTGGTGAACTCTTTTTTTGCAATGAAATATAATAGCAATAAAAGGAGAAGAAAAACAGCGACAATACCAATTGAGAGATGTAATTCAACATCCAGAAAATACCCAAGTAAGATGCCAGCAACAAGGCAAATGGTAAGTTTGATAATGGTGAAATTGAGTAGTTTCATCAGGTTGTAAGTTACTAAAATAACTTACAAAACCCGTCTCACTTCTGTGAAAGCCGATTTCCAGTACTCTTCATTTAAAGAAGAAATAATGACCCCTTTTTTAGTGGTGGCATGGATAAAATAAATGGCATTGTCACGAATATCCACTACCAAGCCTACGTGATTAATGGCGTTACGTCGAGACCTTCCGGTTTTAAAAAATAGTAAATCGCCTTTTAATGTTTCTTTTAATTTGATTGATTTTCCCTTTTTGGCCATGTCGCGCGAAATCCTCGGCAGATAAATTTGATGAGCCTTAAAGGATTCATGGACTAGACCTGAACAGTCCATTCCCGATTTTGTGGTGCCACCCCATTTGTAGCGTACCCCCAAAAACTGTTTGGAGTAATCGATAATATGAGAAGATTTGGAAATTGGGGGTTCTTCTTTTTTGACGCCCACAGAGTTTTTGGTTGAAATAGTCGATTCCCGTTTTTCAACTTTGGATTTTTTGGTGACTACTTTAGGCCGTTTTGAGGATTTGCAATTTGAAAAACCAACTAATAGAAGCAATAAAAGCAGGGTTTTTTTCATGTAGGGATTATGATTTTAGGGACTCGTAAATCAATTTTGCGGTTTTTTCACTGGCACCTTTACCACCAAGTTTTTGTTCCAGTTCGTAGTAATCGCTGAACATTTTAGTACGGTTATCAGATTCTAAAATGCGTTCCAATTCGGATTTCAGTCGTTTTTTGTTGAAATCGTTTTGAATCAATTCGGTCACAACTTCTTTATCCATTACCAAATTCACTAACGAAATAAACTTTAAGGTTATTATCCGCTTTGCGATATGGTATGAGATAGAGTTCCCTTTATAACAAACCACCTGTGGCACTTTAAACAGAGCGGTTTCCAAAGTGGCTGTGCCCGAAGTGACCAATGCAGCATAGGAAACGCTAAGTAAATCGTATGTTTTGTTAGCAATAAAACTGACGTTTTGGTCTTTTATAAACGATTTATAAAACTCATAATCCTGACTTGGAGCGCCAGCAATTACAAATTGATAATCAGTAAAATCATCCACCAAACTCAGCATCACAGAAAGCATTTTAGTGATTTCCTGTTTACGGCTTCCCGGCAAAAGGGCGATAATCGGTTTACCGCTCAATTTATGTTTTTGCCTAAATTCAAACTCATCTGCCTGCTCCCGATTAGCAATAGCATCAATTAAAGGGTGTCCCACAAAAGTAACCTCGTAGCCATATTTCTTATAAAAAGGTTTTACAAAAGGAAGGATAACATACATGGCATCAATATCCCTTTTGATATCTTTAACCCTGCTGGCCCGCGATGCCCAAACTTGTGGTGAGATATAATAATTGGTTCTGAAATTATTGGCTTTGGCCCATTTCGCAATGCGAAGATTAAACCCAGAGTTGTCAATAAAAATGATAACATCGGGATTGTAAACCTCAATATCGCTCTTGCAAAACGCAATCATTTTATAGATTTTCCGGATGTTTGCCAGTACTTCGGCAAAGCCCATAAACGCACGTTCTTTGTAGTGTTTTACCAAATGCCCGCCAACTTGTTCCATCAAATCTCCACCCCAAAACCTGAAATCCGCTTCGTTATCTACCTGTTGTAGCGCTTTCATTAGGTTAGAGCCGTGCAAATCGCCTGATGCTTCTCCAGCAAGTATATAGTATTTCATTTTTTATTTGATAGAGATCTTGAAATCTATTGTCATTAAGATTACTATTTGTATTAATTTGACACACCCCTAAATCCCCTCTTAATAGAGGGGACTGGTGTCGATTATTTAATTTAAGTTCAGTTTAACCTCAACAGTTTCCCTCCTAAAAAGGAGGGAGTAAGGGAGGTGTAAAGCATATTTTTTTTTAAAATTAAATTAAATCATTTTAATCACAAAGGTAAAAACAGCTATCAATACCGTTATCAAAAGCACGCCTCTAGCGCGATAATCTTGTCTTTTTCTTATGAAAAAGAAAAATACCAACAAGTTAAGAATGGCTCCAAGGCTAATCATTTTTCCCAAAAATCCTTCGCTGTAAGCAGCCATAATAACTGTCACCACATCGTCACCATTGCCTAAAAATGTGGCGGCCAAAAATAATCCAATCGCATTAGCTATTAAACCCACAACCATTCCAATTCCTAAATCTTTATTCATAGATGCTTTTGATAATTAATTATCGTTTAAATTCCAATCGTTTAAATTTTGAATACAATGATGCGCCGTTAAATCAAACTGCACGGGTACAACCGAGACATAATTATGCTCCAAAGCCCATTCATCGGTGTCCTCGCCTCCGTCTAAATTAACAAATTTACCTGTCAGCCAATAATAGTCGCGTCCCGATGGGTTTTTACGTTTGTCAAATTCCTCCACCCAGTTCGCTCGTGCTTGTCGGCAAATCTTGATGCCTTTAATTTCATCCTCTGGAAGGTCGGGGATGTTCACATTCAGTACAACCCCTTTTTGCAATCCATGTTTCAGCACATTTTCGGTAATGGTTTTTACAAAAGTCTTACAGTCGTAAAACTTGGCACTCCATTTATAGTTCAAAAGCGAAAACCCAATGGCTGGAATCCCCTCGATGCCTGCTTCGATTGCTGCACTCATAGTTCCAGAATAAATCACATTAATAGATGAATTGGAGCCATGGTTGATTCCCGATACGCAAATATCTGGTCGCCTATCCAAAATTTCCCTAACAGCAAGTTTCACGCAGTCTGCCGGTGTGCCAGAACAAGTGTATTCTAAATGATTTCCCGTGGTCGATTCTACCTGTTCAACGTATAAAGTGGAATCTACAGTGATGGCATGTCCCTTGCCGCTTTGTGGACTGTCCGGTGCTACTACTACCACCTCGCCAATAGAGGCCATCACTTCAATTAAAGTGCGAATTCCCGGAGCGGTAATGCCGTCGTCATTGGTCACTAAAATCAGGGGTTTTTTCGCCATAATTCGGTTAAGATTTGTGTTAGGCTAAAATAAACAAATTCTTAGAGGCTGTTTAGAAATATGTGGTTAGAATTTTTATTGGTGATTTTTGATGACCTTTTAGGCCAAATTTTCTAGCATAGCCATAGCTACGATATAAAATTTTAACGACAAAGGGCGCAAAAAGAAGCATAAAAAAATAATTGACATATTTTTAATCAACCGCTTTGCAACGCCTCAATTTGTTTGGTTTAACAAAAAATTAGCGGCCCGTCCGTTCAATGGCACGGTTTTTTCAGTAATTTAGTAAATTCAAAGCTCATAAAAATTGCTTTAGTAAAGACATGAAGGATATGATGAAAAAGAATTTTAAAGCCCTATTACTTGTACTACTGCTGGCATTTGCGTCCTGCAGTTTCACCTCAAAAACTTTTGATAACCCCGATAAGGACAAATTATTGGTCCAGGTGATTACTTATGTTTTACAACAAGGTCATTTTGATCCGATTCAAATTAATGACCAATTTTCAGAAGAGTTATTTGAGGATTATTTAGAGCGCATCGACCCGGTAAAGCGGTATTTTTACCAATCAGATTACAAGGAATTTCAAAAGTATAAAACCGAAATTGACGATCAGCTAAAAGCCTTCGATATTACATTTTTTAATGTAGTGCACGAACGCATGTTGCAACGCATCGACGAGGCCAAAAGTATTTACAAAGAAGTACTTGCAAAGCCTTTTGACTACAATATCGATGAAACTTTTGATACGGATTATGAGAATATGGGTTTTGTTTCAAACAAAAAACAAATGAAGGAGCGTTGGAGAAAGCAATTGAAATTTTCTACGCTTTCCAATTATGATGATATTCACGAAGGGGAAAAAAGGGCCAAGGAAAATGACCCCTCCTATGTGATGAAAACCGAAGCCGAAATTGAAAAACAGGCAAGGGAAGCAACACTGAAATCCTTGAATATTTACTTCAATGACAATGTTGATGATTTGACCCGAGAGGATTGGTTTTCTACTTATGTAAATACTATTGTTGAGGAATTTGACCCGCATACTTACTATTTGGCACCTAGAAGCAAAGAGGATTTTGACCAGCAAATGTCCGGGAAATTGGAAGGTATCGGGGCGCGACTTCAAAAGCGAATGGACTACATCAAGATTGTAGAATTAATTTCCGGTGGCCCCGCTTGGCGAAGTCAATTGTTGGAGGTTGAAGATGTTATTTTGAAGGTGAAGCAGGAAGATGATGAGCATCCGATTGATATCGTGGGTATGCGTATCAATGATGCGATCAAGTATATCAAAGGTCCAAAAGGCACAAAAGTAACGCTTACTATTAAGAAAGTGGACGGTACAATAAAGGACGTTACCATAGTTAGAGATGTGGTAGAATTGGGTGAAACCTACGCCAAGGCATCTTTGGTGGAAAAGGGAGATAAAAAGTTTGGTATCATCAACTTGCCACGTTTTTATGTGGATTTTCAAGACTATAAAAATTTGAATGCCGCAATTGACGTTAAAAAGGAAATTGAACGTTTGAAGGATGAAGGGATGGAAGGTTTGATTTTGGATTTGCGTAATAACGGAGGAGGTTCATTGCCTGCTGTTGTGGACATGGCAGGGCTGTTTATCAAGGATGGACCAGTGGTTCAAGTACGTTCTACGGGACAGCCAAAAGAAGTGTTGAAGGACAGGGACCGCTCGATTGTGTGGGACGGCCCATTGGTGATTTTGGTGAATGAACTATCCGCGTCGGCTTCTGAAATTATGGCCGCCGCTATGCAGGATTACAAACGTGCCATTGTCATCGGTAGCAAACAAACTTATGGAAAAGGAACAGTTCAAAATGTATATAATTTGAACAACTTGGTTCGAAATAACACCAGTGGCGATTTGGGTGCTTTAGCTTTTACCACCCAAAAGTATTATAGGATCAACGGCGGTTCGGTGCAATTGGAAGGTGTGAAAAGTGATGTGCAGGTGCCAGGGCGTTATAGTTTTATCGACGTAGGTGAAAAGGAAAAGGAAAACCCATTGCCATACGATGAAATAGACCCGGCTGATTATGAAATTTGGGATAATTATTTTGATTATGATAATACCATTAGCAAAAGTAAAGAGCGCATGAGTGGCAACGACCAGTTGAAGTTGATTGAGGAAAATGCAAGATGGGTAAAAAGTAAAATTGACGAAACCGTGTTTTCTCTGAACTACAAAACCTATAAAAATCAGTTGGAATTGAATGAAGAGGAGGCCAAACGTTTTGACGCCATTTCAGATTATAAAACGGATTTAACATTCGCGCCCACAAAGTTTGAAAAGCAACTGTTTGAAAGCGATACCACCAGCTTGCGGGAAAAACGAGAGCGTTGGTATGAAAACTTGAGCAAGGATGTATATGTTGAAGAAGCAGTCCATGTACTTGAGGATCTTAAAATGGCTTACAGTATTAAAAAGGTGGCGAAAGTAAAAGATTAACCTTGAATGGGTAAAACATCAAACTCATTAAAACAACTGGCGCTCCAAAAGTTTAAACGCAACTTTTGGGGCGTTTTCAGTTTCTGCTTTATTGTTTTGGTTGGGCTGATTTCTATTTTCGCTTATGCGTTTGCCCCGGATAATTCGCAATATGCCAACCAGATGCATTTGTCCATTCATTCGAAACCGCCCGGTTTTAAGATAACCATGCTAACCATCCCTTCACAAGTCCAAAACCAACAAAATGGATTGAGCAAGCTTTTTTTTGGGGTAAAGAATACGGACACGGAGGTCCCCATTTCGGATTACAACATTGAGGGCAATCATCTAACTTATACAGAATATGCCTCAGACGGATTGAAAGGTGTAGAAAAAAACATTCCATTAAGCAGTTTTTCAAACAATGATGCCAATGCTTTTATAAAGGAAAAAACCTTTGTATTTGGAACCGACAAATACGGTCGGGATTTGTTGAGCAGGGTGTTGGTGGGCGCCAGAATTTCATTTTTTATTGGCTTTGTGGCCGTATTTATTTCGTTGGTCATTGGAATTTTCATGGGCAGTTTGGCCGGTTATTTCGGGGGAAAAGTAGATGCCGCTATCATGTGGATTATTAATGTCACTTGGTCTATTCCAACATTATTGTTGGTAATCGCCATTACCTTGGCCTTGGGCAAAGGCTTTTGGCAAGTGTTTATTGCGGTGGGCTTAACCATGTGGGTAGAGGTGGCTCGTGTCGTACGGGGCCAAATTATCAGCACCAAGGAAATGCAATATGTTACCGCAGCAAGAGCCTTGGGCTACAATGATTTTAGAATCATTACCAAACATATTCTACCCAACATTATGGCTCCAGTCATTGTGATTTCTGCAGCCAATTTTGCGGCGGCCATATTAATTGAAAGCGGCCTCAGCTTTTTAGGGATAGGTGCGCAACCACCTATGGCCAGTTGGGGTGCGATGATTAAAGACCACTACAATTACATAATTCTAGGAAAACCTTATTTGGCAATGATACCCGGGCTATGCATCATGAGTTTGGTAATGGCTTTTATGCTGATAGGGAATGCGCTGAGGGATGCTTTGGATGTTAAGGGGTAGGGGGTGTTTACTTAGCCCTTTGTTGTCAATTCTCTGGCAAAGTCAATAAATAGTTTATAAGCCTTAGTAAATGAATATTTGTCATCAGAATGTTTTATTGCTATGTTTCTTTTTACCATAGTCGAACCAACTAATCTTTTGATGCTTTCACCATCATTTAATTGTTTGTTCGCTTTTACGACATCTATCCAAGTACTGTTTTTTATATATTCTACTATCTCTTCAATATGGAAGTCTGAAAAACCTAGTTCATCCATAAAGTTTTTCCCATCCTTGTCTAATTCGTAGCATAGAACCGAGAAGAAGATGCTAATATCACGAGAAGTGTTCTCGTTTGTTTCATCTGAAATTAGATAATAAAATTCTTGAGTGTTTTTAAGTTCAAATCCAAATGATTTGTCAAAAAACTCAACATAGAAGTCTTGATTTTCCTTTAGAATATCAAAATAAGATTCATCAATTGTGATAAATCTACCATCCATTAAAGATGTCACTATTTGCTTATGTTTATTCGGATACATTCTCTTTTTTGCTGATTTTTAGTTTGGGCATAATAAATTCTCCTTGTTTTGTTTTCAAGGAAATATTCTCCCTTTCTTTATCTTGTTCAATATCGTATTCTTCCTCAAATATTAGACTTGTTAACATAAAATAGTTGTTAATGTCAAAATCTTTATTTTCATTTTCAATTGCTTTCTTGCACCAAGAGAAGAAATCAGTTACTGGAAGCTTTGAGTTTAGTTGGGATTTATACTCCCTCTTATTGAAAATCCATTGTTTAATATCGTAGGCTTCTTCTTCAACAAAAACATCTTCTTCATTTTTGAATTGCTCAAAATACTCCTTTGTGTTTTCGTAGATATACTGATTGTATAGATTATCTCTGGACGTACTGAATAGTCTTGGTGGCTTTATTCCTTTGTAACAATTCATATTTGTCAGATACAAATGAAAACCTTGAAGATATTCACTTTCGGTTCTAATCCTGTCCAATAAAGGCAAAAGCTCGTTGCTTAAGACTGTCGATTGTTGACTGATGTCCTTAACGACTTGTCGTAAAAGATTGTAGAGTTTTTCAAATTGTCTTCTGATACTTTCGTCTGAATAATCAAATCGTTTATTGTTAGAAAATTGGGAAATCGCAAGTAGTTCGTTATAAATCGATTGTGAGTGATTAATATCCAAAATTGTATTCAAAGGAATAATGTAGTATTCAATTAAATATCTGGCATTTTGAACTTTTTCCTGATATTCAATCTTTCGGGTATTGGCCTTTAATTCTCTTGATTCATTTAAAAGGCTAACCGTATTGTTCGTTACAGCATTTCGGAACTTTTTGATTTCATTGGATAAAGCTTCAATTCTGTCCAACAAAATGTTCTTGTCTTGATTGATACCTTCTTTTATGTTCAAAAACAAGGTTCTAATTGACTGACCAAATTTTTCAATTTCTTCTGGAAGCAAAGGTTTAAATTGTTGCAGAACAAACTCAAATAGCACAAAATAGGGTTCATAAATCACAAAGTCATTATTCTGTTCAACGAGTATTTTGTGCTCAAAAAGTTGATTTTCAATATCGCTTCCGAATTCTTTTAGTGTTTCATCAACTTGACTTTTTAGGATGATTTCATTCTTAACTTGAATGTCAAAGAGTTGGCGTAGCAAGTCAAAATGAGTTGCTAAAAATTGTACTATGCTCTTTGGTTCTGACTTAAACATTGATGAGCGTTTCTTGTTCTAAAAATCTATTGGTTCGGGCAACTTGTTCTCTGATTTTTACGACTGTTGAATCATCTGATGTCTTAACAGCCTTACTCATTTTAGCTTTGTTTCCTTTTAAAGATGCCGAATGCTTTTTAAAGAGTTCACTGTAATTATTTGGCAGATACAATTCTGCATTTCCAAACACTTCTTTGATTCTCAAATATTCGTCAAGTCCGTTAAAGTCATAGTCAACAAAAACCAAAACCTCCTTTGCTTTAATCATTGAAATGGATTCTTTGCCTATTCGTCCGTATTTGTGGGCAAATAGAAATTCGTTGCCCAATAATTTTTCCGCATTCAAAAAGGTTTCCAAATTCTCGACAAAACATATTTTATCAGCTATAACAGAAATAGGGATTACAGAGAACAATCCAAAATCACGAGTTAGTTTTTCTAAATCAATTATCTTCTCATTGATTTGATAAGCAGAAAATCCTCTGAATAAAAAAATGGGGTTGCTATCAACTTTTGTAGCCTTTGAGTTTCTGTATTTTTTGATGTTTCCCGATTTGGATTTGGAAACGTCTTGTTCCGGAAATGACGTTTTGAAGAATTTTTCAAATTCAGTTTCTTTGGAAATTTCAATCTTAAATCCTCTGCCAAGTTTTGAAGATTTAAGAATTTCAGCTTCAAGCAGATTTTTAAACGTATCGGACTGCAAAACACTTTTCGGAACAGCCGATTTTGAAATAGATTTGTTTTCAAGCAATAATTTATATGTTTTGAAATCGACTTCTTTCATTGGGTTTCAACGGGTTTTCTTAAAATAACATTTCCATTTTTCTCACTTACCACTATTTTCCCTTTACTTCTCCTCACCAAATAGTATTTGTCAAAACCATCATAAGGATGCAATGGTGCCGCTGAAATCGGTATGAAGTTATGTTCTTTACAGAAGTTCAAAATTTCAATTCTATTTGCCTCGTCAATGGTTCCGATTTCATCAACAAATATCACAATTTTGTTTTCATGATCTTTCACAACGATTTGATTGATAATTGACATAATCAGAACCAAGCGTATCATTTTGTCTGTTCCGTCCGATTCGATTTGGTTTTTTAGGTCTACGACTTTGTGCTGTCCTTTTTTATGTAGATGAAGTTTAATGTCAAATAAATCATTAAACGAAATTGTGGTTTGACTATCCAAATATTTGTTGAGTGTATTTAGGTTTTCAGATTGGTCGTCAAAAATCAGTTCAGAAGTTAAATCTCTAATTTGGATGATTTTGTTTAAGTCCTTAATGAGTTTTTCATTCTCAATGATTTCTATCTTCAAAGTATCGATATCCGAAATCTTTATCTTCCGAATTTTAGAATTGAACTGATTGGTTATAAAAGAGTTAAATTCTGCAAACCTTGTATATAGTGTGCGACAAGGATTTGCAAATTGGGTGGAAATATTTTTTAATAAGCCATCAATGGCTTTTTGTTTGTCGTCTAAGGTTACAAGCTCAGACTCAACGTATCGGATAAATTCATTTTCGTCTGCTTCTAATCTCTCAGTTTTGTTTTTTAATTTTTCAAAAAGTTTAAACTTATCATTTTTAATTTGCTCTCGTTCTTGAAAATTTCTTCTTATGTTGGCATAAATATTATCTAATGAATCTGTTGATTGATAATCTTTAGGTTTGATTCCAAATTGCTCAAGCTCAACTTTCCATTTTTGTATATCATTTATTCTTTGTTCCTTTTGAATTATTTCAGAATTAGTTTTCTCAATTGTTTCTGAAAGCTTCCTGACTTCTTCTTCAATTAACCTAATGTCTTTAGCAGATTGCTCTTTTTGTTTGAATAAACTTTCAAATTCTAATTTTAAAGACTCAAGTTCCTTCTCAAGTTTTGGAAGTTGTTTTAGCTTTTCTATTTTATCGGTTACACCCTTGATTTTCTTCTTTATTTCTAGTAAATCCTTTTGATGTTTCTCTAAATCCTTGGCTATAGGAAGTAGCTTTTCATTAAAGCTTTTTTCCTTTTCAAATTCCTTGATCTGTTTTTTCAACTCTTTAATGGATTCTATTGGTTTTCCTTTCAAGTCATTTGGCAACATTATAACTCCGTCAAAGAGTTTCATCAAGTTTTCCGTTCGCTTGATTTTCGTAGAAATGTTTTCAAATGGCAGACTTGAAATATCAGTTGACAGAATCCTGTTCAGTAATTCCTTGTTATCTTGATTATCTGAAATTTGATGAATCAATTGATTGGAATAGGTATCAACTTGACTCGTGATTCTTCTGATTTGAGATTCGGCTTTTTCAATCTTGCTATCAATTGCTTTACTATTTAGATTTTGATTTTCAATTTGGGTTAGTTGGCTCTCAATGGTTTTCCTTTCGGCATCTAAATTTTGAAAGGATTGCTCTAAAAACTGTAAACTTTCATAAGACTTGATTTCTTTTACCAATCCATCTTTTTGGTCTATGTCTTCCTGTTTTTGTTCCAATAGGGTTTCTATTTTACCAAATTCTTGGTTTAGTTTATCTTTTTTTGGATTGAGCGTTTCGTTTAAATGGGTTCTATTTTTGTCTCTTTCTGTTTTTATTTTTGAAACAGAAGTTCCCAATTCTGAATAAAGCGATGAATATTGATGGTCAAAAGCAAATATCAACTCTGAAAGTATCGTACTTTTTCCAGCATACTGATTTACCAATTCTTTAAAGCCATTAAAGCTACGCTGGATACTTTTGATAACTTTTATATCCCGATTGTGCTTCAATAAGGTTTGTATGTCCTTTTGGTTTTTCTTTGAGAAAGAAACTCTTTCGTTTTCTTTATTATCTGCAATTATCAATGACTCTTTTAGCGAGTTGTTGTTTATAAGCTGTGAGTTTATCAGGTACTTATAGATTTTGGAAAAATTGTTGCTAATTCCCCGTCCATCTTGGTTTACATTTTGGTTTAACCAAACAACCGCATTGTTTCGTTTCCCTTTCTGATAGACAAAGTTGAAAACTTCCCTGCGGTTTGGGAATTTACTGTGTTCAATTCCATTTGTGGCAAATTCGGAAAGTAATGAATCAAACTTTTTTAGTTTTTGGCCTTTCGCTGTGTCGGTAAAATAGTGTTCTTCTTTATATTCACTATCGATTTTATAATAGTTGAGATTGCCTTCGGCATTTCTTTTGACCAAAATAGAGTAGTAGCGATTTTTGAAAATCTCAAAGACAATAAAACTTGAATTTATAGAAGGGAAATAGTGATTGAATGTGGTTTTGTCTCCCGTTCTGTTTCCACTAAACGTCATTTCTCGCCCGTCAATTATAAACAAGAAATTAAGTGCATAAATTAGCGTACTTTTTCCGATATTGTTTGGTCCAACAATTTGAAGTGAATTGCAGTCGTCAAGCTCAATATCAGCTTTCGAGTAAATGTCAGAATTCAAAATTATCAGTCTTTTCAGCATTTTTAGAGTAAAAGGGGTTAAACCTTAAATAAAGAGTAAAAAGATAAGAGAATTTTTCTACAAAAGGATGCTGTAAATGAGAAATCATCTTAGTCAATGATGAACATTTCCATTCAACCCCTCAACATACCCCAAAACCGCTTCCTTCCCCATCCCATTCGATGAAGAAGTCACAAAATAATTGGGCATTTCTTCCCAAAATTCAAGCATTGCATTTTGATATTCGGAAACATGCCGTTCAATGGCCTTGGGTTTTAACTTGTCGGCTTTTGTGAAAATGATGGAAAACGGGATGCCGTTTTCACCCAACCATTGCATAAAATCCAAATCAATGGGCTGTGGTTTGTGGCGGATATCCACTAAAACAAAGGCTGTCACTAATTGTTCCCGATGACTAAAATATTGGGTGATAAACTTTTGAAAGGTCTTTTTATCCCGTTTGGACACCTTGGCATAACCGTACCCCGGCAAGTCCACCAAGTGCCAATTTTTGTTGATTAAAAAGTGATTAATAAGCTGCGTTTTTCCAGGTTTTCCAGAGGTTTTGGCCAAGCTTTTACGTCCTGTAAGCATATTGATGAGCGATGACTTTCCTACATTACTACGCCCGATAAAGGCATATTCGGGCAGACTGCTCTTTGGGCATTTTGCCACATCGGAATTGCTTACCACAAATTCAGCAGACTTTATCACCATAATTTTGGAATTTTAAGCTTTGGAGTTGTTATTTAGTCCCGATAGCTATCGGGATTGGAATTTGACGCTTAAAGATCACGCTTTGTGAGCCAAGCATCCATTAATTCGTTAAAGGTGTCTGGGTGTTCCATCATTGCAGCGTGCCCACATTTATCGATCCAAAACAGTTCGGAGTCTGGTAGTAGCTCATGGAATTCCTCCGCAACCTCTGGAGGGGTAACGTTGTCGTTCTTGCCCCAAATAATGCAAGTTGGGGTTTGCATTTTTGGTAAATCTTTCGCCATGTTGTGTCGGATGGCGCTTTTGGCTATGGCCAAAGTTTTTACCAGTTTGTTGCGATCGTTAACGGATTTATAAACTTCGTCAACAATTTCCTTAGTTGCCACTTTAGGGTCGTAAAATACATCTTGGGCCTTCTTTTTAATTACTTCGTAGTCGCTACGTTTGGTATAGCCACTGCCCATGGCACTTTCATAAAGCCCTGAACTTCCAGTAATTATAAGACCTTTAACTTTTTTGGGATATAACTTGGTGTGGTATAATCCAATATGGCCTCCTAAGGAATTCCCAAGCAGAATAACTTCCTTAAACCCTTTAAATTCAATAAAATCATGCAGGTATTTGGCAAAGTTTTTAACGTTGGTTTTAAGCAACGTCATCGTGTAGATGGGCAGTTCAGGAATAACTACCTTGTAGCCCTTGGCACTGAAATAGTTCTTTACGGAATCAAAATTACTCAAGCCCCCCATTAAACCATGCAACACAATAATTGGCGTGCCTTCGCCAACTTCAATATAACTGTAATTTTTTTCTTTCTTTAAGCTATCCCCCATGTATTTCGGTTCATCCTTTTCCTAATAAAACAAATATAGGCAAATCATTCAAATTTCAAGGGGTTTAATATGTTATGGGCAAAACTTGCATTTTCGATTCATGTCAACACATGTTAACAAACATTTATCCCACTTTATAACCTATTGAAAATCAGAATTCATCATATTGAATTTATATAAAAACTAAAGCAAAAGACACACTTCATCGAAAACTTATCAACAAAAAGTGGTAGGAAGTGGTAAATGGTGGTAAATTTTCGATATATTTGAAACTTAAAGTTCTAAATCTAGGGTCGCCTCATTGCATTCATTAATAGGAACATACAGTTGTAAAGTAGATGTCAAAGGACGTTTGATGATTCCTGCTGGCATGAAAAAACAGTTGATGCCAATTCTTGATGATGGTTTTGTATTGAGGCGGTCCGTGTTTCAGCAGTGTCTAGAATTGTACCCTATGGCAGAGTGGCAATTGCTAATGCAAAAGATGAACAAGCTTAACCGATTCAAGAAAAAGAACAACGATTTTATCCGTCGGTTTAGCGCGGGTGCTAGAATTGTGGAAGTAGATAGCAATGGAAGATTGTTGATTCCTAGGGATTTAATGGGAATCGCGAATATTTCTAAAGACATCGTGCTATCACCATCGATAAATATTGTTGAAATCTGGGATAAAGATTTGTACGAAAAGGCTATAGATGATGCGGCGATGGATTTTGCAGATTTAGCTGAAGAGGTAATGGGTCAAGATGACGACGATGTATCATAATCCTGTGCTTTTGAAAGAGACTGTGGATGGTTTGGCGATAAAGCCTGATGGAGTTTACGTTGATGTGACCTTTGGAGGCGGAGGCCATAGCCGCGAAATTCTTAACAGATTGGGAAATGAAGGCAGGTTGTTGGCTTTTGATCAGGACGAGGATGCATTGGACAACGCTATTGATGATCAGAGATTTGTTTTGATACATGAAAACTTCAGATACGTAAAGCGCTTTTTGAGGTTTCATGGGGTTCGGGAGGTCGATGGGGTTTTAGCTGATTTCGGGGTGTCGTCCCATCAATTTGATGTAGCTGAGCGCGGGTTTTCAACGCGATTTGATGCCAAATTGGATATGCGAATGAACCAGCAAAATGAATTATCGGCATACCAAGTCATAAACGAATACGAAGAAGAACAGTTGAAACAAGTGCTTTTGCAATATGGGGAATTGAGGTCGGCACCAGCCATGGCACGGTTGATTGTGGTCCACAGGCAAAATGAAAAAATTGTAACAAGCGTACAGTTAAAAGAAGTGCTTAAGAAGTTTTTGTCTCCCAAGCATGAGAATAAAATTTTGGCGCAAATCTATCAAGCGATTCGCATTGAGGTGAACCAAGAAATTGAAGTACTGAAGGAGTTTTTATCTCAAACACCTAAGATTTTAAAGCCAGGTGGGAGGTTGAGTTTTATTTCGTACCACTCATTGGAGGATAGGTTGGTAAAACGTTTTATTAGAAATGGATTGTTTGAAGGGGAGCCGGAGCGCGATGTATTCGGAAATTTTGAAGTGCCGTTGAAAAAAGTGGGCGGTTTAATTGTGCCAACGCAAGAGGAAATCAAAAATAACAATCGGGCACGCAGTGCCAAATTAAGAATAGCCGAGAAACTGTAAAAGTGAAGGATAAATTCTATAACATACTTAAAGGGACCTTTCTGGTAAGTGACGATTCGTTCAAAAATTGGCGTGTCATCATTTTTATTTCGGTGTTGGCCGTTATAATGATAGCGAGTTCCCATAGTGCGGATAAAAAGGTATATGAGATTGCGAGGTTGGAAAATGAAGTTAAAAAAATGCGCTCCGAATTTGTGGAAGGGCGTTCAAAATTGATGCGCTTGAAAATGGAATCGGCAGTGGTTTTAAAAATGAAAGAAAAGGGGTTGGAGTCATCCGTTATTCCACCCAAAAAGATAATAATAAAAACACAAGAGTAAAACAGTAAGTGGCGGTAAGCGAGAAGAACATATTGAACAGATTGTATTTCGTAGCAGGTTGTATGTTCATCCTTGGTGTGACGGTAATGGTAAAATTGGCCAACGTGCAATTTGTGCAGGGCGATAAATATCGCGCCAAAGCCAGCAAACGCATAGTTAAGGATTTTGTGGTGCCCGCCAATCGGGGGAATGTCTACTCGGCTAATGGAAATTTGTTGGCCACAACCATTCCAAAATACAATGTCCGTCTGGATTTAAAAACGCCCAAAACCAATGTTTTTGAAGAGCATTTGGTGGGTCTATGTGATTCTCTTTCTGATTTCTTTGGCGAACATTCTTCGGGTTATTATCAAAAGAAACTGAGGAAAGCAAGGGCGAACAAAAACAGAGGGTTTTTAATCGCCCGGGATTTAAGTTACTCAGATTATTTGAGGATTACCAGTTTCCCTTTGCTTAGCGAAAAACCTTTTATTGGAGGGTTGGTCGTGGAGCAAAAGGCCAAACGTGAACACCCGATGGGCGGTATTGCTCAGCGGACTATTGGTTATGAAAGGATTGACGACCAGGGTCACGTTACCCGACCCGGAATTGATGGTGCTTTCGGTGTGCCTTATTTAAGGGGGAAAGACGGCAAAAGTACCATGCAACAGATTTATGGTGGTAAATGGAAGTTGATTGAGCACAATCAAATAGAACCAGAAGATGGCTATGATGTATATACCACGATTGATGTCAATATTCAAGATATCGCCCATCATGCATTACTGAAACAGTTGGAGCATTATAAAGCAGACCATGGTTGCGCTGTGGTCATGGAAACCAAAACGGGAGAGGTAAAGGCGATTGTAAACCTTGGCAGAAATTCAGAAGGTAAATATTATGAACGCCGAAATTATGCAGTGTGGGAGTCGCACGAACCGGGGTCAACCTTTAAACTGATGGCTGTTACCGCAGGTTTGGAGGACAAAGTGATTGATACCAGTGATGTAGTGGATACCGAGAATGGTCGTATAACTTTTTACGGCAAACATGTTAGGGACTCCAACCGCAGAGGTTATGGCAAGATTTCGGTTTCTAAAGCTTTCGAACTCTCATCCAATACGGGGATTGTTCGGGCTATTCATGATGCTTATAAGGATAAACCTGAAAAGTTTGTGGATAGACTATATGCCATGAATCTCCATGACAGTTTGGAGCTTCCCATTAAGGGGGAAGGGAAAGCTATAATTCCAGACCCGCGTATCAAAAATGGACGATGGAGCGGTATCGCTTTGCCATGGATGGCGTTTGGCTATGGCGTGTCCTTTACGCCTCTGCAAACCTTAACGTTTTATAATGCCATTGCCAATAATGGCGAAATGGTGAAGCCTCAATTTTTAAAGGAGGTGAAGCAGTTTGATAAAACCATTGTGCCCTTCAAAAAGGAGGTCATTAATAAGAGAATATGTTCTAAGGAAACGGTAAGCAAGGTAAAGCAATTACTCAAAAACGTGGTAGAAAAGAAACATGGAACTGGTCACAGACTATATTCCAAAAACTTTTCAATGGCCGGAAAAACAGGCACCTGCCAAAAGGATTATAGGGACAAGGAGAAGCTGAATTATATATCGTCATTCTCTGGGTTTTTTCCGGCTGATGACCCAAAGTATTCTTGTATCGTGGTCATTCATGAGCCTGATAAAACTGTGGGTTACTATGGAGCTGATGTATCTGGGCCTGTATTCAAAAGCATCGCTCAAAAGATATTTATTGATACCCCGATTGTAGACGAACTGGATTCAATGGAAGTGAAGCATGGTGCTGTCATTGAAGAATATGATGGGTATTATCAATTGGCTCAAAAGCATAAAACCATTATGCCAAATGTAGTCGGGTTGCCAGCCATGGATGCTGTGGCCTTACTTGAAAATATGGGGCTGAAAGTGGATTTAAGAGGGGCTGGATTGGTAAAAAGACAATCCATTTCAAAAGGACAAAAAATAAAGAAAAATCAAAAAGTTGTTTTAGAAATTTCGTGAACATACTAAGGGACATATTATATAGAGTGAATCTGAATGCCGTTGTTGGGAGCACGAGCGTCAAAATAAATGCTATTCATTTCGATTCCCGAAAAGTGGAAGAGAACGATGCATTTGTCGCTGTGCGAGGCACCGTTTCAGATGGGCACGATTATATAGATGTCGCTATAAAACAGGGCGCAATTGCGATTATTTGCGAAGCTTTACCTACTTCTTTAGTTGATGGGATAACTTATATAGAGGTTGACTACTCAAACAAAGCGCTGGCAATTATGGCTTCAAATTATTATGATTCCCCATCTGATAATTTGAAGCTTGTCGGTGTGACGGGTACCAATGGAAAAACTACCATTACAACTTTGCTTTATCAGCTTTTCAAAAATGCGGGCTATAAAGTAGGATTGTTGTCCACCGTGAAAATTTTGGTTGACGATACTGAATATAAAGCCACCCATACCACACCCGATTCAGTCACCATCAACAAATATTTGAAACTGATGAACGAGGCCGGAGTGGAGTATTGCTTTATGGAAGTGAGCTCTCATGGGATTCATCAGGGAAGAGCCGAAGGTTTGCGATTTGAGGGCGGTGTCTTCACGAATTTGTCACACGACCATTTGGATTATCATAAAACATTTGCGGAGTATCGGGATGTGAAAAAATCTTTTTTTGACGGTCTATCGCCAAGGGCATTTGCATTGGTAAATACGGATGACAAAAACGGTTTGGTGATGTTGCAAAATACCGTTGCCAAAAAGTACACCTATGCGCTTAAAGGCTATGCCGACTACAAAGCGCAAATTCTAGAAAATGAATTTAGTGGATTGTTGCTATCCATAGATGGGAGTGAGGTTTGGACGAGACTCATTGGAAATTTTAATGCCTACAACGTATTGGCGATTTATGCCACGGCGGAATTGTTAGGGCTTGAAAAGGTTGAAATCCTCAAGCTGATTAGTGATTTACAGAGTGTTAGTGGCCGGTTTCAATATTTTATTTCAGACGAAAAGATTACGGCCATTGTGGACTATGCCCATACACCCGATGCATTAAGGAATGTATTGGAGACCATCAACAGTATTCGCACCAAAAATGAATCGTTGATTACGGTGGTAGGTTGCGGTGGCGACAGGGATAAAACCAAACGCCCCAAAATGGGACATATTGCTTCCGAACTGAGTACCAAAGTGATTTTCACGAGCGATAATCCAAGAAGCGAAAAGCCAGAAACAATTATTGAAGATATTGAAAAAGGTGTTGAGCCTCAGAATTTCAAAAAGACATTATCCATAGTCGATAGAAAACAAGCTATAAAAACGGCCTGCCAATTAGCAGAGCCGAACGACATTATTTTGATTGCGGGCAAAGGCCACGAAACCTATCAGGAAGTCAACGGCAAGCGTTTCGATTTTGATGATTATAAAACGGTAGAAGAATTTTTAAAACAATTGCAAAAGTAAATGTAACTGTCACCCTGAGCGCAGTCGAAGGGGTCGCAAAATTTAAGGTTGAATGTTATACTACCTATTTGAATATTTAGAAAAGCAATTCCAGTTTCCTGGGGCTACACTCTTTGGGTTTTTAACCTTTAGAGGTGCCTTGGCGATGATTTTGTCATTGTTGATTTCTACCATTTACGGAAAGCGCATCATCAAATTTTTGCAGAAAAAGCAGATGGGCGAGACCATCAGGGACCTAGGCTTGGAAGGGCAGGCTGAAAAAGCAGGAACGCCAACGATGGGTGGTATCATCATTATTTTGGCAACGCTTATCCCCGTATTGCTGTTGGCAAAATTGGAAAACATTTATATCATTCTACTCATTGTTACAACACTTTGGATGGGGGTTATCGGTTTTTTGGATGACTATATCAAAAAATTTAAAAACGATAAAGAGGGTCTAAAAGGACGCTTTAAGGTTTTAGGGCAAATTGGTTTGGGTCTTATCGTCGGAATCACTCTTTATGTGAGTAGTGATGTCACCGTGAAGGAAAAACTGCCAGAGGCACAGCAAGAAATTTTGTTGGCCGAAAATCCAGATTTACCAATAACGAAATTATTTCAAGACGAAGAGAAGTCTACTAAAACTACGATTCCATTTTTCAAAGCAAATGAGTTTGACTATGCCGATTTAATCACTTGGATTAGTCCAGATTTGAAAAAATATACCTGGATTATTTTCATCATTGCAACGATTTTTATTATCACAGCGGTGTCCAACGGTGCCAACCTTACAGATGGTATTGACGGTTTGGCTGCAGGAACCTCTGCCATCATTGTGCTAACCTTGGGCATTTTTGCTTGGGTGTCTGGTAACATCATTTTCTCCGATTATCTCAACATTATGTATATCCCCAGAGTGGAGGAAATCACTATTTATATAGCTGCCTTTGTCGGGGCTTTGATCGGATTCTTGTGGTACAATACTTTTCCTGCCCAAGTATTTATGGGGGATACGGGAAGTTTGACTATTGGAGGGATTATCGCAGTTATCGCCATTGCGGTTCGAAAGGAATGGTTGATTCCATTGATGTGTGGCATTTTCCTTGCAGAAAATTTGTCTGTAGTGATGCAGGTGAGCTGGTTTAAATACACAAAGAAAAAATACGGTGAAGGACGTCGCATTTTCAAAATGTCGCCCTTGCACCACCATTACCAAAAATTGGGCTATCACGAAAGTAAGATAGTTACCCGTTTTTGGATTATAGGTATCCTATTGGCCATCATTTCAATAGTAACATTGAAAATCAGATAGCATGAAAAGGCTAGTGGTTTTAGGTGGCGGTGAAAGTGGAGTTGGTACTGCACTTTTGGGAAAGGCAAAAGACTATGAGGTATTCCTTTCTGATAAAGGAATCATTAAAGACAATTATAAAAAAGTTCTTATACATAATGAGATTGAATGGGAGGAGGAACAGCATACCGAAGCCAAAATTCTAAATGGGGATTTGGTGATGAAAAGCCCGGGGATTCCTGATAAAGTGCCTTTGGTAAAACGAATCAGTGAAAAAGGAATTCCGGTGGTTTCTGAAATTGAATTTGCCTCAAAATTCACATCAGCAACTATTGTTGGTATTACGGGTAGCAATGGGAAAACAACCACGGCAACTTTGACGCATCACCTATTGAAGGATGAATTAAATGTCGGTTTGGCAGGAAACATTGGCGACAGTTTTGCGAAGCAGGTTCTCGAGGAGGATTTCAACAATTACGTGCTGGAAATCAGTAGTTTTCAGTTGGATGACATTGTTGATTTCAAACCGAAAATCGCTGTGATTACCAATATTACGCCTGACCATTTGGACAGATATGACTATCAATTTGAAAACTATATCCGGGCCAAATTCAGAATTGCGATGAATCAAACCTCGGACGATTATTTGATTTATGATGCGGATGATGAAGCAATCACGAATCATTTAAAAAGCCACCCAGTTCAATCCACATTATTGCCATTTTCATTGGAAAAGAAAATTGAAAATGGGGCTTATTACGAAAACGAAAAACTAATTATAACTATAGACAATAACCAAATTATTATGCCAACAACGAATTTAACTTTAGAAGGAAAACACAACATTAAAAATGCCATGGCCGCGTCGACGGTCGCGCATTTGTTGAAAATTAGAAAGCAAACGATACGGGAAAGCTTGGAAAATTTTCAGGGGGTGGAGCATCGTCTTGAACATGTGCTGAAAATTAACAAAGTGCAGTATATCAACGACTCCAAAGCTACCAACGTAAACGCAACGTATTATGCTTTGGAGAGCATGGATGCGCCTACTGTCTGGATTGTTGGGGGCGTGGACAAAGGCAACGATTATAGTGAACTTTTTCCTTTTGTAAACGAAAAGGTAAAAGCTATTATTTGTTTAGGCGTGGACAACCAAAAGTTAATGGAAACCTTTGGGGGCATGGTCGATATAATAATAGAAACGCAATACATGAGCGAGGCTGTGAAAATAGCTTACAAGGTGGCTGATGCTGGTGAAAATGTATTGTTATCACCCGCCTGTGCAAGCTTCGATTTGTTCGAAAATTACGAGGACCGTGGACGTCAATTCAAAAATGCAGTAAGAAACTTATAAAATATAATAACTCCTTCCCTTTTTGAAGGGAAGGTGGATTTTGGTTTTCTAATAAACCAAAATTCGGAAGGGTTAAAAACATGGGAAGTATTTTCAAAAACATAAAGGGCGATCGATTAATCTGGGCGATAGTAGCATTGTTGGCGATACTATCGTTTTTGCCTATTTATAGTACGGCAAAGGGGGCAAACACCTTCTCTTCTTTTGTGACCCATTTTGTGCACTTGGCCCTTGGCTTTTCCATTATGTACGGCATTCACAAGATCCCATATCGTTATTTTAGGGGCTTGTCCTTGGTGATGATTCCAGTGGTTTTGGTGTTGCTGGTAATCACTATTTTCCAAGGTGAAGTGCGGGATGGTGCGGCCGCAAGCCGATGGATAACCGTGCCCATCGTGAATAAATCCTTTCAGCCTTCGGCATTGGCATCAGTTGTCTTGTTAATATATGTGGCGCGGTATCTGTCGAAAATGAAAGAGGAGGTTATTACCTTTAAAAGCTCATTGTTGCCGCTTTGGTTGCCCATGTTTTTGGTTCTGGGATTAATACTGCCGTTTAACTTTTCCACGGCGGCCATCATTTTTAGTATGGCTTTGGTGCTGATGTATTTTGGGGGGTATCCATTGAAATACCTCGGTGCTATTTCTGGTATAGGCTTATTGGGCTTATGTCTTTTCGTGGCGGTAGCCAAAAATACGGATGGCGCACTTCACGTTAAAGTAAATACCTGGGAAAATCGAATCAAGAGTCATTTTTCAGGCGAAGAGGAAACAGGTTCTCAAATTGAAAAAGCTAAAATAGCCATCGCTTCAGGCATGGTAAATGGTGTTGGGCCGGGAAAAAGCATTCAAAAGAACTTTTTGTCCCAATCGGAGTCCGATTTCATTTTTGCCATAATCGTTGAGGAGTACGGCTTTATTGGCGGATTTATTGTGATGTTGCTGTATTTGTGGCTGTTGTTTCGGGTGGTTATTGTAGCACAAAAGGCCGATACTATTTTCGGGAAATTATTGGTGCTGTCAGTGGGCATTCCAATTGTGTTTCAAGCTTTGGTGAATATGGGAGTCTCCGTTGGGCTGTTCCCCGTAACGGGGCAAACGTTGCCGTTAATCAGTTGGGGAGGTTCCTCTATATGGATGACTTGTTTGGCCATCGGTGTGATTTTAAGTGTGAGCGCAAAACGCGAAGAAATAAAAGAACAGGAGATTAGGGAAGATAATCCGTTGGAGATTTTATCAGAAACGATATGATTTAGGAGACAGGAGACAGGAGACAGGAGACAGGAGACAGGAGACAGGTGAAGTTTTGGAATTTAGTATTTGAAAATTGGAATTTTAATAATTGGCTAGAGCGAAAACATATCGAATTATTTTATCAGGAGGTGGCACAGGTGGCCATATCTACCCTGCTATTGCTATTGCCAATGAATTGAAGTCGCGATACCCCGAATCTAAATTTTTGTTTGTGGGCGCAAAGGACAGAATGGAGATGGAAAAAGTGCCACAGGCCGGATATGATATCAAGGGACTTTGGATTTCAGGGATCCAAAGGAGATTGACCCTCAAAAATCTGATGTTTCCATTGAAAGTGATGAGTAGCCTATGGAAAGCTCGCAAAATTATTAAATCGTTTAGGCCTGATGTGGCTATTGGAACCGGAGGTTTTGCAAGCGGTCCGTTATTATATGTGGCGGCTCAAAACAAAATTCCAAGTTTGATTCAGGAACAGAACTCCTATCCGGGAATTACCAACAAACTATTGTCAAAAAAAGCGCAAAAAATCTGTGTGGCTTACGAAGGTTTAGAGCGTTTTTTTCCAAAGGAAAAGATTAAAATAACGGGTAACCCTGTACGTCAGGATTTGCTCAGTGTAGAGGATAAAATAGTGGAAGCCAAAAACCATTTTGAGCTGAAACATGGGAAATATACCCTTTTGGTACTGGGAGGCAGTTTGGGGGCCCGACGGATTAATGAGCTCATAGAAAAAGAACTGGATTTTTTAGATACCCAGAACGTTCAAGTGATATGGCAGTGTGGTAAGTTGTATTATCAGCAGTACAAGCTCTATGGTAATATGAATAATGTTCAGGTGTACGAATTTTTAAATCAAATGGATTTGGCATATGCGGCGGCAGATATCATTATTTCCCGAGCCGGGGCAAGTTCGGTTTCGGAATTGTGTATCGTTGGGAAACCTGTGATTTTTATTCCGTCACCAAACGTAGCGGAAGACCATCAAACGAAAAATGCCCTGTCAATAGTGAATCAAGATGCCGCCATAATGATAAGGGAAAGTGATTTGGATGTGGATTTCGAAAACAAATTTTCTCAGCTGGTAAGTTCACAGGAAAAGCAAAGAGAGTTTGGTAAAAATATCAAAAAATTAGCCCTAGTGAATGCTACAAAAGATATTGTGGATGAAGTGGAATTATTGTTGAAAAAATGAATTTAAATAGTATAAATAACGTGTTTTTCATAGGTATCGGCGGTATCGGAATGAGTGCGTTAGCGCGTTATTTTAAGTCCATTGGGAAACATGTTTCGGGCTATGACAAAACGGCTACTGAAATTACGGAAGCTTTGGGAGATTTGGGGATTTCGGTTCATTTTGAAGACGATTTAAATCGTGTAGATAAGGCATTTCTGGAAAAGGATAAAACACTTGTTATTTATACCCCAGCAATTCCAAAACAACATTCACAATTAAACTATTTTAAGGAAAATAGTTTTACGGTACTGAAACGTTCTCAGATATTGGGGACGATAACAGAGAACACCTTTTGTTTGGCTGTGGCTGGAACCCACGGAAAAACTACCACGACCAGTATTTTGGGGCATTTACTGTATGAATGTGACGTAAAATTAACGGCCTTTTTGGGAGGTATCAGCGAAAATTACAATTCAAATTTGATTTTAAATGGTGATGCCGTTTCAGTAGTTGAAGCAGATGAATTTGACCGCTCCTTCTTGACCCTGTCGCCAAATTTTGCATGTATCACTTCCATGGATGCCGACCATTTGGATATTTATGGAGATGCTTCGGAATTGAAAAAATCCTTTGAGGACTTTTCGAAAAAAATTAAAAAGGAGGGAAAGCTTTTTGTGAAAAACGGGTTGCCTTTAAATGGCATTTCCTATGGTATTGAAGATGGTTCGGATTATGAAATTTTAAATATCAAAATTAAAAATGGAACCTACATTTTCGATGTAAAAACGCCACAAACGGCAATTAAAAATATTGAATTCAATCTTCCGGGAAGGCACAATTTGTCCAATGCTTTGGTGGCTTTCGCTATGGCTTTGGAATATGGTTGTGAGGCTCAAAGATTGGTTTCTGCATTAGCGAGTTACAAAGGTGTAAAACGCAGGTTCACGTATCAAATAAAAACCGAAGATTTGGTATTTATTGATGATTATGCGCATCATCCAGAGGAAATCAATGCGGTACACAGTGCAGTGCGCGAAATGTATCCCGCCAAAAAAGTGCTGGCCATATTTCAGCCACATTTATTTAGCCGAACGAAAGATTTTGCCGATGGTTTTGCCGAAAGTCTGTCGCAATTTGATGAGATTTTATTACTGGATATTTACCCAGCGCGGGAGCTTCCTATTGAGGGAATTACCTCGGAATGGTTAATGGGAAAAGTAAATAATCCTAATAAGAAGTTGATTCAAAAAGGGGAGATTTTAAGTGCTATAAAAGCCAGTGAGGCCACGGTGATACTGGTCATCGGAGCAGGAGATATTGGGGAAGAAGTTAAACATATTAAACAAGGATTGAGCATTGCGAGTTAAGTGGAAACATATAAAAATGGTGCTGTTGCTGATGCTAGTCGTGGGTCTTTTTGCATTCTCGTCAGTCAGAAATGAAGAGCGAATAATTTCCAAACCTGAGGTCTCTTTTTTGGGCGGGGACAACCTTTTTATCACCCAAGAGACTGTTAGTAAATTGTTAATACAAAATCAAGAGGGCGTTAAAAATGTGCCTAAAGAAACTTTAGATTTGAATACGTTAGAAAATGCCCTGAATTCTAATCCCATGATTAAATCGGCCGAGGTGTATGTTGCTGTAAATGGAACACTTAAGGCCGAAATTAAACAAAAAAGACCCCTTGCGAGAGTAAGTACAAACGCATCATATTATATAGATGATGAAGGTCAATATATGCCTTTGTCTCCTAATTATACCGCGCGCGTACCCTTGGTTACGGGTTATGTTGAAAAAAACAATTTGAAGCACATTTATACGGTGGCGAAAAAAATTGAGGACGACCAATTTTTGAAACATCATGTGGTGGAAATCCATCAAAGTCTAAATGGAAATATGGCCTTGAGGTTGCGAAAATGCAAGTTTATGGTAAACCTTGGGGATTTGACATTTTTAGAAAAGAAGATCAGCAATTTTAAAGCTTTCTATAAAAAGAGCTTAAAAGAGAACACATTGGATGCGTATAGTAAAGTGAATTTACAATTTGAGAATCAGGTGGTTTGTACCAAAACATAAGCTATGGAACATAATTTAGCGGTAGGATTAGACATAGGGACCACAAAAATTGTGGCAATGATTGGTCGTAAAAATGATTACGGCAAGCTCGAGATTTTGGGAATAGGCAAATCTAAAAGTTTGGGGGTGCACCGCGGTGTAGTAAACAATATTACACAAACCATTCAGTCCATCCAGCAGGCTGTTCAGGAAGCTGAAGCTGCCGCTGAAATTAAGATTGAAGATGTTACCGTTGGTATTGCCGGTCAGCATATCCGCAGTTTGCAACACAGCGATTACATCACTCGCCCTAATTCTGATCAAGTAATAGATGAAGGGGATATTGATAGGTTGATTAACCAGGTTCATAAGTTGGTGATGTTACCCGGTGAGGAGATCATCCACGTTTTGCCGCAGGAATTTAAGGTTGACGGTCAAGCTGAAATAAAAGAACCCATTGGCATGTACGGTGGCAGGTTGGAAGCCAATTTCCACGTGGTGGTAGGGCAAGTGTCTTCCATCAGAAATATCGGTAGGTGCGTACAAAGTGCCGGACTTAGTTTGGAAGGGATCACACTTGAACCCTTAGCTTCCGCGGAAGCCGTTTTAAGTCAAGAAGAAAAAGAAGCTGGAGTAGCCTTGATTGACATCGGTGGTGGTACTACGGATTTGGCCATTTTTAGGGATGGCATCATCCGGCACACTGCGGTAATCCCTTTTGGAGGGAACGTGATTACCGAGGACATCAAAGAAGGCTGTTCCATCATTGAAAAACAAGCCGAGCTTCTAAAAATAAAATTCGGTTCTGCATGGCCCGGTGAAAATAAAGACAACGAAATCGTGTCTATTCCCGGTTTAAGAGGGAGGGAGCCAAAGGAAATTACTTTAAAAAACCTTTCAAGAATTATTCATGCTCGCGTAGTTGAGATTGTGGAGCAAGTGTACGCCGAGATTAAAAACTATGGCCACGAAGAGCGTAAAAAGAAGCTGATTGCTGGCATTGTGTTAACAGGTGGTGGTAGCCAGTTGAAGCATTTAAAGCAGTTGGTGGAGTACATCACGGGGATGGATACCCGTATTGGTTACCCCAATGAACACTTGGCAGGGGATAGCGATAGTGATGTTACCAGTCCGTTATACGCGACGGCCGTAGGATTGGTGCTGGACGGACTAAAACGCCAAGAACGAAACAGGGCGGAAGAGCAAGAGCAAATTGTCGCTGATGAGCAAACAGAAACAAATGAAGAAAACGGACAAGAAACAGTTGAAAAACCTCTTAAGGAGCGCCGTTCCTTTTTAGATAAATTAACCGAACGCGTTAAGGATTTTTTAGATAACGCGGAGTAATTGAATAGAAGATTTAACCATTGAATTAAAAATAAAACCCCAAAAAAAGAAAAAATTTATGAGCAGCAAAAACGAATTCCAAAGCATTGATTTTGATATGCCTAAAAATCAATCCAATGTGATAAAGGTTATTGGTGTCGGTGGAGGTGGTAGCAACGCCATTAACCACATGTTTCAGCAGGGCATTAAAGGTGTGGACTTTTACGTATGCAACACCGATGCTCAGGCCTTAAAAAGCAGTGGCGTTCCCAATAAAATCCAGTTAGGTGTTAACTTAACTGAAGGATTGGGCGCGGGGGCCAACCCCGATGTTGGCGAGCAATCGGCCGTTGAGAGTTTCGATGAAATCTCCCAAATGTTGGATACCAATACCAAAATGGTATTTATCACTGCCGGTATGGGTGGTGGTACCGGTACTGGTGCGGCTCCTATCATCGCGAAGATGGCCAAGGATAAGGATATTTTAACGGTTGGCATCGTTACTATGCCGTTTCAGTTTGAGGGCAAAATGCGTTTGCAACAATCGCAAAAGGGTATTGAGCGTTTAAGGGCTGTTGTAGACTCATTAATTGTTATCAACAATAATAAACTGCGCGAGGTATATGGCAACCTTGGGTTCAAAGCCGGTTTTTCAAAAGCTGATGAAGTGCTGTCCACAGCTGCTCGTGGAATAGCCGAAGTAATTACAAATTATTACACACAAAATATCGATTTGCATGACGCCAAAACGGTATTGAGCAATAGTGGAACCGCTATTATGGGGTCCTCGTTAGCATCGGGTCAGAATAGAGCCCAAGAAGCTATTCGCAAGGCATTGGATTCTCCTCTGCTGAACGATAACAAAATTACGGGAGCTAAAAATGTGCTACTGCTTATCGTATCCGGTTCCCAAGAAATTACCATTGATGAAATAGGTGAAATTAATGACCACATTCAAGATGAGGCCGGTCATGGTGCCAACATTATTATGGGTGTTGGAGAGGATGAGGCATTGGAGGAATCTATTTCGGTCACTATCATCGCTACTGGTTTTAATGTAGATCAACAGGATGAAATTTCGAATACCGAAACGAAAAAAGTTATCCATCCTTTAGAAGATGAAGTAGAGGCAAAGCAAAAGGCAGACCCCGTAATTATTGCGCCCGTAGTTGAACTAGAAAAAAAACAACCGACTCCTGTGGTACGCCATACTTTGAACTTAGAGGATAATGAAGAAGAGTTGAGTTCAACAGAGAATTCATTTGTTGATAAACAAAAAATAAGTGCCGCTCCAAGGGATATAAATTTGATTCCTACATCAGAATTGATTAAAAATATTGATGTGGTATATGAAGAGGTGACGCCTAATGTCAAGGACGAGGAGGAATTTATCATCACTCCAGTTGCAACAATAGAAGAAAAGAAAGAGGAAATTATCGAAGATGATGATGAACAACAAATTACCTTGACTTTTGATTTGCCGTTATCCGAGGAAACTGCAGAGGAGAAATCTGAAGATGCCATAACCTATAGTTTAGAAGATGAAGAGGTGAAAAAGATTCCAGTCAATGATTACGTGGAATTAATAACGGTAACCGAGTCCAATGAGGAGGGCGATGTGCGCTATGCTCTGGACGACTATATTGAAGCAGAGTCTTCAATGAACAAAAAACAAGTGGCTGAAGAGGTTTTAGAGGAAATAGATGAAGATGTTGTTTTTGAAAAGAAGACCGTTCAGGAAGAACAGGTTGAAGAAGAAGCTGAAGAATTGGATCCAATGGATATGCCAATTTCTGAAGTTTTAAAAGAGCGTGCTGCAGAGCGTCGGCTAAAGATGAAAGATTTCAACTATCGCTTCAACAGTGCAAAAATTGACGATATAGAAAAGATACCGGCCTATAAAAGAAAGGGAATAGATTTGGATGAAACCAAACATTCTTCGGAAACCGATATATCAAGAACAAGTATCAGTGTAGACGATAATGACGATATACAAGTAAGAAGTAATAACTCTTTTCTGCATGACAATGTAGATTAGTAAAGACCTTCTGTGTTTAACCTTATTATGTTATCATCCCGAAAAGTTTCCCTCAAGCTTTTCGGGATTCTTTTTTGATGTCGTCTAAGGACATATTTTCTTCAAACTTCCGATGTGGGGCATTCAACTTTTTTTTATCTTCGCATCGCTTTTTAATTTAGAGGATATGAGTTTACAACAGGAGGTAATGGTCGCCTTAAAAAATGCAATGAAAGCAAAGGATCAAATTGCTTTAACTGCGTTGAGAGCTGTAAAATCTGCCATTCTTTTAGCCAAAACTGAAAGTGGCGCAGGTGATGAATTGACAGAGGAACAAGAACTTAAGTTGTTACAGAAACAAGTAAAACAACGCAAGGACAGTGCCGCTGTTTACATTGAGCAGGGCAGAGAAGATTTGGCGGCGCCTGAATTAGCAGAAGCAGAGATAATCAGCCAATTTTTGCCAGAAGCCCTGAGTGAAGAAGAAATTGAAAAAGTAGTTGTAGCTACAATCGACCAAATCGGAGCAGAAGGCATGAAGGATATGGGGAAAGTAATGGGTATGGTGAGTAAGGAGTTGACGGGACAAGCTGATGGTAAAACTATTTCAACCATTGTAAAAGCAAAATTAAGTAATTAATATAAAGAGATTCCTGCTTTCGCAGGAATGAACGGCCACGTAGCTCAGCTGAATAGAGCACTGGATTTCGGCTCCAGCGGTCGGGGGTTTGAATCCCTCCGTGGTCACGAATAAATGAAAAATTCCAGCGTCAAATCAAGCTTGTTTGAATTTGTAAGCTGGAATTTTTCATTTTCAAAGTGGAGTTTTGAGGGATATGCAATCCCTCCGTGGTCACGAGTAGCTAGTTCAATAAGAAAAAATGCCAAGTTTACTTGAGCATTTTTTTGTTTGAATTGTTTTCAAGACGGAGCTTTGAGGGATCTACAATCTTAATATGTGCAAAATTCGAAAAGAAAATATTAATCTAAATAATCGTTGCCAAAAGGTATTTCGGGTAATTTTGCAGGATTAATTATCAATTTAATTGAAACGCTTTTCCTGTGATTATCAGTTTTTCAGAAAGCACAGACCCATTTTTTATTCTTTCCTCAGAAGGCTGGGATCCACCAACAGATATTTGATATGCTCCCGGTTTAACAATTTTTTCTCCTTTGTTATTTGCAATGGATAACTGCTCCTTCTTGATTTTAAACTTTAAAGTTTTCTTTTCATCAGGCTCAAAAGAAAGGCGTTCAAAAGCCACTAATGTTTTATGAGGATTGTATTCATCTGCATTGGGATTCTCAATATATAATTGTATCACTTCTTCACCTTTTAAAGGGCCAACATTTTCAACTTCAACTTCAACAGTAAAATCAGTGCCAGCTTCAAGGTTTTTCGGTATTATAAAGTTGCTATATTTAAATTTGGTAAAGCTAAGGCCGTAGCCGAATTCATATAATGGGTCTCCTTTAAAATAACGATACGTTTTACCTTTCATTTTATAATCACTAAATGCAGGTATGTCGTTTATATCTTTATAAAAAGTTACAGGTAATCTTCCGGCGGGGTTGTAATCTCCAAAAATAACGTCAGCAATGGCAGTGCCTCCAGCTTGCCCAGGATACCATGCCTCAATAATTGCTGGAATATTTTGATTTTCCCAATTTATTGAAAGTGCGCTACCATTTAGTAATACTAAAATAGTAGGCTTACCAAGTGACTGAATTTTTTTAATTAAATCTGTTTGTGTCTTTGGTAATTTGGTGTTAACGCGATCTCCTCCTGAAAACCCATCAACTTTTACCTTCATTTCTTCACCTTCCAGCAACGGACTAATACCCATACATAAAACAACAGCGTCAGCATCTTTTGCAATGTTTAGTGCTTCTTGTTCTAAATTATCCTTAGGTGATTCCCAAAGCAAATGCATTAGGGAATGCTCTGTATTATCTTGAACACATTCAAATCGAATTTTATAATTCTTTCCAGCTTGTAGTTTTACATATTCATATAATTTTTTTGGGTGATGTACATCTTTTCGTTCTATCAAAAGCTTATCATCTAAAAATAGTTGAATGGATGAAAAAGCTTCACCGCCTAGGGCATAATTTCCTGTCTTGTTAACAGAAAGTATACCAGACCACCTTACGGAGTAGGCGTCATAAGCTATATCAGGAAAAGGAGGTGTAGTTCCCCATGTAAAATCTACGGTTTTGTCAATTCGAGTGTGTTTTGGTGTGCCTTCAAAAGCAATATTGTCATAATATTCAGCTTTTAAGCCTGCAATGCTCTTTGTTTTATCTGTAAATAATACTGTGCTTGGAATAGCTTCAAAAACAGGTAGTCCTTCAGCTAATTTACATCCTGTAGCGTAAACCACTTCAGCATTAGGTAATTTATTTTGTAACCCCTCTAGTGGTGTAATTGGTTCTTCGGGATAGCCATTGTAATTACCGAGTAATACCTCTAAGTCGTTTGCATTTGATCCAATTACTGCAACTTTTTTAATCTTATTTTTATCAAGTGGAAGTACGTTGTTATCGTTTTTTAATAACACCATAGATTTACGAGCAGTTTCAAGCGCGGCAAGCCTATGCTTTTCAGAGTCTACAGCGTCATAAGGGATGCTCTCATATTTAACGGCGCCTTCAGGTGCAAATAAGCCAAGTTTCAGTCGCGCTACCAACAGTCTTTTCAAAGAAACATCAAGTTCTGCTTCTGTAATTAGTCCATCTTTTACCGCTTGTACTAAAGCAGGGTATGAACTGCCGCAGTTTAAATCCGTTCCCGCTTTTACTGCGACGGCTGAGGCTTCTTTCGCATCGGCACTAATTTCGTGTGCCCCTTCATCATAAAAATCCCTGATAGCCCAACAATCGGAAACAATATAACCTTCAAAGCCCCAATCATCCCGTAATAGACTGCTTAATTTTTTGTTCCCACAACATGGTTCGCCATAGAAACTGTTATAAGCACACATAATTGAATATACATCGGCTTCTTTTACAACTTTTTCAAAATGAGGACTATAAGTGTTTAAAAAATCCTGAACACTTGGCTCCGCATTGAACCTATGCCGATCAACTTCAGGACCGCTATGCACAGCGAAGTGTTTTGCTGTTGCTACAAGCTTTAAATAATTAGGGTCGTCACCTTGAAGTCCTTTTATAAATCTTACTGCCAGTTCGCCGGCCAGGTAGGGGTCTTCCCCATAGGTTTCCATGCCCCGTCCCCATCTGGGATCTCTGAAAATATTAATATTCGGTGTCCAATATGTAAGGCCTTGATAGATGCCTCTTTTGCCTCGTGATGCAAATTCATGGTGTTTTGCACGGGCTTCATCTGAAATAATTTCAGATATTTTACTCATTTGATTTTTGTCAAACATGGCTGCCAAACCTATGGCTTGAGGAAAAACCGTAGCTTTTCCTGCACGGCCAACACCATGCAAACACTCGTTCCACCAATTGTATTCTGGTATCCCAAGTCTTTCAATGGCAGGAGATTCATAGCTCATTTGCCCAACCTTTTCTTCTAGGGTCATTTGAGCAATGAGCTCTTTGGCCTTTTTTTCAAAAGTTGGGGCTTCTTTATTTTCTTGGGTATTAGTTTGAGACTTGTCGTTAGAGCATGCTGTTATAATGCTCAAAACAAAAAGGAGCAGAATACGATTGTGAAAATTCATTAATTCTTTTTTAATTAGAGATGAATATAATTAAGGGCAAACACCCACATCGTCAAGATAGAATGTACCGGATACATCATCGCCGGGACTAATAAACATTTGAAACCTTATATACTGCCCTGTAGGAGTAAAAGGTGTAAAATCAGGGATGCCTAAAGCGCCCGAACCTGTAAAGCCGGCAGTGGCTGTTGCAAAATCAAACCTTAATTCCTCCCATCCTGTTCCTGTATGTATAAGATTAACTTCCGCTTCGCGCTCTGTGTTGTTGTTGGGATCCTGTTGTACGGTTAATCTCACTGGTATTTGTGTGTCTGACCAAAACTTGAGTCTTACAATTTTATCATCATTTTCACCATCACTGCTAAAATCTATTGGGCCATTCATTTGCACACCAAAACCATCAAAGTTTCCTCCACCGTCTTGCGTAATTTGTAAAACGTTGGAAACCTCGGGGTTTGCTCCTGATGGATCAGGGTTTTGAACTGTTGCAAGATCTACACCATTAAATCCAAAAGAGAACGCTATATTACCATTATCCCACGTGGCTGGCATGCTGAAAATTTGAGTACAGGGGTCAGCAGGTGGTATAACTTCAAAGAGTTGTTCAGTTACTTTACCATTTGGTGCAATTGCCCTAATTGTGACAAAAAAAGTTTCGTCAGATTCTGGGTATAGGTACATAACTTCTTTTTGAATGCCAATAAGAATGGGCGTGTTGTCACCAGGAAGTCCCGAAAGTACTTCAAAAGCCGTGGCTCCTATTGCAGTAGGACTTACAGTTACCTCGAATGGAGGTTCTGAATTATTGAAGGCTATATTTGCTTGAACACTTTGAGGGGCAGGCCCTTCCACGAGTATGGCATCAAATTCAACTTCTCTATTACAAGAGAATAATAATAAAGTTAGAACTATTAATAAAAACGGTCGCATAGTTATGGTTTATTTAAATTTATAGAACAAGATAGCCTTTTACTTGTTTTTAAAGGCATTTAAGCATTTGCGAATAATGTTTTTGCAACATTTGAGGTTTAAAATGCTACATATTTTATTGTAATTAGTTTTAAATTACATTTATTTCACCACTAAATGCAACAAAATTTATGATAATCATGAAAAGTCATTTTCTGAAATTTTATAGAAATATACTGTTAGTCATATTCATTTTAAATATGATTGATAGTTATTCCCAAATTGACTTTACTACTTTGGAGTTCAATATGGTTGAAAAAAATATATTTCAACGCCCAATCACTTCAATAGTTCATGACAGGCATGGCTTTTTATGGATAGGTACCGATGGTGCTGGCTTGTATAAATATAATGGTTTCTCTTATACCTATTTTGGTCATCATATAGATGACCAAAATAGTATTAACAGTAATTCTATAACGGCGATGTTTCTGGATAGTGCTGGGCAATTATGGATAGGAACGGATGCCGGATTGTGTGCATATAACGAAAAGCAGAATTCATTTAAGCGGTTTAACTCTGTGTATTTTAACAGTTCAGAAAACGCTTATGTTAGTGTCTTGAGTTTCGCTGAATACGAAAACAGGTTTCTTGTAGGTACTTATGATGGTATCATGGTGTTGGATGTGGAGAGTGGTCTGTTAAAGGATTACGGATTAGAAGGACATGGGGTTTTGGATTTACAGTTTTCTGCGAAGGGGAATTTGTACGCAGCTACAGATCTCGGGTTAAAAGTGGAGCGATATCATCAATTGGGGGGGTTTGAGGAAGTAAATCTGGTTGATGGTGTTTTACAGGAACATGTAACGAGCCTGCACGTTGATAAACGCGAGGTTCTGTGGGTCGGAACATTAAAAAGTGGGACATTTAAAGCTGATTTGAAAAAATCACTTATTGCTTTTGATAAGTTAGATATACCTAATAGTGCCACCATGGACATTATAAGTGGCTTAGACCAGGTTTTTGTGTCCGTAGAAAATGAAGGTCTGTTCGTTTTGGATCAAGCAGGAGAATTAGTAAAGCACTATTGGTATAGCGTTAAGAATAGAAATGGCGTTGGTTCAGATTCTGTTTGGTCTATGTTTTTAGATAATGAAAATAGGCTATGGCTGGGTTATTACGAAAATGGCTTAGGCTTTTTCGATGAACACTATAATAAGTTTGAGTCTGTCGTAAGGAAGGAGGAGGGAAATAGCATTCATACCAATGAAATAAAGGCTTTTGCTAAAACAGAGGAAGGGAATATATGGATAGCGCAAATAAATGGAATTGATATTTTAAATGCTACTACTGGTACTATAACCAATGTTTACGGTAATGAAAGCTCAGAATATACGGGCCTGAAAAAAGGGCTGTATATTGAGGATGTTTTTATCGATAGCAGAGGTAATATTTGGGTGGCAACCTGGGGAGATGGGCTTTTTTTTCTAAAAAAGGGGGGTAAAACTTTTGTAAACTTCAATAAAGTAAATACTTCTGGAGTTCTAAAAACCAATAAAGTGAGGTGTTTTGCTGAAGATGGTAGCGGTAAGGTTTGGATAGGTTCTTTTTTGGAGGGTGTATTTTACTTTGATTATAGTACAGGAAAAATTCATTCGCCAAGTGGGGAGTTTTATGCTGGTTCAGAAGTTGTAAACAAGGATGTTAAGGTAATGCACAACGATAGTTCTGGTTATATATGGGTAGGAACATCGTCAGGGCTTTATCACATCGAAAACCAAAACAATAGTGAATACCTTGTTACAGCCCATAACGACTCCATTTCATCTAAATTTGCTGGTCATCCAAGTTCTAATAGGATTTTAGATATCTATGAAACACAAGATGGAACGCTATGGTGTGGCACAAATGGAGGGGGTTTATTTGAGTTTAAAAGAAACAAGAAACGTTTTGAGTCCTTTCAACTCGAAGGGTTCGATCTTTCATTTGTAAATACCATTTTTGAACCTGTAAAGAACGAATTGTGGGTTAGTAGTAAACAGGGAGTTCTGAAAATTAATCGAGAAACCAAGGATGTTGTCCAGTTCACTACAAATGATGGGTTGCTTGAAAACTTTTTGACAGATCGAGCGGCAATATTAGATAATAATAACAATTTATACTTAGGAACAAAGAGTGGTGTTAATATTATAAATCCACAAAATATAGCCTACAACCCTTATTTAGCTAAGCCCTATCTTAAAGGTGTAAAATTATTTAATAAACGTGTAAATAAAAGCGATAAGGATAGCCCTTTAGCTATTAAAAGTGATACTAACATAATATCCTTAAAGCATGATCAGCGTGTTGTTACCATAGACTATGGTGCCATTAGTTTTACCAGGCCAGAAAAAAATCAATATGCCTATCTTTTAGAGGGTTTTGAAGAAGATTGGAATTACGTTGGGTCTAAAATGAACGCTACTTACACCAACCTTGAGCCAGGAGATTATACATTTAAGTTAAAAGCTTCAAACAATGACAATGTATGGAATGATGCCTCTGCCATTCTCAAAATACAGGTGCAATCTCCATGGTGGAAAACGATATGGGCCTACATTGCGTACGTTCTTTGTTTAGGTTTTTTAGTTTTCATTGGGATGTATTATTACCGCAAACGCGTAAATGAAAGAAACACTTTTAGGCTTGAAAGAGAGCGAAGAAAACAAAAAGTGGAACTGCAACAGCAAAAGCTTCAATTCTTTACAAATATTTCACACGAGTTTAGAACACCACTTACCTTAATAATAAACCCTATAAAGGAGCTTATAGAAACGCAAAACTCAGAGGTATCAAAACCTGTCCAACAAAAATATCATATCATTTATAAAAATGCTGAACGCCTTTCCAGATTAATTAATGAGCTAATGGATTTTAGAAAGCTGCAATCCAACAAGCTTCAATTAAAAGTAAGTCAATTCAATATTGTAAAAAGCACCAAGAATATTCTTAGTTTTTTTAACGAAGAATCCAAGAGAAGGTCAATTCAACTAGATTTAAAATACGAAAATGTAGAATTTAATATTTGGGCGGATAAAGGGATATTGGATAAGGTATTATTTAACTTGTTATCAAACGCCTTTAAGGTTACGCCCAACAAGGGAAAAATCAGAGTAAGGATTGTTTCTGTAAATAAAAAGGTACTGCCTTTGATAAATAAAGATGTGCCTGTACCAGTTGTAGAAATTAGTGTAAAGGATAATGGTCCGGGGATAGACCAAAAAGATTACAATAGAATTTTTGAAAGATTTTATCAAGTAGGAGAACTAAATAAGTCATACTATGGAAGTACTGGCGTTGGTTTAGATATGGTTAAAGATTTTATTAAGCTCCATAAGGGTTTGATAGAGGTAGAGAGCGAATTGGGGAAAGGATCTATTTTTAAGGTATTCTTACCTTATGGAAAAGAGTATTTTGAAGCTGATGAATTTTCTTTGAGGCAAACAGATAGAATCATGCCATTACCTGCAAACTTAGAACCTAAAACCTATAGCATTGAAGATATTCTTTCAGAAAAAGAGTTGAAAAAAAAGTTGCTTATTGCAGAGGATAATGTGGATCTTCAAGATTACCTGGTATCAATTTTAAAAGAAGAATACGATTTGGTTGTTGCATCAGACGGTCAAGAAGGGTGGCTTAAAACTATGGAGCATGCCCCCGATATAATTATTTCAGACTTGATAATGCCGATTATGGATGGTATCGAGTTTTGTAAAAAAGTTAAGAATGACCCTAACCTAAGCAGGATACCTGTAGTAATACTTACAGCAAAAAACCTTAGCGAAGATAGGATAAAGGCAATAAAAGGAGGTGCCGATGCCTACGTTGTTAAGCCTTTTGATAATAACGAGCTAATGGTGATTCTAGAGGAGCTTCTGTCAAAAAGCGAAAAACTAACCGAGAAAAATGCTCATACAGCTTCTTTAAATGAAGACAAGAAGGAGGCAGATTTAGATAATGACTTTATTCAAAAAGTTCTAGGATTTATATCTGAAAATATTGAAAACCCTGCTTTAAACGTAGAAAAACTGTCTTCTCACCTTTGTTTAAGTAGGAGTCAGGTTTATCGAAAGATAAAATTATTAACGGGCTTGTCGCCTATACAGTTTATCAGACGGGTAAGGTTAGAAAGGTCTAAGGTGATTTTTCAAAATGATAAAAATATAAATGTGAGTGAAGTGGCCCATAAGGTAGGTTTCCTGTCTGCATCATATTTTACAGTATGTTATAAAAAGCAGTTTGGAGAGTTGCCCAAGGGCAAGAAAATTGACTAAAAACTTTTTTGGTTTACACTTTATGTTGAGCCTGTGTCCTTTTTTAAAAAACGCTATAAAACATAACTATTTCTAGAAAATGTTTAAATGCAACATTTGAAATATTTATTGCATCAAATAAAATGCTCCTATTGCAATTACTAAATATAACTTGCAATCAACAAAAGTTTTAGACGTCAATAACTTGATTTTTGTCAAGATAAAAACCACAAACTAAAGCTATCTAATCTAAACTAACTAACATGAAATTAAAGAACTTATGTGCTGTTTTCTTTTTGGCTATTGCAGGTCAGATGTTTGGCCAAACGGTTACTGGATCAGTTACTTCAAATGGAGGTCCATTACCTGGCGCTAATGTTACAGTAAAAAATCAATCTAAAGGTGTTGTTACGGATTTTGACGGAGCGTACACGCTCGATAATCTTAGTAATGGCGATGTTATTTTGTATTCTTTCGTTGGATTTATTTCTAAAGAAGTAACATATTCAGGTCAAAAAGAGATAAACGTTTTTCTGGATGAAGACTTGGTCGGTCTGGATGAGGTGGTAATTGTAACCTACGGGAAGCAAAGAAACACACCTGTTTCTGTTGTAAAATCTGAAGACCTTAGTGAATTTCCAACGGCAGATTTGGGTCAAGCGTTGCAAGGTCGAGCCGCTGGTGTAACCATTACAAATGGAGGTTCTCCAGGATCACAAACCCTGATACAAATACGCGGGGTTAACACATTTGGAGATGGTACGCCACTGTATGTTATTGACGGTGTTTTTACCAATAGCATCAATAGTTTGGATATGTCAAGTGTAGAGAAGGTTGATATTTTAAAGGATGCAGCCTCTCTAGCCGTTTATGGTTCAAGAGGAACTAATGGTGTAGTTTTAATAACAACCAAAAAAGGTAAGGTAGGTAAGGCATCCTTTACAGTGCAGGCCTCTACAGGAATTCAGGAATTTAACAGAAGGTACGACCTTATGAATACTGCGCAGTATATTCAATTCTTGAGAGAAGTAAATGCACTAGCAGGACAAAATGGAGGGCCAGATTTTCCGATAGAGAGAGTAAATGATGATCCCTTATTTGATGGTAATGGTATAGATACCGATTGGCAGGATGCCTATTTTAGACAAGCACCTATGTATAACATTAGTGCTAATATAAATGGGGGTAGTGAAAAAGCTAAATTTAATGTAGGCATTTCAAGGCTTAGTCAGGACGGTGTGTATATAGACACCGGTTTTGAAAGAACAACAGTGAATATTAATACAGATGCGAGCATTGCAGACTGGATGGATATTGGGCAAACCTTGGCTTTAGCGCAAAGCGAAACCATCTTTCCTGAAAGAGCGGAAGGTAGAGACCCTTTGCAGAACATTATCGGGCAGGCACCTTATGTACCTATTATTGACGAAAATGGTCTTTTTGGTGGAACTGATTCAGGAGATCTAAACGATTCAAGAAATCAAGTGCGAATTCAGAATACAAATGATAACTTAAATAGGTTTTCTTCTGTTATTGGTAGTATATACGCCAATATTAAATTAGCCAAAGGACTCACATTCAGAACTCAGTTTGGGCTTAATGCTAATTTAACGCTCGTGGATGCTCAGAATAGAAGTTTTGCAGAATCGGGAGGTAGATTTGAAAACCCCATAAATTTTATTTCCAAGACCAGACGAACAGTTGTTCAGACGGTACTTACTAATACTTTAGCTTATGATAGGGATTTTGACAAACACTCTGTCAATTTTTCGGCTGTTTCAGAGCGAATGCAAATTAAAACAGAATCGGCATCTATTTCTGATAATAATATAGAATCGCCAAACCTTACCGAGGTGTTTTCTCCTAACGCTAGGGCTACATCCTTATTATTGGAAGATAATTTGAATTCTATACTGTTTCTTGGAGGTTATGAGTTTGATAATAGGTATTCTGTAAGTGTTTCTGGACGAAGAGATACATTTTCCCGTTTCGCACCCGGAAATGCGTCCCAATGGTTTTTTTCTGGATCTTTAGGTTGGGATGTAACCAAAGAGTCCTTTTTTAAGGTGGATTGGATTAATAGTTTAAAGTTAAGAGCCAGTTACGGCGAAACTGGAAATAACAGAACAGGAAACACCTTAAATCCATTCACATCTACGCTAGGTGTAAATCAACCTTATGTTATAGGAAATGAGACAGTTACAGGTATTACTCCCAATAATTTACCAAACCCCGATATCTTATGGGAAACTCAAATTAAGCAAAATTATGGTTTTAATCTTGGCCTATTAAACGACCAGATCCAAATTGGTGTTGATTATTATAAAAACAAAAGTGAAGATCTTTTAGTTCCAGTAGACACAGAGCCTAGTTCTGGAGTCCTTGGTAATAATTTAACAGGTGTTTCTGTAACGCGTAATATTGGAATTGTAGAAGTTGATGGTTTTGAAGTTACGTTGGGTTACAATGATTATGAAGGCGAGTTTAAATGGAATTTTTGGGCTAATGTAACAACAAACCAAAGTACTGTGACAAGGTTAGACGGCGTTAATAATGAACCAGTAGAAAGAGCAAGACTTAATCCTCCGTTTGCTGCACCTCTGAATAGATTGGCGCTTAATGAAGCACCTTTTCACTTTTTTGGTTTAGTGGCAGATGGAGTATATTCTACACAAGATGAGGTAGATGCGTATTTGCCTAATAACAACGATACTGCCGTACCAGTACAACCAGGCGATGTTAGGTATGTAGATATTAATGAAGATGGAAAAATTGACTTGGAGGACAGGGCAGTGATTGGAGATCCCAATCCTGATTTTACTTATGCTATTAATCTTAGGGCAGAATATAAAGGTTGGGATTTTAATGTGTTGTTCAATGGCGTACAAGGAGTTGATGCCTTCAATAGTAATATTTACTATTTAGAAGGGCTAGATAACGGATTGAATTACGGTACTCGTGTAATGCGCAGATGGCAAAATGAAGGAGATGTTACGGACATACCGAGGTTTAGGTTTGGTTCAAACGTCAATAACGAAATTTCATCCCGTTATGTTGAAGATGCTTCCTACCTTAGATTGAGAAACGTTACCATTGGTTATAACCTTCCCAGTAATTGGATAAATAAATCGGGCAATGGCATAATTAAAAAGCTAAGGATTTATGTACAAGGTCAGAATTTGTTAACTTTTACTGATTACACAGGTCTCGATCCAGAAATAGCGCCTTTTTATAATGCCCAAGGTCTTGTAGATGGGTTAGGAATTGATAGAAGTGCACAACCGAGACCAATTACCGTGTTGAGCGGCATTCAAATAGAATTTTAAATCAATAGAATTGTTAAGATGAAAAAAATTAGTAATTATTGTTTAAAGTGCGCAACGTTATTCTCTTTAGTTTTACTTGTGGCATGTGAAGACTATGTCGCTGTAGAGAATACTAACGCATTAAACCCTGAGATTTTCTTTGAGTCTCGAAGTCAAGTTGAAGCGGCGGTAAATGCAAGTTATAACCAATTCCAGACCTTATATCAACGGGTAGGTTATATTTTTCCAGACGCAATGTCTGATGAGGTGGTCTCTAGTGGAGATCCTAACTTTGCGCCTTATAATAGATTTGAGTTTAATGCAACCCTTGATAATATAGCATTGTATTGGACGGCTTGTTTTAATGGTATTGGCGCGTCTAATTTTGTTATACTCAATGAAGACAGGATGCGGGCTAATGCAGCAACTTCAGATTTTTCGGATGAAGATGTTGATAATGCCTTAGGGCAGGCCTATTTTTTAAGAGCACTATATTATTATTACCTAGTAAAGCGTTTTGGTGGGGTTCCTATCAAATCTGATGCTGTAAATACATTGTCATCTCAGCCAAGAGCTACAGCTGATCAGGTGTATAACCTAATTATAACAGATTTACAAGTGTCAACCAGATTAACCCTGCCAAAAGGAAGAACTGACGTAGGGCGAGTGACCAAAGAAGCCGCTTTTGCAATGCTGGGAAAAGTGTATTTACATAGGGAGATGTATCCAGAAGCAAAGGAAGCCTTTAGTAATGTTGTAAATCATAGTTTGCTTCCCATAGAGAATTATCGTGATAACTTTAGTGAAACTGGAGAGTATAATGATGAATCTATGTTTGAAGTAGGTTATAATGGAGAAGTAGGTACTGAAACAGAACGATGGGCTCAAACAGGTGTAGGCACATCAGAAGTAACGTTCCGATCTCAAGATTACACAGGTTGGGCTAATGCAAGGCCCTCTACTAAAATTATTGAAGAATTTGAAGAGGACGACCCTAGATTGGATGTTGCCATTCTTGTGGATGAAGAAAACACGTATGGTCCTGGTGATGCCCTTCAATTCCCGTGCCCCGGATGTGTCGGGGGACCAGTTTGGTATAAATTTTCACAATTATATGACAATCAAAATGTTTCTGAAAACAGCGGTGTTAACGTAAGAATATTGAGATATGCGGATGTTGTACTAATGCAAGCAGAAGTTGAAATGAACCTAAATAATAATGCGGGAGCTGTAGATTTCCTAAATCAGATAAGAGATAGAGCAGGCATGCCAAGATATGGCACGGCAACTATGGATGCGCGAGGTTATCCAGTAAACACAAAAGAACAAATTTTTAATGCTATTGTACATGAAAGATTTGTTGAACTGTGTGGAGAGCAGGTACGATTTGATGATTTGGTAAGATGGGATTTGGACGATCAGGAACTGTCCGTTTTCCCGGATGAAAACTTTGATAATCCAGATCCATCACTGCGAGTCACCAGAAATTATGATCCTTCAGTACACCGTGTTATGCCAATACCTCAGAATGAAATTGACGCCAACCCGGAAATAAGTGGAGGGGATCAAAATACAGGGTATTAAAGAGTTATTTGTTTAGTTTAATTTAGTTTAAAATGGGCGAAAGTTTTTCTTTTCGCTCATTTGTCTTTAATTTAAACATCTTAATAAAGGTTATTAAAGTGAAGATTATGTTGCGAGCAATTTTGATACTGCTTTTTGTGTCAACTGCACTAGGTTGTAGAGAAAATGATACTAATGAGCAAAACTTAAATAATGCTGTTAAGGAAAAGGTTTTTACTAAGCTTTTATCTAAGGATACGGGAATAACTTTTAAAAATCAGTTAGTTGAGAATGACACCATCAATTACTTTACTTATCCATATATATACATGGGTGGTGGTGTTTCTGCAGGGGATATTAATAATGATGGCCTTACCGATTTGTTTTTCACGGGCAATATGGTGGATAATAAGCTGTATCTCAATCAAGGAGGCCTCAAATTCAAAGATATCACTCTAGAATCTGGCCTTTCCGGAGATAGACGATGGTACACGGGTACAACCATGGCAGATGTTAATGGTGATGGCTTAATGGACATATATTGTTTGGCCTCAGGTCTTTTAGGAAACAAAAAAAACCAGCTTTTTATCAACCAGGGGGATAATACATTTATAGAAAGTGCAGCTAATTTTGGTTTAGATGACGCTGGAAATAGTGTTGACGCCACATTTTTTGATTTTGATAATGATGGTGATCTTGATGTTTACGTTGCCAACTATCCGATTACCCCATTTGAATACAATAGCTATCATTACAAGATGCGCATGGATAGGGTAACAGATTTAGAAACCGATAATTTGTATAGAAACGATGGTGGAAAATTCACTAAAATTACAAACAGTGCGGGTGTTAGGTTATATAGCCTTTCCTTGAGTGTAACAGCATCTGATATAAACAACGATGGCTGGATCGATCTTTATATTTCTAATGATTTTGGCACACCGGATTGCTTATATATCAACCAAAAAGATGGTACGTTTAAGGACGAAATCAAAAGCGCGACGGCACATACCTCGTTTTATGGTATGGGGGTAGATATAGCTGATTTTAATAACGATGGCCATGTAGATATTATCCAAATGGATATGGATGCTGCCCTAAACAGACGCTCCAAAGCGAATATGGCTAGTATGAATCCTGAGCTTTTTGCTAATATTGAACGCGTCGGGTTTCAGTACCAATTTATGCAGAATACGCTTCAACTTAATACAGGGTTTAATCATCAAGGGATTCCAAAATTTAAGGATATTTCGCGTTTAGCAGGTGTGTCTTCTACAGATTGGAGTTGGGCACCGCTGTTGGCCGATTTTGATAATGACGGCTATAAAGACCTGTTTGTTTCGAACGGTACGCGAAGAGAGATAAACAATAAAGACTATTTTGAGAGCCTTCGAGGTGAAAAAAAACATAAGGATAGTTTATTGATTAAAAGCCTTAACATCCCAACAGAACCTATCGATAATTATATTTTTAAGAATAATGGAGATCTTACATTTTCCAAAAGTAGTGCAGATTGGGGTATTGAAGGCAAGGGCTTTTCTAATGGTGCCGTTTATGTGGATTTGGATAATGATGGCGATTTAGAATTAGTTACGAATAATATTGATGATTATGCGTCTCTATTTGAAAATCATAGTGCACGCATTAACAACCATGTTACAATAGCGTTTAAAGGTAGTGCTAAAAACACCCATGGTATAGGCGCTAAAGTGCATCTTTACCATAACAACAAGCATCAAGTTCAGGAAGTGTCTCTAAGTCGCGGATTTCAGTCATCGGTTGCGCCAAAACTTCATTTTGGATTGGGTAAAGATGATACAATTGATAGTTTGATTGTGGTATGGCCGAATCAAAAAAGCCAAAAAATAACAGATGTCAAAATCAACACTGCAATATTCCTGGATGAGAATCAGGCCGAGGGAAGCCTTGAGAAAAATAATAGAAACATTGCGGGTCAGTTGTTTAAGAGCTACATGGACACTTTAGCTTTGTATAAGCACAAAGAAAATATTTATGACGATTTTAAAAAGGAAATCCTTTTGCCACATAAAACGTCTCAATTTGGTCCCGGTTTATCAGTGGGTGATTTAAATGGTGATGGTTTGGATGATTTTTATGTTGGCGCCGCATCAAAATACCCAGGAGGCTTATTTTTTCAGAAAGCTGACGGCACTTTTGAACAACAAAAATTTAAGATACTACTTGAGGATAGAAAACATGAAGATATTGGTTCGTTAATTTTTGACGCGGATAACGACGGCGATAATGACCTTTACATTGTTAGCGGTGGAAATGAATTTAAGAGTGGATCGCCGATGTTACAGGATAGACTTTATGTAAATAAAGGTAACGGTGAATTTATCAAAAGTTACAATGCATTACCGCCGATAAGCGAGAGTGGCAGTAGAGTTTACGCTTTTGATTTTGATAAGGATGGCGATCAAGATTTATTTGTGGGCGGCAGGCTTGTGCCTTCAAATTATCCGTACCCAGCTTCTAGTTATATACTCGAAAACATTAGTGAAGTGGATCAACCTAAATTTAGGAATATAACTCAGAAGGTTGCTCCTGAGTTAAGTAGAATTGGTTTAGTAACGGCTGCGCAATGGTTTGATTACGATAATGACGGTTGGGAGGACCTTGCTGTTACGGGGGAATGGATGAAGGTTAGGGTTTTTAAAAATGATAAAGGACAGCGTTTTACTGAATCTACTGAAAAACTCGGCTTGGATAAAACAAGAGGTTGGTGGTTTAGTTTAGTGGCTGATGATATTGATAATGACGGTGATATTGATTTAGTTGGAGGAAATCTTGGAGATAATTACAAGTACAAAGCTTCGGATGAGGCTACTTTTGATATCTACCTAAACGATTTTGATGGTAACAGAACTAACGATATCGTGTTAAGTTATTATAATGAAGGGAAACAGTATCCCGTTAGAGGTAGGGAATGCTCTTCTCAACAAATGCCATCAATTAAGAAGAAATTTAAAAATTACAATGAGTTCTCAACAGCAACGCTGGTAGATGTTTACAATGAGAAAAAACTTGAGAATGCGATACACTATCAAGTATCTTCATTTAAAAGTGCCGTATTTGTAAACGACAATGGTAAATTTGTTAGGCGCGACTTGCCCTTAAGGGCGCAAATTGCACCAGCCAATCAAATTTTGGTTAAAGACTTTGATGCAGACGGCATTAAGGATATGGTCCTTGCCGGTAATTTATATGCTTCGGAGGTTGAGACGCCTAGGGCAGATGCCGGTTATGGTACGTTTTTAAAAGGCGGAAAAGATTTAGGTTTTAAAACATTAAGTGCTGAAAAAACGGGACTTTTTATAGATGGAGATGTAAAGGACCTTGCCATGATTCAGGTACAAGGGAAGCCTTATATTATAGTGGCAAAAAACAATGATTTTTTGAAGTTTGTTGCTATACTCTAAAGAATTGCAGTTCCTGATACTTACGACAAGTGCTTCTGGCAAAAATGCTTAGTGATGCAAAAAATAAGTATGCCAGCGGATTTGCCCGCGTTAGGGTCCCGATAGCTATCGGGAGTAGTGGAAAGCCCACGGCGAAGGCCCGATAGGGCTACGCGAGGACTTGTAGCGGATAGCCCGACCCGCCCGATAGCTATTGGGAGGGTAACGCCCAAATATTTATAAAAGGTTGTTATTGTTGGTAGGCTTTTGTAATAACATCGGCTATATCATCGAAGGCCCAAGCTAAGTTTCGTCTGTTAAAGATGCCTAAATCGTCTTTAGATACTCCAATTTTACCATTGTCCCACCAAACACAGGGCATGCCTCTTTGTGCCGCGGCATTGGCGTAATATGCAGCATGCGTGATACGGTCAGATAAATTATTTAAGTTTCCTGAGCTCCATTCACCAAGTACTACAGGGATGCCACTATCGATAAACTTAGCTTTTATTTTATCCATTTCTGCATCCAAGGCTTGTTTGTCACTGTTGGTGCCCCAAGTTGTATCAGTGCCCCCCAATGTGAAAGGAAAAGGGAAATAAGAATGCAGAGAAACTATAGCCTTATCATCGTTATTAGGTATTTTTAAAGCATTTATGGCGACAGGGAAGGTACTTGCTGCGTATGTCGATATCATAACGTGTCTTGAAATATTATTCCCCCCGGTAGCTCTTATGGCGTCGAGACATACTTGGTGGTATTGGTTTACCACATCCCTGCCCTCTGCAGTCCCGCCCGTCCATTCCTGTGGGGTGTTTTCGTAACGGGGTTCGTTAAGTGTTTCAAAAATGAGATAATCACTATAATTTCTAAATCTAGTTGCAATTTGGGTCCATAATTTTGAGAGTCTATTTTTTACTTCGTTAGCTTTGGTATAGGTAGGAATGATCCAAGTATCTTCATGATGTGTGTTGAGGATAACATACATATTATTGGCCCTTGCATAATTAACGACCTCTTCCACACGATCTAACCACGCTTTGCTAACGGTATAATTTGGACTAGGCCCTTGGTGAAATCGCCATGTAACAGGTATTCTTATGGTTTTAAACCCCCTGTTTGCAATTGCATCAATCATATCCTTTGTGGTAACTGGGTTGCCCCAATGGGTTTCGGTGGGGCCTTCAGCATCAAGGCTGTTTCCTAAATTCCAGCCTATTTTCATTTCCGAAACGATTTCAAAAGAGGATATATTTCTCATCTCCCCATCATCAAATTCACTCGCAAAACCGTCATTTGTTTCAGGCGTTGTTTCCTCTTGTTCAGGTACAATGGTTATATTCATCCTAGGTTTTTCACAAGAAAGTATAATTGGAAAAACAAAAAAGACAATAAAATAGAACTTCATAGCATTGTTTTTTCATCACAAAGTTAGTTAAACAAAAGAATGGTTATCATCTGTAATGATGTAAATAGTGCTAGAAATGGCGCATATTTTTAAAATAAGAGTGTAGAGTGGTGACACGTAACTTACATATAGGAATATTTTTGTTGTTCAGAGGAAGCATTTGTAAGCAATTAACCTTAGCTTTAGAGGAATTAGTACCGCTCGGTTTAAATGTGTTAATTGGTTGCTGTTTTTTTCTCAACACTACGGTCTAAGTTGTTTTAAATTATATTTTGCACGTGAAATGTTGATACGCATCATTTGTTATATAAGTTGCGTTATATGGAATGGTAATTTTATTTGGAATACGATTAATTTCGATGTTTACTAATATGATGTTATAACTGAAAGTTATAAATGAATTGAAAAAGAATGAATTATTTAAATTTAAAAAATGAAATGGACAAATTTTTAAAGCACACTTTAAAATTTCTTATGATGGTAGTTATAACTGGAAGCTATGCGCAATCAAAGTCGCATTTGGACCAAAGTAAACCTATTGAAGAGCGTATCTCGCTTTTAATGAACCAAATGACTTTAGACGAGAAGGTAGGGCAAATGAATCAGTATAACGGGTCTTGGGATTTTACGGGGCCATTGCCAGAATCAGGGTCGGAAGAAGAAAAGTACGAGCACCTTAAAAAAGGCTGGGTAGGCTCCATGCTTAGTGTAAGAGGCGTAAAAGAGGTAAGGGCTGTACAAAAAATAGCTGTGGAAGAAAGTCGTTTGGGCATTCCGATTATTTTTGGTTTTGATGTGATTCATGGTTATAAGACACTGAGTCCTATTCCGTTGGCGGAAGCCGCTAGCTGGGATTTGGAAGCCATAAAAAAATCGGCTAGTGTTGCGGCTCAAGAAGCTTCGGCATCAGGTTTAAACTGGACTTTTGGGCCTAACGTTGATGTCGCCAATGACGCCAGATGGGGGCGTGTTATGGAAGGTGCGGGAGAAGATACCTATTTAGGAAGTAAAATTGCTACGGCCAGAGTTACAGGATTTCAAGGTGAAAACTTAGATGATACCAATACCATTGCCTCTTGTGCAAAGCATTTTGCTGCCTATGGTTACGCAGAAGCGGGTAGGGAGTATAATACCGTTGATATGAGTAGGTCAAAATTATATAATACTGTTTTGCCTCCTTTTAAAGCTGCCGTAGATGCTGGGGTTCGCACACTTATGAACTCTTTTAATACACTAAATGGTATCCCTGCAACCGGACATGTTTTTTTGCAAAGAGATATTTTGAAAGGCGATTGGGGTTTTGATGGATATGTAGTTTCAGATTGGGCTTCAATTTCTGAAATGATAACGCATGGTTACGCATTCGACGGTGCAGATGCTTCTGCCAAGGCAGTTATTGCAGGATCCGATATGGATATGGAATCGCACTTATATGTGAAAGAATTAGTGGGGTTAGTTGAGAATGGAACGGTTAAGGAAGCACTTATTGATGATGCGGTTAGAAGAATACTTCGAGTAAAATTTGAACTGGGGCTATTTGATGATCCTTACAAATATTGTGATGAAGCCAGAGAAAAAGCTACAATTGGTAACAAAGCGATTAATGAAGCTGTTTTGGATATGGCCAAAAAATCTATTGTGTTATTAAAAAACGAGGATAACCTATTGCCTTTAAAAAAATCAGGACAAAAAATAGCATTAATTGGAGCGTTGGCCGCCGATAAAAATAGTCCTTTAGGTAGTTGGAGAATTGCTGCTGATGATAATACTGCGGTATCTGTTTTAGAAGGTATGCAGCAATATAAAAATAACGAACTTGTGTACGAAAAAGGAACCGATGTGTCAATTGGTGCACAATTATTTGTTCAAGAAGTCAAGATAAATACCAATGATTTCTCTGGATTTGAAGCTGCAAAAAACGCTGCAAAAGATGCTGACGTTGTGGTGATGGTTTTAGGAGAAGTAGGTTTTCAAAGTGGTGAGGGCAGAAGTAGAACAGAATTGGGTTTACCAGGAAACCAACAGCAATTGCTGGAGGCTGTTTTTGAGGTGAATAAAAATATCGTTTTAGTATTGAATAATGGTCGTCCATTAGCTTTGCCTTGGGCTGCAGAACATATACCTGCCATAGTGGAAGCTTGGCAATTAGGCACACAGGCAGGAAATGCGGTGGCGCAAGTATTATATGGCGATTATAATCCAAGCGGTAAATTACCAATGTCTTTTCCAAGAAATGTGGGGCAATGCCCAATTTATTACAATAACCTAAGCACGGGTAGGCCGGTTAACTCGCAGGACAATGTATTCTGGTCACATTATATAGATGTTGAAAATAGCCCTCTTTTTCCTTTTGGTTTTGGGTTGAGTTATACGAATTTTGACTATAAGAACTTAAAACTAAGTAAATCTGAGTATAATAAAGGAGAAACTGTGGAGTTGAGTGTGGACGTCACAAATGTTGGTGATTTGGATGGAAAGGAAGTAGTGCAATTGTATATTAATGACCCTGTGGCGAGTATTGTAAGACCTGTTAAGGAATTAAAAGGTTTTGAATTAGTGGAGTTAAAAAAAGGGCAAACAAAAACCGTAACATTTACCTTAACCAATGAAGAATTAGGTTTTTACGATAATAATGGTGCTTATTTAGTTGAACCTGGAACCATTAATGTTATGGTAGGTAGGAGTTCAGAAAAAGGGCTGAAAGACAAATTTGAGTTAAAATAATTGCTGTAGATCCAATGCTATGAAAAATATAATAACTTTTTACAAGGTTGTTTTGCTTTTTGCAATAACAATTACAACTCTTGCTTGCTCCACCGATGACGACAGTGTGCCTCAAGACACGCCAACACCTATTGTTTTGTCTTTTGATGTATTAATATCAGAGCAAAATCCTTTTAGAGTCGCAGTAAATAATACCTCCACAGGAATAAGCGGATTAAGGACTTACTGGCAGTTTTTTTCAAACGGCCCCATAGTTGAAGACCAAGCAGGTCCTGAGACTTATGTTTACGATGCATCAGGCGATTATACAATAACGCTTACTGCAGAAGCACCAAACGGTGATGTTAGCACTAGTCAAGTAGTTTCTATTACTGGAGTGGCTCCTACGGATCCTGTACTTAAAGACGCTACTGATAAATTTTCAATAGGTATGGCGGTTAAATCAAATCTATTAGATGGAAGCCATGGTGAGATTTTAGTTCGAGAATTCAACAACCTTACTGCAGAATATGAAATGAAAATGAATATCATGTATCCTTCTCAGGGTAACTATGACTTTACAGCAGCTGATGCCATTGTGGACTATGGAATTGCCAACAACATGGATATTCATGGACATACGTTAATTTGGCATACTGCAACACCAGAATGGGTAGAAAATTTTGCTGGTACGGATGAGGAGTTTGAAACTATGATTAAAGATTATATTACAACGGTATTAACCCGTTATGCTGGTAAAGTAAGGTCTTGGGATGTTGTAAACGAAGCAGTAGAGGATGGCACTAATCAATTGAGAAATTCTGTCTTTAGAAGACGTATGGGGGATAACTATATTGAAAAATGTTATCAGTTTGCGAGGGATGCAGATCCGAACGTACTCCTCTTCTATAATGACTATAACATAACATTTGATGCAGGTAAGCAAGCTGCAATGTTTGCTATTGTAGATGATCTGTCCTCAAAAAATCTAATTGATGGGGTTGGTGCTCAAATGCACATATCTTATAATTTTCCATCTGCTGCCCAGATACAGAGTGTAGTTAATGGGACTGTGTCAAGAGGACTAAAAATGCATTTCTCTGAGCTTGATATCAGGGCAAACCCAAATAATGATATTACCTCCTTAACCGATGCAAGAGCGACAGCACAACAAAACAAGTATAGAGAGGTTGTTGAAATTTATGATGCTATGCCTGATGCCAATAAATTTGCATTAACCATTTGGGGTATGCGAGACAACGAAACTTGGCTGATTGATTTTTGGGGACAACCAGATTGGCCATTATTGTATGATTCCAATTTCAACTCTAAAAAAGCCTATACAGGTTTTTTAGATGGATTAAGTAATTAATAATACCAGAGTTACGATGCAGGTGATATGTTTCCCGAATACTACGTGAGAGTATATTAGTTATTTGGAGCTATGATTTTGCTGAACGCAGAATTCAATTGGGTAATGTGGTATTATCAGTAAACTATTACCTTGTCTTTATGTGTGGTTGTCAAAATACACCATATTTTCAAATCTTATCGATTTAAGGTATCCATCTGATCACTTCTCTGTATTGGTGTCATTTACCATTTCGATATTTACCATGCCCTTATCGAGGGCGCTTCGAAAACATTAATTTTCAAAAGGAAAATATACGTGTTCAATAGCGATGTGCTATCTTGGCTGTTCAAGAAAGTCTATGCTATTCGTTCAAGATCGCGATTACTCTATTATCGGAAATATTATTCTGGCCCTACTTTTATGCGGTGTTGCTTTCCTTTTGCTTCTTTTAATTAGAAAAATTGTAGTCACGGTTTTGGACGGAATTGAAATGGTTTATGCCTTGTTTCACAAGCAGCCAATTTTTATACACTTCTACCTTTTTAAGAGGGAACTTACGATGGAACAAACCTTCGTCTTGAAAAGTGAATTCACCTTTTACAACAGGCTGAGCAAAAGATACAAAGGCTATTTTAGGCACCGCGTCGCTACATTTCTTAGGAGGAAAAAATTTGAGGGCAAAAAGGATTTTGTTGTTACCGAAGAAGTAAAGGTTTTAGTTGCTGCCACTGGGGTAATGCTCACGTTCGGTTTTAGAAATTATCTTGTTTCCTACATCAAGAATATAATAATTTATCCCTCAATGTACTATTCCAGATTTAGCAAAACTGAGAACAAAGGTGAATTTAATCCACGCTTAAAAACCTTAGTGCTTTCCTGGGATAACTTTTTGGATGGACACAGGATTGAGGATGACAAATTAAACCTAGGCATTCATGAATTTGCACATGCCATTCACTTTAATAGCATAAAAAATGATGATATCAATTCTGTTTTATTCGTAGATACATTTTCAGAACTGCGAAATTTGCTATCCGACGATTCACGCTTGAAAGAAAGATTGATGGCATCAACACTTATCAGAAGTTATGCCTTTACAAATGATTCAGAACTTCTGGCCGTTATCATTGAAACATTCATTGAGGCTCCGGACGAATTTAAAAGTTCTTTTCCCGAAATTTATGGAAAAGTAAAACAAATGCTCAATTTTAACTTCGCAAACTATTGATTTTCTGAAACTTTGGGATTTGCTATGACTTTTATCATGCTTTAATCTTTAGCTAATAGGTACTTTTAGAAGAACTAAACTAAAAATTCAAAACGATGATACGAAAAGCACCGGTTTCGATGATCATGACAGAGAATGTCATCACATTGAAGAAAAATGACCATTTGGAAAAAGCAGAGGCTCTTTTTAAAAGACATAACATTAGACATATTCCCGTAGTTGATGAAGGTGTCGTGATGGGGATGTTGAGCTACACCGATTTGATGCGATTGAGTTTTGGGGATATGACCGACAACTCAATGGACGATACGGACGTCATGATTTACAACGTACTTACTATAAACCAAGTGATGAACAGAAAGATTGTTTCAGTTTCATCTTCCAACTCGATTAAAGAAGTTGCCGAAATTTTGGCAAATCGCGAGTTCCACGCCCTTCCGGTTGTTGATAACAATAAATTGGTGGGCATAGTTACCACTACGGATTTGATCAAATATCTGTTGAAGCAGTTTTAGGAAAATAAATCACAACGTATAAGGGAGGATTCTTGTAATTCTCCTGTTATATTTTACGGATACAAAGTGTAGTGAGTTAGTGCTTCTTCTGTCTCGATTTTAATTTATATCAAAAAATACATACAGTTTGCCAAAAAAAAGGTATGTTTATACCCAACAAATTCAACAACATTTTTTTATGAAAAAGCATCTATTAATTATGCTGGTAATGGCATTTACTACCGCTGGTTTCGCGCAAAAGGCGAAAATTCAGGAAGGAGACTGGAAAAACCTTAAAGGGATTTCAAAATTCAATCTTGTTTTTGATTATTCTGATTTGGAAATTCCTAAGTACAAGAATGAGGACGAATTTCTGAAGGATAAAATGCAAAAAAGGGAGGAAAAAAAGAAAGGCGATGGTGAAAGGTTTAAAAAAGATTGGTTTGCCGACAGGGCTGACCGTTATGAGCCCAAGTTTATTGAATCTTTCAACAAAAGATGGAAAAATGGCGAAGTTATGGTTGATAGAGAATTGAGCGACGCTGAGTACACAATGCATGTTCACACCACCTTTATGTATGCAGGCTACAACGTTGGTGTGGTGAGACAAAATTCTAAAATTGATGCGGTTTTGACATTTTATAAGAATGACAATCCAGAAAAGATATTATTTCAAGTAAAATATATCAAAGCTGAAGGTAACGGTGCGTTTGGAAACGACTACGATTCAGGATATCGAATCTCGGAGGCCTATGCCAAGCTGGCCAAAACTTTAGCGGCTCATTTGAGGAAAAAGGCTAAATAAAAAGTGAACAACTTCAATGTGAAATAGAAAAGCGAATCTTTAGGGATTCGCTTTTTCGTTTTCGTTCATTCTAATGAGGTGGGCCAGGTTTTTAACAATACTATCGTGCCTGGCAACAAAAGGATTGCTGTCATCCCAAACATACCCTGCAAGCACTGCACAGATTTGCCTTTTGACATCCTGATTTTCTGGCCTATGGAAAAATAGGGTTTGCAAATTTCCGGTGTACCATTCCTTTACATATGTAGAGAATACATTTACACCTTTCATGATATAGTCGGAGTACTCTTTCTGCCAATCCACGTTTTCGCCTTTTTGGGCTTTGGCGATGAGTTTAGCCGCCTTGAGTGCCGATTCGGTCGCAAATGTTACCCCAGATGAAAAAACAGGGTCTAAAAACTCAGCACTGTTGCCGGTGAGTACATAGCCCTTACCGTATAACTGGGTAACTGATTTCGAAAAATTCTTTATACAAACAGGAGGAAATGAGAAATCTACCCCTTCAAACCGATCGCGGTAATACTCCGATAGTCTTAACATAGCACCCAAATCGCCATTATAAGATTCTATAAAATCAGTTTTTCCAACAAAACCGATACTCGTATTTCCATCTGAAAAGGGAATCACCCAAAACCAGGTGTCCGTATCTAAAATATCAAATGTTATCAAGGTGCCTTCCCTGCCTTCAGGCCGTCTTACGTCCTTCACATGAGTAAAAATTGATGAATGCTCAGGAATAGAAGACGGCTTGTCTAAACCAAGCAATCTCGGCAATACGCGACCGTAGCCACTGGAATCCACAATATAATTGGCCTTTACCGTATAGTGGTTTCCATTCTTGTCCTTGATTTCCGTTGCTGATATCCCCTCTTCATCAAAAGAAACATTGAGCACCTCATTTTCAAAGGCAATATCAACACCCTTATTTTGAAGCTCTTTGGTTAAAACATGGTCAAAATCGGCTCGAGGTACCTGCCATGTCCAATCCCATCCTGGCGTATGTTTTTTGCTGAAATCAAAATTACTGACTACGCCATGCTTCATAAATCGAGCGCCTCGTTTTATTTCAAAACCAAAATCATCCAAAGCCCCTAATAGGCCAGCTTTTTCAAAATGTTCCATACAGCGTGGCAATAAGCTTTCGCCAATTACAAACCTTGGGAACTTGCTCTTTTCAACCACTTTAACCGAAATGCCCTGTTGCTCCAAATATCCAGCTGCCACACATCCCGAGGGGCCAGCGCCAATTACTAAAACGTCAACTTCAATTTCCGACATACAAATGCTTATTATTAATGAATTATTATCTTAGATTTGCAAATAAAAATAAATACTTTAGCTTTAAAGAAAAATAATTAAAACGAGAATTATTCAGAATCTAATATATGCTCAAAGTTAATGGTAATTTAGGAATTGAGGAATTTTATGACGTTATTATTAATAACAAATCTTTAGAAATAGATGATTCCCTAATTCAATTGGTTGAAAATAGTTTTAACTTTTTAAAGGATTTTTCTGAAAACAAGGTCATTTATGGTGTAAATACAGGCTTTGGTCCAATGGCGCAGTACAAGATTAAGGATGCGCAACGTATTGATCTTCAGTATAATTTAATTCGAAGCCACGCCTCCGGAACTGGAGGGGTTATCCCCCCGATATACGTAAAAGCTGCAATGTTGGCCAGATTGAATACCCTCTCATTAGGTAGGTCGGGTATTCATGTTTCAGCCATTAATCTTATGGCCGAATTGATCAATCGGGACATCATACCTCTAATTTATGAGCACGGCGGTGTTGGAGCCAGTGGCGATTTGGTACAATTGGCGCATTTGGCAGTTGTTTTAATTGGCGAGGGAGAAGTGTTTTATAAAGGAGAACGATGCGCTACCAAGGATGTGTTTCAAAAAGAAGGGTTACAACCCATATCCATCCACATTCGTGAGGGGCTTGCCCTGATGAACGGTACGTCGGTAATGACGGGTATTGGAATCGTAAATACAATTTATGCGAGAAGATTACTGAATTGGATGATTGCATGTTCTGCCGCCATTAATGAAATTGTTGAGGCCTATGACGACCATTTGTCCTTTGAATTGAACCAGTCCAAAAAACATTTGGGGCAACGAGCTGTGGCGAAGCAAATGAGGGAACACCTGGCCGACAGTAAGCTTACGCGAAAAAGGGAACATCACCTTTATGAGAATAACAATGACAATGTTGCCGTTTTTGAGGATAAAGTCCAAGAATACTATTCCCTGCGTTGCGTGCCTCAAATTTTAGGGCCTGTTTTGGATACGCTTAACCATACCGAAAAAATCATGATAGAGGAGGTCAACTCTGCCAATGATAATCCAATAGTTGATGTGGAAAAAAGACACGTTTATCACGGGGGCAACTTCCATGGGGATTACGTGTCGTTAGAAATGGACAAGTTGAAAACCGTAGTTACCAAAATGAGTATGCTGGCCGAACGACAACTTAACTACCTTTTGAACCCAAATCTTAATAATATTTTGCCGGCTTTTGTTAACCTGGGTACTCTAGGGTTAAATTTTGGCATGCAGGGCGTCCAATTTACGGCAACATCTACAACAGCGGAAAATCAAATGCTGTCTAACCCCATGTATGTGCACAGCATCCCAAACAATAACGATAATCAGGATATCGTAAGTATGGGTACAAATGCGTCATTGATTACTAAAAGGGTTATTGAAAATGGCTTCGAGGTTATGGCCATTGAACTTATTACGGTAACCCAGGCCATAGAGTATTTAAAGGTACAGGATAAAGTATCTTCGAAAACAAAGAAACTTTATGATGAAATAAGGGAATTAGTCCCTATATTTACTGATGATGTCATCATGTATCCCTATGTTAATGGTGTGAAGGACTATATTATTAACCATAAGGCTTAGCTATAACAATTAAAATGAATTCTTAATTATGAAAACAAAAGTACTTTTACTGGTATTTCTTTTTTTTACGTTGACAATTACCGCGCAAAAACTCGCGTTGGCAAATACTGATGACAGGTTTGGCTATATTGACAAAACTGGTGAATGGAGTATTCAGCCAGAGTTTAAACTTGCAAAAAATTTCTCAGGGGATTTGGCCGAAGCAATGACCGACCAGAAAAAATGGGGCTATATTAACAGAAAAGGTGAGTGGGTTATCGAGCCACAATTTGATAAGACCAAAGCCTTCAATTCTGGTTATGCCGTAGTTTTAAAAGATAAGCGATGGTTCTATATTAATGAAAAAGGAGAGGAAGCATTAGCTAAAGTGTTAACGGACAAGGTTTACGATTTTAAAGACGGTTTTGCCCAAGTTCGAAGTCGCGACAGAGTAGGTTTTATCAATACTAAAGGAGACTTGGTTATAGAGCCAAAGCTTGAAAAAGCCTTTGATTTTGTAAACGGTTACGCCAAAGTAAAAGAAGGTGAAAAATGGGGATTAATCGACACTAAAGGAAATTACTTTGTAAAGGCGGTGTATGATGGTGTAAGTAATGTCTACAATGGAAATATTGTAGCCTACAAGGGAGAATCCTATGGTTTGATTATTAATGGTGAATTTAAAATTATTTCAGATGCCCAGAAAATCTGGGACTTCTCAGTCAATGGGAATTTAACCTATGCTAAGAAGAACGAAAAACTGGGGTTCATCAATAATAAAGGTGAATGGGTAATTGAACCTGAATACGATAAGGCAAGAGGCTTTGCTAATGGATTGGCACCCGTAGTAAAAAATAAACTTTGGGGTTATATCGATACCTCAGGAAAAATAGTAATTCCATTGCAGTATAAGGATGCCGAAATATTTAGTAAGGATGGTCTTGCACCTGTAAAGGTGAATAAATTATGGGGCTTCATTAATACCTCAGGCGATTTGGTTATACCCGATAAATATGCAGTAACCGTGTTCGGCTTCGGAGCTTTCAAGAAAAATGCTGAAAAAGGTTTTGTTGATGGTTTGGCGAGAGTTAAGGAAAAAAAGGTGTGGGCATATCTAAATACCAAAGGAGAAGTGCTAAACAATAAATGGTTTAAAAATTTGGAGCTATTCAATTAGTTCGCTGAAAATTGCTATTACATGAAATGTGCCTTAATTACAGGCGGTTCCCGGGGTTTAGGAAAAGCTATATGTGTGCAATTGGCAAAGGATACCGATTATCATATTCTAGTCAATTATAACTCTAATAAGGATGCGGCAACGGATACTTTAAAGTCTATTGAGGCCGAAGGAAACACTGGAGAATTAATGCGATTTAACGTCGGAGATGCATCCGAGGTAAAAGCCCAGCTGGAAACTTGGCAGGAAAATAATCCCGATGCTATTATTGAGGTCATTGTTAATAATGCGGGAATTACAAAGGACGGGATGTTTATGTGGATGCCTGAGGAAGATTGGAAGGGCGTTTTGGATACTTCACTGAACGGTTTTTATAATGTTACCACTGCTTTACTTCAAAAAATGCTTCGAAATAGGTTCGGGAGAATAATAAATATGGCCTCAGTTTCGGGCGTAAAAGGTACTGCCGGGCAAGTCAATTATTCGGCCGCCAAAGGAGCGATCGTCGGAGCCACTAAAGCACTGGCTCAGGAGGTGGCCAAGCGAAATATTACTGTAAACGCAGTTGCTCCTGGCTTTATAAAATCGGATATGACCGCCGAACTGGACGAAAAAGAATTAAAAAAGATGATTCCCATCAATAGATTTGGGGAGGCCGACGAGGTGGCGCATTTGGTGTCTTTTTTGGTGTCCAAAAAAGCATCTTATATTACGGGTGAAATTGTGAATATCAATGGCGGAATATATTCGTAGTTAATTACAATTCTAAAATTTTGGTGGACGTATGAGGAGAGTTGTTATTTCAGGAATGGGGATTTACTCATGTTTGGGAAAGAACCTTGATGAGGTGAAAGCATCTTTATATCAGGGTAAATCCGGGATTGTTTGTGATCCCGAAAGAATCGAATTTGGTTACCGTTCGCCATTAACAGGAATGGTAGAAACCCCGAATTTAAAAAAATTACTATCCCGCAGGGAACGTATTAGCCTTGGAGATGAAGGCGCCTATGCCTACGTTGCCACACTTGAAGCGTTGGAGAACTCAAAGATCAATCAAGATTTTTTGAATAATAATGAAGTTGGTATTATTTATGGGAACGATAGCACGGCAAAGGCCGTCATTGACTCCCTAGATAAAATAAGAGAGAAGAAAGATACCACTTTGGTGGGTTCAGGAGCTATTTTTAAAGGCATGAATTCAACAGTGACCATGAATTTGTCCACCTTATTCAAACTTACTGGAATTAATTTTACGGTGAGCGCTGCCTGTGCCAGCGGATCACATGCTATTGGACTTGCTTATCAATTAATTAAAAGCGGGTTGCAGGATTGCGTTATTTGTGGCGGGGCTCAGGAAATTAATAAATATGCCATGGGCAGTTTTGACGGGTTAGGTGTTTTTGCAATAAACCAAAAGCATCCCGAAAAGGCGTCAAAACCCTTCGATAAAGATAGGGACGGTTTGGTGCCAAGCGGAGGTGCCGCTACTTTGATTGTGGAAACTTACGAATCCGCAATGAAACGAGGTGCGCCTATTTTAGGTGAAATATTGGGTTACGGGTTTTCATCCAATGGGGAGCATATTTCAACACCAAATGTTGTGGGGCCTTCCACCGCCATGCTTAAAGCTTTGAAACAGGCGAATATTAACCCTTCTGAAATAGATTACGTAAATGCACATGCCACTTCCACCCCAGTTGGGGATGCCAATGAGGCTAAAGCTATAGTAAACGTGTTTGGAGAAAATGGTCCCTATGTCAGCTCAACGAAGTCTATGACCGGACATGAATGCTGGATGGCTGGGGCCAGTGAAGTGATTTATTCAATGATTATGATGCTGAATGATTTCATTGCGCCTAACATCAATCTAGAGCAACCTGATGAGGCGGCTTCTAAATTAAATTTAGTAAGAAAAACGCTAGATAAAAAAATTGATGTATTTTTGTCCAATTCTTTTGGGTTTGGTGGAACCAACTCAGCGTTGATTATTAAAAAAAAATAAGAGGAAGAAATGGACAAGGACGTTATTATTGAAAAAATAAACGACTTTTTAATAGATGAGTTTGAGGTAGATGAAGATGATATTGCGCCTGATGCAAATTTAAAGGATGCCTTGGACCTTGATAGTCTGGATTTTGTGGATTTAGTGGTTGCCGTGGAATCTAACTTTGGCGTAAAGTTAGTAGGGGAAGATTTCGTTGGAATGGTAGAACTTCAGGATTTTTACGATTTGATCGAAACTAAATTAAGCTAAGTTAGCTTATGTCGGCTGAGTGGCAGGGAAAATCTAGGGGAACCGTAATTGGTTACAAAATTTTTGTTTTCTGCATAAAAAAAATAGGTATCGGTTCGGCCTATTTTATTCTTTTGTTTGTTGCGCTTTACTTTGTTTTCTTTGCATGGAGCAACACTCAATCCAGTTATTATTACTTCAGGAAAAGACGGAATAATTCGGTATTACGAAGCGTTTTAAACGTTTATAAAAGCTACTATGTTTTTGGTCAGACCATTATTGACAAAGTAGCTATATCCTCAGGACTGAGGGATAAATTCACCTATCATTTTGATGGGGTAGAATATATCAACGAGACTCTAAGGAATAAAAAAGGGGGCATCTTAATCAGCGCCCATGTGGGTAATTTTGAAATTGCCGAATATTTCTTTGGAGAATTGGAGGGAAAAGCATCCATCAGTATTTTGACTACGGATTCCGAGCATTCTGCAATAAAGGAGTATTTGGAGTCTGTTGTGGACAAGCCTAATGTCAATTTAATTTTTATTAAAGAGGACCTTTCCCATATTTTTGAATTAAATGCGGCGCTGGCACGGAACGAATTGGTGTGTATTACGGGAGACAGGTATGTAAAAGGTGCTAAGTTTTTAAAAGAAAAATTTTTGGGGGAATGGGCAAAATTTCCAGCTGGCCCCTTTTTGATTTCTTCAAGGCTTAAAGTTCCCGTACTTTTCGTTTATGTGATGAAGGAAACCAGAGAGCACTATCACCTATTTACGAGAAAGGCTGAATTTAAACAGCGGGATGCCCAAAGTCTTTTAAGGGAATATACTGGGAGCTTGCATTGGATATTGAAAAAGTACCCTTTGCAGTGGTTCAACTATTTTGATTTTTGGGAAACTAAATAAACCCTTTAGTATTGAAACGTATTCTGGTCATACATTATTCCCAAACAGGGCAATTAACGGAAATTGTAAAAAATATTGCATCCCCTTTAGAAAAGGATGATGCGATACAGGTGGATTACCATAATATAAAAATGGTAAACCCCTATCCCTTTCCATGGACTAAAGAGGAGTTTTTTGGCATTTTCCCCGAGACTTTTAGACAAATTCCGGCTGAGGTCAATAAGGTTTCAGAAGAGATTTTATCTAAAAATTACGATTTGATTATTTTGGGCTACCAAGTATGGTACCTTACGCCATCTCAGCCAATAGTTTCATTTTTGAAAACACCCGAAGCAAAAACATTGCTTTCAAGAACACCTGTGGTTACAGTTATTGGTTGCAGAAACATGTGGGTGATGGCCCAAGAGAAAATGAAACGGATTTTGAAGGATTTAGAAGCTAATTTAGTTGGCAATATTGCCTTGGTAGACAGGCATTTGAATCATATTAGCGTTATTACCATTTCAAAATGGATGTTCTCGGGAGAAAAAAAGAGATTTCTGGGAATTTTTCCAAAACCAGGGGTGGCACAAAAGGATATTGATGGCGCCACAAAATTTGGGCACACCATTTTGAGCCATCTTAAAAATTCTAGTTTCGATACATTGCAACAAAACCTTGTCAGCAATGGATCGGTGGTAATTAAACCATTTTTGGTGACTACGGATAAAAGGGCAAATCTCATATTTGGAAAATGGGCAAATCTCTTGATTTCTAAAGGGAATAAAAACAATCCGAAACGGCAATTTTGGGTTAAAGTTTTTAATAAATATCTCTTATTTGCCATTTGGTTCATTGCGCCTATAGTTTTTATCTTATTTTTGCTAACTTATTTGCCGAATTACAAAAAAATTGTGAAAGAAAAGGCTTATTACAAATCGTTGGAAATTAAATAGAAGGAATTTATGAAAGAGGTTTACATAACGAGAATAGCCAAATTCTTGCCCAATGAGCCAATAAGTAACGACGAGATGGAGGCCAAGTTGGGTGTGATTAATGGTAAATCTTCTAAGGGGAGACGGATTGTTTTGCGTAACAATCAGATTAAAACCCGTTATTATGCCATTGACGACAAAGGGAATATTACCCACAATAATGCACAATTAACTAAGGAGGCAGTTGAGGCTTTATGCGATTCAGGTTTCTCGAAAAATGATATTGAGTTATTGTCCTGTGGCACGTCCAGTCCGGACCAAATTTTGCCATCTCATGCGGCCATGGTGCACGGGTTTTTACAAAATGGAAATATCGAAATTAACTCACCTTCCGGAGCCTGCTGTTCGGGTATGAATGCTCTGAAGTATGGTTATATGGCTATAAAGTCCGGCGAGAAAAAAAATGCGGTATGTACGGGTTCAGAACGTACATCTTCGTGGATGATGGCTAATACTTTCGAAGAGGAATTAAAGCATTTAGAAACCTTGGAGACCGATCCAATTTTAGCGTTCAACAAGGATTTTTTAAGATGGATGCTTTCTGACGGAGCGGGTGCTTTCCTTTTAGAGCCCGAACCAAAGGGCAAAAGCCCTTTAAAAATCGAATGGATTGAGGGTTATTCATATGCCTATGAATTGGAAGCCTGCATGTACGCAGGAGCGGATAAACAAAACGATGGGTTTTTGAAGCCTTGGAGCGAATATTCTTCTGAGGAGTGGAGCAGACAATCTTTGTTTGCAATGAAGCAGGATGTAAAGCTTTTAGGCGAAAACATACTGCAAAAAGGTGTGGACAGTATGAAAAAGGCCCTTGAGAAACACGACCTCAAACCTTCAGATATCGATTATTACCTACCACATATTTCATCGTATTATTTCAAGGATAATCTATACAAAGAAATGGTTGCCCAAGACGTGGAAATCCCATGGGAAAATTGGTTCATCAACCTAGAAAAGGTGGGCAATATTGGTGCAGGTTCCATTTACGTAATGTTGGAAGAATTGGTGAGTTCCGGTAAGTTAAAAAAGAATGACAAGATATTGCTTTCGGTCCCTGAAAGTGCGCGATTTTCATATGCCTATGCTCTTGTAACGGTTTGCTAATTCAGGTGTCTATGTTGCCAATTTCAAATATTGAACATTTGATTCCACAGAAGGTGCCATTCGTTATGGTGGATACACTTGCTGAATTTTCAAAAGAACATGTGGTTTCCAATTATACCATTCCAGAGCATAACCTATTTATAAACAATGGAAAGCTTTTAGCGCCCGGAGTTATTGAAAATATGGCCCAAACGGTTGCCCTCCATACAGGATACGACTATTTTTTAAGAAATGAAAAGGCACCAACAGGTTATATTGGCTCTATCAAAAAAGTAGAGATTATCGCCTTGCCTAACTTAAATGATGTGATCACTACCAAAGCAGCGGTTCTTCATGAGTTTATGGGTGTGACGATGGTGAAGGTAGAAGTATTGAATTCTGAAAACGAAATGTTAGCCTTTGGCGAAATGAAAACCGTAATTGCTCCTGATGCCTGACATCAAACAACTGGACATATCGAAGTTTTTACCACACAGGGCTCCATTTTTAATGGTAAACCAAGTGGTTTCCATAAGCGATACCCATGTGGATACTTCGTTTACGGTTACTCCAGATTGTATTTTTGTGGACAATGGGGTGTTTAACGAGGTAGGGCTGGTTGAAAATGCGGCACAAACCTGCTCTTCCATTGTTGGGAAAAGCTATTTTGAAGATGACGATTTGGAAGGGGAAGGCACTAAATTGATCGGTTTTATCAGCGCAATTAAAAAAGTCACTATCAATAAATGTCCAAATGTAGGCGATACCATTCTTACCAAGGCGCAATTAGTATCGCGTTTTGATTCGGATATGTATTCCATCTGTACCCTTTCTTGCAGTATCTCTACTTCAAATCAAGAATTGTTATCTTGTGAACTGAATTTATTCATTCAGGAAGTCAAACAATAATTGCGGTTATGAAAAAGAGTGAAGTGCCACAAGATAAGAGCAACTTAGAGTCAGCGGATATTAAGGAAATTTATTATGCCGTTGACGAAAAGGGGGACTACACTACTGCCCAAAGTACGGGGTGGGATCCTAAAACCATTGCTTTGGATAACGCTATTGCCGATATAAACGAACGCGTGGCAAAGGCTAAAGCCAAAGTGCTAAATAACGAAACAAGCCCGATTGAATATTACATGGAGTTGCATAAAATGGACTTGAATATTCTGGCAAGTTACGTGGGCATGTGGAAATGGCGTGTTAAGCGTCATTTTAAGCCCAAGATATTCAATAGATTACCCAATAGAATTTTAAATAAATATGCCGAAGTGTTCGACATCACGGTGCAAGAATTAAAGACGATAGCGCATGAAGATTGATTTTAAGCACCACCAGTCTGCGCACTGCGAAAATGGTGTGGTTTCAAATTTAATGAAGCACAACGGTATAGACATTAGTGAGCCAATGGTTTTTGGCATCGGTTCCGGTCTACTGTTTTGCTATATTCCATTTTTGATGGTGAACCACGCTCCTGCCATAACGTATCGGGTAATGCCAGGTCTGATTTTTAAACGATTTGCGAAGCGTGTAGGGATAAAAGTAAAGCACGAAAAATTCAAAAGTCCTGAAAAAGCCAAAGCGAGGCTAGATGAAAATTTGAGAAAAAACAATCCCGTTGGGCTTCAAGTTGGGGTGTATAATTTGGTCTATTTTCCGGATGAATATCGTTTTCATTTCAATGCCCATAATTTAGTAGTGTACGGAAAGCAGGACGATACGTATCTTATAAGTGACCCTGTGATGCAAACCGTAACAACTTTAACCGAAAAGGAATTGGAGAAAGTACGCTTTGCCAAAGGCGCCTTTGCGCCAAAAGGACATATTTATTATCCCACTGATTTTCCTGAAAACATTGAATTAAAGAGTGCCATCATAAAAGGCATCAAACATACCTGCAGGGACATGTTAGCTCCAGTTTCGATTGTTGGTGTAAAAGGGATCAGGCGTGTGGCAAAATTGGTGAGAAAGTGGCCGAAAAAGAAAGGCACCAAAGTGGCCAATCATTATTTGGGGCAAATCGTGAGGATGCAAGAGGAAATTGGGACTGGCGGTGGCGGTTTTAGGTATATTTTTGCGGCATTTCTACAAGAATCGGGTAAGTTGCTCAACAATGATAAATTATTGGAACTGTCCAAAGAAATGACTGAGATAGGCGATTTATGGCGTGATTTTGCTCTGGATGCTTCACGGATTTACAAACAAAGAGGCCCAAAATTAGACGCTTATAATGATGTTGCGGCCCAATTGGACGCCCTGGCGGATAAAGAAGAGGTTTTCTTTAAAAAGTTGAAGAAAGCAATTTAGTATGATACAGATTGAACAGATTTCAAAAAAGTATAAAACTGCCGATACGTTTGCACTTAAAGATTTGGATTTGTTCATTGCCGAAAACGAAATTTTTGGCCTTTTGGGACCTAATGGTGCAGGTAAGACTACGCTAATTTCAATTTTATGCTCCCTGATTAAACCGACATCTGGAACTTTCTCAATTGATGGGCTGACTTATAAAAAGCATGGAAACCAGTTGAAACAACTCATTGGCATCGTACCTCAGGAGTATGCTCTTTACCCTACACTTACGGCTTTTGAAAACCTAAAGTATTTTGGAAGTATGTATGGCCTTAAAGGAAAAGCACTGAATACCAAAATTGAAAGTGCCTTGGAGCAATTGGGATTGCTGGCATTTTCAAATAAAAAAATCGGCACATTTTCGGGAGGAATGAAACGGCGTATAAATTTAATATCTAGTATTTTGCATAATCCTAAAGTGCTGTTTCTTGATGAACCTACAGTTGGGGTGGATGTCCAGTCCAAAAATGTCATCATCGAATATCTTCAAGAGTTGAACAAAAAAGGCACTACTATTATTTACACTTCTCATCACTTGAACGAAGCTGAACTTTTTTGCACAAGAGTTGCGATTATTGACCATGGTAAACTCATCATAAAAGGAAAGCCAAAAGAGCTTATCGGGAAATACAAAGATGCCCACAACCTAGAAGATGTGTTTTTAAGTATAACAGGTAAAGCGTTGAGAGATAGTGCATAAACTCTGGGCTTCCACATACAAGGAGTTTTTGCTTTTGGCCCGCGATATTGGGGGTGTGGCTATTTTATTTGTGATGCCTTTGGTGCTCATTATTACCATCACATTAATTCAAGACAGTACCTTTCGGACCATTTCGGATGTTACCATTCCTATTTTATTGGTAGATAACGATAAAGGAAAAGTATCGGAAACCATTGAAATTGGTTTGAAAGATTCGAATGCCTTTGAAATTGTTCCCTGTAATACCGAGGAAGAGGCTAAGGCCTTGGTATATAAGGGAAAATACCAGTTGGCTATAATTGTTCCCGAGGATTTATCTGCCGATTTGGAACTCAAAGTCAATCAAAATGTGGAGGGAATCATAGCCAAATTTGGATTGGAAGAAGAGCAGGACGAATCCCAATTAGCTCAAATATCGAATAAAGAAATACGACTTTATTTTGATCCGGCTACACAGCAATCTTTCAAGTCTTCGGTAAAAAACGGTATAGACCGTATGATTGCCAAAATAGAAACAGAATCCATCTACAAGGCATTTCAGGAACAGGTAACCGATGACCCAGAAGAACAGATTTTTGAGACCGAAAATTTTATTTCATATCGGGAAATTGTAGCTCAAAATGAGGGCGAGGATATTTTGCCTAATTCAGTACAGCACAATGTTCCGGCATGGACGCTGTTTGCTATATTTTTTATAATCGTACCGCTATCTATCAACATAGTTAAGGAGAAAAGCCAAGGCACTTTCGTGCGTTTGCGTACAAATCCAGTGTCTTATAGCACAGTTTTATTAGGAAAAACACTTATTTATCTTGTAGTTTGTATAATACAGTTTGTTTTAATGCTGTTAATCGGTATTTTTGTTTTTCCTGAAATTGGCCTGCCAACATTGGATGTTTCCGGGCGTTTGCCTTTGCTTTTTTTGGTCACGATTTTTATCGGATTGGCGGCCATAGGTTTAGGCTTGCTATTGGGAACAGTGGCTACAACACAGGAACAATCGGCGCCATTTGGAGCAACATTGGTTGTGATATTGGCTGCCATGGGAGGCGTTTGGGTACCGGTATTTGTGATGCCCAAGTTTATGCAGGCTATGTCGAATTTTTCGCCGATGAACTGGGGGCTAAACGCCTATTATGATGTGTTTTTGAGAAATGCCGGTGTAGTTGAAGTCATCCCAGAAATTGGGTTGCTTTTTCTATTTTTTATTGCAACTACGGCTGTTGCTATTATTTATAACAATAAAAAAAATGCGGTCTGAGAAAAAGGAATTAGAGCACATAAGCCAAGTACGGGTGCGGTTTGTTGAAACCGATCCATTGGGTATCGTGTGGCACGGTAACTACATACAATATTTTGAGGACGGAAGGGAATCTTTTGGAAGAAAACACGGTATATCCTATCTGGATCAAAAGGACCACGGCTTCGCGACTCCAATTGTAAAATCAAGTACAGACCATAAATTACCCTTGCGTTACGGGGATATAGCCACCATAAGAACTATTTATGTAGATAGCCCAGCAGCAAAAATGGTATTTAGATATGAAGTTTATAACCAAGATAACAAATTGGTCTGTACGGGTGAAACCGTTCAGGTTTTCGTAGATAATGTTGGTAATGGCGAATTAGCGCTTTCCATCCCCGAGTTTTTTATGGAATGGAAAAAAAAGGTTAACCTTATTTAAAGTTTGAAGTAGGCATTGGGCAATATTTACATTTCACATAATAATATCGTTTCTTCACTGGGGTTTTCTACCAAAGAGGTGGTTGGCAAAATTGAAAAAGGAGTTTCTGGGTTGAATCTTGTTGACGATTCGTCGGTTTTTTCAGAATCGTTTTGTGCTTCTTTAGTGGATACCGATAAACTTCAAAGATCATTTTCAGTTTTAGAATCTCATGGAAATTTTACCCGACTGGAGCAAATGATGATGGTTTCACTTGATAAGGTGATAAAAGCTTCAAACATTAAATTGGATAAAAGGGTTGGCTTAATAGTTTCAACAACAAAGGGAAATATTGACGCTTTAGATGAAAACAATTCATTTGAAGCTGAAAGAGCTTATTTAGGGAAACTCGGTGCTCAAATCAAAATCTTTTTTAGATTTCAAAATGAGGCCATAGTAGTGTCAAACGCTTGTATATCTGGCTTGTTGGCCGTGGCTATTGCAAAAAGATATATTAGCTCCGGAACCTACGACCATGTATTTATTGTAGGTGGGGATATTGTTTCCGAATTTACCTTATCTGGATTCCATTCCTTTCAAGCCTTAAGTAATGAACCTTGCAAGCCCTATGATGCCAACAGAACAGGTATCAATATTGGGGAAGTTGTGGCTAGTGCTTTGGTTACTAAGGAAGATTCTAATCTGTCCGAAGACGCCGTGGTGGTTTTGGGTGAAGGTTCGTGTAACGATGCCAACCATATTTCGGGCCCGTCGCGAACTGGCGAAGGTTTGTACAGAAGCATTCAATCAGCCATGCGGCAAGCTAAAGTTAGCTCAGGAGAGGTGGATTATATTTCAGCTCACGGTACGGCTACCCCATATAATGATGAAATGGAGGCAATTGCTTTTAATCGTTCTGGACTTCAAAAAGTGCCTCTGAATAGCCTAAAAAGCTATTTTGGTCACAGCTTGGGAGCATCAGGTTTGGTTGAAACCATAATAGGTATGCAATCTTTAGCCAATAATACGCTTTATCCTTCCTTGGGTTTTGAGACGCTTGGTGTTTCTCAACCGATTAATGTCATCGAAGAAAAAACGCATACACCCTTGAACCTATTTTTAAAAACGGCCTCTGGTTTTGGAGGTTGTAATTCTGCTATATTATTTAAAAAAGCACTGTAAGCATGTCAAACCAATCTATAAAAGCCATAGACGCCATTCAGGAAGCCCAAAAAATTGCTTTCGCCCCATTTGTATTCCAAGCGGTGGTGGCATTGCGAAATTTGGGGATTCTTAATTATATCTTTAAAAAAAGACGAAAAGGTGGAGTAACCATTGAGCAAATTGCAAGCGATTTGGAAATTAGCGAATATGGCATTGGTGTGCTTTTGGAAATTTCAGAAACCTCAGACATTGTCATTAAAAATGACGATGGCAGATATGAACTGACGACGATTGGCTACTATTTGGCCTATCACGAAACGGTAAACGTCAACCTCAATTTTACCAATGAAGTTTGCTATAAGGGCCTATTTCATTTAGAAGAAGCCATAAAAACGGAGAAGCCATCAGGGCTCAAGGAACTGGGGAATTGGCGCACCATTTACGACGGCTTGTCCCAAATGACACCCTTGCAACAAAAATCATGGTTTGAGTTTGACCATCATTATTCGGATGATATTTTTTCTGAAGCTTTAGATATCGTCTTCCAAAAAGAGCGAAGGTCCATGTTTGATATTGGTGCGAATACCGGAAAATTCACCATTAAGTGTTGTAAACACAATGAAAATGTAGGGTTGACGATGATTGATCTCCCCGGTCAATTGAACAAAGCTGTTGAAAATGTAAAAAGTGAAGGCTTCGACAATCGCGTAAAAAGTTATGAAATTGACTGGCTTTCAGAAAACCCAAAAATTCCTGCGGGTGCGGATACCATTTGGATGTGTCAATTTTTAGATTGCTTTTCAAAAGACAATATTTTGAAGGTACTCAAAACCTGCGCAAACGCCATGGATGATGATGCAGAATTGATCATTGTGGAGACTTTTACGGATAGGCAAAAGTTCGATAACGCCAAATTTATTTTAGAAGCCACCTCGCTGTATTTTACAGCCTTGGCCAACGGTAAATCTAAAATGTACAAGGCTACGGAGTTTAAGGAAATTGCGGAAAAAGCAGGGTTAAAGCTTAATGAGGACGTTGCAATTGGTGAGTACCACACTATGTTTACGTTCAACAAAAACAAGAATGGGGCAGTTGTTTAAGATCAAATCATATTGCCATATTAAAGATAATCGGGTGGTTTTGGATGGAAGGGTTTTGTGTGAGCATGAAAACCTTCCGTTTTCGGATTTCATTAAAACGGTGTATCGAAGCCAAGAAGCAAAATATCCAAAGTTTTTCAAAATGGATAATTTATCAAAACTTGCGTTTCTTGCAGCTGATATTCTTTTGAACCATGGAAATGACTCCGAACGTGGTGAAAATATAGCCATAGTTTTTTCGAACAAGGCTTCAAGTTTGGACACCGATAGAAAACATCAGGAATCCATTCAGGATAAGGACAATTATTTTCCCAGCCCGGCGGTTTTCGTCTATACGCTCCCCAATATTTGTATCGGCGAGATTAGTATCAGGCATAAACTTTATTCTGAAAATAGTTTTTTTATCTTTGACGCGTTTAATGCCGAACATTTATCGGTGTATTCAAATACGTTATTGTCTCAAAAGAAGGCTGATGAGGTATTGTGCGGATGGGTGGAGTTTGATAATGAAAACAATTACCACGCCTTTATTTATTTAGTGTCGAAAGAAGGCAATGTGGAAAATAAAAAACAGGAAATAAACGAACTATTCAAAATATAAATATGGACGCTTTAAAACAAGAATTGAAGGAATTTATTATTGAGCAATTAAATTTGGAAGATGTTGCTGTGGAGGATATTGCAAATGACGATGCCTTATTCGGTGATGGTTTGGGATTGGATTCCATTGATGCATTGGAGCTTATCGTAATGCTGGACAAAAACTATGGTATTAAATTGACCGACCCAAAAGAAGGGCGCGCTATTTTTGAATCCATAGATACCATGGCGACATATATTTCAGAACACCGCACAAAATAAAGCGTACCTTTTAGGGAGCAAAAATTGCAAATGGGTAAAGGGGTTGCTATAACAGGTATGGGCATTATTTCTGCAATTGGAAACAATGTAGAAGAAAATTACCAATCCCTTATTACCAGTAAAAAGGGCATTTCTCGAGTTTCTAAAATCCAGACCAACCATGTAAACGATATTATGGTGGGTGAAATTGATGCCACAAATCAAGAGTTGGAACATCAATTGGGTTTGTCTCCCGAAAACAACTATTCACGTACCGGGCTATTGGGCGTTATTGCAGCCAAACAAGCTTTAAAAGATGCTGGTATTACCAACCTAGGTAATTATAAAACGGGCTTGGTGTCTGCTACTAGCGTCGGCGGGATGGACATGACCGAACGCTATTACTACGAATATTTGGAAGGTGGCCCAGTAAAGAAATATATTGAAAGCCATCATGCCGGGGATTCCACTCAAAAAATTGCCCATCAAATCGGATTGGATGAAAGCTTGGTCACCACAATCAGCACGGCGTGTTCCTCAGCGGCAAATGCCATTATGCTCGGTGCGCGTTTGATAAAATCTGGCCAATTGGATAGGGTGATTGTAGGCGGTACGGACTGTCTTTCGAAATTTACTATCAATGGGTTTAAAACGTTAATGATTCTATCGGATACTTATAATACTCCATTTGATGAAAACAGAAAAGGTTTGAATTTAGGCGAAGCCGCTGCGTATTTGGTTTTGGAATCGGACGATATTGTTTCCAGTGAAAACAAAAACGTGTTGGCCTATGTGAAAGGTTACGGAAATGCCAACGATGCCTATCATCAAACAGCCTCTTCCGACCATGGTGATGGAGCTACACTAGCCATGCAAAAGGCATTGGATATAGCAGGATATAGCCCAAAAGATATTGATTATATCAACGCCCACGGCACGGCCACGGGGAATAACGATTTGTCTGAAGGGCGAGCATTCATCAGGGTTTTTGGTAATAAGGTGCCGGTTTTTAGTTCTACAAAAGCCTACACTGGGCATACCTTGGCTGCGGCAGGTGCTATTGAAGCGGTTTACTCTATTTTGGCACTTCAGAACAACGTCATTTATCCAAATTTAGGATTTAAGACGCAAATGAAGGAGTTTGAAATTACGCCTCAAACTGAATTAAAGCACCAACCTTTACAAACGGTAATGTCTAATTCTTTCGGTTTCGGAGGGAATTGTTCCACCATTATTTTTTCAAAAGAACAATAAATGAATAGGGTTTACATCAATAGCGTAGCTTCCATTTCAGCTCAAAAGACTTATGATAATTCAGAGTTTTTGAATGAAATTGTGGAGTATGAAGACAATGTTATTGGAGCTGTGGATCCAAGTTATAAGGAGTTTATTCCTCCTGCGGCAGCGCGTCGCATGGCGAAAGGCATAAAAATGGGAGTAGTAACTTCAAAAATCGCAATGCAGGAAGCGGGCTTGGAAGTTGTAGATGCCATTATTTCTGGAACTGGGATGGGATGTTTGCGTGATTCTGAAAAGTTTTTGAGTGCTTTGATTGATAATGATGAACAATATTTGACACCAACATCATTCATTCAATCCACTCACAATACAGTTGGTGGCCAGATTGCTTTGGAACTGCAATGCAAAGGCTATAATTTTACTTACGTGCATTCCAGCAATTCGTTTGAATCTGCACTTTTGGATGCCAAATTACAGTTAGAAAATCAGGAAGCAAACAATATTTTAGTGGGTGGTGTTGATGAAAATGCCGACCATACGATCGCCGTGCACCGGGTTGTTGACCATATTAAATCGGAAAAGGTTACTCTCGCGGGACTACTCAATTCTAATTCAAAGGGGGCTGTTTTTGGTGAAGGCGCTAATTTTTTTGTGGTTTCCAATGAAAAACATGAGGAAGCTTACGCCGAATTAGTCGGGATAAAACTATACAATACCTTGCAAAAGGAGCATTTGGCTGAAGAAGCAAAGGCCTTTCTGGAGGAAAACGGTTTGTCCGCCACTGATATCGATGCTGTGGTTTTAGGCAACAATGGGGATGTTGGTTTTGATGGCTATTACGAGGTTTTAGCTGAAAACATGTTTAAAGAGACATCCCAGGTGTATTACAAACATCTTTCAGGGGAATTCAATACGGCATCGTCCTTTGGATTTTGGCTGGCTTCAAAAATTTTAAAAACACAATCGATTCCTCAAATAGTCAAATTAAATGACGTTGAGGTTTCTTCTTTAAAAACGGTATTGTTGTACAATCAATACCGTGGCGAAAACCATAGTTTTACACTTCTAAAGCAATGCTGAAATTTAGAACTGTAAATACCATTTTCATTCTACTTTTAATAGGTTTTTTACTCGGTGTTGCAATTTTAGAATTTTCGATTTGGTGGATTTTTCCAATAGTATTGGTTTGGTTGGTGATTACGGTTTTGGGCTCTGCCAAAATTGGTTGGAACTATCATTTTGAATCCAAAAATTCGAATTATCAGGTTACTGAAAATCGAGTAGCAATTACCTTTGATGATGGCCCGCATCCCGAATTTACACCGAAAGTTTTAAAATTATTGGATTCGTTTAACGCAAAAGCCTCATTTTTCTGCATCGGAAAGCACATCGAAGCACATCCCGAAATTGTTAAAAACACCATTTCGAAAGGGCATACGATTGGCAATCATACGTATTCCCATTCCAATAGCTTTGGTTTTTTTTCAACGGAAAAAGTGACGTCCGAATTGGAAAAGACCAATGCGGTAGCAAAAACAGTAATAGGGTATTCCCTTAAATTGTACCGGCCAGCGTTCGGCATAACCAATCCAAACATCAAACAGGCATTAAAAACAACGGGTTTGCAATCTATCGGTTGGAGTAAACGTTCTTTCGATACGACTGCCTTAAATGAGAATCAAATTTTAAGTCGCATCACTAAAAATCTAAAAAAAGGGGATGTTATTTTGCTACACGACACGAGCCAAAAAACGTTGAACGTTTTGGAACGGTTATTGTTATTTTTGCAGGAACGCAATTATGTGTCCGTTACCGTGGATACGCTTTTCAATATTAAGGCCTATGAATAAGCTAGTATATCTGTTATTTTTCCTTGCAACTTTTGCGGTGGCGCAAGCGCCTATGGATGCTAACGGAGCCATGGAACTGAAAAACCAGGCAACGACATTATCAGCCTCTGTCAATAGTATTTCGAGTGATTTTGTGCAATACAAACATTTGGATTTTTTGGATAATGACATCAAAACCTCTGGAAAACTTCACTTTAAAGCACCTAATCTTGTAAAATGGGCTTATGTTGACCCATTTAAGTATTCCATTTTGTTCAAGGACAAAAAGCTGTTTATTGATAACGAGGGTAATAAAAGCAAAGTTTCCATCGGAAGTAGCAAGGTGTTTGAACAGTTGAATGAGTTGATTATCAGCAGTGTAAAGGGAGATATGTTTGATGATGAAAAATTCACCATTGCATATTTTAAGGAAAATAAGAAAAGGCAGGCCCATTTCACCCCAAAGGATGCTGATATGGCTAAGTTATTTAAAAAGTTTATACTGATTTTTGATGGCAAAGGCGATGTTATCCAAGTGAAGATGATTGAACCTTCTGGCGATTACACCACGGTAGATTTGATAAATAAAACCCTTAATCAGCCCATTGATGATGCGGTTTTTACTCCTTAGTACTTTTTTGTTGGCAGTTGGGTGCAAGTCCTATCCGGTGAAGCACAATTTTCAAGAGGTTGAAGTAGAGGAGTCCATCCAGAATCCCTATTTCTCGGATACCTCAAGGGATTATGTTTACAGAACCAACATTGAAGTTTATGGCAAAACTTTTGGTGGGATTTTTATAGTGAAGAAATTGGGTGAGGTGCACCACAGACTAGTATTCACTACAGAATTGGGTAACAAGCTTTTTGATTTCACTTTCGAAAACAATGATTTTAGGGTAAACTACGTGATGGACGACCTCGATAAGAAAATGTTCATCCGTACCTTAAAAAGGGATTTTGAAATTTTAATTAAAGAACATCCAAAAACTTTCGAAACCTTTACTTTGGACGAGACCACTATCCATAAAGCGATAATTGAGGATGCTCCAATATATTATTACAATAAAGAAGGGCTCTATCAAATTGTAAAAACCTCCAAAAGAAAAGAAAAGGTTCGGTTTCTGTTTACCCAAATTAGTGGTAATTTTGCGGATAAAATAGAAATTATTCATTCAAATATTAATCTGAAGATTACCCTAAAATCTATTTAGTCATGAAAAAACTACCTATTGTTCTTATTGTTTTAATAAGCTCTATAAATGCGTTTGCACAGATTGAACTAAGCCCAGGAATAAGAGGAGGCGTAAATTTTACTAACATCACAAATACCGATTACGATGCAAAAACGGATTTTTATGTTGGTGCATTCGGAGAAATCAAGTTTGCTAATTTTTATGCCCTGCAACCTGAGGTTACCTATTCCAGACAGGGGGCAAAATCAAGGTTGTCTAGTGGAAGCGATATCGAAATTCAATACCTCGCCATTACCATAGCCAATAAGTTTTCTCCTTTTCGGGATTTAGGGCTTCATGCAATTATTGGCCCTACATTTAATTTTAAGCTTGCTGATAACGCAGTTGTAGAGGACTATGAAGGCTTTGATATTGGCTTTATGGGGGGCTTGGGTTACGAACTTCCTTTTGGATTGACCATTGAAGCTAGATATATTATTGGTTTTGTGGATATTTTAGGCTCCAATATTAATAATACCGTGGCCTTTGATGAACTTTACGTTAATAAAGTGTTTCAAGTTGGAGTAGCTTACAAGTTCAATTTTAAAAGATAAGAATGATGAAAAAGTTATTCCTTCTTTTAATAGTGGTGATATCTTGGGCCAATGCAGTGGCTCAAGTTAAAGTGAGGCCAGGCTTAAAACTGGGTTTGAATTCAGCCAAATTGACTAATGTATATCAATCTGAAAGAAAACTTGGGATAAATGGCGGGCTGTTTGTCAATGTTCATTTAACCAGATTTTATGAATTGCAGGTAGAAGCGGGATATTCCAATCAAGGAACGGATTATAAGTCAAGTCGTTCTGGTGGTTTTGATCCCATTATAGATGGTAATTTCAGTGATGACATAAACTTGGAATACCTTTACTTTGGGATTGCCAATAAATTCTTTCCCATTCAAAATAACGGTTTGAACCTTATTGTAGGGCCTTCAATAGATATTTTGGTTTCTGAAAACCCTAACGATTTTTATGTTCCTTTTGATTTTGGATTGTTCGCCGGTGTAGGCTATGAATTTGCATTTGGATTGGGATTGGAGCTAAGATATAAACAAGGCTTTTTGGACGTTCGTGATAGTTACTGGTCGGATTTTGATGATGATGAATATGATTTTTTTGATGGGGATAATGTGTTAAATGGGGTCTTGCAATTAAGTGCAACCTATAGATTTGGATTTTAAATAAGATTATAATGAAACGAGCAGTTTTAGTTTTTGCACTAGTTGTATGTTCTTCTGGTGCATTTGCCCAGTCAAAAGTGTCTTTTGGGTTTAGAGGTGCTGTTAATTTGGCCACGCTTTCCAATTCAGATTTGGATACAAAAACTGGACTATATCTCGGAGCGATTTTGCCGATTAGAATTTCGGATATTTATACTTTGCAACCCGAAGTTGGATATTCCAATCAAGGAGGGGATGCGGGTATTTCATCCGGAGGAGATGTAGATATTCACTATATATCGATTACAATAACAAATAAGTTTTTCGTAAAAGACTCCGGTTTCAATTTTATCATTGCACCAAGTTTCGATTTTGATACCGATGATACGTTCATCGGTCTAGCCAATAGGGTAGAAGGCAATGATATTACTTTTGTAGATATGAGTATTGGATTAGGTGTAGGATATTTATTTAGTAACGGTATTGGGATTGATTTTAGATATAAACGCGGGCTTATTGATGTTTTTTCAGATACTTTTCATAGCTTTAATTCCGAACAATATGAACTGGAAAACCAGTTTAATACGCTTTTTCAACTAGGAATAACCTATCAATTTAGTTTTTAGGATGCAGTTAAAGGATTTTTACAAAGTAAATGAATTGAATGTTGAGGAGAATTTGGCTAAAGCCAATATTACCATCAACAAAGATCATCGTATTTTTAAGGGACATTTCCCTGGAAACCCTGTGACGCCGGGAGTTTGCATGATGCAGATTGTAAAAGAGCTTACAGAGGAAATTGTGGGTTCAAAGCTGTTTATGCAATCTTCAAGCAACGTTAAATTTATGGCTATCATAAACCCTGAAAAAACACCCGATTTGGATTTAACTTTGGATATATCGAAAACGGAAGAAGGCTACAAAGTCAAGAATACAGTAGTTTTTGGGGAGACTCCGGCACTAAAATTGACAAGTAATTTTAGGGAATTATAAGGAAAAATGAAGTTTTTGGTCACATATTGTTTATGTTTTATTGCGCTGGTTACTTTGGATTTAAGCGTGATACGTACGGCGTATAAAGGTGCGGCACAAAACGCGAAGGAAGTTGATGCATTTTATGAAAGTTTGGCTAACGTCTCTAAACAAGACCGCCCAGAATTAGTGGCCTATAAAGGTGCCGCCATTGCCTTAAAAGCCAAAAAGTCTAAAACCCTTAAAGCCAAAAAGGAAGGCTTTATTGAAGGTGTAGAATGGGTGGAATTTGCTATTGAACAAGCCCCAAATAATGTGGAAGCCCGCTTTATAAGATTAAGCATACAAGAAAACACACCAAAATTATTAAAGTATAAATCCAATATTGAAGAGGACAAGGGGTTTATTTTAAAACACTTTAAAAACATTGGTTCCACTTCATTGAAAAACTACATAAAGGATTACATTTTGCACTCCAAAGTCTTTACGGGTGAAGAAAAATCATTAATTTAGTTTTATTCGAAAACTACGCTTTGTGACCAACCCAACCTTAACCCAAAACATAAAACTCTTAAATGTTTGTGTGTTGATTCCAACATACAATAATGAACGCACTTTAAAACGTGTTCTTGACGGTGTTTTAGAAATTACCGACAGGGTAATCGCAGTGAATGACGGCTCTACGGACAACACAAAAAGTATATTAGAAGGCTATCCCCAGATAGAAAAGGTGTCCATCCAAAAGAACAAAGGAAAGGGCAATGCGTTGCGTGAGGGTTTTAAAAGGGCAGTGGAACTTGGATACGATTTCGCTATTACTATTGATTCTGACGGGCAACACTTTCCGGAGGATATTTCGGTATTTATGGCTGAACTAGAACGTTCCGAAAATAAAAATATGCTTTTAATTGGTGCGCGAAATATGAGCCAAGAAGGTGTTCCTGGAAAAAGCAGTTTTGGAAATAAGTTTTCCAATTTTTGGTTTTGGTTTGAAACTGGAATCAAACTTACTGATACACAGTCTGGTTTTAGGTTGTACCCCCTAAAAGCCATAGATAAACTTAGATTAGTGACCAATAAATTCGAATATGAAGTTGAAGTTATAGTAAAGGCCGCTTGGGAGGATGTTGAGGTAAAGAACGTCCCCATTCAAGTGCTTTATGATGAAAACGAACGGGTATCGCACTTTAGGCCTTTTAAGGATTTTACCCGAATCAGTATTCTCAATACCTATTTGGTGTTTTTGACATTGGTCTATATCAAACCGCGAAACCTATTTAGGAAACTAAAAAAAAAAGGATTTAAGCAGTTTTTCGTTGAGGACTTTTTAGGGAGCAACGATACTCCAACAAAAAAGGCACTGTCTATTGCCCTAGGGGTATTTATTGGCCTGTCTCCCTTTTGGGGATTTCATACTGTAATCGTTATTTTTTTGGCTATTTTTTTAAGATTGAACAAGGTAATTGCATTTGCGTTTTCCAATGTAAGTCTGCCTCCTTTTATTCCGTTTGTGCTTTATGCCAGTGCCAAAATGGGTCAGTTTATAATGGGGGTGGATTATAATTACACCCTCGAAATGTTCCAAAACGATTTTGAGATTACCGAGCATTTAAAAACATATATTGTCGGGAGTTTTACCTTGGCGTCCTTTAGTGCCCTAATTTGCGGTACCCTGGGCTTTTTAATTTTGTCCGTATTCCATAGAAATCGCATAGCAATCAACAATGGGTAGATGGTTTTATGGCATATATAGTTTTATTGCTTCAAACAGACTAAAAAGTTTAGGTGTAATACTGTTGCTAATTACCGCAGTCGCGTTTTTGGCCATGCGAATTGAATTTGAGGAAGACATCACCAAGCTAATCCCCCAAACCAAAAAATCCGCGCAAGTCCAAAAGGTATTAAAACAGGTCAACTTTGCTGATAAAATAATTGTAAATATTTCCCGAGGGGAAACCGGTAGTGTCGAGGATTTAACCAATTACGCCTCTACTTTTTTAGATAGCATTATGAATACTTCGGAGGCCTACATCAAGCAGGTTCAGGGGTATGTTCAGGATGAGGAAATTAACAATACGATTGATTTTGTCTATGATAATTTGCCCCTTTTTCTGGAAGAAGAGGATTACCATGTCATTGAGCAAAAACTGCATTCGGATAGCATTCAAAACATCACACAAAACAATTATAAAACCTTGGTTTCGCCCTCTGGTTTTGTTGCGAAAGAAACCATATTAAAAGACCCACTAGGTATCACTTTTATGGCCTTGAACAAACTGAAAGGTCTAGGTTTTGGGGATGATTTCACCATTGAAAACCAATTTTTATTAAGTAAGGATAAAAATCATATCCTACTATTTATAACCCCGACTTTTCCGTCCAGTGAAACGGATGCCAACGCAGATTTTGCCTCAGCGCTGTATCGACTGCAAGACCAATTGAATTCAAAATTTGAGTCGAAGGCCTCCTGTGAATATTTTGGAGGGGCATTGATTGCAGTGGCCAACGCCAATCAAATCAAGACGGACATCCAATTAACTGTGGGCATAGCAGTTACGGTCTTATTGCTCATTCTTGTACTCTTTTATAAAAAGCTGGTTATTCCATTGATTTTGTTTTTGCCTACTGTTTTGGGAGCTTTGGTGGCTATTGCTTTGCTGTATCTTTTACGTGGGCGGATATCCGCCATATCCCTTGGTATTGGGTCGATTTTATTAGGCGTTACCCTAGATTATGCCCTTCATATTTTGACCCATATTCGGTCTGGGCATACCATAAAACAGTTGTACGCGGACATCGCCAAACCAATTTTGATGAGCAGTTTGACCACCGCCCTAGCCTTTTTATGCTTGCTTTTTATCAAGTCTCAAGCCCTTCAGGATTTGGGGGTTTTTGCTGCAACAAGCGTTCTGTTTTCATCGGTGCTTGCCCTAATTCTAATACCTCAGCTTTATAAATCTAAAGTGGTTTCGAAACAAAGGGCTACTGTTATTGATCGTCTTGGGAACTTTTCGTTTCATAAGAAAAAATGGTTGATTGGTTCGATAGTCATTCTTGTGGTAATCAGTTGTTTTACCTACAATAGAGTCGTTTTTAATAACGATTTGAATACCCTTAACTACCAACCCGAGCATTTGATTAATGCGCAAAATAAGCTGGACCAACTCATCAATATGTCCTCAAAATCGGTGTATTTGTCAACGTATGCAGATACTCAACAAGAGGCACTCGAACAAAACGATTCTATTTTTAAAATGCTCGAATCCCTTCAAAATGAAGGTAAAATCATCCAGTTTAGTTCCATTGGGTCGTTGATCGCTTCCGCAACACTTCAAAACGAAAAGATAAAAACTTGGAATGCATTTTGGTCTGAAGCCAAAATTGAAAAAGTTAAAAACGATTTGATTCAAAGTGGTAGTGCGCTGGGGTTTAAGCCTGTTGCGTTCTCAATGTTTTATCAAACTTTGAAAACTGATTTTAAACCTTTGAAAGTTGAAGATTATCAAGCCATCAAAACGATTTCATCTGGAGATTATATTTCTGGAACGGAAGACTTTGCAACGGTTACCACATTAGTAAAGGTGCAAGATGAGAATTTGAAGCTTCTAGTGGATTCTTTCGAAAATCAGCATAATACTGTAGTTATCGATAGAAAAAATATGAACGAAACTTTTTTGGGCAATCTTAAAAATGATTTCAACAGGTTAGTTTTATATTCATCAGTTGTCGTTCTAGTGCTACTTCTTCTGTATTACAGAAGCCTTTCATTGACTGTGGTTACCGCGCTTCCTATTGCATTGACCTGGTTGCTGACCGTTGGAATCATGGGGCTTTTCGGTCTAAAATTCAATATTTTTAACATCATCATCTGCACTTTTATTTTTGGACTCGGTATCGATTATTGCATCTTTATTACCAACGGTCTGTTAACGGAATACAGGACCGGGGAACGCGAATTGCCCATCAGAAAAATTTCCATCATCCTTTCAGTAATTACTACTTTGCTGGGGATTGGGGTGCTCATTTTGGCAAAACATCCGGCACTTTTCACGATTTCAGCCGTGTCCGTGGTAGGTATTTTGTCGGCTTCAGCCATGGCGTTTACAATACAGCCTTTATTGTTTAAGTTATTTATCGGTACCAAAACGAGACGTCCTATTTCTATAAGAGAGTTTGTCCACTCTTTGATTTCCTTTGGATACTATGGGATTGGAGGGTTGATTTTGTCGATACTGAGTGTAAGCCTGATACCCATTATTCCCATATCCAAAAAACTTAAAATGAAGGCCTTCCACAGGGTGCTTTCAAAGTTTATGAAATCCGTATTGTACACCAATCCTTTTGTGTCCAAAACGGTTTTAAATCCTTTTCAAGAAGATTTTAAAAAACAGGCCATCATCATTGCTAACCACACCTCTTTTCTTGATATATTAGCTATGGGGATGTTACATCCTAAAATCATTTTTTTAGTGAACGATTGGGTGTATAATTCCCCGATTTTCGGGCGGGCTGTTAGGTTAGCGGGGTTTTATCCTGTGTCCAGCGGAATAGAAAGCGGGGTGGAGCATTTACAGAAAAAAGTAAATCAGGGCTATTCCTTGATGGCATTTCCGGAGGGAACACGTTCAACAACCAACAAAATAAAGAGGTTTCATAAAGGGGCTTTTTATCTCGCGGAACAGTTCAATTTGGACATTCTACCGGTACTGATTCATGGCAATTCAGAAGTGTTGCCCAAAGGCACTTTTGTAATTAAAGATGGTAGTATTACACTAAAAATTTTGAAGAGAATACCCTTCAATGATGAAACTTTTGGTAAAACTTACCGGGAGAAAGCTAAAGCCATTAGTACGTTTTTTAGGGATGAACACGCTAAGCTACGTGAGGAAATTGAGGGAGAAACCTATTTCCATAATTTGGTTTTGGAAGACTTTGAATATAGAGGGAAAGCGATTTATGATAGCCTGAAAACGGATTTAGGTGAAAATACTAAAGTGTATAAAACCCTGATAGATGATTTGCCTGAAAATGGTATTTTTGTTAATATTTCAAAGGACATAAGTCCATTGTTTTTTTTACTGGCCCTGGATAGTCCGGACAGGAAAATATTTTCTTTTATTGAAAATGAGGCGCATCGAGAGTTGATGAAAAACTGTGTTCTCACCAACACGTCGTATAAAGTTTATTTAAAGGACAGTCTTAACGATTTAGATTTTGAAAACGCTGATGTTTTTGTAATTGATAAAAAGCATATCGAAGAGAGTCTGTTAGAAAATTTGGTAGGTAGTGGAAAACTTTTCGTATTATTAAATGAAAGTGTGAAATTATATACTAAGTTTATGACATCTTTGGGATGTGAGCAGGTTATGGTTAAAAGTAATATGGCCGTTTTAAAATCATGATATTTTGAAGTACAAGGATCATTACGATGTTGTAATTATGGGAAGCGGGTTGGCTGGTCTCGTCTCCGCGATCATTTTGGCGAAGGAAGGAAAAACTGTCTGTGTTCTTGAAAAAAACAACCAGTACGGGGGCAACTTGCAAACCTTTGTCCGCGATAGGACCATATTTGATACGGGAGTTCACTACATTGGTGGCCTAAGCGAGGGGCAGAATTTACATCGGTACTTTTCATATATTGGAATTATGGAGGATTTGTGCTTTCATAGAATGGATGAGGATGGATTTGACATTATTTCTTTTGATGACGACCCAAAAACATATAGGCACGCCCAGGGCTATGAGAATTTCGTGAAACAATTGGCCGTTGATTTTCCAAGTGAAGAAGAAAATATAAGAGCCTATTGCAAAAAGTTGCAGGATACTTGCAATAAGTTTCCACTTTACGTTCTTGAAAAAGGACCGTCTCATTATGCAGACCCTGATATTTTGAAGCTTTCGGCAAAGGACTGCATCAATTCTTTTACCAAAAACGAAAAATTAAGGGCTATTTTGGCCGGAACTAATTATTTATATGCTGGGGAAGCCGATAGAACTCCTTTTTATGTGCACGCCTTGTCAACCAATTCATATATACAAAGTTCGTATCGATGCATTAAAGGGGGTAGTCAAATTACTAAGGTATTGATTCGACGTTTAAAGGAACTGGGAGGCGATACCTACAATCACCATGAGGTGAATCGTTTTCATTTTGAAAATGGAAAAATTGCCTCGGCTATTACAACGAAAGGCATTGAAATTCATGGGGATTTGTTCATTTCCAATTTTGAACCAAAACGTACTTTAGAATTAATAGGGGAGGATAAGTTCAGGAAATCCTATGTTAATCGCATACGGAAAATCGAAAGCACAATTGCACCATTTACGCTTTATATTGTTTTGAAACCTGAAACCTTCAAATATCAGAATAGGAATTTTTATCACTTTAAAGACCATAAAAGAGTATGGGATACATTGGATTATGAGGAATCAAACTGGCCGGAAGCCTATATGATGTCCATGGGTATAAAAAATGAGGAAAGTGTTTATGGTGACAGTATTGCCGTAATGACCTACATGAAATACGATGAGGTTTTGCCATGGGAAGAAACTTTTAATACCGTTGCCAAAGAAAATGATAGAGGCCAGACCTATGAGCAATTCAAGACGGAAAAAGCTGAGCTTTTGATAGCTGAATTGGAGAAAAAGTTTCCGAATATTAGAGATTGTATTCAGGCATATTATACCTCTACGCCATTGTCTTATAGGGATTATATCGGTTGCAACAGAGGTTCCATGTATGGCTATGTAAAGGACGTAAACAAACCTTTGCATTCTTATCTCGCACCAAAAACTAGAGTTAAAAACCTTTATTTAACGGGTCAGTCCATCAACATGCATGGCATTTTGGGGGTAACGATTAGTGCGGTTGTAACCTGTGCGGAAATTTTGGGTAAAGACTATTTGCTGGATAAGATAATAATGCACCAAAAAGAACAAGTTAATTAAAAGGAATAGCTATGGCAAAATTCAAGTTGAAGCCCATAGAAAGGGTAAAGAATATTACCAAGGAAGAATTTGTTCAAAACTATTACAAGCCTCAGCGTCCTGTTTTAATTGAGGGCTTGACCAAGGATTGGGGTGCTAATGAAAAATGGAGTTTGGATTATATCCAATCTATGGCTGGGGATCAGGTAGTACCATTGTATAATAACCAAACGACTAAAGGAAAGCAAAAGTCAGCCGAACCGGTTACCGAAATGAAGCTATTTGATTACATCGAACTTTTAAAAACCAAACCTACCGACCTGCGTATTTTTTTCTATGATGTTATGAAAAAGATGCCGAAGCTCCTCGAGGATTTTAGTTATCCTAACATTGGGATGAAGTTTTTTAAGCGTTTGCCAGTGCTTTTCTTCGGAAGCAAAGGTTCTCAGGTATTGGCGCATTATGATATGGATTTGGCCGATTTGTTGCACTTTCATTTTCATGGCACCAAGCGCGTCTTGTTATTTTCGCCTGACCAAACCAGGTTTTTATATAAAATTCCATACGCAGTCCATAATTTGGAAACCATCGATATGACCAATCCCGATTTTGAAACCTATCCAGCTTTAAAACATGTTGAAGGCATTGAAGTCACTATGAAACATGGGGAAGCTTTATACATGCCCAGCGGGTATTGGCATTTTGTTGAGTATCTAGATGCTGGTTTCTCTATGACTCTTAGAGCGTTTTCTAAAAAGCCAAAGGTGGCACTAAACATGCTTTACAATGTCTTTTTTATGCGCCATTTTGAAAATAGAATGCGCAAATGGAAAGGCCAAAAATGGATTGATTATAAAGATAGGAAAGCGGTGAAACGTACCCATAAAGCACTCAAGGATTTAGAATGAAAATCGTTTTACGCAAAATACGTTTTGCCTTTTTAGCGGGAATGTACCTTTCTGTAGTATCCTGTGGGGTTTCAAAATCCTTGAAGGATGTGCCCGAGGTGGCTCAATATGATGCCTCTACGGCAGAGCGAATTTCCGTAAACGATTCCACCTTCACCTCGGGGAAAAATAGTTTTGCGAAAAACAAATATGGCGCATGGGAACTTTACGTTGAGGGCAACCCCTATCAATTAGGTTTGAATACAGGGCTTTTGACCAAAGAGTTGTTTGAATTTCAGGAAAACGCTTTTTTAAGTAAAGTGAATGAATTGGTGCCCTCAAAGTTTAAGCAGTGGTTGCTCAGAAAAATTTTGGCATTTTATAATCGGAAAATGTACCTCCATATTCCAGAGGAATATAAAACAGAAATCTATGGGCTGTCAAAATATGCAGGGGATGACTATGACCACATTGCTGATGACTATTTAAGGGTTTTATACCTCCATGGCGCGCACGACATCGGGCATGCGCTTCAAGATTTGGCATTGGTGGGATGTTCCTCTTTTGCCGCTTGGGGTGATAAAACTGAGGATGGTCAACTCCTTATCGGCCGGAATTTTGATTTTTATGCCGGCGATGATTTTGCCAAAAACAAAATTATTGCATTTGTCAACCCTGCTAAGGGCCATAAATTTATGTCCGTCACCTGGTCAGGAATGATTGGGGTGGTTTCGGGAATGAACGAGCATGGGCTTACGGTGACCATCAATGCCGGAAAATCAAAAATCCCTTGGATTGCGAAAACACCAATTTCCATCCTTAACCGTGAAATTTTACAATACGCATCTAATATTGAAGAGGCAATTGCCATTGCAAAAAAACGGCAAGTGTTTGTATCCGAATCCATTTTTATAGGTTCAGCCAAGGATAAAAGAGCTGTAATTATTGAGGTTTCGCCTAAAAACTTTGGGGTTTATGAGGTGGAGAGTTCAAATGAACTTATTTGTTCTAATCACTTTCAAAGTGAAGCTTATGCCGAAGATGAAAACAATATCTTGCACAAAAAGGAAAGCCATTCCGTCTATCGATATCAGCGCATGGAAGAATTATTGGATGATGCAAAAAAGATGAATGTTGAAAAGGCTATTGCAGTTTTAAGAAACAGGGAAGGGATTGATGATAAATCTCTGGGCTATGGCAATGAAAAGGCCTTAAATCAGTTGAGAGCACATCACGGGATTGTATTTAAGCCAGAGGAAAGACAGGTTTGGGTATCCTCAAACCCTTATCAGTTGGGAGCCTTTTTAGCGTATGATTTGGATGAGGTGTTTTCCGGTAAGTTGCCGAAATGGGGCCTTTTAAACCAAAAATTGATTGTTGAGGAAGATGAGTTTTTATACTCCCGAGCCTATAAGGATTACGAAACCTACAGAAAATTGAATCGTGATATGCAGGAGGCCATTAAAACTGATAAAACAGTACTTCCTGAAACTATTGACACTTTTAAAAAAAGCAATCCCAACTTTTGGGAAACCTACTATCAAATAGGCAAGTATTATTATGAAAAAGGATATTATAGGGCGGCCTTAATTGCTTTTGAGGAGGCAAAGACCAAAGAGGTGACCACAGTCCCTGATTTGAGAACTTTAGATGATTATATCAAAACATTAAAAAGAAAATTAGATTGATGATTCCTGATATAGAAAAATCGTCCACAGCTGAGATTAAGGCCTTTCAAGAGAAAAAACTTGTAGAGACTTTGGCATATTTGAGCAAAACATCAAGGTTTTATAGGCGTCATTTTGAGAAACATAATGTGGATATAGCAGAGATAACATCGTTAGAATCCTTATCGAAAATCCCGACAACTACAAAGGAAGATCTTCAGTTGTATAATGACGATTTTATATGTGTGCCACGCCATAAAATTATCGATTATGTAACCACATCGGGTACTTTGGGTGATCCTGTTACTTTCGCGTTAAGCGACAAGGATTTGGATAGGCTTGCATACAACGAGGCTATTTCGTTTGTTTGTGCCGGTATTGGAGAAAATGATGTGGTACAGTTGATGACCACTATGGATAGACGGTTTATGGCTGGGCTGGCTTACTTTTTGGGTGTCCGAAAATTGGGTGCAGGAATTGTAAGGGTAGGTGCGGGTATTCCCGAACTGCAATGGGACTCCATTCTAAAGTTTAAACCAACGTATTTAATTACTGTTCCATCGTTTCTTCTGAAGCTCATTGCTTATGCCGAAAAACATGATATCGACATAAATAATTCGGGTGTGAAAGGTGCTATTTGCATTGGGGAGCCACTTCGCGAGCAGGATTTTTCTTTAAATACGTTATCCAGTAAAATTCTGTCCAAATGGGACATAAAACTATATTCAACTTATGCTTCAACAGAAATGAATACGGCATTCACGGAGTGTGAATATCAGATTGGTGGGCATCATCATCCGGAGTTAATCATTCCCGAAATTTTGGATGATAATGATAATCCGGTAGAGCAAGGTGAAATAGGGGAATTAACTATTACGACATTGGGGGTAGAAGCCATGCCATTACTGCGTTTTAAAACTGGAGATATGCTTAGGATGCATCATGAGACATGCAAATGCGGTAGAAATACACCTCGGTTAGGGCCAGTTTTGGGACGAAAAAAACAAATGATTAAATATAAGGGAACAACCTTGTACCCACCTGCGATGGGTAATATTTTGAACGATTTTAGTGAAGTGGACTGCTATATTATCGAAATATCACATAACAGTATCGGTACGGATGAAATTACATTGCGCATTAGCGCCAAGACTATTTCCGAGCAGTTGTTGCATAATATAAAGGATCATTTTCGAGCAAAACTCAGGGTTACCCCGAAAATTCAATTTCACGATAAAAAAGAAATCCTTGCCATGCAGTTTCCTGAAATGAGTAGGAAGCCAATTAATGTAATTGACAAAAGGACTTAAATTAGTCTAAGAGTTTGCAATTGCCCTTAACTCTTTGATGGTCTTCGGTTGGTTGGAACTCTTAAAAACAAAACTACCAGCTACAAGCACATCTGCACCGGCAGCGGCCAATTGTTTGGCATTTTTACTGGTTACGCCACCGTCAATTTCTATTTGTGCAGAAGCGCCTTTACGCATTATCAATTCTTTTAATTGAAGCACTTTATTATGGGTGTTCTCAATAAAACTTTGGCCTCCAAAACCGGGGTTGACACTCATTAGGCAAACCAGGTCGATATCGTTAATAGTATCTTCCAATACATTTACATTGGTATGTGGATTGAGGGCAACGCCGGCTTTCATCCCCTCGGCTTTAATAGCTTGAAGTGTCCGGTGCAAGTGGGTGCAAGCTTCATAATGAACCGTCAAAATATCACTTCCCAGCTCTGCAAAAGTTTTAATATACCTATCGGGGTCAACAATCATGAGGTGGACATCGATAGTCTTTTTTGCGTGTTGGGCAATAGACTTCAGTACAGGCATCCCAAATGAGATATTTGGAACAAATACGCCATCCATGATATCGATATGAAACCAGTCAGCTTCGCTTTGGTTTACCATTTCAACATCGCGTTGAAGGTTGCCAAAATCAGCGGCGAGAATTGATGGGGCGATTAATATTTTTGACATAATTAGGTTTGGTTATTTAGATTTTTGCAAATGTAATTAAAATATGCAGATTTTAAGAGACAGGAGACAGGAGACAGGAGACAGGAGACAGGAGACAGGAGACAGGAGACAGATTATTGTTGATAGTGAATTCGATTCAAGCCAGGAAGAAAGCTTAGCCGGCTTGAAGTCCCTCTCCCTTTGGGGAGGGATTTAGGGAGGGGCTGGGGGCCAAAATAAACCCCCGGTAATCAGCCGGGGGTTCTTTCATCAATCAAAAAACGAACAGTTATGTGTAACTGTTGTTACCGTAATTTAGTCGTAGCACTGTTGCTATCCTAAATATGTTTTCAATATTTTGCTTCTAGACGTATGTTTTAATCTACGAATAGCTTTTTCTTTAATTTGTCTTACACGCTCGCGGGTTAAGTCGAACGTTTCGCCTATTTCTTCCAAGGTCATTGGGTGTTGGTTTCCTAAACCAAAATACAAGCGGATAACGTCAGCCTCACGAGGCGTTAAGGTTTCTAAGGCACGCTCAATCTCCGTACGTAAGGATTCGTGCAACAATTCCTTGTCTGGATTTGGTGACTCACCTGAGTTCAATACATCGTACAGGTTGGAATCCTCACCTTCAACCAATGGTGCATCCATACTTACGTGACGGCCAGAGTTTTTCATGGACTCCTTCACATCGTTGATAGTCATATCCAACTCTTTTGCAATTTCTTCAGCAGAAGGTGGTCTTTCGTGACTTTGCTCTAAAAAGGCGAACGTCTTGTTAATCTTATTGATAGAGCCAATCTTGTTCAATGGCAATCGCACAATACGAGATTGCTCGGCCAATGCCTGAAGAATCGACTGACGAATCCACCAAACCGCATAGGAAATAAACTTAAAACCTCGGGTTTCATCAAAACGCTGTGCGGCCTTAATCAAACCTAAATTACCTTCATTAATCAAATCAGGTAAAGTCAATCCTTGGTTTTGGTACTGTTTTGCTACCGATACAACGAAACGAAGGTTTGCTTTGGTCAACTTTTCTAAAGCTATTTGATCGCCAGCTTTAATGCGTTGTGCCAACTCCACTTCCTCATCAGCGGTAATTAAGTCTACCTTACCAATTTCCTGTAAATATTTATCTAACGAAGCGGTTTCCCTATTAGTAACCTGCTTCGTAATTTTAAGTTGTCTCATCTAAAAATCTCCTGTAAAATTAATTGTGAATCTTGGGTTCTCTTTAGTTATACGTACAAATAACAAAAAATGTTACAAAATGATACACATTAATTTTATGTTGTCTTTTAATTGGACGCAAATTCCGTTAAAAAGTCACAACGTGTTAAATATACAATTATATTCTAATAAGTTTGGTGTTGGTGAGGTTGATGTCCTCTAGCATATCCTTTGAGAATTGAATATGTCCTCGCTTTGTAATCAACTTAAACCTATGGGATTTTAAGTTGCTCAGAGTTTGTAGAAATAGCCATTTTGATTTAAGAAGCTGTGGCTTTTCTGACTTCAAACTGATGTCAAAAATATATTTTCGTCCCTCTTTTGTCGCCACGATGTCAGGGGTAACGGCAATATCACTTCCTTTTTTTATATAGGATTTTGGGGATTCGTAGCCATCAATATCGACTTTAATGTTTTCAAAACCGCGATTTTCCAAGTAATTGATGGATTCTTCTAAAACGTCTGAATGCTTGTCTTTTTCTGTGTAAACCATATGTCATTTTCATTTAAAGATTAACATACAATATACACACTGATACGAGAAAGTCAAGTTTTTAACAGGGTTTAACAGTTTTTTCGATAGGTGTTATTTTAGAATAACAAGCCTTTCTGTAAGAATATAATTTCTATATTTAGGAATCTTTCGTTACAAACCAACCATTTAAAGTACAAATGAATAAATTTTTATGTTCTATTTGCATCATTTTCAATGTTTGCACAGTACTTGCCCAAAAGGCGGTACCTAGAATTGAATATTTATCCATGGAGGACGGTATGTCCCAAGTGTCAGTGAATGATATGGTGATGGACGATAAGGGGTTCGTTTGGATTGGTACAGCAGATGGACTGAATCGATATGATGGGAATATATTTAAAACATTTCTGCATGATTCCAATGATTCGCTATCAATTTCTGGAAATTATATTACTAAAATCGAAACCTATAGCGACGGGAAGCTTTTGGTAGGCACAAGGGACAAAGGCCTTAATTTGTACGATTCACATCAAAATACTTTTCGAAGTATCAAATTTGGTATTACTGACCAACAGGTTACTGTTAGCGGATTGGCCAAAGACCACCAAAATGGCATTTGGGTGGCTACCCTAAATCATGGATTGTTCTATTGGGAAGATTTAGTAGGTCCACCTGTAAACTATAGGAGTAACTCTGCCATTACAGGCATTTTTAAGGATAATACCAAGATGTTGTGGGTCGGCCATTTGGACGGGACCATTCAAGGTTTTTTTGAGGATTTTGAACATCCAAAAGTCCAATTTAAGATTTTGGGAAATGTTCAGAGTTTTTTCAAAACAGCGGATAATTTGTTCGTCGGGGGTTATGACGGATTTTATGCCTATGAATTTGAAACTGGTAAAGTAAAATCCATAGAGCTTGAAAATAGTGGAGCGTTCAAAACCATGCATGTGTTGGATTTTCTTAAAGAAGACGACCGTCATGTTTGGATAGCCACAGGCAGAGGCCTGTATCTTTATGACTTCATCGATCTAAAAGTAAAGGATAAGATAGAGTATAAAGAGGAAGCCGGGCTAGGCTTAAGCAATAATACCGTACAGGCTTTGCTGAGAGTTTCCCCGACTCAATTGTTTGTGGGCACGGCCAACGAATTGAACTGTATTGAATTTAAACCTTCCGTATTCCAGAATATCTCAAAGAACAAAAAGGGGCAAAGGTTGCTCAATGACAATGTGATTTTTTCGGTTTACAAGGATAAAAATGGACTTTGGGTGGGTACTTCGGATGGAGGGCTAAATCTCATTACCAATGATGGTGTATATTATTATGTTGATAACCAGAACGAATCAAATTCCATTGCCGGCTCGGTGGTAAGGGCCATTGTTTATGATAAAATAAACAACCGAATATGGTTTGCTACTACAAGGGGGCTTAGTCTGCTGGATATGAATAATTTTGATCCGCAGCACCTTAAGTTCAAAAACTTTTATCATGATCCAAATAATACCAATTCCATCAATGCCAACTTTTTGAAAGATTTGGTTTTGGATGGCAACAATGTGTTATGGGGCGCTACCCACGAACATGGTATTTTTCGAATGGAGTATCATCCAAACGGTAGCTATAACATTGCGCGTTATAAACATGATGCCGATAAGAGTAATACATTAACCAGCAACGAAACCAATTGCTTGGAGCTCGATAAAAATGGAAATATTTGGGTCGGCACTCAAAATGGTGTTTCAAGAATTTCTTTTAAGAGTAACAACTACAATCAAATTCAATTCAAAAATTTCAGAAAGGAGGATTACACTAAAGGCAGTTTAGCCCATAATGCCGTGAATGATATTTTAGTGGATGACAATGCCCGTGTTTGGATGGGCACCAGAAAAGGGTTGAGCCTTTTAAATAGCGATGGCGACTTCACTTCGTGGTCAAAACAAGATCAATTTCCCAATACGCTGATTTACAGTCTTCAAGATGATTTACGAGGTAATCTATGGATTGGGACTAATGACGGATTGGTAAAGTTTGACCCCGTTACCCAGAAGTTTGCACATTTTTCTACATTCGACAATATTCAAGGCAGGGAGTTCGATACGCATGCCAGATATCGCGAAGACGATGGCACAATTTATATGGGAGGGGTGGAAGGACTTACTTACTTTAACCCCAATTCTATTGCAACATTGGATGCGCCCCAGCAGCTCTATTTTTTGCAGTTGAGTATAAGGGAGGAGGTAATTGAGTCTTCCCATGGTCAAAGGACTCTTGAAGCTTCAATTGAAGCCACAGCAAAAATAAATATTCAAAATAATCAGTTCCCGTTTTACCTGAAATTTTCGGCTCTGGATTTCCGATTAGATAAAAACATTAAGTATGCCTATAGGTTAACCCCTCTTGATAATGAATGGAATTTTATAAACGACAATACCATTCAGTTTTTGAATTTACCTCGAGGAACTTTTGATTTGGAGATCAACGGATTTTCAAGAGGGACAGTTTGGAATAAGCCACCGTTACAACTAAAAATCAAGGTATATCCGCCTTGGTGGTCCAGTAATCTTGCTATTCTCAGCTACATCGGATTGCTGATTGCCCTGACCTATTGGTTTTATAATTTTCAATTGTCCAGAAAATTGGCCTTGGCCGAATCCAAAAAATTAAAGGAGATAGACCAACTCAAAAATTCGCTATACACCAATATTACCCATGAATTTAGGACGCCGATTACTGTGATTCAGGGAATGGCCGAAACTCTGGAAGAAAACCAATCCAAATCATCGGATACAGCAAAATCACTCCATTTAATAAAGGAAAACAGTTCCAGTCTTTTAAAAATGGTAAACGACATGCTGGATCTTACCAAATTGGAAAGTGCCGAAATAGACGTAGACTTGGTGCAAATGGAGGTGGTCAACTACATCCAGTATATCTTCGAAAGCTTTGAGTCCATGGCCAAGGAAAAGCAGATTGATTATGTGTTTTATTCCGAAATAAACCAATTATACATAGATGTTGACGCCGAAAAACTGGCAACAATTGTCAAAAACCTAATCGTGAATGCCATAAAATTTACGGAGGATCGCGGGAAAATCATTTGTCATTTAAAAACAGAAGACAAAACCTTAATGATTAAGATTATTGATGACGGCATAGGAATCCCGAAGGCCGACCTCCCAAATGTATTCGAGAAGTTTTATCAAGTTAAAAATTACACTTCCCCGCAATTTAAAGGCACGGGCATTGGCTTAGCGTTGACCAAGGAGTTGGTAAAATTGATGGGCGGGCAAATTAAAGTAAATAGTGAAGAAGGAAAAGGAAGCGAGTTTACTGTGACGTTGCCCATTTCAAACCAGGCTCATATTTCAACTAAAAAAGTTGAAGTGCATGCGGAAAGCAGTGCGAGTTTGGCAAAGGCAACTATTGCGGATGACCAGAACGTACCTATCCCAATCGATGAAAAATCGGCAATTGCCTTGATTATAGAGGACAATAAAGATGTTGCCTATTATTTAAAAACCTGCCTTGAAAAGGATTACAAAATCCTTTTGGCAGAAGACGGGGAAAAGGGTATTGAAATAGCCAAAACCTATATTCCAGATATCATAATCAGCGATGTGATGATGCCCAAAAAGAACGGTTTTGAGGTTTGTGCTACCCTTAAAACGGAATTGGTGACCAATCACATTCCAATTATACTTTTAACAGCGAAAGCCAGCGATAAAGACCGTATAGAAGGATTGACCCATGGTGCCGATGCCTATTTGGTAAAGCCATTTAATAAAAAAGAGCTGTTTGCAAGAATAGGTCAATTGATACAGCTTAGAAAAACCATGATTGAAAAATTCAGTCAGGAGGATTTTAGAGCTTTTATTGAGCGGAAGGACAAAGAACCTCAAACCTTATTCATTCAACAGGTGGTAAAGTTGGTAAATACATCTCTGGACGATTCGGATTTTGATTCAGCAAAACTCGCCGAAAAAATGCATTTGAGCGAATCGCAGTTATACCGAAAGATTAAAGCCACCACCAATCGATCAACGGCCGTTTTTATTCGGTCTATTCGATTGAACAAAGCCAAAATTCTTCTTCAAACCTCAGATAAAACCATATCCGAAATTGCTTACGAAGTTGGGTTTAAGGACCCTTCTTGGTTTAGCCGTGCCTTCAAAAAAGAGTTTGGAAAATCACCTACCGAAATCCAATAATTCACCCATGTTATTCTTCATAAATATGCAAGAATAGTGCTAATCTTGAACCCTTTCAGCAAAAATAATCCTAGCTTTTGACAAGATGCTGAAAGCCAAATATGGCATTCTATCCTAATATTGCATCACATCCTTCTCCCTTTATAGATTCAATTAATAGCAACCTTGAATCTAGAATAAAACCAGCTAGTGCGTCGGAAATTCATATTCATAAAATGAGCAAATACGTGAATGCACCATTCGCCTGCAAAGTTTTCATCTGGATCCATGGAAGGTTAAAAAAATCGATTTTTAAAATTCCTCTTTTTGCTTTGAGTAGCATTTGACAGGAAGATTTCTGTAGAGCGTTTCAACCTCTTTGGTCAATCTTCATTTAAAAAAGGCTGTTGGCACAATATGTTGCCAAAATCGGCCAGGCATATTAATAACTAAAAATTACTAGTCATGATACCCATGTTAATATTATACCTTTTGAAAAAGCTAAGATCAAGCTCGTCCGGTTCCAAGAAATGGAACTTAATAAAGAAATTGTCCTTAAAACTTAGGATACTGGGAGTACTGTTATTCCTCACTGCTTCGTCCTATGGAAATGAGACGAAACCAATACAACAGATCAGTTATAATGTGGTAAGAAACCAGACGGTAATTGGTACTTTAAAAGTGACCTGCGGGATGGAAAATAGTGCTACTATTTATTATTTGGAAAGCAATATTGATGTAAGATTTATTTTAAGATTTGTCATAAAGGGAAAGGAAACCTCCGTTTACAAAAATGGAGTCATGGTATATTCTTCGGTGTTCAGAAAAGTGAATAATACGGTGAAGGCCAATCATAATGTGGTTTATGAAAATCAAAATTATCACGAAAAAAGTGCGAATACCACCAAAGTTCTGGACTTTGAAACCATTCAGGATAACCTTGTGAAATTGTATTTAAATGAACCGAAAGGGATCAAAAATGTGTATTGCGACAACATCAGGCGAATAGTACGGTTGGAAACACTTGGCAATGGAAAATACAAAGTAGATTTTTCGGATGGGAAGTACAATATATTCCATTACAAAGATGGGAAATGTGTTAAGATAGAGGCCAATAGTACCTTGTTCAGTGTCACTTTAATACCTGTTTTGTCATGATGTCCTCTCAAACAATATGGGTGATTATCGGCGTTGTTTTCCTGACATATTTTGCGGTAAGCTGGGTTTACAAAGGCTTGGGCGTGGTCAATCTTGAAAAGGCACTCTTTAAAAGCGACGGTCTCAGGCTTTTAAATTTGCAACATGCACTTGGTATTGTGCTTTTCGGGGTGCTCTTTTATCTGCTAATGCCACAATATAGGCATTTGATTGGTGTGATTGAGATGCCAAGCATACAAATCCTCATCCCTTACATCGCCTTGTTAGCATTATGTGCGTGGATATCGAGAACTTCGGCAAGTAGTGCGAACCACTTTAACGAAAAGCAGAGCCATTATAATTCTTCCGATGGATGGGTATATTTTTCATTGCGGTTTGTGTTCCTGTTGTGCTACGAATTCTTTTTTAGGGGCGTTTTACTTTTAGCCTTGATAGAACAATTTGGGCTGATCCAGGGTATTGGATATTGCACCTTTGCCTATTTGATCATTCATCTGTTCGATTCAAAAAAAGAGATCATAGGCACCATTCCGTTTGGTATTGTGCTTTGCATTTTGACCTATGAAACGCAGTATGTCTGGTATGCATTTTTAATGCACTTAGTGCTTTCCGCAGTTTACGAACTATCAATTTTTCATCATCAAACCTTAAAAACATAAATCATGAAAGTTTTATTAACAGGAGCAACGGGTTACGTAGGCCATCAATTGGCCTTGGCCTTGGCGAACCAAAACATTACGGTACATGCCCTAGTGAGGGATCTTCATTCCGAAAAGGCACCAATACACCGCAATATCATACTTATTAAAGGTGATATCTGTGATTATGGGTCTATTGCAAAAGCGATTGAGGGCTGTGAATATGTTTTCCACAGCGCGGCCTTTACCAATCTAAAATGCAGAACTATTGATTCCTTTTACAATACCAATGTGCTTGGTACTGAAAATGTGCTTAGAGCTTCCGTATTCGCTGGAGTGAAAAAGGTAATTTATACAAGTACGTTGTCGGTTTATGGGCCGTCATATAATGAGGTGCCCATCACGGAAACACAGCCAAGAATAGCATCTTTTGCTAATGATTATGAGCTCACCAAAAGCATGTCGGAAGAATTGGTGCAAAAGTATATTAAAGAAGGACTTTCCTGCATTATTCTAAACGTCACTAAAGTGTACGGTCCCGGGGTGGCCACCTTTTCGAGTGGGGTGAACAAACTGATCAGTATGCTGGCAAGGAAAGACTTTTTAATGGTACCGGATAAATTAAAGAGTACCTCCAATTATGTTTTTATTGATGATGTGGTGAAGGCCCATATTTTGGCGATGAAGAGCCATCGTAACCATGGGAAGTACATTATAGGCGGGGAAAATGTCAGCTATCAGCAACTCTTTTCATTAATAATGAAACTGACTCGGAGGAATGTTCGAATTGTTAAAGTACACTTTGGGCTGGTAAAGTTGTTTTTTTCAATGGTATCGCTATTCCAAAGGGTAATCAGAATCGCTCCGTCTATCACTCCGAAAATGTTGGATTTCCTTTTTGTCAATCGAATCGCAACATCCGACAGGGCAAAAATGGATTTGAATTATAGAGCCACACCCTTGTACGTAGGGCTTAAGGAAACGATTAATTTTTTAAAACTGGCACCATGAAACCATATACCTTAATTACAGGAGCAAGCACTGGATTCGGAAAATCGCTCGCTATAGAATTTGCACAGCAAGGAATGAATTTAGTCATAGTAGCGTTGCCAAATTCCGGATTGTTGGAATTGGGTGCGTTCCTAAAGTCAAATTTTGAAATTAATGTAATAGCCCTTGAAATGGATTTGAGCAATAAGGAAAATTGTTTGGCGCTATACGAAAGTGTAAAAGCCCATAATGCCTCCATAAAGTATCTCATCAATAATGCGGGCGTACTCAGCAAGGGCTATTTTGAGGATTTGCAAGAGGACTACATGTTGACCCAAATAGGGGTAAATGTTACGGCACCAACCTTATTAACCAAGTTGTTTATAGAAGATTTTAAGACCAATGCGCCTTCTGGAATTTTGAACGTCAGTAGCATGGCCAGTTTTTTCAATATGCCCAAAAAGCAGGTATATAGTGGAACAAAAGCATATCTGCTATCCTTTTCAAAAAGCTTAAGAAAGGAAATTGGCAAATATGGCATTTGGGTGTCGGTGGTATGTCCCGGGGGCATGAATACCACCACGGGCCTATGCATGCAAAACAGACGGCTAGGGTGGTTGCCCAGAACTTCGATACTAGATCCGGAAGATGCCGCCAAGGAAACGCTAAAACGCTTCTTTATGAAACAGGAACTGATTGTCCCCGGAAAGATGAACAAGGTATTCATGTTTTTGGATACCATAGTGCCACGGGCCATTAAAAGTAGGCTTACGGCAAATGTAGTTTGAGGTCTTCCAAAAGAGACTTCGTCAAAACCGTTTTACAACGAATAGCCCTATCCTTGCTTTTCAATGCTATTAAACATAAAAAACAAGCAAACGATGAAAACACAAGTGCTGACTTTCGTAATGCTCTGTATGCTGAATCTTGTTTGGGCGCAAGACCTTAGAAATGCACCTAAACATGATGTATCGAATAATCCACCAAAATTGAAAGTGAGCAACAGGTTGTTGCTATTTGAATGGATGGATTTAGGCTTGAGACCCCAAATTGGAGGGCTGTTTTCGAAAACATTTAATGATATAGCCGAGAATCTGACGTGGCGGGATTTTTATGATGATTTTGATTTTGGGATAAAACTGAACTTAAAGTGCAGATTGAATGAGGCCATGGGTCTAAAATTCGCCTACAATATGGGCATGCTCAACTTCGACGGCAATTTGGGGACTCTTGAGGGCTATTACATGCAAGTTTCGGTGGCATATCGCTTTTAATACCTCGTTTAATTATGAGGTTGCAAGAATAGTCCAAGGCTTTGACAGAATAGTAAAAGTGTTTCAAAGAGGGTCAATATAAATTTGTAAGAGCGCCCTATAATTTTATGAATAATAAATAATTACCAACCAAAAACAGTTACTACTATGAAAATTAAAAAGCAAAATAACAATCTTGCATTTGTAATAAGTCTCATTGTGCTTTTACAAAGCTGCACGGTTTATCAATCTGTACCAGTTTCAATGGAAGACGCCGCCTCGCAGGATATAAAAGCAAAAGTAAAACCACTACAGGCATTAACCTCAAATACAACAACATTGTATTTGAGGACGGAAAATATTACGGTATAAAAAAAACAAACGATAGACTTGGTAAAACGGTGTTAAACCCCGAGTATATTCATGAAGTTAAATTGAAAAACAAACCGCTTTCAACTGTTATGACTACCATGCCTCTAGTGGCTATTGTGGTTGGGCTGGTTTTGGTTATTAAATCAGGGATTGAATCAAGGTTGCCTTTTGCTGATTGTGAAAATTGTAATTAACTCTATTGTAAGCTAAGGCTTATCAAACAAAAATTTCAGGTATTCGTCCATTTGTCTTGGATTTGATTTTCAGTTTTAAAACCAAAGTTTTCATATTTAAAATTGAATAATAAATCCGCATATGTATCCTATACAATCGCCTTTAAGAACGATTTTATAAAATGAAAATATAAAAGTAATAGCCATTAAAACTAGTAATTATGAAAACAACGGGAAATACTTTCAAACTAATACTATTATGCGTAGCACTCTTAAATAGTTTTAACACACATGCTCAAAAAAAAAATAAAAAAGTGAAGATTTACAAAGTTTGGGTGGTACTTGCAAATAAAAGCAAACAAAAGGGTTTTTTGTATGCTGTTGATGATCAATCCTTAAAGATTATACGTGATTTATCATTAGAAAACGAAAGTGAAATAATAATGATTAAAGCCGAAGATATTTATCAAATAAAGATTCAAAGAAAAGGAAAAATGGGGAGAAGCATTTTGATTGGCGGACTATCTGGAGGCTTGTTGGCTTCTTTGGGTTCTTCAGGGACTAATGATGATGACGCTCTTGTGGTTCAGGTCTATGGGGAGGCTGCCAAAGCCGGGTCAATTGTTTTAGGCACGCTTGTAGGTACTTCATTAGGAGCAATAATTGGCACAGGCAAAAAGAAATTTAAAATTTCGGGTGATGTGGCTGTCTTTAAATCAAAGCAAGAAGACCTAAGTAGGTGCGCTATTATAAAGAGATCCGAATAAATTAAGAAAAAGTTACTACTCATATTTTTGGTGAGGCAAGATTTACTAACAAAATGTCACAAATTATCCTTTATGCGGGTTCTAGATAATGATTGTGAAGATAAGTTAGTTATTACAAAGGGAGGTGAAATAGAAAAAGAGAGAGCATACGAGACTGCTCATCCTAGGGATTGTAAAAAATAGTAACCTTTAAAACTATTAATTATGAAAACAATACTCATGATTATATGCCTGAGCTTATTTTCTGGCAAAGTGGTATCACAAACAAAAGAAATTGTAAATCCAAAAGGGAAATGGTTTTTTGGAGTAGAATTGGGTACAAACAAAATTAATTCTTCCCCACAAGGTGAGTCTAAAACTGCTTTTCAAGGTGGGTTTTTAGCAGAATACTATTTTGCAAAACATTGGAGTTTGTCTGGCAAGATAAAATATTTTGAAACTGGTGTTTCGTTTTTTCAATCAGGTTCTAGTGGGTTATTTGGTCCTGGTACTGATTTGTACTCAGGAACCTTTGAGGGAGCAGTAATAGCAATACCGTTTAGTTTAAAATGGGAGTTTAGGATTTATAAAAATTTAGGAGCAAATCTTAAAATGGGTTATGCGCTTAATATAGAAACTAAAAGTACTTATAGGAATTACTCCAGTAATTTATCAACTGATTATACAAAACAATATGGAAGTCTTACTCCAGGAGTTGGATTAAACTATTTTATAAATAAAAAAACGGCTTTATATTTTGATGTAGAATCATTTTCAGGAAGTAATAAAGGTCATGCTGTAAACTCTTTTGGAAGAATAGGTTATAATTTAAAGAATGTTTTAATGAGTTTCGGAATAAAACACAGCTTTAAATAATCATAAAGTGAAAACTATATTAAAATTTATTACAGTTATATTTTTTTTCGCTACATGTTTAGGGTGCTCTAAAGGTTCAGATATAACTTGTGGTACGGTAACCGATTTTACCTTTCGTCAAATTAGTATAACTACTGGCGGTTATGTTTTTAAATTAACGGTAAAGTTGCCCGATGGTTCAATTAGGCATGATTGGGTAGAGGCTGATAGAATAGATAGTGATGCTTATAAAGTTGGCGATGAATATTGTGGTGACCTACTTGATTAGCCTTAACTAAATATTATGTTACAAATTACTTGTTTATATTTAAGATGAAATAAAGTAAATTTAATGAAAGTGTATTTTTATTAACTACCTTTTTATGGTTTAAAAAAATCAAAAACGTAATACGTGAGCAACAATAAAATTATAGAAAATGAAAATATAAAATTAATTGCAGACGCCTTTAATAGAGCACCACTTCAGCTTAATGCCATTTTTGAATGTGATGCCGAATTGATTCGCTTTGATAATGACAAGATTTTAGCGATGACTTATGATGCTATTGTTGAAGAAATAGAACAAGGGCTATACACAGATAATTACCAAATAGGATGGATGGCAGTAACAATTAGTGTAAGCGATTTGGCCGCTGTTGGCGCTAAAACTTTGGGGCTATTGTTGGATTTAAAAATTCCGAATGAAATCGATGCTCTTAGTTTGGAAAATTTGCAAAAGGGAATAAACGATGCTTGTAAGTTTTATGGGTGTCATATATTAGGTGGTGACACAAATACAAATAGTATACTTCAAATTGGAACAACCGCGCTTGGGTTTTGTGAAAACAAGCTAATGAGAACAGGCATGCAAACATCAGATGTTTTATATGTTTCTGGTAAAATGGGATTGGGCAGTTCTTACGCCTATTCTCGGTTTATTGATGGCGCTGAAACTGAGTATCTGCCAAAAGCAAAAATTAAAGAAGGGCAACTGTTAAGCGAGTTTGCCAGTTCCTGTATTGATACCAGTGATGGTCTGTTTCCAGCAATATGTCAACTTATGGAAATAAATAATTTGGGTTTCAACCTTAAAATTCCATTAAAGAACTTGCTCCACGATACTTGTTTAAAAATTTCTGAGGAAAAACAGCTACCTCATTGGATTTTTTTGTGTGGCCCACATGGCGAATACGAACTTGTATTTACTATTCCTGAAGATAAAAGTAAAGCGTTTGAAAATGAAGCAAAAAATATGAATTGGAAACCTATTAAGATAGGAGAAGTTAGTAACAAAGCAAAAGTATTAACTAATGCCGATGGTTTGTTGTTAAATGTTTTTGAAACAACTAACCTTTACCAAAAAAAGCATATTAATAGTCCAGAACAATACATGTTGGAGTTATTGAAACTAGATAAAGAAATAAGATTATGAGAAACTTGTTGAAAGAAACGCTAGAAGAGAAAAATGATTTATATCATTTTGAAAAAGCAAATAAAAACAAATCATTGAAAGCCAAAAGTTTCAATTTTAATGGTATGTTAAATACTTTAGAAACAAACAAGCAATTCACATATAGACGAATAGTTGTATCAGCTACGGGAAGAACAGTATTTATATTTGATAAAGAACTTAAAAAGGAACGCGAAATGTTAATGTTCGCCTCCAATAACTACCTTGGTTTTGCGAATCATCCATATATAAAGGAAAAAATAATAACTGTTTTAAAAAAATATGGGACTGGTGTTGGTGGGCCTCCGTTACTGAATGGATATACTTTACTGATGAAAGATTTGGAAAATAGACTTTCGAGTCTGAAAAAGAAAGAGGATACCCTCATTTTTCCATCAGGATATATGGCCAACTTAGGTTTGGTTTCTGCTATTTCTGCATCTCATAATAATTTTGTTTTAGATAAGCATAGTCATGCGTCATTATACGATGGTATTAAACTCAATAATGCTAATTTTAATACTTTTAAGCATAATGATTTAGAGTCGTTAGAGGACGTATTGCAAAAGCTGGAGCCAAAAAATTATCAAGATGTTTTTGTTTGTGTTGAAGGTGTTTATTCTATGGACGGAGATTTGGCAAAATTACCAGCAATAGTTGATAAGTGTAAAAAACATGAAGCGATGCTTGTTTTAGATGATGCTCATGGTACGGGGTTGTTGGGTGAAAATGGTGGTGGTACGGCCGAATATTTTCAAATGGAGAAAGAAGTAGATATTTCAATGGGTACCTTTAGTAAAGTATTTGCGTTAACCGGAGGTTTTTTATCTGCCGATAAAGACATTATAGACTACATTAGGTATTTTTCCCGGCCATATGTGTTTTCGGCGGCGCTTCCACCAGTTACAATAGCGTCTGTTTTGGCTGGGTTAGACCTTGTTGAAAGTGAGCCTTGGAGGCGTAAAAAAGTTTTAGAAAACACTAAATATGCACTTAGTAAACTTCAAAATTTTGAGTTAACCGCAGATCCCCAAGCGGCAATTATTTCGGTTAGAGTGCCTACATGGGTTAATATTCGGGAGGCAAACGTAGCGCTTGATAAGATGGGCATTTTTCTTAACTCCATCGAGTTTCCAGCTGTATCTCAAAATGATCAAAGATTTAGAATAAGCATTTCGGCAGAACATACCTTAGAAGATATTGATAAATTGGTAACTTGTCTAGAAGAAGTTTGGCATAATTCAGCTAAAAATTCTTGATATGATATGGTATTCTCATGTTAACGAAGACTCCTCGCCCGAAATAGTTTATAGTAAAGCATATAATTCAATAGTTGCTGTTATTGGCAGCGGTGAGCGACTTATCACATTGCTTGATAATGCCAATTTAAAACAAGTTTTTGCCGTAGATACAAATTCTGATGCCATTGAATTATTAAAATTAAAATTGATAGCATTAACAGAGCTTGATGTAGAGGGCTATTTGGGGTTTATAGGTGCTTCTGAAATGTCTGCGAATGAAAGGATGACGTTTTTTATGAAACTCCAAAATAAATTGGAGGCTTCTACAAAGAATTATTGGGACAAAAATCATCGTTTTATCAAAAAAGGCATACTTAATATTGGTCAATATGAACAATTTTTATCTAAAGCTAGGCCATTATTAAATGGATTTTTAGGTCCATCGTTTTTAAATATGTTTAATCAGGATTATGAAAGTTTTTCAAAATTCAGATGGAAAATTGTAAAACGTATATTCTCAAAAAAAATAAGCTATATCGTATTGGGCAATAAGGATCCTGCTTTTGTTGGAAAGGGAGTTGATAATACTATTGTTACTAATGGCTTTCAAGAATTAATTGATAAAAAAGAATTCCATAAATCGTTTATGGCTCATCTTATTTTTATTGGGTCGTTAAAAAAAATGGATGTAGAGTTTTTGCCACCTTCTCAGAACCCGAAAACGTTAAAAGTTATTCAAGACAAATTAAGAAAAAAGGAGATTGAGATACAGTTTGTAAATAATGACGTATTGAACTTTATAGAGGATTACGATTTCAATTCGCTTAATTCTAACGTATTTTTTTCAATGTCTGATATTTTAAGTTTTCATAAAACAGACTATGTTTTAAAATGTATAAATGCCCTGCAGATTAATAAAGCTTGTAAGAGTGCCTTTTTGTTCAGGTCTTATTTAAGAAATCATATAGATGCCAATATAATCGCAAAAATTTCGGCTTTAGGCTATAAGGTTGAAGATGTCTCAGATATGGACCGCACCAAAATGTACAAGGTTCATTTATTAGAAAAAGCATGAGCACTTTAGAATATAAAATAATCCCTTATTCGCAAAGCTACGAGAGTGCTTTACTTGCCTTAGAAAATGATGCCCCTCAAGGAAGGTGGATTCAACTCGAAATGATTAAGGACTCTTTTAAAAGGCGCTCTGAGAATTTTGAAAAGCACCAAATATATCTTGCGGTTGATTTTAAAGGGAAGCTATTGGGTACACTTGCCGTTTCTATTGTGCCAATCACTGTTAATGGTGAGAAAATGAATGTTGGGTATTGCTATGATGTCAGAGTTGCGAAACATGCCAGAGGGCATGGATTGACAAAAAAAATGGGAAAGCATGCTTACAAAAATTTTTGTTTACCCAACAAAGTGTCCAATGTATTTTTGACTATGAAGAAAGGAAATAAGGCGGTACAAAAATCAGCTGGAATTTTAGGTTTAGCGCTTTATAAATACCCATTTGCGTATCTCACAATTCCAACCAGTAAAAGACTGAAGAAAAAACAAAACCAATCAACTCCTGAAAATTTAACTACAACTTCTGAATTTTGCAGTGAAGCGTCAGAATCTTTTTTTCACAGTTTTAAAGGAGAACCACGAGTTTGGAGAGCTGACTTAATCTATCGTTTAAAAATAAGAAAGCTTCACTTTTTGATTAAGTTTGTTAATTACATTTTGGCACTTTTTAGTGCAAAGAGCAAACAACTTCCTAATGAAGGGGATGAATTGTGTTTTGGTATTTTGGCATATGATAATATGCCAACAAAAGACGAAATCAACTCAATATTGGCTCACCTTCAAGAAGAAAATATTGGATATTTACTTGTAGCATGTACTAAGAAATCAAACCTGTATTCACTTTTAAAACCTATTGCTATTAATAGTTATGCCTACGAGATATGTAGCACTTTTCCATTAGATTCAAATGATAGTATTAGTTTAGACGTAAGGTGCTTATGATAAAACTTTGGATTAAATACCGATATATTTTACTGGTAATTGTAATTGCTCTTACGGTGTTTTCTCTATCGATTTTAAGTCAGTTAAAATTTAATACAGATTTTTCGCATTTTTTCTCAGAAAATGATCCTGAGTATACTTTTTACAAAGAAATTAAACCTCAATTTGGCGATACTAAAAATATAATTGTGGTCGGCTTAGAAAGTCAGAAGCCTTCTTTAGATAAAGCCTTTTTAGAAACTTCTTATGGTTTTATTGATAGTTTAAAGCACCTCTCTGAGATAAGAAAAGTGAGTTCGTTAATGGACCTATCCTATCCATATGATACGTTTTTCGGTTTAACGCGAATAGATTATTTGAATAAAAATGACAGTGCTAAACTGGAAACAGATATCAAAAAAGTTTTTGATGATTATGAATGGACACAATATTTTATCAATAAAGAAGGTAACACTTTATTTATTTGGTTAGAAGTTGAAGATGATTTAGATAAGGATGAAACAGTTGTATTATTAAATAGGCTAAAACATATAAGAGAAAGCCTTGCATTAAACTCATATATCATGGGTGATAAGTACCTTGAAGCTTCCTTTAAGGACTTGCTTGCTAAGGAAATAAAAAGCTTTACACTTTGGTTTTTTGTTTTTTTGATAGTTTCACTTGTTTTAATATTCAGGAAATTTATTGCAATAGTATTTCCACTGATTGTGGTTTCCATTTCGCTTATTATTTTTTTGGGAGGTATGACATTCTTTAATAGGCCTTTGGGTATTATGGCCAATTTATTTCCGGTAATAATACTAATTATAGGGATTTCAGATGTTATTCACATGTCGTTTAAATACAATGTATTCAGAGCCAATGGGATTCATCAAAAAAAAGCGATTCATGATACATTAAAAGAAATTGGTCAAACCACATTTATTACCTCCTTTACAACAGCGGTTGGTTTTTTTGTAATGTATATTTCACCAATGCCAGCAATACGAGAATTTGGTTTTGAAGCTGGATTGTCAATACTTTTAGCCTATATTTTGACTATTTCTCTGGTGCCAATATTTTTCTTGGTACCAAACAATAATTTAGCTTTTTCATCAAGTAGATTTTTTGAAAACTTGTCAAAAAAGGTCATCAATAAAGCACGCGGATTTCAAAACCATCCAAAAAAAGTTATAGCAACATATTTCATTCTATCACTTATTTCTATAGTATCAATTTTTAAAATAAACACAAATAATTTCAAACTATCAAATGTGCCTATGCAAAGTGAACTTGCAAAGAATTACTCTTTTTTTGAGAAAAAATTTGGTGGTTCCAGAGATTTTGAACTCTTATTATTGGCAAAAGAAAATGTTCAGCTAAACAATCCTGAGATACTTAAAATGGGCTTGAATATTCAAAACTATCTTGATAGCTTGGAATATATAAACTCGGTCAAGTCACCAATTTTATTTTATAAATTACTTCATAGAGCATATCGGCCTTCTGATTTTAAAACGAATCCCGTCCCTGTCGATAAAAAAAGTATACTAAAATATGATAAGGATATTAATACAATAAATACTGATAACTATTTATTTAACAAGACTCATAATATTTACAAGTTTTCAGGTAGAATGAAAGATTTAGGGAGGCTAAATGTCGCTAAGAGGAATAATGAAATTTTAAATCATGTAAATACTTTAATAGATATTGCAAAAGTAGAGGTGAGACTTTCTGGAAGGGATTATTTGATTGATAGAGCACATCAAGAGCGCATAAAAAATATGTTTTATGGATTAATATTGGCTATTATTACAGTTGCAATTACCTTAGGTTTTATATACAAAAACGTGGTGCTCGTTTTTTTGACTTTGTTATTAAATCTTATTCCAATTTTAATCGTTGCGGGTACAATGGGGCTTACAGGTTTGGAGTTGCGCGGGGCAACATCAATAATCTTTACCATAGGATTTGTTATTGCTATTGATGATACGATTCATTTTCTGAGTAGTTTTCAATTAGAAAGAAAAAAAGGGAGTAGTGTGGAATATGCCATTTCAAAAGCTTTAGAAGAATGTGGAAAAGCAATCTTAGGAACAAGTTTAATTTTAGTTGGTGGATTTGGAGTATTAGTTTTTTCAGATTTTATGGAAGTGTTCACACTAGGAATTCTAATAGGAATTACTGTATTTATAACACTAACGGTAGATTTAATTTTGGCACCCGTAATGATGTTAAACTGGTTTAAGAAGTATATATAATGAAGCCAAATAAAATAGCAATATTAGTTAATCTGGATGCGAGACAAGGTAAGTCGGCCAAAACTTGGAAGAAAATATATTCTAGCGTAGTTGAGGTTTTTCCTGAAAATACAGAGATAATTACCTTTAAACCTCCCTGTGATTTTGATGCTTTGTTGAAGGAGTTATATAATGATAAAGGTGTTGATGGGTTTATTAGTGCAGGTGGAGATGGTAGTTTGAATTATATGATTAATGTGCTTTTAAACTTGGTTGATAACACTTCCAGGCCAGTATATGTTGGAGCAATAGCTTTGGGCTCTAGCAATGATTTCCATAAACCCCATACTTCTTATATTATGGGTGTGCCAGTAAAAGTTAACTGGGATAATTGCCAATTATCTGATGTTGGAAAAATCACCTATCAAGATGCTAAAGGAGACTTAAATACAAGATATTTTATAATAAATGCCGGTATTGGTATAACTGCTGAAGCCAATTATAGGTTTAATCATCCTAAATCAATTCTAAAATTTCTTAAAAGAAATTGGGTAGATGCGGCTATTTTTTTTGCAGCTGTAAAGACTATTTTTTTATATCGAAATTATCAAGCTGAATTATTAATTGATAACGAAATTAATGAAAGCATTGTGTTATCCAATTTATCCGTAATCAAAAACCCAAATATTTCTGGCAGTTTTAGATATGAACAAAACATAGTTTTCAACGATGGTTTTTTAGGTTTAAACTATTGTGATGATATGAACAAATTTGAACTTTTAAGAACGCTTATTGGCTTAGTGAAGGGTCGCTTCAAAACTAATGCAAAAAGAAAAACATATAAATTAAAAGACTTAAAAGTTTCGTTTAATGAGCCTAGACCTGTGGAAGCGGATGGAGAAGTTTTTGTTACAAAACACTGCAGTTTCTCTGTGATTCCAAAGGCTATTTATATTATGAAATAGAGTTGCAAATAGTAGTAGAAATAATTCTAATATGAAAAATACGTACCCAATCTTTAGCCTTAGATTCTTTAAGGCTTACTTAATTCAGTGTCGCCCATATTTATTGTTTATATCTGGAATTGCTGGATTGAGTGGAATTGCTATTGCAGAAGCTTACCCCGTAAGTCAATGGCGTTTATGGTTAACGTTTATTCCTTTGTTTTTAGGCTACGGATTTGGGCAAGCACTCACGGACACGTGGCAGACAGATACTGATGCCATTTCTGCGCCTTATCGTCCATTGTCAAAAGGGGTGATCTCAATAAAATCTGTCAGAATCGTAAGTGTAACTGGTCTTGTTTTAAGCGTGCTGGTTTTAATTTATTTGAATTTGTGGAATGTGGTATTGGGTGCTTTAAGTGTATTTGGATTAGTGACATACTCATATTTTAAGAAGAACTTCTGGTTTATTGGGCCGTTTTATAATGCATGGATTGTAGGGCTTTTGCCAGTAATGGGATATATATCTATTATCAATTCAAATTTATTAAATGGTAAATTACCCTTAGTCCTTTTATTGAGTTTTGTGTCTTATACAAATTTTGTTTTAATAGGTTATTTAAAAGATATATCGGCCGATAGAGAAACAGGATACAAAACTTTTCCAGTTGTTTTTGGATGGGATAAGACAGCATGGATTGGGGATGTAATTGTTTTAATAAGTTCAATAATAGTTTTTCTGCTAGTTGAAACAGCAGTTGGAATTATAATTGCATTACTCGCAACGATTTTAGCTGTTTTGGGTCAAATATATCTGCACGCCGTTAAGGTTAAAGAAGAATCGAACGCGGCATTGCCAATTGTAATGACGGTTAGGTGTTTTATTATTTGGCATATTGCTGTTATTGTAGATAATCGTCCAAATTGGTTGGCACCTCTTCTGATATTCTATGTTGTATTTGAAGTGTTTTTATTTTTCAGACCTGAAAAAGGACAAATATAAAGAAGATGCTTACCCAGGACTCGTAAAATTGTTTCTTCACTTTTATTAAAGTATGGGCGTAATGAAGTTTTCAATGCATCAGATGTCAGAAATATTTTATAGACTAAAGAAAAAAAATGCAAAAACCCATTTTACAAAATGGGCTTTTGTTCAATCCTAATTCATAGCTAAATTAAAATTATAAAGGACTACTAGTATTGCGATAACTTTCAGAAAAAAATTTATTCCTCCACCTTTATAGTAATAGTACTTTCAATCTTCAATTTTTTACCCTGAAGACTAGGGTCATTAAAAAACGATTGTGCATCCAGTTTCGCATCAATAAGTTCATTGATTCTGCCACTATCGTATTCGCATAAATCTTCACTGTTGCCTTCGGTAATGGACAATCTTTTTAATTTATGGTGGTTGATCTTGATGTCCAATACGGCATCAATAACGTCCTTAGCTTCCGACACGTTAAAGTATCCGTCAATCAATTTAATGTTTTGCTTTTCCATTGTAATATCGTTGATTTTTTTTGTTACGGTTTCCATGATATTTTAATTTTAGATTATACTTTATTAATAACAGTTTTGAATGATGCACAGATACAGGGGCATGCCGAGTGTGATGTTAAACGGGAACGTAATGGCCAACGCCATGGGTATATACAAACTCGGGCTTGCCTTTGGTACCGCTATTTTCATTGCTGCTGGTACCGCAATATAAGAGGCACTTGCCGCCAAAATTGCGAAAAGCAATCTATTTCCAGTACCCGTTACAAAGGCCCCACTTGCTACTGCCACCAGGCATCCATTGATGATTGGGACCACGATGGCAAAAATTAAGGCAAACCACCCTTTCTTTATAAATTCGTTTAGCTTTTGACCACTGGTGATACCCATGTCCAAAAGGAAAACTGATAAAAATCCTTTGAATATATCCGTTGTAAAGGGCTTAATGCCTTGGGCCTGGGCTTCACTAGCCAAGTAACCAATAACTAAACTCCCTAATATTAACAGCACACTGCCATTAAATAAGGCGTGCTGAAACACTGTTTTCATTGGGATATCAGATTTTCCTTTCCCTCCTTTAAAGAGCATGATGAGTAACAGTCCAATCATTATTGAAGGTGCTTCCATTAATGCCATAACTGCTACCATATGCCCACTAAAAGGGATTTGCTCAATTTCTAAAAATGAAATAGCTGTTACAAAAGTTACTGCACTTACGGATCCATAGGAGGCTGCGATGGCTCCCGCATTTTCTATACTGAATTTCCGTCTAAGGATAAAATAAGCATAGATTGGAACGGCAACTGCTAGAAAGATCCCGAATAAAAGCGACCATAATATCTCTAGGTCGAATTCGCTGTGCGCTAGCTCCTGTCCACCTTTAAATCCGATGGCAAGCAACAGATAAAGCGAAATGAATTTTGAAGAATTCTCAGGTATTTTTAAGTCACTCTTCAGCTGCACCGCTATAACGCCTAAAAAGAAGAATAGTAGTGCCGGGTTTGTAAGGTTGTCAATTAGTAAATGTAAATCCATTCAATGTGTTTTACCAGTTGCTATTATCTTGATTTTTTGACTTTGAACTAATCGTAGCAAGCAACATTATAGCTCCAATTAGTGCCAGTTCCTTAATAAATAGGCCATCATTCTGTAAGGATAATAGAATGACAACTAAGAACATAAAAGTCAAGATAATTTGACTCCTGTTTAACGAATTGGCTTTCATTTTTTTAATACTGCTAATAATTCTTTCTTTCATCGTTTTTAAATTTGGTGCAAAGTTTATACAAATATTTCATATAATTTTATTTATATTTATTATGAAATATATAAACTAATGTTATGAATTACACATTACACCAGTTAGAAATATTCTTAAAAATAGCTGAATTACAGAGTGTTACTAAGGCTTCAGAAGCACTGTATCTTACCCAGCCAGCTGTTTCTATTCAGTTAAAAAAGTTCCAAGATCAGTTTAAAATTCCTTTGTTTGAAGTAGTAGGTCGGCGTATTTATATCACAGAATTTGGTGAAGAAATTGCACAGGCGGCGGAGAAAATCATGGAAGAAGTCAGGGCTATCGATTACAAGGCATTGTCCTTTCAGGGCGAATTGGCAGGCAAGCTGAAGATCGCAATCGTTTCCACAGCAAAGTATGTAATGCCTTATTTTTTGTCTGATTTTATCAACAAAAATAGAGGAGTAGACTTGATTATGGATGTAACCAATAAAGCCTCCGTAATTCGGGCACTGGAAAATAACGAAGTAGATTTTGCTATGGTGTCTACCATACCTAAAAAGCTCAAAATAAATCGCATTGAGCTGATGCGAAATGAGCTGTACATGGTAGGAGGGAGGGACTATAAACTTAAGGGAAAGCATTTATCCAAGGCCGAGTTTCAAAAATTACCGTTGATTTACCGCGAACAGGGATCTGCCACCCGTTTGGCCATGGAAAAATTTATTGATTCTAAAAAGATTTCTACTTATAAGAAAATGGAATTAACGTCTAATGAAGCTTTAAAGCAAGCTGTGATTTCTGGACTTGGTTTTTCAATAATGCCATTAATTGGTATAAAAACGGCTCTCAAACTAGGAGATTTACAGATTATCCCGGTAAAAGGCCTACCTATTGTTACCAATTGGAATTTGATTTGGTTGAGTTCTAAAAACATGTCTACTATCGCCAAAGCACATATAGAACATATTGAGGAAAACAAAGAGGCAATCACCAAAAAACACTTCCATTGGCTAGATAATTATTAAATAACTTAAAAAAAGGAGGTAACAAAATACAAGTGCAAGTTATCTATTAGTGTAATAAATAAAATAAACACCAATGATAGCTACAAACAAAACGTTTTCAGTACCGAATAAAAGTAAGTTAGTAAAACAATTATTCATTTTTTTCTTGTTCATAGCCTTTACGAGTTGTGAGGTTGAAGAATCTTTTAACGATTTCCAAACCAATACCGCCGTTTTTAATATGGATGTCTTTGAACAAAATTTAATTGATTATGTTGAAGTGGGAGGTGATAGCCCCATAGGATGGGCATATACCATCAGTAAAAATGGGAATTTAGAAAGATCAGATGCCTTTGGGAAAGCCAGAAATTCGGCCGACGGTTCTATGGATTTTACGTTGTATAAAGAAATAAATGTTGCCAGTGTTACCAAATTCTATACAGCTATTGCCGTAATGCAACTATTGGAAGCAAACGACCTTAGTATTGAAGACGATATTGCAGATTGGCTTCCTAACTCTTGGACTAAAGGGCCGGGGGTGAATAATTTAAGCTTTAAAGATCTTTTAAAACACGAATCTGGATTACAAAGTACCAACAACAATTTTGATGTTACTTTAGGCTATCAAGGTTTAAAGGACTGTATAGAAACTGGTGTAGTGAATGCAAAAACCAGAAATTACCTTAATGTAAATTTTGCTTTGTACCGCGTGTTAATTCCTTCTTTATGGAGTAACCTTGAAGGGAGTCCGGCTATCGATATTGAAAATGATGCCAATACCCAATTTATGTATTTGCTGTATATGCAACAGAATATCTTTGACAGATTGTCATTACCATTGGTCGGGTGTTTTCCTGAAAGCAGAGACATTTCAACCTTATATTACAATTCAAACGATGGAAGTAATAATGGAGGGGTGTTTTACGGAAGCTGGAATAACAAGTCTGGCGGGGGCGGTTATTTTATGACAACACTTGAAATGGCAAAAGTGAATGCGTATTTTGAACACACAGAAATTTTAGTGACCAAGGATCAAAGGGATTTAATGAAACTGCATCGTTTGGGCATGGATGTCGCTGATCCTGCGGATGAAATCCATGGGAACTATTATGGAAAGGCCGGGTCCATTGGTACCAGTAGTGACCCAACAGTTTCGCAAGGCGTTAGAACACAAATTGTGATGTTCCCGGGAACAGGTGTAGATTGTGTTATTGTGATGAACTCTCAAGGCGTTACTTTGCAAGGGACGACTAGTCTAAGACAAATGATATATGATGCCTATAATAATGCTTGGGTGCAACCTTAAGCCCAAGTAATTGACAAAAACAAAAAACCGAAAGACTAACATCTTTCGGTTTTCTTATGAGTAAAAAAGGGTCTAGTCTTCTTTATTATCTTCTCTTGGCTTTCTATCGTCTCTACGATTATCGCGGTTGCGATTGTCACGTCCACGATTGTCTCTGCCTCGGTTATCCCTTCCTCTGTTATCACGTCCGCCACCTCTGTTATTATCTCTTGGTGGTCTTGCTACATAACCTTCAGGCTTTGGAAGAATAGCTTTTCTGGATACTTTTTCCTTCCGAGTTCTTGGGTCGAGTCCAAAATACTTCACATCAAAAACATCACCCATATTAACAACGTCAGAAACATTTTCTGTACGCTCCCAAGCCAATTCGCTTACGTGCAACAATACTTCGTTTCCAGGGGCTTCAGTATATTCTACAACAGCACCAAAGTCAAGCATTTTAATCACCTTAACCTCGTAAACACTACCAACTTCAGGCTTGAACATCAAAGCATCAATTTTTGCTAAAACAGCATCAATACCTTCTTGTCCAACACCTAAAATCTCAACAATACCTTCTTCCGTAACAGGGTCTTCATTGATAACAATAGTAGTATTAGTCTCTTTCTGTAATTCTTGGATTACTTTTCCACCAGAACCAATTACGGCACCAATATATTCGCCAGGAATTATACGAGTCACCATTTTAGGAGCATGTGGCTTAACATCTTCTCTAGGCGCATCAATCGTATCCACCAGCTTTTGCAAGATGTGCAAACGGCCATCTTTTGCCTGCATTAAGGCTTTCACCAAAATTTCATAAGACAAACCTTTTACTTTGATGTCCATTTGGCAAGCAGTAATACCATCGGCAGTACCCGTAACTTTAAAGTCCATATCACCTAAGTGATCCTCATCACCTAAAATATCAGATAGTACTGCATATTTGCCAGATTCCGTATCGGTAATCAATCCCATGGCAATACCAGAAACTGGTTTTTTCAATTGCACACCGGCATCCATAAGCGCCATAGTTCCAGAACATACTGTTGCCATAGAAGACGAACCGTTGGATTCTAAAACTTCAGATACTACACGAACCGTATAAGGACAATCCTCAGGTACCATGCCTTTTAAAGCACGTTGCGCTAAGTTTCCGTGTCCTACTTCACGTCTTGAAGTACCACGGATTGGTCTTGCTTCTCCTGTTGAAAAAGGAGGGAAGTTATAGTGTAAATAGAAACGTTCTTCGCCTTCAAAAGATGGCATATCAATCTGGTTGGCCTCTCTTGAAGTTCCCAAGGTAACTGTAGCTAGTGCTTGAGTTTCCCCACGTGTAAAGATTGCCGAACCGTGAGTAGATGGTAAATAATCAACCTCACACCAAATTGGTCTAATTTCGTCCGTTTTTCTACCATCCAAACGTAAACCTTCATCTAAGGTCAAATTTCTAATGGCCTCTTTTTGTGCTTTTGCTACATATTTATGGATCAGTTTTCCTAATTCCTCATGTTCCTCTTCAGGAAATGCTTCAAAAACCTCTTCCTTAATATTACTAAATGCCTCGCTTCTTTCATGTTTAGCTGAACCCGCTTTTGCAATGGCATACGTTTTATCGTAAACCATGTCGTGGATTTTTTGTGCTAAATCCTCATCTTCATCTTCTGGCTCATATTCGCGCGTTTCTTTTTTACCAAAAGCCTCAGCTAGTTTTACTTGAGCCGCACATTGCACTTTAATGGCTTCGTGTGCAAACTTAATAGCTTCAGCCATTTCTTCTTCAGAAATCTCATCCATCTCGCCTTCAACCATCATTACCGAATCCGCTGAAGCACCAATCATCATATCGATGTCAGACTCCGCTAATTGAGCACGTGTGGGGTTGATAACAAATTCACCATTAATACGGCCAACTCTGGCTTCAGAGATAGGGCATTCAAAAGGAAAATCAGATAATTGAATAGCTGCCGAAGCTGCTAAACCTGCCATAGCATCTGGCATAACTTCATCGTCATGAGACATCAACTGAATCATAACCTGAGTTTCAGAATGGTAATCTTTTGGAAATAAGGGACGCAAAACGCGGTCTACCAAACGCATTGTTAATACCTCTCCGTCACTTGGTCTGGCTTCTCTTTTAAAGAAACCGCCAGGATACCTTCCTGCCGCCGCAAATTTTTCTCTGTAGTCTACCGTTAAAGGTAAAAAGTCAACATCAGCAGCGTGATAATTGGAAACAACAGTACACAAAAGCATACATTTTCCAGATTGTACAACAACAGAGCCGTGCGCCTGTTTTGCTAATTTTCCGGTTTCGATAGAAATTTCCCTACCGTCACCGAGGTCAATAACCTCTCTAAATGTTTGTGGAATCATAAAATTTTTCTTGTAATTTAAGCGTAAAACCGCCTAAATCATGTTAAACAATGGTCGTTGTGTTGTGTGTAGTTGTTGTGTGTGACTCTAAGGTCTTGACCAATGAAAAACTATAACTAGCTTCTTCTAAGTACGAATTTTTGACGCTTTCGTTTGCGTTGTATTAAAACAAAAAAGAGGCTAAAAAAAGCCTCTTTTTATTATTTTCTTAATCCTAACTCCTTTACTATGGCACGATATCTCAAGATATCCTTCTTAGTTAAGTAATCTAGTAAAGCTCTACGCTTACCTACTAGTTTTACCAAAGAACGTTCAGTATTATAATCTTTACGATTGTTTTTTAAGTGCTCAGTTAAGTGATTAATTCTGTGCGTAAACAACGCAATTTGAGCTTCCGCAGTTCCAGAATCTTTCTTTCCTTTACCGTGCTTTGCGAAAATCTCTTCTTTCTTTTCTTTAGTTAAATACATGCTAATATTATTGTAAATGATTGTTATGTACTGTGAAAGGCTTTCTTTCAGTCGGCAAATATAATACTTTTTTGGTGTTAAACGTTTTTTTGTGTAACTTTTCAATGATTTTAAAAAGCCAACCTCCTTAAACCGATTTTTAGCTATTAATATGAACGAACTTATTGTTTAAAGCATATGAAATCACTCTTCCCGGAAGAAAGCTTTCCAGACTCCTACGACCATCTTGAAAAAATCTTCAACAATACCTACAACGGCATTGCTATCCTAACCCTAGATGGGGATTGGATTAAGGTGAACGATAGCATGTGTGACATGCTGGGATATACCAAAAATGAGTTGTACAATATGAAAATAGAGAATATCATTTTCAGGGACGATTTGGGGGCTCATGCTACAAAATATGAAAGGTTGATGCAAGGGAAGATAGACCGCTACCGGGTGATGCAACGCTATTTTCATAAGGATGGATCTGTCATTTGGTTTTTAATTTCGGTATCCCTCATTTCTGCAATTGATGGGAAGCCAACCCAAATGATCTGGCAATTTTCCGATATCACGAGCCGAAAACTGAGCCAGGACAAGTTACGATTGATGTTGCAAGTAGTGCGGGAACAAAATGAACGGTTGACTTCCTTTGCTGATATTATTACACATAATTTGCGTTCGCATTCTGGAAATTTGATGACGGTAAAAGGCTTTTTGGAGGATGAATTTGAATGGCTGAAATACAATGACAATTTCAAGTTGCTAACAAATGCCATCGAAAATTTGGAAGAAACCGTTTCTCATTTAACTGAGGTGGCAAAAATTAAGAAAGTCGAGGCCACTGAATTGGAAACACTTAATCTTTACGATTATGTTGAGAAGGCAATTTATAGTGTGGCCGCCGTGGCTAGAAACACCAAAACAAATATCATTAATGATGTAGACGAAGAGCTATTCATCAAAGGAGTGCCGGCCTATTTGGATAGTATTATTTTGAATTTTTTGACCAATGCCATAAAGTACAGGTCTGATGATAGAACGCCTCAAGTGGAATTGTCAACCTCCGAAGTTGAAGGCTATGTTATTCTAAAAATTGCTGATAACGGCATGGGTATCGATTTAGAAAAATACGGCAAAAAATTGTTTCAATTGTATAAAACTTTCCATACCAACAGGGATTCCATTGGGCTTGGGTTGTTCATTACCAAAAATCATATCGAATCTATGGGAGGAAAAGTGGAGGTGACTAGTGAAGTGGACGTTGGCACAGAATTTTCGATTTTTTTTAAGAAGGCTATAAACAGCACGCAAGACTTGCCTTGAGATAACACAAGAAGAAACTTTTCAATATCAAGAATTCGGATGACTACTTTTCGATAGAATAAAAAAGGGCCAAAAGTAGTTTCACTTTTGGCCCTTTTTTCAAAATCGTTTGTATTAATCTCTCAAAGGTTGGTTCAATATCAAATCCAAATATTGATTCACCTTATTTTTTAAATCTCTTCTTAGAGTGATAAAGTCAAGGAACCCATGTTCCAATAAAAACTCCGAGGTCTGGAAGCCTTCGGGTAGTTCCTTTCCTGTAGTATCCCTAACGATACGCGGCCCGGCAAATCCAATTAATGCTCCTGGCTCACTGATATTAATATCGCCCAGCATAGCGAAAGAAGCTGTAGTTCCACCAGTGGTGGGGTCAGTACACAAAGAGATATAAGGAATTTTGGCATCAGCCAATTGCGCCAATTTTACAGAAGTTTTTGCCAACTGCATCAATGATAGTGCTGCTTCCATCATCCGCGCGCCCCCTGATTTTGAAATTACCATCAATGGGATATTGTGTTTTAATGAGTAGTCAGCCGCGCGAGCAATTTTTTCACCAACAACACTACCCATGGAGCCTCCAATAAATCCAAAATCCATACAGGCAACTACAAGGTCTTTCCCTTTAGACTTTCCAACCGCAGTACGAACAGCATCTTTAAGCTTGGTTTTCTCTTGGGCGGCTTTCAGTCGGTCAGGGTATTTTTTAGTGTCCACAAACTTCAGTGGATCTTTGGATTCCAATTTGACATCCAATTCCTTGAATTCATTATCATCAAAGAGAATCTCGAAATATTCCGTACTGCCAATCCTTACGTGGTAGCCATCCTCTGGACTTACGTAGTAATTCTCCTGTAATTCTTTAGTATCTACAATTTTACCGGTTGGGGATTTGTACCACAATCCTTTTGGGGTATCTTTCTTTTCCTCTGTAGATGTTTGTATTCCTTTATCTTTTCTTTTGAACCAAGACATATTAACTAATGTTTAGATTGACGATTTTTCAGATTAAAAGATCATTTGAAGAAATCGTTAAAAATAATATGAGCTGTAATTTTCAATTTGGGAAGATAAACTACATTTCAACCACAAAATTAAGCCTTTTTTTAATTTTTGAGGTAACGCCTTTATAATTTTATGGACAGTAGGGATATAACCTATTGTCATACAGTATAATAAGTAAAAAGGTTCTGTAAAAACACAGAACCTTTTCTTTTATCATTTTAATATAAATTATCTTATAAGGTATTAACGTTGTTCAAATCCTCGAAAGCTTTCTTTAAACGCTCAACGAATGATTTTTCCCCTTCGCGCAACCAAACCCTCGGGTCGTAATATTTTTTATTTGGAGAGTCTTCACCATCTGGATTGCCAATCTGAGACTTTAAATACTCGGATTTGTCGTTCATGTAATCTCGGATACCACTCATAAAAGCGTACTGTAAATCCGTATCGATATTCATTTTGATAACACCGTAGCCAATAGCTTCCCTTATTTCCTCAACCGTAGAACCTGAGCCACCGTGGAATACAAAGTCGATATGATTATGCTCAACACCATATTTTTTGCTGATATACTCTTGAGAGTTCTTCAAAATTTTAGGAGTCAATTTTACATTTCCGGGTTTGTAAACCCCATGTACATTTCCAAAAGCTGCGGCAATAGTAAATCTTGGACTTACCTTGCTCAATTCTTCGTATGCATAAGCTACTTCCTCTGGTTGGGTGTATAGTTTGGAATCATCCACATCGGTATTGTCAACGCCGTCTTCCTCGCCACCAGTGATACCCAGTTCAATCTCCAAAGTCATACCCATTTTAGACATTCGTTTTAAATACTCCTTGCAGATTTCGATGTTTTCCTCAATGGGTTCTTCAGAGAGATCTATCATATGCGAACTGAACAATGACTTCCCGGTTTCTGCGAAATGCTTTTCACTGGCATCTAACATGCCGTCAATCCAAGGTAATAGTTTTTTGGCACAGTGGTCCGTGTGTAAAATTACTGTTGCACCATAGGCTTCCGCTAGGGTATGTATATGTTTTGCTCCGGCAATAGCGCCAGCAATGGCTCCTTTTTGCCCATCGTTGCCCAAACCTTTGCCCGCATTAAATTGTGCGCCTCCGTTTGAAAATTGAATAATTACTGGCGAGTTTAAATCCCTTGCGGTTTCCAAAACTCCATTGATGGTGTCCGAACCTATTACATTTACAGCTGGTAGTGCATAGCCGTTTGCTTTAGCATGATTAAAAATAGCCTGTACTTCATCGCCTGTAGCAACGCCTGGTTTAATATTGTGTGCCATGTTTTTGATTTGTTAGATTAATTTTAGTTCCTATTTAGTTTACCAAAAATAGTCATTTTTAGGGTTTTGGCTTAGTGATTTCAAATGAAAAATAGTCTTTTTAGCCAAAAAAAACAGTAATACCCGGGTTTTTTGTACCAATAGCTAAAAGGGATAGTTTATCCCAATGTTATAAACCGCACTTCCAAAATTATAGTCGTTAAACCAACGGTTGGCATCCCTATAGGAGGGGTCATAGGTTTTAAAGCCAATGTCAAAGCGGAAAAGGAAGAACTTAAAATCGTAGCGTAGCCCAAAACCGGATCCTAAAGCGATATCTTCAAGCGAATTAAAATTGGTGAATGTAGCCCTGTCGTCCTCAACATCGTCCAGCACGTTCCAAATATTTCCGGCATCAACAAACAAGGCTGCGTTCAGGTCGCCAAATAAATTGAAGCGCTGTTCGGCACTCAAGGTAATTTTCATGTTGGCCTCGTTAAATTCATTTGTAGTTTCCGAGCTTCCGGGACCCAATCCATAAGCCGTCCAAGCGCGGTTGTCGTTCGCTCCCCCAGCAAAGAAACTTTTGGCAAAAGGAATATTAGTGGAATTGCCGTACGGAATGGCAATACCGAAAAAGCTTCTTAGGGCAAATACATTTTTTTTGCCTAAGTCCCAATGCTTAATGTAGTCGAACTCTGTTTTGATATATTGCGAATAGGCCACGTTAAAAAGCTCATACCTGTCGTTACTATCCTTTTTAAGCCCTAATAAACTTGAGGTATTGGCCAAAAGTGCACCGGCCGATTCTAATTTAAGGCGAAAGATGGAAAAATTTTCGTCATAAAGACTCTTTCTAGTGTCCCGAATAAAATTATAGCTTGTGGTTAAAATCAAGTTGTTTTCCGTTAGCCTTGTCTTTCTTTCACCAATGGCGGATACTACCCGGAAATCAGGATCATTTTGAGAAATACTTGTATTGCCGTTTGTAACATCATTAATAAAGTCATCTGCACCTTGTGGCAAGGATAAATCGTTGTCCGAAGGTATATATCCTATATTCTGAGCTATTGCATTAAGTCTGCTAAAAGAATTTGTATAAATCCTAAAATAATTATCGACATTCAGATTTCTAACATACTGAATATTAAACAGATCCAATCCATTGGTGACTCTGCTTGATGGGCGCCATCTAAAATTGAAAGTACCACTGAGGGTTTGTTTATCCAGTCCAATATTGGTTTGACCTGATGCCGATAGGGTTATCCGGGTAGACGGAAACATATATTTTGGAATAATACGGTCGGTATTAAACGGCGTAAATATCCTCGGAATGGTTAAGTTCAGGTTCAGCCCTAGTTCATTGATGTTAAAAAAAGGATCGTCATCTTGTCTTCCTGCATCATCCGATGCGCCAATTGCAGCTGTTCCCGATATTTCAAAAGTTTCTGCTCCCCTGAAGATATTTCTAATCATCAAGCTCGGGTTGACCGCAAAACCGATCGTTTGGATGTTGCTTGTTGAAGCTTCGGTACTAAAACCCAAACTAAATTTCTTCAATGGAGATAACAGAATATTTGCTGTTAATGTCGAATCCGATGTTTCAGTATATTCAATATTGGGGTATTTAAAGGTGCGCAATTCACTAAGGTGCCTATAGGTCAAGGTTCTGTCCGTGTCGGAAAAAATACTGTTTGGTGCTATAAAAATGGCATCGGTCAATGCCTGAGGCCTGAAACGCATTTTGTCATAACTAAAAAGCCGATAGTTTTTGTGGACAATCGAATCCATAAACTGTCGCCCCTCGTTGGCAAAACTATTGTCAGTAATCACGTTAACCTCTTTAACCTTAAAAATCTTGAAGGGTTCTCGTCTTATGGAATCCGGTGTCCTAATGGCCCTGTCCTGAATGATGAAATCGGTATTCACTTTTTTGCTGGTGCCTATCGTATCCATTTCAACGGTAATATAATCCTGTTTAAAATGATACAGCCCAGAATTCCTCAATCTGCTTGTAATTCGTTTGCGTTCCAACTCAAAATCAATAGTTCTGTATTGTTGCCCTGATTTTACTAAAGAATTGGGCTTAATATACAGGTAAAGTGAATCGACAACTGGGGAAGCTATGGTTTCTGAGATGGTGTCCAGTATAAATGCTGGGCCTCTATTAATAGAATATTCTACAGAGGCGTGCTTGTCTTCTGTTTTATTGATATCATAGGAAACATCAACATTAAACCAGCCATTGTTGATGTAGTAGTCCTGAAATCGGGTAATCGATCTTTTTGTTTTCTCTTCATCAACAAGTACAGGGGCTTCGCCTGTGTTTTTCCACCATTGGTTAATGGTTAATTTGGACTGTTGCATCTTATAAAACTGCTTTTTGGAAAGAAAGCGTTTAAAGCCTTGTTTCGAGGAGTCCTTAAGCTTACTTTCCACGATGGAATCCATTTTGGGGCGGGCAATGTTATAAACGTGCAGTCTAAGGGGTATTCCCAAAAGTTTCCGGTTCGGTTTTTGGTAAGTAAGACTGTTTAGGGTTTCGGTACTCTCCTTTTTGCCATCAACAATAATTGTGTTATCGGTAAGTAAATGCTCGTTTGATGCAACTTGTTTAACACTATCGCAGGAAACCAAGTAACCTGCACAAGCCAATACGCATACTATTTTAATCAGATGTTGTTTCAAACGTTGTTGCAATTTTCTATTCCGGTTTTGGTCGAAAGTTGATGAGATATTGCATTTTCCAGATACCGAAAATATTGCTTTCAAAAATACGCTATTTCATCTAATTTCTCACCTTGGGTTTTTAAAACAAAGCTGTACTTTAAAATTGTTGATTTTAACTATGTTTGTATATCAATAGTTGGGGCATGCTTTCAAAAAACAAAATAAAATTTATAACTCGATTGGGTCAAAAAAAGTATAGGCAACAAGAGGGTTTATTTGTAGTTGAAGGTATTAAAATCATCAACGAATTATTGGCATCTTCTTTTGAGCTCTATCAGTTATATACGACCGAAGCCTTCAATATTGATGCCAATTCCGATAATTACGGAAAAGAAGCCTTGATTTCAGAGAGTAATTTACAGCGTATCAGTTTTTTGAGGACCCCAAATAAAGCATTGGGCGTTTTCAAAATTCCTGAAGCTAAAAAGATAGATACGAGTGATTTAGTAGTGGCCTTAGATGATGTAAGGGACCCGGGAAATTTGGGAACCATCATCAGATTATGCGATTGGTTTGGGGTGAAAGATTTGGTGTGCAATAAACAAACCGTAGATTGCTATAATCCAAAAGTGTTGCAGGCTACAATGGGATCTATCGCAAGAGTAAATGTGAGTTATGTGGATTTAGATAAATTCCTTTCAGAAAGCAAAATCCCGATTTTTGGAGCCTTTATGGATGGAGAAAATGTGTACCAAAACCAATTGCCTGAGCAGGGTGTTTTGGTAATGGGCAATGAGGCCAATGGTATTTCCAAAGCAATAGAGGCCATCGTAAATCAACGTATTGCTATCCCTAGATTTGGTGATTTGAAAGCTACAGAAAGCTTGAACGTGGCTACCGCGACGGCTATTTTGTTAAGTGAATTCAGAAGACAGTAGGTAGTTTGCAGTGTTCAGTAATCAGTGGCAGTTTCAGTTGTAGTCTCAAGTTTGCAGTTTCAAGTTTTAAAACTCTGTGAACCCCCGCATTTTCTCCCTGAACACCTGTCTTTAGATAGTTAGATTTGATATTGAAAGTAGAAAGGAGTTGCGAACAATTTTTAGTTTGCTTCCAACTTTGAACTCTGAACCCCGAACCTTGAACTCGTTTATTGAAAAGTAAAATTGATAAACAATCCTCTAGTTTTCATGCTGGCAATATTGCTCGTCCATGGACTGTTAGGGTCGTTATCCCTTATCAGTTCATCGTTTATCCCGAACAATCCTCGGATGGAAGGCGTAAACTTAAAGTTAAAAAAGTAAAAGTCGATACCAAATCCAAGTTCATAAAAGAGTGGACTTGTCTTGGTCCTGAATTGTCCTTTGCTATTGTCGTCGGGATTGTCTTCGTTACTCGATAAATTGATGGCTGTAGAAAACCCTCCAACAATAAAAGGCTTAAAATTATTGATACGTTTCGTTGAAACCTTCAATAAAAGTGGTAAGTGTACATAGGTGGATTTTACTTCCCTAATCAAATCGGATTCATTAAAAGCAGTCCCTTGAAAATATTCAGGACTATAGGTCAACTCTCGGGTCGAAATGAACAGTCCTGGCTCAAATCTTAGGTCTAAGAAACTATTAACGCGCATGTTTCCAATTAATCCTACACTAAAACCAGGGCTTCTCTTTACGTAGATGTCCTGTAAATCCTGATTGTAATCAAAATTAAAATCGTAGTTATTGATACCCAAAAAATACCCCCAACGTAAGAACTTAAAATCCGTTGTTCCCCGTCCTTGGTTGGCGTCATAAATTACTTTTTCTTTTTTAAAGAGTTGAGCCTCTGCGGTTTGCAAAGTAAATATAAATGCTAATGTAATTAATACGTATCTCATAAAATTACTTCGACGATTTGTAAATAGTTGCCACACCGAGGGTTTGTGGAAAATCTTCAACATTAATAAACCCAATTTGGCGCAAAATATTGTTCAATGCTTCCCCATACGGGAAAACCGAAGCAGATTCATACAAATACTTATAGGCACTTCTGTCTTTTGAAAAGAGCCTCCCTATAAGTGGAAGCACATTTTTAGTATAAAAAGAATACCCTTGTTTGTATGGCGTTTTCGTGGGAATAGAAGTTTCCAAAATCACAAAAATACCGCCTGGTTTCAATACCCTCAGGATTTCCCTAAGTCCGTTTTCCAAGTTTTCAAAATTCCGAATACCGAAAGCAACAGTAATGGCGTCAAAGGTATTGGTTTCAAAGGGCATATTTTCAGAGTCGCCCAGCACCATTTCAATTTTACTGTCCAGCCCTTTTTTGGTAATTTTCTTTTTACCAATTTCCAGCATACCACTGCTAATGTCTAAACCAATAATTTTTTTGGCAGCTGTATCCGCCATGGCGATGGCCAAATCACCCGTGCCTGTGGCAATATCCAAAACGGTTTCTGGCTGTTGAGCCTTTACCATTTTTACCACATTTTTTCGCCATTTCACATCAATTCCGAAGGAAATCACTCGGTTCAATCCGTCATAATCCCCAGAAATGGTATCAAACATTTGGGTGACCTGCTCTTTTTTGCTCAGGTTACTATCTTTGTAGGGCTTAATTTTAGACAATGCGCTAATTTTTGGCAAACCTACATAATTTATTTGTTCTGAAAAAGGTAAAATACAATCACGGTCCAGTCATAATCCATTCAAATTGTTAGTGCTGAATGTTATTTGTAGTATATTTGCCCTACTTTTTATGACCTCAGAATAATGAAAATAATAATTGCTGGAGCTGGTGAAGTAGGATTTCATTTGGCTAAATTATTGTCTTACGAGTCCCAAGAAATTACACTGTTAGATACTGATAAAGAGCGATTGACCTATTCGGATACGCATTTGGATATCAAGGTGATTCGAGGAGATGCCACCTCAATTTCCATTTTGAGGGAGGCCAAGGTGGACCAATGTGATCTAGTTATTGCCGTAACAGCTTCTGAGACCACAAATATCACCATTTGTGTGCTGGCCAAACAGCTTGGAGGTAAGCGTACCATTGCCCGAATTTCGAATACAGAGTTTATAAACTATAAGGATGAGGTAGGGTTTACACGTTTTGGCATTGATGAATTGATTTCACCGGAGGCCTTGGCCGCATCGGAGATAGAGCTTTCTCTGAAACAATCCTCTTTTAGCGAAACCTATGAGTTTGAGGACGGCGCACTGTCTATGGCTGGATTAACACTTTCAAAATCAGCATCTTTTGTCGGAAAAACGATTAAGGATGCAGCTAAGATTTTTCCAGAGATTCATTTTATACCTATTGCGATTCAGCGACAAGGTACGCAGTATACGATCATCCCCCGGGGAGATACGGTATTTAAGGAAGGTGATAATGTTGTTTTTATTACTTCTGAAGGCGGTGCCGAAGAGTTGTGCAGATTAACAGGGAAGGCAAATGCAGATATAAAAAGTGCCATGATTCTGGGTGGTACTAAAATCGGGTTTAAATCCGCTAGAAATTTAAGCGATAAAGGATTTAATATCAAGCTATTAGAAGGTGATAAGGAGCGTGCTTTTGAATTGGCCGACCAGTTGCCTAATGTTTTGGTCATTAAAAGTGACGGGCGCAACGTGGATATTCTAGATGAAGAAAATATTGCCGATATGGATGCCTTTATTGCTGTAGGGGATAACTCAGAGACCAATATTATGAGCTGTTTGGTGGCGAAGTCCAAAGGCGTTAAAAAATCCATCGCCCTTGTGGAAAACATGGATTATTTTGAACTGTCGCATTCCATTGGAATTGATACGCTTATTAATAAAAAACTGCTGGCGGCCAACAGTATTTTTAGATATATCAGAAAAGGTGAAGTGGTGGCCATGACCAAACTAAGCAATATGAACGCTGAGCTTTTGGAATTTGAGGTGAAAGCTACGTCGGCTATTTGTAACAAACTCATTAAAAATGTGGATTTTCCGCGCTCGGCCATTATCGGTGGTGTTATTCGAGGTGGTGTGGGTCATATCGCCTTAGGAAGTTTTAAGATACAGGAAGGCGACCGCGTGGTAGTGTGCAGTTTATTGCGCTCCATTAAAGGTGTAGAAAAATTGTTCTTATAACGTCACTGCCGATTCATGAAACTGAACTACAAAATCATATTTCACTTTTTGGGATTGCTAATCGTGTTCAATGGCGGCTTTATGCTGTTGTCTGCATTGATAAGTTTGATATATAAAGATGGTGTAACGTTGCAGTTGCTATTAGCCTCTGGAGTTGCTTTACTTTTAGGAGGAATTGCCATGCTTTTTACCAGAAAGCATATCAAGGAAATGAACAAGCGCGAGGGCTATATCGTGGTTACTTTTGGCTGGATTATTATGGCTTTGACGGGTACCTTGCCCTATGTGATGACTGGGAGTATTCCAAGTTTTACCAATGCCTTTTTTGAAACCATGTCCGGTTATACCACAACCGGGGCATCTATATTGAACGACATCGAAGCTATGCCGGAAGGAGTATTGTTTTGGCGCAGTTTGACCCATTGGATAGGGGGAATGGGTATCATCGTATTGGCTATCGCTATTTTGCCATTACTTGGAATAGGAGGTATGCAAATGTTTGCAGCCGAAGCACCAGGCCCAAACGCAGATAAATTACATCCAAGAATAACCGATACTGCCAAACGCCTTTGGCTCATCTATTTTGGATACACAGCGGCCGAAACCCTATTGTTGAGTGTAGCGGGAATGTCCTTTTTTGATGCCATTAACCATGCACTTTGTACTTTGTCCACTGGAGGATTCTCAACCAAAAATGCCAGCGTTGCCCATTGGAATGGTCAACCCATCATTCAATATATTATCATCCTGTTTATGTTTTTGGCGGGTACCAATTTTGTGCTGAGTTACTTCGCTTTTAAAGGTAAGGTACAAAAGGTGTTGAAAGATGAAGAGTTTAAACTGTACTTCTGGTTTTTGGCCATATTTACGATAATAGCCGCTTTACTGATCTATTTTAGGGCAGATGTTTCTGCTTCTTCTGTTGCGCACCCAATGGTTTGGGGGGAGGGCGAAAGTGCCTTTAGGCATGGCCTGTTTCAGGTATTGGCCATTGTAACTACTACAGGTTTTGTTACGGCAGATTATACCATGTGGACTCCATTTCTGGTCGTTTTCTTTTTCGGATTAATGTTTTTGGGCGGTTCTGCGGGAAGTACTTCGGGTGGCGTAAAAGTGGTACGTCATTTATTGCTCATCAAAAATGGTTTTTTGGAGTTTAAAAGGTCATTGCACCCTAGTGCCATCCTGCCCGTCCGCTACAATACCAAGGCCATTTCAGGGGATATCGTCTTCAATGTTTTGGCGTTTTTTATTCTCTATATGCTGTCCTTTATCATTGGCTCTTTGGTGTTTTCTATGTTCCAAATGGATTTTGAATCCGCAATAGGTCTTTCTGCTTCAAGTTTGGGCAATGTAGGCCCTGCTTTGGGCGATTTCGGGCCGATAAATAACTATGCCGCTTTGCCCCCGCTTGGAAAATGGTGGGCTTCTTTTATGATGTTGATTGGGCGTTTGGAACTGTTTACGGTGCTGGTGTTGTTTACGCCTTTCTTTTGGCGGAATCGTTAGATATAACCTAGTTTTTTAGCTTCTTTAACCAGATTAAAGTTTTTATTCTTTCCTGAGTTTAACAACGTTTTTAATCTTGTTTTTCTCACTTCAATACTGCGTAGGGATAAGGGTATGTGCTTGCATAAATCCTTGGTTTTTAGGCCCATGGATAAATGGTAGAGAATCTGTCTGTCATATTCTGAAATCTTAACGCTGTTGTAGTTTTCTTTGATATAGTTTGTCGTTGTGTTGCAATAAAACCTATCTCCCCGAAGTACGGTTTCAATGGTATTTTTTAAATCCATCGGGTTACTTTTCGCCTTAATTAAAAACCCTTCAGGATCTATTTCGTCAATTATACTTTTAATCCGGATCGCATCAGAAATATTGGTCAAGATAATAATTTTGGCCTCAGGCCACATGTTGCGAATCAAAAGCCCTAAATCTTCTCCGCAGACATACTTTTCATTTTTCGAAACGGGTAATTGTAAATCCAATAATACAAAATCGAATGTTTTGGTTTTGATAAGCTTTACCGCTTCGTCACAGGTGTTAGCAAATTGTAAGCTAAAAGGGGTGGCCATGCCGTGCTCCAAAAGGGTTTTATAACCTTGGCAGGTAAACGGGCAGTCTTCAATAATTAATAGGTTGTTCAATTGAGTTGATTCGTTTTTAGGGGGCTAAAGCTTGGTGGCTGAGGTACAAATATAGAAGTTAAAAGTAAAAATATTCTTAAAAAAAAATAGAAATGTGGGAAAACCGCATAGATGAATGAAAAAATAACACGTATTTAGTAATCAGTTAGGGAGTTTGTCGAAAATCCTAGGAAAAGAGTAGGCGCAATATTTTAAATGTATATTTTTATGAAAACATTGGAATTGAGTAAGATGGAAAATATAGAAGGAGGGCGATTATTTTGCGCTGCTTCAATGGTTGGTCTTGCAGTGTCAGTAGTTGGGGCAGCAGCTATTGTTACAACAGGTGGTGCTGCTTTGTTTCTGGTTGGCTTTGTTGCAGGGTCTATTTCAGCAGCCGGATCCTGCTAAAATCCTTCACTTTGGATGGGGTTATAAGGGTTTTTCTTACATAACTCCATCATTATAACAAAAGAATCAATGGATAAAATTATAGAAATGTATAAAAAAAAAGCTCTACTCTTTATGACTTTAATGTTTATTACTGGAGGTCTAGGCGGGATTTGGTTGGGAATCTTAATTAGGGACAGCTTTGTAACAGAGATAAAAATCTTTTTCCATATAGTTGGGATAATTGGATTGCTTAGTACGGCTATTGGATGTTATATTCAGTGGATATATATAAGGAAACACAAACTTTAGATAAAGATTTGCCGATAAATAGAGAACATACCCTGCAGATTTGTTGAACTATATTTTAAAGTTGAAATATGTTTAAAACAAATGCAAAATTATTTTTTACCATAGTTTTTTTATTTCTGTTTTTTGGCATTTATTCAGACTATATTATAGGAACTAAAGAAATGGTCAATGAGTTATTTTTGGAAAAACTTACTCAAAGTCAATCTCAAGAATTTTTAGAAAGTCAGAAAAAATGGAAATACCTCAGCTATGTAGCCGTTCCTTTTTTGCTACTGATTAAAACATCCGTAATATCCGTCATCCTCCACGCCGGCTGTTTCTTTTTTGAAAGGGATTTATCCTATAAAAAGCTGTTCAACATAGTGGTCAAGGCAGAGTTTGTGTTCCTGTTGGTTATTGTGTTTAAAACACTTTGGTTTTATGTGTTTCAACAGGACTATACGTTAGAAGACCTGCGGTATTTCTATCCGCTTTCAGCCATCAATATATTTGGTTATGATGATTTGCAACCGTGGTTTGTATATCCCTTGCAGGTACTCAACCTTTTTGAGTTTGCGTATTGGATCATATTGGCCTATTTGTTAGGTAAAGCCATAAACGAAAATACTGATAAGGGGCTGACTATAGTTGCCAGTAGCTATGGTATAGGCCTTCTTATTTGGGTGGTTGCCGTAATGTTTTTCACGTTAAATATGAGTTGAAAATCCGAATGAAGAAAATATTCAAGTTTGTTATACCGATACTCATCTTGGTTGTTCTATTCTTTTTGGGCTACAGTGTCATTGGCAAAATACAGTATAAAACTGAGGTTGAAAGCCTATTGCAGACCATTCCAGAGTTTCAGTTTGCAACGCTAGAGGGAATGGATTTTAGCAATTCAAATTTAAAACAAAACCTACCTACTGTATTTATCTACTTTAATACCGAATGCGGGTATTGCCAGCACGAGGCCCAAAACATAGGTAGCAACATCCCGCAATTTAAGAATGCCCAATTAATTTTTGTGTCCACCGAAACAACCGAAGCAATAGCCCAATTTGCCAAAACCTATCAATTACACAACACGCCAAATATTACGTTTTTACATGATACAGCTTATCATTTTTCTAATCGATTTGATGCTACATGCGTTCCTTACGTTTTAATATATAATGCCAAACAAGAGTTGGTTAAAAAGCATAAAGGGCAACTAAAAGCCGAAACTATCCTCAAATTAATAGAGGACAACCAATCAGTTAAAATATAGAGGAAAATCACCTTGCTCATGAAACGACAACTCCACAGCAAGCTTTCAAAACAACGTTTGGATAGCACCTTTGTATTGCAGCACGGCCAAAGCGATTGTGGTGTGGCTAGCCTGTTATCGCTCGTCCAGTTTTATGAAGGTTCGGGTTCCATTGAAAAACTTAGGGAGTTAAGTGGTACTACAAAACAAGGCACTACGCTATTGGGGCTATATCAGGCGGCCAATAGCATTGGATTTACTGCCGAGGGCAACGAAGCCGATGTTCAGGCTTTGATAGACCACAATGCACCAGTGATTTACACCTTGTAATCGAAGACAGGTTGCAGCATTATGTGGTTTGCTATGGTTTTGAAAACAATACATTTATAATTGGCGACCCCGCAAAAGGCATTGTGTATTACACAAAAAAGGAGCTGGAATCTGTTTGGAAATCCAAAACGTGTTTAACATTAGCGCCTAACCCCCAATTTGAAAAGTCAAACGACATCAAAGACCAAAAGAAAAAATGGTTTATCAATGTATTGAAAGAAGATTACAAACTTTTGGTATTTAGTTTGTTGTTAGGGGTTGGTATTGCCATTTTAGGTATGGCGATGGCCATTTTTTCGGAAAAGTTGATTGATGATATTTTACCATCCAAAGACTTAAATAAGTTGATTACCGGTATTATTTTGATTACGGTTTTGTTATTGGTAAAAGTGTTTTTTGGAGCATTAAGAAGCTATTTTTTAATACGGCAGACCAAAGATTTTAATAACAGGATTGTCGATGGGTTTTACTCGGCGCTACTGCATCTACCAAAACCATTTTTTGATACCCGTAAGATTGGGGAACTTGTAGCCAGATTAAATGATACGCAACGTGTGCAACGCGTCATAAGTCAAGTGGCAGGTAGTGTTATTATTGATGTTTTAGTTACTATTACTTCATTAGGTTTTTTGTTCTACTATTCTTGGGTAACCGGTGTAATCGCCTCGATTAGTTTGCCTTTTTATTTTCTGCTAATCTATAGTTTTAATACGCCTATTAAAATGGCCCAGAAAGAGGTAATGCAAAGCTATGCCCATAGTGAAAGCAACTATATTACGTCTATGCAAGGTATCGCAACCATAAAAAATAACAATAGGCAGGGTATTTTTAAAACCCTAAACCAAATTATATATGGTAATTATCAGAATAGCCGATTCAAATTAGGGAAAATTAATATTAGGCTTTCTGTTTTTTCGGGGATATTCGGTGTGCTTTTTTTAACAGGAATATTGACCTATGTATCCATGCAAGTATATCACGGAACGATGCAATTGGGTGAGCTTATGGCGGTTTTGGGAATTTCAGGAAGTTTGTTGCCTTCGGTAGCTAATTTGGCATTAATAGCCATACCTATAAATGAGGCTAAAATTGCTTTTAATAGGATGTTCGAATTTGCGTCTATTAAAAAAGAGCAAACTGGGAATGTGGCTATAGTTGATTTCAATTCTTTAAAAATTGAAAATCTTTCCTTTCGTTATGCTGGGCGGAGTCAATTGCTGAATAACCTCAACCTAGAAATTTATAAAAATGAATGTGTTGCCATAGTAGGCGAAAGTGGATGTGGCAAGAGTACTTTAGGGCAAATCATACAAAAATTCTATGCATTTGAAGGAGGAACTATTACCATTAATGATAGTATTAAATTCAGTGATTTAAAAACTGAAGGTTGGAGGGATGTTATCGGTGTAATTCCCCAGGACATATCGGTTTTTAATGGCACTGTAATCGATAATGTATTGATGGGAAAAGAAGATAGGCCAGAAGATGTCCTAAAGTTTTGCGAAACCCATGGATTCCATAAATTCATTGCAGATTTACCCCAAGGTTATGGTACGATTTTAGGAGAAGAAGGGGTGAATTTATCAGGTGGGCAAAAGCAATTATTAGCATTAATACGCGTACTTTATAAAAAGCCTAAATTATTGCTTTTAGATGAGTTTACATCTGCAATGGATCGTAGAACAGAGCATTTCGTGATTCATTTGCTGAATAAATTGAAAAGCGAAATGAGCATTATTTTTATTTCGCATAGGTTACATTCGTTAAGAACAATTGCTGATAGGATTTATGTAATAGAAAACGGAACCACAGTAGTATCAGGAAACCACAATAAACTCATGGAAAGTGAAAATTTCTATAGTGAATTTTGGAATCAGCTATTGGCAACAGTATAAAAAAAGACCTCGAAAGCTTTTTGGTGGCTGAGCGACTTGTGCTGAGTTAAGTCTAAGCAATTTGAAGAGCCTCTAAACAAATGCAGGAAGATATCAGGAATTCAAATATTGTATAAAATATTGTAATTTAGGCTTTAGTCTGAGGGTTTATGGAAAGAATCAAAAATTGAGTGAAAATTCTAGCCGATATGAGTAATTGTAAATCCTTAGCACAAAGTGTTTATAATTAAACATCAAAACAGATTTATGAATTATAAAGGAAAAATAGTTGTTCAAGTGATTGCTTCGATATTAGTAGGGCTCTTAGTGGCTAGATTTAGCCTGGATGGAGAACTTACTTTTAAAAATGCGTTCTTTAAATTTGACGTAATATGTCATATCTTAATGATTGTTGGCTTTTTTATGATGTCACTAGGAAAAAAGAATGCAATTGATAAATAAAGCCTTTTCCAAAGCATAGGACAATGTAAAATTAAGTATTTAGCAACTTTAGTGTAAAAGCATTCAGATGAAAGAAATCGAAATATTTAGAGAAAACAATTTTCAAACCATGCACAGGCCTTTCAAAGTCTATGTAGATGGTGATTTCATTGATTTTATTGAGCCAAAAGAAAAGACGAAAAAGTTCTTAATAGAGCCTTCTTCTAAAGAGTTAAAAATAGAGGTGGATAAGTGTAGCTCCAATAGTGTTAAATTGAATGCTGATAATTTGAAACTCAATGTTACCAGTCAAATCCAAAATGGGTTGTTCGTATTTATTTATACCACTTTTTTCGGCGGTTTAATACTTATGATGCTGGATGTTCTCAACAATCTCTACCTTTCTTTTGCCTTGTTGTTGCCCTTTGCAATAATTGTATATTGGCAGACATTGGGCAGAAAGAACTATTTACGAATCTCTAAAATGAATAGGGATGTCTAAAAGGAGCCTTTTATGTATTAATCTAACAACATGATGACAGCAAAACAATTGAAAATTTGCCTTTTTATTACTTCATTCATTGTGGTTGCGGGAACTATTTTGATACTTGCCGACTTAACGGATTTAATTGCTATCCCTGGATATTTTGATGTGGTAATATATGTTCTTTTGGCCTTCATTTCCATTCTTTTAGTTTTGATTAAAAAGAAAAGTAAGGCATAAAAAACACCCGTTAGGTTTCAAAAACCTGACAGGTCTGGATAAAAGTTTATAAAAGAGGCTTTAACTCACCACTTCTTTAATACGCTTAATAGCCTCAACAATCTCATCTTGAGAAGCAGCATAAGAAATCCGGATACAATCTGGATTTCCAAAAGCATCTCCGGTAACGGTGGCTACTAAAGCTTCTTCCAGCAAATACAATGAAAAATCGGTGGCGTTGTTAATGGTTTTGCCTCTAAGTGTTTTACCAAAGAAATGGCTGATATCAGGGAACACATAAAATGCACCATCCGGCGTGTTCGTTTGAAACCCTTCAATATCATTCAACAAATCCAGAATCAAATCACGACGCCCTTTAAAAGTGTCAATCATATATTGTACACGGGATGGTGGCTCCATCAAGGCGGTAATCACCGCACGTTGGGCGATACAGTTAGTGCCACTGGTACTTTGACCCTGTAGCTTATTACAGGCCCTAGCAATTTTTTCTGGGGCACCAATAAAACCAATACGCCATCCGGTCATTGCAAAGGCTTTTGAAACACCGTTTACAGTAATCGTTCTATCGTACATTTCAGGAAACTCTGCAATACTCGTATGGCCTTTGCCATAATTGATATGCTCATAGATTTCATCGGAAACCACATAAATTTCAGGATATTTAGCTAAAACATCAACCAAAGCCTTTAGTTCTTCTTTGCTATACACCGAACCACTTGGGTTACATGGCGAACTAAACCACATCATTTTGGTTTTAGGTGTTATAGATGCTTCCAACTGCTCGGCAGTCATTTTAAAGTCGGTATCTATTGAAGTTTCTACTTCGACAGGCACACCACCAAATAATTTCACGATATCGGCGTAGCTTACCCAATACGGACAAGGTAAAACCACTTCATCCCCATCGTTAAGCATCACCCCAGCCACATTAAACAGTGCCTGTTTAGCCCCCGTGGAAACTACCACTTGCGCCGGTGTATAAGTTAAGTTATTATCGCGCTTAAATTTGGTGATTACCGCCTCTTTCAATTCTCCATAGCCATCCACGGGCGTATAGGAATTATAGCCATCGTTAATAGCTTGAATGGCCGCATCTTTTATAAAATCAGGTACTTTAAAATCGGGCTCACCAAGGCTAAGGCCAATGATGTCTTTTCCTTCTCCTCTTAATTCCCTTGCTTTGGCTGCCATAGCTAAAGTGGCAGACGTGGACATGCTTAAAATCCTATCCGATAGTAGTTGCATTTTGGTTTAGTATGTTAATCAGTAAATATAAATTAGGCTAAACTAGGTCTATGGCCCAGCATTTTTAATTGATTGTAATGTTCGGCAACAGCTTGCCAAAAGGTATTGTATTCGTTGTAAGGTAGGCTGAACTCCTTTGCGGTTTCCTTAACTATTTTGGCAATTTTGCTATAATGAATATGGCTAATATGAGAAAACAAATGGTGCTCTACCTGTCTATTCAATCCACCTGTGTAAAAGCTGACCAACCAACTTTTTGGAGAAAAATTGGAGGTCGTAAACAATTGGTGAATTGCCCAAGTATTTTTGATATTACCCTCATTATCAGGTAAAGGCATTTCGGTATTTGGCATAACGTGCGCCAATTGGAAGATGACACTTAAAATGATGCCCGCCGTGTAGTGCATAACAATAAAGCCGATTAGCACTTCCCACCACTTAAAGCCTAGGCTCAATGGCAATACCACCCAAATGAAATAGTACACTATTTTTCCAATGACAAGTTTAGTCCATTGCGTGGCCGGATTAGGCATTTTCCCATAAGACAATTTTCGTTTTAGGTATCTGTAAGTTTGGGTAAAATCAGTGGTAATGGCCCAATTTGCAGTCAACAAGCCGTATAAAAAGAAAGCGTAATACTTCTGATATTTGTGAAAGCGGTACCACTTTGCATGCTTTGAAAATCGGATAATCCTTCCTGCGTCAATATCTTCATCATGTCCATGGATGTTGGTATATGTGTGATGTAAAACATTGTGCTGTACCTTCCAATTGTAATCGTTTCCGGCCAAAATATATATACTGCTCCCCATCAATTTATTCACCCATTTTTTGCTGGAAAACGAACCATGATTGGCATCATGCATAACATTCATGCCCACGCCCGCCATTCCAACACCAACAATCACCATTCCTAAAATTTGCGCCCAGCCGGGCAAATCAAAAGTTAAAATCAAAACTACTGGAACAATCAACAAAGCAAACATCACAACAGCTTTAGTGTATAATTTCCAGTTGCCAGTACGCTTAAGGTTATTCTCCTTAAAATAGTCATTCACCCTCTTGTTCAGGGTTTTAAAAAATTTTGCAGGATCTTTTCTTGAAAACGAAAGTGCTTGCTTACTCATAATACTACTTGGTTTAATTTGATATGTATAGCAATATAAATATTAAAAATACATCCTGCAAAGATAAATATTAATCGACGCAACAAAGCACATTTTTTGTCAAAAAATTTGTCGCGAAACCTCTATTTTTGTGCAAAATATAACAACTATGGAGTTGCTTTTAAAGTATTTTCCTAAATTATCAGAAATCCAAATCCTTCAGTTTCAACAACTGGAAAGGCTATATAAAGAGTGGAATTCGAAGATTAATGTAGTGTCCAGAAAAGATATTGATGAGTTGTATTTACGGCACGTTTTGCATTCCTTGGCTATTGCAAAAATAATCTCCTTTTCTGATGGATCAAAAATTATGGATGTGGGTACTGGCGGAGGTTTTCCGGGTATTCCATTGGCTATTATGTTTCCAAATTGTGACTTTCACCTAGTGGATAGCATTGCCAAAAAATTGAAAGTGGTGGATAATGTTGTTGAGGCCTTAGGGCTTTCTAATGTAAAAACGACGCATACTAGAGTTGAGGCTGTTACCGATACTTATGATTTTATCGTTAGTCGCGCGGTAACGGCCATGCCTGCTTTCGTAAAATGGACCAAGGGGAAAATCCAAAAGCAACATAATAATACCTTAAAAAACGGAATTCTTTATCTCAAAGGAGGGGACTTAACAGAAGAATTAAAGGAATATAAAACTGTAAAAATCTACAATCTTCCCGATTTTTTTGAAGAAGACTTTTTTGAAACAAAGAAAGTGGTACATCTGCCTATGAAATATAAACAGTAGAACTTCGATAGCTTAGAGGCTATTCAACTTATCAAAATATATAGCCAACATATTTCGCTCGTCCTCATACCAGGACGAGGTTTCAAATAAAGAGATGCTATCGAATTTATTACCCTTTGGATTGAGGATATTTTTAGCTTTATTATAGTGGGCTTTAGCTTTCTCCAAATCGTTGGCGTGAAAATGCGCGATGGCTGAACCGAACAAAGCCTCATAATCCAAAGCCTTAAAACTTAAGGCATTATCAAAACTTGAAATAGCACTATCATAATTCCGTGAAAAAAGTTCTGCCATGCCATGATAATAGTGCGCCGAGGCATTTTTATGGTCTAATTCTATAGCCTTCTGAAAGTCGTTTTTCGCCTCATCAAATTTATTGATTTCCAAATAGGCCAAGCCTCTATTATAGTATGAGAGGCTACTATTGTCAAGTTTGATGCCTGTATTATAAAACATGAATGCATATTTGTAATAGCCCAGTTTCAATAGGGTATAGCCCACATGGGTGTACAACATAAAATCGCTCGGGTCATTGGCCAGTAGAAAGTTAAATGACCTAAGTGCTGCTTTATATTTTTTCAAATTCAACTGAGTGATACCCAAATTGTAGTAGGCCTCATAAAATGTGCGATCCCAATTAATAGCTTCAACATAATCGCTATGCGCACCCTTAAAATCCCCCAAACTGAATTTGGCATTCGCTCTATTATAAAAGGAATCGGGATCAGGCTTTATGCTGATAACCGTGGTGAAATCTAATATGGCTCCAAAATAATCTTCCAGTTCAGATCTGTATAGCCCGCGATAAAAATGTGCGTTCAAATGTTTAGGATTCTCGGCAATGGCTTTGTCAAAAAAAGCGATGCTTTCATGAATGTCATTGGCTCTTAGCCCCTTTCTAAAGAGCTTGCCTGCTTGTCCGTAAGAAAAGAGCGAACAAAAAATTAAAAATGCGACTAAAATAGATACAGTTTTAACCTTTCCCATAGCATAAAGAAAATAGAAATTATACTTAGCAAAATTTTTCCTTGAAAATACGGATTTTTCGAGAAAAAAAATATTAAAATCTTCTTAAATATGCTTTTTTGGGAAATTCAGAGACGGCGTAACTGTCTTAAAACTAAAGGTTTTTAAGCTTTCCGTACATTTCCGTAAACATCTGTTTTTCGTTGACGTACCAGTAGGTATCCCTAAAAACGTTCATCCCATCGGTTTTTGAATTTACCGAAAGTATGCTTTTCGCTTTATTAAACGAAGTCTTGGCCTTTTCAAAATCCTCAGTATAATAATAAGCCATGGCCATCCCAAAGTGTGCATCGTAATCCAGATTATCTTTGTCAACAGATACTTCCCAGCTTTTGATGCTCGCATCATATTCGCCTAGCAAAAACTGACTCACACCCAAATAAAAATATGCAGGGGTATTGTTTCTGTTCCGATTTATGGCCTTGTAAAAATCGGTTTTGGCTTCTTTATAATAGTTGATTTGCAACAAGGAAACCCCTCGGTTATAATACGATTCGCTATCAGGTTTTATCAAAATACACGAAGCATAGTCCTTAAAGGCCAGTTTGTAATTTTCCAGTTCCATATAGGCTAAAGCTCTTTGCGTATAGGATTTTACATCCGTTGGGAATGCTCTGATGACTTTGGTAAAATCCTTGACGGCCTCTTCATACTTGGCCAGTTCAAGTTTCGTATTGCCAAGGTTGAAAAAGGCTCCAATAAGATCAGGGTCCATTTTAACAGCCTGTTCGTAATCAAAAAGTGCGCCTTCAAAATCCTCTAAAATAAACTTGCAGTTGCCCCGATTGTAATAACTGTCTGCATCCGGTTCAAAAAATATAATCTTGGTAAAATCCAGAATAGCCCCGTCATAATCCTCCAAGTTATATTTGGCAATCCCGCGGTAAAACAATGCATCCAAGTGTTTGGCATCAAGTTCCAAGGCTTGATCCAAAAGTTCAATTTGCTCTTGAGGATTGGGCAACCTTAAGGCCTGTCTCACCAATTTATTTGCTTGGCCAAAGGAAAGTAGGGGGAGCAGAACTAGCAGGAATATTTTTCTTTTCATTGTCAGGGTGCAATTTCAAAACTAAGATACATCAAAATTCAAACCAAAATCAATCTGATTTCAATTTATCTGTTCATAAAACGAAATAACGAGGTATTTGTTGTGCTATTAACTCAGTGTTTATGGGAAGTTTGATAATGTTCCTGAATTAAATCCCTGCCAAAATCCCCGTCAAAATCGCGCCAAACTATATGAATGTGATTTGCATTATTTTGAATGTTATCAAATTCTATAAGAAATGATTTGCCCTGAATTCTGTAATAATGGGGTGCGGTCAAGCTGATCTCTCCAGCCCAACCAAAATGGATGTCTTGTAGTTCTTCAGATGTGATGCGATTAAAAACCTCATTAAAGCGTTCCTCAACTCTATCGGAAAGGTGCAAACGGATCAAATTCAATAACAGGGATCGTTGTGTTCTGTTCAAGGTCTGCAATGGAATGCCCTCTATTTGTAAAGGGCTCACCTCTGGATCGTTACCAGTAATAATATCGCTGTAGGCTGAATTTCTTATTAAGGCACTTTTTCGTTCCTCTTCGTTTAGGGATGTCATGAATTCCAATGCCAAATCTTCTTCTGATTGGAACATGCGCTCACCTTTTCTGTCTCCAGAGCGAATAGTAGCAGGGTTGGCACCAAAAAAGCGGGGAGCAAGATGGGTCTTACCGTTTAAAACCGTAAAATTCAATGATACATGGTGGCCTTCAAAAGACCAGGCCCACAGAGGTTCTTTAAAAGGATTCCCATAAAAGCTGACATAATAAGCCCCAGAATCCCTTCTAACATAATCTCCAGATAGCTCTGCCAAAACATTCTCTAAATCGATAATTTTTAAGGTCGTATTAAACCCTGATTCACTTAGAGATGCCTTTAGCAATTCATGTAATAAAAGTTGTTGTGATGGACTCAATTGCTTAATAGCGATACCTTCCCGGGAAAACGAGGTGCTTGGAAAATAGTGCCAATCGGTTTTCTTTTCATCTTCAAAATGCAATAAAACATTTGATTTTTGTTCTTCATTTAAAGCATTTAAAAAAGTAACCGCCGGATGGTTTTCTGAACCTTGTGGAAATACCCAAAAAGTACCCAACAAAAAAATGACTAAAAAAGGTTTCATAATTGAAAATGGTTAACTCATAAGAGAAGGTTGACGGACTTAAAGTTAATAAAATTTCGCCTAAGTATTGAATGGAAAAGGCATCAAGGCATAAGCTCCTTTTTTTTCTTTTTCAAATAGGCCTTTTCGAGTTCGTTGGTCACATGACTTAGAGCCAACTCAATATTTTGAACGGCTAAGTTTTTTTCGCCGGTAGCCTCATAAAAATCCGCCAAAGTCCCATAATACAAATAGGCACGTTGTTCAAAATCTTCGGGTTTGATTTGGGAAATATAGCCTTTGGCTAGTTTATAGTCCTTAGTTTGAAGGCAGATTACTGCCATGGTCAATGCATGCGAAGGTGTAGGTTGTAGGGCATACAAACACTGATACCAATGCAGTATTTTTTTCCAATCGGTCGCCTCAAAAGTTTTGGCCTTTAAATGCTCAAAGGCGATGGCGGCCTCGTAGTGGTAGCCTGAAAATTCATTGGTTTCCACAGCTTTGTGCATCATCGTGTTACCCAATTTTATTAAAGGAAAATGCCATTTGCTGCGGTCCTGTTGCTTTAAATCCAGTAATTCGTTTTCGGCATTGGTTTTGCTTTCAATGCGGCAGGCGTGGAAACACATCAAGGCGCATAGGGCATAGGTGTCTGGGGTTCGCGTTAAGGTGTTTTTTAAAAGTAGTTGGGACAGTCGGAGGGCTTCAACACACAATTCCTTTCGGATTAAATTATCTTTTTGATTGGAATGGAAGCCCTCGTTAAAAATGAGATACAGCACTTCCATAACGCTTTCCAATCGGGGCTCCAATGATTTTCCATGCGGAATTTTAAATTTAATATCCGATTTTTGAATCGTCTTTCTGGCGCGGGACAACCGTTTTTTTATCGTGTCCTCCTTGGTCAATAATGCGGAGGCAATTTCTCTGATACTAAACCCGGAAACGGTTTTTAAAGCAAAGGAAATACGGTCGCGAGGATCCAGCGTTGGGTGGCAGGCCGTAAAAATCATGCGCAGTTGGGCATCGGCAATTTCAGTATCCAAAAACAGCTCGTTTATAGCGATGGCACCTGTGCCTTGATGGATGTTTGGGAGATATTTCTGTTCCGTTTTTAACTTTCGGAAGATATCCAATACCCTGTTTTTTGCCGCTTGGGTCAGCCATGCTTCAGGGTTATTGGGCTGTTGCAGTCGCCAGCTTAGGCTTGCTTTAATAAAGGTGTCTTGAACCGCATCTTCAATAATGTCCAGATGTTTCAGTCCAAAAATACGGGTCAATACAGAAACCATCTTTCCGCTATGGTGGCGGAAAAGATGGTCTATAAGCTTCGCATCCATTTACTGGTCAAAAACCATAATTTCACGAATCTCAACAACGCCTCCCAAATCATAATCGGGGTAATCTTCAGCAATTTTTTCCACGTCGTCAAAATCCTTGGCTTTCACGATATAATACCCACCAATAATTTCTTTTACTTCAGCGGCAGTCAAATCCGTCACCGTGCGGTTTTTACCAGAAACGCGACGTATCTGCGGGGTAAGTGCGTTGCCGTGGCTTACAATGCCCGCTTGGGTCATTTTGTCGTTCCAGGCAAACCATTTGCCCATGCGGTTTTGAAGTTCCTCTGGCGAAAGCCCCAATTCCATGTAATCGGCCTTCAAGAAAATCATCATAAAATCTTTCATAATTATATATTTTAAAGTTTATATCTGTAAGACGATTGCTAAAACAGAAAAGGGGACAACTTTTTCAAAAATAATTAATTAAGAAGTAGTTTTATGGTTTTTTTTGGTACTTGTCTACTGGCAGGCTATTGCACAATGGCGTGGTAGGGTTTTTAGTATATGCCATTCCCGCCTTTGGGCATAACTTCATAACACCTCTAAATTTATTGTGCACAAAAATTTTAAAGACTAAGCATTTACGCAAACTTGTTTCTGGCCTCCTAAACCCTCAATTTCAAGCTGGACTATATCTCCTTTTTTTAAATATTGGGGTGGATTAAAACCTAGGCCAACTCCTGGAGGTGTGCCGGTGTTTATAATATCTCCTGCTTCTAAAGTCATAAATTGAGATAAATGATGAATGACCTGACATACATCAAAAATCATAAAGCTGGTATTGCCTTTTTGTTTTTGAACTCCATTAACCGATAGTGTCATGTTTAGGTTTTGAACATCGCTAATCTCATCAGATGTCACTAAATATGGGCCTAAAGGATTGAAATTATCGCAAGATTTACCCTTGGTCCATTGGCCACCTCGTTCTAGCTGAAATGCTCTTTCCGATACATCATGAGAAGTACAATACCCTGCAATGCAGTCTTTGGCTTCTTCAATGGAGTTTAGATATCTTGTATCTTTTTTAATAATAACACCTAATTCCACTTCCCAATCTGTTTTTTCAGAATTTCTAGGGATGATAATATTGTCATAGGGACCAACTACAGTATTAGAACCTTTCTGAAATATAATAGGTTCTTCAGGAATAGCCATTCCAGATTCCTCAGCGTGATCAGAATAGTTAAGACCGATACATATTACCTTGCCTGGACGAGATACACAAGCTCCCCAACGTTCAGATTCATCTACATTGGGATAAATCGATATGTTTTTCAGACATTCATCCAACTTTTTAAGTCCTTCATTATTAAAAAAATCTTTATCCCAATCATTGAATACTGAAGATAAATCTTTACGCTGACCATTTATTAACAGCCCAGGTTTTTCTTGCCCCAGCACTCCAAAACGAATTAATTTCATTATTTTATTTTTAAAATTTGTAGATTATTTATTTGCCATACAAAGGCTAAGTTCTCAATTATTTAAACGGGTAAAACCTCCATCAATAGCGTAATCACTACCTGTAATAAATGAAGCTTCATCAGAACATAAATAGAGTAATAGGTTTGCTACTTCCTCTGGTCGCCCCATTCTACCAATTGGCTGTGACTTTGATAATTTTTCAAACATGGCCATTTCTTGACCCGGGTAGTTTTTCTTTAAAAATCCGTTTACAAAAGGTGTATGTACTCTGCCCGGGGAAATACAATTACAGCGAATATTATAGTCTAAATAGTCTTTTGCAACAGAAAGGGTCATGCCAACTACAGCGCTTTTTGTCATGCTGTAGGCAAACCTGTCCTTTATTCCTACGGACGCGGCTATTGAAGCCATATTGATAATGACACCGCCATAAGGTTTTAAAAATGGAATGGAAGATTTCATTACATAAAAAACACCTTTTACATTTACAGAAAATAGCTTATCAAAATCTTCAGTTGATGTTTTTTCTAGATTTCCTATATGAGCGATACCCGCATTATTAATAATGATATCTAGCTTTTTTTCAGAACCAGCGGCAGACTTAATCACATCATCAACCTCTTTCTTAATAGAGATGTCACATTTCTTAAAAACGGCCTTTCCGCCATTTTTTTGAATACCTGCGATGGTCTCATTAGCACCTTTTTCGTCCATATCTAAAATATAAACTAGGGCTCCTTGTTTAGCCAAAACGATACTAATAGCCTTTCCAATGCCACTGCTGCCACCGGTAACAATAGCCTTTTTATTTTTCAAACTAAATATATTCATTCTCTATTATAAAGCTATTGTGTTTACGGTATTGCTCTTTTTAAGAAAAGTACTTTACAGAGATTTTAGATTGAAAAAAATAAATCGGTTTTTACTCATTTCAGGAACCATGATTATTCCCTTTTTCGCATTGATGCCTAAGTCGGCAAATTGCGAAAAGCCAGAAATCACTTCTTCCGTATTTCCATCTTCATCAATTTTTAACAATCTTCCTCCTGTCCAATCTGTAGCATAATAGAACTTGCCATACTTTATAACACCATCGAAATTAGCTATTGGTAAGCCTTTGCCTATAGGTTTTACCTCCTTTGTTTTCAAGTCAATTCTCATTAACGTCCCTTTTCTACTGGTTTCAAAAGTGGCACGGTTGGTCATTGGTCCCCACGTAGCCACTATTAAATGTTGCCCGTCTATCCATAAACCATTTGGACACTCTAACACATCGTCCTTAATAAAAACCTCCACATTTTTATTTTTCGGTAGTTTGTAAATGGTATTTGTAAATGTGTCGGACACATAAATGTCTCCTTTGGGTGTGGACGCAACATCATTTGCGAACTCAGAATTTGGTAAATTTATTTTTCTTATAATTTTCCCTTTGGATATGTCTATTTCTACTAAAACACCTCTATCCGCAACATACAATAGGTTTTTATAGGATGCCATTCCTGTTGGCGCATCTAAAACTTCAATCCATCTATTTGATATAACATTTCCGTTTTCGTCCAGGCGGGTAAGCCATCCATAACCATCTTTTTCAATCGTTACTTTTTCTCCTCCAAGACTAGAAATAAACCAGGTTTTTGAAACATCATCCCAATACGCATTTTCTGGATTGTCTAGAATGTTATTTAGATTATTATTTAAAGTTTCGTAAGTGTCATCAACCAAAGTGTTCCATTTTTTAATAGATCGAGACAAGTGCTCTTTAGGGGCTTCTTCTATACCAAAAGTATGCAACATGGTTTTGCCTTGAAACTTTATTTTTTGCAAAACAGATACAAATATCGACACATCATAATCGCCATTATCCAAGGGTTTTATGGCATCGGACCAGTTTCCTTTATCATTATCAAACATCGTTACATTTGAACCTGAAATGGACGCAAACTTTAAATATGGAGCTGATTTTATAGCTACATCCAATAAGCGGTTGCCATTGCCAGCTCTTAATTCATGACACAAGTGTAATGTAAGATAGAGGTTTGGCGCATTCAATTCTTCAATATAAGGAATGGCTTCTTCAGCTGATTCTATAAAACAATTATCGTGTGGATAGATAACGATATTCTTGTTTAACTTTTGAGCTTCTGTTGTCATGTTTTTCAAAAGCGCCAAAGTTTTCTCCTTTGTAGCATCTTTTTTCAAAATGATAACCCATAAATCTGTTCCTTCAGGTAATGCAGTTAGTGCTTTACGCCATAACTTGTTTTCTTTCTCAGAATCATTAGAGGAATTAAACGGAAAATAAACTACAGGAATTGACAACTTTCCTGAAGAAAACGCTTTAGTATTTAAATAGTCTTGCAACTTTTTTATGTGTTCATCATTTTTTACAATAAAAGTAATACCGCTATAACCCAGTTTATCAAAAAGTTCTGCTCTCTCTGGTATGGTTAAACTATCCATCTTAAAGTCAAAAGCGTATAAGGATTTATCTATGCCTTGGGCTCCCAAACACATTGATATGATAAAGAGTGATAGTTTTATTAAAGATTTCATTTATAAGTACTTATTAGTGCATTAAATAAGATTGTTTTGAAATTTTACAGATATTCAATCTCTCATAAGGAAGAGCTAAATTATCGATAAAGATTAAAAAAACAATCATGCCCCTTCTGTGGAGCAACCATATTCGGCAGGATGGTTTTTTGGAATAGGTAACGTAATTTTATATGATATAAATTACCTGCTGAATGTTATTATGCACAAGTATTTTTTGTTTTTTCTAATATATCCCATTGCATTTTTTGCTCATGGTTCAAAAGCCTCTTTTAGCATAAATACTAAAGTGTATAATCAGATAGAATTAAGTTTTTAAAATGTTAATATTAACAAAACACAAAACTAAACAGACACTAATTTCATCATAACCAATGAAATATTTAAAACTAAGCAGTATTTGTCTTTTTGCGTTATTCTTTACAGGATGCGAAATGAAAGCAAATAAGGAAAATACAGAAGATAAAAACCCGTCTCGCCCTAATATTATCTTTATACTAGCCGACGATTATGGCATTATGGATAGTCAAGCTTATGCTAATAAATTTACAGGCACTCACCCAGACGAAATGTTCTATGAAACACCAAACATTGATAAATTGGTTAGTGAAGGCACATCCTTTTCGCAAGCTTATGCAAATCAATTATGCTCGCCTACAAGAGCAAGTATATTAACAGGTAAATATGCAGGGAGGCTAGGTTTTACCACAGCAATGCCGCCAAGAGCAACTTATTACAATCAAAATGAAGAAGTCCCTAACGGCTATTACTTACATGATGTTTTTGAGCACAAAGACCCTATAAAAATTGAGCAAGCACTCACTAACGGAATTTCTAATTCTGCCATTCCAACAGGCAGTGCACTTGATGGAGGAAGAGATGAACTGTCCATTGCCGAAGCCCTTAAAGACTATCATTCAGGCTTCATTGGAAAATGGCACCTTGGGGGCTTTGGCGCTAAAGGATATCAACCCAAAGACCAAGGTTTTGAGCCTTTAGCTTGGTTTGATGCTGGAGGGTCTACCTATTATAATTGGAGAAAAATATGGAATGATAGAACTAATAAAGCATTTCCAAAGGTTGCTCCAGAAGCTCTAGAAATAGGTGGCTCAGGAAAAGAAACTAATGAAACGTATTTAACAGACGACCTTACTGTGCAAGCGTTGCAGTTTATAGAAGACAGAGCCAAAATTAAGGATAAACCTTTTTTCTTATACTTTTCTCATTTTGCTATACATACTCCTTATCAAGGTAAAGCAGACGAAATAGCTCATTTTGAAAATAAAGAAAATAAAGGCTGGAATGGGCATAACGACCCAGTTTATGCTTCAATGATTAAGAGTTTAGACCGCTCCGTTGGAGATATTTTAGAGAAACTAAAAGAGCTTAATATTGAAGACAATACACTTGTTGTATTCATGTCTGATAACGGAGGGATTGATGCTGAAGTTACCCCAAACAATAAAGGGACTAATAACGACCCTTTTTTAGGAGGTAAAGCCTGTGTGACAGAAGGCGGAATTAGAGTGCCTTTGGTTTTTAAATGGAAAGGTAAGGTTCAAGAAGGGAAATGGGTAGATGTTCCAGTGGATTGTACCGATATTTACCCCTCTTTATTAGATGTAGCAGGTTACAACGCTAAAGATATTGTGGCTAAAAACAATCTTGATGGTGAAAGTTTAATACCGGTACTTTCCGATATTAAAAATGAAAAAAATAGTTACACCAAAACAACACACTATTGGCATTACCCTTTTAATGTGATTTACAATAGTCCTTTTGAGCCTTTCGCGCTTACGCCACATTCTGCAATTAGAGACGGGGATTATAAACTTATTTTCGATTGGTATGGAAGGTTGCACCTGTTCAATATTGAAAAAGACCCGTATGAGAAAAATAACTTAATAACAGCAAACCCAGAACTTAAAGATAAAATGTTTAACAAGTTAATGAGTTGGTTAAAACTGAATGTAGATGAGCGTTATTGGCCAATGGTTAATGAAAATTATAACCCCAAAAAAGAAGTTAGAGATACCCCATTTGTAGACATGTTTTCCTCATTTAAGGGAAATATCTAGTTCTAATATATTTAAAAAATACTATCGATGAAAAAAAAATGCCCGCACTATTATACTCTTTGTTCTAAAAAGAGGATTTTCATATTTCGGTATATTTTGTTCATTATTGCCATTTGTCTTACGGTAGGCTGTAAAACTGAAATGGCAAAAGAAAATGAGTCGCCAAACATTATTGTAATTATGGCAGACGATTTAGGGTATAGCGATTTAGGCTGTTATGGCGGAGAAATAAATACGCCCTCTCTTGATAAGTTAGCCATTGAAGGCATTCGTCTTCCTAATGTTTTTAATGCTGGTATGTGTGTAGCTTCAAGAAGTGCAATGCTAACTGGTAAATGGTGGCCTAGAGCAGGTTTTGGTGCTCAAAACGGTCCTAATATTGCTCAAGAACTAAAGAAAGAAGGCTATAGAACAGGTTTAATTGGAAAATGGCATTTAAATGACACACCTAATGAAAAAGGATTTGATTATTTCTTTGGGTTTTTAGGAGGGTTTTCTTCTTATTTTGAAGGCGGTAGAGATTATAGGATTAATGAAGAAAAGTATGGAGACTTTGGTAACGATTTTTATTCTACAGATGCATTTTCTGAAAGTGCAGTTGAATTTGTGAAATCTAATAATGCACAAAACAAAGCACCTTTCTTTTTGTTTTTAAGTTATCAATCTCCCCACAACCCATTGCAAGCTCCTAAGGAAGATATTATGAAATATCGCGGTTCTTATTTAAAAGGTTGGCAATCAGTTAGAAAACAGCGTATAGAAAAACAAAAAGTTTTAGGACTTATAGCAGATGGAGTTCCTCTTCCAGACTATCCTCAAAACTTACCAGACTGGAGTTCTTTAACAGATGCCCAAATGGATTTAGAGGACTTAAGAATGTCTGTTTATGCCGCTATGGTAGAACGTATGGATAAAGGTATTGGACAATTAATGGATGCTTTAAAGGTCACCAATCAAGATAAAAACACATTAATATTGTTTTTAAGTGATAATGGTACGGATTCTTTTTCGGTGCTTGATAAAGTATTACTCAAAAAAGGCCTTTTGCCTGGGGATGTAGGTGCCAACTATCAACTGGGTACAGGTTGGGCTTATGCAAGTGTTAGCCCTTTAAGGCTTTATAAAATAAGCCAACACTCAGGGGGCGTAAAGACTGGAGCAATTGTTAGGTGGCCAGAATCTATAGTAAAACCGAATACAATAAATACTGAAGCGATAAATGTAGTAGATTTTATGCCAACATTTTTAGAAGTAGCAAAAGCGTCTTCAGTATCGGAAGCCACCACATTTTCAGGTCGGTCTTTTCTGCCTTTGTTAAAAGGAAAAACATGGAAACGAGAAGCTCCAATGTACTTTCAGTTTATGGATAATCGTGCTATTCGCACTTCTGAATGGAGTTTAATTGAAGTAGATAACAAGGGCTGGGAATTATACAACACAAGAAAAGACCCTTTAGAAACTAATGATCTGTCTAACATTCATAAAGACAAAGTATTAGAATTGGAAAAAAAATGGCTTAATTGGTGGATAACTGAAAGCGGAGAATCTGGGTATCAACCTGAAAGCACTGAGGGTAACCCTCATTACAAAGCACAAGGTGATCGTGGCACAGGTGTTATGTACACGCCTTCTGCTATGCCTGAAGTATTGAGTGAAAAATATAGTTTTTAGGGGTAGTGGAAAATAAAAAAGGGCGAAAAAAAATTTCGCCCAAAAAAACTACAACTCTTAATTACTAAATATTATAATAATAACTATAAAGTAGAATAAAAAAAAGAAAAATGCATCCTGCGGTAACATGCAAAAAATATAGATATTCACTTTTTTTAAGAGATATATTTAGGGCTTTTCTGAACTCTGCTTAGTTGAAATTTTGGATATCATAGATTCATAATTACGAGACCACAGTTTTATGGCTTCTCTGTCATAAATTTTTCCTGTTTTATTACCGGCATCAAAACTTTTATTAATTCTATAGACTATATCGCAATAATGAGCCATAGCCGGATTAATAATGAAAATAGGGAAATCATGTTTTTCATTTTCAAACCATGCTACAATAGATAGCCTCTCTAAATTGCACCTTAATCAATTTTTATTTTGAATGCATATTTACCAGAACCAACTTTAAGTATTGTAAATTCTTCTTCTGACTGTAAAACCTTAATATCTGGGTTTTTCTTTAAAGACATATTACTTTCCTTAATGTTAGACACTTGTGATGTTGGTATATATACTTTAGCACTTGTATTTGTTGGTATTTCAATATTCATTATTAAATGATTTTTGTCCCAATTCCAAGCGGATGATATGGTACCATTAATGCTATTGTAACTCCCTTTTATAAAGTTCATCTCTTTACTTATGGCTGGTTTTATAATTATATTTCTATAGCCAGAATCTTCTGTGTCTATGCCTACAGCATTAATGAACATCCATTCTGCCACAGACCCAAAGGCGTAATGGCTGAACGAATTCATGGAGCTATTTAGATCTGAATTTGATGATTCGTCTTTGGTATAACTATTCCAACGTTCCCAAATAGACGTACTTCCATTTACAACAGAATATCCCCAACTTGGGTACTCGGTTTGCTGAAATAGTTTGTAAGCGATATCATCGAAACCGTATTTTGATAAAGCGAGCATAACATGTTTTGTCCCTAAAAAACCGGAAGAAAACTTAAAGCCATTCTTTTCAATTTTTTCTGCTAATCTAGAAGCACCCTTTTTTGCGAGCTGTTCTGGAAATAAATCAAAATATAAAGCTAAAGCGTAGGTGGTTTGTGTATCTTCAGAAGTGTGTCCGTTTTCTAGTATGTATTTTTTAGCAAAAGCGGTTTTTATGCTTTGGAATAAGGTTTTATACTTTTTAGCATCATCGGTTTTTCCTAATGCTTCTGCCATTTCAGCCATTAGTTTAGCATCATAACCATAATAAGAAGCACCAATAAAATCATGACTTGTCGCTTCATTTACCGATAGCCAATCGCCCCAATTATTCCCACCACCGGGCCTAATAAAATCTGTACTTGCATCAGCTTGAAATTCCATAAACTTCTCCATTCCAGCATACATGTATTCTAAAATTCGAGTATCGTTATACACTTTGTACATGTTATACGGAATGATAATACCCGCATCCATCCAAGCAGGAGCGTATTGATTTGGTCTTGAATACGGAAATGGTGCAAAATTAGGATAGGCACCATACCAGCGTTGGGCATCATCAACATCTATCAAGAACTTTGACATAAACGAGGCGACATCGGCATTAAAAGATGCAGAGCGCATGTAGGTTTGCGCATCTCCAAGCCACCCTAAACGTTCATCTCTTTGAGGACAATCGGTTGGAATATCAAAAAAATTGGCCTCTTGAGTGGTTTTTATATTTTTATAAAGCGTATTATTCATTGCATTAGACGAACTGAAAGTACTCGCATCAGTTTTAATAGAACTTAGAACTAAACCTGTAATAGCATCTAATGTTGGTTTACCAGGAAAACCAGTAACTTCTACATATTGAAACCCATGATACGTGAATTTTGGTTGCCAAACTTCTTCTTCCTCTCCTTTAAGAATATACGTGTCTGTCGCTCTTGCTAAACGAAGGTTTTCTGTTTGTATGTTGCCATCTCTTTTTAAAATCTCTCCAAACCTAAGTCTAATTTTTGTTCCCTTAGGACCTTTAACTTTTAACTCTGGTATACCTGCAATGTTTTTCCCTATGTCAAAAACATAAACACCGGGTTTGGGTTCGGTAATTCTAATTGGTTTTATGCGTTCAGTATTTTTAACTAGGTTACTGGGGTGTACCTGTAATTGTCCGTTAGGATAGGTGTATACTTTGGGGGTTTTCCAAGATGCATCATCGTAGTTTGGGCTATCCCAACCTGTGTTTTCCATAGTGGCATCGTAAACTTCTCCCATTAAAATATCGGCTTCACGTATAGCGCCTTGATTAGATTTCCATGATCTATCGGTAGCAATAATTTCTATACTGCCATCTTCATAATCTAAATGTATTTGCCCCATAAATGATGGATTAACACCATAAAACTCACGCACTTTATCTAACCGAACAAATAAGCCATAACCTATGTATCCAGCATACCAACCATCTGCAATAATAGCACCTATAACGTTTTCTCCTTCGTTGATGTACTTGGTAATATCATACGTTTGGTAATACAAACGCTTGTTATAGTCTGTCCATCCTGGGGCAAAATAATCATCGCCTACTTTACTTCCGTTTAGTCTTAGTTCATATAATCCTAACGCAGTAGTATATGCTGTTGCTTTTTTTATCTTTTTTTTAGGAGTGAAAGACTTGCGTAGATATCTTGCAGGCGGTAAGTATAAACTATCGTATTTATCTGTTTTATCATATCCTACATCATGGCCAATGAAAAGCCCTTTCCAATTTGAAAATTTTAGTAAGCCCATGGACCAGTAAGCTGTTTCGCTCCAACTAGATTCTGTATTAGATTCATCCCAAACCTTTACTTTCCAGTAATACGTAGTATTCGATGTTAAAGAAATGCCATCATATTCAACTTGATTGGTAATATTAGATGTGATTTTTCCACTATCCCATATATCTCCTTGGTTTTGATTTAGCTTTTTTTCAGAGGATGACACTAATATTCTATAAGCCGTTTGGTATCTATCTCTCCCTTCTCCTTTTAAAATCCAGTTAAATCGAGGGTTTAAAACATCAATTCCCTTAGGATTCTCAAGATACTCTGTTCTTAATCTATTAATATTTAATGATCCTTTGTCATTCGGCACATTATAAATACCTGTAAAAAGAGTAATTAGCTGAAAAAGGATAACTGTAATTTTCATAAAACAAAACTTTTTTAAACTATAAAAAAGGCTACTTTTCAGTAGCCTTTCAAAACTAAAACTAACTCAAAACTATTACCATCCGGGGTTATTCTCAAGGATTTCAGGGTTGTTATTAATTTCACTTACAGGTATAGGCCACAAATTAAAATTTGGGCTATATGCTGTATTTGTTGGAGACCATGTAACATTCTCAGGATGTTGTGATAAAACTTCTTCTACTTTACCTAACCTTCTAATGTCATAGATTTCCTGAAATTCAAAAGAAAGCTCTTTATAACGTTCTTCATATACATATTCAGCAAATTCTTCTTGCGTCATACCATCTGGGGCATCAGTTGCTTGTGCTCTAGACCTTACTCTGTTTAAATAACCATAGGCTATAGCTGTTGGACCATTTAAACTATTCTCAATTTCAGCAGCCATGAGTAGTGCATCGGAATATCTATAAACAATCATATCTGGATCACCATCAACTGCATTTTGATCAAGGTCTACATACTTATTTTGATATATACCTTCGCGCTCAGGATAGAAGCCGTCCCCATAGGTACGTGTAATGCCATCTCTATCTACATAAGAGTATGCCATAGTAACATCTCTACGCGTATCTGTAGCATCAAAAGAATTGTAAAAGTCCATTGTAAATCCACCATGGCGTTGACCAAGGCCAGGGCTAGTAAGTATCCTATTTCGAGACCCCCAAACATGTCCAAAAGCAGTGCCTTGACGTGTTGCAGATTGTGTTTGTTGGATAGCAAATATACGCTCATCGTTATTTTCTACCCAAATAGCATCTGCATAGCTTTCTAATAGTTTGTATCCTTGGGGTGTATCTTCTAAATCAATGACTTCTTGTATTTTAGTCTTTGCCAATGCCATAGCATTCGCATCCTGTAAAGGGAAACCTGCCATAGTTAAATATACTTTTGCAAGTAAAAACTTAGCTGTAGCCTGAATAGGTCGCCCTATTTGAGTTGCACCTCTCTTATCGCTAGGCAAGTCCATTTCAGCTTCTTGTAAATCTAAAATAATTTGTTGGTATACTTCTGCTATTGGTGTCCTAGGAAGTTGCGCCTCTTCAGCAGTAATAGCAGGCTTTAAGGGCATTGGAACAGCGCCAAAAAGTTGAACCAGATTAAAAAAAGACCATGATCTTAAAAATTTGGCTTCAGCAATTATTTCTTTTCGCGCTGTTTCTTCTTCACTTATAAATTCTCGCCCTTCTAATTCTGAAATAACGACATTAGATCTAAAAATACCTCGATAAAAGGGATTCCAAACACGAGGCAAAGAAATAGCATCTGTAGCATCAGTAGTATAATTAGCCCATTTTCTCCTCCAACTCACTTTAGATTGAATTTTTGGTGAAGGGACAACAGCCAAGGATGATAAGCCAAAATCATAGAGACTAATAAATCTGTTAAATGAATTATAAATTGAGGTCACTGCCACTTGGGCCTCTTCTTCATTTTGATAATAATTTGATGGGCTGATTTCTGAATAAACTACTTCTTCTAAATCAGAACAAGCTACAAGACCAGCTAGCAGAATTATATATTTTAATTTTTTCATTATTGTTTTATTTAAATTAAACTATTATTAGAAACCAATATTTATACCTAAAGTAAAAGTTTGAGCTCTTGGATAGGTTGCGAAATCAATACCTTGCGCAAGATTATTACCACCGCGAATATTGACCTCTGGGTCAAATCCTGAATAGTCCGTAAATGTTAGTAGATTGGTTCCTGTTACATAAATCCTTGCAGACGATATTTCTTTAATTTTAGTTAAAGGAATATTGTAACCAATACTTACATTTTTCAACCTTACGTATGACGCATCTTCTATAGTAGCAGAGTTAGGTGCAAAGAAACCTCCATTGCCTCCAGTGTAATTAGGGTAGCGAATATCATTTGTAGGGTTATCAGGGGTCCATCGGTTGTCATACCAATCTTTAAAAGCATTATTTACAATTCTACCTGTGCCCATAAAAGAGTTATTGAGATTCATAAGATCATTCCCAACAGAACCTTGAATAAACACACTTAAAGTGAAATTTTTATAAGTAAAATCGTTGTTCCAACCAAAAATATAATCTGGATTTGTATCACCTATAATACCCCTATCTAAACCACTTATGATACCATCGGGAACTCCATCTGGACCACTTATATCTTGGAATTTATATTGGCCGGGAGCCTGTCCGCCGAGTGTTGGAACCGTTGCTGTACCAGAAGTATCAAAATCACTTTCTTGTAATAAACCAATTACCTTATATCCATATAAAGCACCAAATGGCTCACCTACTCGCATAACGTTTGTAGGGTCTGTTACAATATTTGTGGCAGGTCCAGGGCCAAAAATATCTGCATCGTTATCCCCAAGGCTAACAACTGTTGTTTTGTTATTACTCCAGTTAAAATTAGTGTTCCACTTAAAGTTCTTATTGTCTACAATATAACCTCCTAATACGATTTCAAATCCTTTGTTTTCAATACTACCAGCATTGGCAGTAAGAGAGTTGATTCCAGCTGAATTTGGAAGTGGGAAATTTAATAATAAATCGTCTGTAGTTTTAGTGTAATAGTCTATAGAAGCATTAAATCTGTTTTTTAGAAACCCTGCATCCAATCCAATGTTAAACTGCTTTGTCTTTTCCCATTCTAAATCTGGATTTCCAATTCTTACAGGTGCTAAACCAGAATATAGATTATCTCCATATACGGCATTCGCTGTACCCAAAAGGGTTAAAGACTGCAATGGTGCTATAGATTGGGAACCTGTAATACCATAACTCGCTCTAAACTTCAAGTTAGACACGGTTTCTAATTCTTTTAGAAAATCTTCATTAGATAGAGTCCAGCCCACACCTATAGAAGGGAAATATCCCCATTTTTTGTTTTCAGCAAAAACGCTGGAGCCATCTGCACGAGCTGTTAATGATAAGTAATATTTTTTATCGTAGTTATAGTTAAATCTAGCGTAGTAAGAAGATAAAATTCTTTCAATCCTAGAACTTGTAGGTATAATAGGGTCTAAACCCAGACCAACATTATCGGTCTCTAAGTTATCAACTGGAAAATCATCTACGATAGTATTTAAACGGCGTGTATTATCAATTTGATAAGAATACCCTCCGGTTACATCAAAATTACTTTTCTCAAATGCCTTGTTGTAGGATAAATAAGATTCAATTAAATAATTACGATTGCTACTAACGTTATAAACAGCCCTAGAATTACGTAATTGTCCTTGCCTAGTTGTTTTAGGGAAATAAACTTCTCTTCTACTGTTTGAGCTATTCGTACCAGTTGAAAGGTTAAAAGTTAAATTTTCTGTTATTTTATACTTTGTTAAGATGCTTAAGATTAAATTCTCATTATAAGTTTCATTCCTTGTGTCTCTTAATTCTACCAAAGGGTCCGTAAAAAAATTGCTCGTACCATCACCTTCGTCGATAGGGTCATCAGGAGTTGCTGTTGGAGCGTTTTTGTAAGCTGAAAAAACAGATCCTGAATTTATGATGGAACCAGATCCTTCTCCAGATCTATTATTTTGCGAGCGCACATAGTTTACAGATGTACTAGTTGTTAAACGGTCAGTAAGGTTGTTATCTACATTTAGCCTGATATTACCTCTAGAAAAATCTGTATATTGTACAATTCCTTCATTTTTCAAGTAATTAGCCGATAAGAAATATCTTGACTTATTTCCGCCTCCAGATATAGTAAGTTGATATCTGTTGGTCATCGCTGTTCTCAAAATTCTATCCAACCAATCTGTGGTCGATGCGTTTTCAGGCAAGGGCCTATCAACCCCGTCAAACAGTATAGGCGTATTGTTTATAGTAGCTACTTCATTTCTCCATTCAGCATACGTTGGTCCATCTAAAACTTCTGGAAAATCTTTAATGTCACTAAATCCAGTTTCTGCAGTTAAATTAATTTGAGTAGCCTGCTCGTAATTCCCTTTTTTTGTAGTAACAATGATTACACCATTTGCACCACGAGAACCATAAATAGCTGTTGACGACGCATCTTTAAGAACCTCAACAGATTCTATTTCTGCAGGGTTCAAAAAACTTAAAAGGTTAGAGGAGGTTTGGTTACCATCTCCTGCTCCTGCAGCACTAGCTTCGCTTCCTGTAGGCATTGGATAACCGTCTATAACAATTAAAGGTGCATTATTTCCTAATATGGAGTTATTACCTCTAATTCTAATGGTAACTTCTCCACCAGGTTCACTAGATGTGTTGGTAATGTTTAATCCAGCTGTACGACCTTGAAGCGCCATATCAAAAGTTGGAACTGGCATTTTGGCAATATCATCTCCTTTAACTGACCCTACGGAACCAACTAAATCAGCTCTAGTTTGGGAACCATACCCTACCACAACAACCTCATCAAGACCCTGCGAATCTTCAGTTAACGTAACATTAATAGTGGATTGACTTGAGACCTCAACCTCTTTAGTGGTAAAACCTAAATAAGAGAACACGAGTGTTTGAAGACCAGACACTAACTTTATTGTGAAATTACCGTCAAAATCCGTTACTTGACCGTTTTTCGTTCCTTTTTGAACAATATTTACACCTGTTAATGGCATCCCATCTTCAGAAGTAACATTACCAGTTACGGTACGCTCCTGCGAATACATTCCAAGAGATACTAAAATAAGGCACAAAAACAGTGCTTTTTTGAGAGTTTTCCTAAGTTGTTTTTTCATCATTTACTTGAGTTTGGTTAATTTAAATTAGTTTATTCGTTTGGCGCTATTATCAAACTGGTGCTGTAAAACTATATTATTTCAAAGAAAATTCCATCCTGCCGAATCTGTACAATTTGTAGTATTTTTAATAAAAATTAATATGTAATATTTGTAAGAATAAATTTGTTTGGGTGAGCTTAGTATATTACATGAAATAATACATTGTTATATACATTAGGGATTTTAAGTAGATTTGTTGCTTATTTATTTTGAAGGATATATCTTTCGTTTGTTTTTTTTGGGTGTTAGAGTAATTATAATAGAGGAGAGGTTACTTTTATATAATTTTTGGACTTTTTAATATGATTAATAAAGTGTCGGCAAACCCCAAGAAAAAATATTTATATACTAAAACTTAATCTGCGATTAGTTATAGTATTGGATAATACTTATGTGTATTTTAATTCTCGTAATTAAGTACTTTGTTTCTGTTTAGAATGCCTCTTGAATCCATTGTAGTTTTAAGCAATTGCATCAATTGTATTTCTTCTTTGGAACGACAAAGTTTTAGATAAGGCTTTTTATGGGTTCCGATACCATGCTCAGCAGAGACAGAGCCGCCAAGAGCTGTTAATGGCTTATAAATAATAGTATTAATTTTATCTGTAAGTTCTATTGTATTGTTGTCTTTACTTATTAAAAAATGAATATTGCCGTCGGCTACATGGCCATGGGCGAAAAAGTTGTCAACTTCAGATGTTTCATTTAAAGTCTTAAAAACAGTATCAACATAAGTTCCTATTTCTGAAACAGGAAGGCTTATGTCAAAGTTTTGAACATTGTTACATTGGGAAACTAAAATATCTACATCTTCTCGAATTCTCCAAAACAGCTCTATGTGTTGCATTGATTGCGCTAAAGCAGCATCTAAAATAAGTTCACTCGTTAAAGCTTCTTCTAGTAATGATTCTAATCTTTGTTGGTCTTTTTCATAATCACTACCCAAACTTTCTATAAGTACATAGTATTTATAGCCATAGGATAAAGGTTTTGAAATATTTGTAGAAGGATCGGTCATGGCCTTATAATTACGCTCCCATAATAATTCGTAACCACTTAGGGTTCCTGCTAAGCCTTCATCTATAAATTTCAAAAATGCTACTACATTTTCAAAATCGTTCATGGCTACAAATGCACTATTTCTACTTTTTGGTTTTTGATGAAGCCTTAATACCGCTTTAGTGATTACTCCTAATGTACCTTCTGAGCCAATAAATAGTTGTTTTAAATCATAACCTGAATTATCTTTTATAATTTTTTTCATTGAAGAGATAATGGTTCCATCAGCCAGTACTACTTCCAGTCCTAAAACTAAATTTCTAGTCATTCCATATCGAAAAACACGAAGTCCACCAGCATTTGTTGCAATTACTCCTCCAATTTGAGCGGAACCTTGAGCACCAAAACTCATAGGGAATAATAAGTTTTCTTTTTCTACTTCCTGATGTATAGCTTCTAAAATCACTCCAGATTGTAAAGTTATTGTACGGCTGGATAAATCGAACTCTTCAATCACATTCATTTTTTCCATACAAATGACTAATTCATCGGCATTAGTTTCTGTACTCCCAGTAAGATTTGTTAATCCTCCATGTACTGCAATAGGTTGATGGTATTCATGACAAATTGTTAAGATATCTGATACGTCTTGAGTTGTTAATGGAAAAACAACAGCTTTAGCCCGCAAAGGTTTGTCCATTTCCCATATATGCTCATATCTTTCTTTGACACCTGCTCCCAAAAGAACTTTATCAGCTCCAAGTTTCTGTATAATTTGTTTAATATGTTCTTCAATCATAACCTTAAACTAACTTCTGAATTATTGAGAACCTGCATTTATAGTATTTTCTCCTAAGCCTTCGGGCCCTATTGATAGGTAACCTCCATCTACAGCTAGATGGGTGCCAGTAATAAAAGAAGCGTCATTACTAAGCAAAAACAGTACTGGTCTTGCAACTTCTATGGCTTTGCCCATACGTCTTAACATGTGAAAACGTCCCCAAATAGGATCCCATTTTTCTCGACCACCTCCATCTAAATTTGAAGCTTTGTCTGTTTCATGGGTCCATATCCAGCCTGGATCTACACTATTTACTCTTATATTATGAGGTGCTAAATCTAGAGCTTGACATTTAGTTAATTGGTTTACCGCACCTTTTGAAGCATTATAAGTCCATCTGTCTTTTTGTGCGATATGAGCAGAAATACTTGAAATATTCACAATAGCACCTCCACCAGATTTTTTCATGTAGGGATAAACCTCTTGTGCCATTCTTGCATAAGCCAATGGCCCTACTTCAAAACTTCGCATCCAATCTTTAGTTTCAGCATTGACCCCTGCTGCCGTAAAAGAAAAGGCATTATTGATTAAAAAGTCAATTCTCCCATACTTTGTTATGGTTTCGGTTATAGTAGTTTTGCAAAATGCTTCATCTCCCATGTCTCCCATTAAAAATGTTGTATCGTAATTATTTTTAATATCATCGCCCTGTTTTATTTTACCTAAATCGCTTATATCGGTAAATAAAACTTTACCGCCTTCTTTACAGAATTCTTCTGTAATAGCCCTTCCTAAACCAGAAGCACCACCTGTAACAATGGCAACTTTACCTTCAAACCTTTGCGGAACAAATTCATGATTGCTTTTATATAATGTATTGCTCATAGCTGTTTTTATTTATATGTTATAAAACTGAATTGCATTTGTTCTAAAAACTTTAGTACGTTTTTCTTCGCTTAATCCTTCTGTTAAAGAAACTGCAGTTTTAAACCATTTGGACCAAGAAGATGCGCGAAGTGCATGAGGCCAATCGCTACCCCATATTAATTTTTTCGGACCAAAAATATCAATCACTATATCCGCATATGGCCTTAAATCATCTATATCCCAGTGCTCTAAATCGGCATTGCAGACTAGATTTGAAAATTTACAATAGTGGGGTCCAGAATCAGCAAATGCTTTTAAATGTTTCTTCCAGGGTTGTAGTTGTTTGTTAACTATACTTGGGTTGCCTATATGGTTTAAAATGAGTTTTGTGTCTGGACACTTTTCTACAAGTTTTAGAACAGCAGGAAAGTGTTTTGGATCTATTGTTAACTCGAAGTGTAGATTGTTTTTTCCTAGGAGATTAACAGCTTCAACAAAATCGCGATGAATACAAAAATTCACATCTTCTTGGGGTTGAATTAATTGTCTAACTCCTTTTATTTTGGGGTTTTCTGCAAATTTTTCTAATACTTCTGCTACTGCATTTCCTGTATGTAAAGGTGCCCAAGGTATTATTGCAGAGAGCCTCTCGTCCTTTTCTGAAAGTGCTTGAACCCATTCCACTTCTTTTAAAAATTGAGAAGGTTTGCATTCGGCTTGAACAAAAATCATTTTTTCAATAGACTGTCCTGCTGTGGCAGTATTGTAATCAGACAATGAAAAAGTTCTATTGATTTTAGGAAATTGATTTAACCAAGGATAATCTAAATGCTTTATATCCCATAAATGAATATGCGCATCAATTATTGATGAATTTTTCATAGTTCTATTTTCATATTAAACTTTTATCCATTCATCACATAAGTTGAATATCCCAGTAGGGAAAAGGCTAAACACAATACTAAAATTCCTGTTATCATAATTCGGCGAGGTGCTACTCCAGAGTTTTTCCATTCACCACCTAAAGCGCCTGCTAAATTCCCTGCTAGAATAGATGCTAATATCATCATTGGAAAACCTGCATAAGCGCCATAAGGCCCCATGGAATTTGCGCCAATACCATAAATGATAATACCTCCAGGCCATGCTAAACCCATAAAAATTGCACCTATCCACTCTCTAGAAAAACTACCTTTAGATAAGTTTTTTAATGTGCCTTTTTTTAGCATCATGTAAAAACCATAAATAACATTGATTGAAAAATTAGCTGTAAAAACGAGGCTCCAAATAGCAAAACTAGTAGCATAATCTTGTACCTGCATCTTTGAAGCTTCCTCTGTTATTGGGGCGCCAATAATAAATGCAAAATTAACTGCAGAAGAAAGAATACCAGAGATTAAGCAAAAGATCAAACCCAAACGAAATGTTCCTGTTTTCTTATTTTCTACTACTTTACTTTCTCGTTTTCCTAAAGCCAGCTCTTTCTTTTTACCAGCAATTGATATTATAATTATCCCTACAATCATTATAAGAACAGCTAATATTAAAATACCACCACCTAGAGTAAATATTTTGTTAGGCTCAAAAACAGACAGAGGTACAATTGAACCGAAAACATTAATGAGTCCCATAAGTATAGAAACTCCCAGAGCCATCCCCAATGTTGCAATTGCACGCCCCCAATAGATACCCCCTATTCCCCAAGCAAAACCACATAACACAACACTTATTAAAATTGAATTAGGTATAGATGTGTATAACTGAGACAAGTCTTCTACGAAAAAATAAGATAATGGCCATGGTAGCAATAGAAGTGCTAGGAGCGACCCAACACCCCATATATTCTCAAACTCCCATGTTTTTACTTTAGTAACTGGTATTGAAAAAAGACCTTCTAAAATTCCTCCCAATGCTACGAGTAATACACCTACTAAAAATGCCATGTCCATATACTTAGCTATTTATGGTATTTATACTGCAAAGTGGTTTTGACGGCGCGTATAAATTCATCACTATTCATTAATCATTCTATAAATCTTCCCGTCTGCTTTGGTAAACATATACATGTTTCCATCACAATCTTGACCTAGTCTGAGATCTATACGACGTTTATTGGTAAGCTGTCTAAAATCTGTTTGCTTACCTTTAAAAACTATATTCAACTTTTTAATATTCCTTTTTTCAGTGTTGGTTTCTGAAGGGTCTGCTATATAAACAGTACCCTCTGGAATATCTCCAAAAATGTATTTTCCCTTAAAAGGTGTAGTATTGGAAAAGAACCCACCGCTAATAGCTGAACCATCATCATGATCATATTGAATTATTGGATATGTAACACCAAAATCGACATCATTATCCGGTAAAGGATAGGCTAAACTTTGATTTCCATAAGGGTCTACTAAAAATTTGCCCTCTCTAATGGGCCAGCCATAAAACTTACCTGGTTCTATAATGTTTACTTCCTCCACTATATTATGCCCAATATCGCTAGCATACATTTGCCCTTCTTCATTCCAGCTAATTCGATTAGGATTTCTTAATCCATAAGCCCAAACTTCCTTGTTCTTTTTATTTACATTTACAAACGGGTTATCTTTTGGAATACTATATTTACCATTATCACTATTACTACCACTAGGATCTATTCTCAAAATTGTGCCCCAAACTTGAGCCCCACCATGCAACGCTATTTTTGGAAAACCATAAGCAACACTACCTCCATCTCCAACTCCAATGTATAACATCCCATAGTCTGAATCATTTTTAGAGCTATGTGGATTAAAAGTAATTTCCTGAATACCATGCATTATAGTAACAAAATCAATGCGCAAAAGTTCTCGAATTGAACCCTCAAAGACTTTACTTTTAGGGTCTTTACTTTTCCATTCTTTAATGACCCATTGTAGTTTTACGGGAATACTGTCCGGAAGTGAAAAATCAGCCTTCGTTTTATGTAATTTTTCAGAATGTGCAGTATAAAATAATCCGTTTTCTGAAAAATCTGGATGAAAAGCAAAGCTCCCAAACCCTGTACCTAATCCTGGTTCATGTATAAAGCTATTATGATATCTAGATATTGAAGCATACAGTTTTGGCTTATTATCCTTCAATTCATAAAGCATTCCTCTTAAATCGTTGATAAAAACCCGCCCGGAATTAGTAGTACATGCCAACTTATTTATTCGAGCCAACTGACCGTTTTTCGAAGAAGCAGGTACTTGTGCTACAAACTCTATATGAGCGTTATCTTTGGAATTCACAAGTGTGTCTTTAATTGGATTGTCTATAACGTCTTCGAAATTATTATTACCAGACGCTTTCTTCTTTAAATAAGAATTCATATAACTTAGAAGTTCGTCAAATTCCTTTTCGGATAAATATGAAAACTCCGGCATAAATGTTTTATATTTTTGATGTAAAGCTTTTGCCCTGGGATCCTTTTGAGATATCATCTTAAATGGATTCTTAATAAATTCTTTTATCCAGGCTTCACTAACCTCTTTTGTAATACCACTTAGGTTAGGCCCTATTGCGTCCTTTTTAAAATTATGGCAGTGACTACATTTTTGCTCAAAAATTAGTTTTCCATTTTGTATATCCTCTGTGTTAATACTTATTGTACTACCATATTCATGTTTTGGCTCCGATTTACAGTTGCAAAGCACTACTGCTAATAGCAAAATGTAGAAGAATTTTGTTTTAAACACTGTCTTAATGTTGTTCAACCTCTTAGAAATAAAAATTATATTTCAGATTGAAACTTGTAGCTTCCTGACCCAATTTCATACACCTTATAGTCTCCTTCTTGTTTTACGAACTTTATAAGTTTTGAATCGATTTCGCTACCAGATTCAGATACAACACTTCCTTCTTTAGATGGTATGTAAACAGAAGCTTTAGTATTTACTGGTATTTCTACTTTTAAATTAAAATTGGAACCATCAATCGACCAAGAAGAAACAATGTCTCCATTAATGGAAGCGTATTTTGCGTTAACATCAGTCAACGTCATATTACCTAGTTTTGGCTTTATTACTATGTCATTAAAACCAGCACCTTTTGTATTAATGCCTGCAATATCACTAAATAAGAATTGTGAAAAGGCACCGAAGGCATAGTGATTAAAAGAGTTCATTTTGGCATTCATTTCTCCATTAAAACCATCTTCCGGAGTGTAACTATTCCATCGTTCCCAAATTGTTGTAGCACCATTTTTTACTTGGAAGCCCCAACTAGGATAGTCCTTTTTTAACAGAATTTCGTAAGCTAAATCGGAGCGTCCAATAGAAGATAATGCTGGTAATAATTGCCTAATACCTAAAATACCTGAAGATGGTAAATTATTGTTTTCAGCTAATAAATCTACAAGATGTTTTCCTGCTTTTTCTTTTAGTTCAGGAGGTAGTAAATCAAAATAAATAGCTGTTGCATACGCTGACTGTGTGTGACCTGTAAATCCTCTTTCGCCTTCAAAATAACCTTTCGCTTCTCCGTAAACAGCTTCATCTATTTGAAACTTTCCATCTTCATCTATATAGTGCTTTATAAATGCACTAACCGATTCGTTATATAATGCCTTATAATAGTCTGCCTTTTCTTGTTTGCCAATAGCACCACTCATTTCAGACATAATCTTTAACGCATATTGATAATGCATAGATGCAAGTATATCATGTGAAAGATGCTTTTCAGTCATAGACAACCAATCTCCAAAACCACCTTCAGGTCTTGCTTCTGGCCATGAATGCTCTGGGTAAAATTTATCTACTTTACTTTTTTCTATGTGATAATCCATGAATCGGGTCATAGATTCATAATGGTTTTCTATAACTTTTGTGTCGTTGTAAAATTTGTAAGTATTATAAGGAACCATTACACCAGCCTCCATCCATCCTGGAGAAAACCAAACCAATTTAGGGTAAGGTCGAGGCGCAAAAACAGCATAGAGTCCATTATCATACTGCGCATCACGAACATCTGCGAACCATTTTGCATTAAATGCACCTATGTTGGCATTATAAAGTGCAGACCTAGAGAAAATCTGTACATCTCCGAGCCACCCTAAACGCTCATCGCGTTGCGGACTATCTGTAGGCACTTCCATAAAATTAGAGTGCTGTGTCCATAGAACATTTTGATACATTTTATTTAAAACCTCATCAGAAGAAGTAAATGAACTTTCAAATGGAATTGATGACCCAAAAGGGATACCCGTAATTGTCTTTTTATTAGGTTTTGCTTTGAGGCCTGTAACCTCAACATATTGAAAACCATGATAGGTAAATTTAGGTTCCCATATTTCTGTGCCTTCGCCTTTTAAAATATAGGTGTCTGTAGCACGTGCAAACCTTAAATTTTCAGTCATTAATCTGCCATCATCATGTAGCCTTTCCCCAAAACGGATAACAATGGTGTCATTTTTATCCCCTGAAACTTGTAGTCTTGCATGTCCTGCAAAGTTTTGACCTAAGTTAAAAATGTATGTGTCTTTTTTAGGCTCAGTAATTTCAATAGGTTCAATTTCATCATATACCTGTATGCTATTCCCAGGATATGCCTGAATAACACCTTCTGTCCCTTCGTGAATAAAAACAGGGTTCCAATCTGTATCATCATAGTTAGTAGTATTCCAATTTGGGAGTTCCAAATTAGCGTTATAGGCTACTCCCATAAGTAAATCGGCATAAATAAAAGGCCCTTCATTCGCCTTCCAGCTTTCATCAGAAGTTATAATATCTTTTTCGCCATTATCATATTCAATTTCTAGTTGAGAAAGTAACCCAGGGTGTAAACCATATAATTCTCTATTTCTAGGTTTTGATAATACTTTTGGGCCAACATACCCTGCATACCAAGCATCTCCTAATATAGCTCCTATGGTGTTTTTCCCCTCAGTTAAATGAGAAGTTACATTGTAGGTTTTATAATAAATACGCTTGTTGTAGTCGCTCCAACCAGGCGCTAATAAATCTTTCCCTATTTTTTCGCCATTCAAAGACATTTCAAAAGCACCAAGTGCGGTTACGTAAAGCGTTGCATTCTTTATTTTAGCTTTGGTGGTAAATGATTTTCTTAAATACGGCGGAGGCGGTAGATGTAGTGTGTCCTTTTTATTTTTATCAGTTGTTTTATAACCAATCCATTTTGCTTTCCAGTCAGATTTTTTTAGCAAACCCATAGTCCATATGTTTACTTCGCTCCAAGCCGAAGCAACATCGTTTTCATCCCAAACTCTCACTTTAAAATAGCAGTGTTGTCCAGATTGCAATGCTTTACCTGCATAGCGTACTTGTGAGTTTTGCCCTGACAATAATTTTCCAGAATCCCAGAGTATGTTATCATCTGTGTTCAGTGATTCTTTTAAGCTAGCTACTTTAATTTGGTAAGCCGTTTGTTTTTTGTTTCTTTCGTTTGACGACATTGTCCAACTTATACTAGGATTTGCATCATCAATACCTAATGGACTCTCAAAATAATTAACAGTTGTTTTGTTTATTGATATGTTATTCTCTGCTTTTTTTGAACAGGAATGAATCAGAATTATAGACAGAAATATGAGTACTATTTTTTTCATTTATCTTTTTTAATTTGAATACTAAAGCGTCACTAAGAAGTAATTGTAGTGCAACAAACTTATTACTAAAAATAGATTTTTGCATCCTGTCGTTTCTGTTGGGAGTTTATGTAAACAGGTACTTTTTGATACTTAGAAAAAGAGGAAAACTGCTATAAAACTTAAAGAAAACCAACAAATTACAAACTATACATTAACCATGAAATGGAATGTTTTAACTGAACAAACGCAACTGATGTTTTTTTTAAAATATTTTGTGAACCACTTAAATTTTGATGTTAGTAATATTTAAGATTTGAAACTTTCAGGATTAAATTTTCATCTAAATTGAAAAGCAAAAATCATGTTCTTTTCACAGAAGCAACAGGATGCTTTTTCATTAGATTTACATTAATATTGTTACAGTTAAATTACCTAAATCAATAAATGGATTTAGTTTCAATTTAAAAAAAGCATAATGAAATACCTGTTTTTTTTACTATTCCCATTACTCTTAACTGTAAATGCTTATGCACAAAATAAGCCAAATGTTGTGTTTATTTTGGCCGATGATTTGGGGTGGAGTGATGTCACATTATACGGAAAAACTAAACTCTACGAAACGCCAAATTTAGAACGATTAGCGTCACGAGGTATGACCTACACCAATGCCTACTCTGCAAGCCCTTTGTGCTCTCCAACAAGGTCTAGTATCTTAACAGGACAAACACCTTTGCGTACAGGTATTACTGCGCCAACCGCACACCTAAAAAAAGTAGTGCTAAAGGCATCACTTGAAGAAAACCCAAATAGCGGGAATAAAGCAGTGAATTGTGTATCAGTATCCCGATTAGACAATAAACTACCCACTCTGGTAAAGCAATTTAAAAAAGCAGGCTATTCTACGGCACATTTTGGAAAATGGCATTTAGGGAGCGAACCCTATTCGCCTTTGCAACATGGCTTTGATGTTGACATCCCACATTGGCCCGGTCCTGGGCCTGCAGGAAGTTTTGTAGCGCCTTGGAAATACCCAAATTTTAAAGAAAAATATCCCAAAGAACACATAGAGGATAGAATGGCAGATGAAGCTGTTTCTTGGTTAAGACATGTAGATAAGTCTAAGCCGTTTTTTATGAATTATTGGCAATTTTCTGTGCATGCCCCTTTTGATGCAAAAGAAACTTTAAAAACATATTATAGTTCTAAAGTGGACCTTACAGACTTACAGCACTCTTCCACATACGCCGCTATGGTACATTCTTTGGATCAAGCTGTAGGAAGGTTGCTGGATGAGATTGACAGACTAGGCATTGCAAATAATACCATTATTGTTTTTACAAGTGATAACGGAGGAAACATGTACAACGGCATTACAGACGTATTGCCTTCTGGAGAAAAATATATTACTCCACCAACAAGTAATAGACCTCTGCGAGGTGGAAAAGCAACCATGTACGAAGGCGGTATTAGGGTGCCAACTATTATTTCTTGTCCGGGTGTAACAACGCCTAAAACTAAATCGGACCAAATAATCCAATCTACCGATTTTTATCCAACACTTTTGAATCTAGCAAATATACCTCTTCCCAAAGATCATATTATTGATGGTATGGATATAACACCTACCTTAAAAGGAAAAACCATTGAAAGAGACGGAATTATTACATTTTTTCCTCATCAACCAAAGGTGCCGGATTGGTTGCCAGCTTCAATTTCGGTTCGTTCTGGAGATTGGAAGTTAATTCGAATTTTTCATTTAGGTAAAGATTTTAAACATGCTTATCGACTCTACAACTTAAAATGGGATATTGGAGAACATAATGATCTCTCAAAATTATACCCTGAAAAAATAATAGAACTGGATAAAATAATTGAAAATAGTATAGCTGAATCTAATGCTGTAATACCTATCCCGAATACGACATTTGACTCTTCTAAATTCGCTCCTGAAACCATAGGTATACAATCCGGGGGGTATAAAGGTGTAAAAAGGGTAGAAGTCAATTAAATAACTTTTTACTTGTTCTGTTTCATAGTATATGTAGTGAATAAAATTCACAACTTCTTAACTATTATGAATAGTTGTACTAGTTGATTTCTACTCAAAAAGACTCCTATTCAATTTAACTTTTTGCTTATAAAGGCAGTCCGGATATATACATTTACCCCCTAAATTAAAAACATTTACCCCTGTAAAAGGCCCATTTATCCCCCTATCAAAAACATATCTCCTTAAAAAAAAAGCAAGAACATTATAATATTGTAGTATACGGTGTTTACTGGCATGTAACACGTTTACCAACTATTTACTAACACTCTTACTTTTTAAATTTTACTAAAATGGAAATAGCAGAACTTATTAAAATTGATGACTATTCAAGAGAGTCTAAATATGAGCAAATTGTTAAATCTATAATTCATAATATTTCCGTTGGAAATTTAGTTATGGATCAAAAAATTCCATCAATCAACAGTTTTAGTGAAAATTTATTTGTGTCTCGTGATACAGTTGAAAAAGCATACAACATTCTAAAAGAGCGCAATGTAATTTCTTCTATAAGAGGTAAAGGGTTTTATATAGCCAGAACAGAACTTATATCTAAGGTTAATATTTTGTTTTTAATTAATAAGCTAAGTGATTATAAAATGAAAATTTATAATGCCTTTGCAGATTCTATTGGAGAAAATGCACATGCAGACCTTCACATTTATAATGGAGATGAAACACTATTTTTAAATCTACTAGACAAGCACAAATTATCTTATGATTATTATGTGATTATGCCACACTTTAAAACGGAGAATTTGGAACACACTAGCATGACTCCAAAAGTATCTCATGCCTTAAAGAAGATACCAGAGAACAAACTTATTTTAATGGATAATGCGTTAGAATCAAATCAAAATCAAATTATAACAGTATATCAAGATTTCGAGAAGGATATTTATGGCGCATTATCAGAAGGATTGCACATATTAAGCAAATACCAAAAAATAATATTAGTTTATCCCCAAGAATCAATTTACCCCTATCCTAGAAGGATTTTTCATGGCTTTAGAAAATTTTGTGACACACATCAATTTGATTTTGAGGTCATAGATGAAGTATCTGATGACATGACCATCAATAAAGGAGATTTATTCATTATTATCGAAGAGTCGGAGTTAGTCACTTTTGTAGAACAAGCAAGAGAAAAAGAATTTAAACTTGGAGAAGATATTGGCGTTATTTCTTATAACGACACACCTCTTAAAAATCTTTTTGGAATTTCGGTTGTAACTACAGATTACAATGTTATGGGAGACATAGCTGCCAAAATGATTTTAAACAAGGAAAGAGGGAAGTATAAAGTACCTTTCAATTTTATTCAGAGAGCGTCTGCTTAAATAATAGTTTCAGACTTTTATTTAACTATAAATAAAACTTAATTATTTGGTTTAAATTAGGATTGTCTTCCACAAAATAATCTTAGTGTGCCATTAGTTGAGTTTTTTGTTTTTTAACAACTGATCATTGAGTTAATAGGATTGTCTTTAATTCTTAAATTGTTTCAATAATACAACTATGATTTTTTTTAAAGTTTTGGCTTCATACTTGCGATTTAAAGTTTTCAACTCATAAAGATCATTAGAGTCTAAAAATAGTCTAATAGTATTTGTGTTTTGAAGTTAATTTAGAAATGCTTTATACTTATATTTAACGAGGCTTTGTAAGTTATTTAGTAAATATGATTAAAACTATAAGAAAGTTTTATTTAGTTGGCTTTTTCTTAATAGTCTACACCTCCACGTTTTCGCAATGGCAATTACATCAAACTGGTGCAGATGAGGGTTTATCTCACAACAGGGTTACTAGTATTATTCAGGACAAGAACGGTTACTTATGGTTTGCTACTTTAAATGGGGTTAACAAGTACGATGGCTATTCCATGAAACATTACAATTATGGAGCAGGGGATAAGGGCTTAAGCAGTAGTGTTATATTTAAATTATTTGAAGATAAAGATGGTTTTATTTGGGTAGGCACAATATCTGGACTTAATAGAATAGATCCAGATACAGGAAAAATTGACACTTATTTTGAGGTAGGTGACATCCCCGATTTTACAGGTAGAAACAGGATATACCAGTCTGAATCTGGAATTTTCCTTATTAATTCTTTAGATGGTCTAAAGTTTTTTGAAATTGATGATCAAGGAAAACTAAAATATGAGTTCTTTTTGAATAAATATGGTGGGGTTAAATTGAATATTGAAAATATTAAGCCTTCTGCAAATGGTAAATTTTGGTTGTTAACACCTTCTAAAACTGTTAAGCTACATCAAATCGATATTATACGAGATGGGACAACTCCCAAGTTGTCTATTGAAGCTACAGATTATAGGGACTCATTGTTTGATAGTGAAAGCACCGTACTTGATATATTAGAATACCCAAAAAATATGTTTTGGGCTATAAATGAAGACCTTGAGTTGCTAAATATAAAATTAAACACCGATTTAAAAGTTGTTGAATCTAAAAAAATTGAACTTAAAGCGAGTGTGAACCCTAGTCAATTAAAAGAGCAACGCATCATTAATATGTCTGGAGATAAAGACGGAAGAATATGGATTGCTGGGAATAGGTTGCTTCTAAACTATAACGTCGAATCTGGGGAAATTAGAAATTTATCAAACGATAAACAATTAAAAAATGTTATTGATAATCAAGATTTTCAAAAAATTTTTATTGACAACTCCAATGTGTTGTGGTTGTGCGCTTTAACCAATGGTTTGTTTAAAATGGATTTAGAAAGTCATTCTTTTTACAATTCAACCGAATACTTGGATAATAAATATTCATCCCGGTTGTTTAAATCACAAATAGTTACAATCTGTGAAGATAAAAAGGGGAACTTTTGGTTTGGAACTGAAGATGGGATTATTACCGCACTAGATAAGGATGTATTTAAAAACAACCCATCCAATACAACGGGGTCGCCCATAATTTATTTAGATTCAGTTAAAGGCATAAAAACATATAAAGCTACAATGTTTCCTGAAGTAAAACGCTTAATAAGCGATAGTGAAGGGGCTATATGGGTAGGGGCTTTAAACGGTCTGTTTAAAATTCAGTACAACGAAATATCTGAAACTTATAATATCAAAGAAATTGATGATATAGAAGATGATTTTGGGAATATTATTGATAATCGTGTCTTTGCAATTAAAGAAGATAGACAAGGAAATATTTGGTTTGGCTCATGGGAAAAGGGTGTAATAAAAATGACTTTTAACAAGCAAACCAACTCTTATTATGCGGTTAATTATAATGCGTCCAGTAAAGATTCTACGAGTTTATCTAGTAACAACGTTAGAGATATTATAGAAGACGACCAAGGAGTTATATGGGTAGCTACGGTTAATGGTTTGAATAAATTAAATCGCTCCTCAACAGGTGAAGTAACTTTTGAAAAGTTTTATAATAATCCGGAAGATTCAAATTCTTTAAGTAGTAGCCATATAGTGGATATTCATCAAGCAAAAAATGGGGACCTTTATATTGGAACTTATGGAGGAGGGTTAAACCGTTTAACTTACTCTAATAAAGATGATTATAAATTCACTCATTATACGGTTGAAGATGGTTTGCCTAGCGATGTTGTTTCTCAATTAAAAGAGGATTTTAAGGGAAATATTTGGTCTATTCACACAAGGCAAATTTCTAAATTAAACCCTAGTACAGGGAAAATAATATATTTTGAAAAAGAAGATGGCTTTAATGTCGATCAGTTTGTGGATAATGCCATGGAATTTACGTCATCTGGAATGATGTTATGTGGCGGTGTGGGTGGATTTACTTTTTTTCATCCTAATAACTTAACTGTTAATACTCAAAAGCCACAGGTTACCCTCACAGATTTTAAATTATTTAATGAATCTATTGGGGTTAATGAAAAGATAGATGGTAAAATAATTTTAAATAAGGGGTTAAATGAAACTGAAAAAATCGTGTTACCATATGATTTAAATTCTTTTGAATTTGAGTTTTCAAGTATGCACTTTTCTAACCCTAAAAAAAACAGGTATAAGTTTGTTTTAGAAGGGTTTGAAGAGAAGTCCCATAGTACGACAGGTCAAGAGCGCAAATTTGCATCTTACACAAACGTGCCTCCTGGAGATTATGTTTTTAAAGTATACGGTTCTAATAGCTCATCGATTTGGAGTGATGTGCCCAAGGAAATAATGATAACAATTACACCACCTTGGTACCTAACAACTACTGCAATTGTATTTTTTATTTTCCTTTTAGCAGTCATTGGTTTTATCGTAAATAGAGTAAGATGGAATCAGATAAAACTAAAAAATCAAATAAAACTTGAGAGTGCTTTACATGAAAAGTCTGAAGAGATGAATCAAATGAAATTAAGATTTTTCACGAATATTTCTCATGAATTAAGAACACCACTAACACTTATAATAGGCCCTCTACAGCAAATTATGGAGGGAAGTAATGATGCCAAATATTTACAGCGTTTAAATGCTATAATGTATAAAAATTCAACACGACTGTTAAAGCTAATTAATCAATTATTAGACTTTAGAAGTGCAGAATCTGGCAATGTAAATTTAATAGTAGAGGAAGGCGATTTTGTAAGTTTTCTAACTGAAATTTATAATGCTTTTGAAGAAATTGCAATAGAAAGACAAGTGAACTTTAAGTTTAAATCTAATAAAAAATCAATTGAGGGTTGGTTTGATAATGACAAAATTGAAAAAGTGGTGTATAATTTACTATCGAATGCTTTTAAGTTTACACCTTCTGGTAAAAGCATTACGCTAAATGTAGATAAAAAAAATATTGACGGTAAAGATTGCGCTATTATAAAAGTTGTTGATGAAGGAGTTGGAATATCTAGCGAAGATTTATCTAGCGTTTTTGAAAGGTTTTATCAAGTTAAAAAAGAAAGCAACAGCATACAAACAGGCTCTGGTCTAGGCTTAGCATATACAAAGCGCTTGGTGAAAATCCATAAGGGCACCATTTCTATGGATAGCACTGTAAATAAAGGCACAACCTGTACAGTTTCAATTCCCATATCAAAGGATGAATATGAAGATGATTCTATGCTCGAAATTCGGCCCAAGCAATATGATTTTAGTTTTGTTAAAAATGAAGTTAAAGATTTTAAAAACGACTTAATAACGCCTCCAAAAGCCACAAAAAAAGTTAAATATACAAAGGACACTCCAACATTACTAATAGTTGAAGATAATGCAGATTTAAGAGAATATTTGTCTAATTACTTTGAAAACTATTACAAAGTAATAAATGCTAAAAACGGAAAAGAAGGATTGGATCTCGCCTTAAAAATGGGACCAGACATAATAATCTCAGATTTAATGATGCCCATAATGAATGGTGTTGAGATGTGTAAAACAATTAAGAATGATATAAACACAAGTCATATTCCAGTAATAATACTTACAGCAAAATTAGGGTTAGAAAATGAAAAAGAAGGTCTAGAGGCAGGTGCCGATGAATTCGTATTAAAACCTTTTAATATGGAGATTCTCCGACTTAGGGTTAACAATATTTTAAAAACCAAACAGCAATGGGCTGAAAAATTCAAGACAAAATCTACGCCCTCCAGTTGGAAAGAATTGTCCAGTAAACTAGATAAAAACTTCTTGAAAAAATCCTTTAAGTTTATTGATAAAAATATAGATAATTCAGATTATTCCGTAGAAAAATTTTCGTTAGACATTGGTATGAGTCGCTCTGCACTTCATAAAAAGATAAAGTCTATTACAGGACAATCCGCTTCAGAATTCATAAGAACTATTCGAATAAAACGGGCGGCAACACTAATGCTTTCTGGTCAATATTCCATTACGGAAGTTATTTTTATGGTAGGCTTTTCAGATGCAAAGTATTTTAGAACATGTTTTAAAAAGCAATTTGGACAAACACCAAGCGAGTACATTAAAGATTTTAAAGGAAAAAAAGAGGGCGAAAAATAATTAATTTAAGTTTTATCTTATGTCCTTTTTGGGCGTTACCCCGACCGAAAGCGTCGGGGTCGGGCCTGCCTGCCGGCAGGCAGGCTTTCCGCTATATCTTTTGCTTTCTGTCATTCCTGCGAAGGCAGGAATCCACCTTTAAATCAGTGATAATTTGTAAAATTTCCGCCAAACTTTAATAAAGCAAAAGGATGCCGCTACAATCCCTAACGCGGGCATGCTTGCTGGGGTTGGGTACAAATTTAAAAGTTGGGGTTTTCTGCTTGGGTTGTTGATTTTGGGGATTCGTTTAACGGCTCTGTATAAAGTTTGTTGCGTGTTTTTATGCTAAAAGTAAGCAAAATATTACCGATTAGAAAGTTCGCGAGAACTTTCGCAAATAAGCAGTTAGCTAGCAATAAAATTTATACTTTGTTGTAGCAAGTTTTTTTAATTTATTATCCTAGTGTTGTAAGATTTATTTTTTAATTATTTTATAAACCCATTTATTACCATAAGTACTTTCTTTAATGACAAAAAAGTAAATTCCGCTATTGAAAGAAGAAAGATTTAGGTTGTTTTCTGAAGTTGTTTTTTCAAAAATTAATTTACCATTTTGAGAAAATAATTTTATGTTATAGATTTCATTTTTCTGACTACTCCAATTAACAGAATTTACGAAAGGGTTAGGATATACTTGTAATTTATTTGAAGTATTATCATTTTTAATTTCTTCAATTCCTAAGGTTTCTGAATTATTTTTATAGACAGATATTAATCCATAAAATGAAGAATAGTTGTTAATAAATAAATCATCTTTACCATCATCATTATAATCATACAAAAGTAAATCACCTCTAGTAGAGGGGTCTGATTTTTCATTAATAGAGCTGTAAGAGTCTATTTGCACTTTGGTAAAACTTACGTAGTCCGGTGTTGTGTAATAAAAAATATTGTTCATATAAGAATTGTGATCATAGTTCCATGCATATATTTCATTAATACCATCGCCATCACCATCACTAAACTCTAGATCTTCAATGTTCAAATTTTCAATAATAATTGATTGAAAGTTATTTTGACTATCATTTTTGAAAAATAGTAATGGACTACCGCTATTTTGACCCCTGTTTATGTCATATAAAAAAAAATCTAAATCTCCATCTTGATCAAAATCCTTAATTTTTAAATGACTTCTACTATAATTTCCAGTAATTGTTGCTATCCTATTTCCAGAAAATTGTCCATTAGAATTCTCTAGAAAATACATTTCTTTGTTTTCAAAATAAGAATTCAACATTAATAAGTCAACTTCACCGTCATCATTAAAATCATCAAAAGCGAATGTAGATGTTGAAATATTATCAACACCAGTTATTACTATAGGTTGAATCGTACCAAAATCGACTCCACTGTTGTTTTTCGCCCAATAGAACCCACTATTTTCTGTGGAATCAAGACTATTGTATGCTAGAATTTCAAAAATATTATATATAATTAAATCTTTAAAACCATCACTGTCAATATCGGCAAAGGAAACATCAGTCACTAAAAGGTTATTTGGAAGGTTAATGGATTGAATAAATTCAAAACTATCATTTCCTAAATTTTTAAAAAGTTTAATATTATCTGTTAAACTTTCAAAATCAATTACATCTCCTATACCATCATTGTTAAAGTCAATTATATTATAATTTGGGTAAGAGGTGGTATTAGGACTAGCAGCTACACCAATTAAATTTTGCATTTCGCTCAATTCATTGTTAGCAGTTTTTTCAAAATAAGCTAATCCAGATTTACCCACGCAGATATCTTCTATACCATCACCATTCATATCAATAACAGAAAAATCATTTGGTAAAATAAACTGTTGAACACAAATAGTCTTGTCTAAAGGGTCATTAATATTATTATTAATTAGTATCATTTTATTTTGGTTAGAGCTTGTTGTATATGTGAAATCTAAATTATAATCGTTATTTAGGTCTAAAAATTTAAATTGATTTAGGCTAAGTGTATTTATTTCAAAATTAGCCAACACTGTCTCAGCCGTACTAAATACATTATTTTGTACGTTGAATTTATATATATTATGGTGGTTATCTGTAGTCAATAAAGCAACATAAATTGCATAAACTCCATTTTCTTTATTTTCAATATAAATTGAATTATGATTGTTGTAATTAGTGTTTAAGGGAATATTATCGACAACTATTATGTCATTCAACACTATATATTGGTCAGTATTTTTGTCAAAATCAAAATATTTTGCCCATACCGATCCATTTTTCAAGTATAATATATCTTTATAACCATTTCCATCTAAATCTATTACTCCGAACGATTCTAGCGAAGATGTAGCTTGTAGGGCAGTTGGTTGAATAAAGTCATCAGAATCTTCATCGAATAAATGAATTTTTAATTTATTATAATCCCATATATAGAAATCTAAATCACCGTCATTATCAAAATCCTCAATTTTATTTATATAATTAAATGTGCCTACTGGAATTAAAAATTTAGCCGGTTCTAACCCACCTAATTGATTGTTGCGTAGCAAGTAAGCATCTCTAGTATTGTTGATAAGAATTAAATCCATGAAACCGTCGCTATTGTAATCAATTTTTATGGGTTTAAGTGTATGCGAGTATGAACCATGAAAACTTTGAACGGTTTCCTCTTCACTAAATGTATCATTTTGTAAATTATATAAAACACCTATAGTGCTAAATTCCTGGTAAGTTATTAAATCGGGAAAACCGTCATTGTTTAAATCTAAAGAAATAATAGGGTTTTTTCGAGTATCTAGCAAAATCGATGGATTGGCATTAAAATTACCATTTTCATTCTTCTGAAGTAAAACATTTCTTGAATTAGGAGCACCATGTTTTATTATATCCAAATCATTATCATTATCGAAATCGTCATAAATAATATTGACACTTAAATAGTTATAATCATAAAGATTAATCTTATCTTCAAAACTAATTTGCCCAAAGATTGTGTTGAAAACAAACAGCATTGAATTAAAAAGTAGTATTTTTTTCATTTCTTGAAATGGAATTTTATATTAATATTTATAATTCGTTATGGTCGAATTTTTGTAACGATACTCTTGAAATTTGCTACAATACCAAGATAAGCTTGCGTTTTAATGAAGTTTACCGAATGTTAAACGAAGTTCGTTATTTTTTCTGACAAAGTCAAGCTTTTTTAAATCAAAACCAAGCGTTAATTTTGTAGAAATTTCAACATTTCAAATTACATTTGAGGTTTAAGCCAGTAACAAATTTGACCCACTTTCAAAATACATTACAAAATCCCGTTTGGCATTCCCTAAACGAGACGCATCAAAAGTTTGCCGTTTCATACGATGAGGTCGCATTTTATGACCCGGAGATTTGTCCCTTCGGCGGATTTACGGATGCCACCAAAACCGCAGAAGCATTGACGGCCTATTCCAAATTGACAGATAGCTTTTTCCTGGTTTCTGAAAAAGACGTTCCGTCCTATGATGAAACTTTTGTGGTGCTAAACCAAAAAATGGAAGGTTGCCAAATGGTTTTAAAAGAGTTGATTGAGGTGGAAATGACCGAAACTATTGTGCCATTAACAGAGGCACATATTGAAGATATTTATGGTTTAATCTGGTTGGTGATGCCCGGATACTACAAAAAACGTACCTTTGATATGGGGGAGTACTATGGCATTTTTAAAAATGACAAATTGGTGGCCACCAGTGGCCAGCGCATGCAAACGGATGATTTTATAGAAGTCAGCGGTGTCGTTACCCATCCTGATTATACCCGACGTGGTTTTGCAAAACAGCTCACGGTGCATGCCACCAAGGAAATTTTAAAAACGGGCAAGCATCCCATTTTGCATACCACCAAAGGCAATCCTGCCATTGGCTTATACGAAAGCTTGGGTTTTGAATTGACCCAGGAGATGAATTGGTGGTATTTTAATAGGAAGTAAATCGATTAAGGCTATTTTCAAAGAACCGTGTCAGTTCGAGTGATTTCGAAGCATGAGAAATCGTATCGAGAACCACATTATGCAAGAAATCAATGTTCTCGATATAAATTTCACTCATTCCAATCGTGAAATTCACTCGAACTGACATTGAATTATTGATTTATAATACTTTCCAAATGTTGCTTCGCCTCCTCAAAATGCCCCTCCAATTTCGGAATAGGATTATCCCCATAGCCTCGCTTTAAGCGTTGTGTGGATACACTTAGCAATCTTAAAAGCTTATTTGCAGATGCTTTGGCCGCTTCTTTATCTGTGCTCCCAACCGAATTAAACCAAACCGGACTGCTTTCAGCAAAAGGGTAGCTATCCATCAAGGGCCAATCCACTACGCCACCCGAAACCCGAGCCGTTACCCAACCGCCTTTTGGCACATCAATACTCCCTTTATATGTTTTTGATCCTGCCTTGGTATTCCCTTTTTTGGACCAAACTATTGCACCGTTCACAAAAATTTCAACCAGATCAAAAGGCGTAGGGGAATGCACATCCAGAGTCCATTTTATTGTTTTGCTTTTGGTGTTGATGACCTCGCCAACTTCTTTGCCGTCTACCTCGAATAGGATTTGTGGACCATTCGTCACAAAACTGCGTCCATTTTTTAGAGCTTCCAAATAACTGGGAATGGAGAGATCCCCATCAGGTTTTACATAAACCCGAGTGACCCCAATGGCCATCGTTCGGTACAAGTCGTTCATTACATCACTGCCCCCGGAAATAGCCAAAGGTTGCCCGATATTCAAAATTTCGTGCCACAAATTAGCGGTTCCAATTTCATCACTCCATAAACAGCCCACCTCTATCAAATCGCTTTTCCCTAAAACGCAATCGGCAATCAGTTCAATGGGGATACGCCTTGCACCATTTTCGGTAAATGGGTCGCGTACACTTACCGGGTGGACGTAGCCCCCCAAGGCATTTTGGTTTCGGGCAAATTCCAACGGTTCGGCGTTTAAGCGGTCGTCCCGCCCGTACACATCATAATAGGGCCCCCAAACCCACGGCCAGTAAATATCTTTTGTTCCAAGGAGACCCAAATGCCCCAGGAAATGGGAGCGAACTTCTTGCCCAAATTGAATTAAAGGTGGTTCGGTACGTTTCCAATCCCAAATGGATGGTTGCAAAAAGCGGTTGCCCAAATTGGCCAATAGCGGAAAAGCCACATCCATGTTTTCGGCCTTTAAGTCCAAAACGATGTCCTCGGGATCGAGTTGGTTCGTGCCTCCATAATTCAAATGAAAATGATTGTCGCCAGAATACCAGCCATTGGCTTGGGCATTCCAAATGGTTTTCAAATTGATTTCTGCGGATTGTGAATCAGTGCCCACCGTACTTTTGATAACTGTTTTTTCAGTGGATAATCCGTGGACAGCTGTTATGGTGAGTTCGCCATGAGGTGCTTGTAATTCAATTTCGCCATCGGAATAAAAGAAAACCATGCCGTTTTGCCCTTCGGAATGAATAATCCCCGTATTGGGCACCACGGGATGCCCATTGGCATCCACAACACTCATGCGGACGGGTGTGATTTTGCCATCCACTTTACTAGTGATTTTAAGGGTTCCTGTTGGGGCATTCCATTCCCAAGACTTGATTTCCAACAACTCTGGCTTGCCACCGCTCACTCGAATGCGCTTTATTTCAGAAAGCTCGTTTGTATTGGTTTCGGAATAATAAATCCATTGATTGTCGCTACTAAACTTTGGGTTTAACGGTAGTGTGTTGCTTTTTGTCAACAATAAATTGCTTTCGGGGTATTTGATATCCAATAGGCGAAGCTCGTAATCATCATCCTGTGGCCAGGTGTATGCCAAAGTTCGTTGGTCGGAACTCAATGAAAATGAGGCTTGCGACATAAAATTTTCTTCAGCCAAAGCCAAGGATTCATCATTGTCCAAACTATACACTTCGATAGAATCATAAGAAAACCCGGTTTTCTTCAGATAAATCATATATTTTGAATTCAGCGGAATGGGCAAACGCTCGAGACTTTTGGCCTTTGTGAGAACCGTTTTGGTTTTGGTAGCCAAATCCAATTGCCAAATATCCAATGAGCCATTTTCCGCGGAAGCGAAATAAACCGAAGCACCGTCAGGTGAAAAAATCGGATCTAAATCCAAAGCTTTGGTATCTATCAAGAGGAATTCTTTGTTTTGAGCCATATCCAACAACATGATTTTGGTATCCAATCCTGTATCACGAACAAATACAATGTGTTTCCCATCTGGCGACCAATTGGGCTTAAAATCCATGGCTCCAGTGGAGGTAATTCTGCGTGCCGATTGCGTATTCAAATCCATCAGCCACAACCAGCCTTTTGCCGAAAACACCACTTCGTTCCCCGATGGAGATGGTGCGGGACCCGTTGCCCCCGAATTCATCACGGGCAATTCATAACCCTCCAAATACACATGGTGTCCAAAGCCATCTACCTGGGGGTAACGGTTGGTCCATTGGGCGGTTATATATTGTGAGCTTAATAAAAAAAGGATGAGATAAAAGGAGGGATACTTCATAATTAGTTGCGAAAGTTACTATTACTGCTTACTAAGGTAAGACAATTTTTGTTGTGTATTTGTATGGTTATTTCCCTGATTTAGAAACTATATGGGTACCAATCAATGGATATCTTTGTAAGTATAAAAAAGGAACAATTTCATATTGAAAAAAATGAAAAACGTTTTTTGCACCTTAGTTTTTATCCCCATTTTTTTATCTGCACAAATCAACGAAAGTGATACGCTTAGTTTAAAAGCGAACCTAGCAATTACTGGTTTTTGGCAAGGGGGTAATGTAGAAACCTTAATTTTCAGGACAAACTCTGAAGTTAGTTTTAAACCTTGGAAAAACTGGATTTTTAAAACTAGGAATTCCTATGTGTATCAAGAGTTTGGAAAGGAAAAGGCAGATGAAGATATTTTGAGTCTTAACTTTCTGTACATTAATCCAGAACGTAAATTTTACCCTTTGTTTTTAGGTTTTTTGAGCACTAATTTTAGGCGGGAAATCGATTTGCGGTATCTCTATGGTGCAGGGGTAACCTATCAAGCTTGGAGCCAAAATGGAAATTGGCTCAAATTTTCGATTTCAAGTGAATTTGAACGTACGGATTTTTCCAAAACAGACTTTAATCGCAATAATTATGACGGTTTGCAATCCATCAGTACGTTACGGGGAACGTTTTGGGTAAACGGGAAATACCTCTTATTTAAAAAGAAGGTGATCTTAAATCATGTCAGTTATTTTCAACCTTCGCTGGAGGAAGGTGATAATTTTCGTTGGCAGGCCGATATTGGACTGGAATTACCAATTTGGGATTTTTTAAACTTTAAGGTGAATTATTTGCATACTTATGAAAGTATCGTTGTTGAAGGTCAGCAGAAAGAAGATCGATTTTTGACGTTTGGGTTTACGCTGAAGACTTTAAAAAAAATAGAAAAAAAAAGAGACCAATTCCATTAACTGATCCCTTCTTCCTTAAATATAATACTTCATTATTCCCCCAAAAACGGATAGCGATAATCCGTAGGGGTTACAAATGTTTCCTTTATTAACCTTGGCGAAACCCATCGCAATAGATTTTGTGCACTTCCTGCTTTGTCATTGGTTCCTGAGGCCCTTGCGCCTCCAAAAGGTTGTTGGCCTACGACTGCCCCAGTAGGTTTATCGTTGATATAGAAATTGCCTGCACTGTTTTGGAGGGCCTCGGTAGCCTCGGTTATAGCATATCTGTCGGTAGACAAAATAGCCCCAGTAAGTGCATATTCACTGGTTTCATCAACCAATTTTAAAGTTTCCGAATAGGTATCGTCCTCGTATACATAAATGGTAATCACAGGTCCAAACAGTTCAGTACACATTGTGGTGTATTTGGGATTTGAAGTCACCAATACGGTAGGTTCGATAAAAAAGCCTTTGCTTTTGTCGTAGCCTCCGCCAATCAAAACATCAACATCACTGTCTTTTTTGGCTTGGTCAATATACTTAGCCAATTTGTCAAATGAGCCCTCGTGAATCACGGCTGTAATAAAATTGGCCATATCTTCTGGAGATCCCATTTTAAAGGATTTTACGTCCTCAACAACAAAACCTTTAACTTCATTCCATATACCCTTTGGAATATAAGCTCTGGAAGCGGCACTACATTTTTGCCCTTGGAATTCAAAGGCGCCTCGCGAAATGGCTGTAGCAACTTGTTTCGGGTTTGCCGATTTATGGGCGATAATAAAATCCTTCCCTCCAGTTTCCCCAACAATTCTTGGATAGGTTTTATAGTTGTGAATATTATTCCCGATTTGTTTCCAAAGTTCCTTGAAAATAAAGGTAGAACCTGTAAAGTGCAACCCTGAAAAATCAGGACTTGCCAATATGGTATTCGTAATCATCACAGGATCTCCAAATACAACATTGATGACTCCCGGAGGCACTCCAGCTTCCTCAAACACATCCATAATCACTTTTGCAGAATAGACTTGACTATCGCTTGGTTTCCAAACCACCACATTGCCCATTAAAGCCATGCAAGCTGGCAGGTTTCCGGCTATAGCCGTAAAGTTGAATGGTGTAACGGCATAAGTAAACCCTTCCAGTGGACGATATTCCACACGGTTCCAAGCATCATTGGTGCTTTCGGGTTGCTCGGCGTAGATGTCCGTCATAAATTGCACATTGAAACGCAAAAAATCCACAAGCTCGCAAGCCGCATCAATCTCCGCTTGATGGATGGTTTTGGATTGCGCAATCATTGTGGCCGCATTTATTTTAGCCCGGTATGGGCCAGCAACCAATTCCGCGACTTTCAAAAAGATACCCGCTCTCTGTTCCCATGGTATTTGACTCCACGATTTTCTAGCCTCCAACGCTGTGGAAATAGCCTCATCAATATGTTTTTGCTCAGCTAGGTGATACGTGCCAACACTATGTTGGTGATCGTGAGGAGGGGACATGGTTCTGGTGTTTCCGGTTGAAACGTATTTACCATTAATGTAAAGCGGTACATCAATTTGACTGTTAAACATGGTTTTGTAGGTCTCTAAAACAGCCTTGCGTTCTGGAGTTTCAGGAGCGTAGGATTTAACAGGTTCGTTAACTGCAATTGGTACATTAAAAAAGCCTTTTCCCATGATTAATTCGTTTTCGTTAAAAAATTTTCAATGAATTGGGTGCAAATTTACGAATTATTAAATTACAATTTACTGCTCAAATACCTTAAAATGACGTTAAATTTTATTAATAGCTCTGTTTTTTGGTTATGAATTTATGTCCACTTCATGAATATAGTTTTTGTTTATTTTTTTGTAAGTTGCTCCAAAGTAAATAGACTACAGATTTCATGTGTACTGTTACGATAGTCCCAAAAGGGAAAACCGATTTTATTTTAACATCCAACAGGGATGAAGCCCCAGAACGGGTATCACTAGCTCCAGATTTTTATACTGAAAATGGCACCGAAATGTTGTTTCCGAAGGATGAACTTTCAGGAGGAACTTGGATTGGGATAAGCGAAAAAAAACGTGTGGTTTGTGTATTGAATGGTGCATTTGAGTTTCACCAGCGCAAATCAAAATACCGAAAGAGTAGGGGCATTGTAGCCAAGGATTTTATGGTTGCAGATCATATTGTTGACACCATGGGGAGCTATGATTATGATGATATTGAGCCTTTTACGATTATAATTTCAGACTGGAATCACGGAGTGAAATTTTATGAATTGGTTTGGGATGGTGCTACAAAACATATCAAGGAATTGCCTTTTAAGGCGCACATTTGGTCGTCTTCTACATTATATAATGGAGTGATGAGAACTGAACGTCAAAACTGGTTTAAAGATTTTAAAGCGCATCATATTCTTGATGCTAACTCAGTGATGACATTTCATAAAACCTCAGGGAAAGGTAATTTGGATTACGGGGTGATTATGGATCGCGGTTTTGTAAAAACCACTAGTATCACCCAAATTGAAAAGACGAGCGGTTCAGTAGAAGTGCGTTACGCAAATCTTCTCAAGGACATCAGTACTTCCAAAACCTTTAAATTTCCTCAACCGGTCAATGGCTAATACGGGAATAATCATCACCATGGCCTATCCCGAAACCATTGTTATGGTGGCTGACGAATGGTATTCACCTTTTTTAAGATATTTGGGAATTGGTAAAAAAAACTACCTGCGCGCGGGGCATGCCGCATTGGTCTTGATTAATAAAGCCACGGGCGAATTGGAATACCATGATTTCGGACGATATATCACACCAGAGCCCACAGGTCGCGTTAGGGGAAAGGATACGGATAATGAGTTAGATTTTCCATTGGTCGCCAATATAGAAAATGATACCATCACTAATCTCAATGAGATTTTAGAATTTTTGGGAACTCACCCAAAGTTAACCCATGGCGATGGAAAATTAGTGGCTTCTATATGCAATGCCGTGAATTATCAAAAGGCTCGGGAGCATATCACTAAAATGCAAAGCAAGCATTTTATCCGCTATGCTGCGTTTATCAAAGAGGCCTGCAATTGTGCACGCTTTGTGACAGATAGTTTGATTGCTTCGGTAACGGATGTCAAGATTAAAAAGGCTTTGGTCAAGTCGAAATGGTTTACGCCGAGTACGGTGGGGAATGTGGTTTTGGCCGATACTGAAAATTATGTTTATGAAGTATCCGAAACTGGTAAAATTTTGGAATTTCAGGGTTCTCAAAAAAGTGAAAACGTTCGGAATTTTTTGGATAAACTGAAAGACCACCAAGTGAATTTTGTTGGCACTTTGGAACCAAAACACAATAATGAAAAATCGGAACATGCCCAGTGGTTATCCGGCATTGCTGCCGGTGCTTGGTTCGAGCTGCGCAAAAATGGAAGTGCCACCGATTTTGGTTTCCGCCGTATTTCACCTTATGGAAATATTGATTGCGATGCCGTTTTTAGAGTTCAGGAAACGGGTTTTGACTACGATGCCCCTTATGAATTTGTACACTATTCCAACTGCAAGTTTTTTAATGTGAAGCAGGGGGAGAGGGTGTTTCGGTTCGAGCGGGTAGTCTAATGGTGGCCGTCATTCTGAGGGAGGTACGACCGTAAGAATCTGTTTAATGATAAACTCTAATTTATCCCCATGAAACAATCCCATGTTTACATCATTACCAACAAGAACAATACGGTTTTGTACACTGGTGTTACCAGTAATTTGGTTAGACGTATGTATCAACATAAAACTAAAGCTTACATAGGTTTTGCTTCCAAATATAACTGTGAGAAACTGGTTTACTATGAGGCTTTTGATTCGATTGATGCAGCAATTGAAAGGGAAAAGCAGATTAAAAAATACAAGCGCTACAAAAAGATTAATTTGATTGAAAAAGAAAATGCGTCTTGGAAAGATTTGTCGGATGGGTGGTTATTTTATTTTGGTTAGTGCCGCACTCGGGGCCAAAAGATGGCTACGGTCGTGCCTCCCTCACCATGACGGTTCATTGGCTAACTTTCTGCAACTTGCTTTGCGTTAGGGATTGAACGGCCTGCTTGAGCTCCTCTCGCGATAGCTATCGGGAGAGAGCGAGTAGTGAAAGCCCGACCCCTTGTGGGTAACGCCCTAATTTATAGCAAACGGCGCGCTCAATTTAAACGTCGGTATCGTTACCTGAAATTTTTGTGTGGTGGTAAAGTTTACCATGTTGTAGTAGCCCTGCATCGCTCCAAAGGGGGAAGTCAACAAACAGCCAGAAGTATAGGTGTGAGACTCGCCCGGTTTTAGCACGGGCTTTTTGCCTATAACGCCTTCGCCCGTAACGGTTTCTAAATTGTTAAGCGCATCTAGGATTTCCCAATGGCGGGCGTACAATTGCACAGAGTCCTTGCTTTGGTTCTCGATAGTTACGGTGTAGCCAAAGGCATACTGGATTTTATAGTTTTTATAAAACGTGCCTTCAAAGTTGGTTTCCACCGAAATTTTTATGCCTTTTGTAACTTGTTGAACCATGCTAGGGATTGATATACAACGGTTTTGGGTTGCTAAAATAGCAATTTTAAGGTTTCGGCCTGTAAAAAAAGCGTTAAAACGGGTTAATTGGTAATATTTACCGATGAAACTTCGTTAAACCCAATGAGCCTGTCATATCTGCCACCCAAATCGCGGTAATAGACCAGTACTTTGTAATTGTTTTCGGTTTGCCAAAAGTTGCCACCGATGCGCCCTTCGTCTAAAGTACCGTCAGCATTGACTACCACGTATTTGTAGTTGTAAAAGCCTTGCTTAAGCGGGAAGTTGGTTTCGTACGCGCCCCGCTCTTCATTGTAAAACATTTCGTTGTAATCGTCCAACGCATAATTGTTGTAATTGCCATACACATAAATACGCTCGCCATTGGTCAGGTAAGGGTGTTTCAGGGAAAAATGTATTTGCACATAATCTGCTTCGATAGAAACATCATCACGGTCGATAGCAGTTATTTTAAACTGTCCGTTGATGTCGGGATAAAACGTGTAGGGTTGGTTGGCTCGCGGCAAATTGGTAAACAAGTAACTATGGTAAATGTCCTCTAAAGCTATAAACTGCACACCCATGGAAGCAGCACGAACGTCCTTGGTTTCAAAAAACAGATATTCGTTACCCCCGTAAAACGCAGTTTCGTCCACATAACGGTAAATCAGTTTGTTGCCCAAGGTGTATTGGGGTTTGATGTCCTTTATGGCGGTGTATAGGTTTCTGTTTTGAATAATTAAAGTTTTGATGGTCTGTAAAGGATTGTTGATTTGTGGCCCAGTAGAAATCTCGATGTCCACGGTCTGCATTTCGTTGATAGTCTTCACGTTTCGAGAACGTTTGATGCTGATGCCCGGCGTGACCAAATCCTCATAAATCATTAATTTTCTGGAAAATACCAAATTGTCGTCCCGGTCAAAAATTGAAATCATATAATTACCCGAAACCAATAGACGTTTGGTCTGTTGGTTGGGGAGCGTTAAACGGTAGTGTGAATAAATTTGAAAGGTGTTAAAGGAATTGCGATAATCCTGAATCCGGAAATTATCCACACCCAAAATAAATTCGGTGCGCACTAAAATGGACTCTTTCCAATCGTAATCGTAATGTTCAATTTTATAATAAAAATCGGGCTCGTTGCTCACTAATGCATCAAACTCCAAATAAAAGGTTTCGCCCAACTTTAAAATGGGCAATTCCCCGAGTGCACTACTCGTGCTTTTGAAAGTGATGGACTTGATATAATCAGGAGGATTAACTTCTTCAACTTGGGCGTTTAAGCACAAAAAGAAAAAACAGAAAACGATAGAAAATTTATTATGCATTCAACTCTTTTTTGTAAATATAATCAAATTTGATGCCTAAAGCTTAAGATACTTTAATACTTTAAAATTCTGTCTCATTTTTTTGTGGTAACTGCTTTTTACTTTGTATTTTTGCACAGATTTTTAGTCAACTAACTTCAATTAAAAATAAATATGTCAAACGACATCCGCATTAAAAAGGGTCTAGACATTAAGCTAAAAGGTGAAGCCGAAAAAACCTCCGAAAAGGCAATTTTGAGTAACTTTTACGCAATTAGACCTGAAGATTTCCACGGCGTTATTCCTAAGTTAATTTCTAAAGTTGGTACAAAAGTAAAAGCAGGCGAGCCTGTGTTTTATGATAAATCTAACGAAGCTATCAAGTTTGTTTCGCCAGTTTCTGGTGAGGTTTTAGAAATTGCCCGTGGCGCAAAGCGCAAGATTTTAGAGATAAAGATTCAAGCAGATAAAAAGCAGACCTTTCAGGATAACGGAAAGGTTAATGTGGATTCGGCCAGTGCAGAAGACATAAAGTCTCATTTATTGGCGACCGGTTGCTGGCCATTCATAAAGCAGAGGCCTTACGACGTTATTGCGAATCCAGAAAAATCTCCAAAATCGATTTTCGTTTCAGGATATGCCAGCGCGCCTCTAGCGGCCGATTTGGATTTTACACTTCAGGGAAAGGAAGCTGAATTGCAAGCTGCAGTAACTGCTTTGGGTAAATTGACCGAAGGACAAGTGCATGTGTCGGTTGGAAAGAGTTCCAGTTCGCCCTTGGGCGGATTGCAAGGCGTGACTTTACACAAAGTTTCTGGGCCACACCCAGCAGGTAATGTTGGCACTTTAATCAATAAGATCGACCCTGTGAATAAGGGTGAAGTGGTTTGGACCGTAAATGCGCAGGATTTAGTGATTATTGGGGAATTGCTTTTGACAGGCCAGTTTAATGCTGAGCGTGTTGTGGCTTTGGTAGGTTCTTCTGTAAAAGCACCGCGTTATTTTGTTACTAAATTGGGTTCCGAAGTGTCCACAATGATTTATGACAAGGGCATAGAAAAGAGAGCAAATGCGCGAATCATTTCGGGTAATGTGCTTTCAGGAAAAGAAATCAAACCAGATGGGTATTTGGGTTATTACAGCAATGTAATTTCTGTGATTCCGGAGGGTGATGATTATGAGCTTTTCGGATGGAATAAGCCGATTTTTGATAAAGTTTCAACCTCAAGGGCAATGACTTTTTCATGGTTGAATCCAAAGAAACGTTATGACTTAAATACCAATACTAACGGGGAGCATCGTGCTTTTGTGGTTACTGGGAATTACGAAGAAGTATTTCCTTTGGATATCTATCCAATGCAAATCTTGAAGGCATGTATGTACCAAGATTTAGACGAAATGGAAGCTTTGGGAATGTATGAAGTAGCTCCTGAGGATTTTGCCTTAACAGAATTTGTTTGTGTGTCGAAACAACCACATCAAAAAATTATAAGAGAAGGTTTAGACTTAATGCTTAAAGAAATTGGATAATTATTCATTGAGCGCAGTGAAATGAAAAATATTACAAGATGAGTTTAAAAAAGAGATTACATGTTTTAAAGCGGAAGTACCGAAACAAGAAGATGGCACCTGCATTTAATGCCATTCATACGTTTTTGTACTTACCGAATGAAACCACACATGGTGGCACGCACATCAAGGCAGCCGATGATTTAAAGCGTACTATGAACACGGTCATCATGGCCATGGTGCCATGTTTGATTTTCGGGATGTTCAATGCGGGTTATCAGCACCATTTGGCATTAGGTGAAATTCAAGCGGTATCCGGTGGATTTTTAAGTGGTGAATTTTGGACATGGGATAATTTGGTAATTGGCCTATGGAAGATATTACCTCTAGTGGTAGTGTCTTACGGTGTCGGTCTGGCGATCGAGTTCCTTTTCGCTGTGATTAAGAAACACGAAGTTGAGGAAGGATATTTGGTTACTGGAATGCTTGTGCCTTTAATCGTTCCAGTTGATATTCCGTTATGGATGCTGGCAGTTGCAGTTGCTTTCGGTGTTGTTATCGGAAAGGAAGTATTTGGTGGTACAGGGATGAATATCTTAAACCCAGCATTAACCATCAGAGCATTTTTATTCTTTGCATATCCTACTTGGATGTCAGGAGATAAAGTGTGGGTTCACGGTGCTGTGGCAAGAGATCAAGCTATTGCGGCTGGTGAAAATTTAGATGCCATTTCTGGTGAAACCATTTTAGGTAGTTTAGCTCAAAGCAAGGAGGTGGCTTATTCGGCTTCGGATATGTTCCTTGGGTTTATTCCTGGTTCCGTTGGGGAAACATCGGCATTATTGATTCTATTAGGCGGACTCTTCTTAGTGTTTGCCAAAATTGGAAGCTGGCGAATTATGCTGTCCTCAGTGATCGGAGCGATTGTAATGGGATTGATTTTCAATTCTGTTGTAGATGCAGGAATCATTTCTGATAGTAGCAAATTTTACGGATTGATGAGTACTGATTGGTGGCAACACTTAATTATCGGTGGTTTTGCCTTTGGTACAGTGTTTATGGCAACTGACCCGGTAACGGCATCGCAGACGAATAAAGGAAAATGGATTTACGGTTTCTTGGTTGGATTTATTTCGATTTTAATCCGTGTGTTCAACCCAGCATATCCTGAGGGTGTAATGCTTGCCATCTTGTTGATGAACGTATTTGCACCAACCATCGACCATTATGTGGTTCAAGGCAATGTGAAGAAAAGGATGAAACGTTTAAAAGTTAAAACAGCGTAATTATGGCAATTGATACTGATAAGAATTCATATACGATTTTATTCGCCATAGGAATGGTAATCGTCGTTGGTGCTTTATTGGCCTTTACGGCGTCTTCTTTGAAGCCAACGATTACAGAAAATGAGCGTATTGAAAAGCAACAAAATATTCTTTATGCTATGGGCATCAACGAGAATGATGAAAGTAGCGCAAATTTTGTGGCCACTGCGGATGCTCCTGAGTTGTTTCAAAAGAATGTTGTTGAGCAATGGGTGTTGGAGTCTCAGGATGGTGAATTGACAAAGCAAATGTCTCGTGAGGAGTACATGAAAGCGAACAATGGTCAAGAACCTTACCTAATCAATATTAAAAAGCAAAAGAGCAATGCCAAGGATGGTGGGGTTAGAAAATTGCCATTGTTTGTTGGAAAAGATAAAAACGGCAATAAAGTTTATGTTGCGCCTATATACGGAAAAGGTCTGTGGGATGCTATTTGGGGCTATGTTGCCATGGATGATAAAATGGTAGTGAAAGGTGCTTATTTTGACCATAAAGGTGAAACACCTGGTTTAGGAGCAAACATCAAGCAACGTTTCTTTATGGACGATTTTATCGGGGAGCATTTGTTAAGTGAAGATGGTGCATTTAAGGGCATTACGGTTGCCAAAGGCAATGCTGATCCGAAAAATGAAAACAAAACGGATAATGAAGTGGATGCCATAGCTGGAGCCACCATTACGGGGGATGGCGTTACCGCTATGATAAAAAGTGATTTGAAGCTGTACAAGCCTTATTTCGATAACCTATTAAAGAACTAGACATGGGTATACTTTCAAAAAAAGACACAAAATTAATAACGGATCCGTTAGCGGATAATAACCCAATTACCATTCAGGTTTTGGGAATCTGTTCTGCGTTGGCGATTACGGCTGAATTAAAGGCTTCTATTGTAATGTCTGTTTCCGTGCTATTTGTTTTGGGTGTTGGAAACGTGGTGATTTCCTTAATGCGAAATATCATCCCATCAAAAATTAGAATTATCGTGCAATTGGTAGTTGTTGCTGCTTTGGTAATCATTGTAGACCAGGTACTGAAAGCCTTTGCATACGAATTGAGTAAAACCCTTTCGGTATTCGTTGGTTTGATTATTACCAACTGTATCATTATGGGACGTTTTGAGGCATTTGCCTTGGGTAATGGTCCTTGGCGTTCGTTTTTGGACGGTATTGGTAATGCCGCTGGGTACGGTGCCATTTTGATTATCGTAGGATTCTTTAGGGAACTATTGGGTTCTGGAACCTTACTTGGATTTAAAGTTTTAGGAGATCCAATCGAAAAGACAGGATTGTACGCTATCGGTTATGAAAACAATGGATTTATGCTGTTGTCGCCAATGGCATTGATCGTGGTTGGCGTCATCATTTGGGTACAACGTACTAAAAACAAAGCATTAGTAGAAGATCACTAATAGTTGCCAGTAGGCAGATATCAGTAGGCAGTAAGCCACTGAAGACTGGATACTGAGGACTGAAGACTTAAAAATATGGAACATATAGAATTATTTTTCAAATCGATTTTTATTGATAACATGGTATTTGCCACGTTCTTAGGAATGTGTTCTTACCTAGCGGTTTCTAAAAAAGTAAGTACTGCAGTTGGTTTAGGTGCAGCAGTAATTTTTGTTTTGGCGATTACGGTACCATTAAACTGGTTGTTGGATCAGTATTTGTTACAACCGGGTGCATTGGTGTGGTTGGGCCCAGAGTTCGCAGATTATGATTTGAGCTTTTTGTCTTTTATCATGTTTATCGCGACGATAGCGACCATGGTGCAATTGGTTGAAATAGTAGTTGAGAAATTTTCACCATCATTATACAACTCCCTTGGTATTTTCTTGCCGTTGATCGCTGTAAACTGTGCGATTTTGGGAGGGTCTTTATTCATGCAGTCCCGCGAAATTGCCTCCTTAGGATTGGCGTTTAACTATGGTATTGCGTCAGGCATCGGATGGTTCTTGGCCATTTTGGCCATTGCTGCCATTCGTGAAAAAATTAGATATTCTAATGTGCCACCAGCTTTAAGAGGATTGGGAATTACCTTTATCATAACAGGTTTAATGGCCATTGGTTTTATGAGCTTTGGAGGTATGTTGACAGGTGGAGATGAGGAAGCACCCAAAGAAGCAAAAACTGCTAAGGTTGAAGATAAGCTTGATGATTCGGAAGAGAACAAAGTGATAGCTAACAATACAACAATAAATGAGTAATATGATTTTAGCAATAGATTTCGGAGTTATAACAGCAACCGTGGTAGCGTTTTTGATTGTTACGCTATTGTTGGTAGCTCTTTTGTTATTTGTAAAGCAAAAATTATCACCATCGGGTCCAGTTAAAATTACCATTAATGGTGAAAAGGAAATAGAAGTGGCCTCTGGAGGTAGTTTGTTATCCACTTTGGGGGGTAAGAAGATTTTCTTGCCATCTGCATGTGGTGGAGGTGGTACCTGTATCCAATGTGAATGCCATGTTTTGGAAGGAGGAGGCGAAGCCCTTCCAACGGAAACACCACACTTTACAAGAAAGGAATTGCAACATGGAGCGAGATTGGCATGTCAGGTAAAAGTAAAGCAGGACATGAATATCACTATTCCAGAAGAAGTTTTTGGTATTAAAAAGTGGGAAGCAACTGTTGTTCGAAATTATAATGTAGCATCTTTTATTAAGGAATTCGTTGTTGAGATTCCCGAGGATATGGGCTATAAGGCAGGGGGATATATTCAAATTGAAATTCCTCCTTGTGAAATAAAATATTCTGATATTGACATTACGGCGCATCCTGAAGAGCATGAAACCCCAGATAAGTTTCAAGCAGAATGGGATAAGTTTGGTCTTTGGCCATTGGTGATGAAGAATGATGAAACCGTGGAAAGAGCGTATTCTATGGCGTCTTATCCGGCTGAAGGTCGTGAGATTATGCTAAACGTACGTATTGCTACCCCGCCATGGGACAGAGCTAAAAACGGTTGGATGGATGTAAATCCTGGTGTGGCTTCGTCATACATTTTTGCTCAAAAGCCGGGTGATAAAGTCACTATTTCAGGTCCTTATGGTGAATTCTTCATCAATGAGTCTGAAAGTGAAATGTTATATGTTGGTGGTGGTGCAGGTATGGCTCCAATGCGCTCACATTTATATCACTTGTTCAAAACATTGAAGACAGGTAGAAAAGTAACCTATTGGTATGGTGGACGTTCTAAGCGGGAATTGTTCTACCTGGATCATTTCTATCAATTAGAAAAGGATTTTCCTAACTTTAACTTCTACCTGGCATTATCTGAACCTTTACCGGAAGATAATTGGAAAGTAAAAGAAGATATTGATGCCCCAGGTGATGGCTTCGTAGGATTCATCCACAATTGTGTAATAGATAATTATTTAAGCAAGCACGAATCACCAGAGGATATCGAATTGTATTTCTGTGGACCTCCATTAATGAACAAAGCCGTTCAAAAAATGGGAGAGGATTTTGGAATCCCAGACGAGCACATTCGATTTGATGACTTTGGAGGATAAGTAGGTCGCTAACGACATTTAAAATTAATGTCACCCTGCACTCCCGAAAGCTTTCGGGACGCAGGGTCTCTAATAATACAAAAAACCAACTCATTTGAGTTGGTTTTTTTATGCTTTCAAAAGTTGTTTTAGGCTTAAGCATATTTAGGTTTGTCTATTTCAACCTCAAACAATCTCGTATAATCCATTACATTTTCAACACCGTCCAATTGGCATAAAAATTCAATTACCTTACACAGGCCTTTGAATAAATTGTCTTTATCCATTGGGTTTTCGGGCCTGTTATTTTTATGGTGTAATGGCAATTGATAACCACAGGCTTTTAAAAATGTATGTTCAATTCGAAGCAATTCCAAGGGCGAATATCCATTAAATTTTCGGCCTAGATTTTGGTGTACTTTGCCCACGTAATTTAATTCCAAGTCGCCATGGGAATTGGAAAGGTGTTTCCATCCATCGGTATTATCTAAAATATTGCCTACTGCGCATTGTTGACAACATTCCGGGTTTAGCGTGTCATTATGGAAAGCGATATACAGTTTTTGTATTGCGGATTCTAATCGAGGTGAAGTTTTCATAAGACCCAATTTTTCTTTGAAATTACAAAAAATTGCGATTTTAATTGTGAAACTACTCTTAAAATTTCTGTTGAGTTCATACCAAATCTTACTTCATTAGCGTTAAAAAGGGCATGAAGAAACTAGTAATATCTACGTTGACCTTAATCCTAATTATTGCTTTGGCATATCAAATAAAGCCTATTCAACATACCGCAAACGCCATAGTTTCTGAAGTTAAACCGACAAGTTTACTGAACAAAGACAGTCTCACCATTAAATCCAGAGTAAATATACCCAAGGGCTACAAACGAGTAGCATATCTTAAAGGCTCGTTTCAGGACTATCTTCGAAATTATAAACTGAAACCTTTCGGAACTAAAATTATCAATTATGACGATACCGAATATTTTTGGCAGTTTGGGCATATTGGGGTATTGGAAATCCCTGTCCCTAAAAACGGTCTGCAGCAATGTGCCGATGCCCTAATCAGAATCCGAAGTGAATACCTTTGGGACAATAATAGGAAGGATGAAATAGGTTTTAATTTCACCAGCGGACATTATTGCTCTTGGAAAAAATATGCTGAAGGGTATCGCCCAAAGATAAATGGCAATAAAGTGACATTTCATAAAACTGCTTCCAAAAACCATTCAAAAGAAAATTTCTATAAATACCTGAATTTGATTTATATGTATTCGGGGACTTTGTCCCTTTACAATGAATTGCCGAAAATCAACAATCCAAATAATTTGAAAATTGGGGATATGTTGATTAAAGGCGGTTCGCCTGGGCATATCGTAATGATTTGTGACGAAGCCGTAAACTCCAATGGTGATAAAATCTACCTCCTCTGCCAAGGGAACACCCCTGCTCAAAGTGTACATTTGGTAAAAAATTTAGAGGATTCCCAAATATCCCCATGGTATCGTTTGGAAAAGGACGCGGTGATTCCTGTGTCTAATTATACCTTTTATAGTTCAAAATTTGTGCGATTTAAATGATAGAAAGACAGCATCATTTTAATGGATTTGATTTCAAACTTGCCCCCTTTTTGTCCGAAGTATCCGAAATCAAAGAGGCGATACAACGAAAAAAATAAACCATACAGCCAAAATTCCACTGTTTTCGGGTAAATCAGGTGATTTACTTGCTCACCTTCTTTTTTTCATCCGATGTAGCTATATATGAATCATAAAGCTATTAATCATGAAAAAAACTTTACTTCTTGCGTTGCTATGCTTCGTAAGCATTAATGTATTCTCCCAGACCTGGACTGGCGGAGGAGCACCTGACACCAACTGGAACAATACCGACAACTGGGATAATAATGCCGTCCCAACAGCGTCGGATGATGTGGTTATCCCAAGTGGGTTTACCGTAACGCTAAATGTAGCCGGAAATGTAAAATCAATTGATATTCAAGGGACTTCTGTTTTTGAAATGAATACTAATTTTACGTTTACTGATCCATCCAGTTTTGGTGCAGATACTACTGTCAATTGGAGTGCTGGCAGTTTAAACGGCAATGCAGCTATTCTTAGCAATTTTGGTACGGTTAACCTCATAACTGTGGGAAGCAAAACTATTATTGGAAATACTAGTTTTGATAATTCTGGAACTTTTAATATCTCTTCAAGCGGCGATTTATCGATATCAGACGGCACTTTAAACAATCTTGCTTCGGGCGTTATCGATATGCAATCCGATTCAGGGGACATCACATGGTTTTCGGGAAGCACACATATTTTGAACAATTCAGGAACCATCAAGAGAACCAGTACGACCGGAGAAGCCCAAATTGTTGTGCTTCTCAATAACAATGACGGCACAATTCAAGTGGAAAGTGGTACGTTGTCTTTACAAAATGGTATTGGAAAAAATCTAACCGATGGTACTTATAACGTATTTTTAGGAGCTACATTGGATTTTGATACGGTAGTCACGTTATCGGGTACCATTGCGGGTGTAAACAATGGTACGATAGGCTGGAATAACACCTTTAGCGTTCCATTAAGTGCAACATTAAATTTCACGGGTTCGGGGGATTTTAATTGGAACGTCGGTACGCTAAATGGCGGCGGCACACTGACCACCCTAAGTACTGTCAATCTAGCAGGGACGGGTACCAAGACAATTTCCGGGGATACTACATTGAGCAATCAAGGTACTTTGAGCTTTACAGGAATAGGCGATTTATCGATATCCGATGGAATATTGGACAACCTAGCTTCAGGTGTTATCGATATGCAATCCGATTCGGGGGACATCACATGGTTTTCGGGAGGCACGCATATTTTGAACAATTCAGGAACCATCAAGAGAACCAGTACGACCGGAGAAGCCCAAATTGTTGTGCTTCTCAATAACAATGACGGTACTATTCAAGTGGAAAGTGGTACGTTGTCTTTACAAAATGGTATTGGAAAAAACCTAACCGATGGTACTTATAACGTATTTTTAGGAGCTACATTGGATTTTGATACGGTAGTCACGTTATCGGGTACCATTGCGGGTGTAAACAATGGTACGATAGGCTGGAATAACACCTTTAGCGTTCCATTAAGTGCAACACTAAATTTCACGGGTTCGGGGGATTTTAACTGGAACGTCGGTACGCTAAATGGCGGCGGCACACTGACCAACCTAAGTGCTGTCAATCTAGCAGGGACGGGTGCCAAGACAATTTCCGGAGATACTACATTGAGCAATCAAGGTACTTTGAACCTTATGGATGGTGGTGATTTATCCATATCGGATGGGATATTGGACAATCTGGCTTCAGGTGTTATCGATATGCAATCCGATTCGGGGAACATCACATGGTTTTCGGGAAGCACGCACATTTTGAACAATTCTGGAATCATCAAGAGGACTAACACGTTTGGGGAAGCCCAGATTGGAGTAATCCTCAATAATACTGATGGTACTATTCAAGTGGAAAGCGGCACATTGTCCCTTCAATCTAATATTGGTAAAAATTTTACAAATGGTATCTACAATGTCTTCGCTGGAGCTGCTTTTGATTGGGACGGGGAAGTTACCCTCTTAGGCAATTTAACAGGGACCATCGATGGGGATTTGAATTTTACAAGCACAATTTTAGTCAACTCTACAACCACCGCAACAATAGACTTCAGTGGTACGGAACATATTAATTGGGTGTCTGGTACTTTGAGCGGAGGGGGAACCCTTGTAAACCAAAGTACTATTGATTTAGTAGGGACAGGAAGTAAAACAATTAACGGGGATACTGTATTGAACAATGAAGGGACAATAAACTTTACGTCAAACGGCGACCTTAGTATCTCCCAAGGTGTCGTAAATAACCAAGTTGGGGGTACTATAGATTTACAGACTGATGGAGGGAATCCAACATGGTTCAGTGGAGCCTCTCATATATTAAATAATTTTGGATTGATAAAACGATCAACATCAACAGGATTGGTGCAGTCTTTTGTCGAGTTACATAATTTCGGTACAATTGAAGTATCATCTGGTGAATTAGAAATTACCAGTTCTCAGCCATTTACCAATGAAACGACAGGTATAGTGAAGGGTATTGGAACGTTCGATTTGCCTCCAATAACTACTTATACCAATAACGGTACTTTTGCTCCTGGTCTTTCACCAGGTACTTTACTTGTGCAAGGAACTTTTGAATCGACGTCATCTTCAGTTTTAGATGTTGAATTAAATGGTTTGACACCGGATACCGAACATGATGTTCTGGAAATCATAGGAAACAACAATGTTTTTGAAGGCACTGTAAATGTCACCATGGGCTTTGAAGGCACCGTTGGTGATGAGTTTACCATTGCAACAACTAGTGGAACTATCGTTACGGCCAATTTACAATCCCCCATTGAAAATGTAGATTTTGATGGGAAGCGATACACCTTTGAAGTAAGCTACCCGGATAATAATAAGGTAGTATTGACCATTACCGATAAGTTGGACATTTTGCCTCCAGATATTATCACCAAGGATATTACGGTGCAATTGGACAATACGGGTAACGTAAGTATTGTGCCCACCGATGTTGATGACGGGACAACCGACAATTGTACCCCAACAAACGAATTGGTTTTTGCGCTGGATGTAATGGATTTCACCTGTGCAGATTTAGGCGATAATATTGTTACGCTTACCGTCACGGATAATGACGGCAATGCGGGAAGCTTAAATGCAACAGTAACTGTTGAAGACAGCATTGACCCGACGGTTGTCACCAAAAATATTACAGTTCAGTTGGATGCTTCGGGCAATGCTAGCATCGCGCCTGGTGATATTGATGATGGTTCCAGCGATAACTGTACCATTGATAATTTAAGTCTGGATATTACCAACTTCACCTGTGCGGATTTGGGAGCCAATACGGTAAATTTGACGGCCTCCGACCAAAGTGGTAATAGCGCTTCGGCTAGCGCGAATGTTAACGTTGAGGATATTATTGCTCCAACCGTAATTACTGATGATATCACAGTTCAGTTGGATGCCTCGGGTAATGCTTCTATTACTACGGCAGACATTGATAATGGTTCGAGTGACAACTGTACGATTGATAATTTGAGTCTGGATATCACCGACTTCACCTGTGCAGATTTGGGAGATAATACGGTTAACCTGGTGGTGATGGATCAAAGTGGGAATAGTAATTCGGCACCTGCAACAGTGACGGTTGAGGACAATATCGATCCTACGATTGTTACCAAAAACATTACGGTTCAGTTGGATGCATCGGGCAATGCTAGCATTGCTGCTGGTGATGTCAACGATGGTTCAAGCGATAACTGTACAATAGCTGGTTTAAGTTTAGACATTACTGATTTTACCTGTGCAGATTTGGGAGCCAATCCAGTAAACCTTACCGTAACCGACCAAAGTGGAAATAGTGCTTCTGCTCCAGCTACGGTGACCGTGGAAGATGTTATAGATCCAGTAGTATCCTGTCCTGTGGATATCATCCAACCTAACGATCCTGGAACATGCGGAGCAGTGGTAACCTTTATGGCCACGGCAACAGATAATTGTACTGGGGTAACCACATCCAGTGTACCGGCTTCGGGAAGCGTATTCCCTGTCGGAACAACAACAGTTACAGTAACGGCTACGGATACATCGGGCAATACGGATGTTTGCACCTTCGATGTAACGGTAAACGATACTGAGGATCCAGTTGTAGCTTGCCCGTCCGACATCGTACAATCCAACGATCCGGGAACCTGCGGCGCTGTAGTCACATTTATGGCCTCGGCAACGGATAATTGCCCAGGGGTAACCACTTCTAGCTTGCCAGCTTCGGGAAGCGTATTTCCTGTCGGAACAACAACAGTTACAGTAACGGCTACGGATGCATCGGGCAATACAGATGTTTGTACTTTTGATGTTACGGTAAACGATACGGAGAACCCGGTTGTAACTTGTCCGTCCGATATCGTTCAAGCCAACGATCCCGGAACCTGTGGTGCGGTAGTCACTTTTATGGCCTCGGCAACGGATAATTGTCCCGGGGTAACCACATCAAGTGCACCAGCATCAGGAAGCGTATTCCCTGTAGGAACAACCGAGGTTACAGTAACGGCTACAGATGCCTCTGGAAATACTGATGTTTGTACTTTTGATGTAACTGTGAATGATACTGAAGACCCAACCATATCTTGTCCATCAGACTTTTCAATAGAAAACGAAGGGCCTTATACACTTCCTGATTATGTAACGGACAATACGGTTGTGGCATCCGATAATTGTGGCTTTACCGTTGTACAATCCCCAGTTGCAGGAACAGTGTTGCCTTACGGTTTGCATGCCATTTCGTTTACGGTTACGGATGATTCCGGGAATCAAAATACGTGCTCATTTAACCTTTTTGTAGATGACACCACTTTAAGTTCAGATGAAAACGTTTTAAAGGATGGTGATATCATGTTATATCCAAATCCGACAACAGATAAACTCAACATCAAGAAACTTGGCAATTTTGAATTATCGAAGGCCGAAATTATTGATGTGTCCGGTAAAATAGTCCATAAAGTTGATTTAAAACAAATGACTATTTCAAAAGAAATATCGCTTGGCAATTATGAAAGCGGTGTTTATTTCCTAAAGGTTTATGGCACCAATAACAGTGTTGTTATCAAAAGGGTCATGAAGTATTAGTTAGTTTTATGAGTTGAGTGGAAAGCTATCAACTTCGGTTGGTAGCTTTTTTGCTCACAATTTTTATCATTTTAACCAATAATCTTATTTTCATTAAACAATTTCAGGGTAACCAAACGCTGTTACCACTTAATTCACTATCAATAACCTTCAAATATTGAATTTAAATCTCTTGAAATACGTTATGTCAATTAAATACGGCTTTAAATTGCAAATTTCAAAAGTTCTATTTCCCAGGCGAATTATATCAGAGGTATTTATTCTGTGATAATAAATTCTGTTAAGCGAACTGCATGTGAAAATAGTGTAAAAAATTAAAACAAGAACCTAACTAGAAGCCATTGATTATTATGATTGATGGCTTTTTTCAACCTTATATTTTCTATACCCGTAGCTTATTCCTTCTTATTATTAGAATGACTGCAGCGGTAATCAAGATTAAAATTGAGATAAGGTACCAAGCAAATTTGGAGGGTCCACTTATGATAATTGGGCTTGTATCCCCAATTAACACCAAACCCGCCCAATACTGCGGCGTAACGGTTCTGCCTTCAGCTTTGGAAATATAGTCCAGTTTTGCTTGTTGAAGGGCTTTGTCTTTAGGTAACCCTCGTTTGATATATTTATAGAAAAGTTTCAATATTTCTGCACTAGATTTTTCATCAATTTTCCAAAGACTGGTCAAAATACTTTCGCTTCCAGCATAGTTGAAGGCATGGGCCAGGGATATCATGCCTTCTCCAGCTTGATAGGCAGGTTTTCCCGTTTCACAAGCCGTTAAGATGGCCAAATTTGAGTTGAGGTTTTCATTGTAGATTTCATAGGTGTACAGTGAATTATCTTCTACAGATTCGTTTTTCGCAAAAATTAACCGGGACAGTTCTGGGGTAAGATTATTAGATTCGGCATGCGTACCGATATGGATAATTTTATGCTCGTTAGCCTCGTTTTTGAAAATTGTCTTGGATGCATTTTCATTGATAAAATAATCTCCGTTAAATACCTTGGAATACTCTTTGGCCAAATCCACACTAAAAGGTTGTGGCAACAGACTTAAATATGTTTTGTCCAAACCAATTGAATCCGTGATGGCCACTTTATAAGAGTCTTTCATGCGGTCGTTAAACTCAGGAGCAAAGGCCACGAAGTCCTTTTCGTAATTTATGGGCTTTTTATTTTTTCCAATCAACAAAAGGCTGTAATTATATGAAATGGAATGGTCGCTAAGTAAACTTTTGCTTTTTAGATCCTTAAATGAGTTGATTTTGAAAGGTGTTAGGCTTTCAAAACTCAAATTGAAAAGGTTGCCGTCGGGAATGATAATGACATGTTCAGTGTCAATGTTACTTTCAAAAGGTTTCCAAAGCTGCCCATAAAGTTGATAAAGGTTATCGCTCGTAGATTCCAAACCGGACTGGTTTTCTGCCAGATTTGAAATGGCATCACTGACTCCTTTATGATTTAACTTAAACAATTCCTTATGGTTTTTGGAAAATACCAAGCCGTACAGAGAAGTGTCGACATACATATAGCGCACCACGGTGGCGTTTTTTGGAATATCCTTATGAAGATTATCCAGGGGTTCTTCAATGGATGCATATCGCATTTTATGATACTTTGGAAAAGTTTGTTTTAGGGAGTCCAAAAATATGTTCCATTCATTATTTGATTCCATAAAAGATTCAAATGAAGCCTCTTTGCCGTTTAAGGTAGCAAACATATTTTCTTTTAGGGCGCTTTCCCTTAATATGGTTGCCTCTGGAACATTATAGAAATTGACTCTTTTCAGGTTGAGCCTAGATCGTATTCTATTATATATGCTGGATTCGTGTAATTCAATAAGATTTACCAAATGCGATTGGTCTTTATTTTTATCATAAAGGTCTATCAAAAGGCGTTTTCTAAAATCAATCAATGCATTACTGTCATACAAAAGCGTTTCAAGGTCGGCATGTGTTTTAATGATGTTTTTTCTTCTTTCAACAATTTTGAGTGCCGCTTCGGTTTGCTTTAAAAGACTGTCTAAACTTGATGTGCTGTGTTCTTTTTTTAAAAAATACTCGGATTTCGATTTTATAAGAAGGGACAGAGGTTTTCTGGTTTCATTTTGGATGGAATCCAATAGACTATTCATATTCAAACGGCCTTTGTCAAAAAAGGAAAGGGCTTTATTGCTATATTTTAATGCGTTGTCATAATCCTTAATATCAAAATAAACGATTGCCAAGTTTTGGGTTTGAAAAAACTTAAGCAGTTCGTTCTGATAAGATTTTTTTTGAGTGAAGTTGTAACCTTCAAAAGCTAATGCAAGCGCTTTTTTATTCATGCCAAGTTTTGCATAAAACCTCGACATTTCTACTAAACCATCTAAAAATGAATTTGAATAGACACCGTTAAAATTTTCCCTGTAGAATGCTTCGCACTTTTCATACATCTTTTGTGCGTTTTCAAAATCATCAATATTTTCATAAATCGATGCTCTGACCAAATAAGCATAAGCCTTTGCAAAAGGTATGTTTTCAATATTTTTAAGGCCTTTATCCGTAAATGCACCGGCTTTGTCAAAGTTTCTGGCTATTAGGTGTAAATGCCCCAAAATAAGTTGCGAAATGGTAAGTCCGTTGTCACTTCGGGGTAGTATTTTTTGCTTTTCTGTATAGGCAAACGTAGCCAAGTCTATGGCCCGCTCGTTATCCCCAACACCTCTATAAAAACCTGCGAGATTATCAATGCATGCCAAACGTTTTTTTGTGCCCTTTAATTTTTCAGCTTCATCAGTAATTTCATTGCTATAATCGTGTAATTGCACTATGGCCTCATGTAATGAAGCAATGGCTTTTTCGGTTTTACCTGTATTAAATTGGTTCAGGGCAACGCTGTTTTTTGTGATGCCCCTGGTGTATTTTTTTTCTAAAGTGCCTTGGGGAGATTGGTTCAAGAACCTTAGGGCTTCGGCATAATAATAGTTGGAACTGTCCAATTTCTGCAGGCGCGTATTTATAAGGCCTAAAAGGTTATATGTTTTGAAGTGAAATTCCTTGGTAACGTTGGAATCATTTGCAAAATGATGTAGCACTTGGTGCAATATACTTTCAGAAAGCACCAGATTATTGTTGCTAAATAAACTATCGGCTATTTGTACTGTTTTTTTTAAATCTTCTATATCGGAATCCACCGAAATACTTTGTGCTTCAAATGCCGTCGTATTTAGATACAAAAGCAGACAAGTTGCGTATCTAAAATATTTGAAACACCTAATCATAGTTTGATTGAAGTTTTAATCCGTCAGTTCAGAAAGAATTGTCTTAGCTGAATCTATACGGCTCAAGGTAAGATATTTTTTAGCTAATTCCACATTTCCTTCTTTGATATATGCCAGTCCCAAGTAAAAGTAAGCCTCGTTTAAAAAGACGAAATCATCTTCGGCTTCAACGGCACGTTCCAAAAATGGAATGGCCTCAGTGGCATTTTTGTTGGCCAGATAAGCCGAACCTATGAAATAGTTTATGGTGTCGTTTTCTGGCTCCTTTTGGCTTAAAGCGCCCCATTTTTTTATGGCCAAATCATAGTCTCCGTGTTTATAGTTCACCATTGCATCCAAAAACTCAAAATCGGTTTCACTGCTGCTCATGGTTGTGGCCAGACCCGGGTCTGGGCTGTAATATTTTGTATAGATGCTTTGATTTGGGTTTCCACTAAAGAACCAAATACTCCCAACAGCAACTATTATGGCCGCGGCTGCCGCCAATTTGCTGTAATTCAAAAACCGCACTTTTCCAGAGGTAATGTTCTTTTGGGTTTCTGTAATGTGAACATCCTTATGGAATTCGTCCAGATCCTCCTTTAAGGATTGCGCCTCAATGCCATAAAGCATCGTTTTTACATCCTCCACTTGGGTCCTAAAATCCTCATCAAGTTCCAACAAGCGGTTAAAGTCCTTTAGCTCTTGGGTGGTCATAGTGCCGTCTAGATAACTCTCAATTATTTCGAGTAAATCTTGTGGTATGTTGCTATTATCTTTCATCAGTTATTTTGAGCCTACAATCATAGACTTCAATTTTTTCATACACCTATATTTTTTATTTCGGGCCGTGGTTTCTTCAATGTTCAGTTCAATAGAAATATCCCGTAACGATTTTTTCTCAAAGTAAAAGGTTCTTAAAAGTTGTTTACAAGGTTGTCCCAAATTTTTAAAGGCCTCCATGGCTAGCTTTAGTTTTTCATCGTCTTTGGGTTTACCCTCATTAAAGTCCTCATCCTTAAAAGTATTCAGGGCTTCATCTGTTAGCGATCTTGAGCCTTTAAATGACTTTGAACGCACCACGTCTGTCCATTTGTTTTTTGCAATTCGATACAGATACCCTTGAAGCGCAGTTTCATTTTCGGGCTTAAACCTGTCAATTTTGACATGATTCCAAACCGTAATAAATGCCTCTTGATAGATGTCTTTGGCATGATCGACAGATCCGCTGTTTTTTAAAACCAAACTTTCCACTTTAGGATAATTTTCAATGTAAAAACTTTTTAAAGCTTTTGAATTGTTGTTTTTAATAGCCTCGATAAGATGCAGTTGATGCTCAAGTTTGGTGGCTTGTCTCATAGTTATAGCAATTCCAATGAGAAATATACAACTATTTCATCCTACACCAAATACTTCACTATTAAATGGTTATTATTTCGATTATTTACTTTTTTTCTCTGTTTTTGTGTGATATATTTTTCGTTCTCATTAGCTTATATTCGGGTTATCTGGTGCTACATCGAAAATGTCAGGAACACCGTCGTTATCTCTATCAGATAGAGATTCTCTGTCCGGAAGCAATAATTCGAAGGTAATGGGGAAGAACACATTCATTACCAAATTATCGTATTCATTTATTGGTCCTGCTGAGATTGAAATTGTAGCGGAGCTTCCCAAGGGAGTTGGAACAACAGCAACCGAAATAATAGCCCTTGTATTGCCAAACCTTATGGCTCTGTTGCTTACGGCTCTTGAAATTCCTCCAAAATCTGCAACTTGGGTAGGGGGCGCACAATCAACTATTGGTGTGCCATTAAATCCGTATTCGTTAACCAAAAGATCATTAATAACAATGGCTCTTATTTGGTCAATATTTGTGGTGGTAAATGAAACCACGGGATAATATCGCCAAAATACTTTATTTTGAACGTCATTATTCGATCGCCTTATGTCTGCACCAAATGCCGAATTGGGTATGGCGATTTCGGTAGCCGTATATCCTTGTGGCACATCAAAACTCATATTGATATTAGGAAATGAATGGGTGAATCTGACTTTGGGATCTGGCATAATAGGAATACTCGAAAAGGGGGCGGGAATTCCATTTGCGGCGTCCCAATATACGGCTGTTGGGCCAACCAAATTTGGGCACCCTTGCTGGGATGTTGCGTTTGCTAAGTTTACTGCATCATTATCATTGGTGCTGCAAGATGCCAAAAGAATGACAATTACTAATATACCGCAAAGTTTTATCGCTTTCATGGTTTTAAACTTTTAGTATTTGATGTACATCGAAAACATGTATTAAATGTCATCAATATTATTGTTGAATATTGTATTGCGTCCAATCTTGGTTATTCATGGAGTTGTCGATATTGGGATTGTAGTTGGCATCATTGGTGCCATAGTATTCATCATTTTGGTTCACCCAATAATGGTCGTTTTGGCCTTCGGCGTAGTATTGTTGCCCGGTGCTCGGATTTGAAATTGTAGTGCGTTCCCATATACCATTGTTGATGGAGCTTGAATGTCCGGCATCGTTCATTGCATTGCGACGTTTCCAGCTTTCATGGTTGCTGTCGGTGATGGAACTGTAGGTTCTGCCGTTGTTCAAAATAGCCTGTCCTTGAGCCTTGATATTGGACATGCGTTGCTGGTGTGCGGCCGCACTTTGTCCCGAAAGTTGCGCATAATATTGGTTGTTCGCCTGCACCCATTGTGGGTTGATTTGAAAATTCACCAAGGAATTGATAAAAGCTTTTTTTGCTCCTTCGTAAGCATTGGCGGGTGCACCCATCGCATTCAAGGTATAGCCCCAATCCATGCCACCGGTAGTTGGGTAGTGGTTGGTAAAATAGCGGATGATGCCTATCGATTTTTCGCCTTTTTGGTCTACCCATTCTGTGGCTACGCACTGATATTGCTTGTTCTCTGGCATTCCTTTAAATAGATAACTGTCAAATTGTTTATCGAATCGCGCCAATGCGGGCAATTGAAACTGATTTACAAGTTTAAGGCCTTGTTGCTGGGCATAGGGGATGATATCCTCCTGAAGTACCCGGTTTAAATCTTTTGGAGGTGCAACGCGACTGCCATTTTGCTGACTGATGTAATTTAATTCTTGGTTGTTGGAAAAGAAATGGGAAATAAAACGTTCGCCATAAACCTTAACGCCATCATTGGATTCAAACAAAACACCTTCCTGCTTATTATTGCTTACTTGCCAAGAGTTTGGAATGGGCATTACGCCTACGGGCATGCCAAATTGCTTGCTCATTACTTTGTAACCTTTTAAGGCGCCATTAGGACGAGCGTTAGTTTGTACAGGTTGAGCTTTATTAAATTCTGGTGCTTCATCCTCAAAATAAGTTTCGGAATCGTATCCGAATTCGGCGTAATCGTTGTTTTCTTTTTGCTGTCCGCAGGAGAAAATAACTAGGGTTAAAAAAGATAGAATACAAATGGAAGTTTTCATAATTTCTAATAGGTTAACAGTTTATTATTTCGATTTATACTATCACATCGAAAGGATTTAAAAATGTCATCACCGCATCAACTTTTTAGTATTTTTGTGAAATGGGAAAACCGCTGACCGAGCAAGAGTTACATAATTTGGCCATGAACCATGTGGGTAAGGAATTGGAAGAACGTGGTTATGAATTTATTGCCGTAAACAGTAAGTTGAAAAAGCACCCGCAATTTGTGTGTGTGGATAAAGACAACCAATATTATTTTGTAATTGTGAAGGTGGCGATACTGCCGGATAACCCAAATAATTACGATGTGGTTTGGATGGAATCCTTCAAGAAACATGCGCGGGACAATAATGCCAAGGTACTTTATGCAGGAGTGGGTATTGGCAATATTGATGGCGAAACATCTCATATTTATTTGGACGAGGAATACCTTTTGGAATATAGTGGTATCCGACTTGTTGAAACCAATTTAAATTAGGTTTATGATTTTTATGAAAAAGAAAATGGCTCCAGCCTGGGGCTTTGTTTTTGTGTTTGTTTTGATTTTAGTTTCGTGCAAAACGGAGGTGAAAAACACTAAGTTGTCAGGTTCGGTTTTCGGTACGGGATACTCCATTATTTATGATTCCCAGGTGGATTATACTTCTGAAATTGATAGTCTGTTTGCAATATTGAATAAATCGCTATCCACCTATATGCCTAATTCGGATATTTCGAAATTGAATAGAAACGAACCTATTGAAATTGACGAGCATTTCATCAAAGTTTACGATACTTCAAAAGCCATTTTTGAGCTAACTGAAGGTGCTTTTGATCCTACCATCGGGAATGTGGTGAATGCCTGGAGTTTTGGCGCAGATAGAGCCATTGAAAATTTGGATAGTTTGAAGATTGACAGTCTAATGCAATATGTGGGTTTTAATAAAACTAACAGAAAGGGTTCAGAAATTTTAAAATCTCATCCTAATGTATATTTGGAGTTTAATGCAATTGCTAAGGGCTATGGTGTGGATGTCATTGGCCAGTTTTTGGAATCGAAAAAGGCCCATAATTATTTAGTTGAAATAGGGGGCGAAATACGAGCCAGGGGTAAGAATGCAGAAAAACAATCACCGTGGAAAGTGGGGGTGGAGGAACCTCATTTTGATGGACAGCAATCCATTTTAAAAGCCATAACTTTAAATGATGAAGCGATGGCAACATCAGGAACCTATAGAAAATTTAAGGTAGACGAAAATGGGAATCGCTATTCTCATATTATCGACACCAAAACTGGTTATCCCAGCAAAACCAATTTGTTGAGTATTTCCGTAATTGCCGAAAATTGTATGATAGCGGATGCCTATGCCACAGCTTTTAAAACCATGGGGATTGAAAAAATAAAGCCGTTTTTAAAGAATCACCCTGAGTTAAAAGTATTTTTGATTTTCCAAAATGAACATAAGGACTTTGAAACATTGGCACTGAATGGATTTGAGTAACCCAGAGGTTTAATTATTGAGCCTTACTCTGGCTTCACTCTGTCTTCCTTTCACCCAAAATATGTTCTTGTTTTCAATGGCTGCGTAAACTTTTAAATCACCAAACCGCTCTTTATTGCTGTATGCGTAGTCACAAAGTATTTTTTTAAAAAAACAGCTGGCATTGGATTCAATATCAATTTCATCTTTTGAAAATTTGATTGTGTTGGCTTCGATGATCTCAAATTTTAATTCCTTATGGGTTTTATGCCTTCCTGTTAATCTTGAAACTGTATCGTAGTATACGTTGTTGAATCCTTTGGAAATAAGATAATACATCAGCTTTGATTTCTTTTCATGCCAAAGAAAGTATAATTGATGTAAAACATTCTTTTTCTGCGAAATATAAAATGTCTCAAAATCATAAACAAGATTGGCCCATCTGCGTTTATAAGCAAAATCACCAAACCCAATATCGAAAAGTTTGATATTATTATCGATAGACCATTCGATTTCTTTGTACAGACCGATATTGCCTAGGCTGAATTTGGAATAGTCAAGGTCATATGAAGATACCGAACCCACTAGAATATCGTCTAGATTGTAGTTCAGTGATATTTGTATTGGCATGCCATAGTCGTAAATCACAAATAGGGAAGCACTCTTATTGTTAATACCGTTGTATGCCAGGTTAACAAAATACCCCCAGTCTTTTAAGGCTTTATTTCGTCCACTTCTTTGCGTAAATCGCTTGCGGATCATTTCTTTAAGTAGATGCATCAATTCCTCGCACTCTTCTTTTGAAATATGCCCAAAAAATGTTCTGTACGAAATATCGAAACTTAGTTCGAGTCTGCTAATGGAACGTGTGATAACCTTTCTGAAATTACTACTACATTCGGATTTTAAATAATCTTCGACAGAAGTAAGTTCTTTTTTAAGGCTAATGGCAAGGCCTGGTTTTACAAGGGTCTTTGTGGGGTGTAATTCACTGTTAAAACTCAATTCTAGATAATTTGGAATTAATTCAAGAATATGACTTGTTGCGTCAAGCTGATTTTCAGTAACTATTCTGAGGTTCAAAGGTGAATCAAAAAGGAATATGCTTTCTAAAACTTGAGGGACATAGTGCTTTTCAAACACAGATGTATAGAAATCTATCGTGCGTATTGAAAATAGCTTGAGTTTCATGTCAGTGGTATGTATTTTGAGTCCTTAAAAGACTCAAATTCATATTTAGGGCAATGGGATAAATATAGTAAAAATGGTAAAAATGTGCATGAACCCCTATTGTTGCCCTTAAATAGTGGGGCTCGTTTTATGACAGATTGGAATAATTTCGCCCTTTGCCAAACAGTACTTTTCTATTTGACTTTCTTTCATAGCGGAGGTATAATCAACTTCCTTTACTTGAAAGCCTACGCTTCTTAGCTTGTCAAAAAAATCCCTTCCGTAAACACGAACATGGTCGTACTGCCCAAAGATTTTAGCACGCTCTTTTTTATCGGTTATGCTATCATCTTCAAAAGTTCGCTCTCTATTTAAATCCTGTGGAATTTGAAAAACACCCCAGCCATTTGGTTTCATTACGCGATAGAGTTCTTGCATGGCCTTGGTGTCATCTGGAATATGCTCTAAAACGTGATTGCAAAGAATAACATCAAATTCATCATCTTCAAAAGGAAGATTACAAATATCTGCCTTTACATCTGCCAAAGGGGAGTTTAAATCCGTGGTGACATAGTCCAAACTTTCCATATTCCGGAATCGTTTGTAAAAGGCTTGCTCTGGGGCAAAATGCAATACTTTCAGATTGGAGGTAAAGAAATCAGTTTCATTTTTTAAATACAGCCAAAGTAACCTATGGCGTTCTAAAGAAAGAGTGGAGGGGGATAGCACGTTATTTCTCTGTTTGCCATAACCGTAAGGCAAAAAGGTTCTAAAACTTTTGTTGTCTATTGGGTCAGTAAACTGATGACCCTTCAAAAAGAATACTAAAATAGGACGAATGACGTAGCTTAACCTAATGAGCAGGGGTCGAGGTACAATATTTAGAATAATTTTGAAGAGTTTTTTGGACACGAATTTCACGAATTATCACAAATTAATTAAAGTACGATGCGCTTATACTTTAAGCTATCTTCACCAAAATTAATTAGTAAACCTAACTTTAATTTAGAAACGGCCAAATAGTTTAGAGTTTGCTTTGTATGAGCGGGTGTCAAACATTCAATGGCTTTGATTTCTAAAACGATCTTATTTTCAATAATAAAATCCGCGTTATATTTATGAGGTAAAACATTGCCTTTGTAGTTGATGGAATACTTGGTTTCCCTAGAATAGTTTATATCATTGTCAATAAGCTCAATTTCTAAAGCGTCGGCGTAAACAACTTCATTAAACCCCTTGCCTAATTGATTGTGAACCTCCATGCATAATCCAACGATTTTATAAGCTTCATCTTTATAAATCAAATTGGGCATGGTTTAATATTGGTGCAAATTAGTGAAATTCGTGTCTAAAGCACCAAAGCTTCTTGCCTAAATTCAGCCTCTTCATTACTTTCAATACCTAATGCCTCATAGATATATGCAAATGTTGAAAGCAGTTCAGGTTTGCCATCGATAAGCGCCACGTCATGTTCAAAATGTGCGGATGGTTTACCATCTAAAGTTGTAATCGTCCAGCCATCCCTGTGTTGTCTAATGCGGTGTGTACCCATATTAATCATAGGCTCAATAGCTACCACCATACCCTCAACGAATTTCTTGCCTCTGCCCCGTTTGCCATAATTTGGCATTTCTGGGGCTTCGTGCATTTCGCTTCCTAATCCGTGACCCACAAGTTCACGAACCACACCGTATCCAAAGGATTCACAATATTTTTGAATGGCAAATCCAACATCGCCGACACGATTATTAGCCTTAAATTCTCGGATGCCAACATAAAGAGATTCTTTAGTGACTTTTAAAAGTTGTTCCGTTTCGGGTGCAATTTCACCAACAGGAAAGGTATAAGCATGGTCGCCATAAAAACCATTTTTCAAAGCCCCACAATCTATAGAAATAATATCTCCATCAACTAAAGGATCGTTATTAGGAATACCGTGAACCACCTGAGAATTTGGGCTCATGCAAAGTGTGTTAGGAAAATCATATAGCCCCAAAAAACCAGGAACCGCACCATGGTCCCTAATAAACTCTTCGGCGATTCTGTCTAATTCCAACGTAGTCACACCAGGTTTAATAGCTTTTGCTACTTCCCCCAACGTTTTTGAAACAATCAGTGCGCTCTCGCGCATCAGTTCAATTTCTTCTCTGGTTTTTACCTTAATCATTATCTAAATAAATCTAAAAAACTCTTTTTCTTTTTGGGTTGGATAGGTTTTGTATCCGAACCTATCAGGAGCTGGTAAATTTCGCCCCAGCCCAAAAAACCACCAATGTTTCTATCATCAATAAATACATCGGCGTTAATTTTTCTGCTGATATCGTTGGTGTATTCTTCTTCTGGAAAACTTTGGTTTACCGCATAAAAATGAATGCCATTGTCCTCACAAAAGGCCACAGCTTCATCTAATTTATCTCCGCAACGATAGGTCCATAATATCAAACGGTGGCCTTCCTCTTGCAACTTTTTCAGCGTTTGAAAGGCGAACATTTGAGGCTTTCCAATTTTTGGGTATGCGTCCTCAACAATGGTGCCGTCAAAATCAACCGCTATTATAAGTGTATCACTAAAATTCATTCGATTCAGGGTGTAAATTACGGCTCAAAGTTAATGCTTTTTATTCTATTGCCTTAAACCAAAGGATGTTGCGTCATGGCCTTGGGCTGCTCAACTCCTATCAACTTTAATATTGTAGGAGCTAAATCCCCTAAAATACCATCCTTGATTTCCTTTAATTCATTGTCTATTAAAATGACTGGCACTGGATTCGTGGTATGTGCTGTATGAGGCGAACCATCTGGATTTATCATGGTTTCGCAGTTGCCATGGTCAGCAATAAGCAAAGTGGTATAGCCATTGTCTAAAGCAGTGGTTACCACTTCTTCTACGCATTTATCTACAGCTTCGCAGGCCTTTATGGCGGCTTCCATCACTCCCGTGTGTCCTACCATATCACCATTGGCGAAGTTTAGACAAACAAAGTCTGTTTCCCCTTTTTCCAGTTCAGGAACAAGTGCATCTTTCAATTCGTATGCGCTCATTTCAGGTTTTAAATCGTAAGTGGCCACTTTGGGCGAATTTCTTAAAATCCGCTTTTCGCCTTCAAAAGGCTCTTCCCTTCCACCAGAAAAGAAAAAGGTTACATGTGGATATTTTTCGGTTTCGGCTATCCTAATTTGAGTTTTATTGTGCTTTGCCAAAACTTCACCCAAGGTTTCCGTTAGGTTTTCTTTGTTGAAAACCACTTTTATGCCCTCGTAAGTATCATTATAATTGGTTAGGGTGACGTAATGCAAATCAAGGATTTTCATATCGTAATCGGGAAAATTTTCCTGAGATAAAGCTTCCGTCAACTCGCGTCCTCTGTCAGTCCTAAAATTGAAGAAAATAATAACATCGCCATCTTTTATTTTGGTTACCGGTTTACCATTTTCCGTAGCAATTAGGGGTTTGATAAACTCATCGGTAATATCGTTTTCGTAATTCGCCTCGATGGAAGCAACAATATCCTCGGTAGATTCTCCTTCACCTTTCACCAAAGCATCATAAACCAATTTTATGCGTTCCCAACGTTTGTCGCGGTCCATGGCGTAATACCGTCCAGAAATTGATCCAATTTTGGCACCTGTGCCTTCAATGTGGGATTGCAACTGCTTTACAAAACCAGCACCCGATTTAGGGTCAACATCGCGTCCGTCTGTAAAGCCATGTACATAAGAATTAGCAACGCCAAATTCGTTTGCGGCATCAATCAGTCCCAAAAGGTGATTAATATGCGAATGCACCCCACCATCACTTAAAAGTCCTAAAAAATGAACATCTTTTTGCTCCTCTTTGGCATAGGCAAAGGCATCAATTAAAACCTGCTCTTTTCCAAGTGTTTTGTTTTCAACAGCTTGATTTACTTTTACCAAATCCTGATATACAATTCTGCCTGCTCCCAAATTCATATGGCCCACTTCGCTATTGCCCATTTGGCCTTCTGGAAGCCCAACGTGCAACCCGTCGGTTCTCAGGGAAGCACTGGGGTATTTTGTGTATAAGGAATCTATAAAAGGGGTATCTGCATTATCTATGGCCGATACTTTTGGGTCGGGTGATTTCCCCCAACCATCTAGTATCATTAGGATGACTTTTTTGTTCATTTTTTGTGGTTTATTTAAGGTTGCAAAGATATGAATTTCGTAGGGATTCAGTCTCAAATAGGAGCTGAATTATTGGGGTTGAAAGCGAAAAGTTTTATTGTGTTTTGGGGATCGATTTAATCTTAACATTTGTTAATTAAAACGTTAAAAATATGTTATTTAAGATTTTGTAGTGTAACAAATAAATTTTTTTGTCGTCTCTTTAACATAATCAAAAAACAAATCATTAATCAAAATCTTTCATCATGAAAAAAACAATCATTCTTTCAGCCATTGCGCTATGCGTATCTTTTTTAAATGTTAATGCAACAACTACCATTGAAAATTCTGCGGATTATGGTATTCAGGCCGTTTACGAGGTAAACCCTTTTTGCGTGTCCATTGCAAAAGGAGACTTCGACACCGTTAAAAAACTAATTGACAGAGGAGTTGACATCAACCAAAAATCTAATGGAATGACTCCTGTAATGTACGCTGCCAAATTTAACAGAACCGAAATACTAAAACTTTTAATAGAAAAGGGGGCGAAATTAAAAACCAAATCAGATAAAGGCATGACTGCTATGAAGTACGCTAAAATACATAAGGCAACTGATGCGGAAGCAGTTTTAAAAGAAGCCCTTACCAAGAAGAAAAAATAATTAATAGTATCAATAATTATTTTGAATTAGTCACATGAGAAAAGCCCCGAACGGGGCTTTTTTTATTGGTTTCTGTATTTATCGATGGCTTCCTCGATTTTCTCAATCCTGTTTTCTGGGTCAGGGTGTGTGCTTTGAAACTCTGGTACGCGATTGGGGCCAGCGGCTTCTTTTAAAATCTTCATCACACCAATCATTTCTTTGGGGTTGTAGCCAGCTTTTATCATAAATAGAACTCCTAAATCGTCACTTTCCAGCTCATCATCCCTGCCATTTTTAAGCAAGGTGTTTTGTCCAATACTGTTTACGAAACTGCCCATGTCCGCTCCAACTGAGGCACCCATGGATAAGGTCTTCCAGAAGTTAGCCTCGCTTATCCGCTCATTCGAGTGTTTCCCTAATACATGGCCGATTTCATGTCCTAAAACTCCCGCCAATTGGTCTTCATTTTGAAGTTTGGAAAATAGTGCGTAGGTAATGAATATCTGTCCGCCGGGCAATGCAAATGCGTTGATAGCTCTTGGATCGTTTAGCAAATGAAACTCATATTTATAGGGAGTTTTTCTTGCGATACTATTATTGACAAGTTTCTTGCCCACATTATCTACCAGTGCCTGATATTGCGTGTTGGGGTGAAGTCCTCCATGTTGTTGCGCCATTTGGGGTGCACTTTGTAAACCAATTGCGATTTCCTGTTCAGGAGATAAGGTGATGGTTTGGGTTCTGCCAGTATATGGGTTTTCTTCTTGTTGACTGCACTTTCTGAGAAAGGCAAACGCAACAATTGCAACGCCTATTAAAAGCCTTATTTTAAAATTTCGTCCTCTCATGTTTAGGTTTTTAGGGTATTAAATTTACGAAATTTTTGAGGCTTATTATTGAGACCCAGTTTTTTTGAAAATGTCACAGGAAAAAAAGCGGTCATTAAAGGTTTTTGAACATAACATAATGGGTGCCGATACCTTCAATATTAAAGGGATTGCCAATAATTTCATATCCATTTCGATTGTAGAAATTAACCGCGACCTTCCTGGCATTGCACCACACCGTTTCAATATCTTCAGCTTTTAGAGCTTTTTCACCGAAGGCCAATATTTCTTTTCCAAACCCCATGCCTTGAACTTTTTTCATTACAGCCATGCCTCTTAACTGGTATTGGTCTTTACTTTTCAGAAGGTCATTTTTGTTTTTCATAAAAGAAGCTATAGCTACAATTTCATCTTTCAGAAATAACCCAAAATGCAATGTGGATTCTAAATCATCACCATCAAACACACATGTGGAAACAGGTTTTCCCGGCCGTAAAACGGGATGTCTTACAATGTGTGTTTCTTTCGCAGTGATTTTTTTTATTTTGAAATCGATAACAATATAACTTTAACCAAATCTCTGGTTCAAACTTAATGAAATTTTAATTTTTTACTGAATTAAGTATCTTCACCTAAAAATAGATAGATGTCTCTCAAATTCGAAATTTTGGATAATGCGGATATAGGTAAAGTAGTTCCTTTGGTTGAAAAGTTAAATGACTACAAAATCCCGAAAATCATTTTGAAACAGCGTTTTTCGGAAATGGTGGGACAGAATTATGAATGTGCCGTAATTCTTGATGACAGTGTTATTGTTGGAGTGTGCGGACTTTGGTATTGTACGAGGCATTATTCGGGGAAAAGCGTGGAGGTGGACCACGTTTTCATTGAGGAAAATTATAGGGGTCAGGGCCTTGGAAACCGGTTTTTTAAATGGATTTATGACTACGTAAAAGCCAAAGGTTTTGAGGCTATGGAATTAAATACCTATGTGACGAATGCTGGGTCGCATAAGTTTTATTTCAATGAAGGTTTTAAAATTTTAGGCTATCATTTTTTAAAGAAGTTCTGATTGTTTTTTTGCAAAACCGATCCGGGTTTCTATATATTTTCGGTGATAATGCGGGAGTAGCTCATCCCGATAGCTATCGTGAGGTGGAGCGTCAGCCTTCCAAGCTAAATGTCGTCACCCTTATGGCGTGATTTCCAGCTCTCGAGGCTTCATTTTCTCAATGGAGCCTTTTTTATTTCAAATCTTTTAGGCTTGTTTGGGTTTCAATTTCATATGGTGCCTTTGCATATTCAAAAATACGAGCTTTGAGATTGCCTTTTAGAATAATATCATCATCCGTAACGTACAACCAACTTCCTTCTCTAAGGCCCACGACCGGCTGGGTATTAAAATGGTGAAATTCCTTTATTCGAGTTTCTCGCGTTTCACCCATGTGGGTGCTATTTTTATCGTGGTCTAAATAATGGGGATTGACATTGAAAGGCACAAAAGCCAAAGCATTAAAACTTGGCGGATACACAATCGGCATGTCGTTTGTCGTTTTTACCGTAAGTCCGCATATGTTACTTCCGGCACTTGTGCCTAAATACGGTATGCCATTGTTTACGGCAGATTTCAAAGATTCTATTATATTATTGCGATATAATTGGTCAATGAGAACAAAAGTATTGCCTCCGCCAACAAAAATACCTTCGGCCTCTTCTATGGCTTTCATAGGGTTTTTAAGGGTGTGGAGACCAGCTACAGTTTTTCCGATTTTTGAAAACGCTACGGATACAATTTTGCTATAATCATTATGCGAGATACCACTGGGGCGGGCATAGGGTACAAAAAGAATCTCCTTAGCTTCCTTAAAAAATACCGACAATTCATCCAAAAGATATTCGAGGTAACCACTCCCGTGGACTGTTGAGGTACTGGCAATAATAATGTTACGCATGTTCAAACTGGTTTTGAGAATAAAACTAACCAATTTTTAACATAATTTAAATAATCGGTGATTTTTAAAAATCAGTTTTAAGTCGTATTTTTCATAAAAATTGTAATGAAATTTGCCGTTGTGCAAAAGCAAAAATCTAATCTATGAAAAAGACATTTTATCTTTTAATCTTATTTGTTGTTCCTTTTTTAAATGCCCAAACTGTTTCGAGAACCGAGGTAGAAGGGAAAATAGTGGTCGAGCATAATGATATTTCGGGGATAACCATTTACAACGCTTCGTCCAATAAGGGTACAATTACTAATGATGCCGGGGAATTTGTTATAGCTGTTGGTTTGAATGATAGGATCGAGGTAAGTGCACTACAATTTCAAAATTTAAATTTCAAGGTGAACGAGGCCATTATCCAGTCCAGACGAATGAAGATTTTCCTAATTGAAGAAATCAATAAACTGGACGAGGTTATTGTGAAGACTAGGGGTTTAATTGGGATTTTGGATGCTGATATCGAATCCACAAAAACCTTCAACCCAAAATTGGACGCACTTTATTTTGGAGTAAAGCACAGTAGCGAGTACGATTTTGAAAAGGACAATAAAACTGAGGTGCGGAATGTGTCCATGGTGACGGAGCAAACGCGATATGTTAATGGATTAAACCTCATTAATGTTGTTGACCAACTCTTACTTCCCCTTTTTAGGTCCGAAGCCAATGATAAAAAGAAACCTGAAGTGCCAGAAGTACCGGCGAAAGCGGTGAAGTATTATTTTGCATCTGAGTTTTTGGTGGACAATTTCAATATCCCAGAGCATCGTGTTGAGGATTTTATCGCCTATGTGGAAAGTGGTGATTTTGATTTTTCCCTGCTGAATTACGGCAGGGAATTGGAGTTTTTGGAACTACTCAATAAAAAAAGTGTGGAATTTTTAAATAATGAATAGGATTCCATTCGCTTCTTAACAAAACTTTACAATCGATTTTAATTTTATTTAAGAGTCTAAGCCCGTTATTTAGGCTCTAAATTACCGATTTTGAAGGTTTTTATTATTTTCGTTTTGCTTTTTTCCATCCAAATTGCAATGGCGCAGACTATTGAAATTTATGGTAAAGTTGAGAGTTCAGTAAATATTGAAAACATCCACGTAATCAATGCAACGGCCCAAAAATTTACGATAACTGACCAAAATGGTGCCTTCCGAATTCCCGTAAAATTAAATGATACGGTAAGTTTTTCATCCGTTCAGCATGAGCCTAAAGATATTATTATCACTTCGGAAATTTTAAGAATAAGAACCATTTCCGTCAGGCTTAAAGAAAAAATCAATACTCTGGATGAGGTGTTTGTAGGAAAGATTTTAACTGGGGATTTGTCTTCGGATATTGGAAATGTAGGGGGGGAAATGCCAGTCAATTTTTTTGACCTTGGCATTCCTGGATATACGGGAAAGTTAGCCACCCAAAGTGAGCGAAGATTGCACGAAGCCACTACTGGGGCTGGTATCGTACCTTTAAATCCAATAATAAATGCGATTACTGGCAGAACCAAAATGCTAAAGCAACGCATTCAGCATGAGAACAATGATGCCCTCTTGAAACGTATTCGTATCGATTTGTCGGAAAGTCTATTTGCCTTAAATCCATTGGAAGAAGAGTTTCGAATGGACTTTTTCTTTTTCTGCGAGATGGACCCGAACTTTTTTTCTAGGTGCAACGGAAAAACTGATTTGGAGGTCTTGGATTTTCTTCGTGAAAAGCTAAAGGAATACAAAATAAATCAAGCTGAAACTAAAAATTAAATGGCTTTCGTTTTTTACCCATAAATATTGGCGAAACTACTGGAGAAGAGCTTCCCCTCTAAGAAGAGGGGAGTTAGGGGAGTGTTGAATCCCTGGTATCCAAAATATTCGAGATATAATATTTTGGAACGTTATTTGAAAATGATATTTGACTATTTTAGCCATTATTTCTAAAATACTTATGAGGTATTTCAAACTTCTTGCATTAACGGTTTTGTTTATCGGAGTCACCGCTTTCAAGACGCTTCATAAATATTATATCAGTGTCACTCAGGTGGAATATGTGGATAAAAAGCAGTCGGTGCAGATCATCACTCGAATTTTTATTGATGATTTAGAAAACGTTTTAAGAGAGCGCTATGACGCAGATATTACTTTGGGTGAAGGGAATTCGCAGTTGAGTGATATGTATATTGAAAAGTACCTCAATAATAAACTGAATATAAAAATAAACGATAAAGATTACCAATTGATTTTTATTGGAAAAGAAATCGATATCGATATTGTAAAATGCTATCTAGAAATTGAAAACGTGAAAAGTATCGATAACTTTGAAGTATCAAACAAAGTATTGTTCGATTTGTTTTCAGATCAGCAAAACATTGTAAAATTGAACATTAACTCCCAAAAGAGGAGTTTTGTACTAACTTCCCAAAATACTAAAGCAGTGTTAAATTTTAATTAAATTAAAGTTTAAACCTTGTTAAAACCCTTATTTTTGAACGCTTTGTGTAACAAGTTGATAAAATCTGTTCTCATATTGTGAAATTTACTAAAGAACTATTAGCACAATGACACGTCTTCTGAATTTCTTCCTATGTTTTGTTCTTGTGTCGGCAGGAACATTTGCCCAAGAACAAGAAAATACAACGGTAAAAAAGGGTCGCACCAATACCAATAAATTTAGGCAACTGTATGACGAGTTTGCCACGCCAAACGTTTACAGAACAGCCTCGGGTGCCCCAGGCCATGCCTATTATCAGCAACAGGCTGATTACAAAATGGATATTGTTTTGGATGATAAAAACACCAAACTTTCAGGTTTTGAAACCATAACTTACACCAACAATTCCCCCGATGAACTAAAATATCTGTGGTTGCAATTGGAACAAAATATGCGGGCTAAGGATTCAAAATCCCCATTGATTGAGAGTAGTTCTACCGAATCGATAATGTTTCCAAGGACCTTTATAGGTAATTATCTACAAGAACCTTTTGACGGAGGTTTTAATATTGAAAAGGTGGAGGATACCAACGGCAAACCTTTAAAATATATGATTAACCGAACGATGATGCGGGTGGAGCTACCAAAACCTATGAAGACGGGTGATAAGTTTTCATTCAATGTCCAATGGTGGTATAATATCAACGACCATGTAATTAAAAGGGATCGTTCCGGCTACGAGTATTTTCCAAAGGACGGGAATCGGGCTTATGTAATTGCCCAATTCTTTCCAAGAATGGCAGTTTATAACGATGTTGAAGGCTGGCAAAATTTCCAGTTTTGGGGAGATGAGGAGTTCGCGTTGCCCTTCGGTAATTATGAGGTGAATATTACTGTGCCGTCTGATCATATTCTGGACGCAACCGGAGTGCTTACCAATAGAAAGGAAGTGTACTCCAAAACCATGATGGAGCGTTATGAGAGGGCCAAAAAATCCTATGAAGAACCAGTATTAGTTGTTACCCAAGAAGAAGCCGAAATGGCAGAAAAAGGCTTTTCCAACGAAACTAAAACATGGAAGCTTAAAGCGGAAAATGTTAGGGATTTTGCTTTCGCATCCTCCAGAAAATTTATTTTGGATATGATGGCCGTTAAAATTGGAAATAAAGATGTGATGGCTGTATCTATGTATCCAAAGGAAGGTAATCCACTTTGGGAGGATTGGTCCACCAAAGCGGTAGCCAGCACCTTAAAGACATATTCCAAAATGACTTTTGACTATCCGTATCATAAAGCGATTTCGGTACATGCAAAAAATCAGGGTATGGAATATCCAATGATCTGTTGGAACCCCGGACGACCTAAGGAAGATGGTACGTTTAGCAATAGAGTTAGATATAGTATGCTAGGGGTAATCATTCACGAAATTGGACATAATTTTTTTCCAATGATTGTCAATACTGACGAACGGCAGTGGGCTTGGATGGACGAAGGTATCAATTCTTTTTTGGAGTATTTGGCGCAGTTGGAATTTGGTGAAACTTATCCAGATGCCTTGGCTCCTGGACATGATATTTACCCTGCGGATAGAGGGCCAGCTAAGTTGATTGTTCCTTATATGAGTGGCAATCAGGATAGGATAGCGCCCATTATGTCGAAACCCATGAACGCCTATCAATTGGCAGATAACGCCTATAGCAAACCCGCAGCGGCACTGAATATTTTAAGGGAAACCGTAATGGGCCACGAACTGTTTGATTATGCCTTCAAGGAATTTGCAAATCGATGGAAATTCAAACATCCTACGCCTGAAGATTTTTTTAGGACAATGGAAGATGCCTCTGCAGTAGATTTGGACTGGTTTTGGCGTGGCTGGTTCTACACCACCGATTGGGTGGATATTGGCGTAAAAGAAGTGAAAAAATATTATGTATCCTCTGAGCCAGATGCAGATATGAAAGCAATAATGAAAGACCGTGGCATAAAAAGAAGACAATTAAGGCCATTGGTGTATTTAGTTGAAGAGGGGAGCGAAGAATTTAAAAGTGCTATGAAAGATCAAGATCCTTCAGAAGTCGTTACGGTCAAGGAATACTTGATGGACAATTTTACCGCTGAAGAACGTCAAAATATTAAGGCCCCAAAATATTTCTACAACATTACTTTTGAGAAACCGGGCGGTTTGGTAATGCCCATCATTGTAGAGTACACTTATGCCGACGGAACAAAGAAATCAGTGACCTACCCTGCTCAAATTTGGCGTTTCAATGATAACGAAGTTAGCAAGGCTATAGCTTCAGATAAGGAAATTATAAGCATCGCCATTGATCCTAATGAAGAGACTGCAGATGTGGATACCTCAAACAACACGTGGCCTAGGGAATTCCAGCAAAGTGAGTTTGAGAGGTTCAAACAACGGGTTAAAGGATAAGAAAATGAAATTGTTCTGGGTATCGAAAACCTATGGAATTTTGTCATTTTGAACTATCAGACTGAGCGGAGTCGAAGTCCTATATCAGAATCCTAATGGGTGATTTTTGTGAGAACCTGAAACAAGTTCAGGTTCTCTAAAGATAAGGCGTTTCGTTAGCAAAGATTCTGAAACAATCCCGAAAGCTTTCGGGACAGAATGAAATAGTTCCTTTCTTTTTAAATAACCTTTTTATTCTCACCGAACAACTCACTATATTTGCATTGTGATACAGCAAGCAATATTTTTGTTTATAAGCGGTGGTGAAATCGCCTTTATCCTATTTATCGCGGTGATGGTTTTTGGAGCCGATAAGCTCCCCGAAATCGCTAGAGGTTTGGGCAAGGGCATGCGTACCCTCAAGGATGCCACCAACGATATTAAGCAGGAAATCACTAAAACTGCCGAAAACCACGGCGTAGATACCAGTATCACCAAAGATGTTAAACAAGAGCTTGATAAGGTAAAAGAGGATTTGGAGGACTTCACTGGATCAGTTAAGCGGAAATTTTAGCGCTTTTCTTGCTGTGTATTTAATCTATTAATCGATTTCATAATACATTTTACCGAATTTTTAAGCGAGGTATCATTTTAAAAAATAGGTTTGGAATCCCAAATCTATATTTTATGAAAACAAGCCTACTATTCTGTTTTCTATTTTTTTCCGTGTTTTCTTTTGGAAATGAAGATAGAGAAGTTATCAAGCGCATTGACGCATTAAATACTTCGGCCAAAAAATCGTTTGATAATAACGATATATTGGAATCATTTAAACAATTTTTAGATGCTAAGGCTTTATCGGATTCTATAAGCGATAATTACGGAAGTGCCACAGCCGATTTCAATTTGGGCAACATATATAGTTTAATGGGCGACCATGAATCGGCAGAGGCCCATTACCATTCTACCTTAAAGATGTTGCATAAAATAGATGATGCTTACCTTGTTTCTAATGCCTATTTTAATTTGGCCAAAATATATAAGGGCAAAAGGTATTTCAACCAAAGCATAAATTATTTTGAAAAAGCAATAAAATTTGCAATACAAGGTGACGGCCAAAGTGAAACGGAAAAGCATAATATACAACGCGTAATTTTTGAAGCAAGAGCCAATTTGTGCGAAATATATATTGATAACAATGATTTTGAAAGGGCCTTGTTGGGGTTTTCTAAAATGAACAGTTATCTAAAGGAAAACGAAATTGATAATGCTTCAAAGGCCTATTTTAATTATGTATATGCTAAGTATTATGCTGAAAATGAAATGTACAATAATGCCAATTCCAAATTTAGGGAAGCGGCTTTTTTGCTGGAAAGTAGAGATGAGGAGTCGAGTTTGGAATTGCTAAGTAAAATATATTTTCAATTGTCAATTTCTTTGGCAAAATCAGATCACAGTACCCAAGCCTACCTTGCTTTGCTGGAGCACAACAAATATAGGGACAGCTTTTTAGATACAGGAAAAGGAAAGCGGGATTTGATCACAAAATCTAAGTTCTTAATTGAAGATTACAAAAATAATGCTGAGAAGGCAAACGCGGAAAGGTTATATCAACTGGAAATAGCCAATAAGTTCCGCAAAATTAATATCGCCATAGTGGTGACGCTTTTATTGCTCATCATTTCAATGATTATCATTTACAGGAGCTATGTCTCCAAGCGAAAACTCAATGATTCCTTAAAATTAAAAAACAGCGAATTAGAGCAGGCCAAGGATGCGGCACTAAAAACATCAGAATTAAAGAGTAAGTTTATTTCTAACGTTTCTCATGAGTTGCGGACGCCTCTGTATGGCGTGGTCGGGTTGTCCTCTTTGCTTTTGGATAACAACGATTTGAATCCTGAAGATAGAAAACATCTAAAGTCATTAAAATATTCGGGGGATTACTTGCTGAATTTAATTAATGATATTCTTCAAGTAAGTAAGATGGAACACAATAAAATTGAACTTACAAGTGTTTCTGTAAACCTAAGTGAGCTTTTAAATAATATGGTGGGCTCGTTTAATTACAGGCTTGAGGAAACGAATAATAAGATTGAAATAGCGATAGATAATTACGTGCCTCAATACATTATGTGCGATAAGGTTCGGTTGTCTCAAATCCTCATCAATTTGATAGGGAATAGCATAAAATTTACGAGTAATGGAATTATCAATCTTAATGTGAAACTGTTGAGTCTTGATCCGAATAAAGTGGGGTTGCGCTTTGAGGTTAAGGACAATGGTATAGGGATACCAAAGGAAAAATTCGATACTATTTTTGACAATTTTGCGCAATTGGAAGATAGCAATCTCAACTACCAAGGTACTGGACTAGGGTTGTCAATTACCAAAAGTTTGATAGAACTTTTCAACAGTGAAATAAAATTGGAAAGCCAAGTTGGTGTTGGTACAAAAATAAGTTTTGAGGTAGATTTTGAGTTGGATATCACCAAGGATAATTCAGTTGCAACCTTTAATTCTAGGGCAAGTAAAATTAGCGCACAAAAAAACCGGTATAAAATTTTAGTGGCGGAAGACAATAAGATAAATCAGGTAGTCACCAAAAACCTATTGGAAAAGCAAAATTATGCCTGCACTCTAGTTGGAAATGGCAAAGAAGCGCTAGAGGAGGTAAAAAAGAACCAATACGACCTTATTTTGATGGATATCAATATGCCAATCATGAACGGTAATGAAGCCACCCAGGCCATTAGGAGGTTTAATCGGGTTTTGCCCATCATTGCATTAACGGCTTCAGATATTGATGAAATAAAGCATCAATATAAAAATGTCGGATTTAATGATATCATTATCAAACCTTTTGATAATTACGAGTTTTACCAAGTGATATCCCAAAATATTCAAAATAGAACAAAAGGAGATGGTGAAAACGGTGGAGATATTTCGTTGGTTATTGCATCTTAAAATTGAGCGGATCGACTAAAGCTTCCTGCTTATTGTCAACCCATCCCGAATAGGCAAAACCACAGTCTCTACCCGTTTATCTTCTTTCAAAAGTTTGTTGTAAGCTATCAAGGCTGGGGTCGAGGTGTCCTCTTTTTTAAATGTGGTATCCAAAACTTTCCCGCTCCAAAGCACATTATCCGATAAAATAATTCCGCCCGGGTTTAACTTGTCAATAATGATTTCAAAATAGTTGGAATAGTTTTCTTTATCCGCATCAATAAACACCAAATCAAATGTGAGCTCCAGCTCAGGGACAATCTCAAGCGCATTCCCAAGATGCTGGATAATTTGATTTCCATATGCCGATTTGTCAAAATACTTGCGCTGGAAATCATATAATTCCTCATCAATATCAATGGTGTGCAATTCCCCGTCGGCTTGCATACCTTCTGTCAAACACAATGCGGAATAGCCTGTATACGTCCCAATTTCCAAGATATTTTTGGGGCTTACCAATTTTGAAATCATACTCAATACCCGCCCTTGGTAATGCCCGCTCAGCATCCGGGGTTGTAAAATTTTTTGGTTGGTTTCGCGGTTTAATTGTTGTAACAATTCTGGCTCATCCTCAGAATGGGCGACCACGTATTCGTCTAAATCTTCAGGTATAAAATGCATCGTTTTTTTTAAGCTAGAATTCTACTAATTAGTTTTTCTTTTCCCTCCTGATCCTCACCATACAACCATTGCAACACATTGTCCTCCCAAATCCTATCATAATCCTGCTGGGAAATCACTTCTTTTTCCATAGCCAAATCCAAAATTTTCCCCGGATAGGAAGATTGCGCATCACTTTCCATTTCTCCTAAAGGATAGGGGTCATCCAGCCCCATCAATACTTGTTTGGAGCCATGGTTTCGTATCAATAATTCCAACCCTCCAGTGTCATGCACTAAGGTGTCAAAGAAAATATTTTTATGTCCAACGGCTTTTCGGGGGTGATGTTTGCCCTCAAACAAATCGGGCCTGCCATCAAACCCTTGTATGCGTCGCCCCAAATTAATTTGTGCCAATTGCCCGCCATGGGCAAAACAGGTCCGCATGTTCGGGAATTTTTCCTGATAGCCGTTAAGCGTTAAAAAATGATAAGCATCTGCGCATTGGGCCAACATCCAAATCAAATGAAACCGCCATGCTGTATTGTCCAAGTTGATAAACTTTTCCCCATCATAAGGATGAACTTCAACGGCCAAATTATATGTATTGGCCAATTCAAAAAGCGGTTCGTTTTCTTCATCAAAAATGCAACGCCAAGTACCGATGGTATCCATATAATGGGTTGGCAGACATAACAATCGCATGCCGAGGGTCTCAACACAACGCTCAATTTCCCAGCCCGCACTCCGAATAAAACCAGGGTGCACTACAAAACCGCAAGTAAATTTATCGGGGTTGTCATGCTGAATCCGCGCATTAAAATCATTCTGAAAACGCAGGGCCTTTTTCATTTCCTCAACTCGAAGCCCATTCCCATAAAGTTGAGAAAGGTTCAATACCACAGCATGGTCAATCTGGTTGCGTTGCATCCACTCCAACTTTTCGTTCAGGAAAAAACTAGAATCGGTCACAGGGCGTTTCCATCCCTTCTGTAACATATATTTTCGCTCCTTGTCCACCCAAAAAATACCCTTTTCGCGCATAAATTCAGGAATTTCCTCAGGATAAGGAAGTAAGTGGGAGTGGCCGTTAATTCTAAGTTTGCGCTTTTCCATACTGGGACGTTACCAAGCGATTAATCTGTTGATCTTTAAATAAATATATATGGTCAGGGTTCTTCTCAATGACGAAAATCAAAAAACTATTACTCAATCTTCACTTTTTTAGGGGGTTCCATTACATGGTTACAATTGGGACAACAACGTTTATTGAAATCGCCGTAATATCTATCAAAAATCTTGGGCATATCGGATTCAATATTGTCCAAAGTAAAGTCTTCTTCATAGAGCTTGGTATTACAATTTTCACAAAACCAAAGCAGCGCATCTTTCATGCCTTTTGGTCGCGGATATTCAATTACCAAACCCACTGTATTTGGACCCCTTTGAGGCGAGTGGGGTACCTTTGGAGGCAACAAATAGATATCCCCTTCCTTAATGTGCACATCCTTGGGCGTACCCTTATCAATAATTTTCAACACGATGTCGCCCTCCACCTGATAAAAAAACTCAGGCGTTTCATTATAGTGATAATCCTTCCGATTGTTTGGCCCACCGACCACCATCACAATAAAATCACCATCCTTCCATACCACTTTATTCCCCACGGGCGGTTTCAATAGATGCCGGTGTTCCTCAATCCAATCTTTAAAATTTATGGGAGATGTTAAATTGCTCATAATTATAAGCCCCACTTAATCCCGCCTTGGGCGGGAAACTCAAACGGGTAATTGAGTTTTTAATTAGAATTAAAATCTACATAAAGATAAGACATCTTGCTGAATTGCCCTCTCCCTTTGGGAGTCCCGATAGCTATCGGGAGAGGAGGGCCTACAAGGATTTTGTCCGTCCGCCATCCACTGGAACGTTGATGCCATTGATGTATCCCGCCGCCCCGCTGGCCAAAAATACAATGGCATTAGCCGTTTCCTCGGGCTGGGCAAAACGCTTGGCTGGGGTGTAATGCTTCATGATTTCGGTCATTTCCTCGATGGATTTATCCTCCAGTTTCGCTTTGATGTTTATGATTTCCGTCAGACGTTCGGTATCCGTAAAACCGGGAAGTACATTGTTTACAGTGATGCCAAATTCAGCTACCTCCATTGATAGGGTTTTGCTCCAGTTACCAACGGCTCCACGAATAGTATTACTTACTCCCAGTCTTGGTATGGGTTCTTTTACCGAGGTTGAAATCACATTCACAATTCGTCCAAAACCTTCAGTTTTCATGAAAGGAATTGTGGCTTGAGCCAAAAGGTGGTTGCATTTCAGGTGCATGGTAAACGCATTTTCAAAAGCCTCTAAGCTGGCATTGACAATTTCCCCACTGGCGGGTCCTCCGGTGTTATTAACTACAATATGAAAACCGTGCTCCTTCTCGATAAATTTAATGACTTGTTCTTGTAATTCCCTCGGCTTCAAAAAATCTGCCACAATATAATTGTGATTACGATGTTGTGGCAATTCGGCCAAAACCTCTTTTAGCTTTTCCCGATTTCGGGCTACCAAGGTTACATGAACACCTTCTTGCGCTAATGCAATTGCTGTTGCTTTCCCAATGCCCCGCGTGCTACCGCAAACTAGGGCGTTTTTGTTGTTTAGTTTTAAGTCCATTGGTGTTTTATTTCAACCCTGCAATTCTATCATCTTCCAAAATTGCTTCGGTTGCTTCCTTAACTTTTTTTAAAATCGTTTCAAGATTACCTGAGCTTGTGATTTCGCCATCAGAAAGCATATTCAAAATGGCTTTATCCTGTGCGCGCCCTTTTAGCATGGCTTCTCGGTATCCCATATCCTCATTAAAGGTAACCAAACTATATTTTGAAGAATAATGATTTGGGAAGTTTTTTTCTAAAGCCATTTCTATTTTTCGCTTTTCCTGAAATATGGGGTTGGCCACATGGTCTTTCATTTCATGGAAATTATCAATGGCCAAATCGGCTATGGCATCGGTATCCTTTTTCCTTGTTTTTTCGTATTCGGAAAAAACCGTTTCCCAATTGCCCTTATATTTATCCAAAATAGAATCAAATTCCACCACATCCTCAAAGGAGGCGTTCATCCCTTGCCCATAAAAAGGTACAATCGCATGCGCTGCATCCCCAATTAAAAGTGTGTTGCCTTTATAATGCCATGGGGAACATTTAATGGTGCCCAACGGCGATGTTGGATTTGCAAAGAAATCTTCCACCAAATTTGGCATTACTGCCAGGGCATCGGGAAATTCATTTCGAAAAAATTCCAATACGCTTTCTTCGCTCTTTAAATTATTGAAATTGTATTCGCCTTCATCGTAGCTTAAAAATAGTGTCACCGTAAAACTACCATCCAAATTGGGCAATGCAATCAACATAAAGTTGCCACGAGGCCAAATATGCAGCGCATTCTTGTGGATTTTATAATCTCCATTTTCTTTTGGTAAAATCGCTAATTCTTTATAGCCATGGGTTAAATAGGCTTGGGAAAAGCTGAACAAAAACTTCTTGCTCAAGTAATAGCTTTTTCGCATGGCCGAACCTGCTCCGTCGGTACCAATAATGATATCGGCATCTTCTACAAACTCATCCTTGGTATTATAATCTTTGAATCGGGCAGTGGTTTTTTCAAAGTTGACCGATTTACATTTTTTATTGAAATATATATTGACGTTTTTGTGTTTTTCGGCTTCATCCAATAACAAAGCATTCAACCCCCCGCGAGAGATGGAATTGATATATTCATTGGCTCGCCCACTGTAGTTGGATTGAAAGATATTACCGTGTGTATCGTGAATCATGCGCCCGTGCATGGGGATACAAAGCTGTTTCACTTTGTCTTCCAAGCCTACCAGTTTCATCGCTTTATTGCCCCTATCGGAAAAGGCGAGGTTTATGGAGCGGCCGGCACTAATATCCACTTTTCGTAAATCGGGGCGCATTTCATAAACATTGACGTTGTAGCCTTTTTGGCCTAATCGCAGTGCTAATAGGCTACCGCAGAGTCCTGCACCGATGATGAGTACATTCTGAGAAGCCCCTTCTAAATCTTCCCCATGGGGGAAGACTTTCTTACTCGCATCTTTAATTTTCTTTTTACTCATGTGTTGTCACCCTGAACTTGTTTCAGGGTCTCATTGTGTTTTAAGGGTATGTTCATTTTGCCTTGATGCAAAACGAACCAAAAAATCAAATTGAAATGAGGAAATTGCTAAGGCACCATTCGTTCTCGGAATTCCGTGCTTAAAGCTTCGCTTTGCATCTACATTCCTTCACTCATTATTTCTGCATTTCAATGTTCAATTTTTTGAATTGATTTGGGACTCGACCTTTTACTTTACTTTGTTCCTGCCTCTTTTATTTCTTATAATCAGTTCGCTTCAGTTCCTTCCCTTCGGGAAGGTTAGGATGGGCTTTAGTTTTTCAACCAACCAATACACATCCTCAAACGAATTATAAAGCGGTACGGGCGCACATCGTATCACATCCGGTTCTCGCCAATCACTGATAACACCTGCTTGGGTTAATTTTTCATACAAGGATTTGTCTGCCCTCTTCACCTGAATAGAGAGCTGGCATCCCCGTTCTTCAGGATTTTCAGGAGTGATAATTTTAATTACATCTTCACCCAAATTTTTCAGCAAATATTCAAAATAGCCAGTCAGTTTTTTTGATTTTTCAGTCAAAGCCTCCATGCCAACTTCGGAAAAAATGTCCAACGAAGCTTTAATGGCAGCCATTGATAAAATAGGTGGATTACTCAACTGCCAACCTTCGGCACCAGGTAATTGGTCGAACTCACCACGCATCAGAAAACGGGTCTCTTTATTATGGCTCCACCAGCCTGTAAACCGGTTTAAATCTTTTCGGTGAGCGTGGCGTTCGTGTACAAAACAGCCTGCTAAACTCCCCGGGCCAGCGTTTAAATATTTATAGGTACACCAGGCGGCAAAATCTGCTCCAGACTCATGAAGGTTGAGTTGAACGTTTCCAGCACCATGGGCACAGTCAAATCCAACCATACAGCCATATTGATGGCCTAACTCTGTAATCCGCTTTAAATCAAAAAACTGGCCGGTATAATAGTTTACGCCTCCAATCATTATTAAAGCAACGTCCTCGCCTTGGGTCTTTAAAATGGTCTCTAAATCTTCATAATGTAACAGTTCTTCGCCTTTTCTTGGTTTCCAAAGTACCAAGCCTTCTTTGTCATCAAAATCATGATGGCGCAATTGCGATTCTACCGCATATTTATCTGATGGAAAAGCATCACTTTCAATTAATATTTTATAACGGGTTTTGGTAGGTTGGTAAAATGAGACCATTAGGAAGTGCAAATTGGCCGTTAGTGTATTCATAACCACTGTTTCAATAGGCTTTGCCCCGACAACTTTTGCCATGTTTTCCGTTAGAAATTCATGGTACTTCAACCATGGGTTTTTGGCTTCAAAGTGGCCTTCAACTCCCAGATTGGCCCAATCTTTCAGTTCTTGATTGACGTATGTCTTCGTTTGTTTGGGCTGTAATCCTAAAGAATTGCCAGTCATGTAAATCACTTCATTTCCATCTTTATCTTTGGGAATATAAAACTGTTTTCTATATGTGCTTAAAGGATCATTTCGATCCTGTTCCAATGCGTATTCATGACCTAATTTGAAATCGGACAACGGGTATTTGTTTTCGGTTTCTAACAAAAATAAGCAATATAACCTTAGAAAAGAAGACCGAAAACGGCATGCTACAATGATTTGAAAATTTTGTATCTTTAGTAAAAACTAAAAGCTATGGGGAAAATAAAAGAGTATTCAAATGGAGAAACCACGGTAGTCTGGGAGGCCGAAAAGTGTATACATTCTGCAATTTGTGCAAAGGGGTTGCCCAAAGTTTTCAGGCCGAGGTTGCGGCCTTGGATTAAAATGGACGAGGCAGAAACTGAAGCTATTATCAATCAGGTGAAACAATGCCCATCTGGAGCTTTGAGTTATTATATGAACGATGAAAAAGACCAATCTTCGCAAACCATGGAAACTAAAGTTGAGGTTTTGGAGGACGGCCCATTACTGGTCTATGGAACTTTAAAAGTAGTAGCAAAAGACGGTTCTTCAGAAACTAAAAATAAAACGACGGCCTTTTGCCGGTGTGGAAAATCTGAAAATAAGCCTTATTGCGATGGCGCGCATGTAAAGGCTGAATTTAAAGGATAACCGCTAAAAAATTGCTAAAAAAGATAAAGCGCTTCAATTTAATTATTGAGGCGCTTTAGATATATATAGACGCGTATGCGGAAAAAACGGTTTACTTTATTTACGATATTTGTCGCGAAATAGACGTTTGCTTACAGTTATGGATAAAAATCAATCCTTTTTTAAAACCAACAAGTCAACCTGGAATAATAAGGTCAAAGTTCATGCCAAAAGTGAAATGTATGACATGGAGGCGTTCAAAAAAGGCAAATCCTCTTTAATGCCTTATGAATTGGAAGCTTTGGGCGGTGTTTCAGGGAAGTCTTTATTGCATTTGCAATGTCATTTTGGCCAGGATACTTTGAGTTGGAGTAGAATGGGGGCAAAGTGTACCGGTGTAGATTTAAGTGATGAAGGTATTAAATTGGCCAAAGATCTGAATGAAGAATTAAAGTTAGATGCTGAATTTATATGCTGTAACGTTTTGGATACTTCTGAGTATGTAAAAGAACATTTTGATATTGTTTTTACAAGTTACGGTGTCATAGGTTGGTTGCCAGATTTAAAACCTTGGGGCAAAATGATTGCGAAGCGTTTAAAGCCGGGCGGTACTTTTTTTATGGCAGAATTTCACCCAATGGTTTGGATGTTTGATTATTTACAGGATGAACCCATCATTAAATATGGTTACATGCAAGATGAGGTGATTTATGAAGAATATGAAGGCACCTACGCCGACGAAAACTCAAAAATGGTTAGTAAAGAATATGGTTGGAACCACGGTTTAGGTGAAGTAGTTTCTGCTTTGACAGAAGCTGGGTTGCGTATAGACTATTTAAAAGAATTTGATGAAAGTCCTTACGATGTATTGCCCAATTTGATAAAAACAGATTCTGGGATGTACGTTACCAAAGATAAATTGTATCCTTTGATTTTTTGTTTGAGGGCTTCAAAAAAATGAATAGTGATTTTTTTAACGCCAAATGGGTTTAAAAATTAAAATCTAATTGTATTGAGAAAATGGAACGTTCCGAAAAGCAGAACAAATTCAATTAGTGCGCGTCTTTCAACAACTCCTTTGGGAACTTGGCCTGAAACCGCTTTAACCTCGGGATTGAAACATTTCTAATATAACTATTGTTAGGATGCAAACGTTCGTAGTTTTGGTGGTAATCTTCGGCCACCCAAAATTTTTGAAAAGGATACACTTCGGCCGCTATTGTAGCGTTCAGTTTTTCGGCCAAAGCTTCTTTTTTCTTTAAAATAACTTCCTTTTGCGATTCATTTTGATAAAAAATTATCGAGCGGTATTGTGAACCGCGATCTGGCCCCTGTCCATTGACCTGAGTGGGGTTTTGGGACGCAAAATAAGCATCAACTAAAATATCAAAACTGACAATTTTCGGGTCATAAATAACCTCGACGGCTTCGGCATGACCGGTGCGACCCGTATTACTGGCGTCGTAGGTCGGGTTGTTTGTGTGGCCGCCGGAATAACCGTTAATCACCTCTTTTACACCTTTAATACTTTCATAAACAGCTTCGACACACCAAAAGCAACCGCTTGCAAAATAGGCTTTGTCTAGACCGTTTTCCATAGGAACGGCCACAGGTTGGGCGTTTTTAACTGCATCCGTTTTCTTGTTGTTTTGCGCCACATTTTGGCAACTAAATAACAAGGTTAAAACAAAAAGGGTGATGATATTTTTCATAGCGATATGTTTACGTATGCAAAAGTTACTTTTATATAGACGCCTAAAAATACAAAACCTTAAACGTTTTTGATTTTTTTTTCAGGTGTTAAATTATCGTAATATTGCAATATAACGATTAAATTAGATAAGAATAAACCCTAGCAATAAAATCACTAGGGTTCGAATTATATATTTATAAGAAGACTATAGCTTAGAAAACAGCTTGTCCATTTTTGCTTTTTGCTCTTCTGCAAGGGTGGCGTCCACTAAAATTCTACCGCTATGCTCATCGGTAATTACCTTCTTGCGTGAGGCAATTTCCACTTGCACTTGTGGAGGTATGGTAAAAAACGAGCCTCCTGAAGCACCTCTTTCTATTGGCACAACTGCTAATCCGTTCTTAACATTTTTACGGATTCTATCATAAGCAGCTACCAAACGGGCTTCAATCTGAGTTTTGTATTCATCAGATTTCGCAAGCAATGCCTGCTCCTCTTTTTCCGTTTCGGCCAAAATTGCATCCAATTCGCCTTTTTTATGCTTTAAGTGAGTTTCGCGCTCCTTTAATTGCTCTTTGGTTTCAGTAATCACCTCTTTTTTCTGCTCAATTTGTACCTTAAATTCCTTGATATGCTTTTCGGCCAATTGAATTTCCAACTCCTGGAATTCTATTTCCTTTGACAAAGAGTTGAACTCCCTATTGTTACGAACATTTTTCTGTTGCTCGGCATATTTTTTCATCAGAGCCTTAGATTCTTCGATCAGGTTCTTTTTGGAAGAAATATCATTGTCAATAACCTCTAAACCGTTAACCAGTTTTTCGAGTCTGATGTTTAATCCTGCAACTTCATCTTCTAAATCTCTAACTTCTAAGGGTAATTCTCCACGGACATTTCGGATTTCATCAATGCGAGAATCTATAAGTTGTAAGTTGTATAAAGCTCTCAAACGCTCTTCTACGGTAGCTTCATTCTTTTTAGCCATACTTTAAAAATACTTAACGGGATTGGTATTTGTATTTGATAAAATGATTGCAAAATTAGTGATTTTTTTCTTAAGATAAGCTGTCAAAAGATTTTTTGTGAATTGTTCACTTTCGTAATGGCCAATGTCCGCTAAAAGTATGCGATTTTCGGCGTTAAAAAAGTCGTGATATTTTAAGTCTGACGTTACAAAAGCATCTGCTCCCAAAGCTTTGGCCGCCGAAATAGCAAAACTTCCCGACCCACCTAAAACGGCTACTTTTTGGATGCTTTTGCCCAAAAGTGATGAATGCCGGATGACACCAGTATTCATTTTTTCTTTGAGGTAATTAAGGAATTCAGTTTCTGACATGGGAGAGGCCAATTCCCCAACCATACCCATACCTATTTGCTGGTTTTTATTTTCTATGGTGACCACCTCATAAGCCACTTCTTCATAGGAATGCACTTCAAAAAGGGTTCGAAGTATTTTGGATTCCAAATGTTTTGCAAAAATCACGGTGACTTTAGTTTCTGCTTGGGTATGCGTTTCACCTTTATTACCGATAGTTGGTGAGGATTTATCGTTGCCTTTAAACGTGCCATAACCCTCAACATTAAAACTACAATTACTGTAGTTGCCAATATCCCCAGCTCCGGCTTTAAAAAGTGCAGTCCTTAATGCTTCAGCTTCATTTTTTGGAACATAGGTCGTCAGTTTTTTGATGGTGCCACTTTGCGGAATGAGAATAATTTTGTCCGTCAATCCCAATTGATTGCAAATCATATCGTTTACCCCTTGAAAGGCATTGTCCAGTGCCGTATGCATACTGTAAATAGCAATATCGTGCTTAAGGGCTTTTATTACCGCGCGTTCGACATAAGTTTTGCCAGTCAACTTTTTTAAACCTTTGAAAACGATGGGGTGGAAACTGACGATTAAGTTGCATTTTTCTGAAATAGCCTCATCAACAACCGATTCAAGCGTGTCTAAAGTGACCAAAACTCCTGTCAATTCTGCATTTTTGTCACCCACCAAAAGCCCAACATTGTCAAAATCTTCGGCATAGGAGAGAGGGGCGAGTGCTTCTAAATGGTCAATGACGTCTTGTACAATCATGGTTTATTTATTTGCTTCAAAGATAAAATATTATACATTCGCTTAAATGAAGCTTCTTCGAAAAATATTGTTCCCAATTGTACCGGTTTATTTTATAGTAACATGGTTTCGCAACAAACTTTACGATTGGGGCATAAAATCATCCACTTCTTTTGATTTCCCTGTTATCTGTGTGGGGAATTTAAGCGTTGGCGGTACCGGAAAAACACCGATGATAGAATATTTAATTCGTCTTTTAAAAGATGAAAATAGTTTGTCAACTTTAAGCCGGGGTTACAAAAGAAAGACGAAAGGATTTCAGTTGGCCGATGAAAATGCTACTGCACAGACCATTGGAGATGAGCCTTATCAACTTTATCATAAATTTAGAAGTGAAATACAGGTTGCTGTGGATGGTAATCGCGTGAACGGAATTCACCAATTGCGAAATTTAGAAGATATCCCAAATTTAATTTTGCTCGATGACGCTTTCCAGCATCGAAAAGTAAAGGCAGGATTATACATTTTACTAACCACTTTTGACAATCCCTATTTTAAGGATATCGTTTTGCCCACGGGGGATTTAAGAGAGCCAAGAGGGGGAGCCCAAAGAGCTGACATCATAGTTGTCACTAAATGTCCGCCGAAATTAAGCGAGGTTGAAAAATCACAATTTGTAAAACGAATCAAGCCAAAAGAAGGACAGTCCGTTTTTTTCAGTTCGATAGGGTATGCCGATGAGGTGCTTTCCGAAAGATCAAAAAAGAAATTAACAGAATTGGATAGTTTTACCTTGGTAACTGGCATCGCCAATGCTATGCCCCTTGTAGATCACTTAAAACGAAAAGGATTAAGTTTTGAGCATTTGAATTTTAAGGATCATCACGGATTTACTGAAAAGGACATTGCTTTGCTGGAAAAAAAATCCATGATTTTGACCACCGAAAAAGACTTTATGAGATTAAGGCAATATCCATCTCTATTGGATAAAATGTACTATTTGCCTATTTCTGTTTCAATAGAAAGGGATACAGACTTTAATGCTAGGATAAGGTCCTTTGTAAGTGCCAATTAGGCTGTTGCATTATTTTTCTTGGACAGTGCATTGAAAAGTTTTTTCTCGAACTCTTCCTGTTTGAACGGTTTTGGGATAATGTCGGTAAAGCCAGCTTCTTCAAACTCGTGCATTTTGTCTTCAATAGTAACCGCTGTTAATGCAAATATGGTCAGCTCTTTATCAAACGTGCGTATAATTTTGGTAGCTTCAATACCACTAATGCCTGGCATGTGGATGTCCATCAAAATAATATCATACTTGTTAGCTTTTACCATATCCACAGCCCCTTCTCCATTATCCACAATTTCGCAAAACAAATCCATTTTGTTGAGGATTTTTTTGGTAATCATCTGGTTGATTTTATTGTCCTCAACCACAAGGATTTTTACGCTGCTGAGGTCTAGATTGGCTGGTTTGACATCTAATTTTTTCACCTTTTTGTTGGAAGCTATTTCTGAGGCTTCATTATACTCTAAAGGAATTTCAAAGAAAAAGGTGGTGCCTTTTCCTAATTCACTTTGCATATAAATATTACCTTTTAAAATATCGATCAATCCTTTCACGATCGATAGTCCAAGGCCAGTACCTCCATATTTTCGGTTAATTTGGATAGAACCTTGAGAAAAGCTTTCAAACATATTGTCCTGCTTCTCTTTTGTGATACCGATGCCGTTGTCTTCCACTTCAAAACGTAGCGTGTAATTGTTGTTTTCCTCACCAATTTTATATACTCGAATCCAAATATCCCCATCTTTGGTAAACTTGATGGAGTTTCCGATAAGGTTGATTAGGATTTGTGAAATCTTCAATTGGTCTGCAATGAAGTTTTCGGGCAAATCCTTGTCGTATTCAAAATGAATGGTGATGTTGTTGTCCAAAGCCTGATTGTTCAGTGCAAGGATAATATTGTTGATTTTCTTTTTAAGGTTGAAGGGTTCTGGTTCAATTTCAACCTTATTGGCTTCAATTTTATTGATTTGAAGTATATCGTTAATAAACGTCAATAAGTAATCCCCTGAGAATTTCAACGATTTTAAATGTTGGATCTGCTCTGGTTTGGGGTCTTCGTCCAATAACATGTTGCTCAGGCCCGTTACCGCATACAGTGGTGTACGGAGCTCGTGGGTAACTGTAGATAGAAAGTTGGCTTTTGTTTTTGAGGCTAATTCAGCTTTTTCTTTAGCAATAATTAGCTCGTTGTTTTTCTTGTGGAGCATATTATTGGTTTTAAGTCTGATATTATTATTCTTGTAGAGTGATAGGGTGAGTAGCGATAGAATGGTAATCAAAGCCACACTTAATATAGAAATTAGCGTGCTTAAATCATTCTTGCTATTGGCTTCGTCAAGTTCAGCCTTTTGTCTTTTGTTATGTTCTATTTGATCATTGATCAAAAATTGAATGCGTTTTTCAGGGGATAAATTGGCTTTTTTCACGGCGCGTAAAGAGTCGGAAAGGGTAACGTGCTTTTTCAAGTAGTCATTTGCCAATTGATGGTTTTGGGTGCTTTCGTAAATCGTGCTTAAAACCAAGTATCCTTCGTTGGCGGTGCTGTTATAGCCGTTTGTTTTGGCAATATCCAAGCCTTCCTTTGTAAAACCCAGAGCTTTGGCGGGATCGCTTAAGGCATGATATACCTTCCCGTGATAAATCAAGGCACTACTAAGGATATCATTGAATTCTTCCTTTCTTGAGAGCGCTACGGCTTGCTCAATCAATTCTCTTGATTTTCGGAAATTTTTAAGTTCCAGATATGCATTTCCCTCTGCAAGAAGGGTTTCGGCCAATTCTTTTTTGAGTTCTTCTTCTTGGAATTTTGACTTGGCCGCCCTGTAGGAGTCCAATGCCTGATATGTGTTTTTCTTGGACATATAAACGTCCCCAAATGTTTTAAACGAACGCCCCAAATTTTTATTATCGTTGGTGATGCGTTGCATTTCAACAGCTTTATTAAGTGCCTGGATGGCATCTTCTTCTTCCTCTATAATAAGGTGTAAACGACCTTTGATGGAATAAATTAAACCAATACTTTTTTTCAGGTTAGCATCTTGAGCTAGTTCCAAAGCTTCATCCAAAGTTTTTTGAGCTTCGAAATATTTGAAATTGGCAATATCCTTTTGAGATTGCTCTACTCGATAGTCGATGTTATTCTGTATGATTTCAGGGTCATCCTCAATAGAATTTTGAGACGATAAGCTGAAGGACACAAGCATTAAAACAATGCATATGCTTATATATTGCTTTATTTGGGACATTTTAGTATAAATAGGTCCGACAAATATAAATATTTATTCGATAAAATACACTTTTTTTCCGATAAATTGCACATTTTATCTAATTTATGTGCTTTTGAGCCTTGTATGACGAGCGAACCAAAGCACTACTTTCTACGTGTCTAAAACCAAGTTCAAGCCCAATTTCCTTGAATTCATCAAACTCACTTGGTTCAATAAAGCGTTTAACGGGTAAGTGCTTTTTAGAAGGTTGAAGGTACTGGCCGATAGTCACCACATCAACGTCATGGGTTTTTAAATCATGCAAGGTTTCAATAACTTCTTCCCGCGTTTCCCCTAACCCAAGCATGATGCCTGACTTGGTGCGCCGTTGCCCTTGTTGTTTCAAATATTTTAAAACGCCCAAACTTCTTTCATATTTTGCTTGTATACGAACTTCCCTTGTGAGCCGTTTTACCGTTTCAATATTATGGGATACTACTTCCGGAGACACAGCGATTATACGGTCGATATGTCGTTCAATGCCCTGAAAATCTGGAATTAAGGTCTCTAATGTGGTTTCAGGATTCATTCTGCGGACGGCCTTTACAGTTTCAGCCCACATGATACTACCCATGTCTTTTAAATCGTCTCGGTCCACACTAGTCAGTACAGCATGTTTTATCTTCATGATTTTTATGGAACGGGCTACTTTTTCCGGCTCGTCCCAATCCACGGACTCTGGCCTTCCGGTTTTTACCCCGCAAAAACCACATGAACGTGTACAAATATTTCCCAGAATCATAAACGTTGCAGTGCCCTCGCCCCAGCATTCGCCCATATTGGGGCAACTCCCTGAAGTACAAATGGTGTTCAGGTTGTATTTGTCCACCAAACCCCTTAATTCGGTGTATTTTTTTCCTGTGGGCAACTTAACTCGCAACCATTTTGGTTTGCCTTGGCGTTCTGGTAATATATTGGAGACTGCTTCTGTCTTCATAAGCTGAAAAAATGGACAGCAAAGATACGAAGTATTCTTTTAATTAAGGGCTTAAAGAGTTGTGAGGTACCATACGCTGAATCCAATAAGGAAAAGGATACCAAGCCAACTCAATACGTGCAGATTTCTGGAAGGATGCCATTGTTTGGGTGTGTGCTTGCTCGAAATGAGTCGATAATTGACGATGGCATAAAAGGGAGCCGTGATAAAGGACAAAATAGTAGCGATTTTTATGAGCAACCCCATTTCAGAAGCCAAAAATAAAAAGATACAAACCGTTCCAATGCACAATAGCACGATCCAAAACAGGTATCCAAATTTAAAGGGCCTTTTGAGCAATAATTCCGTTGTTCTATCCATGGACCTTGGAGAGGCATCCAATGTGGTCAATGTTGTACTGAACATCGTTGTAAAAGCCGCTAAGCCAATAATAATGTAGGCCCAGTTCCCCAGGCTAGTAGTATACATATCTATCAACTGGCCTGCAAATACCCCTGCGGAATTACTAAACGTCTCCCCGCTACCATACATCACCAAAGCTCCCAAAAGGACAAAGCCGATGCCAAGAAAAATAGTGCTGAAATAACCCATATTGAAATCGAACAAGGCTTTTTTAGTTGAAAAGGAATTATGGTCTTTTTTCTTTTCTATGGCCCAAAGGGAATGCCATATGGAAATGTCCAAAGGTGCTGGCATCCAGCCCATAAAGGCAATTAAAAAGGTAATTTCCAAACTGTTTTCGGGCAATACTTGGGTCAGTGAAAGTGGAGTGGTATTGTTGAACAATGCCATAGCGACAGCAACAACGGTGCTTATGGAAAGTGTAATGATGATAACTTTCATCAAGTTATCCAGCAATTTATATTTTCCAAGTATCAAAAGTAAAAGACAAATTAAAAGGATAATTATAGACCATATTTGAACACTTGAAATTGCATGACTGCCAAAAGAAATGGGTTCAAAATCAATAAACAATGAAGAAGCAATCCCCGCCGTTACAATGGTCACCGCCATCTGAATCACAAACATGGTGCCTAAGGTTAGGATGTAATAGGCTATTAAAACCCCTTTGCCTAATTTTTTGTAACCTTCAAGCAAGCTTTCCCCGGTGGCCGCCGCATATCTTGGGCCATATTGAAAAAAAGGATATTTAAAGAGCGTTACCAAAACTAATGCCCATATCAACCCCAATCCAAAATCGGCTCCTGCCCTTGTGGATTGTACCAAATGAGACACGCCAATGGCCGCTCCCGCAAATAATAATCCGGGTCCAAGGGCTTTTAGTTTAGTAATCAAAAATAGAAGCTTTTTTAATTCTATGTCTTTCCCTTAATTTACTCAAATGTAAATGGTTAATATAATAATATTTTAAAACTTTAGAGACTTCTTTTTCAAAGGTTTTTTTAATGTAAATAAAGCGAAAACAAAAAATAGCAAGTAATAACTTACCGCGTTCAATGATATAAACCATAAACGTCTGACTTTAGTAAATTTAATTACTAAAAAAGTCAGACATTTAAAGCTTTATTCTTATGATTAAGAAGTGCGTGTGTCTATTGACTCACTAGCCTATCCATATACTCATACTAAGTTCATTAATCCACGAATGACTACTAGGATCCGTCATTACTTCCCAATAAGTATCCCAAAGAGACTTACCACCAGATGTTTCGATTAATTCCTCAGCTTGCATTTCCTGAACATTTAATTTTTGTAAATTCATAAAATTTGAAATTTTTAAGGCACCCAGTATAAGTGCCAGGTTAAACAATAATATCTTGACCGAATATACATAAAATATTTTGAAAGAATATACGTAATCCTTTTTTGGACGAGATATCTTAACAAAAATTCTCACTTCTTATATAACGCAAAATCTAATATAGATCGGCATACTCTGATATGGGATCTATGGTACGATTTCATTAAATGACTTACATAGATATGTTTAAGCTCTTTGGATAATCCTACTAAAAACGTCAATAACTCACGACAAAACCTTCAGGTAAAAAATTAATGGTTTTTTAGATGCCACAACATGCTTTTAACTTTTGAGAAAAAAAACCTTTATATTGACTTAATAAGAGCCTTTTAGTAGGGCACTAATTTTTATATGCTTAAAACAATTCAAGTTTGGTTTAAACCAAGCTTTGTTTATTCCAAAGTTCAAAATACTTCCCTTCTTTGGATAGTAGATTATTATGATTTCCATGCTCTACAATTGTTCCATTTTCCATAACCAAAATAGTATCTGTATTTGCTATAGTGCTTAATCTATGTGCAATTACGATAATTGTTTTGCCATGTGATTTGAAATCTTCAATAACTCGTTTTACAATAGTTTCAGCATGCGTATCGAGAGCAGAGGTTGCTTCGTCCATTAATAATATTTCTGGATTTTTATATAAGGCTCTTGCAATGGAGATACGTTGTTTTTGCCCTCCAGATAGCATCGCTCCATTTTCTCCTATTTGAGTTTCAAAGCCATTGGGTAATTTTTCCACAAATTTAGTGATATCCAGTTTGTTGGATAATTCGATAATGCGCTTCATATCAGGAAAATTTTCCCCTAATGCAATATTTTCTATAATCGTACCAGAAAATAAATTAAGCTGTTGGGGTATAACTCCAATAAGCTGTCTTAAACTTTTGTAATGAATATGCTTTAAATCGTAATCTCCAATATATATTTTACCTTCTTTAATAGGGTATAAATTTTGAAGTAATGCTATAAGTGTTGTTTTTCCACAACCACTTTCTCCAACAATTGCTGTTGTTTGTCCTTTTTTAATGGCAACATTAAAATTGTTAAAAACCTCTGTTCTTGAACCATATCTAAATGACACATTTTCAAAAACAATATCTCCAAGATTTTCTTTGATAAGGTTGATTTTATTCTCCGTTTCCTCACGTTCTAAATCCATAATTTCGAATAACCTGTCGGCCGCAATCAATGCATTTTGAACAGTTTTATTCATCCCAACCAAAGAGGTAACAGGAGATGTAAAATATCCAATAAGGGCATAAAATGAAAACAATTCACCTGTGGTAATCTCATTATCCAACACATAGCCAGAACCTATCCAAAGTAAAATAACAGTAAAAATTGATGCCAAAAACTGTGTTGAAGTTCCAGAGAAGATACCATTTAGTCCAGATTTATAAGTAGTAAATAATAGTTTTACAAATCGGTTTTCAGTTTTAATATTCGAAAATTCTTCTATACCAAACTCTTTAACAGTTCTTACGTGCGTAATGCTTTCCACCAGTTGTGTCTGAAGTTCTGCTGTGTTTTCCATGAGTTTACGTTCCACTTTTTTGTTAAATCGATTCATTAAATAATAAACGAAGATATAAAACGGAATAACCAATAAAATTACCAATGCCAATTTCCAGTAGTACGTAAACATTAGAGCAAACGCGAACACCACTATAAAAATATTTACCAGCATATCTATGGCTACGTTGTTTATAAAAGCACGAATTTTTACTGCATCATTTATTCTTGAGGTAATTTCACCTATCTGCATGGTATCAAAAAAGCGTTGTGGTAACTGGAGCAAATGTTTGTAGTATCCCAAAATTAGTTTCGCATCTATCAACTGTCCTGTTTTAAGGACAAAAACGCTCTTTTTGCAGCCAATATAAGCCTGTAGTAAAATAACAGCAACCATAACGATACTTAACAGGTTTAGTAAATTTCGGTTTGCACCAACCAATACATAATCTGTTATTTTTTGAACATAAATAGACATGGCAAGACCAAGAATTGTAAAAACTATAGCTCCAAAAAGTGCTTGTATTAAAACGGTTTTATGAGGTTGTATTAAATCCCAAAAGCGTCTAAAGGCACTGGTTTTTTCGTTAACGTTTTTAAAATTATCATTTTTGGCGAATAATATTAAAACTCCTGTCCATGTTTTTTTAAAATCCTCATTACTATAGGTAACGAGTTTTCCATTTCCAGGGTCCATAACTTGGATGCTCTTTTTAGTTACTTTATAAATAACCACAAAATGTTGCAATTGTTTACCGACAACCACATGCGCAATAGCGGGTAAAGGTATTTTTGGTATTGAGTCTAAACCGCCTTTTACTCCTTTGGCCTTAAAACCCATTTTTTCTGCAGCTTCAATAATACCCAAAACATTTGTACCTCGTTTATCGGTACTAGCAAATTGCCGTATTCTAGCAATAGGTAAATTAATGCCAAAATGATTACCGATAGATGCTAAACACGCTGCTCCGCAATCTTTAATGTCATGTTGTTTTATTTTTATACTTGGCATTTTATACATTTAGAGTAGCGAATAACAATTTTTGAGTCCAGAGCTTTCATATAGCCTACTAATCAAGGATTTTAGGGTTAAACCAATCATCTACCTTATCAAATAGTAATTCATATAAACTTCTGCGTGTTATAAAATAGTGCGTGGTTAATGTCATACCTTTTGAAATATTGGTTTTATAACCATTTTTAAGTGTTAACTGTTTTGAGTTTAAGCTAGAGCGTACTTTAAAAAATGCGGAATTGTCTTGTATGGTTATATTTTTATCTATGTCTATGACCTTTCCCTCTAGCATTCCCCATTGGTTATAGTTAAAGGCATCCAGTTGAAATTTTACATCCTGACCAATTTTTAACAAACCAATGTCTGTTGGAGAAACTGTGTTTTCTACGATTAAATTACTGTTTGGAGAAATTGTTGCAATAATTTGTGAAGCGTTAACAAATGAGCCTACTTGCAAGCCTAACACATTTTCTAAAGTTCCAGATATAGGTGCAGTAAGCACGTAGTTGTTGCTCTCTGATATAAATTGCTCTTTTTTGCTCATAAGATTTCTTATTTGGGTTTCTATCTCACGTTTTTTAGATTGCCATTGTGCCCGTTGTTGTTTAATAAAGCTATTAAGCGCTTCCTTGGCGAATTTTAAACCGTACAAATAGGTTTCGTATTCTGATTGGGCAACAATTTGTTTTTTAAATAGCTGTTCGTAACGATTAAAGTTGATTTTTGCTTGTTGTACTTTGCTTACCAACTCTTGTTTCTGAAATAAATAGCGTTCATAGTCATCAATTATGATGTTATCCTTTATTAGTTTTGGTTTATTATTGATTAAATTTATGTAATCTATAAACTTTATTTCTGCTTGTTTTAACAAGGAATCATTAAGTGTTTTCTGTGCTTTTATATTATCTGTGGTAATGATTAATAAGGTGTCTCCCTTGTAAACCTGTTGGTTATTTTTTAAACGAACTTGGGTTAGCTTACCACTAACAATACTAATTAATGGGCTATTGTCTTGTTTTGCACGTATAATACCACGACTTTGTTTGCTAATATCTACTTTAATAATAGGCAAACATGCTAAAACACCAATAAGCGTTATAACTACCAGTAAATAAATAGAAATGCTTTTGGTTGTGTTTTTAGCAATAAGGTTTTCGAGGTTGTGTATTGGATCCGAACTGAAGTTCATAGTTTTTTAATGCAAATAAAGCGATAACAAGAAAAACTTTTTAGCTTTTATTTTTTAGCAATTTGATGTTGCATCTTAATATTATTAGATTTGTTTTAGTGTAATTTACTTAAAACTTATAACTGCGGTATCAGGTTGTATTAATTAAGAGAAATGATTAAAACAACATGCGCTCACTGATATAAACCATAAACGTCTGACTTTAGTAAATTTAATTACTTAAAAAAGTCAGACATTAGAAGCTTAATTCTTATGCTTAAGAAGTACGCGTATATATACTATAAGTCGAGTATAACAAGTGGACTCAAAGCAAGGATCCAAGCATGACTGTTAGGATCTGTCATTACACCCCAATAACTCTCCCAAAGTGACGGTTGTTCAGTACCACCAGATATTTCCATTAATTCCTCAGTTTGCATTTCTTGCAAATTTAATTTTTGTAAATTCATAAAATTTAAAATTTTTACGGCACCCAATATAAGTACCAAGTTATATAATATTATTTTGAACGAATATACATAAAACATATTGAAAGAATATACGTAATGTTATTTTTAAGCGAAATATAATAGAAAAAATCTCACTTCTTTTATGACGCAAGATCTAACATAGGTTTTTGAACCAATATTTATCTTTTTCGAAAAATGATATTTCATCAAAACTAGGGAAACTTTTATATTCAACGAATAAAATAATTAAGGCTTCATATAGCTAAATGATCCAAAGAAATATACTAGTAAGATTAATGCCTGATAAACTTAAATGCCAGAGGCCAAGCTTATTTATCTCTGTCATATTCATGACTACTAAATCTGTACGAAACCATATTTTGAAAAAGAAATCAAGTTGTATAAAAGCTATGAACAGAATACAAACTTCGTTTGAAATTATAAACAATAGGGATGAACCCGATTATTAGTTTGCAAACTAAATATAAAAGAGAATTGTAGGTAAACAATCAATCACTACTAAGGAAATATTAATGTTGAAGCTATTTTATACTCTTAGTGGAAGCTAAGTTTTAAAGTATCTATTTGTCTCTGATTACTTCAGTAAGTAATTTTTTCGCCCTAAGCAATTTCACCTTTACATTATTTATGGGCTCATCCAGTTCTTCCGAAATTTCCTTATAGCTTAACTCTTGAAAATAGCGCAGATTGATTACTTTCTGATAGTGCGGCTTTAGCTTCTTGATATCTCGCAGCAATTTGGCAAGATGTTGTTCCGTAATCAATTTATCTTCGGCGGATGGTGATTCGTCTAATATTTGAAGAACGGTTTTATCGTCTTTGGACATCACGTGTTTAATGGAATTTTTTTCCTTCCGCAATAAATCAATATGGATATTCTTTGAAATGGTAATCAGCCAGGTCTTGAAGGTATAATTTTCGTCAAAAGTTTCTATCCTGTCAAATGCCCGGGAAAAGGTTTGGATGGTTACGTCCTCGGCATCGTTTTCATTATGGATGCGCTTCAACTGAAACCCATAAACATGGTCCCAGTACAAATCCAGCAAGTAATTAAAGGCCTTTTGGTCGTTCTTTTTGGCGCGAGAGATCGCTTCGTTTATTTCCAATGGTTGGGCTTTGAAATGATATTTGTTATAAATATAGCCATTTGAAAGATAATTAGGAAGATTTCCAGAAATGGTAGCATCCAAAGGACATCTTTTTCGCCTAATTTTTTTGTTGAGCCTATGTAAATTAGATATTGGATACTTACTCTAAAAGCTATCAAGCCAATTACGAATTGCGGTAGATGGGATATGGCTAAAAGCAAAAAGGACAATACCCAAAATAGTACATTCGTGATATAGAAAAGTGCCAGTGCAAATTTGTGTTCTTTTTTGTAGTAAGGTGCCGTAGAAATGTGCCGTCGTTTTTGAAGCGCCCAGTCCTTGAACGAAGTTTTAGGAGGCGAGGTGGTAAAACTGTTTGTTGAAATACAAATGGCTGTATTCGTTTTTGTGGACGACTGATTTACGAAAAGATCATCATCACCAGACCGAATGTTCATATGCCCCATAAAACCTTTGGACTCAAAAAACTGGGTTTTGGTATAAGCCATATTTCTGCCTACCCCCATATAGGCGAATCCCATTTTGGCAAACGAAAAATAGGAAATGGCCGTGGCCAGTGTTTCAAAACGAATCAACTTATTCAATAATGAATTTTTGATTTTCGAATAGGCACCATAGCCTAGGACAATGGATTTTTCAGAGCTGAACTTGGAGGCCATTTCAGATATCCAGTGCTCTGAAACAGGTTGGCAATCCGCGTCGGTAAACAATAAAAGGCCGTGCTTTGAAGCTTTTATTCCTAATGTTAAAGGATATTTTTTATTGCCCCAAAAAGTTTCGACAGGTTTTACATCAACCACCTTAATTTTAGGATTGGAAGACGCAAAAGTTTTCATAACTTCTAGGGTGTCGTCCTTTGAGCCGTCATTTATTAAAACCACCTGAAAATCAGGATAGTTCTGCCTTAAAATAGATGGCAAAAATGTTTTAAGGTTATCCTCTTCGTTTTTGGCACAAATAATTACCGATACTGGAGTTTTTTGGGATGTTTTGTTGTTTTCAACTTTAAGGAAAGCAAACTTTCCGAAGACATACAGGTAATAAATGACTTGAATAAGTACAACGCCAATGAAGAAAAATAGCGCAAAATCCAGAAAAGTCATTTATTATTTTGAATGTTGTGGTTCGTTACATTCGCTAAATTGATCTGGGGTTTTGCCACAAAATCCACAGGCTTCCCCCTCTTGATTTAACATGGGATTTTGACTGGCACAGGTACCGGCAAATTTCCCGTCTTTTTTTGCCCAGATTTTGATGGCTATGCCAGCAACACCAAGGCCCAAAAGCAGTAAAGTGATTAAGAGAAGTTTCATGGAAAGTAATTTGTGCAAAGATACTGATTTTGTTAAAATTTATAAGAAATAGAATTCAATAATTATATTGTAGTGACCTTTATGTTTTTTAGGTGTCTCATTGTTAATGCCTTACATTTTTTAATACTAACCAATTAAATACATATCAATTATGAAAAAATTATTTGCTGAATTTTTTGGAACGTTTTGGCTTGTTTTTGGAGGTTGTGGAAGTGCTATTTTTGCAGCCGCTTTTCCTGAGGTGGGTATCGGTTTACTGGGAGTTTCCTTGGCGTTTGGACTTACTGTTTTAACCATGGCTTATGCCGTTGGACATGTTTCTGGAGCACATTTTAATCCAGCTGTATCCTTGGGACTTTGGGCTGGAGGGAAGTTTGAAGCCAAAGAGCTTGTCGGTTACATTATTGCCCAAGTTATTGGTGCCATTGCTGCGGCCGGAGTACTTTATTTGATAGTTTCTGGAAAAGGTGATTTTACAGGTATCGGCGGATTTGCCGCTAACGGCTACGGAGAATTGTCGCCTGGAGGTTATAGTTTGATGTCCGTGCTAATTACGGAGTTTGTACTCACGATGTTTTTTCTGTTGATAATTTTAGGGAGCACTTATCCAAAAGCACCAAAAGGTTTTGCAGGAATAGCCATTGGTTTGGCACTGACTTTAATTCACTTGATAAGCATCCCAATTTCAAATACTTCAGTGAATCCAGCCCGTTCCACAAGCCAAGCTTTGTTTGCAGGTGGTGATTTTACTGCACAATTATGGCTATTTTGGTTGGCGCCCATTGCCGGAGCAGTGGTGGCTGGCTTTATTCACAAAGCATTTTTCGATAAGACATAAAAAAATAACCTTGAATAAGAGTTATTAATAGCGACGAAAAAGCCTCTTCTATTACAGAAGAGGCTTTTCAATTTTTGGATGCTATTATTTATAATAACGTTTATTGCAAACTAATTTCTGCAACAGTATTTTCGACGGAAGCAATATGATTACCTCCTTTGGGCTCTATTGTGATATTCAATTTAAGCGCATTTTCCGTAAACGGAATTCTTCTCAACTGCCTGTCAGATTCCGTTAAAATTCCTAAACTCACCATACGGTCCTGAAGTTCGGCCCAAATTTGATAGCACTGTTCTTCAGGTAGTTGAGGTAGAGATACCACATCAATCATGGATGTTTTTTCCTTTGGATTGATATAGGCTACCGTTTTCAGGTTTCTGGCTCTATTGTTGCCCTGCATAATGTATTTATAAGTGTCAGGGTTATTTAGTTGCATAAACTGTTGCATCACCGCATCCAGCTTTTTATTGTTCATTTCAATATCACTTCTTAAATCAAATATTTCATCAACCACCACCTGATTTTCGTCGTTCAGCTTTTGGTTTTGATTGTAAAACAAATAAGAAGTTCCCGCAAAAATTAGCGCCGCAATACTGGCCGCCACACTAAATTGATACCATTTTTTATACCTTTTACTTGGCTTTAATGCTATTACAGGGGTGTCGTCCAACTCCTCTAAAATATTGTCTAGAATGTTTTTAGGGGCTTCCACAGCACTGCTTTTGGCAACAATTTCCAAATTGTGCTGCAGGGTGTTGTAGGCATTCTGAACCTCTGGATATTTTGAAATGTAAGCTTCAACTTCCTGGGTTTCCATAAAGTTGGTGTTGCCTATCAGATATTTTTCCAAAAGGCCAGAATTCAAAAAAGTAGTTATTTTCTCATTCATGACTTGGTTTAATTAAGGATCGTAAATCTTTTTCAATTCCCTCAATCCAATTTTTAATCTTGATTTTATTGTCCCCAACGGGATATCCAGTTCTTCACTAGCCTCCTGTTGTGTCATACCTTCAAAAAATAGTGCATTAATCACTATCTGATACTTCTCGTCCAAGCTGCCCAGATGCTTTTTTATATCCATCACATCTTGGTTCAAAGAGTTCGTGGTAATCTTATATACGCTAGAACTTTCAATTTGGACTTCCTTTTCGGTTTTATTTTTCAAGGAACGCACTTTGTCAATGGCCGTATTATAGGTGATACGATAAAGCCAGGTGAACAATTTTGCCTTTTCAGGGTCGTATTTTTTGGCGTACCTCCAGATTTTTACAAAACTTTCCTGAAGCACGTCCTGCGCCGTATCATCATCCACAATAATTTTTTTCACCACACCGTATAGCGCATCCGCATAATACTCATATAGCAAAGAAATAGCGCGTTTATCGCTATTTTTAAGTAGCCCTACAATTTCTTTTTCTATGTCTGAAATCAATTTAGTTGGTGTTTTTCTATCAATTGATACTCAATAGGGTCAAAAGTACATGAATTTTTTCATTTGAAAATTAACGAAAACCAAATGAAAAAATTACTTGGGCTTATAAAGCGCTTTCTGAAGTGGAACTAAATTTCTAATTTTTCTTTTTGAAAAAACTTAGTTTTCGCCGAAGAGATTTGCCGTTTTATTCTATTAAAGAATGTTTACCTCCGCCTCAATGGAAATATCGAATAGACGTTTGACGGTTTTTTGGATAAGCCGCGAAAGTTTCAAAATATCCGAACCCTTTGCGCCACCGTAGTTCACAAGTACCAGTGCCTGTTTTTTATGAACGCCGTAGTTCCCAAAGGTTTTGCCCTTAAATCCAGCTGTTTCGATTAGCCAACCCGCTGGGACTTTTACTTCACTATCAGAAACTGGATAGCTCGGAATCGCTTCAAAATTCAATTTTAGTTTTTCAAAATGCACTTTTGAAATCACCGGATTTTTGAAGAAACTACCGCTATTGCCAATTTCTTTTGGGTTGGGTAATTTACTTTCCCGGATATTGATAACTGCTTTTGAAATATCCTGAATCGTAGGGTTTAGAATGCCCATGTTTTGTAATTCAGAAGTGATGGCGCCGTATGAAGTATATAATCGATGATTCCGTTTGGTTAGCTTAAAAACCACACTTGTAATGATATATTTCCCCTTGACCTTTTGTTTGAATATGGAATTCCTATAACCAAATTGGCAATCTTCTTTAGTAAAAGTTTTTACCTTTTGCGAAGCAATTTCAATAGTATCACACGACACAAAGGTATCTTTAAGCTCCACCCCATAAGCTCCTATATTTTGAATAGGTGCGGTCCCCACATTTCCAGGAATCAGGGAAAGATTTTCCAATCCGCCATAATCACGCTCCAAACACCAAAGCACAAAATCATGCCAGTTTTCACCGGCACAGGCTTTTACCAGTACATAATCCTCAGTTTCACTTTCAACTGAAACTCCTTTTAAATTGACGTGAATCACCAATTTATCCTGATTTTTGGTCAACAGCATATTGCTCCCTCCACCTAAAATCAGTTTTTCAGGGTAATCTTCTTGAGCAAGAACATCCTTGAGTTCATCTTCGTCGGATACCGATACATAATGTTTCGCATTGATATCAATGCCAAAAGTGTTATATTTTTTTAAGGATATGTTTTCTGCAATTTGCATATTAGTCCTCCTTGTACACTTTTAGGGCTTCCTTGATGATTTGGACTGCCTTTTTAAGGCGTTCGCTATGAAGCACATAGGCAATCCTGATTTGGTTCAGTCCAATACCAGGAGTGGAATAAAATCCACCGGCTGGAGCAACCATCACAGTTTCATTTTCCACATGGAAAGATTCCAAAAGCCATTGTGCAAAACGGTCCGAATTTTTAACCGGCAACTCCGCGATGCAGTAAAACGCTCCTTTTGGGGTGGCAACCTTTACGCCTTCAATCTTATTGAGCTCTTCCATCAAGACATTCCTACGTTTTATATACTCATTTTTAATATTTACAAAATAAGAAGATGGAGTGTCAAGCGCGGCCTCACTGGCAATCTGTGCATAAGTGGGCGGGCTCAAGCGTGCTTGGGCAAATTTTAATACGGTCTGAATTAAGGTTTTGTTTCGAGAAACGAGGCAACCAATACGTGCACCACACATGCTGTAACGCTTGGATACCGAATCGATCATAATGGTATGCTCGTCAAGTCCCTCTAGTTCCATGACCGAATGGTGCGAATGCCCATCATATGTAAACTCACGATAGACTTCATCTGAAATCAAAAACAGGTCGTGTCTTTTAACCAAATCTGCCAATTGGTCAATCTCTTCTTTGGAATAAAGATATCCAGTGGGATTACCTGGATTACAAATCATAATAGCTTTAGTCTTTCCGGTAATCAGTTTTTCAAATTCCGAAATAGGTGGGAGAGCAAAATTATCTTCAATTCTGGAAATAATGGGTTTTACTTTGACGCTAGCCGCTGTAGCGAAAGCAATGTAGTTTGCGTAAAAAGGCTCACAGATTATCACCTCGTCATTAGGATCCATGATGCTTCCAAACAAAAAAGCAATGGCCTCGCTAGCCCCTGTTGTTACTATGATATCCGTATGGGATACTCTAATATCATGCTCTGCATAATAGTCTGCAATCTTTTTTCTATACGTATCGGAACCCTCGGAACGCGAGTAGGATAGTACTTCCACATCATTTTCGCGTACCGCACGAAGTGCCACTTCGGGGGTTTTAATATCGGGTTGTCCAATATTTAGGTAATAGATGTGTTTCCCTTCTGCCTCCGCTTGTTCAGCATAGGGCACCAGTTTGCGTATAGGCGATTCGGGCATATTGCGCCCTTTTTTTGATATTGACGGCATTTTAGTTTAAATGGTCTGCAAAGTTGAGAAAATTATCTTAAAATTATTTTAAAAAATAAGCTTAAATTCAAGGTGCTCAACAAAGATTTGTAAATTGAAAACTAGAATTCCCTTAGATTTCACAATGAAAAAACTCCTTTGTTTTGCTCTTTTTCTTTTGTCATTCATAAATATTTGCCTGGCCCAAAAGGATAGATTTATCATCCAAAATAAAAAAGGGGAAACAAAGGTAAGGTTTAAACTCATTAATAATTTGATAGTATTTCCAGTTGAGGTCAATGGTATTGAGCTGTCCTTCATATTGGACACAGGAATTACCAAGCCAATGATTTTTAACATCGTAAACATGTCCGATAGTTTAATGGTAAAAAATCCGGAAACTACCATATTAAGAGGGCTTGGTGAAGGTGAATCGGTTGAAGCATTGAAGTCCGATGGGAATGTGATAAAAATTGGTGATGCCCTAAAACTAGACCAGGATTTATATGCCATTTACGATTCTCGCTTGAATTTTGCTCCAAAGCTTGGCGTACCAATTAATGGCATCATCGGTTATGATATTTTAAAGGATTTTGTTGTGGAAATAAACTATTCCAGTAGGTTTTTGAAGTTTTACAATGCTGAAATTTACGAGTATAAAACCTGCAATTCTTGCGAGGTATTGGGTTTAGGGTTTTATAACAACAAACCCTTTATTCATGCCAACGTCACGGTAAACAAAAAAATATTTCCCGTAAAAATGCTTGTTGATTCCGGAGGAAGCGATGCCATTTGGTTGTTTGAAAATGATAGTTTGGGAATCAAATGTGGCATGAATTACTTTCGGGATTTCTTGGGATACGGGTTAAGCGGAAGTGTGTATGGGAGACGTTCCAAAATTGATTGTTTTAGTTTGAATAGTTTCATTATGAAAGATGTGAATGTGGCCTACCCCGATTCCACGTCGATTAGTTATGATAGGATAATGGAAGGCAGAAACGGCACTATAGCGGGTGAAATTTTAAAGCGTTTTAACATCATTCTTGATTATAAACAGCAACGTATCACTTTTAGGAAAAATGGGTATTTCCGAAATAAATTTTTCTATAATAAGTCCGGTATTGTTTTGGAATATGGGGGGTACAGGTATGTCAGGGAAAAAGATAATAACGACAATAGTGTAACATATGGCAATAACTCCAGGGCGAGTAGTGCCAAGGTTGTCCTTAACACCAAATATAAACTGAATTTAAAACCGGCTTATACCATTGTTGAATTGAGAGAGGGGTCCCCTGGAGCTTTGGCGGGTTTAAAGTTGGGTGATATTATCTTAAAAATTAATGGCAAATTAGCACATAACTATACTTTACAAGAAATTACCCAAATGTTTCACGATGACAACGGAAAGTTCATCAGGCTTCTGGTGGAACGCAAAGGGAAGAAGTTTGAGCACAGTTTTAAGTTAAAGGATATACTACTGAACTAAAAAAGCCCAAACACTTGGTCAGGGCTTTAATTTTGTCAAAGTATAAAAAGTGACTCTTATTTCTCCACCAAACTTTTGGTTTTCTTTTCTAAAACATTGTTTTTGCTGGGGTCAACCACCAAACCTTTAATTTTTAAGGCTACTGTTGGGGTTTCGGCGTTAGACATCACAGTGATGGTCTTTCTGATAGGATTTACTCTGTTCGTATCATATTTTACTTCAATTTGTCCTGTTTTGCCCGGCATAATGGGGTCTTCAGGTTTTTTGGGGATGGTACATCCACAACTTGAAGTTACTTTTGATATGATCAATGGTGCGTCCCCGGTATTGGTAAATTCAAATACTCTCACGCCATTTGATCCTTTTTCAATTGTGCCATAATCAATAGTAGTTTCCTTAAACTCAATCTTGGCAACCTTGCCTTGAGCATTAAAAGAAAAGCTAATTAACCCTACAAATAGAATAGTAATAAGATGTTTCATCTGCTTGTTTTTTGGTTATTATTTAATGTAAACATAGGTACTTTTTCCACAACCTGCAAAATTAATAGACAAACGGTATAAAACTTAACATTCTTAATAATACCATAACCAGCCATCAACTTTCACAGAAAAAGAAATATAAGTACTTTTGCACATCTAAAGTCAAAAACTGTTCCAAAGTATGCAAATCCCATCAAAATACGATGCTAGCAAGGTAGAAAGCAAGTGGTATGATTACTGGATGAAACACGATTATTTTCATTCTGAACCCGATGAAAGAGAGCCCTATACCATCGTGATTCCCCCACCAAATGTGACAGGGGTTTTGCACATGGGGCATATGCTGAATAATACCATTCAGGATGTATTGATTCGTCGTGCGCGTTTGCAGGGCAAAAACGCCTGCTGGGTGCCCGGAACGGACCATGCTTCTATTGCCACTGAGGCCAAAGTGGTAGCTAAATTAAAAGAACAGGGTATTGATAAAAACGACTTGACTCGAGAAGAGTTTTTAAAGCACGCTTGGGATTGGACGTACGAATACGGTGGCGTAATTTTAGAGCAGTTGAAGAAATTGGGCTGTTCCTGCGATTGGGACCGCACAAAATTCACGATGGATGACGATATGTCAGAAGCTGTCATCAAAGTTTTTGTGGATTTGCACAATAAAGGACTGATTTATAGAGGGTATCGCATGGTTAACTGGGATCCCGAAGCCAAAACCACCCTTTCTGATGAAGAAGTGGAATATGTGGATAAACAAGGGAAGTTATATCATGTTAAGTATCGAATCGAAGGTTCCGACCAGACTTTAACTATTGCCACCACCCGGCCTGAAACCATTTTAGGCGATACCGCGATTTGTATCAACCCAAATGATGACAGACATGTTAATCTAAAAGGGAAAAAAGCCATAGTTCCAATTGCCAATCGCGTTATTCCGATTATTGAAGATGAATATGTGGATTTGGAATTTGGGACGGGATGCCTAAAAGTGACGCCTGCCCATGATGAAAATGACAAGGTTTTAGGCGATAAGCATAATTTAGAGGTGATTGACATCTTTAATGAAGATGCCACATTGAATAGTTATGGCTTGCATTACAAAGGCAAAGACCGCTTTGAGGTGAGAAAAGCGATTGTAAAAGAACTTGAAAGTCTCGGATTGATTGCTAAAATCGAAGATTATAACAACCGTGTCGGTATTTCCGAACGCACCAAAGCGATTATTGAGCCTCGATTATCTGATCAATGGTTTTTAAAAATGGAGGATTTGGTAAAACCTGCCATTAATTCCGTATTGAAGGATGGCGATGTTAAATTGTTTCCAAAGAAATTTGAAAACACCTACCGCCATTGGATGGAAAATATCCGCGATTGGAATATTTCACGACAATTGTTGTGGGGGCAACAGATACCGGCCTATTTCTATGGTGATGGCAAAGACGATTTTGTGGTGGCTGAAACCCTTGAAGAAGCCTTGGAATTGGCAAATGAAAAACGAAATGTCACGCTGAGCGCTCCCGATAGCTATCGGGACGAAGCGCCTTTAACGTTGAAAGACTTACGCCAAGAATCCGACGTGGTCGATACCTGGTTTTCCTCATGGTTATGGCCCATGTCAGTGTTTGACGGCATTCGCAATCCTGAAAATGCGGATATAAAATACTATTATCCCACCAATGATTTAGTAACTGGGCCGGATATCTTGTTTTTCTGGGTGGCACGAATGATTATTGCGGGGTACGAATTTAAAGGTGAAAAGCCTTTTGAAAATGTATACCTCACTGGGTTGGTACGTGATAAGCAACGCCGAAAGATGGCTAAATCCTTGGGGAATTCACCTGATGCTTTGAAATTGATCGAGGAATATGGTGCCGATGGAATCCGCGTGGGTTTATTATTAAGTTCTGCGGCAGGGAATGATTTGTTGTTCGATGAAGCATTGTGCCAACAAGGCAAAGCGTTTGGAAATAAGATATGGAATACGTTTAGATTGGTGCAAGGTTGGGAAATCGACCAAAACTTAGAACAACCCGAAACGGCAAAAGTGGGGCTGGAATGGTACCAATCCAAATTCCAAAAAGCATTGGCCGAGATTGAAGACCATTTTAGCAAATACCGCTTAAGCGATGCTTTAATGACGATTTACAAGCTCATCATGGATGATTTTTCTTCATGGCTATTGGAAATTGTAAAGCCTGGCTATCAGCAACCGATTGATGCCAAAACCTACACTGCGGTAATCGATGCGTTGGAGAATAACCTAAAGATTTTACATCCTTTTATGCCGTTTTTAACGGAAGAAATTTGGCAGTTTATTGCAGAACGTACCACTGAAGGGGCTTTAATTATTGCCAAATGGCCCGAAGCTAAAGCCATAAATGAATCTTTGATTTCAGAATTTGAATTTGCCACCGAAGTCATTTCCGGTATCAGAAATATCAGAAAGCAAAAGAATATAGCCTTTAAAGATGCGATTGCGTTTTCAATGATTAACAATGAAAATACAGCTTCAACTTTTGATGCGGTAATAACGAAATTGGGGAATCTGGAAGCTATCGATTATGTCAATGAAACTGTGGATGGCGCATTAACCTTCCGTGTGAAATCCAACGAATATTTTATCCCAATGTCCGGAGCCATTGATGTAGAGGCCGAAATCAAAAAACTCACCGAGGAACTGAATTATACCGAAGGCTTCCTTAAATCCGTACAGAAAAAACTGTCCAACGAACGTTTTGTCAGCAACGCCCCCGAGCAGGTAGTAGCCAGCGAAAAGAAAAAGGAAAGTGATGCTTTGGCCAAGATTGAAACACTGAAGGCTAGTTTGGCTAGTTTGGGGTAGGTTTTTAGTTCTTGTTAGACGTCTATCTCCCATAATTTGTAGGGCGAAGGTTTTTCAAAAAGGACAGTTGGTTTGTGGATGTAGTTTCTGTTATTTGCTGTTTTTATTTAAAATCAAAGTTTTTTCAATATAAATTCCTTTTTATTTTCTTTAAAAGTGAATTTAGTATAATCTATTTCGCCGTCTTCGTTTCTTGGAAAAATTATCGAAATATTCATTGGTTTGAAACTAAACTTAGCATTATTTATTGGGATTAAGGGCAGTGGATTTTTTCCTTCTGCTTTAAAGTATAAGAGATTTCTTTTGCCTTCTAATATCATGGTATATGGAAGGTCTGAAGAGTAATACTTTCCTTCACATAATTTTAAGGAAGCATTATTGATTACAAAAGTCTCTTCTACTGGTCGAATGCCTAGGCTCTTGTTGGTATAATCAATCAACAAATTAAAGCGTTCCAATTCTTTTAAGCCAATATGTCCTTCTCTATACTTATCGCGAGAATGCCCAGTGGACGAAAACCTAACTGGCATTGCCCAATTTGTGAATCCAGCAATTTCCAAACTATGAACAGGCCATGAAGTGCCCATCATTGGTTTACCATCTATTCCCATGCCTATCACTTGTTCTTTACGCTTTACTGGGGCAGTTATGTTTTTGTTCTGATTAGTTTTTACCCACATATAGTTCATGTTTCCTAAATCAAAATGTACTTTTATTGGAATTTTTTCGTCTTCAGGCTTAATACGTAAATTGATATTGCAATAAGGCTTGTTGTTTATAAACTCAAAATCCGAATAGACCCAATCGTGTTGGGGAATATCCTCCTCTGGATTATGCAATGTCAAGGTTTTGCTTTCTTGGTTAATTTCTAACACCACAAACCTCAAAAGATCATAACCTATAATGCCGTCATATGGTACGTTATCATAAAAGGTGTTTTTGAAAAACATTTCTGGTGGCCACAACCCTACAGATAGATTTTTAAGAAAAATATTATCATTCAATTTAAGATGTAATCCATCAATAAATTTCACGGGTTTTTCCATATAGATTTGTGTATGTGAGCCAATTTTATCATGTTCACCCAAAGGGTCTTGAAATCCAATGGCTCTATCAGATTCAAAAATACAGGTGATGGGAGCGCCTGTATCTAAAACAAAGTTTAACTGTTTTGAATTATTTATTTGAAGTTTAATAACAATTAATCCGTTAATGATCTTGTAAGGAAGTGTTACTGGGCTTTCTAGTTTGTTGACCATAACTAACTCTTTAGTACTTTTCCCATTAGGATTGCAAGAGTAAAGTAATATTATGATCACTATGATTATGTGTAGTTTCATTCTCGATAAGAATTGTAGGTTTTTAATTTTCTTAATAACGTTCATCTTACGAATCTGAGGGAATGTGTTCTAATATATCTCCAGGTTGACATTCCAATATTTCACAAATACTATTCAAGGTGTTAAACCTTATACCTTTTACCTTGCCAGTTTTCAGTAAAGAAAGATTGGTTTCCGATATGCCAATAATCTCAGCTAATTCTTTTAGTTTCATTTTACGTTTGGCCAACATAACGTCTAGGTTTACAACTATACTCATATCATGGCATCCTTATCCTCCTGCAGGAGTTGTCCTTCTTTAAAAACTTCGCTCAAACTGAGACTAAATAGAGCAAAAACTAACTCGCTAAAAGGCAACCCTATTTCTAAACCAATACCATGCTGTCCCTCATCAATAAAATTTACCGTTCCAAAAACGGCAAGTACTAAGGTGTATTTGGCTATTTGTCTAAAATACAACGTGTTTTTGCTATGGAACGTTTTATAGTCTCTAACCGATTTCAAAATTTTAATCATTTTATGAATGCATAATATAATCAGAAATACTCTTGCAGATTCTCTGAGAAGAATCCATAGTTTCATTCCCGGGCCAATCTCGGTAAAGAGGGTACTGCTTGTTTTGATATCACATTCGGTGCATATGTGAAAGGTTGAGAGATTCCCATCATTCAATATTTTCAAATCAGAATAAGTTTCTGGAAAAATGTAAACATAACTTAGTCCAAAAACGAATACAGTTACTAAGGCTATCAAAAGCCAAAAAGTGAACCTGTTGATGGCTATCGTGGCTCCAATTATTTTATTTCGTTTCATGAATATTAAATTTTTATTTGATACAAACATAAAAAAATTTATGTAAAACATAAAATAATTTTCATAAAATATAATTTTTTAGATACACGTGGTATTCATAATATAATACAATTTTGGGGTAATGTGCTGTTTTAGTACTCAAGCAAATTCAGCCAATGTGACCCATATCTGATAGTACCGAATTAAGTCGATATTATTTACGAAGTCAAGAAAGAGGTTGCCAAATCTCCTCCCATAAGTTTTTGGGAAATGACATTAAGTTCATAGGTATCACCCGAAAAATGATACACACGATGCAAATGTGCTTAGGTGCTTTTAAGCTACTCCCGATACAAAAAGTAAGTATTCACCAAATCAATATAGGCTTGTTTGGCCTCTTCTTCGGTTACGTTTCTTACCTGGAATAGTGCATTGGTTTTAAAGGCGTTGATGATGGGCTTTTTGCCACGCGGTTTGCCATAGTCATTTGTGGCTTTTTTGTAGTAGGCGTAAAGTTTCAGAAGCACGTCAGCAGGAAAGGGGTCAGTGTAGGCATTAACGCGAGCTACCGCTTCCTCAAACTCCTTATCTAAAACCTCGTTACGCATTGCTTTCAGCTATCACACTTTCGCCTCCGCGAACTTTTTGGTTTAATTCCACTTTTATTTTGGTATCCAAAGGCAAAAATAAGTCCACTCTGGAACCAAATTTTATAAATCCAGAATCCGCCCCTTGTTGGGCTTTATCGTCTGCTTTCGCATAATTTACAATCCGTTTGGCCAAAGCGCCTGCAATTTGTCTATACAACACTTTGCCGTATGTAGAATTTTCAACCACCACCGTGGTTCTTTCGTTTTCCTCACTGGCCTTGGGGTGCCATGCTACCAAATATTTCCCCGGATGGTACTTGCTAAAAAGTACCTTGCCACCAATTGGGTATCGCGTCACATGGACATTTAAAGGCGACATAAATACACTCACCTGCAAGCGTTTGTCGTTAAAATATTCTTTTTCAAACACCTCTTCAATAACCACTACTTTGCCATCAACGGGCGACACAACTTGGTTGTCATTCGCTTGGGTATTGCGCTTTGGGTTCCTGAAGAATTGTAAAATAAGAATCAAAAACACCAATAGCGCTATTAAAATCAATGTCCTCAACCAATTAATTGCAATAAATTGATCCACCAGCAAAAAACAGGCAACGACTATTACCAAGGTGATGAATATGATTTTATGGCCTTCTTTATGAAACATACTGCAAAATTCTTAAAAATAAATAAATAAATGGTGATGCGAAAATCATACTGTCCAGACGGTCCAACAAACCGCCATGGCCTGGCATGATAGCACCGCTGTCTTTTACGCCGGCCTGCCTTTTGAATTTGGATTCAATCAAATCGCCCAAAGTCCCAAAAACACTGATGATAATGCTCAAAATCAACCAACTATTAAAGGTAAAATTGGGCGTATCCGTAAATCTCGAAATAAAATAACTGGCTATGCAGGCAAAAAATAGCCCGCCCAAAAAGCCTTCAACGGTCTTTTTCGGTGAAATTTTTTCAAACAGTTTCTGCTTTCCAAAGTTCTTTCCGATTAAATAGGCGAAGGTATCATTCACCCAAACCAAAATAAAGGACCCCAAAAGTATTTCGGGGTTATAGGGTTCGTGAAAATTCCCGATAAGCACCAAAAACACAAAGCCGCTGGATAGATAAAATGTGGTTATGATGTAGCGTTTTGTTATAAAAAGAGGGATGGTTTTATGGGAAAACAGGTCCTTAATCAAAAGCAACTCCACGAAAATTGTCAAAACCATCAATATTTGTGTAGCTTCTTTAAGGCCGGTAGTCGAATTTAATACGAGTTGCCAATACCCAAACACAAAATAAAGAATGGCAAAAATAAAATAAGGGGCAATACTATTAAATTGGATCAGTTTTTTAAATTCGATAAGAGATACTATACCGAAAACGAAGAAAAGGGCAAATAGTGCATGCTGAGATCCTGAGGTAAGCACAAAAATCAATAAAACTACATAGAGCAAACCCGACAAAGAGCGCAATAGTATATCCTTCATTTGCTACAAATGCTTAAATTATAAATCCTCTAACAGTAGCAAATATAAGTTTTTCGCACTACTTCCGTAGCTCAAAAAATCTTTTTCGTCTGAGGATTTGAAGTGTTTGATAGTAGTAATATTAGTGGGGATTTTTTGTCTGTTCTTTGATTTGATGCCTCTGAGGCCTTCACCAATGTTATCCGCAATTTGGCTTGTCGTTGCAAATACAATGAAGTTAAAGGGCAATTCAGGTAATTTTTTACCGGCAATTTGATTGGAACTGATTAAAAGCGATCCATCGGTTGCAATAAGGTTTTCGCAGGTGGTCAAAAAATAAGTTGCCTCGCTTAACCGCTTTGTGGGGAGTATATTGGTAGATTTAAACTTGTCGACCAAGTTGTCATCAATGATTAACACGGGTTTTTCTTCCCAATCGTTTTCCCGTAATATATGCTGAAAATTTTCAAAAACCTCGTTCAAGTTATCGCAATACAAAAACTTACCACCATTAGCCTTAAAATTTATAGTGAATTTTTCATCTATCGGTAGTTTCAGTTCGGGCATATATTTACCCCTGTCTTCAGATTTTATTTCCTTTTCGGAGCGATCAGATTTCGATCCGAAAATTTTCTTAAAAAGATTCATGCAGGTATTTGCTATTAACCTAGTTTTCGAGAGTTTTTCAAATATAGAAAATCTTAAATTATTACTTAATGCAATTCAGGTTTTTTACCAAAAGCTTAACGAAATCGGGCTATTTATCCAAATTTTCACGTTCTTCCTTCTCAAAAGGCCTTTTTCCAAAGATTTTTTCCAAATTATCCTTAAAGATGACTTCCTTCTCTAAAAGAACTTCGGCCAGTTCAGTTAATTTGTCCTTATTGTCTTCCAAAAGTTTTACGGCACGTTGGTATTGTTCTTCAACGATATCAGAGATTTCCCTGTCAATCAATTCTGCCGTTTTTTCGCTGTAAGGCTTCGTAAAACCATATTCACTTTGTCCGGAAGAATCGTAATAGGTCAAGTTGCCCACTTTATCACTCAAACCGTAAATAGTCACCATTGCCCGAGCTTGTTTGGTTACTTTTTCCAAATCACTCAAAGCACCTGTTGAAATCTTATCGAAAATCACTTTTTCGGCAGCACGGCCACCAAGAGCGGCGCACATTTCATCAAGCATTTGCTCGGGACGCACAATCAAGCGTTCTTCTGGCAAATACCAAGCCGCACCCAATGAACGGCCCCGTGGCACGATAGTTACTTTTACCAATGGTGCAGCATGTTCCAACATCCAACTTACGGTGGCATGGCCTGCTTCATGGTAGGCTACAGCTTTCTTTTCACTTGGGGTGATGATTTTATTTTTCTTTTCCAGTCCGCCAATAATTCTATCTACGGCATCAAGGAAATCCTGTTTGTCAACGGCTTTTTTCCCATTTCTTGCGGCAATCAGAGCAGCTTCGTTACACACATTGGCTATATCTGCACCCGAAAACCCTGGGGTTTGTTTGGCCAGAAAATCAGTGTCTAAGTCTTTAGACTTTTTTAGAGGTCTTAAATGCACCTCAAAAATTTCTTTGCGTTCACGTAAATCAGGAAGATCCACGAAAATCTGTCTATCAAACCGCCCAGCACGCATCAACGCCTTGTCCAAAATATCAGCGCGGTTGGTAGCTGCCATCACAATTACGTTAGTATTGGTGCCAAAACCGTCCATTTCGGTTAACAACTGATTCAGCGTATTTTCGCGCTCATCATTACTGCCAGACATGGCATTTTTTCCACGTGCCCGGCCGATGGCATCAATCTCGTCTATGAAAATAATTGATGGTGATTTTTCCTTGGCTTGCTTAAATAGGTCACGTACACGAGAAGCACCGACACCTACAAACATTTCCACAAAATCCGAACCGGATAGAGAGAAGAAAGGTACTTTTGCTTCACCTGCAACGGCCCTTGCTAAAAGGGTTTTTCCGGTTCCCGGAGGGCCTACCAATAGGGCGCCTTTCGGAATTTTTCCACCAAGTGTGGTATATTTTTCAGGGAACTTCAAAAAGTCCACAATTTCTTGAACTTCTTCTTTTGCACCTTCCAAGCCGGCAACATCCTTAAATGAAGTTTTTACCTCCGTATTTTGGTCGAAAAGCTTTGCCTTGGATTTTCCAATATTAAAAATTTGCCCTCCGGCACCACCACCAGCACCTCCGGACATACGACGCATGATAAAAATCCAAACACCAATCAACAGAACAAAAGGCAGAATACCTAACAGGAAATCTGCCAAATGATTTTCCTCCGTGACATAAATTGGCTCTAAATCAAGGTTTTGCTCCTCGATGATTTTATTCAGTTTATTTTGGAATATTTCCAACTCCCCAAACTCAAATTTGTAATTTGGAACGGGCGTGGTTGACGGCATAAAGCTCGTGGGCTTTGACTTTTTATGAATCTCCATTTGGGAGGCTTCTTTGGTCAAATACACCTTTGCCAGCCTTCTGTTTACGATTTCAACCTTTGCTACATCACCATTTTCCACAAACTTAAAAAACTGTGTGGGGTTGGTCATTTTTCCATCTTGATAGCCACTATTGTTGAATAATGTAAACACCAAAAAGAGGGACAGTATGATGCCATAAATCCAATACGGGCTGAACTTAGGCTTCTTTTCTTTTATGTTTTTCTTGTCGTTTGCCATGTGTTTTTTTTAGTAACTAGTTTCAATTACCGTAGTTTTCGCATCGCCCCAAAGGCTCTCGATGTCATAGTATTCCCTGATATGCTTTTGGAATACATGTACAGCAATGTTAACATAGTCCAGCAACACCCATTCTGCATTTTCGGCACCTTCAATATGCCATGGGTGATCCTTTAGTTCTTTACTTACTTTTTTTCTGATGGAGTTTACAATAGCGTTTACCTGTGTGTTTGAAGTCCCTTCACAAATAATAAAATAATCGCAAACCGTATTTTCAATTTCCCTTAAATCTAAAATGCTTATTTCTTTTCCTTTAACATCCTCAATCCCACTAATGATAACCGATATTAACTGATCTGCGCTTATTTTTTCTTTCGCCATTAATTTTATTTAATTTGTGCAAAGTTATTATTTTTTTGGTTCTTTATCCTTTAAAATTTTCACAACATTTCAAAGCCATAAAACAACTTCTAAATGCCTTTAATCAAACTTGATGCCATCAACTCAACCAATAGTTTTTTAAAGGAGCTTATCGGCAATCAGCAGGTTGAAAACTTTACGGTAGTCACGGCAAAGCATCAAACCAATGGGCGAGGGCAAATGGGGGCAACTTGGATGTCGGAACCTTCCAAAAACTTGATGTTTAGTGTCTTTGTAGATACTTCCGGCTATCCTTTGGAGTTTCCGTTTTACCTAAGCATCGCCACGTCACTAGCTTTAAGGAAGGCCCTTTTTGAGCTCACAATCCCCAAATTGATGGTAAAATGGCCAAACGACATTTTGTCACATAATTCGAAAATCTGTGGGGTTTTGATCGAAAATGTCATAAAGAATGGCAACGTCAACGCATCGATAATTGGGATTGGGATTAATGTTAATCAAACAGAATTCAAAGGTTTGCCTAAAGCATCTTCATTAAAATTGATAACTGGTAGAATTTACGATTTGGATGAAGTTCTGGATGCAGTATTGTCCAATTTGAAACACTATTTTTCACTTTTGAAACAGGGAGCGTTTGGAGCATTAAAAACGGAATACCAATCCTATTTATTTCGCAAAAATAAACCCTCGACTTTTAAGGATAGAGAAGGGAATTTATTTTCAGGATACATTCAAGATGTATTGGAAACAGGGGATTTGCAGGTGCTTTTAGAAGATGATGTTACTAAAGCTTTCGCCCTAAAAGATATCGAACTACTGTATTAAACGGTCTTTGGTAAATTGGTCGCCAAAGTCTCAATAAATTTATTGATGGGCCCTTTAATCATCATGCTCATCATAGGGTTAAAATCACCACTGAACACTAACTGTACACCACTTTCAGAGTCGTTTTCATCTGAAATATTTGCCACCAATGAAAAGTCAATTTTTCCGCCAGCAGCGCCAAACTCTATACGACTATGTGCCGTGGCGTCCTTTTTTTTCAATACGATTTCTGGCATGCCTTTTAATGCGAAAACGAAAGTGTCTTCACTCAATACCTCAAATTTACTCGTGTTTTCAGGCATTAAAGCCTCGAAATTATTGATGTCCGATAGGAAATCAAAAATCTCTTTCGAACTTTTGGGAGCGCTTACTTTTGGAGATTCTAAATTCATGTTTGTTGTTCGTTGTTAAGTTGTTGGTCGTTAAGTCGCACTTGGCGTTACATCTTAACGCCTTTACGTTCATATCAAATAACGTTCCATTCACTGGGGTTGATGTTCCATTCCTTCAAAGTTTTTAATTCCTTGCTGGAAATGTAATTGGTCTGTAAAGCCTGATCCAAAAGACTTTCGTAATTACTGAGGGTATAAAGGGTCACATTTTCCTTTTCAAAATTTTCTTTTGAAATTTCAAAACCGTAGGTAAAAATAGCAATCATTCCTTTTACATTTATTCCTCCATCTCGCAAGGCTTTAACTGCGTTTAAACTGCTTTTTCCGGTGCTAATCAAGTCTTCAACTACTACCGCATTCTGACCTCTTTCAATAAAACCTTCAATCTGGTTTTTTCGCCCATGACCTTTGGCATCCGGTCTCACGTAAATAAAGGGTAAATTCAAATATTCGGCAACCAACATACCTATACCGATGGCTCCTGTAGCAACACCAGCAATAGCGTCCGGTCTGCCATATTGCCTTTCAATATGTTTGGCCATTGTTTCCCGAACATAATTCCGAATAGGAGGGAAAGATAGGATAATTCGATTGTCACAATAAATTGGTGATTTCCAGCCCGATGCCCAAGTAAAAGGGGCCTGTGGACTGAGTTTTATTGCATTTACTTGCAACAAAACTTCGGCGGTTTTTTTGGCGGTGTGTTTATTGAAAATCATAATCGCAAAATTACACATATATTTATTTTTTTATGGCTGGAATCCACGTAATAAAATATTTTTTTCAACAATGAACAGTTTCAGCTTAAAAATGATATTTTTACCGCGTTGTATTCAGTAAATCATCCGTATGCATAAAATATTCGTAGGCGACAAACCCATCATTTTGACCACAACTTTTGAGGAAAAGGAAGGGCGCAAAAATTACAGATTAAACAGGGTGGTTTTAAGTAGGGTGATTCGAAAAATGAATGCTTCCAATTCCATAGCGGAAGTTTGCCTTGTCCATAAAAACGAAAAAAAACTCTTAAAAAAATTTCTGAAAAAATTGCCCAATGTTGAAGCCGGAGGTGGAAAAGTATATAATGACAAAGGTAAGATCCTATTTATTTTTCGAAACGGAAAGTGGGACTTGCCAAAGGGGAAGATTGAAAAAAAGGAAGGAATTGAAGAAGCTGCCATCCGGGAGGTAGAAGAAGAAACTGGGGTAGAAGGACTAAAAATAGTAAAGCCGCTAGAAACAACGTATCATATTTTTAAACGCAATGGACGCTATAAAATTAAGGTGACTTACTGGTTTGAAATGAAAACTTCTTACGATGGAGAACTAAGCCCCGAAAAAAAGGAAGGCATTACTAAAGCCAAGTGGTTAGGCAAAAAGAAAACGAAAAAAGCTCTTGAAAATTCTTATGCTAATATTAGGGCATTAATTTAAAAAATCACTAAATTAGTTTTAAATTGCTGTTATAGATAGTTGACTTTCTCTCAAAGTAAAACGTTTTGCTATGAAAGAATATAAACTGTCGTTTGGTACTATTATCATCTTAAAAGATAATTTGGCCGAGGTTATTATCAATGAAGGTGTTGTGATGAATGAAGTTATGGTAGATCTTTATCATGATTTTTTATTGAGCTATTTAAAAGCACCTTTCTCGTTATTGATCAATAAGAAAAATTCCTACTCCTATACATTTGAGGCACAAAAAATGATTGCTAACTTGAAGGAAATACATGTTATGGCGGTTGTTGTGGGTACAAGCGGTGCCTTGATGTCCACAAGAACTTTGATTAAAATTAACGAGGAAAACGACTGGAATATAAAGTTATTCCATACCAGGCCCGAAGCTTTGGAATGGATTGAAAGTCACTACGTTTATTCCATGGCGGAGTAATAGCAATTTGCTAAGCCACAATTTGTTCATTCTATATTTGCGCATCCCTTTTTAAACAGTAAATTTGCACCTTCAAAAACCAAACCATGACTGCATTTTTCAGAAAGCGCACCAAAAACGCCAAAAACGATATTTTAAGTGGATTAACCGTAGCCTTGGCCTTAGTGCCAGAGGCTGTCGCCTTTGCTTTTGTAGCAGGGGTTGACCCGTTAGTTGGGCTATATGCCGCGTTTATGATTGGTTTTATCACTGCCGTTTTCGGTGGACGTCCGGGAATGATTAGTGGCGCCACAGGTGCTTTGGCCGTAGTGATGGTAAGTTTAGTAGCTGAAGGAAATGCCATGGGAGAACCATCGGAGCAATTGGGTTTGTATTATCTCTTTGCAACTGTGATTTTGATGGGCATTATCCAAATGTTGGCGGGTATGTTTAAGCTAGGTAAGTTTGTACGCTTAATTCCGCACCCCGTGATGATGGGCTTTGTGAATGGTTTGGCGATTGTGATTTTCCTGTCGCAACTAAATATGTTTAAGGATGCCAATGGCGATTGGTTTACAGGACCACAAATGTGGATTATGCTCGGGCTAGTTGGACTTACCATGGGTATTATGTTTGGACTTCCTAAGCTGACAAAAAAATTGCCTGAAGCCTTAATAGCCATTTTGGTAGTCTCGGCCATTGTTATATTCGGAAATTTAGATGTGGCTACTGTTGGAAGTTTTATTCGTGATGGTGGAGGTGAAGGTTTAAAAGGCGGTTTACCAACATTTCAAACGGATATTTTTAGCAAAGTGCCTTTCAATTGGCAAACTATAAAGTTCATTGGCCCGTATGCGGTTATTCTGGCTGCTATTGGACTGATCGAGTCCCTGATGACGTTGAATTTGGTAGATGAAATTACCGAAACCCGAGGTAATGCCAACAGGGAATGTATGGCACAGGGTGGAGCCAATATCGTAACGGGGTTCTTTGGTGGTATGGGTGGTTGTGCCATGATTGGACAATCTTTGATCAATATTAAAAGTGGTGGCCGTGGGCGTTTATCAGGTATTGTGGCGGCCTCTGCATTATTGATGTTTATTTTGTTTGCTTCAAGTTATATCGAACAGGTACCTATCGCAGCATTGGTTGGTGTGATGTTTATGGTTGTAATTGGAACATTTGCATGGAGTAGTTTTAGGATTCTTAGAAAAATCCCTTTGAGCGATGCCATTGTTTTAATTGCTGTGTCGTTGATAACCGTTTGGAAAGATTTGGCCGTAGCCGTAATTGCAGGCGTAATTATAAGCGCATTGGTCTTTGCATGGGAAAATGCAAAAAGAATTAGAGCCAGAAAACGAATGAAAGATGACGGTACCAAGGTTTATGAAATTTGGGGGCCATTGTTTTTTGGTTCTATTATAGCGTTTAATGAAAAGTTTGATGTGAAAAATGATCCGGATAAGGTTGAGATTGATTTTGTAGAATCTCGCGTAAGTGACCATTCTGCACTGGAGGCTATTTTCAATTTAGTTGAAAAGTACGAAGCAGCAGGAAAGTCTATCAAACTAAAGCATTTAAGTGAAGATTGTAAAGTGTTGCTGTACAAGTCCAACCCCAAATTTAGGGAGGTCGTTGTTGAAGACATTGACGACCCCCGTTATCATTTGGCGGAAAACCCCGAGGCCTTTACAAAGCCACTTTCGGAGTACAAACTTTAGATTTTTGGAGATTTTTGTTTGGGCGTTACTACTCCCGATAGCTATCGGGAGGTCGGGCTTTCACTACTCAATCTTTTTAAAACCTCTTATTCAAACGTCATTGCGAACAAAGTGAAGCAATCTCCTAATCCAAGAAGATTACTTCGTCGCATACTCCTCGTAATGACGGTTCATTTGTTTAGGTTTTAAAAAGGATTTCAAACATGCCGTTCAATCCCTAACGCAGAACTACCGTATCGGTCGCTTCAATTGCTCCTTAACCCGCTCAAAAGACTTTTTGCTCGCCCTTTCCCAACGATAAATATTGTGTTTTTTGCCCTTGTTGGCTTCTTGTTTCTCAGCTTTATCACGAATTGCTTTTACCCAATTAAAGCGTTTACTGGTAATGGAAACTATCATGCTATCATCACAGCCCAAAGCCTCCAATGCATTTAATGCGGCAATGGACACGTTTTGAACTTTGTCGTTCATGGCATGCATTAAGGCAGGCACGGAGGAACATTTTCCAGCATGCTCCAAAGCCTCGGCAGCTAACTTTCTTATTTTGTAGTTGCCGTGCTTTAACGCATATTCCAATTTGGGTACATCTTTGGTGTCCATCCAAAAATCTATTGTGTTTTCGGAAGGCTGACACAAGTTCCATTTGAAGAAAAAGTATGTGAGGTGGTGTAACATGGTTGTAAGCGAACTATTTATATGTAGCTTATTTCAACAAAATGTTACATTGATTTATGGTTTGAATAGTTGGACGGTGTAGTCCAAAAGCTCTGGCTCTCCGCTTTTACCATGACCTGGAATTACAATTTTTAAATTGGGGTATGTTTCCTTGATTAATGCAACCGTATTTGACCATTCTGAAGTATTGGCATCGCCCAAATAGCCTTTACCTGCTTTAAGACTTTTTATGAGGCATCCTCCAAATAATGTTTTTTCATTCGGGATATAGCCCACCACATTGTCAACAGTGTGGCCTTCTCCAAAATGTTTTGTAATTGCGATTTGATTTCCAACCTTCAATTCCAATTTATTTTTGAAACCAATCTTAGGTAAAACTGCGCTATCGTTCTTTGCTAGTATGATAGTCTGTTCATTGGCATGGGAAGAGATGTTGTTTTTGTGAAATTCATTTAAACCACCCAAACAATCGTTATGGAAATGGGTGATGACAACGGCCATGATTTTCTTTCGATATGTTTTTGTGATCCATTCGATAAGTACTTTGGAAGCCTCATCATCCACTGGAGTGTCAAAAACAATAGCTTCATCTTCATTAAAGTAAACCATGCCATTACAGGCCACTTTTCCGAAATCATTCGTTTGGATATATGAAATATGACGGAATATATTGTCATTAATCTTTTCGATTTTCAAAATGTCGGATTCAAAACTTTGGATGTGTTTTGGGGCCGATTTACAGCTAATTAAAAAAAAGAGAAGAAAAAGGGCGATAAAAGTCCTCATGAAATAAAGTACGGGTTGCGGTTATTTTACCCTAACGCTATCGGGCACCAACAAGGTATAATCCCCATTATTTCTAATAACATCCCGTACGATAGAAGAAGCGATGTAGGAAGTTTGGGCAGAGGTCAATAAGAAAATGGTCTCTATTGGCGCCAAATCCCTATTGGTGTGGGCGATGGCCTTTTCGAATTCAAAATCTGCTGGATTTCGTAAACCTCTTAAAATAAATTCTACATCATTTTTTACACAAAAATCCACCGTTAAGCCTTCGTAGCTGACTACGGATACTTTAGGTTCGTCCTTAAAAGCCTCCACAATAAATTGTTTGCGCTCTTCAAGGGAAAACATGTATTTCTTTTCGGCATTGATACCAATGGCCACAATGATTTCATCAAAAAGGCGAACGCCACGTTTGATGATGTCATAGTGTCCTAAAGTCAGTGGGTCAAAAGACCCGGGGAAAATTGCGCGTTTCATTCTTGATGTGGACTCAAGATTATTTGAATCAAGAGACAAGATAGTCAATTATCCAATTTATCGATAAAGTTAGAGATTTTTTGTTGGATTTTTTTGATTCTTGTTTCAAATTCATCAAACTTATCTTCAGGGATGAATTTTAGATTTTTGCAAACGATGATTTGAGTTTCCCATTCAAAAGCTGACCCAAGACTATCTTCTAAAAACTTTATAAAATGTTTGTCACTTCTTTTGCTACTGCCCTCGGCGATATTTGACGCAATGGAAACACAACATCTGTTTAACTGACTTCGCAGACCGAATTTTTCATAGTCCGGTAGAGTAGAAGTGAATTTATAATTATCGGTAATTAATTCAACGCTTTCTTGCCAAATTTGCAGATTTTTAAAATTATGCCTTTTCATTCTTTTCGTTATATCTTGTTTCCTGTTTCCAAAAATCTTGTTTCAATTCATTTAAGTGCTTCTTGTATCGCATTATCAAACAATTCCGCCAGAGAAATTCCTGCCACTTGGGCTTGTTGTGGCAGGATACTTTCTTTGGTCAATCCAGGGACGGTATTGATTTCCAAAAGGTGCGGTTCGCCGTCCTTAAAAATATATTCGCTTCTGGAAAAGCCTTTCAATTTTAGAATTTCATATACTTTTTTTGCTAAAACAGTGACTTTTATTTCCTCTTCGGCAGTCAATCTGGCGGGGGTAATTTCTTGGGATTTTCCCAGATATTTGGCTTCATAATCGAAAAAATCATTCTCTGAAACGATTTCGGTGATGGGCAATACTTTGGTTTCGCCTTTGTAGGTGATGACTCCAACGGAAACTTCGGTGCCGTCTAAAAACGATTCGATAATAATTTCATCGTCTTCCTTGAATGCCACGTTAATGGCATTTTGTAAATCTTCTTTTTTGTGGACTTTGGTCACACCAAAACTGCTTCCGGCTTTATTGGCCTTTACAAAACAGGGTAAGCCAACTGTTTTTATAATTGCAGATTCATCGACTGTATCGCCCAAATTCAAATAATAGGATTCTGCGGTTTTGATGCCGTAGGGTTTTAAAATGCTTAAACAATCCCGCTTGTTGAATGTTACGGATGCTTGGTACATGGGGCAACTGGTGTGGGGAATGCCCAACAGTTCAAAATAGCCTTGCATAAAACCGTCTTCACCGGGGGAACCATGGATGGCGTTGAATACACAGTCAAAAGTGATGTTGAAGCTATCCACATTTATGGAAAAATCGTTTTTGTCAATAGGGTACTCCATATCATCCTCGTCCACATACACCCATTTATCCTTAAAAATATGGACGCGATAGGGGTTGTATTTATTTCTGTCGAGAGTTTGGTAAACCACGTTTCCGCTGGTTAATGAGATTTGGTATTCGCTGGAATAGCCTCCCATGATGATGGCTATGTTTTTTTTCATTTATAGTCGTTTAATACGCGTTAAAGCTTGAATGATTGTTCGGTGGCTTCTTGGAACGTTCTGCACCCGCGTTAGGGATTGAACGGTTTGTTTGAAATCCCCGACGCAGGAGGGATTGAGCAGTGAAAGCCCGACCTCCCGATAGCTATCGGGAGTAGTAACGCCCAAATAATTGACATTAAAAAAACGAATGTTGCTTGCTACAACCAAACTGGAACAATAACTCGTACTTATTTATAGTTAAGCTAAAGTATCATATAAATCGCAAAAGAAAAAACTGTTGTTTATATTTGCCTAATCCAAAAATCGACAAATGAGTTTCTTTAAGTTTTTGTTCAGTAAAACGTTTTTAAAGCAGTTAGGTTTGGCCATTGTGGCCTTGGTGGTGCTGTGTTTTATCATGTTGAAGTGGTTAAAATCTACGACCAATCATGGTGAGTTTGAGACTGTTCCGGATTTAACGGGGAAATCGTTGAGTGTGGCGGAAATAGAACTGGACGAGAATAATTTGGTGATGCAGATACAGGATTCGGCGAATTTTAATCCGGATTACCCGAAATTTTCTGTGATTGAACAGGAGCCTGTTGCCGGCACTAAAGTGAAGGAAGACCGGAAAATATACTTGACATTAAACCCGTCTGGCTATAGAAAAGTGGAGGTGCCTGATTTAAAGGAGCGCACCTTTAGACAGGCTAAACCGCACTTGGAAGCGCTTGGGTTTAGTGTTGGGAAAATCACCTATGTGGATAATTTGGGGAAGGACATTGTGTTGCAGTTAAAGTATGACGGGAAAACGCTGAACCCGGGTGAAAAACTGTCAAAAACTTCAAAAATTGATGTGGTTTTGGGTAACGGAAGGCGTCCGTAAAACCGTCTTTAAACTGATGCATTGCCATGGAAGATTTCGGCCCGCAATTACCTGAAGAGGATAACCTTCACGAACATTACACTTTTACAGTAGGTAAGGGGCAATCGCCTTTACGTGTTGATAAGTATTTGATTGATCGCATCGAAAACATGACGCGCAACAAAATCCAAAATACGGCCAAAAATGAAGGTGTTTTGGTGAACGGCACGCCCGTGAAATCTAATTATAAGGTGAGGCCGAATGACCAGATACAGGTCATGTTTGCGCACCCCACTTACGAAGGATTGTTGGTGGGCGAAGATATTCCTTTGGATATTGTTTATGAAGATGAGGAAGTGCTTGTGGTGAACAAACCTGCAGGCATGGTGGTGCATCCGGGGCATGGTAATTACTCGGGGACTTTAATTAATGCGTTGATTCATCGTTTTGAAAATTTGCCGAATAATTCTAGTGAACGCCCAGGTTTAGTGCATCGAATTGATAAAGATACTAGCGGACTTTTGGTGGTTGCCAAAACTGAACATGCGATGGCGCATTTGTCTTTACAATTTGCTGAAAAAACTAGTGAGCGCGAATATGTAGCCTTGGTTTGGGGTAATGTTGATGCCGATGAAGGCAGGGTAGAAGGCAATATTGGTCGCCACCCAAAAAACCGATTGCAAAACACCGTGTTTTCAGAGGATGACGCCGAAAAGGGCAAACCCGCTGTAACGCATTATAAAGTATTGGAGCGTTTGGGCTATGTTACTTTGGTGGCCTGTAAATTAGAAACGGGACGTACGCATCAAATCCGTGTTCATATGAAACATATTGGGCATACGCTTTTTAATGATGACCGGTATGGTGGCAATGCTATTCTTAAAGGCACTACGTTTACGAAGTACAAACAGTTTGTAGAGAATTGTTTTAAGGTTTTACCTCGACAAGCGCTTCACGCCAAAACTCTTGGTTTTGAGCATCCAAAAACTGGTGAGTTTATGCGTTTTGAAACACCTGTTCCTGAGGATATGGAAAGATGTATTGAGAAGTGGCGCAACTATTCCACGTATCAATCAAATACCTAACTACTTTTTAATTAACTCTTCAACGGTATAGGTAATTATAGGTTTAGATTTGCCTTTTACCATGGCAGGTTTCATTTTTTTAAGGATAAATCTTTCGTCAAGTTCTTTTTTGATGTCTTCCGTAATTAAAATATCAGATTGGAATTCTCGAGTGAGTGCCTCTACCCGTGCTGCCACATTTATAGGGTCGCCCACTACACCAAATTTGCTTAATTCATAATTGCCCATTACGCCTGCCAATACTTTTCCTTTGTGGATTCCTATGCCAAATGAAAGTTCGGGGAATGATTTGGCGCGAAGCTCTTTGTTATATTCTTTTAAGGCTTCTCTCATTTCCAAAGCAGCTTTAACAGCATCCTGACTTTGCCACGGATTGTTTTTAAGGGCTCCAAAAAGGGACAGAATGCCGTCTCCAATTAATTCGGTTACCTGCCCGTGATGTTTTGTTAGCACCTTGCTCATACATCTAAAATACCCGTTAAGGACAGTGACCACAACCGTGGGGTCCATTTCTTCACACATTTTTGTAAAACCTTTCAGGTCAGCGAAGAGGACCGTAACCGGTCTGTTGGTCGGCTTAAATACATCGTTGGAATCACTTAAATGCTCAATAACTTCTTCTGGGGTAAACCTGCCAAAATGAACTTGAAGCCTTTCCAATTTTTGATTGGTATGGTCCAACAGCTTTTCTAGCTTTTTGTTTTTTTTTCTCTGGCGTAATATTATGGAAATGAAAACGGCAATTAGTGCAGTCGGGATCAAGATGTAGTATAGCATATTCATTAGCCGAGTAATACTGCAAGTCTCACTGTTGAATTTGCTAGCGATGCCACACCGATGGCTTCCAGCATCTTGGTTTCTCCAACCTCATTGGCCAGCTCCCTCACCCGAGATTGCATTGGTCCATTTTGAAAGTGAATGGTCTCTCTGGTCCATGATAATATTTTTTCTTCATTTTCATCTAAATATGGTGATGATAAAGTGGATAAAGCCATATTAAATTCGTCCTCGGTAAAACCGCATGCCAATGCCATTGAGTGCGTTTCAGCCATGCAAAACTCACACTCCAAACTGTTGGCCACAACGGCAAACATTAAAACTTTTAGTTTGTCGGATAATACCTCTGAGTCGAGGGCGCCTTGTAACGCATCATTCATGGCTTTTGCCGCAGGTAGTCCAATTAATTTTTGCACCACCCCGGGAAAGGAATTTGGGTCACCATCAAGTTTGCCAGTTTCTGTCCATCCAATACTGCGTAGCTTCCAGCCAAAAAGGGGTCTTAGTAATTTGCCCAGAAAAGATGAAGGTAATCGCTCTAAGCCATTCATCGGAGGTATGGCAATGAAAGTAGAAACTCTGTTCATGAAGCAATGGTTGGTTATCAAATACGCCATTTCGGCCACTTGCAGTTTAGTATATCCCAAACGGAGCAATTCATCCCGGTCTTTTTTGGGCGGTTTGGGGTTGGACCTAGCGAGGTTTCTGCAAAACCGAATAAAAACCTTTTCCTTTTCATCAAGCTCCGCCATCTGGGCATTCCGTTCAATATTACTTATCATTTTTTCGGAATACCCCCAAAGGCGCAACCAAGATCTGGCAACGCCATAGCAGTATCTACAGGCATTCTCCTGAGCGGCAACCAATCCACATATGTCAGCAAGTTTTCTCGGAAAAGCCTGCGCTTCATACCGTGGCCATTTTAAAACTACCTCTCTTAGCCATGGGCTTCTGGAAGTGCGCATGTGAATGTCCATCACCCGGCCTAAATCAGCCTTTACTGCCTTTTCCCATTCGGTATCGCGAAAAACTGCTAAGGTAGGTTCGCTCCATTCAATGTCATCTAATACTTCTGCCATAGAGACGAATTTAGCCAAATTTTGTCATCAAATCAAACTGGGGACTTTTATGGCCAAAATTTATGGATGAGTTTATTATACCGTTAATAAGTCTGCTTAGTTTTTTAAAAGATGCATAACAGGGGCTGAACTTCTCTAATTATTTAGGTGTTTTAACAATGCTTTTATCCCAAATTCAGGACTCGTAAATACTCCTTTGTCAATATCTTTCAAATAGCCTTTTGCCCCGGCCATGGATGCCTGAGCTAAAAAAAACACATCGGCCTCCGCTACTTTGGCCTCAATAGTTTCCGCAATGCCTCTTTCATAGCTTTCTAAGTTTCCTTCCTCAAAATGTGTCCAGAATCTGGAGCAATCGCAGTTTACTATTTCAATGTCCTTGTGTTTTTCATTGGCAATTTTGATCATCAGGTCCTCGCTGACCGTTTTGGTGGAATTGGCAGTATAAACCAGCCCAATTTTTGTGTAATTATCCACCAAATATTCTATGATAGGCTTATCGATTCTAAAAACATCTGGGAATTTATCACTTTCGGCCCCATAGGTAGAGCAGGTGCAGATGATAATTGAGGGGTTGTCCTTTTTAATGGATTCAATTTCCTTTTCAAATTGTAAAGTATCTGTAATCCCAGTTTCCAAGGCGCTATCCAAAATATCTTTGTTTACATAATGCTTTATCTTCAACGATTTATCTTGAGCCCGAACTAAGGCTTCAAAGTTAGAAATATGAGCTTTATTGGTATGTAAAAATGCTATCATTTGCGAGTTTCAATTATTGAATAACAAATCTAATCCAAAACCTTCAAAGTATCAATTCAGCCTATAACTTCATTATAAATATTTTTGATGTTGCATTTATAAAATGAGCAGGTAATTGTAAATTTGAAAAAATGAAAAATAAAACTGCATGAAACTTGTTATTTCACCGGCTAAGTCCCTGGATTTTGAAACTGAGTTGCCCACAGAAAGATACACCGAACCTAGGTTTTTAAAACAATCGGAACGTTTAAATAAGCTGTTAAAGAAAAAATCGGCAAAAAGCTTATCAAAATTGATGAGCATTTCTGATGCATTGGGGCAGTTGAATTATGAGCGTAACCAATCCTGGGAATTGCCCTTTACCCAAAACAATGCGCGGCCTGCTATATTTGCATTTAACGGGGACGTATACCGTGGTTTGGATGCCTACACTATTCCTGAGGAGAAATTAGATGTGATGGAAGATAGTGTACGTATTCTGTCAGGTTTATATGGATTGCTAAAACCAACAGATTTAATTCAGCCCTATCGATTGGAAATGGGTACAAGAATGCCCGTTGGTGTAAAAAAGAATCTCTACGAATTCTGGAAAAAAGACATCACTACTGCTCTAAACGACGAATTGGAAGACGGCGAGCTATTTCTGAATCTTGCAAGTAACGAATACTTCAAGGCCATTGATGAAAAAGCACTTAAAGAGCCAGTGATTACTGCAAATTTTAAAGATTTTAAAAACGGACAGTATAAGGTCATCTCGTTCTTTGCTAAAGAAGCGCGCGGTGCCATGGCCAGATATATAATAGATACGAATGCCCAAACCATCGAAGATGTAAAAGGTTTTAATTATATGGGTTACGGGTTTAGTGCGGAGATGTCTTCAGATACCGATTTGGTTTTTATAAGATAGGTTTAAATTTAAGAAGCTCCCATGTCAACTAGGAAAGAAAAGACATCTGAAAATAAACAGTTTTCACTAAGTTTGATTTTAATCTAAGCTTGTTTATGTGGTATTACTTAATTATAGCTCTCCAAGGATTTTGTATTTATCACGCCATCAAAAATAGAAGTCCTTTCTACTGGATATTCATTATATTTTTCCTGTCCTTAATTGGATGTATAATATACATTATTACCCAAGTTTATAACAAACGGGATGCTGAAAAAATCACTTCGGAAATCACCCACATCATCAACCCCACGAAAAAGATTAAGGAATTAGAAAGGCAGTTGGCGTTTTCAGATTCCTATCAAAATAGGGTGAATCTTGCGGATGCACATTTAGAAAATAATGATTTTCAAAATGCCATAAAACATTATAAAGAAGCATTGGATGGTAACTTCCAAAATGATTTTTATGTGATCAAAAATATGATAGAAGCCTTTCATCAAATGGAAGATTATAAAAATGTGGTCAATTACGGTGAACAGATTGCATCACATCCAGAGTTTGCAAAATCGAGGACACAGTTTTTATATGGTTTGGCATTGGAAAAAGAAGGTGATTTAGCTGAAGCTGAAGAAAATCTTAGTGCCATCGATATTCGATTCTCTTTTTATAAGGAAAGGTTAGTTTATGCCAATTTTTTGTTGAAGCATAACAAAACAGAACAGGCAAAAGAAATCTTGGAGGACTTAATTTCAGAAGGCCAGCACATGACAAAACCCAATAAAAGGCTTTACGGTAATACCATTGCCGAGGCTTCTAAAGTGCTTAAGGAATTGTAGTTATTTAGGTTTTGCCTTGTTGCCAACACTTATTTTTTGTTCCACGCTTGGTTTCTTCTTAATTCGAGGTCGTCTTGCACCAAAAGTGCCCCTGTTAATTTTACCGCGCTTTGTTTTTTTATCACCTTTTCCCATAATTTCTTTTATTTTAGTCTGAAAAGAATATAATAATTTAAGCACTTAAAGTCAAGTTTTTTGTTTCTCCATCGGCACCCATATCCGCCTTTTATTCAGAATATTACCAAAAAGCTAATCGTTGGCACCTTACCACCACCAAGATTTTCAACAGGTGAACTTTTGGATAAGGATGTTGATTTTTGCTATGGGAGTTATTACAATTCACTTTGGCTGTATATTGATAAAATCCATGATTTGAATTTACGTTTTGACAATTCTATGGAGGCCGTTCAACAGCGAAAGGATTTTCTAATCCAACATAAAATAGGTGTTTGCGATATTGTTGAAAGTGCAGAACGTGATAAAATTGATGCCTCGGATTTGGGAATGACCAATATTACACTGCGTGATGTGATCGGTTACTTGAAACAATATCCAAGTATTGAAACGATTTTATTTACGGGAGGCAACAGTAAAAACGGACCCGAATATTTCTTTAGAAAACACATAAAAGATTACGGGATAAAACTAGAATTGTTGTCAAATGAAATTCCAAGAATTCATCAGTTTATAATTTGTCATTCAGAACGAAGTGAAGAATCTCGAATTATCAAAACCGTATCACTAACCTCTCCATCGGGTTCTGCAAATCGGGCTATAGGCAGTATTCCATTGTACAAACAATTAAAAGCTAAAAACCCAAAATTTACTACGTTTGATTTTAGGGTAATACAGTATCGTGAGTTTTTTTTGTAATTGTGAGCGCTACAACTACGCCTCTTAATTAGTAAACACCTCTTATATGTTCATGAACTTTTTCATTATAAAAATGCTTTAAATCTTGCACTAATTGCTCGGGAAGAGAAGGCAAACTACTTGTTTTTGAGTTTTGAATAACATGTTTTGTAGAGCTCGCCCCTGGAATAATGGTTGTTACTTCTTTATGATCCAAAATCCATCTAAGCGATAGTTCTGCTAAAGTCATACCATCCGGACAAAAGCTTTTTAGGTCTTCTGATAAGGTAACACCAGTTTCAAAAGGCAAACCGGCAAATGTTTCACCTACATTAAAAGCTTCTCCATTTTTGTTATAATTTCTATGATCATCTTTTGGGAATTGTGTGTTTGCATTAAACTTACCACTTAGCAAACCACTTGCCAATGGCAAGCGAACAATTATACCAACCCCTTTTTTGGAGGATTCTGGCAATAATTCTGTAACCAATTTTTGTCTGAAAATATTAAAGATAACCTGTAGCGATTGGAGTTCGTCTTGATCCAAACAAATCAGTCCTTGTTTAACACTTTCTACACTTGCGCCAAAATGAGCTATTTTGCCCTCTTTTTTTAATACTCTTAACCAATCAAAAATAGCACCATTTTCTAGAGCTTCGGTTGGTATACAATGTAGCTGTAGAAGATCTATGCACTCAATATTTAAACGTTTTAAGGCGTTTTCAACAGAGTTTCTCAGTGCCTTTTCTGTATAATTATTAGGAAAAACATTTGCACTTCGCCCAAATTTAGTTGCAATTTTTACATTTCTAGAAGATGATTTAAGAAATTCTCCAATCAAAGTTTCACTTCTTCCATCGCCATACACATCGGCAGTATCAAAAAAATTAACCCCATTATTTATGGCTTCATCCAGAATATCAAATGCTTTTGTTTTATCTATTGCAGTGCCCCAATCTGCACCTAATTGCCAGCATCCTAACCCGACTTCACTTACATTAAATCCATCATTTCCTAACTGTCTTTGTTTCATGAAGTGTTTTATCTTTTTTGCAAATTTAAGTATTCACAATTAATCTTAAAATTAGATGTACCTTTGCACCTTTAATTAGAAGGGGATAGAATGCACTATGTTTTGTTATCTCAAACGTCCATTTGGACCTTCGTAAACACAATATATGTCATTTCAATCTTTAGGCTTATCCGAAGCCTTGCTAAAAGCAGTTAGCAAAAAAGGATATACTGCCCCCAGTCCAATTCAACAAAAAGCAATTCCACCAGTTTTAGAAGGTAAAGATGTATTAGCATCAGCGCAAACAGGAACAGGAAAAACAGCAGGTTTTACTTTACCATTATTGCATTTGCTTTCTGAAAATCCTAAACAGAAATACAGACCCATTCGTGCTTTAATTTTAACACCAACGCGAGAATTGGCAGCGCAAGTTTATGCGAATGTTAAGGAATATAGTGAGTTTTTAAATTTACGTTCGGCGGTTATTTTTGGAGGTGTCAATCAAAAACCACAGGTAGCAACTATGCGAAGAGGCGTGGATGTTTTAGTGGCAACACCAGGACGTTTATTAGATTTACAAAATCAAGGATTGCTATCTATAAAACGCATAGAGATTTTTGTTTTGGATGAAGCCGATAGAATGTTGGATATGGGCTTTTTAAGAGATATTGAAAAGGTTATTAGTTTGATGCCCGATAGACGCCAAAACTTGATGTTTTCAGCAACCTTCTCAAGGGATATCAAGAAATTGGCCCATGGTATTTTAAACAGTCCTGTACAAGTTGAAGCAACTCCTGAGAATACTACGGTAGAAGCTATTGCCCAAAAAGTATATCGTGTTGCTAAAGGCAAAAAAACAGGATTGATTATTAAGTTGATTTCTGAAGGTAACTGGAAACAGGTTTTAGTGTTTACACGAACTAAACACGGTGCGAATAGACTGTGTGAGAAAATGGTAAAAGCGGGCATTACGGCGGCAGCCATCCATGGCAATAAAAGTCAGGGTGCAAGAACAAAGGCATTGGCTGGTTTTAAAAATGGGCACGTCCGTGTTTTGGTGGCTACTGATATTGCCGCTCGTGGACTGGATATTCCATTATTGCCACATGTTATAAATTTTGAATTGCCTAATATCTCCGAAGATTACGTACATAGAATTGGTAGAACGGGCAGGGCAGGAGCAAGTGGTGAAGCCTTATCGTTGGTGAGTGCCGATGAAACCACTTTCTTAAGGGATATTGAAAAGTTGATTGAAATGAAATTGCCAGTTCAAATTATTGAAGGATTTGAACCCGATCCTAATGCATCAACAGCACCAATAAAACAAGGACAAGGACGGCAAAACCGAAATCGTAGAAATTCAAATAATTCAAGGAATTCTAACAGGAATAACAAATCTAGACGCCCAAAACGTAACAACGATAGACGGAATTAAACTTTTATGCAGAAGGTTTTAAAAGATAAGATTATTGAAGTCTGTGATAAAAAGATAGCTTTAAAAGATGAAAATGTGGGCGTTTCATTTTATGCGTTTTTCAAAAACGAAAATGACAACCCCGAGTTATTAATGGAAGTAGCTACTTGGTGGATTAAGACCCATAAGTTAAATCATTTTGAAAAGGCTGTGAAGATTAAAGCACTTGTGGAAAAACTATAATGGAATCTCAACCGAATAATCCACTTCACGGTATTAAACTCGAACAAATTATTAATGATTTGGTGGAACGCTATGGTTGGGAATATATGGGCCATACCATAAAAATTAGATGCTTTACAGATAATCCCTCCGTTAAATCGAGTTTAAAGTTTTTGCGTCGCACACCATGGGCCAGGGCTAAAGTAGAAAATATGTATCTAAACATGTTAAACAGCAGGAGATAAAAATAGAAAAGCTCAAGCGTATGCTTGAGCTTTTCTATATAGTGAAGAGAAAAGATTCTTATTTATTTTTCTTGCCCTTTCCTTTGCCCCAGTTTTCTTTTAATTCCTCTAGAGTTAAAGCGCCGTTTCCGTCAGCATCTAATTTTGCATAATTTTTTTCCAAACGATCAACGGGCACTTCCTTTTTTCTTTTGGCCGATTTAAACTCTTCTAAAGAGATTGATCCATTTTTATCGGCATCAAATCTTTTAAACATTTTCTCAAAGTTTGGCCCTTGTTTTTCTTGGGCAGATGTTGTAAAAGAAATGGATAAGAAACCCAGAGTTAAAACAGATAATTTTAAGGTGTTAAATTTCATTTTATGAATTTTAAATTAATTGTAATACCTATGACTATGTTTTTTCAAAAAGGTTTAATTAAAGGCATAATTATTTTAAAATTGAATGCACGAAATCTTTAATAGCTTTTGGTCCGTTTGCTTTAAGAAACTTTACAAAAGCACTACCAATAATAGCGCCTTTGGCGTGTTTAGTAGCTTGAGTAAAAGTATCATTGTTACTAATGCCGAAACCGATAACCTGAGGGTTTTTTAAATTCATTTTGGCAATGCGTTCGAAATACTCGGTTTGTTCATCACCAAAACCAGATTTCGCTCCAGTGGTACTCGCACTGCTCACCATATAGATGAATCCGTTTGAAATGGAATCGATATATCGAATACGTTCATCGCTGGTTTGTGGGGTAATTAAAAAGACATTAATCAGTCCGTATTTTTCAAAAATAGATTGGTAATTTTCATGATACACATCCACAGGTAAATCGGGAATAATCAAGCCGTCAATGCCCAACTCCTGACACTTTTTACAAAATGCCTCCACGCCATATTGAAACATCGGGTTAAAATACCCCATAATAATTAATGGAATAGATACGGTTTTGCGGATATCCTTTAACTGGTTAAACAGCACCTCAGAAGTCATCCCGTTTTTTAGGGCAGCAGTGGAACTATCTTGAATGGTTGGGCCATCGGCTAATGGGTCGCTAAACGGTAGCCCAATTTCAATCATATCTACCCCATTTTTTTCCAAATCTTGAATGATTGGAACAGTATCATCAATATTTGGATATCCTGCTGTGAAATATATAGATAAAAGTTTTTTGTTTTCCTGTAACTTACTTTGAATACGATTCATCATAATTTTATTTGGGCGTTACCCACAAGGGGTCGGGCTTTCGCGAGTCGCTCTCTGCGAGGAGCTCCAACAATCGCTCAATCCCTAACGCATACGTCTGTAATTTAAATTTTGAAATACTCAATATAATTTTCTAAATCCTTATCGCCACGGCCAGACAAACTAACCACAATGACGTCATCTGGTTTAAATGTGCGCTGTTCAAAAATGGCAAGCGCATGCGAACTTTCAATAGCTGGAATGACGCCCTCCAATTTACAAAGCTCCAAACCAGCATTCATGGCCTGGTCATCGGTAATGGACATAAATTCTGCACGGCCGGTTTTACATAAATGCGCATGCATAGGGCCAACACCAGGATAATCCAATCCGGCCGAAATGGAATAAGGCTCGGTAATTTGTCCGTCTTTAGTTTGCATCAAAAGCGTTTTACAACCGTGGATGATACCTTCTTTTCCAAGCACAGAAGTGGCAGCACTTTCACCAGAATCTACGCCTAAACCAGCGGCTTCAACAGCAATAATGCCAACATCAGGTTCATGTAAATAATGGTAATAGGTGCCTGCTGCATTGCTGCCACCACCAATACAAGCTACTAAGTAGTCTGGGTTTTCTCTTCCTTCCTGCTCTCTTAATTGCCATTTGATTTCTTCTGAGACAACGGCCTGAAACCTGGTGACCATATCCGGATACGGATGCGGACCAATGGCCGAACCAATAATATAATGGGTGTTTACTGGGTTATTTATCCAATCGCGAATGGCTTCATTTGTAGCATCTTTTAAGGTACGACTTCCAGATAAAGCTGGTACCACTTTGGCGCCAAGCATTTTCATTCTGGCTACATTCGGGGCCTGTCTTGCAATGTCAATTTCTCCCATGTAAACGATACATTCCAATCCCATTAATGCACAAACGGTAGCCGTGGCCACACCATGTTGCCCGGCACCAGTTTCGGCAATAATTCGGGTTTTGCCCAAACGTTTCGCCATTAAAATCTGACCGATGGTGTTGTTGATTTTGTGGGCACCAGTGTGGTTTAAATCCTCTCGTTTTAAATAGATTTTTGCATTGTATTTTTCTGAAAGGCGTTTTGCAAAATAAAGAGGCGAAGGCCGTCCCACATAATCTTTTAAAAGTTGGTCAAACTCCTTTTGGAAATCTGGTTCGGCCATAACTTTAAGGTAGTTTTGGCGTAATTCTTCTACATTAGGATAAAGCATTTCTGGAATGAATGCACCCCCAAATTCGCCGTAGTAGCCTTTTTCATCTACATTATAATTCATTGTTTTTCTGTTCTTCAATTTATTAACGAACTCTCTTAAATTTGAAACACTTTTTAGCCCGGGTTCGGTTTCAAATTTACTATTTACATCAATGGCGTAGCAGTATTTTGAGGCGTCGCTTGTTTGAAATTTTTTGATATCCTCCATTTGGTCCAATCCAATACCGCCACTTAAAAAGAAGGATTTTGTCGATGGATAATCGTTTAAAACACTCCAGTCGAATTGATAACCATTGCCTCCGGGAAGTTTGCCTTTGGTGTCAAATAAGAAGTAATCGCAAATATTTTCATAATCCTCTAAAACACCAAAATTAAATTCATCTTTTATTGAAAATACCTTAATGATTTCGACAGGTTTTGAAAGCATCTTTGTAGACCTCAAAATACTGCAATAATAAGGTGATTCTTCCCCATGCAACTGCACAGCGTCCAATTTAAATTCATTTACCTTTTCAACAACTTTGGTAAGTTCCTCATTTACAAAAACCCCAACTTTTTTAATGTCTTTAGAAATCTCAGGAATTTTTGTGTCAAAGTGGCGAGGCGAATCTTCATAAAAAATAAAACCCATATAATCAGGTTGCAACCCAGCAACCTGTTGGATGTTATCTTCGTATTTCATACCGCATACTTTAATCCTCACCCTAGCCCTCTCCTGAGGAGAGGGAACCTGTTGCGTTGTATTTTGTTTTTCTTTATTCATAACTATTTTCATTTTCCGTTTGAGTAAGCATCCTCACCCTTTGGGGGAGCCTGCCTGCCGGCAGGCAGGTTAGAGGGGGCTTTAGCTAGAGGAGGCTTTTTATAAATTCTGTTGCGCTTTCTCCCGGATTATCTGTTTTCATAAAGTTTTCGCCAATTAAAAACCCTTGGTAGCCGTATGGGCGTAATTCCTTAATGGCTTCAATATTGCTTATGCCACTTTCAGAAACTTTTACAAAATCATCTGGTATGATTGAACTTAAGCTTTTACTGGTTTCCAAACTCACTTCAAAGGTTTTTAAGTTTCGATTATTTACGCCCAACATATCTAAACTTGGCATTACAGATTTGTACAATTCTTCCTCATTGTGGACTTCTAAAAGGACATCCAAATTCAGGCCCTTTGCAAATTCTGAAAACAACTTGATTTCATCTCTTGAAAGTATGGCCGCAATAAGTAAAATAACATCTGCACCATGCGCTTTAGCTTCCAAGATTTGGTATTCGTCAATGATGAATTCTTTTCTCAGCAATGGTAAATTGCAGCTGGCCCGGGCAGTAAGTAAGTCGTCCAACGAACCACCAAAATATTTGCCATCAGTTAAGACAGACATGCCACAAACCCCAGCGTCCTCATATCCCTTGGCCACATCCTGAACGTTCAATCCGTTATTGATGACTGATTTTGATGGCGATCGTCTTTTGTGCTCGGCAATGATTCCAGATTTGCTATGGCGTAAATTGTTTACTAGAGAAATTGTTTGTCTTTCAAATAAAACGGATTGTTCTAATTGAGATGTTGGAATTAGGCTTTTCCTAAGGGTAACCTCGTTTCTTTTATCTAGCGTTATTTTATCTAATATATTCATGTTTTTCTTTTATGTTCATTTTGCCTTGATGCAAAACGAACCAAAAAATCAAATCAATCTGAGGAAATTGCTAAAGCACCATTCGCTTTCGAAACTCCATGCCTGAAGCTCCGCTTCGCACTTCCGTTTTTTCGCTCATTATTTCTGCAGATTGATGATTCCGATTGCATCGGAACTTGGGACTTGACTTTCTGCTATTTTATTTTTTACTTTCAAATTAATCTTAAATCTTCATAACTCATAACTCATAACTTCTATCGACTAAGTTCTATCAACTTATCTAAACATACTTTTGCCTTTCCTGAGGCTAATGACTCTTTCGCCATTTCAAAACCTTCCTGATGCGAAATTTGCTTTGCAGTCGCAATCGCTAATCCAGCGTTGGCACAAACCACATTATTTTGTGATTCGGTGCCTTTTCCTGAAATGATGTCAACGAATATTTTCGATGCATCTTGAACGGTGTCACCACCGTAAATGGCGTCTTGTTTTACCTTAGGAAGTCCTATGTCTTCAGGTGAAAACAGTTTTTCGGAATGATTTGAAACAATTTTTGCTTTTCCTGTTAAAGAGATTTCATCATAGCCATCCAAGGCATAAACGATGCTATAATTCATATCTGTATTTTGATAGATAAAACTATAGAGGCGCAACAATTCTAAACTAAAAACACCTAAAGATTGATGCTTTGGAAATGAGGGGTTTACCATAGGCCCCAACATGTTAAAAAATGTTTTTACACCGAGTTCTCTTCTAATAGGCGCAACATTTTTCATGGCGGGATGGAACAAGGGGGCATGCAAAATGCAAATCCCCGCTTTATCTAAACATTGCTTTAAAAAATCCTCATCGTTAGAAAATTTCACACCCAAGTTCTCCATCACATTTGATGAGCCAGAAGTTGATGATACGCCATAATTTCCATGCTTTGAAACATTAACCCCGGCTCCTGCAGTTACAAAAGATGATAGGGTAGATATATTAAAGGTGTTTTTTCCATCACCGCCTGTTCCCACAATATCGATGGCGTTATAGTCTTTTAAATCTACTGCAACACAAAGTTCTAACAGGGCATTTCTGAAACCCGTTAATTCTTCAATAGTAATGCTTCGCATCATATACACCGAAAGAAAACATGCAATTTGGCTGGGGTTGTACATATCGTTAGATATGTTTACAATAACCTGTTTAGCCTCTTCGGTTGTGATAGTTTCGTGGTCGATGAGTCTGTTTAAAATGTCTTTCATAAGCCTCTCCCTAACCCTCTCCAAAAGAGAGGGAATTGTTACTGTTATCTTTTTTATATGTTTGAGTAAGCACTGCTTACTGCCACTGCAAACTGCTTACTAATTATTTACCCAATTCTCTAAAATTTTCTTCCCATCTGGTGTTAAAACCGATTCTGGATGGTACTGCACACCTCTTACATCGTACTCCTTGTGACGCAGTGACATTACTTGTCCGTTAGCATCAAAGGAAGTAGCTTCCAAACTACTTGGTAAATCCGGACTTACCACCCAAGAATGGTAACGGCCAACTTCAATATCCTTCTTCAAACCCTTGAAAATATATTCGTCGTCAACACTAATGGTAACGTTTGTGGCAACGCCGTGATAGACTTCATCCAAGTTCACCAATTTGCCACCAAAAACTTCACCAATGGCCTGCTGGCCCAAACACACGCCAAAAATGCTTTTTGTGGAAGCATATTTTTCAATTATTGCCTTTAATAAACCCGCTTCATCAGGAATGCCCGGACCTGGAGACAATACTATTTTGTCATACGGCTCAACATCCTCTAGAACTAATTTATCGTTTCGAACAACGGTTACATCACAATTTAAATCTTCTAAATAGTGTACCAAATTATAGGTGAAACTGTCGTAATTATCAATGACTAATACTTTTTTCATAATTAAATGTCTTCTGCTAACTGAATAGCTTTCGTTAAAGCCCCCAACTTATTATAAACTTCCTGCAATTCGTCTTCCTTGTTCGATTTTGAAACCAAACCGGCACCAGCCTGCCAAAACAATTTATAGTCTTTGCTCAAGAAGGTACGAATCATAATGGCATGATTAAAATTGCCATCAAAATCCATAAATCCTATCGCGCCCCCGTAAAATGCACGACTAGTTTTTTCATAATCTTCAATCAGTTGCATAGCCCTGTGTTTTGGGGCACCACTTAACGTTCCTGCAGGAAACGTATCGGCCACAACCTGCATGGTTGAGGTGGTGCTATGCTTCTGCCCAGTTACTTTGCTCACTAAGTGAATCACATGTGAAAAGAACTGAACTTCACGATAGGTTTCCACTTTTACTTGACTGCCATGACGACTTAAGTCGTTTCGCGCCAAATCCACGAGCATCACATGTTCGGCATTTTCCTTATCGTCATTTTTAAGCTTTTCGGCTAAAATTTCGTCTTTTTCATAATCGCCTGTTCTTTTATAAGTACCAGCGATAGGATGGATTTCTGCCAGTCCTTCAGTAACAATCAATTGTGCTTCCGGTGAACTTCCAAAGATTTTAAAATCACCATAATCAAAATAGAATAAGTAAGGGGATGGGTTAATGCTCCGCAAGGCGCGATAAATATTAAAATCATCACCAGTAAATTCTTGTGAAAAACGTCTGGATAAAACCAGTTGGAACACATCCCCGCGTTGGCAGTGTTTTTTAGCGATTTCTACGTGCTCCTTAAATTCCTCATCGGTCAAGTTGGACTGTATATCTCCTTTTGAATTAAAACCAAAAGACGCAAAATTTTGGACGTTAATCAGTTTGTCAATCTCATCAATATTATTTTCAACACCCTCAAAACAATGCGCGAAAATATAAGCCTCACTTTTAAAATGATTAATGGCAATAATATTTTGATACACCGCATAATAAATATCGGGAATGACAACGGAATCATTCTTTTTCCCTATTTCAATATCCTCAAAATAACGCACCGCATCATATGCCGAATATCCAAAAATACCATTGTTGATAAACTTGAAATTTTCCTCGGAAGATACATCAAACCGCTTGGTGAAATTGTAGATTTCTTCAACAACATCAACATTACCATCGATATCTATAGATCGAGAACTTCCATCGGGAAAAGTCTCTGAAATCACTTCGTTTTCAACTTTTATTGACGCAATAGGGTTGAAGCAGATATATGAAAAGTTTTTATGATTCCTGTGGTAATCCCCGCTTTCCAATAGGATACTGTTAGGGTATTTGTCACGAATCTTATAATAAACCGTAACGGGAGTAATTGTATCGGTTAGGATACGTTTATGATGTGTATAAAGACTAAATTTTTCCATGTTTCATTTTTAGATTCCGAACGGTGCCGGAATTCAAAGAAAAAGGCTTGTCGTGAATTGACAAGCCTTTTCGATATTTTAAGTGTTAAATATACTAGGGTGTTACTTCACGAATGTTAGTTTCGAGAGCACCACCACCAAGCGTTATTTATTGTTTTTTTCATTATTAATTGAATTGAGTGTCAAATATAAAGATGAAAATATAATTACGCAATGGTTTGCTGAATTTTTTAGATAGGACTCAGGTCCAAAACTGTATAAAACAAAAAACTACCATACTTGTATGGTAGTTTCAGTCGATTATCGGACGTTGAGAGAGAGTTAGTTTGCTATTAACCTAAGTTTGCCCAATAATCTGATCAATTCGGTAGCCTCTTCGTCAGACAAAGCGCTTACCATTTGTACTTCTTTGCTATCAATCAATGTATCAATATCGTTCAAGAAGCTCAATCCCTCAGCTGTGATGCTGATATCAATCTTTCTTCTATTGGCTTTGTTGGTTTTTTTTTCAACCAAGCCTTTTTTTATGAGTTTGTCTACCAATCTCGTGGTATTGCTCATCTTATTAATCATTCTGTCCTGCACAACATTTAGCTCTGCGGGCTTCCCTTTTTGACCTCTTAGAATACGCAATACATTAAACTGTTGTATTGAAATATCAAAAGGTTTTAGGACTTTGTTCAACTCGCCATTAACTATCCCATAGGTATATAAAAGGTTGACAATTACACTTTTCTGTAGCGGAATGTCAGCTTTAAGTTTCAGGATGTCCTCAATCCGCATACTTAACTGTTGTATAGACAAATGTATGTAAAATTTACTATTTATTATCATTTTGTTAAAAAAAATGTTAAACCGTAATAACTTTGGGTTGCAATGCTTAATTTTAGAAGATTAAATCCGCCTATGAGATTCAAATTTTTACTTTTAATTGTGTGTATTGTGTTGTCCTGTAAGGGCAAAAAAGACGCAGATGTTGTTGAAAATGTTAAGGTTTCTGAAGAAGTTGAAGTGCAAGCGGACGTTGATTTGGAAGTGTATGATTTTGAAGGTTTCCAGAAGTTTTTAAACCGATCGGACGACAAAACTTATGTAATTAATTTCTGGGCCACATGGTGTGCTCCCTGTATTAAAGAATTGCCCTATTTTGAAAAGCTGAACGCCGATTACCAGAATGTTGAGGTGGTTTTGGTGAGCTTGGATTTTCCGCATGTGTATGATAAAAAATTAAAGCCTTTCATTATAAAGAAGGAGTTAAAAAGTAAAGTGATTGCTCTTAATGATCCAAACGAAAATGAATGGATTAATAAGATAGATGAATCGTGGTCTGGTTCGATTCCCGCGACGATTATTTATAAAAAGGATAATAGAAAATTTTTTGAAAGGTCATTTACTTTTGAAGAACTTGAAAACGAAGTAAAACAATTTTAAAACATATGATTATGAAAAGATTAATTAAAGGAATTGCCGTTACGGCTTTAGTGTTTGCGATAAGTGCATTTGCAATATCGAAGGAGGAGCACAGTGGTTACAAAATTGGTGACGTTGTGGATGAAATATCCTTAATGGGCACGGATAAAAAACTAGTCTCCTTTGCAGATTTTGAGGATGCAAAAGGGTTTATCGTGACTTTTACATGCAATACCTGTCCATTTGCTATCGCTTATGAAGACCGTATTATTGCCCTGGATAAGAAATATGCCCCAAAAGGCTATCCCGTTATTGCCATAAATCCAAATAACCCGAATACTAAACCAGGGGATAGCTTTGAGGCCATGCAACAAAGGGCAAAAGAAAAAGGCTTTACTTTTCCTTACTTGGTGGACGAAGGGCAAAAGGTATACCCGAAATTTGGTGCCACAAAAACACCACATAATTACGTGCTTCAAAAAACAGAAGTAGGCTTAGTTGTTGAATACATCGGTGCAATTGACGACAGTTCCAGAAACCCAGAGGCAGTGAAAGAAACCTATGTTGAGGATGCAGTTGATGCCTTGTTGGATGGCAAAGAAGTAAAGGTAAAGGAAACCAAGGCTATTGGGTGTTCCATCAAGGTATAATTGTTGATAAATTTTGAAATCCGGAGGTGCAATACTTCGGATTTTTTTGCGTCTATATATATAAGATGTATTAATTTTGTGAAAATTAAATTAAAATAATGGAAGATTTAACACAAGACGAATGGGCTGATCAATTATCAAATGATGAGAATGCGGTCATTTTGGATGTAAGAACAGATGAGGAAACTGCGGAGGGCATTATTCCCAAAGCTATCCATATTGATATTTATAGAGGTCAGGATTTTATAAATGAACTGGAAGATTTAGATAAGGATAAAAACTATTATGTGTATTGCCGATCAGGTAATAGGAGTGGGCAAGCTTGCCGGATTATGGATGAGCTGGGCTTTGAGCACGCCTACAATCTTGAAGGTGGTATTTTAGAATGGGAAGGTGAGTTGGTTCAGATGGAGTCTTAATCCATGATGAAACAGCTTTCCTTTTTAGGGATTTTCATGTTGGTTTCAATAACCTCTGGATGTCAGATGAATTCTGGGAATTCAGAGGTTTTGAAACCTTCAGTTTTTAAGGACTCTATCTCCAAAGAGAATATTCAACTTGTTGACGTCCGAAAGCCGAAAGAGTTTAAAGAATTTCATATTCCAGGAGCTATAAATATTAATTATTTTTCTGATTACTTTTTAGATAGCTTAATGGTTTTAGATCCTGAGTGCTCGGTTTTTATTTATTGCCGTTCTGGTAAGCGAAGTTCCAAAAGTGTAGAACAATTTGAAAAAGCCGGTTTTGAAAAAATTTATCAATTGGAAGGCGGGCTTTTGGAATGGAAAAGCAATGCCTTTCCGACGGTTTCCGAATAACCGTTTTTTTTGCAGTTGATACGAAGGCTAATCAAGTTTAAAAACGTTCATCACTTTTTTTAGGTACTTCACCTTTTTTATTTTTTAGAAGTTGCAAGTTTTTCCTATTTTTATTGAGAATTTGACAAAATCAATAAGATTTAAAAAGTCAAAATAGAATTCAACCTCAAATTTTAAGTTAATTATGGAGAATGGTTTGCTCATTTTAGGATTAATCCTTTTGCTATTTGTTGCCATGTATGGATATGCATATGGCACAGTGGCCTGGGAAAAAATGCAATTTAAGAAGCAAGAAGAGGAGATAAAAAGATTGGAAGCTATTCGGCAGGAAGAACGTGCTCAAAAACAAAAGGAGAGGGACGAAAAGCTTGAAAAGCTAAGAAAAAGAAGCGAAGAAATACGTATGGAGCTCAATCGTTTGGAAAAAGTAAATCTTCAAAGGGCTACTGCGGATCAAAAGAAAGTTGAAAAAATGAAGAAGCGTATCGAGGAAAAGCAAAAGGCTAGTTAATCGATAGAAACGTAATACGCAAAAGCACTTTCCGGAGTGCTTTTTTTTATGGCTTATTTTGGAGCAAAGTCAGCTTTGGAGCAGACTAACGGGATATATTTGCTAGCTTTAAGTTTCTGTTAGAAGACGCCCTTACGATAAGTTCGGGTTTCAGAATCATTTTATTCAAGCTAACTTCTTCCTGCGGAAGATCAACTCTTTTCAAAAATGTTTCTGCTGCCAATCTACCTATTTCTTCAGAATGTTGTTCAACCGAGGAGATGCCTGGTGTTACGATTTCGGAAAAAGGTTCGTTGGTAAACCCCACCAAAGCCACATCCTCAGGTATTTTAATGTTTTGCGACTGCATCACTCCAAGGGCTCCTAATGCGGCATAATCACCTGCAACATAAACCCCGTCGGGCCGTTTAGGTAGCTCTAGCAGCTTTTTCATAATTTCCCTGCCGTCGGACTTTCTCAAATTACATTCATAAATCAGATCAGATTCAAATGGCAGATTATATTTCTCAAGAGCGTCCTTATACCCGCGTATTCGGTTTTTGTAAATTCTGGTATGGCTAAAACCTCCTATATGCGCAATACGCTTGCAACCTTGTTCTACTAAATGGTCAATCACCATATGACTACTCAAGTAGTCGTCAATTCCAACATAGTCCACGTTTAAATCATTTTCACCACGGTCAAAAAGTATCAAGGGTATCCCCTTTTGTTTTATCTTATTGTAATAATCCAGCTTTACCGTTTCATTGGCCATTGAGGCTATTATGCCATCAACCTGCGTAAATAAAAGTGCCTCTATGCTCTTGCACTCCTTTTCGTAGGATTCATTGGATTGGGCAATGATCACGTTGTAGCCTCGATCATTTAAGACCTCTTCTATTTTTTCGATAACCGAAGAAAAAAAGTTGCTACTAGCGCGTGGAATGATAACCCCAACCAAATTACTTTTGCCTTTGCGCAGTGCACTGGCCAGATGGTTGGGCTGGTAGTTCAGATTTTCGGCTACCTGAAGTACGGCGTCCTTGGTTTGTTGGCTTATCCGAGGATGATTGTTCAATGCTTTGGATACCGCAGAAGGGGTAATCCCCAAAACGTTTGCAATATCTTTTATCGTGGATTTTTTTTTATTTGCCAATTTTTATATACTTTTGTTCCAACGTTTGAACAAAGATATAATTTTTTATCAAGTTCAATAATAAACCAACTAAAAACATCTTCAATAAATACTTTTGATCTCTATCTATAAAAACGTTTGACGTTTTGGATTACGAAAGTAAATTGCATATTGTTTTATTGGTTTTAAAAATTGTTCCAACGTTGTAACACATTGAAAAGGTATTTAAGCTGAACTGGTGTCGAATGATTTTCGAGCCACTTTAGAAGATGAATTAATAACAATAATTAAATTTTAATTGAATTAAGCAATGGCAAGAGTAGTAACATTTGGGGAAATCATGTTGAGATTAGCTCCGCAAGGATTTTTAAGATTCTCACAAGCAAATAACTTCGATGCAATTTATGGCGGTGGCGAATCCAACGTAGCCGTTTCATTGGCCAACTATGGAGTTGATGTTGATTTTGTAACTCGTTTACCAAAAAATGACATTGGCGAGTGCGCCATGATGGAAATGCGAAAAAGAGGTGTTGGCGTTGATAAGATTGTTTGGGGTGGCGACCGTTTAGGGATTTACTTCCTAGAGACAGGGGCGGTTTCAAGAGGCTCCAAAGTAGTTTATGACAGAGCCCACTCTGCAATGAGCGAGATTGAATCAGGGATGGTAGACTGGGACGAGGTGTTTGATGGAGCAGAATGGTTCCATTGGACAGGAATTACACCAGCAATTTCACAAGGATCGGCAGACGTTTGCTTGGAAGCAGTAAAAGCTGCAAGTGCAAAAGGACTAACCATTTCTACCGATTTGAACTATCGTCAAAAATTATGGAAATATTGCGATAACGCACATCGGGAGGTTGTTATGACAGAATTGACATCTTACTGTGATATTATTTTGGGAAATGAGGAGGATGCAGAGAAGCATTTCAACATTAAACCTGAAGGGTTAGACATTACAACTCAAGGAGAGCAGGTCAAAGGCGATGCCTTTTTATCAGTATGTGACCAGATGATGAAGAAATTCCCAAGGGCCAAAAAAGTAATTACCACTTTAAGGGGATCTATCTCTGCTTCGCATAATACTTGGGCCGGTGTACTTTATGATGGAAAAACTTTGTTCCAAACGCGTCAGTACCAAATAACAGACATCGTGGATCGCGTTGGCGGTGGAGATTCATTTATGGGCGGATTGATCTATGGGTTGTTAAAATATCCAGAGGATGACCAAAATGCATTGGATTTTGCGGTAGCTGCATCTTGTTTAAAACATACTATCAAAGGAGATGCTAACTTGGTTACTGTTTCTGAGGTTGAGAAATTAATGGGAGGGGACGCCTCCGGTAGGGTAGCTAGATAAAAATAAGTGTTTAGTTGTTGAACTGTTGAATCGTTTAATCGGTTTTTCAGTTCAACAAATGCACGGATTAACAATTCAACATAAAAAAAATGGCACAATTTTCAAGAATAGAAGTAGCAACGGCAATGAAGGAAACGGGGATGATTCCCTTGTTTTTCCACAGTGACATTGAACTAAGTAAGAAGGTTTTAAAGGCCTGTTATGATGGAGGCGCACGTTTGATGGAGTTTACCGCTCGTGGCGATTTTGCCCACGAGGTTTTTGCCGAATTGACCAAATATGCAATTAAGGAATTGCCCGGTATGATTATGGGCGTTGGGTCTGTTACCGATGCGGGTCAGGCTTCCCTTTATATGTCTATTGGTGCAAACTTTATCGTAACACCAGTATTGCGCGAGGATATCGCTATCGTTTGCAATAGAAGAAAAGTACTTTGGTCACCTGGCTGTGGTACTTTGACCGAAATTACAAGAGCTGAGGAACTGGGTTGTGAAATCGTAAAATTATTCCCTGGGGATATTTATGGACCTCAATTCGTTAAAGGCATTAAAGGCCCACAACAGTGGACGTCCATTATGCCAACGGGCGGTGTTTCGCCAACAGAAGACAATTTAAAAGGTTGGTTTGATGCAGGGGTAACCTGTGTGGGCATGGGCTCCCAGTTAATTTCAAAAGACATTATTGCAAACAAGGATTACGCAAAGCTGGAACAGGATGTAAGGAATGCGCTTAATATCGTAAAGGCCGTAAGAAAGTAAAAAGCAAGTCCTTTTTCTAATATAGGGTATTAGTATTAAATCTCTTGAAATCTACATTTCAAGAGATTTTTTTATGGTGTTGATAGATACATCACGCCTTTGGTCTTAAATTTGTAACGATTTTAATTTGAAAATGTATATTAGTGACTTTATTATAAGAGTCTCTCAGGGTACGTTAAAAAAAATCAATGCATTACAATAAAAAATTTGGCGTATTTTACATAAGATATTCACCATAAGTAATGGAAATATAAATTAAAAGATAAGCACTAAACCCCAAATCACCTTAAATTACGACCGTATGAAAAACGTGTTACTATTTATTCTTCTGCTGGTTTCACAGAATAACTTCTCGCAGGAAGTAGCCATCAAAACAAGATTTATCGAGGGCGGAAGCCTTTATAAAGATGCCGGTGACATGTCGCAAGTTGTAGCCAGATTTAAAGTCAATGATAAATGCTTGGTTACTGGTTATATCGGAAGGAATATCTACGAAGTTATTTACAAAGAAGTGCCTGGTTTTGTTAGCGACGAGTTTCTGCTGATTAGTGATGATATGATGGATTTGTTCTATGATTATGAGGAACAGCAAATGCAAAAATTGATCGCGGCAGAAGAAGCCCGCCAAAAGAAAATCCAAGATATTGTTGAGGAAAAGAAAAAAAGAATACGGGATTCCATTGCCAAGGTTGAAGAGGAACAGCGACAGCGGGAGCTTGCTATACAGAGAGCTAAAGAACTTAAGGAAAAACAACGACGCGACTCAATAGCCAAAATAGAAGAGGAAAAACGGTTGAAAGAGTTGGAGCGCAAGCGATTGGAAGCCTTGAAAGAGCAACGACGCTTGGACTCCATTGCCAAGGTGCAGGAAGAATTGCGACGTATTGAACGCGAAAAGGAATTGGCACGGCAACGCGCAGCAGAGCTGAAAGAGAAGCGAAGGTTAGATTCCATTGCAAAAGCCAAAGAGGAAGAAAAGCGTCAAATTGAGCTGCAAAAAGAGCTAGAAAGAAAACGACAAGCTGCGTTGATGGAAAAGCGTCGATTAGATTCTATTGCCAAGGTGCAGGAGGAGTTGAGACAAATAGAAATCCAAAAGGAACTAGCACGAAAACAGGCCGAGGAATTCCGAAAGAAACGGATATCAGATTCTATTGCCAAGGTTGAGGCTGAACGGAGACGACAAATCGAATTACAAAAGGATTTGGAAAGAAAGCGTATGGAAGCTTTGAGAGAAAAACGTCGTTTGGATTCTATCGCCAAGGTTCAAGAAGATTTAAGACGAATCGAAAGAGAAAAGGAGCTGGCAAGGCAAAAAGTGGAAGAACTCGAAGAGAAACGAAGATTGGATTCCATTGCTAAGGCCAAGGAAGAAGAGAAACGTCAAATTGAATTGCAAAAAGAATTGACAAGGAAACGTGAAGCGGCCTTAAAGGAAAAGCAAAGATTGGATTCCATTGCCAAAGTTGAGGAGGAGTTAAGGCAGATTGAAATTCAAAAGGAGTTAGCACGGAAAAAAGTCGAAGAGATACGAAAAAAACGAGTTGCGGATTCTTTAGCCAAAGTTGAAGCCGAAAAGCGCAAGCAGATCGAACTCCAAAAAGAGCTGGAACGCAAGCGTAAGGAAGCTCTAAATGAGAAACTTAGATTGGATTCCATAGCGAAAGCTCAAGAAGAGTCCAAAAGAATTGAGCGCGAAAAAGAAGAGTCCAGAAAACGGACAGCGGAGTTAAAAGAACGAAAACGATTAGAAGCTATTGCAAAAGCCAAAGAAGAGGAAGAGAATCAAATGGCTTTGCAACGTGAGTTGGAACAAAAGCGCCAACTGGCCTTAAAAGAAAAATTACGTAACGATTCGATTTTAAAGGTTAGGGAAATTGAAAAGAAGCAGTTGGAAAGGGAAAAAGAACTTCTTGCCCAAAAAATGGCGGACTCCATCGCCAAAGTAAGGGAGGAAGAACGAAAAATAATGGAACGCGAAAAAGAATTGGCCAGACAAAGGGCCATCGCAGAGGTGAAGCAAAGAATGGCCGATTCAATAGCTGAGGTTAGGGTAGCTGAAAGAAAAAATTTGGAACTGGAAAAAGAACGTATCAGAAAACAGACCGAAGCTATGGTGCAGCAAAGAGTCAGAGATTCCATTTTAATGGCTCAAGAGAAAAAGAGTAAACTCTCGACTGTCAATTCAGAAGAAGACAGTGAGAAGGAAGCAGAGCGCAAGGCAATATTGGAGCGCTTGAAATTTAGAGATAGTTGTCATTACCAAATAAACGAGTATGATTCGTTTTATAACATGGAAACCAAAAGAACTGAACCTTATAATTTATCAGATAGGTTAACCGTGGAATTGTATAAACAGGGCAGGAAATTGAATGTGTTTTTTACCATGCCTGATGATTTAGGGTGCGTAAGTTACTTGTCCAATAATAGGTCTTTTGTAAAGGTAACCCTAGAGAATAACCAAACGGTTATGTTTTATCACTCCTGGGATTTGGAGTGTGGGCAGTTTTTGTTTAAAGGTAATTTGACTTCATCCCAAATAACAGTATTAAAAAAATCTCCCATAAAATCACTTTATCTTAAGGCAACAAAAGCATCCAAAACTATTGAGACTATCGATTACAAGGAATTTTTCATTGATAAGTTGAAGTGCATCGAGAATTAAATTGTGAATTATAGTCGTTGGACTAAGTAACGAATTCTTTAATTATAAGTTTTAAGAAATAACTCCTAAGAAGGTTTTATTGCGTCTGGTTTTGTCGACTTAAAACTATACAATTTATAATTTATAGCCATACAAATACAATACATTAAGCTGTTAAAGCCTTATTTTTATTAACTTAGCAACACAACATTATGTTTTATTTTGAAAGCTGTCCGTTACTTTTTAGTAGTACTGTGTCTTCTAGGCTTTAGTTTAACTTCTATTTCCCAGGAAAGGCCACCAATCAATGTTTTTACTCCGGAATCGTATGGAGCAGGCTCACAAAATTGGGGTATAGCCCAATCGGAAGACCGTTCTATATATGTAGCGAATAATATGGGACTTTTGGAATATAATGGTTCAAAATGGACATTATACGAATCTCCAAACCAAACTATTCTGAGATCGGTAAAGGTTTTAGATAGTCTTATTTATACGGGTAGTTATCACGATTTTGGATACTGGAAAAGGGACGATTACGGAGTGCTCAATTATACATCCTTAGCGAACCAACTCGGAATAGAGTTTCAAGAGGACGAGGAATTTTGGAACATTGAATCTCTGGATGATTGGATATTATTTCAGTCTTTTGAGCACATTTACATCTATAACAAACAATCTAAATCCCACAGTGCGATAAGGTCCAAAACAGAGATTTCTAAACTTTTTAAAGTTGGAGATAACTTTTATTTTCAAAACCGCCTTAACGGCCTTTATAGAATAGAAAATGGTACCGATGTATTAGTTTCCAATGACACTATTGTTACAAAAAATATTCTTGTGGAAGTGTTCATCGTTAATGGAGGTTTGCTTCTGCTCACCCAGAATAATGGGTTCTATACGCTGGACGATGGGGGGCTTAGCCCTTGGCGTCCAAAGGTTAATGAAGTGCTTCAAGATGTTAGTATCTTTAGTTGTACCCGGCTTCGGGATGGGACTTTTGTATTAGGGACAATTTCACATGGCATTATTCATATTGATGAAAATGGAGAGGAAAAATATAGAATTGATCAATCCAATGGCTTAAGTAATAATACCGTGCTTTCACTTTTTGAAGATATGGACAATAACTTATGGCTGGGCCTTGATAATGGCGTTAACTGCATTAATATGAAATCCCCTTATCATATTTTTTTGGACAAAACAGGGGTAATCGGTAGTGTCTACACTTCACTGGTTTATGAAAACATGCTGTATCTAGGTACCAATCAGGGCTTGTTTTGTAGGCCCTTTAAGGATGGCTCTGATTTTGAATTTATCGAAGGTACACAGGGCCAAGTGTGGTTTCTAGGGGTAATAAATAATACCCTTTTTTGTGGCCACAATTCGGGAACATTCTCTATCGAGGGAAAAAAGGCCACAGAAGTAGCAAACGTGCAGGGAACTTGGCTCATAAATTCTGTTGAGAGTAGGCAAGACTTGTTGCTTCAGGGCAATTATAATGGGCTGTACGTCCTTCAGAACAATAATGGCCGGTGGCAGTTTCGAAATAAAATCGCAGGTTTTAATATTTCCAGTCGATATTTTGAATTTTTGAGTGACACTGAAGTTTTTGTGAGCCACGAATACAAAGGTGTTTACAAATTAAAGCTGGATAAAGACCTGACCAAAGTGCTTTCAGTTGATAAAAAAGAAATTGTTGAAAATAAGCTGTACTCGAGCTTAATCAAGTATGAGGATAATATACTTTACTCAAGTATGGATGGTGTTTTCAGGTTTAATAGCAACACGAAACAATTTGAACATGATAGCGTTTTGAGCGGGCTGATTAGTAGGGGAGGTTTTACCTCGGCAAAATTGGTATCGGATGAAAAGTCCAAAAAGCTTTGGGGGTTTTCGAAGGACGGCATAAACTATATTACATCCTCAAAGTTAAGCGGAGAAAAGAAAATAAATAAGGTGCCGTTTCCCGTTGATATAAGAAAAGATGTTAAAGGCTACGAAAATGTTACACTTGTCAATGATGAACAATATCTTTTAGGATCAAAGACGGGTTATACTATTTTGGATTTAAATGAGCTGGTGGAAAACCAGCATGAAATCAAAATCAATCAAGTTGCTTTAAATAGGGTCAAAGATATGGACTCTTCGAGTCTGGTTAGCCTCAAGGGGAAACCTTTATTTGATAGTGCCGAAAATAATTTACAGTTTTCATATAGCATTTCTGAGTTTTTGAAAAATGAACAGCCCATGTATAGGTATAAACTTGAGGGTATATATGATAGCTGGAGCAATTGGACCGATGAGGGGTTTGCCTCTTTTGAAAACCTCCCCTATGGCGACTATACATTTATTGTTGAAGGAAAGGTCGGAAATCATCCCACTTCAAATTCGGCATCCTATGCCTTTAGGATAGATCGACCTTGGTTTCTATCTTATACGGCCTTGGTTCTATACGGCATAGCAGTCCTGCTGTTTTCGTTATTTATGCATAATATTTATAAAAACTACTACAGAAAGCAAAGGGAGCGTTTGATGCAAAAAACTACAAGGGAGTTGGAACTGAAAGAACTTGAAAATAAGCAGCAATTGATGCGTTTTAGAAATGAAAGGCTAAGAGAGGATATCGAAAGTAAAAATAGGGAATTAGGTATTGCTACCATGAACCTTATCAAAAAGAATGAGTTTTTAAGTAGCATCAAACAGGAATTAGAAGCTGCAGACAGTAGCAGAGGCGTTAAACAAGTTGTAAAAATTATTGATAGAAACCTTAATAACAATGATGATTGGAACGTGTTTCAAGAGGCATTTAACAATGCGGACAAGGACTTCCTAAAGAAAGTAAAAAGCCTGCACCCTGTGCTCACTTCAAATGATCTTAGGTTGTGCGCTTATTTACGATTGAATTTATCTTCAAAAGAAATTGCACCATTATTGAATATATCCCCAAGAAGTGTAGAGGTAAAACGTTACCGATTGCGCAAAAAGATGGAGTTGCCCCACGAATCTAGCCTCACGGACTATATACTTGAAATTTAGAGACTACAACACGTCCTACTCTTACCTATACAACACCACAACATTTGGTAAAATTTAAGAAATCGAACTTTATCTGAAAACTTTAAATTCTCAATAAAAACAAGAGTTTATTGAGGTTTTGGTAAAAACTGGGCATTTTTTTTACGATGTATATTTTTTGTAGTGGGCGAAAATGCGAATTTCTTAATTCGATACTCTAATTTTATCATAACTAAAACTCAAAAACTGACTAAATATGAGACAAAAGTTGATTAACATGCTAATGTTACTTCTTGTATTGCACATTAGTGCACAAAATGTAGACGTTAGTGGAACCGTACTGGACAATACAGGTTTTCCGATTCCCGGTGTTAACGTTATTGTAAAAAACACCACAAAAGGAACAGTAACCGATTTTGACGGTAACTTCACCATCTCAGATGTTGAGACGGGTGCTATTTTAAACTTTAGTTATGTTGGTTACATAACTAAAGAAGTAACTGTAGCAGGAAGTCAAAAATTAGAGATACAACTCGAAGAGGATATTGCTACCCTCGACGAGGTTGTAGTTGTAGGTTATGGTACCCAGAAAAAGAAAGAGGTGACAGGTGCCGTTTCGGTGGTGGATTCCGAAGCCATTGAAAAACTGAATCCGCAGCGTGTGGAGCAAGCCTTGCAAGGTCAAATCGCTGGTGTGAATGTATCTTCCAATTCCGGTTCACCGGGTGCGGGAGCAAACATTCGAATTCGTGGTATTACTACCAACGGGGACAACAAACCTTTAATTCTTGTAGACGGCAACGTTATAGAAGATCTTTCGGTGCTGAACCCTAATGACATCAAAAGTATAAATGTACTGAAAGATGCCACTGCAGGTATTTATGGTGTTCGTGGTGCAAATGGTGTTATCTTGATTACGACCAAAACGGGTAGAAAGGAATCCGAGCTAAAGTTTACACTTGATGCTTTTACTGGTTTTCAGGCTACCAGCAAGAAAATAGATTTGCTAAGTCCCTACGACTTTGCAATCTTCGTAAATGATGCTTTTGATGAAACGAGATATTTTGTTTATCCGCAGGAAGGCACCGATTGGCAGGATGAAGTGTTTCAAACGGCTGCCATTAGCGACTTAAACTTCGGAGCTAGCGGTGGTGGAAAGAAATCGTCTTACAGTTTCGGTGTAGCCTATTTAAACCAAGATGGTATTGTTGGTGGCGGAAAATCTAATTTCGAAAGGGTTACTGCAAGATTATCATATAACTACGATATTCTTGATAATCTAAAGTTGACCACCACAGGGCTTTATACAAATTCTACTAAAAACAATTTGCCTGAAGGAGGTATAGGAACCCCCCTGTATAATGCTGTAAACATCAATCCTGATTTACCTATTTATGATGAAAACGGAAACTTTTCATTAGCGGAAAGTGTTTCCAGTATAGAGGTTGTCAATCCCTTGGCCCAAATAGCTAATAATCACAATATCTCCAGGACAGACAGATATAGTGGTACTATCGGGTTGGATTATACGTTTTTTGAAAAATTTACTGTAAGTTCTAAGCTTCAAATTAATTATTCAAATGTGTTAGATGATGTCTTTAGGCCGGTAGTTGACTTTGGTAATGGAGGCAGTAAATCTGGTTCTCGAACGGAGAATGAAGTTCAGGATTTTAGTGCCCTATATACCGATTACACTTGGGATAGTTTCATTACTTATAGCGATACCTTGGGCGACGACCATAATGTGACCTTATTACTAGGCACTTCTTCATTTAGAACACGAGGGCATTTTTATGGTGAAACTGGATTCAATTTGGCCAATGGGAGCAACTGGGAAGGAGATGCTTTAGTTGATGGCTGGGTTGGCGATAGGGTTGATGGCCGTGTCGTGCCTAGATTTGATGAAAATGCACTAAAAAATGGTGCTCAGTTCTTCGACACTCGCCTACAATCTATTTTTTCAAGACTACAGTATAATTACAAGGGAAAATACCTCCTGTCGGTCGTAGTGCGTAGGGATGGATCAAGTAATTTCGGACCCAATAATAAATTTGGATATTTCCCCTCCGGGTCTATCGGCTGGAATATTTCCGATGAAGACTTTTGGGGAGAGGGCAAAGTAGTAAATTCTCTGAAGTTAAGAGGTAGTTATGGTATAATAGGAAACGATAGAATAGATGCCTTTAGGTTTATTACTCGACTTGATGGCGAAGCTACTGTGGTGCCAGGTAATGAATCAGGTTTAGGCGATTTGATTTTTGGAACAGCGTCGGGAGTGCCTGGTAACCCAAATTTGAAGTGGGAAGAACAGGAATCTACAAATATCGGTTTTGACGCCAGATTATTTAATAACAAAGTAAGTTTATCTGCTGATGCTTTTAGAAAGCAGACCAAGGATTTATTATTTGCACCTCAGGCTTCAGGATTGATCAATCCTAGTTTGAGCCCAACGAGCTTTCCCCTTGTTAATGCGGGAACTGTAGAAAACAAAGGTCTTGAATTCAGTATTTCTTATAACGACAACTTTTCTGATGACTTTCAATTCAATATAGGATTTAACCTAACGCTATTAGATAATGAAGTAATTTCTGTTAATGGTGAAATACCACCTGTTGGAGGCGAATTTGGTGTGGGTATTAGCCAAACGGGAATTGCGCGTATGGTTCCTGGATTGCCTTTGGGACACTTCTTTGGATATAAGACCAGAGGGATATACCAAACCCAAGCCGAAATTGATGCTTTAAATGCTACAGCGCCAAGTGGAACCTATCACAGCGACAATGGTGGAGCACAAGTTGGAGATTTGATATTCGTGGATATTAATGGGGATGGAGAGATTACACCGGATGATAGAACCGTAATTGGAGACCCTATTGCAGAACTTGCCATGGGCTTTAATATTGGTTTCTCGTATAAGAATTTGGATTTCAGTGCCAATGCTTTTGCATCGGTCGGAAACGATATGATTCGCGATTACGAGCGTAAAGACCCCACCGCTAACATTGGGGATTATGTTTTAGAGCGTTGGCAAGGAACAGGTACCAGCAACTCAGTACCAAGAGTTACTGCGGGTGGTTCAATTAACCAAAACCTCTTATCCGATTTCTATGTAGAAGATGCTTCATTTCTACGCTTACAAAATGCACAAATAGGATATACTGTTAATCCTGAGGTAATGCAAAGTATAGGCATTGACAAATTAAGGATATACGTTGCTGGTAACAACTTATTTACCATCACAGATTATAAAGGTTTTGATCCTTCAGCGGGTTCAGATACACCTATCGGAAACGGAATTGATAAAGGATTTTATCCGGTTGCTAAATCTTATTTACTAGGAATAAACGTCAAATTTTAAAAAAGTTATGAAAAGAATGAAAAAATTAAAGTATGTGTTGTTGTTGCTGATTTTCGCAATTCCTTCATGTGATGACTTTGTGGAAGTGGAACCGGCAGGAGATACAGATGAAAGTTTTTTTAGCACAGAACAGCAATATGAAGACGCACTGGTTGGAGCGTACGACCTATTACAGGCCACGTTTTGGAACGTGCTTACAGGTGTAGTGGCTTCAGATGATTTTATTGCCGGGGGTGATTCGTTTACAATTGATCAGCCAACGTTGCAAAACGTAAACTATCTAACACAAACTCCCTCGGACAATAACCAATTAAGGGATATTTGGACCTTGATGTACGCTGGTTTAAACCGTACAAATTTCCTTCTAGAAAACAAGGATAAATTGGATTTTGCAGGTAAGGAAGAAATTATAGCGCAAGGCTACTTCTTAAGAGCCTATTACACTTTCGAACTTGCCAAATTTTTTGGTAACGTCCCAATGAAAGTTGAAGAGCGTGGAGGTGTCAGTAGAATTGTGGATGCCAGAGTAGTACCTGGAGATCAGTTCGCAATGGAAAGAACAACAAGCGTTTCGGCAATTTACGGCCTTATACAGGAAGACCTTAAAGAAGCAATAGCCGGATTACCAGCCACGCAGGATTTGCCATTCAGGGCAACCAGGAGTGCGGCCCAAGCATTATTGGGGAAAGTCTATTTATATGATGGCAAATTTACCGAGGCGGCTACCGTGTTAAATCAGGTAATTTCAAGTGGACAGTACAGCCTAACTACTGGTGATGATTTCCTTAACATGTTTACTACTGCCGGGGAAAATGGACCCGAGTCCGTTTTTGAAATTCAATATACCAACGTAGAAGGAGCCGGATGGGATTGCCTTGCGTGTAGTGAAGGATCTTATTTTGTTCAGTTTAATGGGCCAAGATCTCCTTTTGACGATCCTGTATATGCATCGGGTTGGGGCTTTAATTTGCCGACACAACAATTGTACGACTTATACGATGCAAATGATATGCGTAGAGATATCACCATTTTTGACCTTAGAGAATTGAGGGATTCTGGTGGCAATTATTCAGCGCCAAGGGAAGATACAGGTTTTTACAATCACAAGTATATGCCAAGAAAGTCTGATAAATCAGGGAATGCCAGTACAGCTGAATTGGTTCATAAAAATAATTACAGGGCTATCAGATATGCTGATGTATTGTTAATGGCAGCTGAGGCCGAAGCACAAAGCGGAGGTTCAAATGCCGAAAATTATCTGAATCAGGTTAGGGCGCGTGCATATGGCAATAATAGTATGGATTATACTTCTGGTGAAGGGCCACTTATAGACGCCATTTATGAGGAACGTCGTAAGGAATTGGCAGGAGAAGGGCATAGATTCTTTGATTTGGTAAGAACGGGAAGGGCCAAGGCGGCTTTTGATGAATATAATGCCACGAAACCGGAGGGCTTTGTTGAAATTAATTTTGAGACTGGAAAGCATGAGCTATTCCCAATACCGTTGATTGAATTAGAATTGGCACAGGCCGAAGAGCGATGGGGTCAAAACCCGGGTTATACAAACTAAAGACTAAACTGAATAATGAAAACAATAAAATTTAAAGAGATGAATGTTTTAAAAAAAGGATTTTACATCGCATCCGTACTTTTCCTTAGTATTGTGGCGATATCATGTGAAGAAGATGATGAATTGAATATCATCGCTGGACTGGATTTCAATATTGCTACATTGAACCCCGAGGGTAACAGAGTAGGTGTGATCGCAACAACGGTACCACCGGATGGGCGCATTGTATATACTGTAAATTTTGGCGACCCAAGTGGAGTGGATGTAGCGGATGGTAGTGCAGACCGTACTAAGGATTTAATCCAAAAGACCAGTGGTCCAATGGTTATATATGAGTATCCAGAACTTGAAGAATCAGTACTATACAATATAACCGTTACTGCTTCACTTCCGGGGCGTGAAGATGTTTCTATAACAAAAGAGCACGCGGTTATTTATAAACCTGTTGACACAGGAGGAGGTTCAGGTGGAGGAGGAGGTTCTCCAATTGCTGGTACATGGCGATTAGCGCCCGAGGCTGGAGCCTTAGGTGTAGGCCCTGCTTTGAACGATGTGTCATGGTGGTCAAATGCTGAGGAAGATATTACGACTAGAGATTGTTTGTTTGATGATACCTATGTGTTTAATCCAGATGGTACGTTTCAAAATGTGCTGGGTGCAGAAACTTGGATAGAGCCGTGGCAAGGTGCTGCGGCTGAAGAATGCGGGGCTCCAGTATTTCCACATGATGGAACAGCTTCGGCTACGTATGCCTATGACGCAGGGGCAGGCACAATCACGATTAGCGGTAGAGGTGCTTTCCTTGGGTTGTCAAAAGTTACAAATGAAGGAGAATTGGCTAGCCCAGGTGATGCGCCAGAATCTGTTACCTATATGGTTACACTTTCTGACGACGGAAACACTATGGAACTTGATATTAACTTTGGTCCTGGATTCTGGTCGTTTAAACTTATAAAAGATGTGCCTCCAGCTATTACTGGTACTTGGAGATTAGCACCGGAGGCTGCGGCTTTAGGTGTTGGTCCAGTAAAAGATGACGTGTCTTGGTGGTCAAATGCTTCTGAAGATGTTACTACAAGAGCTTGTTTATTTGACGATCAGTATGTGTTCAATTCTGATGGTACCTTCCAAAATATTTTAGGAGACCAAACCTGGTTGGAGCCATGGCAAGGCGCATCTGCTGAGGAGTGCGGAACGCCTGTATTCCCTCATGACGGCACGGCTTCTGCAACTTATGACTATGACGAAGGAGCGGGTACTTTAACTATAGATGGACGGGGTGCTTTCTTAGGATTGGCAAAAGTGACCAACGCTGGAGAACTTGCTTCTCCTGGAGATACTCCAGATTCCGTAACTTATGAAATTACGGTGTCCGATGATGGAAATACAATGGAGCTTGACATTAATTTTGGTCCAGGGTATTGGTCTTTCAAATTGGTTAAGGACGTGCCACCTGCAGATCCTTTGGTAGGAACTTGGAAGTTAGCGCCGGAAGCTGCTGCATTAGGTGTTGGTCCAGTAAAAGACGATGTGTCATGGTGGTCTAATGCATCAGAAGATGTTACTGGAAGAGCATGCTTGTTTGATGATGAGTATGTATTTAATAATGACGGCACTTTCCAGAATATTTTAGGAGACCAAACCTGGTTGGAGCCATGGCAAGGAGCGTCTGCTGAGGAATGTGGAACCCCAGTATTCCCTCATGACGGTACTGCTTCAGCAACTTATGACTATGATGAAGGAGCGGGTACTATAACTATCGATGGTAGAGGTGCTTTCTTAGGCTTGTCTAAAGTGACTAATGCAGGTGAGCTGGCAGCCCCTGGTGATGCACCAGATTCTGTTACTTATGAAATCACACTCTCTGATGGTGGGAATACCATGGAGCTTGATATTAATTTCGGTCCTGGGTATTGGTCCTTCAAACTGGTAAAGCAGTAAGCTGAACAGTGATAGAGAAATTTAGATACAGGGCGGTATCTGTAATGATATCGCTTTTGTTTCTGAATTAGAATAATCAATTCACATCAACATAACTAAATCAAATATGAAAAACAATTTATTAAGATTAGTGTTTCTTTTGCTTACTTCTGCACTATTTGCTCAGGCCAACAAAGTCGAGATAGTAAAGAATGACCAGGGAACCAAATTAGTCGTAGATGGCAAAGACTTCATGATGAATGGGATTAATTGGGACTACGTACCGATTGGTACTGATGTTACTAATGCCAATTTCTGGGAGTTATCTGACGATGTTATTAAAGCAGGATTGGATACTGAAATGGGGCTACTTAAAAACATGAACGTCAATGTTGTAAGACAATATGTAGGTGTTCCAGCAAAGTGGGTCACATATATTTACGAAAAGTATGGTATTTATACCCTCTTGAATCACTCATTTGGCCGCTATGGGCTCACATTGGATGGTGTTTGGACACCAGTTACAATTTATACTGATGAGAAAACCCAAGAACAGTTGGTGTCTGATATGATGAAATTGGTTGAAGACTACAAGGATGTTCCGGGGGTTTTGATGTATATGATGGGTAATGAGAATAACTATGGACTGTTTTGGGCAGGAAATGAAACTGAGGATTTTCCTGAAGGTGAGGAGCAAAAAAGGGCTGTTGGAGAAAAAAGGGGAAGACCCATGTACAGGCTCATGAACGACGTGGCCAAAAAAATGAAGGAAATGGACCCTCATCACCCTGTTGCTATATGTAATGGAGACGTTTTGTTCATTGATATTATTGCAGAAGAATGTAAAGACGTTGATGTGTACGGGGCTAACACCTATCGAGGAGAATCATTTGGGGACTTCTTCCAGGTGGTAAAAGACAAACTGGATAAACCGGTAATGTTTACCGAGTTTGGAGCGGATGCCTATAACGCCTTAGCGGATAAAGAAGACCAATACTGGCAAGCACATTATAATCTGCTAAATTGGAAAGAGATTTATGAAAATGCGGCTGGTATGGGCAAAGTTGGAAACTCAATCGGTGGATTTACATTTCAATTTAGTGATGGTTGGTGGAAATTAGGTTTTGATGATAGAGAAAATGCCGATATACATGATACAGGTGCGTCTTGGAGCAATGGAGGGTATTACCACGATACAAAGAATGGCTCCAATAACATGAACGAGGAGTGGTTTGGTATTTGTGCTAAGGGCCCCACAGATGCCCGTGGCTTATATGATTTGTATCCTAGAGCTTCATATTACACCTTAAAAGAGGCTCACGCCTTAAATCCTTATGAAGAGGGGATGAGTTTGGATTTTGTCCAAAACTATTTTAAAAATATCAATATCATGGATGCGGTTTTAAAGGCACGCGGAGATAGGGCGGCCCTTAATACTAGTGATATGGATAGGCTTAGTATCAGCAGATTATCTGCTAGATTTACGACATTCAATACGGGGGGATCATTAATTACTACTCCGGAAACTGCAGATCCTGATGATGCCTTAACCTTTCCCAATGAACTTGGCTTCGATCACATGCAATCCTACTTTGTTGGCATTCAAGGAAAACCCGCGTCAAATATGACCGCCAATGTTGATGTCAATATTTTGGGCAATGTCGCAAGTAATCCTATAAATGAAATATTTTATGAAAACGTTGGGCGGCCTGTGGCAGTAACCAATGTTCAGGGAGAACAAGTCACTTTAACGGATAATAACCGTGTTCGCGTGTATCAGGCGGAATTTGATTGGAAGGCAAAGGATTTCGATTTAAGAGGATTTTACAGAACAGGACATTACCATTGGGCCTATGAAGGCGATTTCTTCAACTTATATCCCGAAGCTAACTATGGCCCTAATTTGGATATTTACAACGGTGAAATCCTAGGATTTGAAGTGGACGCCAAAGGTGAATTGGAAGGGCTAAAGGCAGCTTTCGGTCCACAATTATGGTGGGGAGCCAACCCAACAATGCTTTTGAAATATTCGACACATATAGCTAAATGGGACGTTACGGGGATTTATCATAGAGATTTAAATACCGACCTTGAGTTTGACGACAATGGAAGACGTGTTTTAAATCAAAATCAAGTGAGATCGGGTATTATTCCTGCATGGCCAACAGAAAGAGCTACTGTAGCTATGGAAAGGGATTTTGGGAAACTTGGCCTTACCCTCGGAGCAATTTGGGGCGGAAGACCATTAAACGGCAGTTCCTATCAAGTTTATGAAGAGGGAGCTGATGTGGTTTTGGTTGATAAAATTAACAGCAACGATAATTGGGGAGCCAAGGCCAAAATCACCTATCAGAACGGACCGTTTAATTGGTACGCCCAAGGGTCTTACATGGGCTTAGTTGCTAATGGAGGTTTCGACCAAACCAGAACATTTACGGGATGGAGATTGAAAGATTCAGGTAGTGGTAACATGACCAACTTTCTTACCGGATTGACGTTTTCTGTTGGGGATCTGCAGATAGCTCCAAACTTTATGTGGCAAAAGCCATTGGTTGATCCTATGCCTAATGGAGGTCCTGCTCCAGGAAGATTAAGAAACGTGATTGATGATCCTTTTGCGGTAAGAAATGGTAACAGAGAAACATCGGCAGGTGAAATTTTGCTGACTTACGATCCCACCCCTGGTACATGGATGTATGCTTGGGATAACGATAGAGCGGAAGACGCCAAACTGGCTTTAAGCGCAGGTTTTGTTTACAAACACCTTCCCACCACTATGGACGGTCATGTTGGTTTCTTTGCTAACCGTACATTTTTTGCCTTTGGTGAAACAGCACCCGCTGTGGATTTGTGGGAGGCACATGCACGAGTGGTTTCAAAAATTGGACAAGACTTTGGGCTTATAGGTAATTTCTACTACGGAAATGGTCAGGCCAATGGTGATTCGGATAGGACTATCACACGTTTCGGAGCTGACCTAAGAGTAATTATGGATAAAATAAAAATCATGTCTCATTTTAAGGTAAATGATTGGGGACCATTTGACTACCATCGCGATTTTAACTTGACATATCCATTACAAATGATGTTGGACGTATCAACAACTTTAGGAAAGCCAGATTGGTTTATCCTGCCTAGTACCCAAATTGGTGTTAGAGGTACGTGGCGCTCTATGGATCAAAACTCTCCAAGGTATAGTCCAAATGCGGTAACCGAGACTTTTCCCCCCCAGCAAGTAATAAGTTCTGTTGGATTTCCTAATGGATCAGAATGGGAGATAAGAACGTACATACACATTAATATTGGTAAATAAAACGGCATTAATTATGAAAAAAATAATTTTTAAATATCACATTTTGTTCTCTGTTTTGGGGTTAATATGTGTAGTAGCGAGCTGTGAAAGAGGGTTTTCTGACGACATCGATTTTGCCACTTTTCCGAGCAATGGAGACATATTTACTGATGTACCCGTAAGCTTAAACGATTCGGTATTTATATCGTTTGATCCAGCGACAGGAGCCAATATAAACGGCTTTGATGTTGATAATAATGAAGCTTATGAAGGCACCACATCAATTAGAATTGATGTGCCAACACCAACAAATCCGGATGGAGGTTATATAGGGGGTATTTTTAAAGACCGAGGAGAAGGTAGGGATTTAACAGGTTATGATGCCTTAACATTTTGGGCAAAGGGTTCAACTACTGCAAGTGTTGCTACATTTGGATTCGGCACTGACTTTCTTGATAATAAATATGCGGTTAATTTGAATGATGTCGAATTATCTACAACATGGAGTAAAATTATTATTCCTATACCAGACCCATCAAAATTGGTTCAAGAAAAAGGAATGTTCCTTTTTTCGGCAAATACGAATAGTACCAACGGTGCTGGCTTTACATTTTGGATTGATGAGCTGAAGTTTGAGAAGCTTGGTACAGTAGCCCAGCCAAGGCCCGCAATTCTTGGAGGCCAAGATCAAACTGCACAGGCCAATGTAGATAGCTCTGTTCCAATTATTGGATTGTCACAAACATTTAATGTTCTTAATGTTGAAGGTAAAGGCCGTGATGTTACTGTAGTTGCCTCACCTTCTTATTTTGATTTTGAAACCTCAAACCCGTTTGTGGCTTCGGTAAATGACAGAGGTCTAGTTACAATTGTTGGTGAGGGTAACATCGATCCAAATACGGGACAACCTGATAATAAAGCTACAATTACAGCAAAGCTGGGTGATGTTCAAGCGGCGGGATCTTTAACGGTAGAAGCCGTAGACCTTAATGTACTTTCAATTTTTAGTGATGTATTTGCCAATGTTCCTGTCGATAATTACAACGGTTTTTACATCGACGGCTTTCAAACCACGCTTGGTGGTGCCGTTGAAGAAAATGGGACAAATATTATAGATTACACTATGTTGAATTTCGTAGCCATTGAGTTCTATGGTAGGGATGGAAGTGGCGTGGTGCCTTTGGATGCAACAGAGATGACACATATGCATATTGATGTAAGGGTAAATGAAACGGTTGAAGCTTCTGATTTCTTTAGGATCGAACTTTTCAACAATTTCACTTTAGGTAGTAGCGTATCAGGCGCATATACTATTCCTGGAACAGATTTATTAAGTAACGAGTGGGTGCAGTTTGATATTCCTTTATCCAATTTTGTGGGTCTGAGTGCCCAAGATGCCCTTGGAGCCATAATATTTGTGTCCGACGCTACCATTGCCAATGTGTCCTTAGATAACATTTATTTCTATGCTGAAAATTAATAAACAGAAAAACATGAATATTATAAACAAAGTAAAAACAAAACCGGTTCATTTATTATGTCTCTTATTAACGGCACTAACGCTAGGAGGAATTGCTTTTAGCTGCGATCCGGCTGGCGACCAAGTAGTAACTAATTTTGACACTCTAACGATGAGTGATGAGTTTGATGTTGATGGTGTGCCAAACCCAGCCGTATGGGGCTATGATATCGGAATTGGTGATAACGGTTGGGGGAATAACGAATTGCAGTATTATACTGATAGACCTGAAAATGTTAGAGTGGAAGATGGTATGCTCAAAATTACGGCAATTCAAGAAAGCTTTGAAGGCTCTGGCTACACATCTGCTAGGCTCATAACGAAGGGGTTATTTGAACAACAGTATGGAAGGTTTGAAGCTAGGATGAAACTGCCATTTGGTAAAGGCATGTGGCCAGCTTTTTGGTTATTGGGTGCTAATATTGATGAGATCGGTTGGCCGTTTTGCGGGGAGATTGACATTATGGAGAATGGAGGCTCTTCCCCCGCTACAGTGAATGCGGCCGTGCACGGTCCTGGATATAGTGGTGGAAACCCAATTAAGAAAAAGTATGATTTCCCAAATACACGGGTAGATACGGAGTTCCATGTCTATGGTATTGAATGGGCCCCTAGCTACATTAATTATTATGTAGATGACGTTCTGTACTTTCAGATCACTCCGGCTAGTTTAGATGAGAAAGATGTTGATAGGTCTCAGTGGGTCTTTGATAATGGACCATTTTTCATGATTATCAACTTAGCTGTGGGTGGTAATTTTGATGGAAATCCAAATGAAGATACTGTCTTTCCTCAGACCATGTACATCGACTATGTAAGAGTGTACGCGGCAGATTGAATAACTTTTTATTAAAGGGTTGGTTTTGATTTGTGAAAACCAACCCTTTAAAAGCTACAACCAAACTATGATTGTTACAGAATTAGATAATGTTTCAAAAGAAACTAAAGGCATAACAGGCGAATTGGTCACTTTTAATAACGAAACGTATTTCAAAATTTCGAACAGTGATAAGATGCGCCCGTTTTTTATGAGTATTGTGAGCGACTCCAACCACTGGATGTTTATCTCAAGTAATGGAGGTTTAACGGCTGGTCGCAAAAATGCCGACTATTCGTTGTTCCCTTATTATACTGACGATAAGATTACTGAAATGGCAGAAATAACAGGAAGCAAAGCCATTTTTAGAGTCCATAAAAACGGAAAAACCCATTTATGGGAACCCTTTTCCATTCGTCAGGCAGGGCTATATGAAACCCAAACCAACCTGTATAAAAACATATACGGGAATAAAATAATTTTCGAGGAAAACAATCTGGATTTAGGTTTGACCTTTAGATACGAATGGAATTCTAGCAACCAATTTGGTTTTGTAAAAAAGTCGTCGTTAATCAATAATACGGGTGATGCTGTTGAAATTTCGGTTTTGGATGGTCTTCAAAATATTTTACCTGCAAGTGTTACGGCAGATTTACAAAATATCAGAAGTAACCTCGTCGATGCCTATAAGAAAAGCGAACTACAGTCTGAAGTTGGTCTTGGCATTTATGCTTTAAGCTCTGTTATCGTGGATAAGGCAGAACCGAGTGAAGCTTTAAAGGCAAATATCGTGTGGTTCACTGGACTGGATAATCCAACGTATTTGATTTCGTCCTTGCAGCTGGATGCTTTTAGAAGAGGAAATCCTGTGTCTCAGGAAGTAGATATGAAGGCTGAAAAAGGCGCTTACTTTGTGGCTTCCCACATAGCTTTAGGGCCTGATTCGGAAGAAAGTTGGAGGTTTATAGCGAATGTTAATCAATCCATTTCGGATGTAGTCGAAATTTCAGAATTCATTAAAAATGAATCCGATTTGGAGACTGCTCTCCAAAAAAATATTGATTTAGGAACTGCAAATCTTATTGATTTAACAGCATCATCTGATGGCCTTCAATTAACGGAAGACCCGTTGACCAACATGAGGCATTTTTCAAACACGCTTTTCAATATCATGCGTGGTGGAATTTTTGACAATGGCTACACAATTGAAAAAACGGATTTCTTAAAATACATCGAGCATGCGAACAAGGATGTTTTCAAGGAAAAGAAAACTAGTTTAAATGCCTTGGGTGAAACCTTCACTTTGGGAACTATTCAGAATTTGGCAGATCAGGATGACAACAAGGATTTCCAACGTTTGTGTTTTGAATACCTGCCATTAAAATTCAGCAGAAGGCACGGTGACCCAAGTCGCCCATGGAACAAGTTTTCCATCAATACACGAAGTGAAGTTGACGGTTCAAAAATTTTGGATTATGAAGGCAACTGGCGTGATATTTTCCAAAACTGGGAAGCTTTGGCGCATTCATATCCCGAGTATATCGAAGGAATGATCCACAAGTTTTTGAATGCGACTACTTTTGAGGGCTACAACCCTTACAGAGTAACCAAAGGTGGATTTGATTGGGAGGTTATCGAGGAGCACGACCCATGGTCTTATATTGGCTATTGGGGAGATCATCAAATTATCTATTTGTTGAAATTCCTGGAATTCGTTGAAGACCATTATCCTGGGAGATTGGAAAAACGTTTCAATCAGGACATATTTGTTTATGCCAATGTGCCTTATATCATCAAAAGTTACGAGGACACTTTGAAGAATCCCAAGGATACGATTGATTTTGATTATAAGCTCGACCAAACGATTCACAAAAGAAGAGATGTGTTGGGCGCCGATGGGGCATTGTTGTTAGACAAGAATTCCAAAATATACAGGGTCAATTTTATTGAAAAACTATTGACTACGGTACTTTCTAAAATATCAAACTTCATCCCTGAGGGTGGTATTTGGTTAAACACACAACGCCCAGAATGGAACGATGCCAATAATGCCTTGGTGGGTAATGGTGTGTCAATGGTAACGCTTTACTATATCTATCGCTTCCTGAATTTCTTTGAAGGAATTATAAAAAAATCAAAGGTAGCGGAAGTTGAGGTTTCTGAAGAACTCATGGAATTTTTCAATGGTGTTTTAAATACACTTTTGGATAATGCCTCTATCTTATCTGGAGGTATTTCAGATAAAGACCGAAAAACAGTTTTGGACGGTTTGGGAACCGCAGGTAGCAAGTATAGGGAAACTATTTATGCCAAAGGGTTTTCAAATGAAAAATCGACGCTTAGCCTAGAAGCTATTTTAGGTTTTATTGAAGTTACCAAATCCTATTTGGAACATAGTATCGATGCCAATAAACGTGAGGACAATATGTATCACGCTTATAATTTGATGACGGTTGAAAACGACAACGAGGTGTCCATTTCTTACCTATCGGAAATGTTGGAGGGCCAAGTGGCCGCCCTAAGTGCAGGCTATCTTTCTCCGAATCAAGCCTTGAGTTTGTTAGATGGTTTAAAAAATAGTGCATTGTTCAGGGATGATCAATACAGTTATATTTTATATCCAAACAAAGAATTGCCTCGATTTGATACAAAGAACAACATTCCTGCTAGTAAGGTGGAACAGTCAGCTTTGCTCAGAAAATTAATTACTGACGGCAATAGGCAGATTGTAGAAAAAGATGTGAATGGTGGATTTCATTTTAACGGAAATTTCAACAACGCCAATAGTCTAAAAGACGCACTGAGCAATTTGGATGATGAATATGCGCTTTTGGTCAATAAAGACGAAGCCTATTTGCTTCAGGTTTTTGAGGATATTTTTGACCATAAATCCTTTACGGGGCGCTCAGGAACCTTCTTCGGATATGAAGGTTTGGGTTCTATTTATTGGCACATGGTTTCTAAATTGTTGCTGGCGGTGCAGGAAAACTGTGTGTCCGCTATTAATGGAAATGAAGAAGATGCCATTATTGGACGACTTTTGGATCATTATTACGAAATAAATGCAGGTATCGGTGTACACAAATCACCTGAACTATACGGTGCTTTTCCGACTGATCCTTATTCGCATACCCCAGCCACAAAAGGCGCGCAACAGCCCGGAATGACCGGTCAGGTTAAGGAGGATATTCTTAGCCGATTTGGAGAATTGGGCGTATTTGTGGAAGATGGTCAAATCGCTTTCAAACCAAGTTTATTGCAGAAAAAGGAATTTTTGGATACACCAAAAACTTTCCAATATACTGACGTTAACAAACAGGAGCAAAGCATTGAGATTAAAGAGGATACTTTATGTTTCACCTATTGCCAAGTGCCTATCATTTATCAATTATCCGAAAACGAAGGAATGCGAATCGTGTTTAATGACGGACGAGAAATTGACGCTGATAGCCTGAGCTTAAATGCAGATGTATCCCAATCGCTTTTTGAACGAAAGGGCGAAGTGAAGGAAATTATAGTTTCCGTAAACAAATAGAAATCAAAATATGATAAAATAACAAGAAGCCATTGACTTCTAATAGTATTACTAATGCAAAAACCCAATAATAAGACCAAGACGGAAAAGCAGCTTACTGCTGCCGATATTTTAGGTAATCCTAAATATTTAGCCATTTCGTATGGTGGCTATCGCAAAAATACACGTGATATACAACCCACAATTCCCGAGTTAAAGGAGGATATGAAAATCCTTGCGGTAATGGGCATTAAACTATTGCGCACTTATAATGTGCAGTTTGAAGAAGTCCCTAATTTGTTAAAGGCAATTAGCGAATTAAAGGATGAAGACTCGTCTTTTGAAATGTATTTGATGTTAGGGGCCTGGGTAGATTGTAAAAACGCTTGGACTGATCTAGTACCAAACCATGAGATAGAAAGCGAGCACAACGCAAGCGAAATTGACCGAGCCGTTGCTTTAGCCCAACAGTATCCAGATATCGTAAAGATTATTGCGGTGGGTAACGAAGCTATGGTGCACTGGGCAACGAGTTATTTCGTACGTCCGAATGTGATACTCAAATGGGTTAATCACTTACAAAACTTGAAGAAAATAGGCGAGTTGCCCAAGGAGTTGTGGATTACCAGTTCAGACGATTTTTCATCTTGGGGAGGAGGGGATCCGGCTTATCATACTGAGGATTTGAACGATCTTATCAGAGCGGTGGATTATATTTCGATGCATACATACCCTATGCATAATTCCCATTACAATCCTGAGTTTTGGATAGTTCCAGATAACGAAGCGGAACTATCGGACATAGATAAAATCGAATCGGCCATGCAACGTGCATTGTTGTTTTCACAAAAACAGTTTGATGGTGTGGCTAATTATATGAGGCACCTGGGGATTAATAAACCGGTTCATATTGGAGAAACAGGGTGGGCCACATTGTCCAATGAGCATTACGGAGCGGATGGGTCAAAAGCGGCCGATGAATATAAATCTGGAAGATATTTTCAACTCATGAGGGAATGGACAAATTATGAACGAATTTCTTGTTTTTATTTTGAAGCTTTCGATGAACCTTGGAAAGATGCCAATAATCCCTTGGGTTCCGAAAACCATTTCGGATTGATTAACCTTAAAGGCGAAGCAAAGTATGCCATTTGGGATTTGGTGGATAAGGGCGTTTTCAAAGGATTGACCAGAGATGGAAATACCATAACGAAAACCTACAATGGTAACGAAAAAGAGCTGTTAAAGGAGGTACACGTGCCTCCTAAGAGAGAAGAAATAACTATATAATTTGATGATGAAAAAACTATTGTTCATACTTTCAATTTGTTTAATGTACTCCTGTAATAATACAAAAACCAAGGATGTTAACATACAAATAGAAACAACAACACCGTTGGCGGAGGATATTTTTGGCAACCCTGAGTATTTAGCAATGTCATATGGAGGATACCGGTATGCAGATCATGGTAAAGAACCAACAATAGAACAACTTAAGGAAGATCTTAAACTATTAGCTTCCCTTAAGGTTAAGTTGCTTCGTACTTACAAAGTGCATAAACCGCAGGCCATTAATCTGTTACAGGCCATTAGTGAGTTAAAAGCAGAGGATTCAAGTTTTGAAATGTATGTTATGCTTGGTGCTTGGATCGATTGTAAAAATGCATGGACAGATGGAGAGCCAGTGCATAATGAGGAGAGTGCGGCCAATGAAGCACAGATCATCGTAACGGCACATTTAGCAAACAAGTATCCAGATATCGTGAAGGCCATAGCGGTAGGAAACGAAGCCATGGTAAAATGGGCGGCCACGTACTATGTTGAGCCGTGGGTCATCCTAAAGTGGGTAAACTATCTTCAGGGTTTAAAGAAAGAAGGCAAGTTGTCCAAAGATTTATGGATAACCAGCTCAGATAATTTCGCCTCTTGGGGCGGTGGTGGCGAGGAATACCATGTTGAGGATTTAAATAACCTAATTAAAGCAGTTGATTTTCTATCTGTGCACACCTATCCCATGCACGACACACATTATCAACCAGATTTTTGGTTGGAGCAAGAAGGTTTGGAGGGCAAAACGGATATGGAAAAAATTGAAATTTCAATGCTTAGGGCAAAACAGTATGCTATCAATCAATATGAAAACGTAAAAAAATATATGGAAAGCCTTGGGGTAAATAAGCCAATTCATATCGGGGAAACTGGATGGGCAAGTTTTTCTGATGGGCATTACGGCACTAACGGTTCTAAAGCATGCGATGAATATAAAGAAGCATTGTATTATCAGCATATGCGGGATTGGACGAACGAAGCCAAGATGTCCTGTTTCTATTTTGAAGGGTTTGACGAGCCTTGGAAGGGTGGCCCCAACAGCGGCAATTCTGAGAAGCATTTTGGATTGTTCAAAGTAGATGGAAAAGCAAAATACGTGCTATGGGATGAAGTAGATAAAGGCATTTTCAAAGGATTGACAAGAAACGGGAATCCCATTACAAAGACCTATAATGGAGATAAAGAAGCATTAATGAAGGATGTGGAAGTACCACCTACTTCAGAAGAATGGCATGCCAATAAAGAATAAAATCCATACTGATGAAAGCGTTAAGATGTACCATATTGTTTATAGCAACCTTAATAGTGATGAGTTGTAATAATGAGAATAAAGTTTTGGATATTGAAGTTTTCCAAACTTCGGCAAAAGGCAATACGCTTTCAAAAATCACCCAGTTTCAAAAAGCAGACAGTTTAGTGATGCTAAAGCTAAACCCCGAGCAAACGTTTCAAACGATTACGGGTTTTGGAGGTGCATTTACGGAGTCTTCGGCTTTCTTGCTTAATAAGTTGAGTAAGGAAAACCGCAAAAAAATCATTGATGCATATTTCAGCAAAGAGGGCGCCCATTATTCGCTCACAAGAACTCATATGAATTCCTGTGATTTTTCATTAAGCAACTATTCCTATGCGCCAGTTGAAGGGGATAAAAATCTGGAACATTTTACAGTAGAAGAAGACAAAGATGATTTAATCCCTTTCATAAAAGAAGCCATGGCCGCTTCTTCAGATGGGTTTAAAATTTTTGGTTCACCATGGACTGCCCCGCCTTGGATGAAGGATAATAACAATTGGGTTGGGGGAAAATTATTATCTGAATATTACGAGACTTGGGCTTTGTTTTTTTCAAAATATGTAGATGCCTATAAAGCCGAAGGCATCGATATTTGGGGCTTCACGGTTGAGAACGAACCGCTCGGAAATGGAAATAACTGGGAAAGTATGCATTACACTCCTGACGAAATGACCCATTTTGTTCAGAATTATTTAGGGCCAAAATTGGAGGCGGACGGCAAAGGGGATTTAAAGATTTTAGGGTACGATCAAAACAGGGAACATCTAAAAGAGTGGATAGATTCTCAGTATAAAAATGAAGAGACATCCAAGTATTTTGATGGCACGGCCATCCACTGGTATGCCAGTACCTTCCATTATTTTCCCGAAGAACTGCAATATGCCCACAACAAGGCTCCAGACAAACTTTTAATTCAGTCCGAAGCTTGTGCAGATGCCGAAATACCTGTTTGGAAAGATGATGCCTGGTATTGGAAAAAGGAGGCCACGGATTGGGGCTGGGATTGGGCACCGGAAGAAGATAAGCACATGCACCCAAAATATGCACCTGTTAATCGTTATGCTCGTGATATCATTGGTTGCCTTAACAATTGGGTTGATGGATGGGTAGACTGGAATATGGTTTTGGATACAAAGGGAGGGCCAAACTGGTTCAAAAACTGGTGTATCGCTCCGGTTATTGTTGATCCTGAAAAAGATGAGGTGTATTTTACCCCGTTGTACTATACTATGGCGCATTTCAGCAAATACATTCGACCGGGTGCCAAAGTTATTGGTGTGGATAAATCTGATGATGCACTTATGGCAACGGCATCGGAAAATCCTGATGGAACTATTGCTATTGTGCTTTTTAACGAATACCAAACCCCAAAAACCATAAACCTATCGTTACATGACAAACATGTGGAATTTTCGATTGATGCACAAGCCATTCAAACGATTATAATTCCGAAGCAAGAACTAATTACTAACTAAATACAAAATTATGTCTAATGTAAAAACTGCCGCAGGCGATAGAGTGCCATTGGGCCAAAAAGCAGCCTTCGGAGCCGGCCATTTGGTTTTGAACCTGTATCCGGGAGCCCTAGGTTTCTTTATGTTCTTCCTATTGACGGCCTTTGGAATGGATCCGTTTTTAGCAGGACTTTTGGGAGGATTGCCAAGATTTTTTGATGCGATTACCGATCCTATTATGGGGTTTATTTCGGATAACACCAGTTCAAAATGGGGAAGGCGCCGACCTTACATCTTCGTTGGGGGGATACTTAGTGCCATCACCTTTGTATTGCTTTGGCAACTAGACGAAAATAATTCCTCTAACTACAACTTTTGGTATTTCTTAATTATGTCGATGGTATTCCTTATAGGGAATACCATGTTTGCCACGCCATTGGTTGGTTTAGGGTATGAGATGACCTCAGACTATAATGAGCGTACACGATTAATGGCATTTTCCCAAACAGTGGGATTAATAGCCTGGGTAATTGTGCCCTGGTTTTGGGTCATCATTGCAGATCCTGATATTTTCAAGGATCAGGCAGAAGGTGTACGGACCATGGCCATTTATGTGGGAATTGCCTGTTTTATACTTGGAATGTTACCTGCTATCTTCTGCAGAGGTATGGATTCAGGTAATATGGGAGACAGAAAACCGCTGACCTTAAAAACCATTTTTTCCAACGTGAAAGATTTGTTCAAAAGTATTGGTGAGGCTGTTAAGAATAAACCCTTCATGAAATTATGCGGCGCAACGTTTTTAGTCTTCAATGGCTATCAAATTGTAGCATCTTTCAGTTTCTTCATATTTGTGTTTTATATTTTTAATGGAAGTTATGAAGCTACAGCCACATGGCCGGCGTGGTTCAGTTCGGTTGGAGCATTGGTGTCAGCGTTTTTGGTGATTCCTATTGTGTCAAAAATGGCTACCAAATGGGGTAAGAAGAAAGCGTTTATCATTTCGACGGCACTTTCAATTGTAGGTTATGCTTTAAAATGGTGGTCTTTTACCCCAGAGAATGTGTGGTTGTCCTTTATCCCAATTCCTTTGATGTCCTTCGGATTAGGTAGTTTGTTTACCTTGATGATGAGTATGACGGCTGATGTGTGTGATTTGGATGAACTCGTAAACGGAATGCCAAGAAAAGAAGGCACCTTCGGTGCATTATACTGGTGGGTTGTGAAACTTGGGCAGGGCTTGGCATTGGTTTTGGGAGGTCTTGTTTTGAGCATGATAGGATTTGATGGCAATGCGGCCACACAAACCGTTGACACGTTGACTAAACTGAGAATAGCCGATATTGTAATTCCCGTGGTAACCGCTGGTCTCGCTATGTGGGTGATGTGGAAGTATAGCCTAACGGAAGAAAGAGCTAAGGAAATTAAAGCTGAATTGGAAGAGCGGAGAGGCGTACTTAAATAGTAATATGGAAATTAGATAAACAAACTAAAATAAAATGTCAACAAAAGTATTAATCATAGTAGGAGTTGCTCTGCTGGTCATTGCGCTTCTTAGCGGCATAAAAACTAACTCCGGCAAAAGGCTGTTGAGTATAAAGCTTGGAGTGATTTTAGGCGCGATAGGAATTTTATTGATGATATATGCAAGTTATTCATCAAACTTGGTGAACTATAATAGGCAAATTGAGCAGGTTTCCATCGGAAATAAATTGAACATTGATGGCCCGGTAAAATCGACACAAGTGATTTCGCCTATAGATAAAGACTCTGTGGATTGCAGAATTTTAACAATGGGCGTGTATCCTGAGGCTAACAAAAATGATATTTGGGTATTGATCCGGCCAACGGACGATCGCTATTATCCGCAATCTGATCATACCAATACTTCCTATAAAAGAGATGGAGAATGGCAAGTAGTGACGCGTTTTGGAGGAGATTTAGGAGAGGCTTACGATCTAATTGTTTATGAAGCCGATGCACAAGCCTCGCAATTCTTTAGTGCCACCATCGAAGAATGGAAAAAGAACGAGGACTACCCGGGATTGCAATTGGCAGAATTGCCTGCTGGAGCAAAGGAAGTGGATCGAATCAAAATCTATACAAGGAAAAATTGTAGAGGTGTGTTTTAGAATAAAATAAAAAATTAGGAAAATGTCGTACAGAGAAGCATCATATTACAAATCGAATTATAGTCAAATCGCAACTCCAGGGATAAACCTAGCGGATTATTCTCTGGAAGAATTAAAGGCCCTATGGCGCAAAACCATTCAAGACGGATTTCATGGTATATGTTTTAGTATGTACCGAGACGGACAATCACCAGGAGATGACATTAGTATGGAACAAGTTGAAGAGCGTATTAATATTTTAAAACCTTATGTTGGTGCTATCCGGTCGTTTTCTTGTATTGAAGGCAATGAATTTGTACCGATGGTTGCCAAAAAGCATGGCCTCAAAACTCTTGTAGGTGCATGGCTGGGAGATGATAAGGAAGATAATGAAAGAGAAATAGAAGGTTTGATATCCCTTGCTAAATCAGGCAATGTGGATGTAGCAGCCGTGGGTAACGAAGTGTTGTATCGAAACGATTTGACTTTGGAAGAATTGGTAGGCTATATCAATCGTGTTAAGGAAGCCCTCGCCGGGTTGGATATTCCAGTAGGTTATGTGGATGCATATTACGAGTTTTCCAGGCATCCCATATTAGTGGAAAGCACCGATGTGGTTTTGGCCAATTTATATCCGTATTGGGAAGGTTGCCCTATTGAATATGCTTTAGGGCATATGCAGGCCATGTTTGGTTCTGTGGTTGATGCTGCTCAAGGTAAGCCAATCATTATTACCGAAACCGGATGGCCAAGTGAGGGTGGTGGACTAGATGGAGCTATAGCTGGAGGGGAAGCGGCCATGAAGTATTTCATCGATACCATAAGATGGACCAAGGAGAACGACATCCCCATATTTTATTTTTCATCTTTTGACGAGTCATGGAAAACTGGAAATGAAGGTGATGTTGGGGCCTATTGGGGGCTTTGGGATAAGCAAGAATACTTAAAATATTAGTAGCAGATATGAATCAATCCTAATGTTGTCAATTTTAAAATATAAGTGATCAGGTGGCACAAACCTCAAAGTTTCCGAAGCTTTTAAATGTGCGAGAACAAAATTATGTCAAAAGTTAAGAAAGCATCAAAAAATACAGTTCCATTTGGACAAAAGGTAGCCTTTGGCATTGGTATGTTGGCCAATCAGATGTTTCCTGCTATTCTTGGTATTTTTATGGTGGTCTTGATTCAAGATTTAGGCTTTACAGGTTGGATGTGGTCACTTATTTATTTTTTTCCGAGAATATTTGATGCGATTACAGATCCGATAATGGGCTATATTTCAGATAATACAAAATCCAAATGGGGCCGAAGACGCCAATATGTATTGATTGGTGGCTTAATGATGGGCATTGCATATATTTTTATGTGGCAGCTCTTTAGGGAGAATTCGCTGAGTTTTAATTTTTGGTATTTCTTCCTTTGGTCCATTGTTTTTTATTTGGGGCTTACATTCTTTAGCGTTCCTTATGTTGCTATGGGCTACGAGATGAGCGATGATTTTCACGAACGTACTAGCATTATGGCCGTGGCCCAATGGATTGGGCAGTGGGCTTGGGTAATTGCACCTTTGTTTTGGATAATTATGTACGACCCGGAGTGGTTTCCATCTGCTGATGTTGCAGTGAGACAACTGGCTATTTGGGTTGCCATCCCATGTGCTATTTGCGCTATAGTTCCGGCAATATTTATTAAGAGCAAATCAACATTAAATGAAGATTATAAGCCTTTGAACTTTGCAAACGTCGGCAATAGCTTGATTAATATATTTCATAGTTTTATTGAGGTCTTCAAAATTAGGGCCTTTAGAAAATTATGTGCTGCCACATTTTTAATTTTTAATGCATTTAATACTGTTGCAGCCCTCACTTTTTTTGTGATTGTCTATAAGCTATTTAATGGGGATGCCGCCGCCAGTGGTATTTGGGTATCCTTGTTTGGTTGCATAGGGGCTTTGGGTACTACATTTATTGTTATTCCTGCTGTAACTTGGATGTCCAAAATCATGGGCAAAAAAAGAGCATTTATGCTGTCTCAGGGTATTTCAGTGATAGGCTATATTTTGCTTTGGTTTCTATTTGTGCCAGGCAAACCGTGGATGTATATTATTGCCTTGCCGTTTTTTTCCTTTGGAATAGGAAGTTTGTTCACCATAATGATGTCGATGACGGCCGATGTCATCGATATTGATGAGTTAAACTCCGGATTGAGGAGAGAAGGGATATTTGGCGCCATTTATTGGTGGATGGTAAAAGTAGGCTTTGCTATTGCGGGTGCGCTCAGTGGGGTGATTATTACCTATGTTGGCTTCAATCCTGAGCTAGCAACAATAGATCAGCAATCTGCGGTGGACGGACTCCACGCCTTCTTTTGCTTTTTCCCTATGGCAGGTACTTTAATAGCCATGTTCATTATGAGGAATTATGATGTAACGGAAGAACGAGCCAATACTATAAGGGCAGCACTTGACAAAAGAAGTGATAAATTAGAATTACAAATTAATAGTTAGTCGCTATGTCTTTTAGAAAAAATAAAATCATGTCTCTCTCTGGACTGGACTTGGATAACAAAACACCAAAGGGACTTCAAAATTTATTCAGGCGTGTTTTGAAAAATGGCATGCATGGGCTTTGTTTTAGTGCATATAAAGAAGGTCAGGCACCGGGCGTTCAGCTTTCGGAAAAGCAAATCAGGAAACGTATGAAAGTTATCCAACCATATACTAAATGGATACGCTCATTTTCCTGTACTGATGGAAACGAGATGATACCCAGAATAGCAAAGGAATATGGTATCAAAACTTTAGTAGGGGCATGGTTGGGCGATGACGCCGAAATTAATCAAAAAGAAGTCACTAATCTTAAAAAACTGGCCAATGCAGGCTATGTGGATATTGCTGCTGTTGGTAATGAAGTGATGTATAGAGGAGATTTGACCGAAGAGGAATTGCTGGCTTTTATATATGATGTAAAAGAGGAAGTTACTGAGGTGCCCGTGGGGTATGTAGATGCATATTACGAATTCAGCCACAGACCAAAAATAACGGAAGCTTGCGATGTTATCTTGGCCAATTGCTATCCATATTGGGAAGGTTGTAGCATTGAATATTCCCTTATATACATGAAAGATATGTACCATCAAGCGATGAAGGCTGGAAATGGGAAAAAAGTGATTATCACTGAAACAGGTTGGCCGAGCGAGGGAGAAGGGCTCAATGGTGCATTTCCATCTGTTCCCAATGCTACAAAATATTTTATAAATGCCCAGCACTGGTCGGCTGAAGATGATATTGAAATGTTCTATTTCTCTTCCTTTGATGAGTCTTGGAAAGTGGGAGCTGAAGGAGATGTTGGTGCCTATTGGGGCATTTGGGACAAGAATGAAAAGCAGAAGTTTTTTAACCAATCTTCTATAATGAAGAACCGCAAGCGGCCATTCTTTTAGGCCATTATAGAGTTCCTCTGGAGAATGTGCATATACAAGTTTGTGGAAATCTGAAATCCACCACAACATTACCACAACAATTGGGTATTTAACTAGTAATCAAACGGTTAAATTTCATGTTTATCTTTCGTAGAAACAACGGTATTTACTGGATGTATTTGAGAAATTGGCTGTAAAAACAACTTTTTTTTTTACAGTGTATATATTTTGTAGGGGCTTCAAATAGTGTTTGTTCATTGTTCATACATAACTTTGAGAAACAACGAACTAAGAATTCAATTAATTATTTTAAAAACTTTTTACGATGAAAAAAATTACTTTTTTACTTATGCTGATAACCATAACATTTGGTTACTCTCAGGATTTAATTTTAGGCTTTGAGGCCGGCGAAAGCGGCGGCGTTAACGGAGGTCCTTTTGGAGACATGCCGGCTCCAACTGTTTTGGCTGGTACAGGTTCCAATACATCACAAGTGTTGGAAATTATTGGTAATACTTCTGGCCAGCCTTGGCAAGGGATAAATTTAAATCTTTCAGAAAATGTGGATTTGACAAGTACTCAAACCATGACCATTGACGTAAAATCTGCTACTCCTATTACTTTTTTGGTAAAAGTGAACGGTGGATTAGCTGGTGCTCCAGAGGCGGCCGCAGAAGTTACCCACAATGGCAATGATACATGGCAAACGCTTTCGTTTACCTTCAATACTTCCTTAGATGGACAGGCTGCAATGGCCAATGGTGTATATGCTTCTTTTGTTATTCACGCTTATTGGGAAGCAGGCGAAACAACCTTTTTCCCTGGAGGTGCTCCAATTGCAACACCCGCAAGAACATTCTACGTAGATAATATTATGGGGCCCGCAAATGTCGATACCTGCTCAAACGGCATGATGGATGGGGATGAAACAGGAGTGGACTGTGGGGGCTCTTGCCCAAATGCTTGTATTACGCCACCAGCTATTTCGGCGCCAGTTCCTCCCGCTAGGGCACCAGGCGATGTATTTTCAATATACAGTGATGTATATACCGATTTTACCGTGGATAATTTTGACCAAGGCTGGTGTGGGGGAGCACATGCCTCCGAAGTTATGATTGCTGGCAATCCTACGTTGAAAAAGAATATGGGTATTGTGTGCCAGGGTATTGATTTTTCTTCGAATAAGCAAGATCTATCTGGTTTTACGCACATACACTTTGATTTTTGGGTAGCTGATACTGACCTGACAGGTGATGTATTCAATGTAAAATTGGTTGACTTTGGTGGAGGTGGATCCGAAGCATCCGCTTTAGAGGTGAATATTAACGGCGGCACTACTCCGGCGCTTGTGGCAGGGTCATGGGTATCCGTTGATGTAGATATAACGTCTTTAATGCCTCCAGTAGCTGGAAGCCTCACAAGAAGCGATATTGCCCAAATAGGAATTACAACAGCCAATGTGGACAATCTATGGTTTGACAACATTTATTTACACAAAAATACCACTTTAAGTAACGACGAATTCACTCAAGCATCATTTAAGGTATTCCCGAATCCTTCTGAAGATAGCTGGACGGTCACTGCCCAGAATGAGCAAATTGAGTCCATTAATGTTTACGATGTATTAGGTAAACAAGTGCTAAGAACTTTGCCCAGTGTTAGTGAAACTAGAATAGATGGTTCTGCTTTGAAGTCGGGTCTTTATTTTGCACAAATAAGAACCGCAAGTGGATTAAGTAGTATCCGATTGGTGAAAAAATAGAGTGACCCAAGTTTAATAGTTGTTTAGTTTAGAAATGAAAACCTGCAAATAGTTTAGTTTGCAGGTTTTCTTATTTTTAGAGCCCTTAAGTAAACGGATATCCATAATTATTTAATCCAAAATTATTGGCACGCCCGATTGGTACAGTTTAGATTCAAGCTCGGGAACGTCTATTTTGGCAAATTTGGTAAGTCGATTTTCAATTCTCATGAAAAGGGCTTTAGCCATTTCTAAACTTTCCATTTGCATTTTCGTTGGCCCGTACGATGTGTTTAGGCCGCGTTCGGCAGTGGTCAATCTTGCTGAAATGAGTTGAACTTGTTTTTCCCTAATTTCAGCTTTTGAACTATTGCCATAAAGGATTTGTTCTAAATCGTGCATCTCTTTTTTAAGATCGCTGATTTGTGCTTCAACTTCACCTGGAGTTTTTTGCAGATATAAGGTGGCTTTCTCCAAGGCTTTTAATTTCTTTGAGGCCTTTTGAAAGTCGGAAATTGCAGATGTATATTTGGCTTTGAACGCTTTCAATGCTCGAGAATAGGATTCAATTTCACTGGAAACAGGATTGTTTAGGACTCCCTTTCGGATACTTTCGACTTCAAAAGATTGAGGTTCTGACAAAGCTTTAATTTCTCCATTGATATTTGAAAACATGGAAATGCTGTATGTTCCGTCTTTAGCCAATGTGTTGTAATAGTAATCTAAAGGATTTTTATTTAATTTGTCAATATTTAAGGTTGGTTTTGAAGGAATTTTTAAATCCCAAGAAATACGATTAAAACCTTTCTTGTAGGGTGCTTTTAAGCGGGTAACAAAGTTCTCTTGATCATCCTTCACTACTAAAATAATGGAAGCGCCCGCCTCGTTTTTTTCGTCTTCTAATTGTTGCCAGCCAAGGAAGGGAATATCTTTATTATCTTTTTTTAATGCTTTTTCGGTTTTTGTTCTTTTCGACTTTAAGCTTTCAAAATCATTGGGAAGGTAATAGGTGAATACTGCACCAAATTCTGGGTTTTTAGCTGTAAAAAATGATGCACCCTGACTGGACGTGCCTAAATTAATAGGTTTGTACTGTAACGCTTTTCGAGGTTTGAATAGCATTGGGCTTTTTAAGGCGTTTGGATCAATGTTCCTCAAAGGGCTATAGTCATCCAAAATATAAAACCCTCGACCAAAGGATGCCACTACAAGGTCATTTTCCCGTTTTTGAATGGCCAAATCCCTAATGGCTATCGTAGGCAGGCCTTCAGAAAATTTAATCCATTTTTCGCCTTGATTAAAACTGACATAAATACCGTATTCCGTTCCTAAAAACATCAAGTTCGCGTCAACATGATCCTGGACGATACGCCAAACCAAGGTGTTATCTGGAAGACCATTGACAATTGGTTTCCAAGATTTTCCCCCATTGGTGCTTTTCAGCAAATAAGGTTTGTAATCCCCAAATTTATGATTATCCAATGCCACGTATACAGTATTAATATTGTGAAGATCCGCCTTAATATCATTTACAAAAGCTGAAGCAGGTACGTTTGGTAAATCATCCATTAAAACTTTTGTCCAAGTTTCACCGCCATTTTGGGTATACTGAATAATGCCATCATCAGTGCCTGCATAAAGCACATTCTCATCCAGTGGAGACTCTGAAAGCGAAGTAATCGTATTGTAAGTGGACATGGCGTAAACATCCCATGCGGCATCCCAACTCTGTTGTTTGCCCATAATGGGAAGTTCAAACCGCTCTTGGTTTTTCGTCAAATCCCTCGAAATTGGTGTCCAGCTATCACCTCGATTATCCGACCTCCAAACACGTTGAGAACCAAAATATATGCGTTTTGGGTCGTGTTGACTCACTAAAATGGGGGAGTCCCAATTGTTACGTTCATAAGGTTCGTCAATACCTTCTTGGGGTTTGATATAAACGGATTCGCGATTGCTGATATCCACGCGTCTTAAATTCCCCTGTTGGGATTGGGCATAAACAATATTGGGATTGCCAGGCTCGGTAGCCGGTTGATGGCCATCACCACCTAAAAGCACATACCAATCAGAATTTGCAATGCCATTTGCTTTAAAAGTTCTTGACGGGCCACCTTGGGAATTATTATCCTGTGTACCGCCGTAAATATTATAAAAAGGCACAGCATCGTCAACAGCCAATTTGTAAAATTGAGTTATCGGTAGATTATTGACAAATTTCCAGGTTTTTGAGCCATCAAATGATTTATAAAGGCCACCATCACTTCCTATGAGCATATAATTAGGATCGTCTGGTTTAAAGACTAAAGCATGGTCGTCCCCGTGTTTGTTTTCTTTTTTCATAACCTTAAAGGTTTTTCCACCATCTTCTGAGACCAGGGTGCTATTGTTCATTAAATATATCTTATCAAAAACATGTGGAGAAGGTATAAGCTCTTGATAGTAATGCGGGCCTGTTCCTAAAGGTACCGTATCGGACATTTTGGTCCAACTCATACCACCGTTTTTGGATCGAAAAATGCCGCCGGTTCTCCGATGTAATTCAATAGTAGCATAAACCACATCAGGGTTTATCGGAGAAATGGCCAGTCCAATTTTACCCATATCTATTTTTGGGAGCCCTGTTTTGAGTTTGTCCCAAGTCTCGCCTCCATCCGTACTTTTGTAAATGCCCGAGCCTGGGCCACCGCCCATGTACGATGCCACATTTCTATGCCGTTGCCAAGTGGCCGCATAAAGCGTTTTTTCGTCCCTTGGATCTATAACTATGTCGGTAGCTCCTGTCCATTCATTGTCGCTTAAAACCAGCTTCCAAGTGTCGCCCCCATCATTGGTTTTGTACAGCCCACGTTCTCCGCCCGAACTCCACAATGGTCCCTGCGCGGCTACCCAAATTTCATTTGAATTTTTTGGATTCACAATTATTTTAGAAATATGTTCCGACTTTTTTAAGCCTTTGTTTTGCCATGTCTGGCCGCCATCATAGCTTGCATAAATACCATGCCCGATACCTACATGCCTGCCCCCAACATTCTCTCCCGTACCTACCCAAATAGTATTAGGATTATTAGGGTCTAGTGTAATACAACCTGTGGAATAAAAAGCTTCTTTGTCAGTTAGTGGTGTCCAAGTAGTACCTGCATTTTCAGTTTTCCAAACGCCCCCGGAACCTACAGCTATATACCAAATATTCTGATTTTCGGGATGAATGGCAATGTCCGCAATGCGTCCTGACATAAAAGCAGGACCGATATTTCTAAATTTTAGACCTGAAAAGGTAGAGTCTTTTTTAGTCTCCGTTTTTATTTGGGAATTGACACTAAAATTACAGCTTAAAAAAACAATTATGGGAAGAATGAATTTTGGGTGCATCATTACAGTTTTTCAACAAATTTAGCACTTGAACGACTAAAAAGTCAAATATTTTAAGAAAAGATAACATTTTTAAAGTTTATGGTGCATATATATTTATGAATGCAATACTTAAATGGGTTTTATGATACCGAAAACTAATCTACCAATATCCGTGTTTTAAACTGTAATAAGTTGCTTTGATAGCGCTTATGCTCCCATAAATATATAATCTCAAGTTCAAGAAAACAATTAGATAGTGCGGTAGTAAAATCTGCACCTTGATAAGCCATCCTTTGTTCACAAGAAAAAATTACTTGATTTTTTTAGCCCGCACTAAAAACAGGAAAGCTTTCCGCACCCTATCACTGCAAAATCAAAAATAGGGGAATTGAAATCCAATATAGGGGATAACTCTTAAAGCAAGCTTGTGTCTGGGCAATAAGTTTGTACCATCAAATTATATTAATCAATAAAACATTTAGAAATGAAAAACAAATTGAACAATTTTTACAACTTAACCAAGCCATTGAAAAGCCTTGGTTTGCTGATTACAGCAGTACTATCTCTTACTGCATGTGAAACCGACGACGTTAGTTCTGATGCTAATCTGAATCTGCCAAATATGACAAACAATGAAGTTATTACCGTTCCATTTTTTGTTGAAAATGGCAATGGGGACATGCCTTCGTCATCCGAGGATTTACTTTACGAATTTAGATTGTTGAATCCTATTTTGAACAGGGAAGGAAACCATTTGACCTGGGAAGACTTCAGCACCGTATCTGGAATAGCATCAGTGGCCTGTATGGAAGGTGGATTTGAAGTAGAAATGCAACTTTCAGGATTAATTCCAAATGGTGTTTATACGTTTTGGAATGTAACGTTTCATGACGGAGGCATGGACCCGAGCAAGGAAATGTTAAATATCAGAGGCATAGGATGTATCGGAGCCTCTGATGGCTCTGAAAACTATTTCATAGCATCCAATGACGGGACAGGCTATATAAAAGCCTTTACGCAAACACCCAATTCCTTATCGATGATTGGTGATATTAAAGCTTGTCCTTTAAGTGATGAGGTTGAGTTTCATATAGTAGGAGCCTATCATTTAGATAGTAAAACTTGGGGAGCTGATTTGGGTCCTGATGGAACAGCTGTGGAACAATTTGGCTTCATCTTCAAAAATTAAAAGTAATTAGTAATCAATAAATATTTTAAAAATGAAAAAAGCAATTAACGGATTCGAATTAGAATCAATTTCAAACACAGTAGAGGCGATACAAGCAAACAAGGATATCGCAAAGTTTCAATTTAGAGCTAGAAACCGATGGATTTCTGGAGGTCACAATAGAAGTACTATGCAAGACTTTTATGGAGGCTGTCAAGAGGACGAGTCTAGAGAGACAGCATTTGTTTTTGACAACGGAGAGCCACCAATTTTGTTAGGAAGCAACGAAGGCGCCAATCCAGTAGAGTTTGTATTGCATGCGTTGGCCGGTTGTATGACCACTACGATGATGTTGCATGCTGCGGCAAATGGTATTTCTGTAGATAAAGTATCATCAAAGTTGGTTGGCGATTTAGATGTGCAAGGGTTCCTTGGTTTGGATAAAACCATTAGAAATGGATATCAGAACATTAAAGTAGAGTTTGATATTCAAGGCGATTTAACCGAAGAAGAAAGACAGACTTTAATTGGTTTTGCGCATCAATCACCAGTATTTGACATTGTAACGAATGGTGTGCCAGTGCAACTTTCTGCAAAAGAAGTTAATGAGGGCGAACTAGCTTAACAGTTCCATCTTTAGTTTCAACTTTAATAGTGGGTTCTCCATCGGTTTAGTCTAAATGGTGCAGGATCCACTTTTCACAATCAAACGAATTCTTATGAAAGCAAATAGGATATTGGATGTCGTTGTAATTGGTGCAGGACATGCGGGCATTAGCGTAAGCTATTATTTAAAAAAGGAAAACATACCACATATGGTTTTTGAAAAAGGAAGGATTGGAGAATCTTGGCGCTCCTTAAGATGGGATTCTTTCGCCTTGAATACACCAAACTGGATGAATTGCTTACCTGAAGATACGCCACCGGCAAAACAGAAAAACAACTTTTATACAAAGAAGGAGTATATAGATTATCTTCAGGATTTTGTCAATAGAAATGGTCTTCCAATTTTGGAGAATTCAAAAGTAATACGGCTGACAAAGAACGATAGGTTTAAATTGTTTGAGATTGCTTTTGATTTGGGTAGAAGCACACGTTACATATTTGCCAAAAGCATAATTGTGGCATCCGGTATTTTAAATGTTCCAAAAATTCCGGAGTTAAGTAAAAGAATTGGGAAGCAAATTAATCAAATCCATGTCTCCAAATACAGAAACGCAAGCCAACTGCCCAAGGGTACCGTGCTTGTTATTGGAGGAGGACAATCTGGCTGTCAAGTAACGGAAGATTTACTTAATGCTGAAAGAAAAGTTTATCTCAGTTCCAGTAAGGTGGGAAGAGTGCCAAGACGATATAGAGGCAGGGATTTTACAGAATGGTTTGACCTCATAAAGCATTGGGATGAACCTATAGACAAGCTTGCAGATAGGTCAATAATAACTGCCACAAACCCTTTAATGTCTGGCGTTGGCACGCTGGGGCATTCCATAAGTTTGCAAGGTCTGAATAAGAAAGGAGCAACAATTGTCGGCAGGTTAAATAATGCAACTTTGGATGTGTTGCATTTTGAAGATAATGTTAAGGAACATATACAATATGCCGATGAGTATTGCAAAGACATTAAAAAGCGCATTGATGCTATTATCCAAGAGAAGAACATATCTGCTGCATGCCCAAAAGAAGATATGGATGTTTCAGGAGATATTTCAGATGTTGATATCACCAAATTGGAACTAAAAGTACATAATATCACAACCATTATTTGGGCCACTGGTTTTACAGGAAATTTTAAATGGATTCAATTGCCTGTTTTGGATCAAAATTATTTGCCTATTCACCATAAAGGTGAATCAGCAGTGCCAGGGTTGGTGTTTTTCGGATTTCCGTGGTTGGCAAGTAGAAAATCTGGGATTGTGTATGGTTTAAATGACGAAGCCCAGACAGCTGTAAAGAAAATAAAAGACTTTTTAGCTGAAAGTATTAAGACCGGCACTACTCCAGAATCCCAAGTTCCTTAGCTTTTATTACTGCTTTGTTTCTTGAATTCACATCTAATTTTACAAAGATTGAAGAGATATGATGCTCCACAGTTTTACTGGAAATAAATAATTTATTGGCTATTTCCGTATTTTGAAGTCCGTTACCGAGTTCTTTTAATACATCAATTTGCCTATTGGTCAATAGTGCTGGATTGGATTTTGTGCTTTTTCTGATACCAACAGGAATACTTTTATAGCCCTTTGATTTCATGATGTTTCTTACTTTGTCAATAGTAGCAGAAGCATCTAGTGTATCCAATAATTGAATAGATTTTCTTAAATCACCTTCATTTCCTAAGGCTAACATGATGGCGGCATCGTAATTACAATTTCTATCCAACATAAATTGAACAGCTTCATGGTTATTGTTGTTAATGAGCAATTTTATATACTCAGGGTTTAAGTGCCATTCTTTAGAAAATGGGAGGCCGTTTAATGTTAGCCATAACGCATATTCGCTTACCAATTCAGTAACATAATACCCTTTCGCACTCATTTCAGAATAAAACTCAATAACACTTTGGTTTTCAAAAATCTCATCATAAATCCATTGATATTCCAACATGGCGCATGCCACTGGTAATAACCGTTGCGCTTCATTGGTTTCCAAAGCAAGTTGGGCAACTTCAGTTAAAAGCAATTTTGCCTCATCCTTTTGTCCTTTTCTCATTTTAATCCTGGCCTTTGGCACCAGTGCCACAATTCTATTGATGCTCGCTTGATTTTTAACTTTTAAAACCGTATTGGATAATTGTAAGGCTCTGTCCCAATTGCCGAGCATTTCATTCTGTCTGGCATCCCAACCTTTCAAGTAAAATAAGTAAGAATTAATTTCGTGATTTTCGCAAAACTCAATGGCTGTAGGTAAGATGTTGTTGAGTTCAGTAAAATTTCTTTTTAAAGTATAGTGGCAAATTAAGGAAGTTTTAATTCTAATGATATGATCCTGATTGTTACTGTCTATCGCCAGATCAAGCGCGTTTTGGAGCACTTTAATACCTTCTGATTCGGTTTCAATTCTATTTAATTTTATACTTCCCATATTGGTCATGGCATGGGCCACAATATCTTTTCTATTGTGTTTTTTAGCTATTTCGATGGATTTTTTACACCATAGAATCGTATTTTCAAAATCGTTTTTCAGCATGTGCAATTGTCCTAAATTCGTGTATGCCAAAGCCAACTCTTTCGTTTGGTTGCTCAAGGCTTCAAGCTGTTCAATGGCAAGCATTGCAAAATTAAAGGCCTCTTGGTTGTTGCCATTGTACCAATGCATTCTGGACAACCATCTATAGTTGTCGCCTCTGGATAGGGCATCTTCAGAGTTTTTAAGAACTTTGGTTATTTTATTTCTGATGGAAATAGCTTCGCACAATTGGTTGGTTAAATAGCACTCAATGGAATACTTTTCTAAAAGCTGTACCCATTGTTTGTCTTCCATTTCAGAAGTACAATCGATAGCCATTTTGTACAATTTGGCGGCTTCTAAATGTGCGCCCCAATTTGATGCGTTATCACCAGCTTTTGGTGCTAATTCCGCAACAATATTGGGTTTGTTGGCATTTTTGGCGTGATGTACCATTAGTGCAAGATCGGCACTGTTGTTATTTTGAAGTTGTTGTAATATCGTATTGTGCAAGTAGGTTTTCTTGAATGTAGAAATGGACTCAGCAACAACCAATCTTGAAATTTCATGCTTAAATCTCAAGTAGTGTCCATCTTCAACCAAAATACCACTTTTCAGAATGTTTTCTAAATGGTTTAAAGACTCTGGTTTTAATTTTAAGATTAATTCGGCCTCAACTCTATTGGGAAAAATGGAAATCAACTCTGTTAATTCCTTTTCGTCGTCTTCTAAATGATGCAGCTTTGTTAAAATCACATCGGCTATACTTTCAGGAATTTCACGATTCTTGCTATTTATTATTTCGGTAACAAAAAATGGATGACCTTTGGTGATTTTAAATAAATCCCTTCCTGAAATTTCCATATCCGAAACCATATCAAGCACTGCTTGTTTGCTCAAATTGATCAGATTTAATTTTTGAAGGTGAGTTGGAGAAATTTCAGAAATACTAAGTTTTATGGCTTTATTCAATCCGATTTCGTTTTCGCGGGCAGTTAAAATTAGGAGGCAGTTGCTATTTGAAATTCTTCGGGATAAAAACTTTATTAAATCAGCGGTGGATTCGTCTGCCCAATGGATATCTTCAATAACAAAAACACAAGGTTTGTCAAAAGTTTTAAGTCTGTCCAATAGACTTGAAAAGATCAAATTTCTTTCGCTGCCAGCGTAAAGCAAATTTTTAAAAGAGCCACCAATATCAGTAGCAATATCAAATAACGGGCCTAGAGGTCTTGGTGTAAATAAGGAATCGCAAGACCCTAGTAAAAAATAACAATGCTTTTTAATCTTATTGTAGAAGGCTTCGATTAGAACAGTTTTACCCAAACCAGCTTCACCATTAATAATTACGGTTTGACCAATACCATTTTGAAGTTCGTCAAAGTAAGTATTCAATAAAGTTAAATAAGAATCTCTTTCGTATAAAATCATTAACAATGGGTTACTAAAATCAACCAAGCAATAAGTCCTCAAGTTTAACTTTGATGCTATCCCAAATTAAATAAAAAATAACACTTTTAAGCATTTTTGCCATTGAAACTTGAATAAAATAGGTGGTGATAACGAGCAAAATAGGGGTTAGCACTTGTGTCTTTCTTTGGTTTGAAGCATAGCTTTGTGGTATAAATAACATATTATGGAAGCAGTAGTAATAGAAAGCAAAAAGCTAATCAGGTTTCAAGATTGCGACCCTTTTAATCACTTAAACAACGGCAAGTATTTTGATTATTTTATGAATGCGAGAGAAGACCATTTGCGGAAGCATTACAACTTTGATATTTATAAACATGCATTAAAAACTGGGGAAAGTTGGCTGGTAACGAATAGCCAAATAGCATATCTGTCTCCGGCATTTTTAATGGAAGAAGTGGTGATACAATCCAAATTTTTAGAATGGAACCCAAAAGATATTTTGGTTGAAATGCAAATGTGGAATAATGAGAAGACCAAATTAAAATCCCTTTTATGGACTAGATTCGCTCATTTTAACCTCAGAACCCAGCAAAGCATTGCACACAGTTCTTATATCAATGAGGTTTTTGGCATAACAGGGTTGCCTTTTGAAAAGCATTCTAGCTTCAATCAACGGATAAAAGACGTTAAAAAAACAGGAGCGGTGATGAATTGAACTCTGACATTTGTTAATGTGCAGGTATTAAAAAAGATATTTAGGTAATCCACTTATTTTATCAACTAAAAAGGAAAAGCCTTGTAAACTATAGTATTACAAGGCTTTTTTGTGGAGTCGGAGGGATTCGAACCCTCGTCCAAACAAGTAACCAAAGAGCTTTCTACACGCTTAGTCTTCACTTGGTTTTTCGATCATGAGCTGGTCAAAGACAACCTACTCATAACTTAGCTTCTAAATCTCGAAAGGGCATCAAAGCGCTACCCGATCTTGGTCAATTTTTACGATGCCTCAAAAAGGAACGCCACTAACCAAGGCTTTCCGGAGACATTTAGCCTTTCTACCTAGTAGAAATGAGCATGAATCTTACTATAATTCAGATTATGCAGCTAAAGCGTAGTTATTCTCGCCGTTTAAAGTTTGGTCTAGCCTTTTACGTGTCTCAAAACCATTACACGACGTGCTTACCGTTTAATTAATCTCGCTGTCAAAACCAGTCGACCCCTTAATGAGATAGTAAATTTTCCAATTTGCGTTATCGAATTAATCCCGAACTTGCTTCGGGATCTCATCTTTCAAACAGTAATTTTCATTTGGGCGATACCCCACTTCGCTAAAGCTACGAGGGGTCGGGCTTTCGGCAGTCGCTCTCTGCGAGGAGCTCCAACAAATGCCTCTATCCCTAACGCGGACGGCAAATTTACCAAATTCTTTGCTAATCATGCCAAATCCGTTTAATTTAGAGCAAAAATTATTCCAATTGTTCAGTTGGCAGTCAGCAGTAGCAGTAAGCAGTGCCAGTCGACAGTTAAACGAATCAACGATTAAACAAAGAAAAGAATCCACATGAAATTCGCCATTATAAAAGAACGTAAAAATCCACCTGACCGGCGCGTGGTATTTTCACCATCAAAATTAGAAGAAGCCAAATCAAAGTTTCCGCAAGCTGAGTTTAAAGTAGAGTCTTCAGATATTAGGGTGTTTCCCGATGAGGTATATGCATCAAAAGGTTTTGAAGTTACTGAAGACGTTTCAGATTGCGATGTCATGATAGGTGTAAAAGAAGTGCCGATTGAAGCACTAATTCCCAAAAAAAAATACTTCTTCTTTTCGCATACCATTAAAAAACAACCCTATAATAGGAAGTTATTACAGTCTATTTTAGAGAAAAATATAGAACTGTACGACCACGAAACCATCGTAAACGAAAAAGGCTTTCGTCTTATAGGTTTTGGGCGTTATGCAGGAATTGTTGGAGCCTACAACGGTTTTAGGGCTTGGGGCTTGAGATATGATTCTTGGGAATTGCCAAAGGCCGGACCGTTGCCTAATCAGGCTGCTTTAATTGAAGAACTGAACAAAATAGATTTGCCCAACATCAAAATTTTATTGACAGGTAGCGGTAAAGTATCCAATGGAGCTCAAGAAATGTTGGACGCCATGAATATTAAAGCGGTTTCTGTTAAGGACTACTTAAATAAAACTTTCGATGAGCCAGTGTATTGTAAAATAGATGTGCTGGACTATAACAAACGTTTGGACGGTACCCATGCTACCGATGTTTTCGATTTTTTTAACCATCCCGAAAAGTATGAATCCAATTTTATGCGTTTTGCCAAAGTCACGGATTTTTACATTGCCGGTCATTTTTATGGCGACGGTGCACCATTTCTTTATACAAGAGAAGATGTAAAATCCCCCGATTTCAATATCAAAGTAGTGGCAGATATCAGCTGTGATGTAGACGGTCCGGTTGCCACCACACTGCGTGCTTCAACAATTGCCGACCCCCTTTACGGTTACGACCCCCAAACCGAAACAGAAGTGGATTACAAAAATGAAAATGCTATCACCGTAATGGCCGTGGACAATTTGCCATGCGAACTGCCACAAGATGCCAGCGAGGGCTTTGGCGAAATGTTTTTGGAACATGTGATTCCTGCATTTTTCAATAGTGATAAAAATGGGGTTCTGGAGCGGGCAAAAATAACCGAAAACGGAAAATTAACGGAGCATTTTTCATATCTGCACGATTTTGTGAAAGGAATTGAATGATTTGAGGTTATAATTTCTTCAATTTCAAATTATTATACTATATTACAAGAGTATTAGCTAACCAAAATTACAGTAATTATGAAAAATCTTTTTCTATTATTCTGCCTTGCTCTTATTGCTTTAGGATGTAAGGAAGAACCGGATAATTCTGCTCAAGAGTTGTTTGTCAAAAATTCAAAAATTGTCTTAAAGGCCCACAGTGATTGGGAAAATGAAACATTGGATTATTCAATTTATGCAGAAGACGCTATAGCGCTAAGCACAGTCTTTGGAGTTGGAGTCGATTCTATGTTAATTCATAGTGATGAATCTAAGGCAAGGGATAAGGCGTTCTTGGACAGGTACGATTTTAAATTATTAGACAAGCCTCCAGTGCTTCTACCGGGTGTTAACCCCGATACCAAATTGCCGGACGGTTCAGTGCGTTATTATAGCACTTGGGAAGTAACGCTTCCTGCTACAGATTCAACCGAAGCTAAATCAGGAAAGATTAAACTATACCATTCTTTTGATTTTAATGAAGAAGGAAAAATAGTCTTGGAGCAAGGTTACGGCGATTATTCTGGGTTAATGTCTTACCTAAATGAATAGTTGACTCTTGGACTTGTTAACAATAAAGACACTTTCTCAGGTGTCTTTTTATTTTTCATATTCTTTTAAAGAATATTATGGATATGCCAAAAATAAAATTTCAGGAAAGATAGGCTATAGTATTGTTATGTATAGGAAAAATAATACTTTTGTAGCCATTGCTAAACCAAACCATTGATGAAAACAGCATTAGTAACGGGAGCGGCGTCTGGGCTGGGGTATGAGTTGACGCTCCTTTTGGCGAAAGACGGTTATAAATTGATATTGGTGGATATAGACGCCAATAGCTTGCAGAGTGCCAAAAACTCTATTGCTAAGTTGTACGACATTGAAATATCCACCTTAGCGAAGGACCTTAGTCTTCCAAATATTGCCCAAAGCATAATGGACGATATTAATAATGCGCCGATAGATGTGCTTATAAATAATGCGGGTTTTGGGTTGTTCGGCTCTTTTGCAGAGACGGATTGGGAACGGGAATCTGCTATGTTGCATCTACATATTTTAACCACAACACACCTAACAAAACTGGTTTTAGGCGGAATGTTGGAAAGAGGTTCTGGAAAAATCCTGAATATGTCTTCTTTGGCCGCCTTTCAGCCTGGGCCATTGATGTCCATTTATTATGCCTCTAAAGGGTATATGCTATCTTTTTCGGAAGCTATTGCCAATGAACTCAAAGGAACGGGAGTTACAGTAACGGCACTTTGTCCGGGGCCTACGAAAACATCGTTCCAAAAAACGGTTTCCGAAAACACCTCAGAGAATAAGATAAAGTTCAACATGGCTTGTGCCAGGAAAGTGGCGCATTATGGGTATAAAGCTATGCTTAAAGGAAAAACCTATGCCATTCCTGGTAGTTTTAATAAATTTTTAGCTACCCTGCCACGTTTTGTACCTCGAAAAACCGCAACCCATATTGTAAGTACTATACAGAAAAAGAACAGAGCCGATTAAGATAGGACTTGATTTTGGGATTCATTAAGTGATTGGAACACCCAAAACCCCAAATTCAAAAAAGTACCGAAAATCAAAGTGAAAAACCAAGGTTCAACGTGTTGGGATGGGTTGAGGATAATTTGAAAGATATCGTTAAAAAGTGAAGTTGGATGTTGTATAATTTCCCACGAATTGTATCGCAAAAACCGCCCAAGGTAAATCCCAAAGGCGGATAGGAACAACAGCGTTGGGGCAAGAAAGGTGACTACATGTTTTCTCAAATGGGTTCTTAAAATGGCAAGCATATCCGAAAAAGACAGATAAAAAAGAAGCAAACCGCTAAAAGCAAAAGACATCACCGTAAGAATATCTAACCAGAGCAACCCTGTTTGGCTCAATCGTAAATGTATTAAGTCCGTAACAATGTAAGGCGCATTTGGCAAAAAAAGCAGCCAAACCCCAAACCAAAACACGAACCACAATTTGTTGAGTTTGGGGATGCTCGATAAATATGAGGTAATGGCAAAGGGTATGACTGCCAAAAACAAATTCCAAACCAAAAACAAGTAAAAGAAGGAATGTGTCAGTTTCATGCGTATCATCAACAAAATGATGCTGAAGGTCATACAGGCTGTAAGTATGGCGAATATTTTAAAGCGGGTTGTTATAAGGTGTTTGATGTTATTCATTCGAAATAAGATTTATATCAATGATTAAAAAAGTGATGACACCAAGAAAATAGGCCGCCACGTCCGAGACATGAAAGGTGCTTCCCAAAAGCAGAATGGCGGTTTGATTGTGTTCCATACCTAGTAGGCTAAGTATATTAAGTAGTTGGAGCAACTCAATACAAAGGGCAAAAAGGAATACGGCTATTGCCAGTTTAATGGAATCCACTTTTAGGAAACTTTTAAAACAACAATAGATTAAAATAACTACTAGGAAATCGCCGATCGTATATCGGATAAATCCGGTTTTGAGGTATATGGCAATTAGGGCTTCAATTATGAAGAGTAGGGTTGTTATGAGTAGGTATGTTTTGTTGAATTGAACCTTCACCTTATTTTGAAATGATTTAACCATTCTTTTTCGGTATTAAATTTTCCCTCTTTATCCCTGTTTATAAAGATGGCATTCTGCTTTTTATCAAGGAGCAGGGTGTCGGGTATAAAATTGTTGTCATATGGTTTTTGAGTGAAGATGATGGTGTCTCCATCTATTTTGTAAGTGCCAGAAAACTGTTCTTTGAAACCTAGAAAACCGTTTACATTATTTTCACATGTGCCATCTTCTCTAAGAATAAGAGTGTAATGAAATAAGTCGTCTTTTAAGATGGCTGTCATAACCCGCTCTGACTTGAAGGTATCAGATTCAATTAAACTTATAACGATTAAAAATATCAGAAATATTGAGTGCGATATAATTAAAAACTTTGTTGTTTTTAGTCCGCGGCAGACAACTAAAATTAAGGTTCGAATAAGTGAAATGATATATAAAATCAAAATTGGAAGAACTATATACCAATACTGCAGAAAATGAATAATCATTCCGCCATAGTAGTCTGAGATATTCCAGCAAATCATTCCTATTATTGAGATAAGAGAAAAGATTTCAAATGTATTTAATTTCTTCATTTCCTTCTGCGTTAGGGATTGAATGCTTCGACTGCACTCAGCACAGGCTTAGTGTTTGAGCTCCTCGCAAAGAGTCCTTCGACTCCGCTCAGGATAAACTTTTAGTGAAAGTACGGCCCCCGCTTTTGGGCGGGGGAAACCACGCCTGAGGCGTGACAGGCGCACTTCCAAACAAACACTAACCAATAAAATTATCCATTGTTCCAATCTATTTTTCGGGAAACTAACATCACGATGGCCAAGATGAGGAACAGACCGATACTGCCCACCAATAGCGCGTAGTTTTCAAGTTGTATGATAACGTAGATAAAGGCGTAAAGCGCACTTAGAGATGCCCCTATAAACAATGGAAACTTCAATGTTTTTAATATAGATTTGGAGTATAAAGTGATGAGTATGATGACCGAAATACCTGCAATTAAATAGGCTTTTAGGAAATTGCTGTGCTCTGAAATGGATACCAAAAGGGTGTAAAACATGGTGAGCGCCAGACCAATCATTAAATATTGAAACGGGTGAATGTTGATTTTACTGAGCGTTTGGATGAGGAAAAACACTAAAAATGTAAGCGCAATAACGAGAAAACCGTATTTGGCCGAACGTTCGCTTTTTTGGTACTCGTCCACCATCACCATAAATTTTGTGCCGAACGCAAATTGACTAAGGTTTGGAATGCTTTTTAAGTGTTGTTGGGAAAAAGCACGGTTGATGTGCAGTACTTTCCAATCGGCTTTAAATCCGTCTTTTGTGATTTCCTTGGTTTCGTCATTGGGAAGGTAGTTGCCCATAAAACTTGGGTCTGCCCAATTGGATGTCATCTGCTTCGTGGTTATTTTTCCAATGGGAATGAGCTCTATTTTTGTGCTACCATTAAAGGTCATTGAAAACCTAAAATCGGTGTTTTGGGATTTAAATAAAGCTTCCCCGTCCACAAAACTGGACTCCAAAATATCCAAATTGCTATTGTCGTTTTGATTAAAATTGGTTTCAAAATTATAGGCCTTGTCTTTTAGGGTGATTTGAACCTCGCTTTTTATGCCTTTCAAATTTGAGGTTTTGATAATGATGGAGGCTTTATCCCAAACAATATCCTCAGTTTTTATGCCTTTCGCCGATAAATCGACGGGAATATAATGGCCGTCAAAATCCATTTGGGTGGTAAAAACGGCCGATTCAAAATTGCCCCGTTTTAAGGTTTTCGAGTTGACATCTACTTTGGAGTTGAGATGCTCGGGAAATATATACGCATAATTCAAATGTGTTTGGGTTTCCTTGAAGTAGGTTTTTGTCTTTTCGTTGAAGGTTTTGGTTTCGGTATAGGTTTTATAGGGCAACTTAAGAATAGGGCCATATACCAAAACATTGTTTCCCCATTTCTGATTGATTTCCCTAACCACGTCCTGTTGCCTAAAGGCACGCTCGTTGATAAGGCTATTAATGTAGGATAGCGGTATGAGCAAAATAATGACCAAAAAACCAACCATAAGCATGCGGGCAGTGATCGATGTTTTTAGCCAATGGCCAAATTTGTTGGGCTGCGGGGTGTTTTGGGGATGTGATTGTTGTGTTTCCATGTTTTTGATTTTAAAGTACTTTGTATTTCAAAGTAAAAGGATAAAAAAATTATTTCTGTTTATTTATAATTGCTTCAAGGGCATCTATATGTTTTTTGAATTCTGCTCTTCCCAGTTTCGTTGTGGAGTAACGGGTGTTGGGTTTTCTTCCTATAAATTGTTTTTCTACTTTGATGTATTCAGCTTTTTCTAGGGCTTTGCTATGGCTGGCCAAATTACCGTCCGTAGCGCCTAAAAGTTCTTTCAACATATTAAAATCAGCATATTCGTTTACCATCAAAATGGACATGATGCCCAATCTAATCCGGTGGTCAAATAGCTTGTTTATATTATTAATTATACTCATATTCCTATTCCTGTCCAGACAGGAATCTTATTTGGTCAAAACGTACTTCTTAATTAGTCTAAACGTAAAGTATAAGACTAAGCTAATATTCAAAAATATCCAGAGGTAATATGAAAAAAATGCAATTTTTTCAATTGTTGTCATACTAGACAAACTAAAATATTCCCCTTTTGATTCATCATAAAAATCCTCATAATTTAAAAGAACCAGCCCGATTGCTATCCAAACAGCTATATCAACTATCAATAATAGGATAAGCAATAAAATCCTGTGGGCAATTTTCATTTCTTATACTTGTTCTTTAAGGTTTCAAGTTCAAAGTTACTGATCCCGATAGCTATCGGGACTGTAACTACGACTGTAAACTATTTTCTGTCGTATTTAAAGTGCATCCATGCGCCATAAATAATATGCATCAACCCAAAACCAATCACCCATAGCCAAAATCCACACCCAGGCATCCAAGCGCCTATTAATCCTAAAATAATTTGGACATAGCCCAAATATTGAATATCCCCAATGCTATATTTTGATGCATTCACCAGTGCTAATCCATAAAAAATCAACATCAATCCTCCCGACTGGCCGTACTTCCCCTGGCTTAAAATAATCAATATATAAATCCCTCCTACTACTAATGGTACCAAAAAGTTAAGTACCAATCGACGGGATGTGGCGTCCCAAATTTTGGCGCCGTGTCTTTTTGCTTTTCGAGTTGTCAAAAGAATTCCGGTTCCGATACTCAAAACGGCAACCAGCACTAAAGTTAAAAGGCAGGTTTCATAAACCCAACCGTCCAAAATTAATACCCCACCACTGTAGTTTGTTACCAACCAATAGGCAATACCTGCCCCGATCAAGGCATAGATTCCGGCTAGCACACCTGATAGCCCACTGAGCGAAATAAATCTAGAGGACCGATTCATCATATCTTTTATTTCGCTGATGTCTTTTAAATAATCTTTTGATTCCATTTGAAAGTACTTTGAAACACAAAGTAAATAAATTATTTTGAAACTATCCTCATAATTTTTTGTTAAGTTTGAAATGAGCATAAAACTTTTTTCCAATGAACCCCGCCGAAGCTTATATTTTAAAACAGCAAGAACCTTATAAAACTATATTGCTACAATTACAGGCCATCATCGAAGCTGTATTGCCAGAGCCAGAGATGCTGTACAAGTGGCGTATTCCATTTTTTTATAATGAAGGCATTCCCATTTGCTTTTTGAATCAGTCGAAAGACTATGTGGATTTGGCCTTTTGGCATTTTAAGGATATGGATGAGTATACGGAGCATTTCGTTGCTGGAACACGAAAATCTATTCGATCTTTGCGTTACAAAGCCGTTGATGATATCGATGATGAGGTTATTGTGTATGTGCTTGAAAAACAATTGGAAATAAATACCAATCCGTTTAAGTTGATTTTGAAGCCCAAGCGGAAATAAAAGTGTGCGATGTGTTTTATTCCCAAACACCCTGATTTTGCTATTTACTTCAAGATCAAAACACAGACTGAAAAGTGTGCAACATATCTTTTATAATGCTTTTGGTGTCACCTTCTTTTAGGCTTTCAAAAGATACGTAACCTCTGAAGTTTTGCTCCTTAATTATGGTAGCAATCTTTTTAATGTCCGCTGGCATTTTAGTACTGTCCTTAGCTTTAACATGTTCTTTTACAAAATAATAATTAGCATAAGGGGCTAGTTTTTTAATTTCCGCATACGGGTCGTCCGATGGAAGACTCCCACAATCCAGAACCAAACCAAACCAATCGGAATTGACCCGTTCTAAAATATCGATAACTTCTTCACTAGAAAATAAAAACTCATCATGATTTTGCAGACCTGCGATCACGCCATATTCAGCACCAAATTCGGCGCAGGCTTTAAATTCCTCAACCAGCCATTCTTTAATTTGGTCTTTCGTAAAATCTGAACTTTTGTTTCTGCCCGTAAAAATCCTCATTATAGGAGCACCAAGTTTTGAAGACACTTCCAGCCATTCCTTTATAAGTATTTTATCTGAATTTCGACTTACTTTGTCCGGGGTTACAAAGTTATTGCGCACTCCTGTCCATGCAATGTCTAATCCTAATTCCAATGCCTTTCTCTTTAAAGCGAAAAGTTCCTGGTTAGAAGGACTTTTTGGATAAGACGAAAAATAATAACCGGTTAAATCTACAGCGTCCAGCCCGATATCGGCGGCGAATTCCATCATATCAAAAAATGTCATTTCACCACTTCGAAGTTTAGCGTTAAAGGAATAGGCATTAATACTGTATTGCACCCTGTTTTTTATTTGGGGTTGGTACTCCGTTTGAAACCCCAGGAGCTTACCTGTACCTAAAACAATAGGCGCTAGGGCCATATTTTGCAAAAACTTTCTTCTTGATTTTTCCATAAGAAATTCGATTTACAGCTAAAGATAACTATAATCCAACAATGGTTTTCCTAATAGTCGCTAAACGAGTTAATAAACCTTCCAAATTGTCTAAATGCAACATATTGGCGCCATCGCTTTTGGCATTTGCAGGATCGAAATGGGTTTCGATAAATAGACCGTCAACATTATTTACAATTCCAGCTCGAGCAATGGTTTCAATCATATCTGGTCGTCCTCCGGTAACTCCGGCAGACTGATTGGGCTGTTGCAGGGAATGCGTAACGTCCAAAACGGTTGGTGCATACTGGCGCATCGTCGGAATACCCCGAAAATCCACAATCATATCTTGGTAACCAAACATAGTGCCCCTGTCCGTAATCCAAGCTTTATCGCTGCCCGAATCCTTTACTTTTTGTACGGCATGTTTCATCGACTCGGGACTCATAAATTGCCCTTTTTTGAGATTTACCACTTTGCCGGTTTCTGCGGCGGCCACCACCAAATCCGTTTGGCGGACCAAAAAGGCAGGGATTTGTAGTACATCCACATATTCGGCCGCCTTTTCAGCATCGGAAACTTCATGGATATCGGTAACCGTGGGCACATCAAAAGTTTCAGAAACTTTCTGTAGAATTTTTAAAGCCTTTTCATCTCCAATTCCCGTAAAACTATCTATCCTGCTACGGTTGGCCTTTTTAAAACTACCTTTAAAAACATATGGAATGCTTAATTTGTCAGTAATGGAAATGACTTTTTCGGCAATTCGCATGGCCATGTCTTCGCCTTCAATGGCACAAGGGCCACATAGTAAAAAGAAATTGTTTGAGGAGGTGTGTTTTAACTTCGGAAGGTGGTTGAGTTGCATCGGCTTAAGGTTTAAGCCATAAAAATACAAGAATTATTTCGTTTGGAAATTTACATGAGCCAAATGAAACAATTTTTGTATTCGTAAATTGATAGTTGAGGTAAAACTAAATTTTGCAATTTTTTGTATTCAAAATTTGGTTTTTCACTGAAGAAAAATACAATTATAAATGTTTATTTCTTTGGTTTCGGATAAACGAAATGATAACGGCAAAATTAATTGCAATTAATAATCCCACAAATACAATATGCTGCTTACTTTGCTGGGAAAGGGAAAGGAAATTGGTGAAAACTTCCAAAACTATAAAAGACAATATCGCAATTAGAACTAACGAAACATGAGGGAAAACATTGGTGAATTTCATCTTAATGGGTAAAATAATTAATCTGGTTCTATCTTAGTTAAACGTTAGAAACCCGAAAAAAGTTTTTTTAGGTTGCGATTATAACATTTCATTAACTAAATATGAAGCGAATATGATTGAAATGTTAAAATATGCCCTACCTTTGCAGGCTTAAACTAAGGATACGCCATGAACAACATAAAAAACATCGCCATAATTGCCCACGTTGACCACGGGAAAACCACTTTGGTAGATAAGATTATGTACCACTGCCAACTGTTTCGTGAAAATGAAAACACAGGTGATTTAATTTTGGACAACAACGATTTGGAGCGCGAACGTGGCATTACGATTACCTCTAAAAATGTTTCCGTTCAGTACAAAAACACAAAGATTAATATTATCGATACCCCTGGGCACGCGGATTTTGGGGGAGAGGTTGAGCGTGTTTTAAATATGGCCGATGGGGTATTGTTGTTGGTGGATGCCTTTGAGGGACCGATGCCCCAAACCCGTTTTGTGTTGCAGAAGGCCATCGATTTGGGATTAAAACCTTGCGTGGTCATCAATAAAGTGGATAAGGAAAATTGTACACCCGATGAGGTTCACGAAAAAGTGTTCGACTTAATGTTTGAATTGGGAGCTGAAGAGTGGCAGTTGGATTTCCCAACGGTCTATGGTTCTGCAAAACACAATTGGATGAGCGAGGATTGGCAAAACCAAACTGACAATATTGAACCGTTATTGGATATGGTCATTGAGCATATTCCTTCGCCAAAAATTGAAGAAGGTACTACTCAAATGTTAATTACTTCCTTAGATTTTTCATCCTTTACGGGACGAATAGCCATCGGACGATTAACACGAGGTGAATTAAAATCGGGCCAAAACATTTCATTGGTAAAAAGGGATGGTTCGATTGTAAAATCAAGAATTAAGGAATTGCACGTTTTTGAAGGTTTGGGCAGGAAGAAAGTAGATGGCGTGCAAGCAGGGGATATTTGCGCCATTGTTGGTTTGGAAGGTTTTGAAATTGGGGATACGGTTGCAGATTGGGAAAATCCAGAAGGTCTGAAAACCATTGCCATTGATGAACCTACGATGAGTATGCTCTTCACTATTAATGACTCACCTTTCTTTGGAAAAGATGGAAAATATGTAACCTCACGCCACATCAAAGAACGTTTGACCAAAGAGTTGGAAAAGAATTTGGCACTTAGGGTTGAAGGTACAGATAGCGCCGATAAATTTATGGTATTTGGTCGTGGTGTATTGCATTTATCCGTTTTAATTGAAACCATGAGGCGTGAAGGATATGAGCTTCAAATTGGTCAACCACAGGTGATTATAAAAGAAATTGATGGTGTAAAATGCGAACCTGTTGAAGAAATGACCATAGATTTGCCAGAACATGTTTCAGGAAAAGCCATAGAAATGGTTACCTTACGGAAAGGGGAAATGCTGAGCATGGAGGCCAAAGGGGACAGAATGGTTTGTGAATTCATTATTCCATCAAGAGGTATTATCGGCTTAAGAAATCAATTGTTAACTGCTACTGCGGGGGAAGCCATTATGGCACATCGCTTTAAAGAATACCAACCCATAAAAGGGGGTATCCCGGAGCGCCAAAACGGAAGCTTGGTGTCCATGGAAAATGGTACGGCTATTCCGTACTCCATTGATAAATTACAGGAGCGCGGTAAGTTTTTTATTGACCCGGGTGAGGATATTTACGAGGGTCAAGTAATCGGCGAAAACTCGCGAGGGGACGATATGACGGTCAATGTTACCAAAACAAAAAAATTGAGCAACGTGCGTTCGGCTGGGGCTGACGATAAAGCAAGGATTGTGCCGGCCATTAAATTTTCGCTCGAGGAAGCTTTGGAATATATCCAAAAGGATGAATATGTGGAGGTAACACCAAACCATTTGAGACTTCGAAAAATTTTCCTAACGGAAGTGGAGCGCAAGCGCAATAAAAGCATTTAGAGGGTTTCGGCCCGTCCTGCCAAAATATTCAGTGTGGGACCACCTATAGATTTCTTTGATTTTATCGTGTAGAAAAAGTCCTATTGTTTTATGCAAAATAATGACCGACTCTTCACTGTTTTTGTATCTTTGGCTGTTTAAAAAATTATACTAAAACAGTTGTTTTTAAGTTTATAATTGAAATTATTTTTCTTTGAAAAATCTAATCGACTACATCAACAATAATGTTCTGGTAAAAATTACTTCGCTTAAAACGTCTTCTTTGGTTGCCCACATGATAGCTGGTATTTTGACGTCAAAGGCCATCGCAGTTTTTATTGGGGCAGAAGGGTTGGCCTTAATCGGGAATCTGAGAAACTTTGTGAGTTCGGCACAAACCGTTGCCACGCTGGGGATGTATAAGGGCATGGTTAAGTACGTAGGTCAGTTCAAAGAAGATTTAATTGAGCTTAGCAAGACCCTTTCTACTGTATATTATTTGGGTTTTATGACTACTATTTGTGTCTCTTTGTCCTGTTATTTTGGTGCGGAGTTTATTAACGATCTCATATTTCCAACTTATAATGATTATGCCTATGTCATCAGGATTTTTGCAATAGTACTGCCTTTTTATGCCTTAAATATGTTCAGTTTTTCAATCATGAACGGGTTCTCAAAGTATAAAATCCTTATAATAATTAATATCATTGGACAGGTTTTAGGCCTAGCTATTACCCTATTGCTCATTTATCAGGACAAATTAGATGGTGCTTTGATTTCGGTGGTTATTGCTGAGTCTATCATTTTTTTAATAACACTTGTTGGTATCATAAACAGAAGGAGTTTAGTACCGTTAATCCATGTCAATCATGTAAGTTTCCGCTACTTCAAAAAGCTTGGGTATTACTCGTTGATGGCACTTTTTTCTGCTGTGATTTTGCCGTTGGTTATCTTGGTCATCCGCTCCTACATCATTGAAACCATAGGTTATAAAGATGCTGGTTTTTGGGAAGCCATGATGCGGATTTCAAAGTATTATTTAATGCTGGTAAGTTCAATGTTGGCGCTTTACGTTATTCCGCGGTTTTCAGAAATAAATGATGTCCAGGAGTTTAAAAAGGAAGTGTTTTCGATTTATAAAAAAGTGATTCCTATTTTTGCTGCAGGGCTTTTGCTGATCTATTTATTGAGATCTCTGATTATATCTACGGTTTTTACAAGTGAATTTGAACCCGTTGAGGATCTATTTTTATGGCAAATCCTAGGTGATTTTTTAAAGGTGCTTTCTATGGTAATTGCTTATCAATTTCTAGCGAAAAAAATGTTTTGGCATTATATTGTTACCGAAGCCTTTTTGGTCGTAATTTTATACACTACAAGTATATATTTCATTAAGTTGTACGGTGTTGAAGGGGCGGTTATAGGTCATTTTGTGAGTTATTTGATGTATTATGGTATCATCTTGTTGATATTTGGCAGTTCGCTTTTTGGTGTTGAAAAGGACGATGCTAATGTCTAGTTCTGAGCCATTATTGCTATGTTTGTAAGATACAAAAGGTAATAACTGAATTTTATTATGGTTTTATTATATTTTGATCCCGGTTTAGGAGCTTTAATTGTGCAAGCCATTGTAGCAGCGGTTGCTGGGGTAGTGTTGTTCTCTAAAAATTTAATGTATAAAGTCAAGCTATTCCTCGGGATTGTAAAACCCGATCAGGACGATTTATTCAATGATATCGAAGTTGAAGACTCCGAAATAGAAGAAGAAAAGCACTTTGAAAATAAATAATCAACATGCTTCTTCCTTCCGCGACCCTTCAGGCTATATTTTTGAAGAAGAAGGTGTCATCCGACGCTGTATATTTCCCATTTATTTCAAGCAATACCATTCCTTAAAAGATTCTGGGTTTTACTCAAAGCTATTTAAAGCGGGACTGCTCATTCCCCACAAACAACTTCTTTCAAATGACGATATAATTGTCATAGAACCTGAACAGGTTCCTTTCATTACGTTTCCCTATGAATGGAGTTTCAATCAATACAAGGAAGCGGCTTTGCTAACTCTTAAACTCCAAAAGTTTTGTTTGGATCATGGCTATTCACTTAAAGACGCATCGGCATTCAATGTGGTTTTCCATAAGGGAAAGGCCGTTTTTATAGATACGCTCTCCATCGATTTTTATGAAGAAAACAAGCCTTGGCGAGCTTATAAGCAGTTTGTGACCCATTTTCTAGGGCCACTGGTTTTGGCCAGTTACCACGGTACTTCTGTTATAACCCTGATGAGCAATTATATGGATGGTATCCCTGCTGAAATTATAGCTTCCATGTTGCCATTTAAAACCAGATTCAATCCAACATTATATACCAACATACACTTGTTGGCAAAATTTGAAAGTGGGCATAGCGAAGATTATGAAGGGAATTCCAAGACAAAAAGCTTGTCCAAACAAGGCCAGTTGAAGATCATAAAAAGCTTATATAATTACATCAAAGGGTTGTCCCTCAAGCAAGATACGGAATGGGGAGATTACTACAATAAAACAAATTACAGTGATATTGCATTTCAAAAGAAAACAGGCATAATCAATACCTTCTTGGAAGGCACAAAAGCAAAAACTATTTTTGATGTGGGGGGGAATAATGGGCTTTTCGTGCGAAAGATGGAGTTGGACTTTGAGTTAGCCTTAGTCTGCGATATCGACAATAATGCCGTGGACGACAATTACAAGCAAATGAAAAGCAATTCTGAAAATAACATGTTGCCCTTTGTTTTGGATTTGTCCAATCCTTCGCCATCCATTGGTTTCAATAATAAAGAGCGCCAATCGTTCCTCGGTCGTATTAAGGCGTTTCGGCCCGATGTTACTATGGCTTTAGCTTTGATACATCATTTGTCGTTATCAAATAATGCGACCTTCGATATGTCCGCCAGATTTTTTGCGACTTTTTCAAAATATTTGATTATTGAGTTTCCCAAGCGAGAGGACTCATGGGTGCAGCGTTTGTTAAACACCAAAGGCGAATTTAAGTCACACTTTGATTTTTATACTTTGGAAAATTTTGAAAAGGCTTATAACAATTATTTCGATATAATTAAAAAAGAGCCCATTTCTGATTCTGAAAGGATAATGTATTTCTTAAAAGCAAAATCATGATTGGTCATTTAAGAAAACGAGTTATCGCCTTTATTTCAGGTGAAAAAAATGTAAAGGGCTTCTGGATCTTGGCAGGTATTGCTTCCGGATTGTACCCCTTGTTGTATTATTATAATGCAAACTTTACATTAATAAATTCATGGCCTCAGTTTCTGTTTTTCGTGACTATATTTTTGATAGTTCCGTGCCTATCTATTTTATTTGCGCGCCTCATATTCCATAAAATAAAAGGGCTTAGTCAGTATAAAAAATATACTGCCCCCGTTTTGAATTTTAGTTTTTTTACGTCCTTGGTTGTTTTATGTACTTATGGCTTCAATGGTAAAGCATTGCCTGTTGCTCTGAGCGTTGCATTTGTGTTAGGTATTTTATTGCATAACCATTTCAGGAAAGTTTTAGTGTTTCAGTTTTTATTGGTGCTTTTGATTTCTCCCAAATTAATACCTGAAATGTACGGTTCCGTAGCTTATTCGGATGCATGGATGGAACAACCAGATGCTATTGAGGATGTCGTATTCAAAACACGGCCCAATATTTATGTGATCCAACCGGATGGGTATGCTAATTTTAATGCTCTGAAGGACGATCCTTATAGTCTTGATAATAGCCAATTTGAAGGATTTTTGGCAGAAAAGGGCTTTAAAACATATAGTGGTTTTAGAAGCAATTATTATACGACATTGAGCTCCAACAGTTCCCTTTTCGCGATGAAGCACCATTATTATCACAACACAAAATATTTCCGAAAGGAATTGATGAACGCTAGGGATATCATAGCAGGGGACAATCCAGTAGTTTCAATTTTTAAACGTAACGATTATAAAACATTTTTGATGTTGGAAGCCCCATACCTGTTGGCCAACAGACCTCAAATACACTATGATTATTGTAATATCAATTATAGAAAAATACCCTATTCTACAAGAGGTTTTGAATTTAAGAAGGACCTAAAACTTGATGTAGAACAGACTATTGTCGAAAATAAAAACACCAATAATTTTTATTTTATTGAAAAACTGACCCCGGGGCACATCTCGACGGATGTTTCAAGGTCTGTGGGGATAGATCAAGAACGTACCGATTATTTAGACCAAGTTAAAAAGGCCAACATTTGGTTGCAAGATATGGTCGATATCATATTAAAAAATGATAAGAATGCTATGATAATAATTATGGCAGATCATGGTGGAGGTGTTGGGCTTAAAGCTATGGGGGAGTGCAGAATAAAACAAACGGATGCCAATTTGGTTTCCTCTGTTTTTACATCTGTTCTGGCCATTAAATGGTCAAACGGAGCTCCTGAGTTTGAGGATAAGCTAGTTTCCAGCGTCAATTTCTTTCGGATTTTATTTTCCCATCTGGGCGAAAACAAGTCTTATTTGAATTATTTGCAGGAAGATAAAAGTTATGTGCCAATTGATGAAGGTGGGCCAAAAGGCATATATGAAGTCCTTAATAATGATGGAGAAATGGTTTTCATAAAGCATGAACGTTAATTCTATTAGATTGCAAATGTCTTTTATTATGTCTAATATTGATTGCTTATAGCCTATGCTTACAAAACAAACGCAACCGTGTTAAAAAAAGTTTCTGATAACCCATTTTTAAAAGTTTTTTCCTTTAACAGCGTGGTGGTGGTTGGAAAGCTAGTGGCATCATTTATAGTGTCAAAAGTAAGTGCGATCTATTTAGGGCCTTCGGGATACGCCATTGTCGGTAATTTGAAAAATGTTCTTCAAGGAGCTTTGGGGGTGACGTCAACGGGTCTTGAAAGTGGTGTTATTAAATATATTGCGGAGAACAAGGCCGATAAAAAGCAATTGCCAACTGTAGTGGCTTCGGCGTTGGCTTTAAGTTTAGGTCTTTCTTTAATTGTGGGACTGTTCTTCTTTGTATTTTCGAGATATTTGAGTACTTCTGTTTTAAAGGACGATTCGCTCAGGTTTGTTTTTAAATATTTAGCCATTCTTTTACCGTTGATTTCATTAAGCTTTTTAATGGTATATATTGCCAATGGTCTGCAAAAGTTTAGGCTTTATACCGCTTTGATTACCATTTCCAACCTTCTAAATGCCGGACTCACATTTGTTCTGATATATTTTTACAATTTGGAAGGCGCGCTCATGGCCAGTATTGTGGTGCCGAGTTTGAGCTTTATTTCAAGTTTGTTTTTTAAGGATATTAGGGATGTATTCCTGGAAGCAGTTGCAAACTTAAAGAGGTTTTCGTCAAAATTTATGAAGTCTATCGGAACGTATGTTGCAATGGCCACCTATTCCTCAATTTTGCTAAGTTTGGTATATCTTTTTATTCGGAACAAAATTATTGCTGACATTGATACGGATACTGCTGGCCTTTGGGAAGCCATGAACAAAATATCATCATTTTATATGATATTCTTTTCATCCTTATACACCTTGTATTTGTTACCACAGTTATCAATAAACAAAACTGTTTCAGGATATTACGGCATAATGAAAACCTATTTTAAGTATTTGATACCGATTGTTTTGGCATTGTTTTTAGGTTTGTTCCTCTTTAGGAATTTGGTCATACAGATATTTTTAACGGATGCCTTTAGCACCATTGAACAATTCTTTTATTTGCAGTTAATTGGTGATTTTATAAAAATTATGGCCTTTTCGATTGCATACCAATTTCATGCAAAAAAAATGGTGAGGTTTTATGTGATAACGGATGCCATTTTATACCTGTCGTTTTATGTGTTAAGCCTGTATTTTATCAATTTGTACAGCCTCCATGGTGTGTTTTACGCCTATATTTTAAGTACAATACTGTATTTGGTTGCTGTAGCCCTTTCTGTATATTTTAACAATTCAAAATACCTTAAAGCCCATGTTTAAAAAACACCACAGCATTTTGATTTTGGGAATGCCAATGTTACTTAAATATGCATTCCAACTGTTGTTTATGGATTGGGCTTTGTTTGATGTTGAGGATATTATTGAAGATGTATTTTTCTTTTGGGTGATTCTTTTTCTGCTGTACAGCAATCTGGTTAAAAAACAGTTCTATAAGGATTTAATTTGCTTTGTTTATGTCCTGTATGTCGTTTTGGAAACCACTTCGTATTTAGCCGTATCATCCAATTTTTCGTCGTCCTTTATGTACTTGCTGTTGGAGTCTAATCCTCAGGAATTTAGCGAGTTTACAAGTTCTTATGTGAGCGTGCCCATCGTTCTTTTCATTGTTTTGAATATTATTTTGTTTTTCGTTATTCGAAGGCATAGTTTCAGAGCATATCATAAATATCACAAATTGATGGGAGTTTTAGGAGTTCTTTTAATAACGGCTGGCTTAAAGTTTACCGGTGCAATTGAAAGCAACGCCTATCATAATACTGTAAGGGGCATTTACGGTTATATCGATCTGCAAAATAGCATGCAGTTTAGTACGACGATTAAAAAAGAAGATGTCATTATAAGTTCGGATAACGAACTGCTGGTATTTGTGTTGGGCGAATCCACTGCTAGGGGTCACATGCAATTGTATGGACATCATAGGGAAACTACCCCGCTATTGAGTGCAATGAAAGACAGTCTGTATGTTTATAATGAGGTAATTTCCACCGACGTGCTTACGTTGAAATCCACGCCTAAAATAATTAGTTCACTTGATATAGATTCGAAGGATGAAGAGTTGATCCATATTGTAGAATTGTTCAATATAGCAGGATTTGATACCTATTGGCTGTCCAACCAACGAGCCATTAGCTATCACGATAATGCCATTAGTAAAATCGCTTCAGCTTCAGATTGGTTTAAGTTTTATAATCATTTGATAGATAAACACACGCTGGTTACGGATGATGTATTGTTGCCCGATTATACAGAAATTTTAAAAAAACCAGGTAAAAAATTGATTGTGCTACGGTTGATTGGGACACATTTTGATTATAGCAAACGATATCCAGAAAAGTTCAATGTTTTTGCCAAAGAAACTGAGGGGCTTTCCGAAGCTGAATTGGCTAATAGATATTACGACAATGCAGTACTGTACAACGATTTTATCGTGTCATCTTTAATTGATAAGCTGAAACAGGAACAACAAAAAAGTGCCCTATTTTATATCTCGGACCACGGCGAAAATATTTATGATGAGGGTACCGATTTTTTCGGACGCTCCGAGGAGATTTTGACTAAGCCGATGTTTGAGATTCCATTTTTGTTGTGGGCTTCCAATGCTTTTGAATTGCCTTCTGATTTTGAATATGTACCGAATAGGAAATTCATGGCCGATCATACCTTTGAAAGCATTTGCCACGTTTTTGGAGTGTCCCATAAGAGTACGGATTTAAAACGGAGCATCTTTAGCGATAGTTTTGTCGAAAGAAAAAGAACGGTCCTGGACAAAGTAGATTTTGATACCTATTTCGAAAGCAATCCTTAATATGAAAATTTGTTTACTTGCCGATTGTTTAAGTTTAGGGGGTGCCGAAAAAATGGCTGCGAATATGTCCGTTTCCTTAAGCAAAAGAGGCTATGATGTTTGGATTGTTTCCATGAAGGATGAAATAGATTACGAATATGCCGGGACACTCTATAATTTTGGAAAAGTAAAGGCGCAACATAATAGATTTCAGGCCTTTTTAAAGTTTAGAGCTTTTTTTAGGCAACACCAGTTTGACGTGATTATTGACCATAGAGTGCGGGACAAATTTTTAAAGGAATTTTTGTTTGCGAAGGTTGTATTTAATGGTTTAAAAGTTGTTTATTGCTGGCACAATGATTCCCAATACCTGTCTGTTTCAAATATTTTTTTGGCGCGCCAAACCATGGCAAAGAAAAATAAAATTGTAGTTGTGAGCAAGGATATAAAGCAACAAATAAAGCAACTATATAATTTTGAAAGCGATGTCATTTATAATTATGTAATTCTAAAAAAGAAGAGGCTCGAAATTGTTCCTGAGCATAATTACGCAATAGCAGTTGGCCGGTTGGAAAAAGTAAAGCAATTCGATGTACTGATTAAATCCTATTTTAATTCTTCGCTGCGTGAAAAAAATATAAAGCTACTTATTTTGGGTGAAGGTTGTGAACGGAAATATTTAGAGCAACTTATCTTAAAGTTGAATTTGCAAGACTATATAGAACTTCTTGGCTTTAGAAATGATGCCGATACATACATACAATATTCTAGAGCATTGATAATGTCTAGTAAATCTGAAGGCTTTCCGATGGTGCTGATTGAGGCTTTGGCTTTAAAAACACCAGTAATATCTTTTGATTGCAAAAGTGGCCCCAGTGAAATCATTCGGCACAATATTAACGGCCTTTTGGTGGAAGACCAAAATAGTGAAAAGCTAACGGAAGCAATGGACAAAATGATTTTAGACAAGGATTTTTACGCGTCTATCAAAGCAAATTTGGAGGAAAGGCCAAATCCGTTTTCAGAAGAAAAAATTATAGCTCAATGGGAGCAGTTGTTTTGAAATAGTCCATTTTAGACAGTTTTCCTTGGCTTAAAGACCCCTGCGGCATTTAGCTTAAGTTTTGTTTTAATGTTGAACAAGATTTTGAGCAATCCAATAGGTAGTTTGATTAATGTGCGCTGCACTAAAGTTAGGTTTTTAAAATCAATATCATGTAGTAGTTCCTTGGCTAACTTTTTATTGGATGACAGTTTTAGGTAGATATAATTAGAGAACCTATTGTAGTCCAAAAACCGTTTTAAATGAGGGTCTTTTGACTCTTCTTGCTTATAAGCATGCAACAATTTGGGGATTTCTTTTTTTTGCGAAAAATTGGACATGTTGTCTTCCATGGTTCTATTGTATATAGCCGTAACCATAGTGTCGTCTAACGCTACTTCATATTTCAGTGCTATCCTTATATATAAGTCGGTGTCCTGTTCTGAGTAGATTTCAGTATCATAATCACCAACATCATCAAACACTCTTTTAGGTATCGCAATAGAATCCGTTAAAGCGATACAACTTTGGAGCGAATGTTTAAAAAAATTAGGGACTATGCCTTTAAAGTTATTTGGCAGACCATTAAACTGAGCTCTATGAGAAATGGTGTCGGATTTTTTCAAGGTATAGCCAGAAGCGTAGATTCCCATATTTGGGTATAGCTTAATCAAGTCGTAAAGTTGCTCTAAATGTCTTTCTGTCCAGAAATCATCGGCATCAATAAAAGTAATGAAGTCGGCCGAAGCATTTTTTATGCCCGTATTTCTGGCTCCAGAAAGCCCCTGGTTTTTTTGGTTTATTAAAATGATCCGGTTGTCCGAAAAACCATCTACTATCTGGACACTGTTGTCCGTACTCCCGTCGTTGACAATGATTACCTCAAAATCCTTAAAGGTTTGGTTTAAAACTGTTAGGAGGGTGTCTTTGATGTAGTTTTCCTTGTTATACAAAGGGATTACAACCGAAAAAAAAGGCATGATTGTTCTAGTTTAATTGGGTAAAATATGATTAGTTCTATATAGTATTAAAAATTAGCTTAGCCGAGCAGGCAAATGTTTTCAAAGATCTATTGTGTAGCTGTACGATATTGATGGCGGATATTCAATTCAACTTTGATCTATACGTGCATTAGCATTTTTTTTATAATGGTCGAATAAGCGTTTAATGCCTTCGTCTAAAGGCAATAATTCCCTTTCCAAAATAGTTTTCATTTTGGAGGTATCGGGGCAACGCCTGGCCATATCGCCTTCTTTCAATGGTGGTCTATGTATTATTTCACTTTTGGAGTTTGTGATCTTTAAAATATGTTCGGCAAGCGATAAGATAGTCTGTTCTTTGTCGCTTCCAACATTGAGCACCTGATTTTTGCACTCGATGTGATCAATGGCCTTTATACAAATGTCTATCGTATCATCAACAAAACAAAAAGTCCTGGTTTGGAGGCCATCTCCATTGATATACAATGGCTTATTTTGCATAGCGGATCTTAAAAATCTTGGCAGTACGAAATCTTCACTCTGGTTGGGGCCATATGTATTGAAGAATCTAAAAATAGTGTATTCTAATCCATATTCTCTGTGGTAAGATTTAAAGAAGGCCTCACCTACATTCTTTACAATAGCATAGGGCAGTCTTGAATTTAAGGGTGTGGTGTTTTCATTTTGGGGAATTTCAAAAGGTTCTCCATAAACTTCAGAGGAACTTGAATAAAACACGCGCTTTACCCCAGTATTTTTGGAAAGGGACAATATGTTTTTTATGCCTTCTATATCCTCCAATACACCTATTGGGTTTTCCAATGTACGAGAAACACCTACCAAGGCCGCAAAGTGAAATACATAATCAAAATCAAAACGAGAAAAAACTGGAGCAATGTCTTTATAAAAGTTTACATTGGTTTTGATAAACTTGATGTTGGGGTACTCTGGTACTTTCCGCAAAGAACCCGTAGATAAGTTATCTGCAATGACCACAAAGTTGTTTTCATCCTTAGCCAAGTTCAATGCAAGACAACTTCCTATATTTCCCGCTCCACCGGTAATTAGATATGTTGTTTTCAAAATTTTAATTTTTCAATCATGTTGTGGTTCAATTGTGGCAATTTACTATAATCTAAATTAAAATAAAGAAGAGTGGCGGTATTTTATTTTTTCGTTTTAAGGGTGCTAAAGTATCCCAATCTATAAAAATCATAAAGAAAAATCAACGGGTATGATGAGTTGAAGTTTTGGATTAATAAAGGCTTGGCTATCAAAAATAATTTTGAAATTAGACCAACTAGCCCCAATTTGAAAAACCAAAGGAAAGTTTTCGCAATTCTGTGGTGTTCCGCTTTTGTATCATTGTTTTTTATTGAAAGCATTAAATTGTCTAGTGCAGAATTCGTTTTTAATAAAAAATCATTGGCATCATCATTTCCTAAGTGTATTACCGGGTTTTTAATGGTATTAATTTGTATCCCCATCCGTCTTAGCGCATTGAAAAAAAACACATCCTCATACCCATAGGACTTCAAAGATTCGTTAAATTTATTCTGAACTATTAATTCTTTTTTTATCAAAAAATTGGCAGAGGTAATTTCGGAGCGTTCCCTTTTTTTTGTGTAAAGCCAACGCAACCTTTTAGGTTTTTTTGGTGGAGTTTTAGTTTCAACAATCCTGCCAGAAACAACATCCATCTGCTTGCAATTCACATAATTTTGTATGAAATTACTGCTCTCAGGCAAAACATCAGAATCAAGGAATAATAAATTTTCGAACCTGGAATGCTTTGCGAGTAAATTTCTTATGGCACTTCTACCTATGTTTTTTTCTAGGGACTTAAACTCACAATTATTTAAATTTTTAATGCTTTTGTTTTGGGAGTTTAAACTCGAATTGGAGCCGTCATCAAACACCAATATTTCAAATTGAATGCTACAATCGACGCATTGCTGATAAAGCTCTTCTACAAGTGCAGTAACGTCATAATTGTATGTTGGAATTAAAATTGATAGCATAATTATGCCTTCCGTTGCACCACTTCATACACTTGATTCTCATCACACTTCAAAGTTTTGCTCGGGTACTTTAAAAGTAATGCATAGTCGTGGGTGGCCATAAGAATGGTATTGCCATTTTTGTTGATATCCTGCAAAACTTCCATAACCTCTACACTAGTTTGGGGGTCGAGATTTCCCGTAGGCTCATCAGCAAGAATAAGTTCAGGGTTGTTTAGCAAAGCTCTTGCAATAGCTACGCGTTGCTGTTCGCCACCAGAAAGTTCGTGTGGGAATTTAAACCCTTTAGTTTTCATTCCCACTTTGGTCAGCACTTCTTCTACACGGGTATTCATTTTTTTCTTGTCTTTCCAACCCGTAGCTTTTAGCACAAAAAGCAAATTGTCGTTAACGGTTCTGTCAATCAGTAATTTAAAATCCTGAAAAACCACTCCCAATTTTCGTCTTAAAAAAGGGATGTCTTTTTCCTTTAAGGTATGTAGGTTGTAATCCACGATTGAACCTTCTCCCTCGGTCAATGGCAAATCGCCGTAGAGGGTTTTCATAAAACTACTTTTTCCTGTGCCTGTTTTTCCAATTAAGTACACAAATTCACCTTTATTAATCTCCACATTCACATTGGAGAGCACTAAATTTTCACCTTGATAAATGGAAGCATCCTTTAATTGTAAAATGGTTTCAGGCATGGAAAAAAGTTTCAGGCTACAAGTTTAAAGTTAAAAGCACGAAGTTCCAAATTCCAACTGCTAAATTCCAAATTATAAAAGTTGGCAAATACCATTCTTATTTCTTTGCTTAACGTATCACATTTGGAATTTAGTTTTTGTGTTTTTGGGATTTTGTAATTCTGTTTATAATTCTAGCACGATTGTTGCGTTATGGATATGATATTAAATTATCTTTGAATTTTTTCATACAAAAATTAAATACTAAATGAGTCTAAAACGTAGTATTTCAATCCTCACTTTTTGTCTTTGTCTTCAAGTTTTTTCGCAACAATCTGCTGTATATACGAATGATTTGGTGGACTTTCAAAAAGCTTTGAGTCTCTATAACAATCAGCAATATTTGGCGGCACAATCCCTTTTTGCCCAAATCAAAAAAACGGCAGAAAAGGAAAATTTAAAGTCAGACTGCACCTATTATATTGCCAATTGTGCTGTGCGGTTAAATCAACAAAATGCAGATCAATTGATTAACGATTTTGTTGATGAATACCCTACAAGTACCAAGCGCAACACGGCCTTTGTGGATGTTGGGGATTATTATTTTGCTAATGGCAAATTTGCTTATGCCAGAAAGTGGTACGATAAAGTAGATGAATATGCACTGTCCAAAAAAGAACGTGAAAAATTCTATTTCAACAACGGCTATACGGCTTTTGTTACCAAACAATATAAAGATGCAAAAAAATACTTGGCAAAGGTGGAAGACTCTTCTAAGTATGGTTCGCAGGCCAAATACTACATAGGTTTTATGGCTTACGAAGGCGATGATTACGATAGGGCTAACGAATATTTTGAACAGGTTGAAGACCAAGAGCGCTACAAGGAAAAATTGTCCTACTACCAAGCGGATTTAAATTTCAAGCTGGGAAAATTTGAAAAAGCCATTGAATTGGCAAAGGCACGATTGGATTCTAGCGATGATGAGGAAGTGTCTGAACTGTCGAAAATCATTGGAGAGAGTTACTTCAATTTAGAACAATATGCCGAAGCCATCCCATACCTGCAGGCCTACAAAGGGAAAAAGGGGAAAAGAGACAGAACTGCAAAATGGAACAATACCGATTTTTACCAATTGGGTTATGCCCATTACAAGCAAGGTGATAATGAAAATGCCATTTCTGAGTTCAATAAAATCATCGGGGGCAATAATAGTATCGCACAAAACGCCTATTATCATTTAGGTGAAAGCTACATCAAACTGGATAAAAAACAGGAAGCTTTAAATGCTTTTAGAAATGCGTCCCAAATGGATTTCGATTTAAAAATTCAAGAGGATGCTTGGTTGAATTATGCCAAGATTAGTTATGAAATTGGTAATCCTTATCAATCCGTACCGCAAGTGTTGGCAGGATATTTGGATAAATACCCGAAAACACTTTACAAAGAAGAGGTTGAAACGCTTTTGATCGATTCGTATATCACCTCCAAAAATTATGAGGAAGCACTAAATCTTTTGGAAAAAAAGAAAAGTTTTGAAAACAAAATGGCCTATCAAAAGGTTGCATTTTATAGAGGATTGGAATTATTTGCCGAAAACCAATATTTGGCGGCTGAATCCCTTTTTGATAAGTCTTTAAGTGAACCGAGGGACGAAAAATTTACGGCGCGCGCTACGTATTGGAAAGCCGAGGCAGATTATAATTTAACGAATTATGACGATGCGTTGGTAGGCTTTAAACAGTTTGTGCAACAAGCGGTCGGGATGAATCTGCCCGAGCAAGGCAACATTGATTACAATTTGGCGTATACCTATTTCAAATTGAAGAATTACGACCAAGCTTCAAAGTATTTCAACCAATTTATATCTAAATCAAAGGACGATAAAGTTCGCCTGAACGACGCTTATTTGCGTTTGGGAGACGGTCATTTTGTGTCCAGTAAATATGGTCAAGCGATTGATGCTTACAATAATGCGATTCGATTGGATGAGGTAGAATCCGATTATGCATTCTTTCAAAAAGCAATTAGTACGGGCTATGCCGGAAACCCTTCAAAAAAGATAAAAGAACTAGAAACGTTTATTGCCGAATATCCAAAATCCAAACTTCGAGATGATGCTTTGTACGAACTTGGAAACTCCTATGTAAAAGCTAATCAAACTGAAAAGGCCATGGCGAGATACGATAAGTTGAACTCTGAATACAGAATGAGTTCCTTTGTGCCAAAATCCCTATTGCGTCAAGGTTTGATACACTATAATGGCGGTAAAAATGAGATGGCTTTAAAAAAGTTCAAAAATGTGGCTAGCGATTACCCCGGTACTCCGGAAGCTGTGCAAGCAGTTTCTACGGCAAGATTGATTTATATCGATTTGGGCAGAGTGGACGAATATGCCAATTGGGTAAAGCAGTTGGATTATGTTGAGGTGACCGATGCCGATTTGGATAATACTACTTACGAGGCTGCAGAAAAGAAATATTTGGATGGGGATACCGATGTGGCCATCAAGCAATTTAATGGTTATTTGAATAATTTTCCCAATGGTATCCACAATTTGCAAGCCCATTTTTATTTGGGGCAACTTTACTACAGAAAGGATTTAATTGCCAATGCAGCGCCTCATTATAAGTATGTAGTGGAGGCTTCGCAAAGCGAGTTTACAGAGGAAGCATTGTCGCGATTGTCTCAATACCATTTGGAAAATAAAAATTGGAATGAGGCGATACCGTTGTTAAGACGATTGGAGGCTGAGGCTAACTATCCTCAAAATGTGGTGTTTGCCCAATCCAATTTAATGAAGGCCAATTATCAGTTGGAGCAATATGATGACGCCGTAGCCTATGCCGAAAAGGTGTTGAAAAGCTCAAAAATTGATAATAAAATCAAAAGTGATGCACACATCATCATTGCCCGTTCGGCCATAAAAACGGGTGATGAAGCCAAAGCCAAATCAGCATATAAAAATGTACAAAAAGTGGCTACCGGTGAGACGGCGGCGGAAGCACTTTACTTTGACGCTTATTTTAAACATGAGGACGGAAAATTTAAAGCTTCCAATACAGCGGCACAGAAATTGGCAAAGGATTACTCGGGTTATAAATATTACGGCGCCAAAGGCTTAGTAGTAATGGCAAAAAACTTTTATGCTTTAGACGATGCCTATCAGGCAACTTACATTTTAGAAAGTGTGATAGAAAACTTCGGTCAATTTGATGATGTGGTGGACGAAGCTCGAACAGAATTAAATCGAATTAAAAAGGAAGAAGCCAAGACGAATTCATCAATCGTACCTCAGGATTAGTAACAGTAAGCAGTCTCAGTATACAGCAATAAACTGATGTCACACTGAGCGCAGTCGAAGTGCAATAAAATTGTTTTAATAATAAAAAGAAAAAATAAATCAAAAATCGTAAATCAAAAAATCGTCAATCGTAAATAAAAAAATATGCGAAAGCAAATCAAACATATCCCAATTCTACTTTTAATATTTTGCAGTTGTATAGCCATGGCGCAACAGAAAGGTAAAGATACCCTCAATACTGGAGTCATTGATGTGGTAAAACCCTATACGCCCTCAATTTCGGATGCCTTTAAGGTAAAAGAGGTTCCTTCGACCGAAGATGACGAGGAGATCCAAAAAAAGGAGATACAATACAATATTTTCTCATTTCCTGTGGCTTCAACGTTTACCCCGGCAAAGGGAAAGGCGGCAACGGTTGAAAAGGCTAAGCCAGTAAAGCTGTTTGATAACTATGCCACATTGGGTGTGGGAACGTATACTACCATTTTGGGCGAAGTGTATCTCAACCATGCCATCAACAGAACCGAAAGTGTGGGCGGTTATTTTAGTCATCATTCCTCTGGTGGCGGTATTGATGAGGTGCAGTTTGATGATCATTTTTCAAACTCCAAAATCAATATAAACTACGGGTCTCATCAGCGTGATTATTCTTGGAATGTTGAGGGTGGTTTTCAGTACCAAATTTATAATTGGTATGGTGTGCCAGCATCCCAAACGGCTCAGGCAATGGCGGATGCTTTGGATGTGGACCATGCTTTTTCTACCGCACATTTTGGCGGGGATATCTCCTTTGAGGATACTTATATTAATTCGGGGGGCTTTGTTTTTAGGCGTTTTAGCGACAATCAAGGTTCGGGGGAAAATCGATTTGTGGCTAAAGCCAAAGTGGATGTGCCTATCAATGACGAGGAGATTTCTACCGAATTTGTATTCGATTATCTTGGCGGTGCTTTTGATAGAAGTTACAACATAAATAGCGAACTCAATTATGGGAATTTTATCATTGCATTATCGCCGACGTATCAGTTAAGACAAGACGATTTAACAGTAAATCTTGGTGCGACGCTCACCTATTTAAACGATAATGAAGGCGGGAAGAATAAGTTTTTTATCTACCCGAATGTTACGGCAACCTATAGACTTGTGGATGAAATTTTAATCGCCTTTGGAGGTGTTCAAGGCGGACTAATACAAAATTCCTATCATGGATTTGCATCTGAAAACCCCTTTGTGTCTCCAACTTTAATGGTGACGCCTACCGATCAATTGTATAATGCATATGTGGGGCTAAAAGGAAAGCTATCCAGCAATATGAGCTACAGCGTTAGCGGTATGTTTAAGGCAGATAGGGATAAAGCTTTGTTTCGAAATAATGACATTACTTTGATGACCGATCAGCACTATTCCTATGGGAATTCCTTTGGAATTGTATATGATGACGTCAAAACCTATGGTGTGGCCGGGGAATTGAATGTGGACGTAAACCGAAATTTCACCTTGGGCATTAAGGCGGAATATTTTGGCTATAGTACCGATGATGAGGCTGAAGCTTGGAATCTACCGGATATAGTCGGTTCCTTGTTTTTGGATTACCAAATTGACGAACATTGGTTTGCCGGTGCCAATCTGATTTATACAGGCGAGCGCAAGGACCGTATGTTTGTAGTAGACCCTTTTGTGCCGACAACCCCGGTTACGGTAAACTTGGATAGCTTTTTTGATGCCAACGCCCATTTGGGGTATCATATTAACGACCAGTTTTCGGTATTCGCCAAGGCCAACAATATTGCCAATAATGCCTATCAGCGTTGGCAAAATTTCCCAGTACAAAGTATTCAGTTTTTGGTTGGGGCTACTTATAAGTTTGATTTTTAAATGAGATTTTTTGTCGTCACTTTTTTAGCATTCCTTTGTTTTAGTTGTTTTGCAAGAAAGGATAAAAACAAAATGGTTGCTTTCTCATGTGAGGAAGGTGTACGTGATGCTGTTTTAAATGCACATAAAGGAGACTATCTTTTGATTTCTTACGGTTTGGTAGTAACTATTGGAAATAACCCAGATAACGAATTTTATGATTTTAAAAATCGCTATTTCAGGGAAAAATATGGAGTTCAATTTGAAAGTGGAGGTTGTGTAAGTACTCAATATGATGAATGCTTTAAGAATAAAACAAAAGAGCTACTTGCCATAAGGTATGGTGATAGTATCCTTGAAAAAGCTAAGCAGGAGGCTATCGATGGATTTATAAAGACAGAGATTTATAAAAAGGAATATAAGAAGAGGGTCGAATCGGATAGTATTTTTTCTACTTATCGGGTTCACGAATACCCTAAATTCAAAGGTGGTGTAAAAGCATTAGAAGATTATTTAGGAGCGAGCACCAACCCTTACCAATTTGAATGGGGCACAGAATATTTTATCACGTATTTTGTCATTGAAAAAGATGGTAAGGTATCAAATGTTCGAATAAAGCGTCCTGAAAAAGGTCAAATGATTACTCAAGAAGTAAGGGATAAGATTTTGTATTTATTTGATAAAATGCCTAATTGGAAACCTGCGGTTTATTTTAACCAAAATGTAAGAACGTCAGAATCTATAAGTGTTGTTTTTGAACCTTAAGCTACGCGCCAAGTAATCAAAATGTACCCTTCCAAAAACCGAGCTATGTGCCAAAATCTTTCCGGTATGGAATTTTAATTTTTAGGACGAACTATTTTGGAGTAGGATTTTTAACTATTCAAAAAGCTTTACCTTATATTTGAATTAACATAAGTGAATCCGTACATGAAAAACTTTATATTCCTCCTATTTTTGGCTTTTGCAATTCATAGTGGCTGTGCACAAAGTAAGGATTGGATAAAAGCTAAAATCTATTTAAAGAATGGGGAAATCCTCGACGGGCATGCTAAAGTGTTTATTTCTTCATCGAATCAGGATGGTTTTTTTAATCCATCGGGAAAAGATCATTTGCGATATATTAATTTTGATCTAAAACAAAAAAAGAGCAAAAAAATTTCCCCTGAAGAAATCATTAAGGCCATTTTGGATGAAAGCTACAGAAGTAAAGGCAGAAGATTAACAAGAAAAACAACTTACATACCGGTAATTGTTCTAAAGAAAAAAAAAGGTAAAATTGGGTCTTGCGGAACTGATAATTGATGGACCAATTCAATTAGTTGAAAGGCCCGTTGTAAGTAGATCTACCAATGCTATTTATGGTGGGGAATTTGTTGTAAGGGCTAATGAAGCAGTATTTCTTTTATTTAACAATGGGTTTAAGCCGTTTAAAAAGAGAGCTTCAGAGTATTTCAAGGATTGCCCTAGTTTAGTTTCTAAAATTGAAAACAAAAGGTACACGAGAAAAGACGTAAAGGCGATTGTAAATTTTTATAACGACAATTGCGTCAAATAATCAAAATGCGCGCCCTCTAAAACTAATTCACATTGTAAACTAACCGTTTCGCAAGCTAGTTTTAAAGTCTGAAAATCCAAATACAACCATTTCAGTGGAATTTCTTTTTCACCTTTATAGCTGATAAAATAATCGAGCTCGCCATAATAATTGGCATTGGCGTCTATCCAATCCCGATAGCTATCGGGACCACCGTCTTCATCCCGATAGCTATCGGGATCATACATATATTTGATATCTGAAGAATCAATTAGTATCTGTCCGTTTGGGTTCAATATTGATTTAAGATGTTTTAGGTATTTGGAAACTTGTCGTAATTCCTGAAAAATACCAGTGCCGTTCATCAACAATAAAATGGTGTCAAACCTTTCGGTTTCTTCCAAAATATTCAAAACTTCAGTACGCAAAACACCTCTTTGTTTGGCTACTTCAATGGCTCCCTCTGAAATATCGATTGCTTTTGCTTCAAACCCTTTTTTCTGCAGATATAAACTATGGCTACCAGCACCACAACCAACATCCAAAACTTTGCCTTTGCACAATTCCAACGCTCTTTGTTCCAATTTAGGCATTTCGGAAAAGTCCCGAAACAAATAGGGAAGGGGCAATATATCTTCACCGGAAATACTGGTAGAGGTAATGATATCCTCTGAATAATTTCCGTTATGGTAATCCAATAATGCTTTTCCAAAAATATCTTTCAAAATTGCGTGTATAATGTCATGTTGAGCGCAGTCGAAACATCTCAATTTTTAAGATTCTTCACTTCGTTCTGAATGACAAAGTTTGTGTATTTTTAAGCCATGCAAGATGTCATCAAAAACCTCCCAAAGCTCGCCAAAGATAAACATAACGAGAACAAAAAATTCTTTCAGAAATTAAAAAAGAAACCGCCAAAAGATTTGGATTACATGATGCAGGACCTGCATGAGCAAGAATTTAAACGGACCGATTGTCTAGAATGTGCCAATTGTTGCAAAACCACTGGGCCATTATTTACGGGTAAGGATATTGAGCGCATTTCAAAATTTTTCAAACTAAAACCACAACAGTTTATAGAACTATACCTAAGAATGGATGAGGATAACGACTATGTTTTGCAGAGTGTGCCGTGTACATTTTTAGGTGCGGATAATTATTGCTCTATTTACGAAGTTCGTCCCAAGGCCTGCCGGGAATTTCCGCATACGGACAGAAAGAAGTTCCAGCAGATTTCAAACCTAACACTGAAAAACGTAGCCATTTGCCCAGCGGCTTTTAATATTGTTGAGGCTATGAAACAACGGATTAAAATTTAGTTTACAATCTCAGTCTCAGTTATGGGTTTCTCGACTTCTGACGATTTTCCTCTGCGTCTTCGCGCCCCTGCCTACCGGCAGGCAGGTTTGCGAGAGATTACACTTTTCTTTATCTTTAAAGGAAAATTTCACTTTGGAAAACCTACTAAACTACTTCGAAACCATCCCGTCCCTTCACCGTGGCCTGCTCATCGTTGGAGGCCTCATCTTTTTTTGGTTTTTGGAAGGGATTGTGCCATTGTACGGTAAGCCCTATAAAAAATGGAGGCATGCAGTACCCAATATATTTTTTACTATTACCACCATACTGATAAACATTCCTTTAGCCTTTCTATTTGTGGCCTCATCAGAGTGGGTAATGGCAAACAATTTTGGGATTTTAAACTGGTTGCCCGAAACGCCCATGTGGCTATACGTTATAGTTGGTCTATTTCTAATGGATTTAATCGGAGCGTACCTACCCCATTTAATCGAGCATAAAGTAAAACCTCTATGGATGATTCACCTGGTCCACCACACCGATCACAATGTAGATGCCACCACGGCCAATCGTCACCATCCCTTTGAAAGTGCAATTCGCTTTGTGTTTACCTTGGCCGGAATATTTATTGTTGGCACACCTATAGCCCTGATTCTTTTGTACCAGGCACTGTCTGTCAGCGTATCGCAATTCAGCCATTCCAACATTAAACTGCCAAAACGCATAGATACCATGTTAAGTTACGTTGTTGTTTCCCCCGATATGCACAAGGTACATCACCACTATAGGCTACCCTATACGGATTCCAACTATGGCAATATTTTTTCCGTTTGGGATCGCTTGTTCGGTACTTTTATGACCATGAATACCGACGATATAGTTTACGGCATTGATGTGTTCCCAGATGAAAAAAAGAATGGTAATATTGGCGAATTGTTGAAACAGCCTTTTCAGAAATATGAAAAGCCCACTATGGGGGCTGAGAAGTAAATTCTGTTATTTTATTGGGGCGTTACCCAAAGGGTCGGGCTTTCGGCAGTCGCTCTCTCCTACGTCGAGGAGCTTCAACAAATGCCTCAATCCCTAACGCAAAGCCTATTATGGGTAAATCAAATATTTTGTTCTAATAAGTTTGAAAGCTTCCAAATCCTTCTGCCAAGTCGCTTTAATATCCGTTTCAGACATCCCGGATTCAATTTGCTTTTGAAGCTCTGTTGTGCCGGCGTGTGTAGTGAAATTATCGGTATTAAAAAATTTTGATTTGTCTTTTGAATTTTGGTAAGCTTTAATTATCCATTTTAAGGTCATTTCACCATTAACGACTTCATTTTGTAAATCTTCACCATAACAAAGTGTCCCTTTGTGTTTTGGGTATTTTGCTCCAAAATTTGCAACAGGAGTATAGGTAAAAGACATCTCATTTTTATCTAAAAAAGGAGCTCCGTAACGCTGAAATTGAAACTCCGTACCTCGGCCTGCATTGATATTCGTGCCTTCAAACAAACCTAGGCTTGGGTACAATTCAATAGACTTGTCATTGGGTAGGTTAGGTGAAGGTCTTATCGGTAAACTATAAGACGTTTGATGCGTATAATTTTTAACGGGAATTACAGTTATCTCGCATTGCAAATTATCAGCTAACCAATTTTCACCATTAATCATTTGCGCATATTCCCCAATGGTCATCCCGTGCACTAATGGGATGGTATGCATTCCTAAAAAACTTCTGTGTTCTGGTTTCATTGTTGGTCCATCGATATAATGCCCGTTCGGGTTTGGCCTGTCAAAAATTAAAACAGGGATTTTAGCTTCAGCACAGGCCTCCATTACATTGTGCAACGTAGAGATATAAGTATAAAATCTAACCCCCACATCTTGAATGTCAAAAAGAACAATATCCAAATCTTTCAACGATTCTTGTGTGGGCTTTCTGTGCTTTCCATGTAGCGAGACAATAGGTAAATTCGTTCTGGTATCAACACCATCCTTAACGTGTTCCCCAGCATCCGCTTTTCCCCTGAAGCCATGTTCTGGAGCGAATACTTTTACAATGTTTATACGTTTATCACTATTCAGAAAATCAACTAAATGATAGCTAGTTTCAGTCCTTATTTCCGGGTTATCAATATTCTGTAAATTCCTTGTAACAATAGAAGTTTGGTTTGCAACAATTCCAACGCGTTTTCTAGACAATAATGGCAGATAAACATCAGTTTGGTCAGCACCAACTACCAATGCGCTATCACCCTGTCCCGAAAGCTTTCGGGATTGTTTCAGGGTCTCATCATTCTTGGCAACTTCCGTCTTCCGTCTTCCGTCTTCCGTCTTCTTCCCATTCTCACAGGAAATCATCACGAAAACAAGCCCAATTATTATCGGGAAAACCCTATTTTTGAAACAGCTAAATCGCATAAAAAAGTTTGAATTACGAGTATTTTATAGCTAAACGCATTATTGGCAGTAAAGCGTATAAAAGTAGCATTTCGGCACCAATAATAAAAATTGGAATCATGGCCATTGCCATCGGCATGGTGGTGATGATGATTTCCATTGCGACAGGCATTGGACTTCAGCAAAAAATACGTGATAAGGTGGTGGCATTTAACGGCCATGTTTCTATTACCAACTACGATAGCAATGCCTCCCAAGAAAGTATAGTCCCCATTGCTTTAGATGAAAAAACCGAATCGTTCTATCCTAAATTTGAAACGGTTGACGGTGTAAAACACATCCAGGCGGTGGCTACAAAATTCGGGGTAATCAGAACAGAAACCGATTTTGAAGGCGCTGTATTAAAAGGAGTGGGGAGCGATTATAATTGGCAGTATTTTGATGAATTTCTGGTTAAGGGACGAGTACCAAGTTTTGATACCAAATGGAGTGAGGAAGTGTTGATTTCAAAATATTTGGCTGACCGATTGGGCTTTGCTTTAGGCGAAAAATTCCAAATGTATTTTTTAAAGGATGATACCGAAAAACCACCGAACATTGTAAGTTTCGAAATCGTGGGCATTTACAGTTCGGGGTTTCAGGATTTTGATGCTACCTATTTGGTGGGGAATTTAAGACATATCCAAAGAATGAACCGCTGGAAGGAAAATGAAGTTGGAAATTTTGAAGTGTTTATTGACGATTACGATGACATTGAACGGATGGGCATCGAAATTTTCCAAAATACACCGTCCACTTTGGATGTTAATACCATCGACCAAAAATTTGCCTCCATCATCGAGTGGGTCAAGATTTTTGATAAAAACATTTACGGCATTATCGGCATTATGATTTTAGTGGCGGGCATCAATATGATTACGGCACTGCTAGTTTTGATTTTGGAGCGTACACAAATGATAGGGATTTTAAAAGCCTTGGGCAGTTCCAACTGGAGCATCAGAAAACTGTTTTTATACAACGCTTCCTACTTGATTCTTTTGGGCCTATTTTGGGGCAACGTTCTGGGATTAGGTCTTCTTTTGATCCAAAAATATTTTAAACCCATCGCGATGAATCCAGATACCTATTATGTGACCGAAGCTCCGGTGTATCTAAATTGGACTTATGTGGTTGGCCTTAATGTGGGAACGTTGCTACTCTGCTTGTTGATGCTTTTGGTGCCATCGTATATTATTACCAAGATTTCTCCTGTGAAAGCTATTCGGTTTGAGTAGGTTTCGTTACCGGTGTAGTATTAAAATAGTAACGGGTTTCTATAAACTAATTTTTCGGATTACTACAGACTCTAAATTTATGTAATCCACGTATTGTGGCATCTGCTTTTGAGATGAAGCTTGTGAGTAATGATTATGATTTTTACGATGGCTACAGTCTTCATTTGTTGTAAAGAATTCCTATTTTCAAATTTCAAATCAATTATTTTCCTAAGCCTTCCATTATAACGGCATTGAATACTCCGGATGAATGTCTTAGTGCTTTTAATGTTTTATAATCGTCAGAATCGTACCATTTATTGGCTTGTTCTAAACTAGGGAATTTAATCATTACCAGAGATTGAGGTTTCCATTGGCCTTCAAGAGTTTTTGGATTTCCTGCAACAATGTATTTTCCACCAAATTTCTCTACGATAGTGGATACACTTTTCTCATACGTATCAAATTTTACAGAATCTGTAATTTTTACATTTTCGAATAAACAATACACAGGTTTTGATGTATTTGAGGTACATGAAGCTAACATTATAATAGTACTTATAGCAAATGGGACGAAAAAGAAGCGGAAAATAGTTCTTAAATTCATAAATATAGTTTTTGATTATCTCTATCTTATTTATCATTTAAAACTTGTTCAAATAGATGAACCTTATCGATCAATTCTATTTTTAATCCGACATTGGTAATTTGATTTTCTAAAAAGTTTTCATAAAAGTTGGGCAAAGAAAAATCCGCGACTACCTGTCCTCCTAAAAAAGAAAAATAGGTTTTAGCAGATTCTAAAACAATAGTTCCACCTCTAGCACCTGGAGAAGTTGCTAAAAGCAATATGGGTTTATCTTTCCATACTTTAATATCAATTCGAGACATCCAGTCTAGGGCGTTTTTGAAAGCGACCGTGTAAGAACCATTATGCTCTGCTAATGACATAACTAACCCATCTATATCTTCTATTTGATGACTTAGTTTTTCTGCATTTTCAGGAATTCCATGTTCTGTTTCATAATCGATTCCATAAAGAGGTAATTCGAAATCGTTTAAATCGATACTACTTACTTCTGCATTTTCAATTTTGTTAGCCACATGAATAGCCAGTGTCTTATTTATAGAGTTTTTACTATTACTTCCTCCTAAAGCTATTATTTTTTTCATCTTATTTGTTGTTTAAGTATTTTAAAATTTGATTATCTACTGAAAGTTTACCTGCGCCATTTATTACCGCAGTAATTGCTAATCCAATAATTAGGAGCGAGTATTCATAACCTTCTCCTTTTTGGGCACCAAACCAATTCATGAAAAATCCATGCTCAAATTGTGCTGTAAAAATGATACCTATGAATAGAAACACTATCGCTAATGACCAGACTCTGGTAGCAAAACCTAGGATTAAGAGAATTGCTCCAAAAAACTCTATTATGATAACCAAAAATGCTATGATTGATGGAAGTTGCATTTGATTGGTTAAAGCATCCATAGTTGCGGTATATCCATATCCTCCAAATAGCCCAAGCATTTTTTGTGCACCATGAGGAAATAGGACGAAGCCTAGTGTTAAACGAGCAATTAATTGCCCCCAATTTTCATTTGTTTTTAAAATTTCACGTATCATTTTTATGAGTATTTATGGTTTGTTTATAAATAGTTTTCTAACAAAAAGCGCTATCGAGGTTTTTGTAATTGGTATTTTGCCGTATTGGTCAAAATCAACAGCTAAACCGAATTGTGTTGACTTAAAGGAAAGTCCAGTTCTTACTTGTTGAAAACTTCTGGCGTGTATTGAAAATTTATCCCAGTGGGTAAGCGCAAGAGCACTCAATAATGCGTTCCAATCATTTTTTAAAGGTTGGGTAAATTGCATTTGAAGAAACAACTCTCCATTAATAAAATTAGTTAACTCCATATGAGCGATAGAAGGAATAGCAGCTATGGAAAATCGTTTTGTTTTTGTAGAAAAGAATACAGAGATTCTTTCAGAAAAACCTGCAACACTATTATAATATAGAGAAGGACCTATTGCTATGGATTTACTAAAATTCCATAGTGCAGTTGTTTGCACACCCAGCTCATCAAAAACTTCATTTTCTTTTTCATGGTACTTTTGAAAAAAAGCCAATGTTGCGATAGAAAATGTTCTCTTATCGTCTATTGGTCGAATTGAAAAAGAAGTAAAATCGGTTTTCGCAATTCCAGAAGCAAATTCTATTTGTGCGATTTGGGCGCATATCTTTTGACTAAAAATCAAAAGAAAGAGCATTAAAACAGCATTTGTTTTTTTCATACTACAAAGAACATACTACTTGTAGTAGAGAAAAATAATGTACATTAAGAAAATTACATCGAGGCCATTTTTTTTCGCAGTACACTCAAAAATTCTGGAGTAACCCCTAAGTATGCAGCAATGTTTTTTTGAGAAATTCGATTAATTAAGGTTGGATATTTTTTAATGAAATTACGATAACGCTCTTCGGCGTTTAATGAAATATTTTGATCCAATTGTTGGATGTATGAAACTAATGATCTTTGGTATAAAATTCTATAAAAACGCTCAAACTTTGGTATTTTTTCAAATAGTAAATCAAAATTTTCTTTTGACATTAATAGCACTTCAGAGTCTTCAAGTGCTTGTATAAAATAATTCCCTGGTTTTTGGGTTAAGAAACTTGCCATATCTCCAGACCACCAGTCCTTAATGGCAAACATAGAAATATGTTCTGAGCCACTATCGTCTATTTTATAGATTTTTAAACAGCCTTTAGTTGTAAAGTAGTCATATCGTGCTATTTCTCCTTGTCTTAGTAAAAACTCTTTCTTCTTGAGTTTTTTCCTTGTCAATAAAGAAGTGTATAAGGCTTCTTCTTCTGTATTTAAATCTATAAACCGACTAATGTTTTTTAAAATTAGTTCGTATTCCATATTTCTTTAGAATTTCAATGCTTGGCTTGAACTTGATTTTTTCTAATTGTTGCTTACAATGAGATATTTGCCGTTTTAAAGGCTTATAGCTGACAATAATTTACGCTTTAAATGAGGTAAATTAAACTACTTCCCCTCAATATCACTAATATGATGCTCCAGAGCCTTTACTGAAATCTGGATTTCCAAGATCAAAAATCCCAAAGAGGCAATCAGCAAAATCAGCGCAATACCAAATACCCAAACTGCAATAACCTGTTGCTCGATATAAATAAGAAACATAGTGAGCACACAAAGTAACAAGCTTGAAATGCCCAAGATCTGCATGGAGCGCGTCAAGTACAATCGCTTTTTCAAGTTTTCAATCTGGGCAATCAGTATGGAATCTTTGTTTTTAATATACTTATCATGCAAATTTCTAATAGTTGCGGCATAGGCTATAAATCGATTGGTATAGGCCAGCATAATTAATGAAATGGCCGAGAACAACAATGCGGGAGTGGTTAGGGTTAGTGCTTCCATGGGTTACTGTTTTGTTAGTGGTTGGGATTTTTTAATGTCTTTTCTGTATTTGAACCAAATTTTTATCAAGTGGTACGGGACATTCAAAAAATGACGCTTTTTTATTTTTGAGCCTTTGATGCCCCGCCATTCTTCAAGAGGGTGTTCTAAAATCACATGGTCTGGCTGGCCCGAAAATAGTATCTTGAATCTTGCAATGAGCTCTACATCAAAAAGCCATTTACTTATAAAGGCTTCTTCAAAAAGTCTTGGGGCAACGGATGTATGAATAAGTTTTGCACCACATTGTGTGTCAAATAGGGATTCATTAAGTACAAGCCCGGCCAGGTTTGCAAATATGCGACTAAGATAATAGCGGATTCTGTTTTGTTCTATAATGGCACCAAGGCGTATCACACGTATGCCCAAAACAAATTTGATATTTTCGAGTAGCGCGATAGCTGAAATAAAGTTGTTGATTTCAAAGAGGGGCGTAGAAAGATCAGCGTCCAAAAAACCTATAAAATCATATTGGTCCAGTTCGTTTTGTGCAAATAAAACACCCTGTCTTACTGCTTCGGCCTTACCTCGGTTCGCATCAAAGCTTATATAATTCAAGCTGTGGTTTTCTTGGCACAGATCCCGCAATATTTGGGCTGTATTGTCGGTGCTACCATCGTTTACAAAAAGAAAATGGATATTCGGATTGTCTATAGAGAATCTTAAAAATGCCTCTGTTTTTAAGCGATGCTCCTCATTGAAACATGGCACAACGATGAGTACGGCAATGTCTTTTTTCCTATTCATTCGCCTCTAACGCTTTTGAAAATTCTTTGGCTAAGATATCCCTTAAATTAATAACGATTTCATTCTCCATACTTTTGTCAAGACTTTCGTTGTAAGGCTCGACGGATACCGAAAAATTATGAATGTCTCCATTTTGGATAATGCCTTCTTCTTTTAATATCTGATAGAAAAAATGATTTGGTACCCAAATCCTTGAGCTTGAGGTTTGAACAAACTCCCCCATATAGTCTTTTTGATAAAACCCCTTATTGATCAAAAAATGTTGCTCTGGAATTTTGAAGATGATGTTTTTATACTTGTTGGTGTTAATAGCGCCCATCGTTCCTCTTAAAACAGTGTATTCCTTGTGCTGAATATTACAGATGTAGTGGTTTAAATTTACATATGAAAGGCTTACCACAACCGCAAAACCTGCCAAGGCTAATGCTTTATATATTTTGCTGTTTTCGTATAACTGTTTTATAAAGTAAAATTGATAGAAAAAAATAATTACCGCAGTAGGCCCTAGGGCTCTATTGCATAACCAATTTGAAGCGGATAACAAATTTGGTAAATAGCTCAAAGGAGCTACACTAATAAGAAATATAAAGAGCAGGATTTTTCCATGTTTTGCCTCTTTGAAAAACAAATACATAAACCCTAAAAAGGGTATGGATCCCAACAATAAAAAAAGTTTGGACCAAAGTATGATCCCACTGGCTTTAACTAATGCGAAAATTTCTCTAAAATAAAACTTGACAAAGCGGTATGGTAATTTTATGGGACTGATTTCCGTCCTGTTATGAGCCGGTATTTCAGAGAAAAACAGGTGCAGTTTAAAAATTAAAAAGTATAAGCCAAATGAAGCTCCTAAAAACAGTAAAATGGCAATAAAGTTTCTTTTGGATAAGTACCTTGTAAGAGTTGCTTTAAATACAAATGGAAGTAGAAAGGCCGTTCCTGCAGTTTGATAGAGCATCAACGACGCTATCACTAATACCAAAGGAATGACACTTGATATAATCCTTTTACTTTCCTGCTCAAAAACCTTTACTAAAATGACTCCAGACAGAAAGGACAGGTTGGTGGCCAACGTTACCTGATACGTAGCACTCCAACCAATATAAACAGAAAAAGAAGGCAAAGCCAAAATAGAAAAAGAGAATAGGCTAGCTTCTATTGCCTTTAATTTCAGCTTCAATAAATACCGAAAAACCTGTACTGAAAATAACACTGCCCAAAACATCGAGAATAACCGCATCCACTTTAAATCGGCAATGGTATCAGAAAAAGTGCCATACGCCAATTGATTTAAAAACGCATAAAATGGTCGGCCGTGTGTTATGAATTGGTGCTGAAAATTCGGGTCGTAATCTGCAGTCCAAATAAACTCATAGGAATCCGCAAAAGCATAAGTTTTAAAAATACCGTGGTACAATGCCAAACAGCCCACAAACGCCAAAACACTATAAATTAAAGTGGTTTTTATCGAAACCGATGGACTAATTACTGATTTTTGCATTTACGCCTGTGCAATAGTTTGGTAGATAAGGCAAATGTAAAATTTTTTTACGGAGGCAAAAGATGTGTACGATTTATTTTATATTTTCGGGAGGTGCAAGAGGACTTCCTACATTACATTTGGAAATACAGAAAATACGAGTCTCAGGATTTAATGACTTCTGATATGCAAAACATTGATGTTGTTGCAACTGGAGAGCACAACCTGAATGCCGGCCCGGATTTTTTCAACGCACAAATCAGGATCGGCGAGCAACTTTGGGCAGGCAATGTGGAAATACACATCAAATCCTCGGATTGGTTTTTGCACAACCATGAACTGGACAAAGCTTACGACAATGTGATTCTGCACGTGGTTTGGGAACATGATGCCGAAGTATTCCGAAAGGATAATTCTGTTATCCCCATTTTAGAATTAAGAGATTGCGTATCGCCTTCATCTTTAAATAATTATACGAAACTACTCAATGGCAAACAGCAATGGATTAATTGTGAAAATGACTTTCCAGAAATGGATGGTTTTACGATTCAAAATTGGTTGGAGCGTTTGTATTTTGAACGTTTAGAGCGAAAATCTATCGAAATTTTCAAATTGTTGGAAATCTCTAAAAATGATTGGGAAGCTGTGTTGTTCAAAATGCTGGCCAAAAATTTTGGGTTAAAAGTGAATGGGGAATCCTTTTTGAGTTTGGCCAACTCCTTCGATTTTTCGGTTTTAAGAAAATCGCAACCTAAGTTGGAACAAATAGAAGCTTTGCTGTTCGGTCAATCCAGAATGTTGGAAACGGCAGTTGAAGAGCCTTATTTTCAATCCCTTCAAAAAGACTATCAGTTTTTAAAACAGAAATTCAAGTTGGAAACTGCTATGGTTTCACCATCATTTTTCCGCCTGCGACCACCAAACTTCCCAACCATTCGATTGTCTCAATTAGCCAATCTATACCATAAACACCAAAATCTATTTTCAAAATTAATTGATAGTGGTTCTATTGATGATATTTACCAACTGTTTTCAGTTGAAGCTTCTGCCTTTTGGAAGAGGCACTACACGTTTTCAAAAGCTTCAAAGGTTTCAAAAAAGAGGCTTTCAAAAGCGTTTATCGATTTGCTGATTATCAATACTATCGTCCCGCTAAAGTTTAGTTATGCCAAACACCAAGGAAAATCTTCCGAAGAAAGCATCATTAATTTGCTTGGAAACATCTCGTCGGAAAATAACAGTGTTGTTAATAAATTCAATGCATTACAAAAGGTTTCGGAGAACGCTATGCAGTCTCAGGCATTAATTCAATTGAAAAATGAATACTGTGATAAAAATTTGTGCTTAAAATGTGCCATTGGCAACAAACTTTTAAACCGTTAAACTTTTAAACTAAAAAAGTAAAGTTTAAATTGCGCTTATGAACGCATTTTACAAAATCCTCTTGTTTTTACAGAAGCATGGCTACCATGTATGCCAACGGATTGCGGACAGAATTGGGATTCGTGCCAAGGTGGTACGCACCTCGTTTATGTACCTCACATTTGTAACCGTAGGTTTCGGTTTTGCGTTGTATTTGTTTCTCGCATTCTGGATGCGTATTAAGGATTTAGTATACACCAAACGCTCCTCAGTATTCGATTTATAGCCTATGAATCCAATTGTAAGACTCTTTAGGTCAAGAATATACACCGCAATGCTTTTGCTGGTTGTCATCATGCTAATAGGTGTTTTTGGCTATCGATTTATTTCGGATTATTCATGGGTGGATGCGCTTTACATGACCGTGATTACAATGACAACCGTTGGTTTTGGAGAGGTTATGCCACTGGATGAACAATCCAAAATATTTACTATATTTTTAATATTGGCCAGTGTAATTATTGTGGGTTATGCGCTGTCCATCATTACGGAATATATTTTGAGCAAAAACGATATTGAAGAATTAAAACAAAAAAAGATGCAAAAGAAAATTGACAGCTTTAAAGACCATGTGGTCATTTGTGGTTACGGACGAAACGGTAAACAGGCCGCTCGCAAGTTGCAGGCCCACAACAAATCTTTTGTAGTTATAGAAAGGGACAAGGAAGTAGAAGAACGTCTAAAACACGACGACGTATCATACGTTATCGGGAACGCCAATGAGGATGAAACTTTGCTTTTGGCTGGAGTGGATAGGGCTTCGAGTTTTATTTCGGCCTTGCCGGATGATGCCGATAATTTGTTCGTGGTATTGTCTACAAGACAGCTAAATAGCAAGATTAATATCATCAGCCGTGCATCACAGGAGTCGTCTTATGAAAAGTTGAAGTTTGCTGGAGCCAACAACGTGATTTTGCCCGACATGATTGGAGGCGACCACATGGCATCTTTGGTGGTGGTGCCCGGTTTGATGGAATTTATTGATAATCTCGCTATCGTTGGCGATTCGAATATCAATATTGAAGAGGTTGCTGTTGAAAAATTGTTTGATACAAATAAGAAAAAGAAGCGCACCATCAAGGATTTGGATTTAAGGAAGAAAACAGGTTGCACCGTGATTGGCTATAAGGACGAAAATGGGGAATACACCGTAAATCCAGAAGCAGAATTACCGCTAGCACCAAAATCCAAGATTATCGTTTTAGGCCGACCTGAGCAAATTGAAGAACTAAATTCTGAATACGATATCGAGCTAGAGGAATAGGCATATTTGGGGCATTATGTTTTAAAAACCCGTTTTTTTTTAGCATCTTGCTGACTTCTTATGACAATTTTTCAATAAAAATTAACGAACACTTACAATTATGAAGAAATATCTTCTAGGATGTCTTGCATTGATTTTGCCGATTTTTACCTTTGCCCAAGACGCACAGCAAATGGGGATTGACCAAAAGATCGATCAGGTTTTTGGTGATCTGACGGGATGGTTTGTTCAAGCGATATTTTATCAAATTCCGTTTACCGATGAAGTCAGTGTTTACTGGGTGCTGTTCCCCTTAATTTTTGGAGCCACCTATTTTACCTTCTATTTCAACTTGATAAACTTTAAGGGATTTTTTACTTCTATTAATATTGTTAGAGGTAAATATGACGATTTAGAGGGTAGAAAAGATCATAAGGTAGAAATGGCAAAATTACCTTTTACTGATGAAGAAGATAACCCTGATACCATTCGAGTTGAAGGGCATGAAGGAGAAGTTTCGCATTTCCAAGCTTTGACGGCAGCTCTATCTGCTACCGTTGGTTTAGGGAACATTGCCGGTGTGGCCATTGCAGTTTCCATTGGTGGCGCCGGTGCTACATTTTGGATGATTGTTGCAGGATTTTTAGGCATGGCTTCAAAATTTGTGGAATGTACTTTAGGTGTTAAATATAGGGATATTGAAGATGATGGAACAGTGTATGGAGGTCCGATGTATTACTTAAGAAAAGGATTGAAGTCCAAAGGATTGGAAGGCCTGGGAAAAGTATTGGCTGTGCTATTTGCCATTTTCGTTATTGGCGGTTCTTTCGGTGGCGGTAATATGTTCCAAGTGAACCAAGCTTTTCAGTTGGTTGAAAATATTACTGGTGGAAGTGAATCTTTTCTTCATGGAAAGGGCTGGTTGTTTGGAGTAGTAATGGCCATTTTAGTGGGTATTGTGATTATAGGAGGTATAAAATCTATCGCCAAAGTAACAGATAAAATTGTGCCGTTTATGGTGGCAATTTACGTTGCGGCTTCGTTGTTTGTGATTTTTGCCAATCTAAGTATGGTTGGTGATGCATTTGCACAAATCTTTAATGGGGCGTTTAGTCCTGAAGGAATTGCCGGTGGTTTCGTAGGCGTTTTGGTGCAAGGGTTTAGAAGAGCGGCATTTTCAAACGAAGCCGGTGTAGGTTCTGCATCTATTGCCCATTCCGCGGTAAAAACCAGATACGCTGCCAGCGAAGGAATGGTAGCATTATTGGAGCCCTTTATTGATACGGTTGTGGTGTGTACCATGACGGCTTTGGTTTTGATAATTACTGGAAATGTGACTTCGGCTAATGCAGGTTTGGATAATGCGCAAGCCATTCTTTTAACGTCTGGAGCATTTGAATCCGTGATTTCGTGGTTCCCCTATGTGCTTACTATTGCCGTAATATTATTTGCCTTTAGTACGATGATTTCTTGGTCCTATTATGGATTCCAAGGTTGGGCATTTTTGTTCGGAAGATCCAAGAAAATGGAGTATGCATACAAATTGTTGTTCTGTCTGTTCGTTGTCGTTGGGGCGGCCGCAAGTTTAGGCGCGGTTATTGATTTTTCAGATGCTATGATCTTCGCCATGATGGTACCCAATATGATTGGTTTGGTATTATTGGCGCCTAAAGTGAAAGACGAGCTGAATAAATATATGAAAGCCATTAAAGAGCTTAAAGCATAAATTACCATGCGTAATTTGAAATCCCATTTTGTGTTTACGAGAGAACAACGAAATGGGGTTTTTTTGTTGCTGTTCATTATTGTCGTGTTGCAATGCATATATTTTTTTGTGCTCCCTAAAACTAGTGAAACGGTGGAAATTGATGATGCCGAACTAAAAACATACCAAGCCGAAATCGATTCATTGAGGCAAGTGAAAATTGCCAATAGTCAACCCAAAATCTATCCTTTCAATCCAAATTACATCACCGACTACAAAGGCTCAGTTTTAGGGATGAGCAATGAGGAAATCGATCGGCTATTAGCCTTTCGGAAACAAAATCAATGGATCAATTCCGCAAAGCAGTTTCAGGAAGTCACCAAAGTTTCAGATGCTTGGCTGGATAGTATCAGCCCGTATTTTAAGTTTCCTGAGTGGGTGACCAACCCCAAGCCAAGGTCTTCATTTTCCAATTCATACAATAATGCCCCAAAAACATTCGCTCAAAAAAAGGATTTGAATACAGCCACGGCCCAAGAATTACAAAAGGTAAATGGCATTGGAAAAGTACTATCGGAACGTATCATAAAATTCAGAAACAGCACCAAGGGTGGTTTTATAGCCGATGTACAATTAAATGACGTGTACGGCCTATCGCCCGAAGTGATTGAAAATGTCACCAAACATTTCACTGTAAAGACCCCACCAAAAATCACCAAAATCAATTTGAACACGGCTACGGTGGACGAATTGGTCACCATCCAGCATATCGACTACGAAATTGCCCATCACATTATAGAATACCGTCAGTTGCACGAAGGCTTTCGCTCTTTGGACGAATTGAGCAAAGTAAAAGGCATTCCGCTGAGCAAAATCGAGATAATTAAATTATCTTTGTCGCTTGATTAGAATTGCACATTAAAATTTCCTGCCGAACAAACCAAACCAATTTTAATGTTTATCAAATTATTGCATCTATGACGAGTATGTATTTTACTGAAGAGCACGAGCTTTTTAGAAAAAGCCTTCAACATTTTTTAAAGAAAGAAGTGGTCCCATATATCGATACTTGGGAGAAAACAGGCGAAATTGATAGGTTTATTTGGAAGGAGTTTGGTGATATGGGTTTTTTCGGCATCAACTACCCGGAAGCCTATGGCGGTATGGATTTGGATATTTTTTATACCGTAATTCTTTTGGAGGAACTACAAAAAATTAATTCTGGTGGATTTGCGGCGGCTATTTGGGCCCATGTCTATTTGGCGATGACCCACATCAATGCCGAAGGCGACGAAGCCATCAAGCAGCATTATTTATCAAAAAGTATAACCGGCGAAATGATCGGTTGCCTTTGCATAACGGAACCTTTTGGAGGAAGTGATGTGGCAGGTATGCGCACCACCGCGGTAAAAAAGGACGACCACTACATCATCAATGGTTCAAAAACCTTTATAACCAATGGGGTGAGTAGCGACTATTTGGTGGTAGCGGCCAAAACCACGCCCGAGTTGGGCAATAAGGGCATCAGTATGTTTGTGATTGATAGGGATGCGGAGGGTGTTTCGGCCACCAAGCTGGATAAGTTGGGCTGGCGTGCTTCCGATACTGGAGAAATTGCATTCGATAATGTAAAAGTACCGTTGGGTAATTTGATGGGAAACGAAAACCAAGGCTTTTCCTATATTATGCAACACTTTTCTTTGGAACGCCTGATTATGGGGATTAATGCCCATGCGCGTGCAGAGTTTGCTTTGGAATATGCCCTGCAATATATGAGCGAGCGCCACGCCTTTGGAAAAAGCATCGACAGATTTCAGGCCTTGCGCCATAAAATATCTGATTTACACGCGGATTTGGAACTCTGCAAAACCTTTAATTATGCTGTAGCACATGCCTTAGGCAAGGGCGAATACGTGGTAAAGGAAGCTACCATGTCCAAGCTAAAATCCACCAAAATGGCGGACGAAGTGGTGTACGAATGCCTACAATTTTTGGGCGGTTATGGCTATATGGAAGAGTATCCTATGGCTCGCCTGTTTAGGGATAGCAGACTAGGGCCAATTGGCGGAGGTACTTCTGAGATACTTCGTGAAATTTTGGCCAAGATTATTATTGATAAAAAGGTTTATAAGCCGGCGACTTAATTTAAGTCCCTGTCACTTCGTTTGATTTCGTCCCGATAACTACCGGGATTCATCGAAATTGTATTGAGAAGTTGGGCGTTACCCACAAGGGGTCGGGCTTTTACTACTCAATCTTTTTTAAAGCGTCATTGCGAAGGAGGAACGACTGTGGCAATCTCCTAAATTTAGTTTCCTAATAAACTTAAGAGGTCTTATAGTATTAAAAAAGGATTTCAAACATGTCGTTCAACCCCTAACGCGAGTTTGTTTGTTGCATTTGGGACGGGGCTCAATTCTTTTTGTATGTATAGATTTCTTTGTCTTTTAAATATTCAATACTTAGCTGATTGCTATTAATATTTCTTATTTCATACAAATTCACTTCACCATCACTTTCCGTAAGCTTTAGGCTTGTTGAATTAGTCAATTCAAAAGTTCCATTTATAGTACCGTCTTCAATACATCCGTTATTTGGATGCAGATAATAAAATTTTTCCAGAAATGCGCCATTGGCAGTGAACTGGATAAAACGGTTTTGCTCACATTCATTTGCAAAATACTCCTGCTGTCCTTCGGGCAGACGCAAATCTTTAGATTCAATAAAAAACCATTGATTAACTAAAAGTTCAAGATTGGGGGTAACATTTTCAAACTCTGAATCATTTGATGAACAGGAAAATACTAGAACCAATGAAATAAGTAGTAAGGTGTTTTTCTTCATAATATTATTTGGTTCGCAAATCCTTTGAAAGCGCATTAAGTTGTTAATGATATGTGAAAGTTATTCCAAAAACAGACATTTTTTCTCACGAATTCAAAAATGTTGTTTTATTAAAAATACTATAATGAAAAAGGTTTATCTCTAAGTCGGGTAAAAAATCCCAAATCTTAAATCGTAAATCAAAAATTGTTTTATATTTGCACCCGAAAAATTCTAAAAGAGAGGAGGTTAAGACACTATGTTAATAATTCCAATAAAAGAAGGAGAGAATATAGATAGAGCGCTAAAGCGTTTTAAAAGAAAGTTTGATAGAACGGGAACAAAGCGTGCATTGCAGACTAGAAAGCAATTTGTAAAGCCTTCCGTAAAGCGTCGGGCCCAAATCCAAAAAGCGCAGTATATTCAAAAACTTAGAGATGCAGAAGACATTTAATTGTTTTGCAACCAGATATAAAGTCTCGCAATTTGCGGGACTTTTTTTATGCGCTCTTATTTTGTCATTTCGCCTGGAAGGAGAAATCTCATTATTTATGCTTTTCATTATGTGATGTCTCACTTCGTTCGACATGACTTAGGCTTTGTTATTTAGGCATTGGATTGGTTTTGTAAATTGCATGGAGGTTTTAAGGTTCGCGGAATAAATCGTATATTCACTTCAAGCTTCGGGCTTAAAACTCCAAACTCAAAACATGCCTTTCAACAAATTTACAGACTACCTGTTTTTAGAAAAAAACTACTCCAAGCTTACGGTGCAGGCCTATCAAAAGGATTTGGAATCGTTTGAGGCATTCATTTCTGAGGAATACGGTTCAAAATCCATTAAAAAAGTCAACTACGCGCAAATTCGAACGTGGATTGTCGCTCTAGTAGAATCGGGACTGACCAACCGAAGCATCAACCGTAAAATATCTTCTTTAAGTACGTATTATAAGTTTCTATTGAAAGTGGGGGACATTGAGGTGAATCCCCTGGCCAAACACCGCGCCCTAAAAACCAGTAAAAAAGTGCAGGTGCCGTTTTCTGAAGCCGAAGTGTCCACGGTATTGGACAAATTGCATTTTGAAGATTCCTTTGAAGGCTGGCGCGATAAGCTCATCATCGAACTGCTGTATTCCACAGGTATTCGCCGTATCGAACTGATCGAACTAAAACGCTCCAGTTTCGACATGGGCAATAAAACCATTAAAGTTCTTGGAAAAAGAAATAAGGAGCGCATTGTGCCGTTGTTGAAATCGGTGGAACAAACCTTGCAAAGGTATTTGGAAAACCGCAACCAGCTGGAGAACATCCAAGATTCCGAACATTTATTGTTGACGAAAAAAGGCGTTAAAATATACGAAACACTTGTTTACAGGCTAATAAATGACTATTTTAGTCAGGCCTCCTCTAAGGTAAAAAAGAGTCCGCATATTCTCAGGCATTCCTTTGCGACCCATTTACTGAACCAAGGGGCCGATCTTAACGCTGTTAAGGAGCTTTTGGGCCATACCAGTTTAGCAGCAACACAGGTATATACGCACAATAGTATAGCCGAGCTTAAAAAAGTACATTTAAAGGCGCATCCCAGAAGTAAAAATTAGCGCTTTTAAATCAATGTCTAACCAAAAAATTAGAATATGGAATAAGCCTTGAATGAAAGTGAGTTATACCAATCCTAATTAATCAAGGCGAATTTTATACTTGCACGAAGTGTAGCTGATTTTTTAAAAACCTAAAAAACAGATGAAAGTAAACCTGCAATCCGTTAATTTTAATGCTGACCAAAAATTGATAGACTTTATTCAAAAGCGTATGGACAAGTTGGATATGTTTTATGATAAGGTCATCAAATCCGATGTGTATTTAAAGGTTGAAAATACTAGCGACAAAGAGAATAAGATTTTTGAGGCTAGAGTAAGCGTTCCGGGAGACAGCTTTGTGGTAAAAAAGCAATGCAAAACCTTTGAGGAAGGCACGGATACTGCCGTAGCATCCTTAGAACGACAGCTCTTAAGGCGAAAAGAAAAGTTAAGAACGCATTCCTAATAATTTTTTTCAAAAAATGTTTTGAATAACTAAAAATATCTATACATTTGCAGTCCGTTAGAAATAACGGGCTTTTTTTATGTGGAAAAAGGTCAAAAAAAGGCCGATATAGCTCAGCTGGCTAGAGCAGCTGATTTGTAATCAGCAGGTCGTGGGTTCGAGTCCCTCTATCGGCTCTTTAAAAGGAAAATACTAAGTTCTTTAAAATACTGTATTTGTTTGGAATTTTGAGTTTATAACTTGGGATTTCAGACGGTTTGGGAAGATACTCAAGCGGCCAACGAGGACAGACTGTAAATCTGTTGGTTTTCACCTTCGCAGGTTCGAATCCTGCTCTTCCCACATATGATTTCTAATAAGGAACTGTCAAAAGTTCACTTTTGTAAGGTTGCGTTTAGAAATTATTTGGATTGGGTCACCAATCCAGGATCATCGAGCAAAGCGAGATAATCCTTAAAAACCAAGCAAGTTTTTAGACTTGCAAAACGCGGGAGTAGCTCAGTTGGTAGAGCGTCAGCCTTCCAAGCTGAATGTCGCCGGTTCGAACCCGGTCTCCCGCTCAAAACTATTTACGAGTTACGATATGCGAATTACTAATCGTAAATCTGGAATCGGCAATCGTAAATAAAATTGCCGGTGTAGCTCAGGGGTAGAGCGTTTCCTTGGTAAGGAAGAGGTCACGGGTTCAAATCCCGTCATTGGCTCTAAAAAATTGAATAGAATACACTAATATTATTATATAACTAAGATTTAAATTATTTAAAACATGGCAAAGGCAACTTTTGATCGTTCAAAACCACACTTAAATATTGGTACTATTGGACACGTAGATCACGGTAAAACAACTTTAACTGCTGCTATTACTAAAGTATTAGCTGATGCAGGTTTATCAGAGGCTAAGGATTTCGACCAAATCGATAACGCTCCAGAAGAAAAAGAAAGAGGTATTACAATTAATACATCTCATGTAGAATATCAAACAGCTAATCGTCACTATGCTCACGTTGACTGTCCGGGTCACGCGGATTACGTAAAGAACATGGTAACTGGTGCGGCTCAAATGGACGGCGCTATCTTGGTTGTTGCTGCAACTGATGGTCCAATGCCACAAACTCGTGAGCACATCCTTTTAGGACGTCAGGTAGGTATTCCTCGTATCGTTGTGTTCTTGAACAAAGTTGATATGGTGGATGATGATGAGCTTTTAGAGCTTGTTGATATGGAAGTTAGAGATTTGCTGAACTTCTACGAGTATGATGGAGATAACGGTCCTGTAATTTCAGGTTCTGCTTTAGGTGCACTTAACGGTGAGCAAAAGTGGGTGGATACTGTATTGGAATTGATGGAAGCTTGTGATACTTGGATTGAAGAGCCAGTTCGTGATATGGACAAGCCTTTCTTGATGCCTATCGAAGACGTATTCTCTATAACAGGTCGTGGTACTGTTGCAACTGGTCGTATCGAGACTGGTGTAGCTAACACCGGAGACCCTGTAGAAATCATCGGTATGGGTGCTGAGAAGTTAACTTCTACTATCACTGGTATTGAGATGTTCCGTCAAATATTAGATAGAGGTGAAGCTGGAGATAACGCTGGTATCCTATTAAGAGGTATTGAGAAAACTCAAATCTCAAGAGGTATGGTTATCACTAAGCCAGGTTCTGTAACACCACACGCCAAGTTTAAGGCTGAGGTGTATATCCTTAAAAAAGAAGAAGGTGGACGTCACACTCCGTTCCATAACAACTACCGTCCACAGTTCTACGTTCGTACAACTGACGTTACTGGAAACATCGCGCTTCCTGATGGAGTTGAAATGGTGATGCCTGGAGATAACTTAACGATTACTGTTGAGTTGATTCAGCCAATTGCAATGAACGTAGGTTTACGTTTCGCTATCCGTGAAGGTGGTAGAACAGTTGGTGCTGGTCAGGTAACTGAGATTTTAGACTAAACACTAGTTTAATATAATATGACTCATAAGGTATTACGCTTTTGGCGTGATGCCTTTTGACTTATATTTACGGGTTTAGCTCATCCCGATAGTTATCGGGAGCTAGAGCACCAACCCAAACACGGGTTTAGCTCAGTTGGTAGAGCACAGGTCTCCAAAACCTGGTGTCGGGAGTTCGAGTCTCTCAACCCGTGCTAAGAACATTTGGTATTTTTTACCTTGATAGATAAATCAGGTTAACTCCTGAAAAAAAGAAATAAAATGGCTGGAATCGTAACATACGTAAAAGAATCGTTTGAAGAACTAAAGAACCATGTGTCTTGGCCAACTTGGGCCGAAGCGCAGAATTTAACAGTTATCGTAGCTGTGTTCTCCATTATCTTTTCATTGGCTATTTGGGGAGTAGATACAGTTTTGAGCAAGGTTGTTACACTTTACTTTGATTGGATTAACGGATAAAAGCAAGCGGTATATGTCTGAAGTAAGTGAAAAAAAATGGTACGTTGTTAGGGCTGTAAGCGGTCAGGAAAACAAAATCAAAACCTATATCGAGAATGAAATTGCTCGTTTGGGTATGCAGGATTATGTAGACCAAGTGCTGGTACCGACTGAAAAAGTGATTCAAATTCGGAATGGAAAGAAAATTCAAAAGGAAAAAGTATTCTTTCCGGGATATATTATGATTCAAGCGAATTTAACAGGTGAAGTACCACATATTATCAAAGGTATAACCAATGTTATCGGTTTTTTGGGTGAAACTAAAGGAGGAGATCCTGTGCCATTGAGACAATCTGAAGTTAACAGAATGTTAGGTAAAGTGGACGAATTGGCTGAGGATGATAACATCCATGTGGCTATTCCATTTACAAAAGGCGAAACCGTAAAAGTTATCGATGGGCCGTTCAACGGGTTTGATGGTACTATCGAAAACATAAACGAAGAAAAGCGTAAGCTTGAGGTGATGGTTAAGATTTTCGGAAGAAAGACACCATTGGAACTGAGCTATATGCAGGTTGAGAAAATTTAATAATTGTTACATATACCAGATAAGTTTAGAGCTTCCAAAACTAAATCTTATCACATTTAAATTTTAAAACATGGCAAAAGAGTTAGGAAAAGTAGTTAAGCTACAAGTTAGGGGAGGTGTTGCGAATCCATCGCCACCGGTCGGACCCGCTCTAGGTGCTGCTGGGGTAAACATTATGGAGTTCTGTAAGCAATTTAATGCTAGAACCCAAGATAAACAAGGTAAAGTATTGCCTGTGGTTATCTCCGTTTACAAGGACAAGTCTTTCGATTTCGTAATCAAGACACCACCAGCTGCAGTACAATTATTAGAAGCGGCCAAGGTGAAGAAAGGTTCAGGCGAGCCAAACCGAAAAAAAGTAGCTAAAGTATCTTGGGACCAGGTAAAAGCAATAGCAGAGGACAAAATGCAAGATTTGAATGCATTTACTGTTGAATCTGCTATGAAAATGGTAGCTGGTACGGCAAGATCAATGGGAATCACTGTAACAGGGAAATTCCCTTCTTAATCTATAAAGACATTAGAAAATGGCAAGATTAACAAAAAAGCAAAAAGAGGCTTTAGCTAAAATTGAAAAAGGGAAGCTTTATTCTGTTGATGAAGCGTCTGCACTAATCAAAGAAATTACCAATACTAAATTTGATGCGTCTGTTGACTTAGCTGTGCGTTTGGGAGTTGATCCTCGTAAAGCAAATCAAATGGTGAGGGGTGTTGTATCGCTTCCTCATGGTACTGGTAAAGACAAGAAAGTATTAGCATTAGTAACACCGGATAAGGAAGCCGAAGCTAAAGAAGCTGGAGCGGATTACGTTGGTTTGGACGAATACCTTGATAAAATTAAAGGTGGGTGGACCGACGTAGATGTTATCATTACAATGCCTGCCGTTATGGGTAAATTGGGGCCTTTAGGACGTATCCTTGGACCTCGTGGTTTAATGCCAAACCCTAAAACAGGTACGGTAACTATGGATGTGGCCAAAGCGGTTAGCGAGGTAAAAGCTGGTAAAATCGACTTTAAAGTTGATAAAACTGGAATCGTTCACGCGGCTATAGGCAAGGCATCTTTCAGTGCTGATAAAATTGCGGGTAACGCAAATGAATTATTACAAACATTATTAAAGTTGAAACCAACTACTGCAAAGGGTACTTATGTGAAGAGTATTTTTATGTCTTCTACCATGAGTCCAAGCGTTGCTGTAGATCCTAAAATTGGTTAATCAGTTAAATACCTTTTATTATGACAAGAGAAGAAAAATCGCAAGTAATTCAAGACTTAACTGCACAATTGGCCGATAATACGAATATCTATTTGACTGATATTTCAGGATTGAACGCAGGGTCTACTTCAGACTTACGTCGTGCTTGTTTCAAAGCCAACGTAAGCATGTCAGTAGTGAAAAATACATTACTTGAAAAAGCTATGGAAGCTTCAGACAAAGAGTTTGGAGACCTTGCCACAGTTTTGAAAGGAAATACTTCCGTAATGTATTCTGAGACTGGTAATGCGCCAGCCAAAGTCATCAAAGCTTTCAGAAAAAAATCAGAGCGTCCAGTGCTGAAAGGAGCTTTTATTGAGGAAGCAATTTACATTGGCGACGAGCAATTGGATGCATTAGTAGACATCAAGTCTAAAGATGAGTTGATTGGAGAAATCGTAACGTTGCTTCAATCTCCTGCTAAAAATGTTATTTCTGCACTTAAATCAGGTGGAGGAACATTGGCAGGCATCATTAAAACATTATCCGAAAAAGAAGGATAATCTAACAAGTACGCACTTTTTACAATTATATTATTATTAAAACATTTTTAAAACGATAGAAAAAATGGCAGATTTAAAAGATTTCGCAGAACAATTAGTTAACTTAACAGTAAAAGAAGTTAATGAGTTAGCTACTATATTAAAAGATGAGTATGGTATCGAGCCTGCTGCTGCAGCCGTAGCTGTTGCTGCTGGTGGAGGTGCTGCTGCTGGTGGTGAAGCTGCTGAGGAAAAATCAGAATTTGATGTAATCCTTAAAGCTCCAGGTGGATCTAAATTGGCAGTTGTAAAATTAGTTAAGGAATTAACTGGTCTAGGCTTGAAAGAAGCTAAAGGATTAGTTGATGAGGCGCCATCTCCAATCAAGGAAGGTGTTGCTAAAGACGAAGCTGAAGCTCTTAAAGCTCAATTAGAAGAAGCAGGAGCTGAGGTTGAGCTTAAGTAAGCTTAATTACTCAACAATACAAAGGTTTAGGCCTGTTCCGCAATACGCGGAACGTGGCCTAGACCATTTTGCGTCTATAAACATAGGCACAAAAAAATTGCTAAAACAGCCTTTTTAAGTAGGTGAAAAATTAGGCTGAATTACTAGTGTTTTAAAGCACTATCATCATATTTTTTTAATCAAAATTCCGTCCATTGATGTTGTCAACACAAGCTGAAAGATTAAATTTTTCCTCTATTGTAAATAGAACGGAATATCCTGATTTTTTGGATATCCAGATTAAATCCTTCCAGGATTTTTTCCAACTTGAAACTAAATCTGAAGAGAGAGGTGATGAAGGGTTATACAATACCTTCATGGAAAACTTCCCAATTACAGATTCTCGTAATCAATTCGTTTTAGAATTTTTAGATTACTTCATCGACCCGCCACGTTATGCCATTGAAGAGTGTATAGAAAGAGGGTTAACTTATTCTGTGCCATTAAAAGCACGCTTAAAATTATATTGTACTGATCCCGAGCATGAAGATTTTGAAACTATCGTTCAAGATGTTTATTTGGGGACTATACCGTACATGACACCGAGTGGTACGTTTGTGATCAATGGTGCTGAACGTGTTGTGGTGTCTCAGTTACACCGTTCACCAGGGGTGTTCTTTGGTCAGTCTTTCCATGCCAATGGTACAAAGTTATATTCAGCAAGGGTAATTCCGTTCAAAGGATCTTGGATAGAATTTGCCACAGATATCAATCAGGTGATGTACGCCTACATTGATAGAAAGAAAAAATTACCTGTAACTACTTTATTCCGTGCGATTGGTTTCGAACGCGATAAGGATATTTTAGAAATTTTCGATTTAGCTGAAGAGGTGAAAGTTTCTAAGACAGGTCTGAAGAAATATTTAGGACGAAAGTTAGCGGCACGTGTGTTGAACACATGGCACGAGGATTTTGTGGATGAAGATACAGGTGAGGTAGTATCTATCGAGCGTAACGAAATTGTATTGGATCGTGATACTATCCTTGATAAAGAGAATATTGAAGAAATTCTTGAAGCCGGTGTAAAAACCATTTTGTTACACAAAGAAGATCAGGATAAAGGCGATTATGCTATTATTCACAATACGCTTCAAAAAGACCCAACCAACTCCGAAAAAGAGGCTGTTGAGCATATCTATAGACAATTACGTAATGCAGAACCGCCAGATGAGGAAACTGCCCGTGGTATTATAGATAAGTTATTCTTCTCAGACCAACGTTACTCACTTGGAGAAGTAGGTCGTTACAGAATGAACAAAAAATTAGGGTTGGATATCGGAATGGACAAGCAAGTTTTGACCAAAGAAGATATCATTACCATCATAAAATATTTAATCGAGCTGATCAATTCTAAAGCAGAGATTGATGATATCGATCACTTATCCAACCGTCGTGTACGTACAGTAGGTGAGCAATTGTCATCTCAGTTTGGTGTTGGTTTAGCGCGTATGGCACGTACCATTCGTGAGCGTATGAATGTTCGTGATAACGAAGTTTTTACCCCGATCGATTTGATTAATGCGAAGACGTTATCTTCAGTAATTAATTCGTTCTTTGGTACAAACCAGCTATCTCAGTTTATGGATCAAACCAATCCATTAGCAGAGATTACTCACAAGCGTCGTTTATCGGCTTTAGGCCCTGGAGGACTTTCAAGAGAAAGAGCAGGTTTTGAGGTTCGTGACGTTCACTATACGCACTATGGCCGTTTATGTCCTATAGAAACACCAGAAGGTCCGAACATTGGTTTGATTTCTTCATTGTCAGTTTTTGCCAAAGTGAATTCAATGGGATTCATTGAAACACCATATCGAAAAGTTGAAAATGGTGTTGTGGATATCAAAAACGCACCAACGTATTTAAGTGCTGAAGAAGAAGAGGAAAAACTGATTGCCCAGGCTACTATTGAAGTGGATGGTGATGGAAAAATACAGCATGATAAGGTAATTGCGCGTATGGAAGGTGATTTCCCAGTGATTGATCCAAATGAGTTACATTATACTGATGTTGCACCAAACCAAATTTCATCGATTTCAGCTTCTTTGATTCCATTCTTGGAGCATGATGATGCAAACCGTGCACTGATGGGATCAAACATGATGCGTCAAGCGGTACCTTTATTGAGAGTGGATTCTCCAATAGTTGGAACAGGTTTAGAGCGTCAAGTGGCCTCAGATTCCAGAGTATTGATTAATGCTGAAGGTTCAGGAGAGGTACTTTATGTGGATGCCAATGAAATTAAAATTAGGTACGACCGTACTGAAGACGAAGCTAAAGTTAGTTTTGATTCAGATATTAAATCGTATCCATTAGTAAAATTCAGAAAGACCAACCAAGGAACCTCTATCAACTTGAAACCTATTGTTACAAAAGGAGATAAGGTGTCAAAAGGACAAGTGTTGTGTGAGGGTTACGCCACTCAAAAAGGAGAATTGGCACTTGGTAGAAATATGAAAGTGGCGTTTATGCCTTGGAAAGGGTATAACTTTGAGGATGCGATTGTAATTTCTGAAAAAGTGGTTCGCGAAGATATTTTCACCTCAATTCATATTGATGAATACTCACTCGAGGTTAGAGATACAAAACTAGGTAACGAGGAGTTAACGAATGATATACCAAACGTTTCCGAAGAGGCTACTAAAGACTTGGATGAGCACGGTATGATTCGCGTTGGTGCCGAAGTAAAGCCTGGTGACATTTTAATTGGTAAGATTACACCAAAAGGTGAATCTGACCCAACACCTGAGGAAAAATTATTACGTGCCATCTTCGGTGATAAAGCTGGTGATGTAAAAGATGCATCATTAAAAGCATCGCCTTCATTGAATGGTGTTGTAATTGACAAGAAATTATTCGCCAGAGCGGTAAAAGATAAGCGTAAAAGAGCTCAGGATAAAGATGATATTTTAGCTCTTGAAGCACAATACGACAGAAAGTTTGATGAGCTTAAAGATGTTTTAGTTGAAAAACTATTCGCTATCGTTAATGGAAAAACTGCTCAAGGTATCTTTAATGATTTAGGTGAAGAAGTTCTACCAAAAGGTAAGAAGTTTACACTTAAAATGTTAAACGCTGTTGATGATTATGCGCACTTGGTGTCTGGTAAATGGACGACTGACGATCATACCAATCAATTAGTTTCTGAATTAATTCACAACTATAAGATTAAGGAAAATGATTTACAAGGAAACTTGCGCCGTGAGAAGTTTACCATTTCTGTTGGTGACGAATTACCTGCAGGTATCATCAAATTAGCTAAAGTTTATATCGCTAAGAAACGTAAACTGAAAGTAGGTGATAAAATGGCGGGACGTCACGGTAACAAAGGTATTGTAGCACGTATCGTTCGTCAAGAAGATATGCCGTTCTTGGAAGATGGAACCCCTGTGGATATTGTATTGAACCCGCTTGGTGTACCTTCTCGTATGAACATCGGTCAGATTTATGAAACTGTTTTGGGATGGGCCGGTCAGAAATTGGGTCAAAAATATGCGACTCCAATTTTCGATGGTGCTAATATTGATCAAATCAACGCTTTAACTGATGAAGCTGGAATTCCAAGATACGGTCATACGTATTTATATGACGGTGGAACTGGAGACCGTTTTGATCAGCCAGCGACTGTAGGTGTAATTTACATGTTGAAATTAGGCCACATGGTTGACGATAAAATGCACGCACGTTCTATTGGGCCTTACTCATTAATTACGCAACAACCCCTTGGTGGTAAAGCCCAGTTTGGTGGTCAGCGTTTTGGTGAGATGGAAGTTTGGGCACTTGAGGCTTATGGGGCATCAAGTACCTTACGTGAGATCTTAACTGTAAAATCTGATGATGTAATTGGTAGAGCCAAAACTTACGAAAGTATCGTAAAAGGCGAACCAATGCCAGATCCAGGTTTACCAGAATCTTTCAACGTATTAATGCACGAATTGAAAGGTTTAGGATTAGACATCAGATTAGAGGAGTAAAACTTAAAGTTGGCAGTCGCAGTATGCAGTTTACATCAACTGAGTACTGAGACTGAGACTGAAAACTAAAAAAACATGGCAAGAAAACAAGATAAACATACAGTTAAGAGGTTTAATAAAATCTCAATTGGTTTAGCATCACCAGAGTCTATTTTAGCAGAATCTAGAGGTGAGGTTTTAAAACCGGAAACTATCAATTATCGAACTCACAAACCAGAACGTGATGGTTTGTTCTGTGAGCGTATTTTTGGTCCTGTAAAGGATTACGAATGTGCCTGTGGAAAATATAAAAGAATCCGCTACAAGGGTATTGTTTGTGACCGTTGTGGTGTTGAAGTAACGGAAAAGAAAGTACGTCGTGATCGCGTAGGACACATCAACTTGGTGGTGCCTGTGGCGCATATATGGTATTTCCGTTCGTTACCAAATAAAATAGGATATTTACTAGGGTTGCCGTCTAAGAAATTAGATATGATAATTTACTACGAGCGTTACGTAGTAATTCAACCGGGTAATGCCAAAAACGAAGAAGGCGAGCCGTTACAAAAAATGGATTTCCTTACAGAAGAGGAATATCTTAATATTCTAGAGGAATTACCTCAAGAAAATCAATATTTAGAAGACACGGACCCTAACAAGTTTATCGCAAAAATGGGGGCTGAGTGTTTGATAGATTTATTGGCGCGTATCGACTTGGAAGGTTTGTCTTATGAATTACGTCATAAGGCAAATACCGAAACTTCTAAACAACGTAAAACTGAAGCGTTAAAGCGTTTACAAGTTGTTGAGGCCTTAAGAGAGTCTAATAACAATCGTGAGAACAGACCAGAGTGGATGATTATGAAGGTGATTCCAATCATCCCACCTGAATTGCGTCCTTTAGTACCGTTAGATGGTGGTCGTTTTGCTACTTCTGATTTGAACGATTTATACCGTCGTGTAATCATCAGAAACAACCGTTTGAAGCGTTTGGTTGAAATCAAAGCACCTGAAGTAATTTTACGTAACGAAAAGCGTATGTTGCAGGAATCGGTAGATTCATTGTTTGATAACACACGTAAATCTTCAGCAGTAAAAACAGATTCTAACAGACCATTAAAATCATTATCAGATTCATTAAAAGGTAAGCAAGGACGTTTCCGTCAAAACCTTTTAGGTAAGCGTGTTGATTATTCTGCGCGTTCGGTAATCGTTGTTGGTCCAGAATTAAAATTATTCGAATGTGGATTGCCAAAGAACATGGCGGCTGAATTATACAAGCCTTTCGTGATTAGAAAATTAATCGAAAGAGGTATTGTAAAAACGGTAAAATCTGCAAAGAAAATTATAGATAAAAGAGAGCCTGTGGTTTGGGATATCTTGGAAAACGTCCTTAAAGGACATCCGGTATTGCTGAATCGAGCGCCTACGTTACACCGTTTGGGTATCCAAGCGTTCCAACCGAAATTAATTGAAGGTAAAGCAATCCAGTTACACCCGTTAGTGTGTACCGCATTTAACGCGGATTTCGACGGTGACCAGATGGCAGTACATTTACCATTAGGGCCAGAGGCGATTCTGGAATGTCAATTATTAATGTTGGCATCACATAATATTTTGAACCCTGCAAATGGTTCTCCAGTTACCGTACCTTCTCAAGATATGGTGCTTGGTTTATATTATATGACCAAAGAGCGCAAGTCCACTCCTGAACTGCCTATCAAAGGTGAAGGGTTGACGTTCTATTCTCCTGAAGAAGTAGAAATTGCTTTTAATGAAAAGAAAGTGGATTTGAATGCCGGAATCAAGGTAAGAACCATCGACATTAATGAAGATGGTAAATTGGATAGAATGATCGTTGAGACTACTGTTGGTCGTGTGTTATTCAACCAACATGTACCTCAAGCTGCCGGATATATCAATCAGGTATTGACTAAGAAGTCTTTGAGGGATATTATCGGTCAAATCCTTAAAGTAACATCTGTTCCTGAAACGGCTGAATTCTTGGATGCGATTAGAACTTTAGGGTTCAATTTTGCATTCCAAGGCGGTCTGTCTTTCAGCTTAGGTGATATTATCATCCCACCAGAAAAGCAAGGTATGATCGATGCTGCAAATAAGCAGGTGGACGGTATTATGGGTAACTATAATATGGGATTGATTACCAACAACGAGCGTTACAACCAAGTAATTGATATTTGGACATCTACGAATGCCGAGCTGACAGAGCTTTCGATGAAGCGTATCCGTGAGGATCAACAAGGATTCAACTCTGTATATATGATGTTGGATTCTGGAGCTCGTGGTTCTAAAGAGCAGATTCGTCAGCTGACCGGAATGCGTGGTTTGATGGCCAAACCTAAAAAATCCAACGCAGGTGGTGGAGAAATCATTGAAAACCCAATTCTTTCTAACTTTAAGGAAGGGCTTTCAATTTTGGAATACTTTATTTCTACGCACGGTGCTCGTAAGGGTCTTGCCGATACGGCACTTAAAACTGCGGATGCGGGTTACTTAACGCGTCGTTTGGTGGATGTGTCTCAAGACGTTATTATTAATACAGAGGATTGTGGTACCCTTAGAGGTGTTGAAGTAGAACCTTTGAAGAAAAACGATGAGGTAGTTGAAACACTTGAAGAAAGAATTGTTGGCCGAGTAGCACTAAACGATACTTACGATCCTCAAACCGATGAGTTATTGGTTGCTGCTGGGCAGTTGATTGACGACGACATCGCGAAGGCTATTGAAGACTCACCAATTGAAACGTTGGAGGTGCGTTCACCATTAAGTTGTGAGGCTACCAAAGGTATCTGTGCTAAATGCTACGGACGAAACCTTGCTACTGGTAAGATGGTTCAAAGAGGAGAGGCTGTTGGTGTTGTTGCTGCGCAGTCTATTGGTGAACCAGGTACACAGTTGACATTGCGTACCTTCCATGTAGGTGGTATTGCAGGTAACATTTCTGAGGATAACAAATTAGCTGTGAAGTTTGATGGAATTGCCGAAATCGAAGATCTTAAAACTGTTAAAGGTGAAGATAGCGAAGGTAATGAAGCTGATATTGTTATTTCCAGAACTTCTGAAATCAAATTGGTTGATAAGAAAACAGGAATTACGTTAAGCACGAACAACATTCCTTACGGTTCCATCATTTTTGTCAAAAATGGTCAGGAATTGAAGAAAGGTGATGTGGTATGTCAGTGGGATCCATATAATGGTGTAATAATTTCGGAATTTGCCGGTAAGGTGAAGTATGAAAACATCGAGCAAGGTGTGACTTACCAAGTTGAAATTGATGAACAAACAGGATTCCAAGAAAAAGTAATTTCTGAATCTAGAAATAAAAAGTTGATCCCGACCCTTCATATTGAAGATGGAAAAGGTGAAACCATTCGTTCGTACAACTTACCAGTTGGTGCACACTTAATGATTGACGATGGAGAGAAAATTAAAGTAGGTAAAATCTTGGTGAAAATACCGCGTAAATCTGCTAAAGCAGGTGATATTACGGGTGGTTTGCCACGTGTAACGGAGTTGTTCGAAGCGCGTAACCCATCCAACCCTGCGGTGGTTAGTGAGATTGACGGAGTAGTGTCCTTCGGAAAAATCAAGCGTGGAAACCGCGAAATTATCGTAGAATCCAAGTTAGGCGAGATTAAGAAATACCTAGTTAAGCTTTCAAATCAAATCCTTGTTCAGGAAAACGATTACGTGAAAGCTGGTATGCCTTTATCTGATGGTTCTATTACACCAAACGATATCTTGAATATCAAAGGGCCTTCTGCGGTACAGCAATATTTGGTGAACGAAGTACAAGAGGTTTACCGTTTACAAGGTGTGAAAATTAATGATAAGCATTTTGAAGTTGTTGTAAGACAAATGATGCGTAAAGTAAGAATCATCGATTCTGGTGACACCATCTTCCTTGAGGATCAATTGGCGCATAAAGATGATTTCATTAAAGAAAATGATGAGATTTTCGGAATGAAGGTAGTTGAAGATGCAGGGGAATCTACCAACTTAAAAGCGGGTCAAATTGTATCACCTCGTGATTTAAGGGACGAAAATTCTATATTAAGAAGAGAGGATAAGAAGCTTGTGGAAGCAAGGGATGCCAAGCCTGCAACGGCGGCACCTATTCTACAAGGTATTACAAGAGCCTCGCTTCAAACTAAGTCGTTTATTTCAGCGGCATCATTCCAGGAAACCACGAAAGTATTGAACGAAGCAGCAGTAGCAGGTAAAGTGGATTCTCTTGAAGGATTAAAGGAAAACGTAATTGTTGGACATAGAATTCCAGCAGGTACGGGTATGAGAAATTATACGGACATCATCGTTGGTTCTAAAGAAGAATTTGACGAAATGATGCAAGTAAAGCAGGAAATGAACTTTAATTAAATGAGACTCAGGCTTCGCAATTCATAGACGCAGTGAAACCTATAAGTCGAATTTACACTGAGCGCAGTCGAAGTGTCTCAAAAAACAAAGGCCTTCAATCTAGATAGTATTGAAGGCTTTTTTATTAAAATAATATATATTATGGCAGACGAAAAAGACAATCAAAAGCAAGGTCAAATCAATATTGAACTGGATGAAAAAGTTGCTGAAGGCACGTATTCGAACTTAGCCATCATCAATCATTCTGTATCTGAATTTGTAGTGGATTTTGTAAACATTATGCCGGGCGTACCAAAAAATAAGGTAAAATCCAGAATAATTTTAACACCACAACATGCCAAGCGGTTATTGAAGGCTTTGGGTGACAACGTGGCAAGGTTTGAAAATGCTCATGGGGAGATAAAAGACTATGAACAACCTCCAATTCCGTTAAACTTTGGCCCAACGGGGCAAGCATAAAACAAAAAATCCTTTGAACCATGTTCAAAGGATTTTTTGTTTCAATTCGGAATTGAATTATATAGCTTGTTTCTGGTTTTTTCTATAATACTGCAAGGCTCCGGATGGGCATTTTTTAATTTGCTTGATAATTTCATCTGTTTTGCCCTCGTCTAAATTTACCCAGGGGATTATCGTATCACTAAATACGTGAGACAATCCTCGAGCACAAGTTTTTGAAAGCGTACAGAGACAAGGATCATAAGTTACGGTAATATCCTTGTTGCTAAATTCTTTAGATTCTATTTCCATGGTGTCATCAATTTGGGGTTGATTTCTGAGATACAATTTATAAAGAGTTGATTTTTATGTCCTAAAAATTCGTTCAATCGCGAAAAAAAATATGCCAAATACGCTTTTTCCGATGAAATGCATATTGATTTTACTCAAATTCCGAAGTATAGTGAAATTTGATACTTGGGTATTTTTGCTGAGTCATTTGGAGTGAAAAGGCCGAATCCGCTAAAAACACCAATTGGTTTTGCTTGTCCTTGGCCAAAAACCGTTGTTTCACCCTTAAAAACTCTTCGAATTCTTCATTTTTTTCATCTTCCGGATCTACCCAACATGCTTTGTGCACGTTCAGGTTTTCATAAGTACATTTTGCACCGTATTCATGTTCCAGTCTATACTGAATGACTTCATATTGAAGCGCTCCAACTGTGCCAATAACCTTTCTGCCATTTAATTCCAAAGTAAATAATTGGGCAACACCTTCATCCATCAACTGGTCAATACCCTTGTATAACTGCTTTGATTTTAATGGGTCAGCATTGTTGATGTACCTGAAATGCTCTGGTGAAAAACTTGGGATGCCTTTATAGTTCAATACTTCACCTTCCGTTAGCGTATCTCCTATTTTGAAATTTCCCGTATCTTGAAGTCCAACGATATCACCTGGATAGGAAACGTCTACAATTTCCTTTTTTTCAGCAAAAAAAGCATTCGGACTTGAAAATTTAACCTTTTTGTTATGTCTCACATGTAAATATGGTGTGTTCCGTTTAAATTCGCCTGAAACAATTTTAACGAAAGCCAACCTGTTTCTGTGATTGGGATCCATATTGGCGTGTATTTTAAATACAAAGCCACTGAATTTGTCCTCATTGGGCTTTACCAAGCGCTCTTCACTGTTTTTTGGTCTTGGCTTTGGTGCTATCTCCACAAAGCAGTCCAATAACTCCCGAACTCCAAAATTGTTTAGGGCCGAACCAAAAAATACAGGCTGTAAATTGCCTTCCAAATAGGTATTTTTATCAAACTGTGGATAAATTCCCTCAACCAATTCTATTTCTTCGCGTAGCGTATTAGCAGAAGATTCACCAACCAATTCGTCCAATTCTGGGGAGGATAAATCCGAAATTTTGATAGTTTCCTCAATATCTTTTCGGCTATCTCCACTAAACAAATTGATGTTTTTCTCCCAGAGGTTGTAAATCCCTTTAAATTCATAACCCATTCCGATAGGGAAACTCAAAGGTGTGACTTTCAAGCCTAACTTTTGCTCAACTTCATCCAATAAATCGAATGCATCTTTTCCTTCCCTATCCAGTTTATTGATAAAAACAATCATAGGAATATTACGCATACGGCACACTTCTACCAATTTTTCAGTTTGCTCCTCAACACCTTTGGCTACGTCAATCACAACAATTACGCTGTCGACAGCAGTAAGGGTTCTAAAAGTGTCCTCGGCAAAATCTTTGTGCCCAGGTGTATCCAGAATATTGATTTTGATACCGTCATATTCAAAGGCAAGCACAGAAGTCGCAACGGAAATACCACGTTGGCGCTCAATTTCCATAAAATCACTGGTGGCTCCTTTTTTAATTTTATTGCTTTTTACGGCGCCAGCTTCTTGTATGGCACCACCAAAAAGCAACAGTTTTTCTGTTAAAGTAGTCTTACCCGCATCTGGATGGGAAATAATTCCGAAGGTACGTCTGCGCTCAATTTCCTTAATAAAAGACATAAAAATAAATTTCGGCAAAGATAAATTTTAAAAGGCATTCTGCTATACATAGTGACTTATCTTTTTGATATGTGAATGTATTTGATTTGTTGGTTTTTTTTAAGTTTTATTGTTTAAAATCAAATTCGCGTACTCATTGCGTAGTTATGCACAGCACTTAGACGGCAATAATTTTAATAATTTGCAGAAAAGCACATTATACAAACTGACTTATGAATTTAATTATTCCGCAACTATTTGCATGTTTGTTAACAAATGTTAATTTTACAAAAAAATACTCTCAAATATCCACTGTACAGTCTCTCAATATAAATAATCTCATTTTTTTTCACATCTAAGTTAAAAGTTGAATTGAAAATTAAAGCATAGCTCAACACTATTATGGCAAATCTTTACCAAACTAAAAACAAATATTTTAAGTTACTCCTTTTAATAGGCCTTTTTTTAGGGTCATTAACTGTTTTTTCTCAGGCAGCACCAACATTTGGTGGAACTCAAGGACCAACACTGCTTTCGGGAACTTTAAATCAGCAGGGCTCTCGTTATTTATATACTGATGTTGTAGTAAACGTAAACGGGACTGCCTCTAACGCGGATGCTGTTGTTACCATAATAGAGTTAAATAATATCACCGTAAATAATGTGGATACTACGCTGGGGGTAGATAATCGATTTGAGCCTTCAACGACGACCACAGCCGCTGGGGGGTATGTAGAATGGGAAATACAGTTTGTTGAAGATGGAACAGCCAATGCGTCTTCTAATGGAACACCAATACTAGTTGATTCATATACCCTAGAAGCTATCGATGTGGATGGTAATGAATTTTTTGAGGTCGCCGTACCTGAAAGTTATACTTTGGAGGCAGGAAATAGCCCTACACCAGGTGGATGTCCTCAAGGATCGGGTGCAACTAATAATAATATTGGGTGTCCTACGGATTTGGTAGTTTCTTCCAATGGAATTTTTACGCGTTTTCAAAGTGATTCTGATTTTTCTGCAGGTATAAATGCCGCTAGAACAGAGTTTGTGGTTGCTGTGGTCTACAATAATATTAGTACGGTTAGGTTTAGAAATGGTCGATCAACAAGTGGTGGGCAAAGACAAAACTCCGTAAGTTTTTTAGGTGAAGTTAATTTTATAAACCCGTCTATTACTACACTTAATGGTCCTCCAGTAGTAGTTGATAATTTAGGTAATACCGTGGTTCAAAATTCCACTGGAAATCCCGCAATTAATGTGCTAACAGGTTCCTCTGATCCAGATGGGAATTTGGATCCGAATACAATCGTTTTAATTGATCCCAATAACTCTTCAAATATTGGTACTGTTGGAAATGATTTGGTAATTCCTGGGGTAGGGACATATTCTGTTGATAATACAGGAAATGTAGTTTATACACCTGCGACTGATTATTTAGGAGTCGCAGATATTAATTTTCGAGTAGAAGACGATACTGGTGCAAATTCTAATTTAGCTACTCTAGGCATTCTTGTTTTGCAAGATTCCGATGGAGATGGTGTAGATGATGTTACTGATTTAGATGATGACAATGATGGAATATTGGATACTGATGAAGGATTTTCTACAACTACAGGTTCAGCTCCAGCATGTGGATCGCACACAGTGTTAAATTTTAATAATGCCTTTACAGAAGAACCAGGTGGTGATGGTAATAATAGTACGTTTTTACAAGGTGAAACTTTTAGGTTCCCTAATGTTGCCACAGGAATTGATGCATTGGTAACAATAGTTACATTAAATGGAACAACCATACCGACTTTAGATGACAATGGGTCAAACCCAAATTCGTTTCAACCTCAATCTGCATTCAATTTAAGTGCGCCAGGAGATCAGGCCTACACTGAATTTAGATTTGACTTTGTGACGACTGGCGGGACAGTTGGTGTAAATGATGTTGTGCTTACAGAGTTTTTTGTGAATTTTAATGATGTTGACGGGAATAGTACTTATGGTGAACAAAATTGGTCTCAATTACCCGTAGGATATTTTGTTGATGACCCTACAGAGTTAAATATTGATACAGTCGATAACTTTGTTGTTGGGACCGCAGGAACTACAGAATACCCTGGTGTAACGAATACCTTTCCTCAAGTAAATTATGCTACAGAACATCAAGGAAAATCATCTTATACTATTCGTTTAGGAGTTATAGCAAGAGTTGCAGGAGCTTCAGCGGGAGGTAGACAGCACAATGTTGAATTTGATTGTGCCGCAAATTTTAATAACCCTTTAAGTACTACAACAGTTGATACAGATAACGACGGAATTGCCGATCATTTGGATACTGATAGTGATGGTGATGGTTGCCCAGATGCAGTTGAAGGAACAGCCAATATATCATCAGCACAACTTGACGCAAACGATAGTGTGCCAGGGCCATTTAATTCAAGTGGAGTTCCAACAGCAGTAAATGGTGGGAGTGGACAAGGAGCTGGAAGTTCTACAAATGCTGGTGTCTCTGCATGTGAGCCAACAGCCGTGGACGATACGGCCACGGTAGACGAGGACGACACGGTGAACATCGACCCGCTGGCAAACGACGATTTCGGAGGCGACGGCCCGAGTACCGGTACCATTACCATTACGACACCGCCCACCAACGGCACCGCCACGGTGAACGACGGCGGTACGCCCAACGACCCTACCGACGATACGATAGACTACACGCCCAACGGGGACTACAACGGCCCGGATACCATCACCTATGAGATCTGTGATGCCGATGGCGACTGTGCCACGGCGGACATAGACGTTACGGTAAACCCGATAAATGATACACCAACAGCTGTGGACGATACGGCAAGTGTCGACGAGGACGACACGGTGAACATCGACCCGCTGGCAAACGACGATTTCGGAGGCGACGGCCCGAGTACCGGTACCATTACCATTACGACACCACCGGCCAACGGTACTGCCACGGTGAACGACGGCGGTACGCCCAACGACCCTACCGACGATACGATAGACTATACGCCCAACGGGGACTACAACGGCCCGGATACGGTCACCTACGAGATCTGCGATGCGGACGGGGACTGTGCCACGGCGGACATAGACGTAACGGTGAACCCGATAAACGATACACCAACCGCAGTAGACGACACGGCCAGTGTCGACGAGGACGACACGGTGAACATCGACCCATTAGGAAACGACAATTTCGGCGGGGACGGCCCGAGCACAGGCACCATTACCATTACGACACCACCGGCCAACGGTACTGCCACGGTGAACGACGGCGGTACGCCCAACGACCCTACCGACGATACGATAGACTATACGCCCAACGGGGACTACAACGGCCCGGATACGGTCACCTACGAGATCTGCGATGCGGACGGGGACT
>NZ_JACNMF010000001.1:858884-861460 GCF_014270105.1 Hyunsoonleella aquatilis
ACGACCCTACCGACGATACGATAGACTATACGCCCAACGGGGACTACAACGGCCCGGATACGGTCACCTACGAGATCTGCGATGCGGACGGGGACTGTGCCACGGCGGACATAGACGTAACGGTAAACCCGGTAAATGATACACCAACAGCTGTGGACGATACGGCCACGGTAGACGAGGACGACACGGTGAACATCGACCCGTTAGGAAACGATAATTTTGGAGGTGACGGCCCGAGCACAGGCACCATTACCATTACGACACCACCGGCCAACGGTACCGCCACGGTGAACGACGGCGGTACGCCCAACGACCCTACCGACGATACGATAGACTACACGCCCAACGGGGACTACAACGGCCCGGATACCATCACCTACGAGATCTGCGATGCGGACGGGGACTGTGCCACGGCGGACATAGACGTTACGGTAAACCCGATAAATGATACACCAACAGCTGTGGACGATACGGCAAGTGTCGACGAGGACGACACGGTGAACATCGACCCGCTGGCAAACGACGATTTCGGAGGCGACGGCCCGAGTACCGGTACCATTACCATTACGACACCACCGGCCAACGGGACTGCCACGGTAAACGACGGCGGTACGCCCAACGACCCTACCGACGATACGATAGACTATACGCCGAATACAAATTACAACGGCCCGGATACCATCACCTACGAGATCTGCGATGCGGACGGGGACTGTGCCACTGCGGACATAGACGTTACGGTGAACCCTGTGAACGACGATCCAATTGCAAATGATGATGCTGGATCAACAAATGAAGATGTAGATGTAATAATTGATATTACAGATAATGATACAGATAACGATGGTACAATTGATGATTTAACAATTGATTTAGATCCAAGTAGTCCAGGGCAACAAAATACCTTTACGGTACCTGGAGAGGGAACATTTACTGATAATGGTGATGGTACTGTTACTTTTGATCCCGTGCCTGGTTATACAAATGGAACTACAACTATTACATATACCGTTAATGATAATGATGGGAATACTTCTAATGAAGCAACTATTTCAGTTACTATTCCAGCATGCCCAAGTTCTTCAGATAGTGATGGCGATGGCCTAACGGACTGCGAGGAAACGACGGGAATCGACGATCCGAGCACCCCTGAAGATCCAACAACCTTCCCAGGCGGTCCAACAAGTGATCCGAACGACCCCTGTGATCCGATAGGCATCAATACAACGGATAGCGATGGCGATGGCCTTACAGACTGTGAGGAAACCACGGGAATCGATGATCCAAGTACACCTGATGACCCAACGACCTTCCCGGGCGGACCGACCAGCGATCCGAACGACCCTTGTGATCCTATAGGCATCAATACAACGGACAGTGATGGCGACGGCCTAACCGATTGTGAGGAAACCACAGGAATCGATGACCCAAGTACACCGGAAGACCCGACCACCTTCCCGGGCGGACCAACAAGTGATCCGAATGACCCCTGTGATCCGATAGGTATCAATACAACGGATACAGATGGTGACGGTTTAACGGACTGTGAAGAAACCACCGGAATCGATGATCCAGGAACACCAGGTATTCCTATAGGACCTAGTGACCCTAATGATCCCTGTGATCCGGATTCATCAAATTGTCCGCCCGTGGCAAATGATGATGGAGGGACAACTGATCCAGGAATAGCAGTAATTATAGATATAACGGTAAACGATACTGACCCTAATGGAACAATTGATGATTCAACAATTGATTTAGACCCAAGTACTCCAGGACAGCAAAGTACATTTACTGTGCCAGGTGAGGGGACATTTACTGATAATGGAGATGGAACACTAACATTTACTCCAGAAGTAGGATATACAAATGGAACAACAACTATTACATACACCGTTGATGATGATGAAGGAAATACCTCAAACGAAGCCACAATTACAGTCGTAATTCCGCTGTGTACTTCCTTAGTTGATTCAGATGGCGATGGCCTAACGGACTGTGAGGAGACTACTGGAATCGACGATCCAAGTACACCGGATGATCCAACGACTTTCCCGGGCGGACCAACAAGTGATCCGAACGATCCCTGTGATCCGATAGGTATCGATACAACGGACAGTGATGGCGATGGCTTGACCGACTGCGAGGAAACGACAGGAATCGACGATCCAAGTACACCGGACGATCCAACGACCTTCCCAGGCGGACCAACAAGTGATCCGAACGATCCCTGCGATCCGATAGGAATAGATACAACCGACAGTGATGGCGATGGCCTAACGGACTGTGAGGAGACCACTGGAATCGATGACCCGAGCACACCGGACGATCCAACGACCTTTCCAGGTGGACCGACGAGTGATCCTAACGATCCCTGCGATCCGATAGGAATAGATACAACCGACAGTGATGGCGATGGCCTAACGGACTGTGAGGAGACCACTGGAATCGACGACCCGAGCACACCGGACGATCCAACGACTTTCCCGGGCGGACCGACGAGTGATCCGAACGATCCCTGCGATCCGATAGGAATAGATACAACCGACAGTGATGGCGATGGCCTAACGGACTGT
>NZ_JACNMF010000001.1:861559-1244079 GCF_014270105.1 Hyunsoonleella aquatilis
GTGATCCGAACGACCCCTGCGATCCGATAGGAATAGATACAACCGACAGTGATGGCGATGGCTTGACCGACTGCGAGGAAACGACAGGAATCGATGACCCGAGCACACCGGACGATCCAACGACCTTTCCAGGTGGACCGACGAGTGATCCTAACGATCCCTGTGATCCGATTGGCATCGATACAACTGACAGTGATGGCGATGGCTTGACCGACTGCGAGGAAACGACAGGAATCGATGACCCGAGTACACCGGACGATCCAACGACCTTCCCAGGCGGACCGACGAGTGATCCGAACGACCCCTGCGATCCGATAGGAATAGATACAACCGACAGTGATGGCGATGGCCTAACGGACTGTGAGGAGACCACTGGAATCGATGACCCGAGCACACCGGACGATCCAACGGCTTTCCCGGGCGGACCAACAAGTGATCCGAACGACCCCTGCGATCCGATAGGAATAGATACAACCGATAGTGATGGCGATGGCTTGACCGACTGCGAGGAAACGACAGGAATCGATGACCCAAGTACACCGGATGATCCAACGACTTTCCCGGGCGGACCAACAAGTGATCCGAACGACCCCTGCGATCCGATAGGAATAGATACAACCGACAGTGATGGCGATGGCTTGACCGACTGCGAGGAAACGACAGGAATCGATGACCCGAGTACACCGGACGATCCAACGACTTTCCCGGGTGGGCCAACCAGTGATCCGAACGACCCCTGCGATCCGATAGGAATAGATACAACCGATAGTGATGGCGATGGCTTGACCGACTGCGAGGAAACGACGGGAATCGATGACCCAAGCACACCGGACGATCCAACGACTTTCCCGGGCGGACCGACGAGTGATCCGAACGATCCCTGCGATCCGATAGGAATAGATACAACCGATAGTGATGGCGATGGCCTAACGGACTGCGAGGAAACGACAGGAATCGATGACCCGAGCACACCGGACGATCCAACGACTTTCCCGGGTGGGCCAACCAGTGATCCGAACGACCCCTGCGATCCCATTACAACGGGATGCCAAGCGTCTATGGAAGTTACTAAGATTGCCGAGGTATCGGGTACGGATGTAGGAGATATAATTAGATATACTATTGAAGTTGAAAATACCGGAGATATTCTTTTAACTAATGTGTTATTGGAAGATATATTTCTTGATGCTAATGGTAACGCAATTTCTTTAACGGAGGATCCAATATTTGTTGGTGCGGATTTAGGAAGTACCGCAGGAACACTTCTTGCTGGTGAGACTGCCGAATATACAGCAAGCTTTACTATTACACAACCAGTTATAAATGCTGGAGGGGTAAGTAATAGTGTCATTGCTACTGCGCTCACAACGTCTTCGGGTACCGTTACCGATACAAGTGATGATGGCGATGATTTGGATGGAAATACATCCGACGATCCTACGTTTACAGAACTTGGGTGTTTATTAGTCTTCAACGAATTTTCACCAAATGGAGATGGCGATAATGATACTTTGGTTATCAATTGTATCGATAATTATCCTAACAATAATTTGGAAGTTTATAACAGATGGGGGAATATTGTTTATGAGAAGCGTGGCTATAGTAATGATTGGGATGGTACTTCAAATGGACGTTCAACGCTTAAAGTAGATGAAAAACTACCGGAGGGAACATATTATTATGTGTTGGACTTTGGAGATGGTTCTAAACCAAAAGTGGGATGGTTATACATAAACAGATAATTTAAGGTAAACAGCTAAAAAATTAAAAAATGATACAGAAATCATCATATATCAAAAGATTAATTTTAGTAGTGTTTACTGCACTATTAGGTATAGAAACTCAAGCACAACAGGACCCTCAGTTTACACATTATATGTATAACACCATGAGCGTGAATTCTGCATATGCTGGACAAAGAGACGTATTAAGTGCAACGGCTTTGTACAGGACCCAATGGGTTGGTATAGACGGTGCACCTGAAACAATAACTTTTGGAATTCATACTCCGCTTAGGAACGATCGTTTAGGCCTTGGTTTAAATGTTGTTAGCGATAAGCTAGGACCTGCTTCAGAAACAACTATTGATGCAAACTTTTCATATACCATTCCTCTCAATACTGATTTAGAATTGTCCTTTGGTGTGAAAGGTGGACTACATGTTCTGGATGCCGATTGGAGCAAGGGTCGTTTTCAAAACCCCGACAGAGTGTTTAACGATAATATTAATCTGATTTCTCCAACCTTAGGTGTTGGCGCATATTTACATTCAGATAAATGGTACTTAGGTCTGTCTGTCCCTAATATGTTAACAACCAAGCATTACGATGATTTTCAAGAGTCCATTGCCACCGAGCGACTGCATTTTTTCCTGATAGGTGGGTATGTGTTCGATTTAAGCGAAAACACCAAGCTAAAACCGGCCTTTTTAGTTAAGGCAGTAGAGGGTGCTCCCCTGATTGCAGATTTGTCCGCTAACGTATTGTTCAATGATAAGTTTACTTTAGGATTGGCTTACAGGTGGGATGATTCCGTTAGTGGCTTGGTAGGTTTTCAAGTGGATAAAAGCCTATTTGTAGGGTATTCCTATGATGCTACAACTACCGCTTTAAACAACTATAATAGCGGGACCCACGAAATTATGTTACGATTTGAATTACAGCAGATTGGTAAAATTTTATCCCCAAGATTCTTCTAAAAGACAATAGATATGAAACATAGAATATATATACTTTCAATACTTTTTGCTTTAGTTTTTAATAGTTCTTTTTCGCAAAAGGGAAAAGCTTCAAAAGCCATTAAAGCTTATGAAAAATTGTCTTATGTAGCCTCAAGAAGCGATTTGTTGGAATTGGCAAGTAAAGAAAACGCCTCTCCGGAGGTGATTGAAAAGTTGGCGAATACCTTTTATTTGAATAGTGAAATGGTAGATGCTTCAAAATGGTACGATAGCTTGATAGCATTGAGCCCTGAAACCCATCCTGAAAATTATTTTAGATTTGGTATGGCTTTGAAAGCACAGGAAAAATATGATGAAGCAGAGGGGGTTTTGGTAAAGTTTGCCCTAATGCAACCAGAGGATTCCCGGGCAAAAGCAATTTTAAATGCCCCAAATTATCTAAGGGACATTGAAAATAACTCAAAAGATTATGAATTGAGAAATCTGAATATCAACACTGAGTTTTCAGATTTTGGAGCTTCAATATATAATGGAAATTTAATATTTGCTTCATCTAGAGATGTAAATGAAAAAATATATGGTTGGAACGCCCAACCGTTTTTGGATATATTCAAAATAGATTCCATCGGTAATGTAACGGAAGTTTTAGGAAAAATCAACACGAAATATCATGAATCTTCCACTGCATTTACTAAGGATGGGAAGACTGTATACTTCACAAGAAATAATTATTTCAAAAAAAGGTTCAAAAAGAATAGTGAGGACACCCATGCTTTAAAAATATACAAAGCCACTTTGGCGGACGGGATTTGGACCAATATAGAATCTTTACCCTTTAACAGTGATGAATATAGTGTGGCGCATCCAGCGCTAAGTGTTGAGGAGGACAAGTTATATTTTGCTTCGGATATGCCCGGTACTTTTGGAAGCTCCGATATTTTTGTAGTTGATATCAATGATGATGGGACCTACGGCAAGGTTGTAAATTTAGGGCCGAATATAAATACCGAGGGCAGGGAGAATTTTCCTTTTATAAGTGACAAAGGGATGCTTTATTTTTCATCTGATGGCCATGTGGGGCTTGGCGGATTGGATGTGTTTAAGATTGATGTTGAGCATATTTATACTGGAACAGGTGTAAAAAATTTGGCGAAGCCGATTAACAGCCCGAAAGACGATTTTAGTTTTGTAATTGATGAAGCTTCTGGAAAAGGATATATTTCATCCAATAGGAAAGGAGGAAAGGGTGATGATGATATTTATAGTTTTGAAATGCCGGAATGTACCTTTAACGTGTCGGGAACGGTAATAGATAAAAGGACTAAGGAAATTTTACCAAATACCAAAGTTATCCTGTCAGACACCAATAATAATATCATAGAATCCAGGGTGAGTGACGGTTCTGGTAAGTTCGCTTTTACTATGGGATGTAACGATGCTACCTATATCGTTGAAGGCAAAAAGGAAAATTATAATGACGATTTTATTGATTTTTCGGTAGACGCTGAGGATATAACTACTTTAAAATTAGAATTAAAATTAGAGCCGAAAGTAGCCGAAGTGGGGACAGACTTGTTTAAGCTATTGAACCTAAACCCTATTTATTTTGACTATGACAAATCTTTTATCCGTCCTGATGCGGAAATTGAACTCGCAAAAATTATAAATTACATGAAGCAGTATCCCAATGTAAAGGTGGATGTGCGCTCGCATACGGACTCACGAGGGCGCGATGCCTATAATTTTGCTTTGTCCAATAGAAGAAACAAATCTACCATAGCATATATTATAAATAATGGAGGCATTTCGGCAAACAGATTATCCGGTAAAGGTTATGGGGAAACACAGCTTACGAACCATTGTTCAAATGGCGTAAAATGTTCCAAAGAAGAGCATCAGGCCAATAGGCGAAGCGAATTCATCGTTGTAGAAAACTAATACGCTAACCATCAACTTCAAAGGCATCTAAATTTATTTTAGGTGCTTTTTTTATTTCTTAAAACTAGGTGCAAAACAAGTGATTTTTTGTTCGTATTTTTGTTTACCTATGGAAGAAGAAAAAGTAATTCTTGTTAATGAACAAGATGAGCAGATTGGTTTAATGCCTAAGATGGAAGCCCATGAAAAAGCCATATTGCACCGTGCATTTTCTGTTTTTATTTTTAATGATAACAATGAATTGATGTTGCAACAAAGGGCTTTGGATAAATACCATTCACCTGGGCTTTGGACTAACACCTGCTGTAGCCATCAAAGGGATGGGGAGAGCAATATTGAGGCAGGAAAACGAAGATTGCAGGAGGAGATGGGTTTTGTAACGGATTTGGAGGAGTCCATTTCTTTTATCTACAAAGCACCTTTCGACAACGGTTTGACCGAACACGAATATGACCACGTTTTGTTGGGAAAGTTTAACGCAGAACCAACAATAAATGAAGAAGAAGTGGCGGATTGGAAATGGATGTCGCTAGAAGACGTAAAAGTTGATATAGCGCTAAGCCCAGAAAATTATACAGCATGGTTTAAGGTGATTTTTGAGAAATTTTACGAACATATTAATATTGGAGCCAAATGAAAGTAAAAGTGAGCAGAAAGGCCCATTTTAATGCAGCGCATCGCTTGTATCGCAAGGATTGGGATTTTAAAAAAAACGATGCGGTTTTTGGGAAATGCAACAATCCTAACTTTCATGGGCATAATTATGAACTGATTGTAAGTGTTACTGGAAAAATTGATCCTGACACCGGCTATGTGATAGATATGAAAGTGTTAAAAGATATCATAAAAGCAGAGGTGGAAGAGGCTTTTGATCATAAAAATTTAAATTTGGAAGTTCCAGAATTCAAGGATTTGAATCCGACAGCTGAAAACATTGCTGTGGTGATTTATAACAAGATCAAGCCTAAGTTGGACAACAAACTAGAGCTCGAAATTACACTTTACGAAACACCAAGGAATTTCGTAACCTATTTCGGAGAATAAGTTGCTTTAGGGCTAAGGTCATATCGTTTCTTATTAATGTCCACTTTCCTTGAAAATTCTCTATTTTCTTTCTTAACAAATGTTCATAACTCGTTTATTAATCATAAAGTTATAGGAATATTCATGTAGATTAATTATATAAATTTGTTAGAAACCTAAATAAAAAAGAAATGGCGAGTGTAAGAGATTTAAAGAAAGATATCAATTTTGTGTTGGGCGATATCATCGAAGCGGTATACGTTTGGGAATACCAAAATACGGATAAGGACACCAAAAAGAGTGAAGCGATAATCGATGAGGCTATCGAAGTTTTTGACGAATTAATCGCTAAGGTAAATGACAGAAAGGTTGAGAACAAAAGAGCACACTTTAAAGCAATAAATAAGGAACTTGAAGAAAAAGGCAAGGCGCTTATTGATAAAGTTAATAAGCTTTAAAACATAAACACTTTTTATTATATACACTTCAAAACATCTGTTTTGAGGTGTTTTTTTATTCTTTTGCTTTTATTTCAGTAATAAAATCCTGAAGTCTTTTGCCATATTTAGAAGCTTTTATTTCAGGGGTCAGTGAATTATTGATGGTATCCAGCCACTTTACTTTAGCATTGTAAATTTCAGAAAGCGCCAAGAAGGGAGCCACTTCACTATCCCTATGGTTTAAAGCAAAGTTTACAGTTTGAAGATATCCACTTTTTATAATGTTTTGACGCAGTTTGGCAATTGAATCTGCCTTTAGTGAATCTCCCTCTTTTTGTGCTTCAAAGCTCTCCTTTATCAAGTCTAGGTTGCGATTGTTTAATCTGGACATCAATTTTTTGTAGTCTTCATAAATTTTTTGATGTTCTGAACCTTTGATTTCGGCATCGCCCACAAAGTTTTTTAAAGTAGTGCTAATTTCCACAGTACCCTTGTCAGCAAAAAACTCAATGCGATCCTCTTCTTTCGAATTTTTGTCCAAATAGATATAGAATAAATCCGGCTCCTCCAAATCACTGTAAAGTTCAAATTTGGAGTTGCCATTCACCTGAACGGAATCCACTGTGACTAATAATGTGTCAATGATTCGTTTTAAGTAAACGGTGCCTTTTTTTAACCCATCAATATTGGCCTTTACAATTAAATGAGAATTTGATTTTGAGCAGGAAAACCCCAAAACAAACAAAATTAAGACTAGAAATTTCTTCATCAGAATTCAAAATTAACGTGGGCAAATATCATATAAATATTAGTGAAATGCTAACCGCCAGAGGCAATTTTCATAAGTTCGGCGCATAGCATGGCACCGTAAGTACCCACCACGTAACCGAATACGGCTAAAAGCACACCAACCGTGGCCAGTGACGGGTGAAATGCAGCCGCAACAACTGGGGCTGAAGCGGCTCCGCCAATATTGGCTTTACTGCCTATGGCCAAAAAGAAATAGGGCGCCTTAATGACTTTAGCCACTAAAACTAATAGTGCTACGTGGATGGCCATCCAAACCAATCCAACAAAAATTAATCCGGGGTTATCTGCAATTCTGGTCAAATCCATTTTCATTCCTATACTTGCCACGAGAATATAAATAAAAACGCTTCCAATTTTACTTGCACCAGCACCTTCGTAAGTTTTGAATTTGGTGAAAGACAGGAAAATGCCAATAGCGGTAGCCAAGGTAATCATCCAGAAGAATTGACTTCCGAAAGAGGATAGTGCGGAGGATTTGTCCCTTACTGCTTCAAAATTATTGGTCAAGAAATCGGAAATATTATTAGCTCCAAAATGTGATAAGCCAACTACGGTAAAGGCAATGCCCAAAATTACCATAAAATCACTGAGCGTGGGATTCTTTGAAATTTTAGCGGCATACGTAGAAACCCGTTCTTTTAAGGTTTCTATGGCGCTATTATCTGCCTTTAGCCAGTTATCAATTTTATCAGATTTACCAATACCCAATAGCAGGATAGCCATCCAAATATTAGCCACCACAATATCGACAATTACCATGCCTGCGTAATTATCTGTATTGTACCCATAAATTTCCAGCATGGCGGCCTGATTTGCACCGCCGCCAATCCAACTACCGGCTAATGTGGCTAGTCCACGCCATACTGCATCGGGGCCAGCACCTCCAACCGTTTCAGGAGATACCATCGAAATCAATAGAATAGCCAAGGGACCTCCAATAATAACGCCGGCTGTCCCCGTTAAAAACATGATCAGTGCTTTTGGCCCAAGATTAAATATAGCCTTCAAATCAATACTCAAGGTCATCAATACCAAGGCAGCGGGCAACAAAAACCTACTGGCGATGTAGTAAATTTGGGAATGATGTTCGATAACTTCACCAGAAGCATTAGTAGTTGTCCACTCTGGGGCAATGATCCCAAAAGTTGTTAGTGCCCCGGGCAGCATATATGCCATCAGCAAGGCAGGTATGTATTTATAGAATTTTTTCCAAAAGCGGTGCGAGCTGGACGAAGTATAGAATACAAAACCTAATGTCAACATTACCAGCCCAAAGGCGATGGTGTCTTTGATAAATATTTGTGCTTCCATCATTTTTTAGATTTAAAAAACCTAAGATAAATAAAATTTGAAAAGTAGTATTTTGAGTTTGGCACGATGCTTGTTTATTGTTAAACGATTACACTTCTAATGATATAGTTTAAGGAGTGGTTACTTTAAACTTAAGAAATGTAATTTCATATTTTGGTTGGTTAGTTAGAAAAAAAGCACCCATATCGGGTGCTTTTTTATGTCTCATAGCTAAAGCAAAACATGCATTTCATCGATGAAACAATCATATTCGACGAAGTGTGTTAAAGAAACACGTATTTCATCGATTTTTTATGTTTTTTATCGTTGCAATTCAAATACGTTTTTATATTTGACTCGTACTAAATAACACACTTTTTAGTTCAATGGATTAATTAATTAATATTTGCGTTATGTTGTTGATGTGGAGACCCCAAATCTAGCACATAATATAAAAGCAAATTAAGAAAAGACCGAGTTTGAGGGAACTCGGTTTTTTTGTGGACTAAACTTTAGCACCTCTTTTTTTTTTAAATTAGCTTTCTACTTTATGAAGGCATTTTTATATAGTTTAACATTCTTTCTCTGCAGTTTGATTCATGCGCAGTTACCCGATGGCTTTGTTTATGTAAATGATGAAATTCCAGATGTTTTAGTGGAATTAAAGTATTACAGCGCAAATAATTTTGTAGGAGAACCTGTTGACGGTTATCATAATAACTGTTTGATTTTGACCAAAGCAACTGTTGATGCTCTAAAAAAAGTACAGGCAGAGTTGAAACAGAAAAACCTATGCATAAAGGTATTCGACGGTTATCGCCCCCAGCGTGCCGTAAACCATTTTATACGATGGGCAAAGGATTTGAAAGACACAATTAACAAAACAAGATTTTATCCAGACATTCTAAAAAGAAATCTATTCAAGGCTGGTTATATATCTTCTCATTCAGGCCACTCCAAAGGGAGTACGGTGGATATTACCATTGCCAACTGTGAGACAAAGGCTGAATTGGATATGGGTAGTATTTTTGATTTTTTTGGGGAACGGTCTTGGGTGAGTTACGAAAATATTTCTGAGGAGCAGAAAAAGAACCGTCAATTGCTTCAAACGGTTATGCTGAAATATGGCTTTAGAAATTACCCAAAGGAATGGTGGCACTTTACCTTGCGTTTTGAGCCTTTTCCCAATACTTATTTTGATTTTCCCGTGGAATAAAAAAAACCTGCTCGTTTTGTTAGAACAGGTTTCATTTTTTTGATTGATGAAGATCCATGCTTACGATTTATCTAAATCCTTACTCATTTTAAACCCAATGAATAGTGCTATTCCGGCCGTCAGGAAGATGGAGCCTGGGTAAACAGCTTCGCCTAAATTAGTGTATTCATCAAGGATTGAGGCGATAAAAACACCAAGTCCAATTCCCATTAATAAAATCGAAAGGTTGAGTAAAATGACTTTCCACATGGGCGTTCTGTTGCTTATGCCTTTCATAAAAATACTCGCATCCGCCCCTTTTTCAATCAGTGCTAAGCGCTCTTTATTTCTGGTTGACAGAAATAGATAGACTACTCCGAACATGGCGGCGAATAAACTAAGTGGGATTAAGATTTCCATAATTATTTCGTTTTAATTGATTAATTTATTGTTTGTGCTTATGACGAGACACTTTAAGCTTTGGTTACAACTTTTTTTATTTTTTTCTGGATGTAACCTTTCTTTATAAATTGTCGTCTTACGTAAAAATGACCATCAACGACCAACATTATATAGATTTGACCATTGCAGGCGATACCACCGCATTCTCAATACTGGTGGAACGCTATAAAGATTTGGTGTTTACTTTGTGCCTTCGGATGCTTAAAAACAGAGAGGAAGCAGAGGAAGTTGCCCAAGATACGTTTGTAAAAGCATATAAATCGTTAAATAAATTCAAGGGAAATTCGAAATTTTCAACATGGATATACAAAGTGTGCTACAACTCTTGTTTGGATAATTTAAAGAAGAATAGGAAGTATTTGAATAATATACCCATTAACGAATATACGACACATGAGGTGAAAACAATCGGCAATGCATTAGACGATCTGGAACAGCAGGAACGTAATAAGTCCATTCAGGATTGTATCGGATTATTGCCGAATGAAGATGCATTTTTATTGACCCTATATTATTTTGAAGAATTATCTTTAGACGAGATATCGAAAGTTTTGGGCCTAAAGACAAATCATATCAAAGTGAAACTATTTAGAAGCCGAAAAAAGTTGGCTCATATTTTAAGAAAGAAATTGGATCCAGAAATATTGGAAAGTTATGAAAGCGCAGGAGAATAAACATTTAGATAAGCTAGCAAAACGGATTATTAAGGAGGGTGCATTGGAATCTCCATCTTTAAACTTTGTGGATAATGTAATGCTTCAGGTTGATGAACTATCCGTAACCAAGGCCACAACTTATAAACCGTTAATCTCCGGGAAAACTTGGGTGGGCATATTAATTACCATAGCCATATGTGCCATATTGATTTTTATGTTCGGTAATCCAGAGGAGGGCACAGGTTTTTTGAATAAATTTAATATTGGTGATTTTTCAGATGAGAGGTTATTTAAAAGCTTTTTTGAGGTCAATCTGTCCAAAACAGTTATTTATGCATTGGTTTTTTTCGGGATAATGCTAAGCTTTCAAATGTCTTTTTTAAAGTATTACTACGATAAAAAAGTTGAATAAAATTATGGTTTAGGTTCGGGTAAGTTTGGATATAACTTCCCTGTGTTCTGGGAACCGTTCGATCAATACATTTTGTGAAGGCATATCAAAATCACGAAAATCAAACCCTGGGGAAACCGTGCAACCTGCTAGTGCGTAACTGTCGGCTTCAATAACTTCAACTGCAAAATAATATTTGGCGGGCACTACAAATTGCGGGACACCACCTTTTTCCAAATTATTGCCAATTTCAACTTTTGAATAATCGCCTTCTTCTGAAATCATGTGAAGTAACAGCGGACTTCCCTTATAAAAATGCCACATTTCATCTTGCTTAATCCTATGGAAAGCCGAAAAAGTATCCGAAGTCAACAAAAAATAAATGGCAGTGCAATAGTTTCGATCACCGGTAAAAGTATCACCTAAATTTTCATTAGAAATTATACCGACACTACGATAGGTTTCCTTAAAATAACCACCTTCGGGGTGCGGATTTAGACCTAAAGTCTCTTTAATGTGTTGCACCTGCTCAGTCATATTTAAACCAATTTATCTACAAATACGAAGGCGTAATATACTAATTCCTAATCGACTACTATAATTAAAGAAAAAATGCCAAATACTGAAGTGAATTCAATATTTGGCATTCTAAGGGAAATGATTGTTTATTTAGAAATTTAATAAATTTCTATACAAAACTACATGGCCGCCTTGTATATAGCAATGGTGTCCTCTAGGGTTACCTCTCTTGGGTTGCCACCGGTACACACATCTGCCAGTGCATTTGTAGCCATTTCTTCAAAATCTTCCTCTTTAACCCCAAGTTCTTTTAGTCCAGCGGGTATACCCACAGATTTAGAAAGTGCTTTTATGGCCTCGATTGCGGCGTTTGCGCCCTGGGTATCGCTCATTTCTAATACGCCAACGCCCATTGCCCTAGCAACTTTTTTTAGTTTATGCGCGCAGGCAGGAATGTTAAATTGCTCAACATGAGGCAGTAAAATGGCATTAGCTACACCATGTGGCAAGTCATACATGCCGCCTAATTGGTGGGCCATGGAATGCACAAATCCCAGGCCTGCGTTTGAAAATGCTTGTCCAGCTATAAATTGACCCCAAGCCATTTTGCTCCTCGCTTCAAGGTCTTTGCCGTCAACCACCGCTTTTTCAAGACTTTGTGAAATTAATTTAATGGCTTCCAAAGCCAAGGCGTCAGACCATCCAAAGGCACCTTTGGTAACATATGTTTCTATAGCATGCGTAAGGGCGTCCATTCCTGTGGCAGCTGTTAAATCAGCAGGCTTGCCCAGCATTAGCTTAGGATCGTTTACGGCAATTGAAACTAAACAGTTTTTATCTACCATTACCATTTTGATATGGCGCTTTTCATCGGTTATAACATAATTTATCGTTACCTCGCTTGCCGTACCTGCTGTGGTATTTATAGCTATAATGGGCAAGGAAGCATGTTCTGATAAGTGAATACCTTCATAGTCTTCAATATTCCCTCCATTGGTGGCAAGGATACCGATAGCTTTACCACAATCCTGTGGGGATCCACCGCCAAGAGTCAGTATAAAATCGCAGTCATTTTCTTTTAATAACTCAAGTCCGTCATTTACATTTTTTACAGTTGGGTTTGGGTGCACATCGTCGAACAGTACAGTTTCGATATTAGATGATTTTACCACATCCAATACAGTTTGGGCAACTCCTATTTGCACCAAAACTTTATCTGTAACAAAAAGTGCTTTTTTATACGGAAGTGTTTTTAGTTCTTCTCCTAAATCTTCTAAAGCTCCTGGGCCTATTAGGCTTAACGGTGGTAAATATATTCTTCTGTTTTGTAACATTTTTGTAATTATTTTTAAGATTATTTATGCAATTATTTGCTAGTACAAATGACTAAAATCTTGTGCTCTATTTTTATGATTTTTGTCACCTATCCGTCGAATCTCAAAAATGTTTTTGCCGTCCGATGTAGTGCCAGTTTTTTAAGCAAAATCTCGGGTGAATTGCCCAAGAGTTTAATGGTGGTATTATTGGAACATTGTGCGCTTTTTGAAAAAAAGATACTTAAGAAAAGGCACCATTGATGTGAAGTGGTAGGTTTGAAAGGGCTACTTAATGTTATTGCTTTAGAAAGCGTGATAAAATCTGCCTTTTACGTTTTGGAAGAGCGTCATTGTCGACAATGAGTTTTAGCAACTCGGAATTTTTTTCCAAGGCGAAAAGTTGATTGAATAGTTGCCAGGTACTGATGCTGTTCTTTGCTTTTTCGACTAATTCAATTGTGTCGTGCGCTTTTACATAACCCTCCTCCAAAATTCGCACGTAAGTACCTGAGTAGCCAAAGTCAATAAACTGTTGAAGGGCGTTTTGGTTCCCGAATTTTACGCCAAACTTAAAACAAGGCTCTCTAGGTTGTGTAACTTGTACAAGCGCATTTCCAATTTTATAGATGTCGCCAATATGAATCTCTTTTTCGTTTAATCCAGAAACCGTTAGGTTTTCACCAAACATACCGCAATTCCAATCCAGATTAGGATAAAGGTTTTTCCAATACCCATAATGCTCAGCCGAAAATAAATAACAGGCCTTAAACTCGCCACCGTGCACTTTTTTATCTGAAACTTCGTCATTTTTCACACCTTGGTGGCCTAAAAAAATGGCGTGGCTTACAGGCTTTTTGTAGATGCCCGTTGTAACTTCCTTACCATTCCAGATGATGGTGGTGGGGTTTGCTATATTGGTGGATAGGATTTTCAACTACTTCGTTTAACGACTCTCATAAAATTTGTTGCAATTTTTCAAACTAAAAGTAAGCAAAATATTAACAACTCCGAACTTGTGAATTTTTCCGAAGGAAAAATGAAGGAGTAATAAAATTTATATTTTGTTATGTGCTTTTTTCCATATTTCTGTATCCGGGTGAAATTCTTTCCATCCTAACCACCAATGCTTTTCTACGATTATTTCTTTATTCTCATTAATGTCAGAAGCAGTCAGGTAGTCACTTGTTTTATTGTACTCTAATTTGATTTTCTTAGGGCCGTAATCGTCCATAAATACATCTAAGCCTTCAATTTCCGATTTGGGATATGCTTTAGAAATACCATTGTAATCTATCCCGAATACAGTTTCTCTTACCGGTAAATCCGATAAGTCGGTAAAACCTGGAACCAATACTTTAGGAGTGATAAAATTAATTGCTTTTAACATGAATTCACGGGAAACATAGCCTTTTCTTGCCTCAATGCATTTAGTAGCAAAATAGGTTTTGGGGTACTTTTTTTTCCACTCACCAAGGGTTGTATTTTCTCCTGACACCAAGGTTAATTGACTTCCTTTCATCTTGCCATAAATACACTCTCCTGTAGCTTGTTGCCACAAGCTATGTGTCTTTGTATCATAAATAATCATATTCCTTCTCCAAACCCCTGCCACTTTAAAATACAAGTTTTCGTTATTCATTTTTGAATCAAATGCAAGTGCACTTGTACAGATTGCGCAATACGATATGAGTACTGGTTTGTCGTCAATCATATCATTGATAATATGTCTTGGGATGACCACTTCTTCTAATGGATAGGCTACTGCCAAGTGATCAATACTAATCCCTATTATTTTTGTGCTCTCAGGAAAGTTGTTCGGTATGCCTTTTTCTACTTTTTTAATTTCAGGAAAAAGGAATTTCATATCGAAAAAAAATGAAAAAAGTAATAATAGCAAGGTGATTGTACCAAACCAGATCAGGGTTATGCTAAAACTGTGGTTGTAAATCGCCAAAGCTAATAACCCTAAGGAAACGATGGTAAATAATAATCGTTTTTGTTCAAAATAAGAGAAAAACCAAAGGGCAAGTTTTACTTTTCCGAATACTGCCGTTTGCCGACCGAAAGCGATGGCTAATGCCAATAAAAGTGCTGTTATTGCCAATATCATATCATATCATATCATATATGTTTAGTTTTGCTATACTTCATTATTAGGGCAGATCTCATTAAATCCGTGGGTATAACATCGCCCATTACCAATACTTGGAACATTATTCCATCAAGGGTAGCCATCAATAGATTGGCTTCGGCTTCATCAAAATTTGAATCTATTTTTTTAAGCGCGGTTTTTAACTTATTTACTTCTCCAATGTATTTTTTTGAAATCATTTTATTAATGAAATCGAATTTCCCTGTTTGAAGCCCCATTTGAGCCATCATTCGAATAACATTCTGTTTCTTGTCAATTAACTCAAAAAAACGTTCAATCGTGCTGATGATTTGGATTTCAGCACTCTGCTCTTTATCCGAAACAATAGTATTGTCTAAAATTTTAAAAGACCTGTGAATGATTTCGGTCAGTAACTCTTCTTTTGATTTGAAATAATTGTACAGAAGTCCGTTAGAAATTTTGGCTCGTTCTGCTATTTGTCTGGTAGAAGTATTGAAATACCCCTTAGAGGAGAATAGCTTAAGTGCAACATTAAGAATGTTTTCTTTGCTTGACTCTCGTATTTCTTCAAATTGTTTTTTTGATTTTGGACTCATATCTATTAATGATTGAACGCTTGCTCAAATATAGTAAATAGTTTTTAATGAGCGATTGGTTAGTGGTGTTCTTGGATTGAAGATTTAATTGCAAACAATGTTTCCAGGGATATACGCCATTTTAATGGTTTATATCCGACCTTAAAGAAAGTTCGACATTTTAAAAGGTAATGCCAAGTTTATAAAAACCAAAAAAACCACCCTGCTCTCACAAAGTGGTTTTGGATTTATAGTGTGTCTCGTCCTAAAATAGCGTTACGCTAAACACCAAGTGTAATGAATAACAATTATACAAAGAGACACTTGTTTACCGTTCCAAGTAATGGACGCGGGGTTTGCTATGTTGGTGGAGAGGATTTTCAAGTGGTTCGTTTAACGGTCTCGTATAACCTCAGTTACGAGTTAATATGCGTTAATTTTCGGTTTGGCACAGGCTTTAGCAATTCCGAGTGGATTCGGACGTAGTCGAATCCGCCGTAATTGCGGTTATACATTGTTCTATGCAGTTTTTATAATGTTCCTGAATCTTTAATTCCATATTCAATTCGTTTGTCTTTAATCAATTTAGAAACTTTTTTTGCTAGAATAATAAATGGCACGTCATATTTATATTCCTCAGCAAACCCGATAGATTCATCAATATGATATTCAATTCGCGAATAATAAAATTGATAGATCTTTTTAACGAATAATTTTTTGTTAGAATCAGTCAAGTTACTCTTTTCAAGTTCTTCAATAAAGTATTGAATCAGATAAAGAACATATTTGAATTGATATTCAAAAGTGATATTTCCTTCTTTCCTAATTTCTAAATCTCTAGAATAAATATCAATTGGCGATTCAAAAACAGTTTTGTTGAGATTTTGGTGTATTTCTTTTTCATTGAAGCCAACTTGATAAAATTCCTTTTTAATTTCTTCATAATCATTTCTAAATCGGTCTATGTTTTGATTTTCAATTTGTTGAGTGTTTGCTTTTACTTGTTCTTGAAAAGAAATAAAAATCAAGACAGCTCCTAAAATATTCACAATTGGTGCTGTAATTCCGCCAATGGTATCTCCAATCGCACCTGACTCAGAATTGAAAGATATAATTCCACTTATTTGAGTTAGTAATGCAGGTGATACAATTACTAAAAGAAGAAGTCCGATTATTAATAATTTATATGATTTATTCACGGTTGATTGTCAAATTGCATAGAACTCGGAGATAAGCTTGCGTTTTAATGAAGTTTATCGAATGTTAAACGAAGTTCGTTATTTTTTCCGACAAATTCAATTTTAAAATTAACCAAAAAACCACCCTGCTCTCACAAAGTGGTTTTAGATTTATATAGGATGCCCAAAGGGCGTATCAACTTTTTAAGCTGAGCCTGTCGAAGTTATTTAATCATATCATAACTACGCTTGATAAAGTTCGTCAATTCCTCACCTTTCAATAGCCCCTGAGACAATCGCGCCAAATCCAAACTCTGGTTGATCAAACGCTCCTGCTTTTTGCGGGTTTTGGTGTTTAAAATTTCACCCACCAATTCGGAGTTCGTGTTTACCACCAAATTGTACATCTCCGGCATATTGCCCATACCGAACATGCCACCACCGCCTCCGGTCTGTTGCATCTCCTTCATACGGCGCATAAACTCGGGCTGAGTGATGATAAATGGCGAAGCATTGCTATCCATAGCTTCCAACTGCACCATAAATTTTTCAGATGGAATCACTTCTTTTAGCAATTCGTCCAAAGACTTCTTTTGGTCCTCATCCAATTTGGAAACCGTGGTGTCGTCCTTTTTAATCAAGTTATCAATATGATCGCCATCCACACGGGCAAAGGACACATTTTCCTTAGTGCTTTCCAGCTTTTGAATCAAGTGCGATACGATTGGAGAATCCAACAACAGCACTTCATAACCTTTGTCTTTAGCCGTTTGGATGTAACTGTGTTGCTCATCCTTATCCGAAGCATATAAAATCACCAGCTTATCGTCCTTATCGGTCTGCTTCGCCTTGATTTTATTGTAAAGCTCCTCGTAAGTATAGTAAGTGCCATCAATCGTTGGGTACAACGCAAAAGCGTCTGCCTTTTCAAAGAATTTTTCCTCGGAAAGCATACCGTATTCAATCACTATTTTGATATCGTTCCATTTGGCTTCAAAATCCTCGCGATTGTTGTTGAACAAGGATTTTAATTTATCCGCCACTTTTCTAGTGATGTACGACGAAATCTTTTTTACCGCGCCATCAGCCTGCAAATACGAACGCGATACATTCAAAGGAATATCCGGAGAATCAATCACCCCACGAAGCATGGTCAAAAACTCAGGAACGATACCCTCAACATTATCCGTCACAAACACCTGATTTTGATATAATTGGATCTTATCCTTTTGGATCTGCATATCGTTGCTCAACTTCGGGAAGTATAAAATCCCCGTTAAGTTGAATGGATAATCTACATTTAAATGAATGTTGAATAACGGCTCCTCAAACTGCATCGGATACAGCTCACGATAAAAATTGCTGTAATCCTCATCCTTTAAATCTGTTGGTTGTTTTGTCCAAGCTGGAGAAGGATTATTGATAATATCATCAACCGTAATTTTTCTATGAGGTTCGGTCGTTTCCTTACCGTCTTTGTCAGTAATCGTCTGAGGCTCGTGCTCAGGGTCATTGATTTCCTTTGTGCCGAATTTAATCGGAATCGGCATAAACTTGTTGTATTTGTTCAACAGTTCACGAATACGAGATTCCTCGAGGAATTCCTTTTCATCATCCGAAATATGCAAAATAATTTCCGTACCGCGTTCGGTTTTCTCCGCAGGCTCCAAAGTAAACTCAGGCGACCCATCACAAGTCCAATGCGCCGCAGGCTCATCCTTAAAAGATTTGGTAATGATTTCAACCTTGTCCGCCACCATAAAAGCAGAGTAAAACCCTAAACCAAAATGCCCAATAATCCCGCTATCCTTTGCCGAATCCTTGTATTTATCCAAAAACTCCTCAGCACCAGAAAATGCCACCTCGTTGATGTATTTTTCAACCTCCTCGGCAGTCATCCCCAAACCTTGGTCAATCACGTGCAGTTTCTGGTTGTCCTTATCAATTTTTACCTCAATTTGTGGGTTGCCGTACTCCACTTTTGCCTCGCCAACATTCGTCAGGTGTTTCAGCTTTAAAGTTGCATCAGTCGCATTACTGATCAGCTCCCGAAGAAAGATTTCGTGGTCGCTGTACAAAAACTTTTTAATCAACGGGAAGATATTCTCTACCGATACATTAATGTTTCCTTTTGTCATGATATATCTATTTTATTCAATGTTTTTCTTGGTAGGGCATAGGTCAAAAAAAATACCAAGACCATAAATATGACAAACTGACACAATTTTAAGTAAAGTAATTTTTATTTGGGCGTTCCCCTCGATGCTACATTCAAAAGTTTCATTTGAAATTCGTCCTCGGGTCGGGCTTTCACTACTCAATCTTTTTAAAGCCTTTTTGCCCTATCGTCATTGCGAACATAGTGAAGCAATCTACTAGCCTAAAGAGATTACTTCGTCGCACACTCCTCGTAATGACGGACTTTTTGCCTAAGCTTTAAAAAGGATTTCAAACATGCCGTTCTATCCCTAACGCAACCCACCTGCCAACAACAGTCCAAACCCCAAGGCACGAGTTTGTCAGCTACCATTTTTTTTCAATTTGGAGTATTGTCCCGATAGCTATTGGGATTGGAATTTGGAATTTACAAATCATTTGGAATTTGTCCTGTTGGCTATCGGGATAATTTCGTATTTTGGTTTAAACAAAACTTGGGGATATGTATAATTCAAGAATAACCGGACTTGGCAAATACGTGCCGGAAAATGTAGTGACCAATCATGACTTATCAAAGATGATGGATACCAGCGACGAATGGATTCAAGAACGTACAGGAATTGTAGAAAGACGCTGGATTCCTGAAAACTCAGAAGATACATCAGCCGTCATGGGAGCAAAGGCCGCCCGAATAGCCGTTGAACGCGCAGGCCTCACCAAGGATGACATCGATTTTATCGTTTTCGCCACCCTGAGCCCAGACTATTACTTCCCTGGCTGTGGCGTCCAGATTCAAGATATGCTGGATATGCCGACCATTGGCGCATTAGATATCCGAAATCAGTGCACGGGCTTTGTGTATGCGGTTTCTGTAGCCGACCAATTTATAAAAACCGGGATGTACAAAAATGTTTTGGTGATTGGTTCAGAATATCATTCCGGAGGTTTGGAAAAATCCACACGGGGCAGGGGTGTTACTGTTATTTTTGGTGATGGCGCAGGTGCCGCCGTAATGAGCCGAACCGAAGATAATTCAAAAGGGGTTTTGTCGTCCCATTTACATTCCGAAGGAAAATATGCCGAAGAGCTCACCGTTCTGGGGCCAAGTATCAAACATTGGGTGCCAGAAATTTTGGAAAAGAACGATCCAGACGATACTTCATACTATCCGTACATGAACGGGACATTTGTATTCAAGCATGCAGTAGTGCGATTTAGCGAGGCGATAGTCGAAGGTCTGAAAGCTAATAATTTACGAAAAGAGGATATCGATATGCTGATTCCCCACCAAGCCAATTTGAGGATTTCGCAATTTATCCAAAAGAAGTTTGGTCTGCTGGACGACCAAGTGTATAACAATATTCAGAAATACGGAAATACTACTGCGGCTTCCGTGATTATTGCCTTGACCGAAGCCTGGGAGGAAGGAAAGATTAATGAAGGAGATACTGTAGTTTTGGCCGCTTTTGGCAGTGGATTTACTTGGGGCAGTGTGATTATGAAATGGTAGCAAATTCCTGCGGACGCAGGAATCTAAAGATGTATTAGGTTTTCAGTTAATTAGATTCCTGCGGATGCAGGAATGAAAAACCCGAAACCATATTTTAAAATACAGTTTCGGGTTTTCTTATGCCATTAACCAATCCAACTTCAATTAACACAAATTTTGAATTTGAAAGCGAAGCCTTTATGCTTTTGTCAGATGATAATAGCAAAATATTTATTTTACAATAATGCCATCTGTTGTTGCCTAAACAAAACTCGAAATACAAAGATTTCGAGTTTTAACCGTTTAACGAATTGTTTTTTAAAAGCGACTAACTCAAATAATTATTAAATCGGTTTTTGGTTATTTAATTTAACGTTTTTCTGTGAAAATTATTGTTGGACTCTTTAAATTTTAACAATTTTAACATTTTAATAAGCACAGTTACAACTACTTGCGAAGTAATTTACAGATTTATCCGATAAGCCTAAAGGGTATAGACTGTCATAGGCTTATGTGTTATCGCTCTTACCTTCTTTTTTGTCCAAAAGCAAAACCCCAAAGATTGCTCTTTGGGGTTTTTATTCAATAACCTGATAAAACACTAACCATCAACTATTTTCAGATTATTAAATGTTTTTAAAGGAAGCCTCCGCTTCCCTGTTTTGTGTTATTGTCGCGTTGTTTTCTTCTCAAAGCTCTGTATTTACCGCCACCAAATCTGTAAGACAGTGCCACATTCCAAGTGTTGCTTTCCCAGTTGAATTGCCCTCTACTTGGGAACGGGGAAACGGCTTCAAATTCAAAATTCATACTATTGAAAATATCACTGTAGTTAAAGCTGAATGTAGCCCTGTTGTCTTCCAAGAAACTGTAGCGCATGCCCGTATTTACCATCACCATGGGTTTTCTTGTAAATTGTATGCCTTTTTCCTCTCCACGGTACATGGCAAATAAAGAAAAACTTAATTTTTTTGAAGCTTTAAAATTGTTGAACAAGCGCAGGTTCCATACTACGTTATCAACAACAGTCGTATTCGTTTTAATGTCATCTAGTGTGGCATCTTCAATGGGGACATCAATAAATTCGGTAATACCCGTTTGTTCCTGTGAGTATAAATCAAAACTTCCGTTCAAACTCCACCATTTTGTAGGGCGATAGTTGCTTGACAGCTCAATACCGAAAGCTGTTGTATTGTCAAAATTATCGTATGAAAGAATAACGTTACCTGAGGTAATATCTGTCCTGTCAATACGTACATATCTATTAATGTTGTCTTCGATGATTCTGAAAAATACGCCTCCGGTGATGCTACCACCTTTTAATTTTCGGGTGTAGTTAGCTTCGATGGAATTGGTAAACTGGGGTTGCAATCTCATATTTCCAAAGGAAGACACTCTTGGTGTGCTCCACTCCCGGATGGGGTTCACCTGTTGCAAACCAGGTCTGTCCACACGACGGCTGGCACTAATTTGATAGGTGTTTTTTTCAGAGGCCTCGTAACTGACAAATACTGAGGGGTACATCTGAAAATAATTATTCTCGTAGGGTGTCAGTTCAACAGTGTTATCGGCAAAAGTCTTTAAATCCATGGCATCCTCCTCTACGGTCTCGAAACGCGCACCAATTTGATAGCTCCACTTTTCAAACTTTTTGCTATACGTGGCATAGGCTGAGTAAATATCTCTGTTGTATTCAAAATCAACACTAGGAGTTGGTATAGGATTGTTTTGTTCATCAAAACTCAATCCTGTAGACATGTAATCTACGTCAGAGCCAAACAAGCGCGCTTCTAACCCAAGTTCCAATTTGGATTCTTTCTTTAGGGGTTTAACGTAATCTACATTTATAGTGGTTTGGTCCCTTTCGGTGTCTACAAAATCCCTAAAATCCGGGGGAAAGTCAAAATTCACAAAATCAAAACTTGCATCTTCATCATTTATAAAATCGTTGTAATCGATTTCAATATCTAAGGTTTCGTCCTCATCAGAAAATTCATGTTTATAGACCAAATTGTATTGACTAGAGGTGTTTTCGCTAATATTGCCAAATAACTGCCTTTGCGATAAAGTTGGGTAGGTAATAAAGGTGTCTCCAAAGCCTGTACCCTCAAAAGTATTTTGGTTAGTGAAAACCGAAATGGTATTCTTATCGTCCATGTAAAAATCCACGCCAAATTTGTACAAATGAGACTGGTTGTTATTTCCAAATTTAAAATCTTGAAAGGAATCATCATCAAGTCTGTCAACGTAGCCAAAATTGTCATACTTCCCAATATTGTTACCATAATTACCGTAAAAATTGAACTTCCCATTGCGGTAATTCATGTCAATGGAGCTGTTGAATTTTGCAAAAATCTCTTTGGTTACCCCAACATTCACGTTTCCGTTAAAGCCGATTTGCGTATTCTTATGCAATTTGATATTAATGATGCCGCTCATCCCTTCGGGGTTGTATTTTGCAGAAGGGTTGGTAATTAATTCAATCGATTTTATTGAAGTTGAAGGGATTTGTCTCAACAATTGGGCAACTGGTACATTGCTCAATTTGCCATCTACCATTACTCGAACATTTTCATTACCCCTTAAACTGATGTTTCCCGTTTGTTGGTCTACATTTACCGAGGGGATATTGTTCATTATATCACTGGCCGTGGCCCCGGCAGTGGTCAAATCCTTGCCGACGGTAATTACCTTTCGATCTACTTTTTGTTGAATGGTGGATACCTCCGCAACAACCGTCACTTCCTCAAGGCTTTCCAGTTCTTCTTCAAGATAAATTTGGCCAAGATTTACGTTGTAATTCCCTCTTTTAAGGATAACGGATTTGTTATAAGTTTTGTAGCCAATATATTGAATACTTACTGCAACCTTGCCCTCTTCAATTTTTTCTATTTTAAACGTACCGTCGTCTAAAGTAATGCCTCCGGTGAGCGTTTCGCCCTTGTCATTTTTTATGATGACATTGACGTAAGGTAAGGGTTGTTTAAGTTTAGCGTCTAAAACTATTCCTGAAATGGTGCCTCTTTTGGCCTCCCCGGTTTCCGGTGGGGTGTTAAGGGCAGTTAAAGGTGAAATAGCGAAAAGAAACAGCCCTAGAAAAACGAAATTTTTCATTGTGATTGATTAGTTTGATTGATGATTAGCAACTAAATTGCTCAACAAAGAGACGTTTCTTTAGGGATTATGTTACTCTTTTTAACAAAAAATTATACCTTTTTAACATATAGGGGTAGTAGGATTTAATGAAATTTGAATAAACAACTGATAATGCGTAATAAAACATTAGTGTTTGGAGCATCACTAAAGCCCAATAGATATTCCAATTATGCCATTCAAAGATTGGTGGCTAATGACGTTGAAGTCGTGGCTTTTGGGTTAAAAAGCGGTACTGTTGAAGGCATTGAAATACAAACAGAATTGATTGAGTACGAGGATATCCATACGGTAACCTTATACGTGAATCCAAAACGACAAAGGGAATATTACAATTATATTTTGTCCCTAAAGCCCGAACGGGTCATTTTTAATCCGGGTACCGAAAATCCAGAATTCTATCGGGTTTTAAAAGAACACAATATCTCTTTTGAGCCTGCCTGTACGCTAGTTTTGCTTGCGACGAATCAGTATTAAACCAAGGAAAGTTAGTAGTCCATTGATGATTAATATTTCAAAACCAATTTGATAACCGTTCAATAAATCCACTGAATAGGCATTAATGAAATAGGACACGATTGGCGCTATAATAGCAATTATCCAAACATATTTATCCTTAATATGCGCCTTTGTGAAAATGCCAAAAGCAAACAAGCCCAAAAGTGGGCCGTAAGTATAACCGGCTGCTTTAAACAATTCCCAAATAACGGACACATCTTTAAAAATCAAGTCGAATAATAGTATCACCACAACCAATAAAATACTTACAAAAACATGGGTGGTTTTCCGTACTTTCTTTTGTTGCTCAATAGGTTTTTTGTCCAGTTCAATAATATCGATGCAAAACGAAGTCGTTAAAGACGTTAAGGCGGAATCCGCGCTGGAATAGGCGGCCGCGATTAGTCCCAACAGGAAGAAGGCTGAGGTCAAAACACCAATTTCAGGAAGCATGGCAATGGTTGGGAACAGGTCATCCTTTTTCGCTGTAATACCATGTTGTTGGGCATATTGGGTTAACAAAAGGCCAAGCGCCAAGAATAAAATGTTGACAAAAATCAATACCACACTAAAGGAGACCATGTTTTTTTGAGCTTCTTTCAGATTCTTACAGGTGAGGTTTTTTTGCATCATATCCTGGTCGAGCCCAGTCATGGTGATAGTTATAAACATGCCAGCCAAGAAGCTTTTCACAAAATATTGGGCATCATTCACATCATCAAAAAAGAAGGTTTTGCTAAGCGGACTTTGTTTTACGTTTGAGTAAATTTCAGAAATACCATTCAAGTCAAGGGCAGAGGCTAAAAATATTATGGTTACCACTACCGAAATCAGCATAAAAAGTGTTTGCAAGGTATCGGTAAAAATGATGGTCTTTATACCGCCTTTAAAGGTGTAAAGCCAAATGAGTGCAATTGTGATTATGACGGTTATAAAAAATGGAACTCCAAATTGATTAAATACCAAAAGTTGCAATACTTTCGCTACTAAGAACAACCTAAATGCGGCACCAACCGTCCTCGAAATTAAAAACGCAATGGAGCCTGTTTTGTAGCTCACATTGCCAAATCTATCTTTCAAGTAGGTGTATATTGAAATAAGATTCAGCTTATAATACAAAGGCAAAAGGACATAAGCGATCACCAGATACCCAAAAAAGTACCCAAAAACGACCTGTAAATACCCAAACTGTTTGGTCTCAACTGCACCCGGGACAGATATAAAAGTCACCCCAGAAAGCGAAGCCCCAATCATCCCAAAAGCCACCAAATACCAAGGGGCTGATTTGTTGGCTTTAAAAAAGGCATCGTTGGAATCTTCCTTTCCCGTGAAGTAGGAGATTAAAATCAAAACGATAAAATAAGCACCGATTAATAGAAGAATAGATGTTGGAGACATTGGTAATGAAACTTTAATATTTTCGAAAATAACCTTTTTTCTAAACTCTAACAGCGTGGCGGTCTATTTTCTATAAAAGAAAATCCCTAATTTCGCAGATATGGAATTTTCCTCAAAACTATTAGAGAATGCGGTAAATGAAATGTCGCAATTGCCCGGAATCGGGAAGCGTACGGCATTGCGGTTGGTGCTGCATATGTTGAGACAGCCCGAGACCCAAGCCGTGGCATTGTCCCAAGCCTTGCTTAACATGAGGACGGGGATAAAGTTTTGTAAATCCTGCCATAATATAAGTGATGTGGAGGTCTGCGAGATTTGTGCTAACCCGAATAGGGATGAAAGTGTGATATGCGTGGTGGAGGACATTCGGGATGTGATGGCCATTGAAAATACAAGTTCTTTCAAAGGGCTGTACCATGTGTTGGGAGGGAAAATTTCACCTATTGATGGTATTGGCCCACATGATTTGAATATTGTGTCTTTGGTTGAAAAAGTGAAGCTAGGAGGTGTGAAAGAAATTATTTTTGCGCTAAGTTCCACTATGGAAGGAGATACCACCAATTTTTATATTTTCAAACAGATTCAAGATTTTGATGTGGCGACGTCCACTATCGCAAGAGGCATTTCTGTGGGGGACGAACTGGAATATACCGACGAAATCACCCTCGGACGAAGTATTTTGAATCGGGTGCCATTTGAATCATCCTTAAAATTATAAATCACACTTTTTTGAAACTTTCCGTAGTTATACTCAACTATAATGTGCGCTACTTTTTGGAACTCTGTTTAAAAAGTGTGCAGGAGGCCATTACAGATTTGGATGCGGAAATTATTGTGGTGGACAATAATTCGCCAGATGACAGTTGTTCTATGGTCAAGCAATTGTTTCCGAGAGTAAAACTGATTGAAAATGCTGAAAATCAAGGTTTTTCAAAAGGAAATAATATAGGAGTGGATGTGGCAAAAGGAGAATATATCTGTATTTTGAATCCTGATACTGTTGTTCCTGAAGATGTATTTAAAACAATGCTTTCGTTTTGTGAAACACGCAAAAATTTAGGGGCTGTCGGCTGTAAATTGATAGATGGAACGGGCCATTTTTTACCCGAAAGCAAACGGAATATTCCTCGGGTCAAGGTGGCATTGAAAAAGTTGTTGGGTAATTCAAAACAGTATTATGCCAACCATTTAGGTGAAAATGATACAGGTGAAGTGGACATTTTGGTCGGTGCGTTCATGTTTTTAAAGCGAAAGGTGTATATGGAAGTTGGCGGTTTTGACGAGGATTATTTTATGTACGGTGAGGATATTGATTTGTCTTACAGCCTTTTGAAATCCGGGTATCAAAATTATTATTTTGGGGAAGCTTCCGTTTTGCATTTTAAAGGGGAAAGTACGTTGAAGGATAAAAAGTATGCCGAGCGCTTTTATGGAGCCATGCAGATTTTTTACAAAAAGCATTTTAAAAAGAATCTATTGTTTGACGCCCTAGTGGGTATGGGAGTGAGGGTAGTTCCGCTTCTAAAGGGAGATGATTCGAATGGAGGGCAAAAGCCGTTGCGCTATATCCTTCTTTCTGATGAAAAGAATAAAGGATTGGATGCTGTTTTGCCCAAAGAAACGGAAGTAAGGTCCGAAATTGGTGATTTTGAACGAGGAACGGAATTGATTTTTGATAATAACAAACTGACTTTTAGCAATATGCTGAAAATTATGGAGGTTAATTCCAATAATAAGGGGTATACATTTAAAATATGGCCCAAAAATTCTAACTTTATGGTGGGAAGCAATAGTGCTTCGGGAAGGGGCGAGGTTGTTACCTTTTAAAAGGTTTTGTTGTATATAATTTAAAAAAATTGACGATTTTTAGTTAATTTTGCAATCGAAATAAAAAATATAGGCTTTAATTTAAAGAAATGGCAAAGTTTGAATTGACGTTACCGAAAATGGGAGAGAGTGTTGCGGAGGCAACCATCACATCGTGGTTAAAGGATGTGGGCGACACCATTGAATTGGATGAGGCGGTTTTGGAAATTGCCACAGACAAAGTGGACAGTGAAGTGCCAAGCGAGGTTGAAGGCGTTTTGCTGGAAAGGCGCTTTGAAGTTGACGATGTAGTGCAAGTTGGGCAAGTATTGGCGGTTATTGAAACCGAGGGTGATGATGTGCCAGTTACTGAAGCGCAAGAGGTTTCAAATGAAGCCCCTGAAGAGGTGGTAAGCCAGCTAACGGAACGTGTTGAAATTGCCAAAACGGAGGTGAGTGCCGCTGCGCCAACTATTTCGAGCAATGAGCGTTTTTATTCGCCTTTGGTTAAAAATATTGCCAAACAAGAAGGTATTTCTCAAGAGGAATTAGACGCCATTCCAGGTACCGGAAAAGAAGGAAGGGTGACCAAAAATGATATTTTGGCTTATATAGAAAATGGAGGAAAAGCTGTTGTTAAAGCTGAGCCAGCACCGCAAAAAGAAGCCCCAACTCAACCTGTAAAGGAAGCTCCAAAAGTACAAGCAAAACAGGTTGCAGTAAGTGGCGAGGATGAAATTGTTGAAATGACCCGCATGGGGAAATTAATTTCCCAGCACATGACGGACTCGTTGCAAACTTCTGCCCACGTTCAAAGTTTTATCGAAGCTGACGTAACTAAAATCTGGAACTGGCGCAATAAAGTGAAAGGGGCTTTTGAAAAACGCGAAGGTGAAAAATTGACGTTTACGCCAATCTTTATGGAAGCGGTTGCGAAAGCTCTGCGTGATTTTCCATTATTGAATATCTCTGTTGACGGGGATAAAATCATCAAAAAGAAAAACATAAATATCGGTATGGCTACTGCCTTGGGTGATGGCAATTTGATTGTGCCCGTCATCAAAAATGCTGACCAATTGAATTTGGTGGGGATGACCAAACAGGTTAATGATTTGGCCAACCGGGCGAGAAATAATACTTTAAATCCGGACGATATTAAAGGGGGAACTTATACGGTTACCAACGTTGGGTCTTTTGGAAGTATTATGGGTACCCCAATTATTAACCAACCGCAAGTTGGGATTCTAGCTTTGGGTGCCATTCGGAAAGTGCCCGCAGTAATTGAAACTTCCGAAGGGGATTTTATTGGTATCCGATACCGTATGTTTTTATCGCATTCCTATGACCACCGCGTGGTGAATGGTGCTTTGGGTGGTATGTTTGTCAAAGCCGTAAAGGATTATTTGGAGGCTTGGGATAGCAATAGAGAAATATGATGGATTAGTCAATTTTTTCAAAATTTGTAATTTTTTTCTTTCGCTACAAAAAAATATCATATTTCGTACTTGTAAAATTGTATGAAAAATAAATTCCTTTTACTTAATCTATTCTACAGTATTTCTTTGATGCTTAATGCTCAGGTAGATACCATTTATATTGATGAGAACGGTAGTCGTATTTCAAAGGCAATTTATTATAATAAGGGGAAATCAAAGTTGTATTATGGTGAACGTTTTATTACTGATACGTTAGTGGTCGAAAAACTTAAGCTGAGCTATTATTTTGGAAAGTTAGAGCCCGAGGTTAAATCACAACTTTTCAAACTGTTCCATAATCGAAACAATATTGATACCTCTAAGGTGCTTATCATACATTATAACGATACCCTGAAAAACCCCAAGGATTATGTCAAAAATAAAGAGTTAAAATTTATGTACTCTTTTGGGCATGAACATTACAATAATTATAAAGGGTTTATTCGTGCACATAAGCAGTGTCGAAAAAGGAACAATGTTTTTAGGAAAATTGCGCATGTATGTCATTTTTTTGGTTTTAATGACGGACACCCAAATGAGTTCAGGAAGCAATTATGGTATAAGGATTATGGATTGATATTGAAGAAATTGTTTTTTAGTGGATATGTAAAAGCCAATAGGATGATTATTCGACCTAATGGAGAGTTTTTTATTGGATATTACAACAATTTTATATTCAAAGGATTGGTTGAAGAAAATGAATGGATAAATTCGAGAAATTTGTACATAGATGAATTAAATAAACTGAACTCATATAAATAAAGAGTTAAACTGCTCAGATATATTTTCACTTTAAACTGCCCGAAATATTTGTATTGCTTTAGAATCTGTAGGTTATTGAGAATAACTTAGGGGTTCTTACCTAAAATTCGTTTTACGAATTAAAGGAAAATAAAGGGTTGATTTTAGGTTTGAATCCATACTAAAAAGGGGGATTTTGAATAAATTTAAAGGTATATTTGCAGAAAAAATAGACTACTCTATAATGCAATTAAATCTATCAAAACCCATCTGTTTTTTCGATTTGGAAACCACGGGCGTTAATATTACCACAGACCGAATCGTCGAGATTTCTATTCTAAAAGTACATCCCAATGGGAAGGAGGACCGAAAAACTTGGCGGGTAAATCCAGAGATGCCCATTCCAAAGGAGGTTACGGCTATTCACGGGATTTCGGATGCTGATGTGGCCGATAAACCAACGTTTAAGGAATTGGCGAAGGAGGTTTACAATATGATAAAGGATTCGGATCTGGGCGGATTTAATTCCAATCGTTTTGATATTCCCTTGTTGGCGGAAGAAATGTTGCGCGCTGAGGTGGATTTTGATATGAAAAACCGTCAGGCCATTGATGTGCAGACCATTTTCCATAAAATGGAACAACGCACCTTGAGCGCCGCCTACAAATTTTATTGCAATAAGGATTTGGATAATGCGCATAGCGCGGAGGCGGATACGGTCGCCACTTATGAAGTGCTAAAAGCCCAATTGGAAAAGTATGACGCACTGGAAAACGATACGAAGTTTTTGGCCGAGTTTAGTTCTAGAAAAAAGTTTGCTGATTTTGCAGGGTTTATTGCTTACAATAAGAAAGGAGAAGAATGTTTTTCCTTTGGGAAGCATAAAGGGAAATTGGTAACGGAAGTTTTAGAGAAGGAACCTGGCTATTTTGGTTGGTTGTTAAATGCGGATTTTCCGTTGTACACTAAGAAGGTGTTGACGGCGATTAAGTTGCGACAGCTTAATAATAAGTTTTAGGAGATAGGAGACAGGAGACAGGAGACAGGAGACAGGAGACAGGAGACAAGAGACAGGAGATACTGTATTCGAGAACTGGCTTTAGCTGGTAGGCCCGCGTTAGGGATTGAAGAGGAAAGCCCACAGTCGCGCCCTAAGGCGTGACGAGGACTTGGAACGGAAAGCCCGACCCCCTTGTGGGTAACGCCCAAATAGAAATTAAAAATTTTCGCTTTGCGTCTTAGCGACTTTGCGCGAAAAAAGAAGTTTATGAAATTAATTTGCATCGGTAGAAATTATACCGAACATATTAAAGAACTGGAAAACGAAAAACCGACCGACCCGGTAGTGTTTTTAAAGCCTGATACCTCTATTTTATTGAAAAAACAACCCTTTTTTATTCCGGATTTTTCGGAGGATGTGCACCATGAGGTGGAGGTCTTGGTGAAAATAAACCGGGTAGGGAAGCATATTGCGAAGAAATTTGCGCATAAATATTATGATGAAATTGGCTTAGGCATTGATTTTACGGCCCGGGATTTGCAGGCTAAATTAAAAGCAAAAGGTCTGCCATGGGAAAAGGCCAAGGCTTTTGATGGGGCGGCGGTTGTGGGGAAATGGCTTCCAAAAACGAACTTTGAGGATGTAAACGCAATTGAATTTTCCTTAAAAAAGAACGATATTTTTGTGCAAAAAGGAAATACAAGCCACATGCTTTGGAAAATTGATGAATTAATTGAATATGTCTCAAAATATTTCACTTTAAAGATCGGAGATATTATATTTACGGGCACGCCTGCTGGAGTTGGTAAGGTTGTTGCTAACGATAAATTGAAAGGTTTTATAGGAGACAAAGAACTATTTTCGATAACAGTTAAATAACATGGAACAACACTACAAATTATTTAGGGTAAGAGAGTTAGCAGATAACGACGAGGATTTTGTGATGGCCTTGGCTGCCACATTTTTGGAGGAAGTGCCAGAGGATGCGGACCGTTTAAAAAAGGCGGTGGCTGAAAAGGATTATCATACGGCATATCAAGCAGCACACAAAATGAAACCAACAATTGATTTATTTGAATTGGGGGTATTGCAGGATTTAATAGAGGTTCAGGATTGGGGGAAGTTCACTAAAACGGATATGGACATTACCGATAAGTTAGATATTGTGATTGCGGCTGTAGATAATGCTGTTGCAGAAATTAAGTCGGATTTTGGATTGTAACTATGCTGGCAGAAATCATAACCATTGGTGACGAACTTCTTATTGGTCAGGTTATTGATACAAATTCTGCCTTTATTGCAGAAACCCTAAACAGTATTGGGGCTTCCATTTATCAAATTACTTCTATACAGGATGATAGGGAGCATCTGCTACAAGCCTTTAAAGATGCTGAAAGTCGTGTAGATATTATTATCATCACGGGTGGGCTGGGGCCTACAAAGGATGATATCACCAAAAAAACCATTGCGGAATATTTTGAAGATACATTAGTTCGGGATGCCTCGGTTACTAAAAATATTGAGGATATCTGGAAGAAGTATGTGCGACAAACATTGCTTCAAGTAAACAAGGACCAAGCCTTAGTTCCTTCAAAAGCTGAAGTGTTAATGAACGAACTGGGGACTGCCCCGGGTATGTGGCTGGATAAAGGGGATAAGACCTTCATTTCTTTACCGGGAGTACCGTTTGAAATGAAAAAGCTGATGGTGAACAAAGTGATACCAAAGCTTAAGGAAAAATATAAATTCCCATTTATTCTGCATAAGACCTTATTGACCTACGGATTGGGAGAAAGTACCTTGGCCAAGCGCATTGAAGCTTGGGAGGATGCTTTGCCAAGTGATATTAAATTGGCCTATATGCCTAATTTAGGCAGTGTACGGTTGCGTTTGTCTTCCAAAGGGCTTGACGAACAAAAGGTGAGAAAAGGTATTGACGCCGAAATAAAAAAGGTACTTCCTTTGATAGAAGGTGCCTTTGTAGGGTTTGAAGATGAAGCTGAATCTTTGGAGTTAATTATAGCAAACAGATTGACCGAATCTGGAAAGACATTAGCTATTGCTGAAAGTTGCACAGGCGGGGACTTGGCAGGACAATTCACCCAAAATGCCGGTGCGTCCAACTATTTTAATGGCGGGGTGGTGACTTATGCCACCGAATCCAAAATAAAGGTGCTTGGTGTGGCAAAAACTTTGATCGAAAAGCATTCTGTTGTCAGCAAGGAAGTGGCTGAGGCCATGGCTCAAAATGTCCGTGAACTTTATGATGCAGATTATGGGATTGCTACTACCGGTAATGCAGGGCCATCCAAAGGCGATTCCGATGTTGAGATTGGTACGGTTTTTATAGCTGTAGCTACCAAAAACACTGTAGTTTCTGAAGCATTTATGTTGGGATCCGCCCGTAAGCGTGTCATTAAGAAAGCGGTGAATAAAGCCCTAGAAATGCTCGAAAAAGAAATTTTAAAAAATTGATTTCATTTTAATTGTCATAATTCAAAATTTGAGTATATTTGCACCTCGTTTTTAAGCAACAACACATTTAAAAGTAAGGATAATGTCAAGAGTTTGTGAACTTACAGGGAAGAAGGCAATGGTTGGTAACAACGTTTCCCATGCAATGAATAAAACCAAGCGCAGATTTAATGCCAACTTGGTAAAGAAACGTTTTTACATTCCAGAAGAAGACAAATGGGTAACTTTAAAAGTGTCTACTTCTGCTTTAAAAACTATTAATAGAATTGGAATTTCGGCTGCACTTAAAGAAGCCAGAGCCAAAGGATTTATAAAATAATACGTCAGGGTAAAGTAGCATCAAATGGCAAAGAAAGGTAATAGAATACAGGTAATTTTAGAATGTACAGAACACAAGGAGTCTGGACAACCAGGAACTTCAAGGTACATTACTACTAAGAACAAAAAGAACACGCCAGACAGAATGGAGTTAAAAAAATTTAATCCAATCTTGAAGCGCATGACGGTTCATAAAGAAATTAAGTAACACGTTTTACAAGCTAAAACAAAAATATAAGCCATGGCAAAGAAAGCAGTAGCATCGTTACAAACAGGGTCAAAAAGATTAACCAAAGCCATAAAAATGGTGAAGTCTCCTAAAACAGGGGCTTACATGTTTGTAGAATCCGTAATGAGCCCAGACCAAGTAAACGATTTCTTAAACAAGAAATAAACGTTTATTTTTCAAGATATATAAAAGCTACCGTCTTTTAAGACGGTAGCTTTTTTTATATTTACAACTCAAATTTTAATGACAATATTTCAGTCGCATCATAAGGGCAAGAAAGTTGTTATCAAGTATTTGGGCGTTACCACAAGGGTCGGGCTTTCCGCTATATCTTTTTAAAGAGTCATTGCGAGGAGCTAGCGACGGGGCAATCTTAAACAGGAAAAGTTTCAAACCAAAATTAATGGGTTGCTATTTCTTTAAAAAGGATGTCGCTTTAATCCCTAACGCGAAAGTCTATGCCGTCTTTAATTAGGCAGTTTAGCTCTAAAACTTAAACCCTAACGATTGAGTAAAGACGATTAAACGTTTAAACTCATCAACGAATAAACAATTACAAATGAGTTTTTTCAAAAAAATATTCTCCTCAGAAAAAAAGGAAACCCTCGATAAAGGACTGGAAAAATCAAAAAGCAGTTTTTTTGGTAAACTGAGCAAGGCCGTTGCCGGAAAATCCAAAGTTGATGATGAAGTTTTGGACAATCTGGAAGAAGTTTTGGTCACCAGTGATGTTGGTGTAAACACTACCCTTAAAATTATCGAACGCATCGAAGCACGCGTATCCAAGGATAAATATTTGGGGACGGATGAACTCAATCAAATCCTCCGTGAGGAAATTGCTGGCCTGTTATCCGAAACCAATTCCGGTGAAGAATCCGAATTTACCATCCCCGAAGGCAAAACCCCATATGTGATGATGGTAGTAGGCGTAAATGGCGTGGGTAAAACCACAACTATTGGAAAGTTAGCCAGTCAGTTTAAAAAACAAGGACTGAATGTAGTACTTGGTGCGGCAGATACTTTCAGGGCGGCTGCGATAGACCAGCTACAAGTTTGGGCAGATAGAGTTGATGTTCCCATAGTAAAACAATCTATGGGTAGCGATCCCGCTTCTGTAGCATTTGATACCCTAAAAAGTGCAGTAACTCAAAATGCAGATGTGGTCATCATCGATACCGCCGGACGCTTGCACAATAAAGTCAACCTTATGAACGAGTTGACCAAAGTAAAACGCGTCATGCAAAAGGTGGTGGACGATGCCCCACACGATGTGCTTTTAGTTTTGGATGGCTCCACGGGGCAAAATGCCTTTGAGCAGGCCAAACAATTTACTGCCGCTACTGAGGTGACATCTTTAGCAGTTACCAAATTAGACGGTACCGCAAAAGGAGGCGTGGTAATCGGTATTTCAGACCAATTTCAGATTCCCGTAAAATATATTGGCGTCGGTGAGGGCGTCGACGATTTACAGGTGTTTAATAAGTACGAGTTTGTTGATTCTTTTTTTAGGTAAACTCATTCCTGCGAATCCCGATAGATATCGGGAAGGAATTTCGATAAGTAGAATATTTTGAATCTAAGCGATAAGAAAACACTTCGAATATTCGTTATCATTTCACTTATATATTCTGTTCTAAGAATTATAAGCTATTCTATTTCATTTATACAAACCTACTTCAACACAGATAATGCTTTAATCCCGGATTATTTGATTTGGTATGTAGCTTTTCCTCGATTTTTCTTTATTCCATTATATGGTTTGATTTTGTGGTTTTGTATAAGTAGTTTGATTAAAAAGAAATATAACCAAAATTGGGTTTTGGCTATTTTTTTGGTCGTCTTAATCAATTATTTTTTTGAGGCCGATATCTACATGTTTATAAATCAATTTAACCCATATAGAAACTAAGTATGGTAATTATTACATCTAGAGTACTAGAACCATTCGCTTTTTTTGAATTAACAATTTCTTAAAATAACCTTCATAACATCAGAAGATTCTTTGCGTTAATTATGAAAATTAACTAATAAAACCTTCTTGTGAAAACTTTCTCTTTTATTTTTTGCATTGCATTTGTGCTGTTTTCATGTACTGAAAACAAAACTTCGGGTAATATTGAAAACGCGGACGATGATAATTTTTATGCACTGACTGTGGGAAACTCTTGGGTCTATAAAAATTACAAACTAAACAAGGATACAAATGCTTATGATTTAACGCCCGTGATAGATTCCGCTAGTATTGTCTCAACGGAAGACATTAACGGAAACACCTATTTTAAGTTTAGGCGATTGACTACAGGGAATGAAACCAAAATCACCTTTTGTAATGAAAATGGCGAACGTTTTGAGTTTTTAAGGGATTCTTTAGGGTTTTTGGTCAATGAAGAAGGGAAAGTCAAATTTACGCATACAAGTTTTGATGAGCGTATATTTGGAGAGAATGACGATTTTAATATTTACGAAGCTTTACAAGAAGATACTGAAGAAGTAACTGTTGAATCGGGAATATTTTCTTGTGTATTCTCTAAGAGATATGCCGTACTTAATGCAAACAATGAGTTTCTGCCCGGAAAAGACTTCTTTTATTATGCCGATGGTTTTGGGTTGATTTATGATACATCTTCATTTGTGTCAAGCGACAAACCAACAATTATCAGAAGATTGGATTCTTATAAAATTATTAATTAATCAACTTATTAATCTCCCCCCAAAGCTCATTATCAAAACTACTAGGGCCTAAAAGGGATTCTCCGGCATCGTTGCCCATTCTTATAATCACCAAGTTTTGACTCGGAACAACGTACATTTTTTGGTCGTCCTTCCCCAATCCGGCATATAAATCATTAGGAGCATTGGGGATTAATTTACCTTGGAATTCAAACGTTAATCCCGGTCCTCGGTAGCTGTCTTTTCCATTCAGCCAGTACAAATAGCCGTAAGCTATGTTGTGGTTTTGTGAAGAGTTGGTCATAGCGTCAAAGTAGGCTTCGTCGTTCAAAATGACTTGATCATCCCATACCCCTTTATTGAGGTTCAAAAGCCCAAACCGTGCCATACTTCTGGCCGTACTAAAATAGAGATTGTTGTACCCAAAAGGCACCCAGGCGCCTTGCATCCCAATTTTATCCCGCAACTTTTCGTTAAAATAGGTTTTAAATTCTGTATTGACTGCACCCGCTACGATTTCATGCAGTATGGTGTAAGCCCCATTGTGGTAATACCAAAACGTTCCGGGTTCATTTTTGAAGTCAAAGCAATCTTTATCTGTACAATTATTATTGGGCACGGTATAATCCAAACCTGTAGTCATCGTTAAATGATGCCTAATTTTAATGTCGGTTTCTTGCTCGGGAGTTAGGTTGGACCAGCCTTCACCCAAATATAAATTGGATGCATCATTAATATTCAAATGGCCTTCAATCTGAGCAATTCCTGTAGTAAAGGCGGCTAAATTTTTAGCGGCAGAATTCCAAACCAAATTGGTGCTGGCGTCTGCACCATTACCGTACCATTCCACTACTATTTTACCATCTTTCAATATCAAAAAAGCTTTGGTGCCTCTATCTTCCACAAAGTCAAGCAATGGCTGAAGTGCGGTAACATTCCAATTCAATTCAGAAACTGTTCTGGTTTCCCAAGTTTCTGAGTTTATTGGCGGAAAGTATAACCCTGTTTCTGGTGAAGGGTTTGGAATGTCAGTAGTGTCTTCTGAAGAACAACTAAAGCTCACTATTAACAATAAAATAAGGGCGAAGACTGTCTTTTTCATAACGTAGAATTTCAATTTAGGACATTCAAATATATAAAAGGTTTAAGAGAAAAGGAGTTTTTAGGTTGAAAGTTTCAAGTTCAAAGTTATTCAAAATGAATAAAGTACCTTTTTAAAAACTGTTATTGAAAAATCCGTAAATCGTAAATCGAAAGTCGTAATTCATTAGTTATCTTTGCACCTCGTTTTAAGTCGGTATGCGCACAAAATCACTAAAAAAGAATAGAATAAATGTTGTCACACTTGGTTGTAGCAAAAACGTGTATGATAGTGAGGTGCTGATGGGGCAACTTAAGGCCAGCGGTAAGGATGTGGTGCACGAACAGGAAGGCAATATTGTTGTCATCAATACTTGTGGATTCATCAATAATGCCAAGGAAGAGAGCGTCAATACCATTTTGGAGTTTATGCAAAAAAAGGAGGCTGGCGATGTGGATAAAGTGTTTGTAACAGGTTGTTTGAGTGAACGCTACAAACCCGATTTACAAAAGGAAATCCCCAATGTGGATCAATATTTTGGGACAACTGAATTACCGGGTTTATTAAAAGCCTTGGGTGCAGATTACAAACATGAGTTGATTGGCGAACGATTGACTACCACCCCGAAAAATTACGCCTATTTAAAAATTGCTGAAGGTTGTGATAGGCCATGCTCGTTTTGTGCCATCCCATTAATGCGGGGCAAGCATAGAAGCACCCCGATTGAAGAGATAGTAATTGAAGCTGAAAAATTGGCATCCAATGGGGTAAAAGAGCTAATTTTAATAGCCCAGGATTTAACTTATTATGGATTAGATTTATACAAAAAACGTAATCTTGCTGAATTGCTTGAGGCTTTAGTAAAAGTTGATGGCATCGAATGGATTCGTCTGCATTATGCTTTTCCAACTGGTTTCCCGATGGATGTTTTGGAAGTGATGAAGCGAGAGCCGAAAATCTGCAACTATATAGATATTCCATTGCAACATATTTCTGATTCCATTTTGAAAAGTATGCGTCGTGGCACAACCAAAGAGAAGACCACAAAATTGTTGCAAGAGTTTAGAGCTAAAGTTCCAGAAATGGCCATTAGAACCACACTGATTGTGGGTTACCCTGGCGAAACAGAGGAAGATTTTCAAACTCTGAAGGAATGGGTTAGGGCGATGAGATTTGAGCGTTTGGGTTGCTTTACCTACTCGCATGAAGAAAATACGCATGCCTATAATTTAGAGGATGATGTGCCCGAAGAGGTCAAGATCGATAGAGCCAACCAAATCATGGAAATCCAATCCCAAATTTCTTGGGAACTGAATCAAGAAAAGATAGGGCAGGCGTTTAAAGTAGTTATCGATAGAAAAGAGGGCAATTACTTTGTAGGACGTACGGAATACGATTCTCCTGATGTGGATAATGAAGTTTTGATTGATGCCTCAAAAACCTATTTAAAAACTGGGGAATTCGCCAATGTCAAAATCATCGATGCAGAAGACTTTGACCTTTATGCTAAGGTTGTATCATAGCACAAAAAAACCGATTAAGTCAGATACCCAATCGGCTTTCCTGTCTTAAGGAATCCTCAATTTATACTATGATTCTTCCTTTTTAGCACTCTTTTTATCAAGTTGCTTTTTAATCTTTTTTATAGCATTTTCAATAGATTTTTCAGGCTCAATAATATTATAGGCGCCCCAAAATTCTGGGTCTGAAAAGCCAGAGGTCTGCTCGGTCAAAATAGTTGACGGCCTTAACATTCTATCTCGGGATTTAGCAACTTTGGTTTCTGGAATTTCCCAATTGGTAATAGCCATTTCGCTATTTAAAGCATAAATGCTGTTGAATAATTTTCCTTTCCAGTTCACCTTAAAAGTCAACCCTATATTGCTGTAAGCGTAGTGCCACTTGCCGTTCTGCGTCCTGTATTGCACTTTATAAGTAGCTTCGGTAGGATATACATCTACTTTTCTAGGTTTCTTTCTAACGAACATTCTACTGGACAATTCCTTGTTTTTAACATTCAAACTATATTTGGCGCTGGTTAAAGCCAGGGTATGGGAGTCAATATATAGTTTTCCGTAGTACATAGGTGTTTTTACATTAGGTTTTTGCTTAAAGTTTACGACATACACTATATTTTTATTGATGTTGGTAGACGTCTCATAGTTGAAGTCATATAGGTCAATATCCTCTTCGGTAAAGATATATTCGGGATATTTTACCAAATCGGTATACAAGTTGCTGAACGGACCTCCTTGCAATTTCAATGCTAAAGTGTCCAGCCTTGAATAATTTGTGTTTTTGCGTGATTTGATAAGTTCAATATGGTCATTTCTTAGACTGCTGTAAGGTTGCTTGTGGATTTTCACTACCGCTTCCGAAAGTGATGCATTTTTACGTCTTTTTTTTATGGTTTCTCTGTAAAAGGCGGTCATTAAAGCGTTTTTGTCATTGTAAGCCGAACTTTTATTTTCCAATGTTTTCAGGACTAAAGTTCTCGCGTCGAATGGAGGTGCCGCAATGCTTACGGCAGTGAGCTCAGTCAAACTAGGTTTGAGTTCAATCTTTTCAGCAGTTCCCAAATCGATAATACTCAAAAGTTTTCTTTCGTATCCCAAATGGGTGATAACCAATTTAGCATCGAGGTATTTATAAGGGATTTTTAAAAGGAACTCACCATCGGAGTTTGTTACAGTACTGATATTAGTGCCATCCACTACAATGTCTGTAAAGATCAGTTCATCACGAGTTTCTTCATCAATAATCTTCCCGCTTACTTCCTTTATGGCTTGCGTGTCTTGCGCCTGCGCAAAAACAAAGGAGCACAAAAAGGTAAGCACCAAGCCAAATTTTATAACGTTCTTGTTTTTCATAGTAAAGGAGTTTATTTCTTGTTAATTTACAAAAAAAAGATGTAATAAACTGCCTTTCAATTAGTTTTAAGAAAAATTTAATAGGTGGTTGTTTCTAGAATATTATCTGTCAATGTTTTCATAAAGGCAATAATTGCAAGTTGTTCATCTTCCGATAAGCCCAAATTATCAAAAGGCAAAGTTTGGTGGGGAACATCAAAACCTAAACCTGCACCTCCACCCTTATTATAAAAATCTAAAACTTCTTCTAGGGTTTGGTATACCCCATTGTGCATATAAGGTGCAGTTAACTCAATGTTTCTAATTGTTGGCGTCTTAAAGGCACCCTTGCGTTGTACGGTTTTAAATAACTCATACCTGCCCAAATCGTCGCTCAAACTTTTATTTTCAGAAGTTTCTGCAACCCCAATAATTTCAAGTTCGGTATCGGTAAAATTTGGAGGCACAGTGCCATTGAATATAGGGGGAAAGTGGCAGGTAGCACAAGATGCTTTGCCCATAAAAAGGTTAAAACCCTTTATTTCTTCTGAAGATAAAGAGGATTCTATGGTATTGATATTATTGTCGAATTTAGAATCGAAGCTATTCAAGGTTCTAACGTACGATGCAATGGCATGCCGAATATTAAAGTCGTCTCTTTTGTCTTTATAAAGGGAATCTAAAATTAATCTATAATTCTTGTCCTTTTTTACCCTTTGTACGATAGCCTCCATAGTCATATCAAATTCTGCATGATTATTTACCACACCTACAATTTGGCCCTCTAAACTTCCCATTCGGGCATCCATGAAATATAGTTGCTGAAAGCTGGAATAGTTTAAGGTGGGCGTATTTCGCTTTTGTGCTGTGTTGAATGTGGTCCTGCCGTCAGTAAAGGCCTTGTCTTTTATATGACAAGTGGCACAGGCCATGTTCTTGTTTCGGGATAGATTTTTGTCGCTAAACAGTTGTTTTCCGAAGGCTACTTTTTGTTGAAGCTGTGTCGTGTCGCTTTTATAATCGGTGAAAAAGCTAGTGTTTATGGCATTTTTTGAAAACAGGGAAGTGATATCATTGGATAAAGCAAGCTCAAATGGGAATGAAACATCCCAATCCTTTTGCGTTGAAACCAAAAGCTCTAATTGGGGGTTAGTATAGTTTTTTATAAAAGCGTATCTGTCAAAATTTTCAAAATCTTCGTTTAAGCTTTCCTTTGCTTCTTGTATCGATCGTATTAGTTGCTGATATAGATTAATAGATTTGAATTTCGATTTATTGAAATTGACAATATCCTCCAACGTTTGATAGGTGCGTTGACTTTCTGTTAATGATTGTGTCAGTACAGGCGAGTCAAACCCAGTAATACCGGTTGTGGCAATGCGTACAATTTGATTCCGAACAAGCCAAATGATATGATAATCCTTAAGGTTGATAAGAGTATTGTTTTTCACCAATTTTAGCCTGCTACTGGTTATTTTTGCAGTTTCATTAATTTTTAAGGTATCTGGGTTATCCTCAAAAAGTAATTCCTCAATCACCTGAAAACCAAATGGATTTCTAATTTTTATGTCACTGGGGTCTTCTTCATGCACCTGTAAAATATTGGGGGCGTTCAGGGATTTGTAATTGTTTTGGTCCACATAGGCCAATATGGGTTCGGCAAGTTTAAAATGTTGGCGCGCCTTTTTGTAAAGCCTTATTTTTTGGAAAATGTCATGTTTTGTAACCAAAGTGTCCAAATATTTTGCACAGTTTTCAATTTCTGAATTGAATAGGGTTGCAATCAATTCATTAACTGAAGGGGGCGATAGTGCTTTTTTCTTTTGGTTACATCCAGTGCCTATCAAAAGCAAAAGACATATACTTAAAATATATGTCTTAGCTTTTATAACAAATATGTGTTGGTTCATATCATTATCGGTCTAACCCCTTAACTATATATAGTACAGAGCCTTCTTTTCTTGAGTTGTAAGCTGGGTTTGCTGTAACATCGGTAAAAGCCGAGCCGTCTTCAGGCTCCCAACCATGATTTTGAGTGATGAGAACAAATGTTTTTTCGCCATTGGCAACAACATCGGTTACATCAATCATACCAGTAATTTCCCAAGTTCTGGAAGTTGTGCCATAGCCCTTAGTTGCGGCCTCATCTTGGTCGCATTCCAAAACTGTTTTAACCGTCCCAGTATTAAGGTCATATTGATATAATTTGGCATAGCCTTGAATATCAGCATTTAACGAAGCGTATCCGTTAGGGTCTTCTTGAATGTAGGCATAGTTTTCGGTTACCAAAATATTATCAGGAGAGTGGAAACCGTCCGCTTTACCGCCTTCTTTATCTGCATCTAAAACACAGGTTATTTTTGCGGCGCCCGTAGGGTCTGTATCGTTTAAAACTACTTTGTAAATCCTTCCAAGTAACGAACCTTTGCCTACCAAATCAGTTTTGTTACGGCCGGTAACCGCAAAGTAAATTTCCCTCTGATTTGCAGAAGAACCTCTTCTCCAGTCGATATCCTCCAATCTGGAGAATCCCATAACGCCTTTGGCCTTAGCTTCGGCATCCAATAAATCTATTTGTGTTTCTTCTAATTCTACGAATTCAGCATCATATTCTGTGCCTTCAACCATATCCATCTCAAAGTTGATGCCAGCAGAAGTTACTTTTAAACCATACAGTTTCCCATTGTCAAGCCTCCCTCTACTACCAACGTACATGCCCAACTGTCCTGAAGGAACACTATTGTCGGAATGGTCATCACCAATAAAGGCTACAGTTTTGTCCGGATAAGCATCTTTACCTATAACAACTGCATTTTCGGTTGACCATTGACCAAATTTCGGGAGCATAATGGCACTATCAGCATTATTGGCAGACCTGTATGGATTTGTTGCAAAAACTCCTTTTGATGAGCCACCCCATTCGCCACCGGATAAGTAAACGGGGCCAAAACCGTGCTCTTCTGGGGTGACCAAAGACCCCGAACATTGCGCCGTGAACGCCGTGGCAAATGCATTAAGGATGTATTCACCATGTAAAGGTTTTAAGTCTTCATTCAATCTAATTCGGGCAATGGAGTAATCTGCTTCAATATTATTGATTAAGGTGAAAGTGCCGTCATCTTCTTTCAATAAACCGGCACCATCTGCCATGGAGCCATATACGAAATCTGGTGAACCTTCTATAACATCTTCAGAGGACAAAATAGGAGTTACGGTAATTGACGAGAATGCAGGATCTACCTTTAGTAGATTAGGTGTTTTTGAAGATTCTAATGGTACCAATTCTGCTATTGTAAGGTCTTCCCCGTCTTCTCCGTCCTCACCATCTTTTCCATCTTCTCCATCCTGGCCGGCAACGCCGTCAATGCCGTCTTTTCCATCTTCTGCACAACTAATCACCGTTATGGGTATCATTGTCAATACGAAAACTAATAATAAAAAATTGAGTAATTTTTTCATGATTTTTTTGATTGTTTTTTTAGGTATTATTTCCTCTCAAAATTATGGTTACAATCAAAAAACGGTGTTAAGGGATTACTGTACTTTTATTAATTTAGGGTTACATCAAGGTTAGCAACTTTACCAAAATATTACCACCGTTACTTCAATGTTAAATAGTGTTACGCCAGTATTAATTATTGAGTTTCTAATAGTAATACTTTCAATTTTCAGGGAGTATTTTCAATGGACAAAGGGTGGACATCAACGGATTTATTTTTTTTATTAGGGCCATATCGATACATTAGTGTAACCTAACTTGATATCTATGCCATCCAACCACGCTATAAAACCTAGTGCAGTTATCGAATTGTGCCTAAAGCTTTCACCCGAGTTGTTATCCTCTTGATTGTTATGAAGAAACATTTACTATTCGCTTTTGTTTTTCTATTTAGTGTTGCTCTTTATGGACAGCAGTTGTACATGGAGTATGGTTCTACCATCTCGTCGTTCGATTATAAAAACTCACAAGGACAGCGATTGAACAATCTTTTGTCTCGCTCAAAATCCTATTTCGGTATGGGGTACAGGCATACCCTTAATGGTGCAAAGACTTTGTTTTTGAACGCGGGCCTTTCCTATAATAATTATGGTGCAATAGGAAGCGAAAGTAGGGTGGATAATTATTTTGAATGGGATGTCAGTTATTTAGGAGCAAATGCAGGTTTGGATTTGAAATTGTTCCAATTGCGGGATCTTATTTTTTATGCGAATGGGTCGGCTGCACTTGAATTTATGGTAAGGGGCAATCAGACTATAAATAATGATGTGTTCAATTTGGTGGGTGAAGATGAATTCAATAACAATATTTTGTTTTTAAGGGTGGGAGTGCTAATGCAATATCCCATTTCGAGCTCAACAGCAATTTACGTTGGCTATAAGTACGGGAGTTCGGTGCTTATAAATAGTGGCGAAAGTGAAGAAAAATTGAAGTTGAATGCGCATCAATTTGGCATAGGCTTTATCATCAATTTACCCAATTGCTACTGTGATTTTTAGAGGTGGACAAATTATGGACAAGGGATGATGGAGGCCATTTATTATATAAATTAGTATGACGCTTTATGTTTTGAAAAAGAAAAAATGAAGATTAAAACGATAAACATATTAGGTTTTTTGATGTTGGCGTTGGGGGTCGTGTGTTCAGCCGGTGGGCAAGATACGGCTGGCCAAAAGACATATAAAATCATCCGATCAAGTTTAGGTTCAGGAGGGTCTTCGAAAACCTTCGCCACATCAAAAGGCCAGTATAAAGTAAGCCAAAGCATCGGACAATCCAGCGTTATTGGAACCTATTCCCGTAGTGGCTACTATTTACGGCAGGGCTACCAGCAACCTTCGTCCAAAATTAGGATAGCCAAAACTTCAGATGAAAACAATCTCTTGGCCACTGTACTTCCTAATCCTTTTAACCATAAAATTTCGGTGTCTTTCAGTGAAAAGACTGATGCCCCAATTTCGGTTTTAATTTATGATATCAGTGGCAAGCTCATTTATACAAAAGACTTTTCACCATCAAAAAATATTCAAATAGACCTCGGGCATGTATCCATGGGGTCATACCTGCTCAAAGCATTTTCTAATGGAAAAGCGTTTAACGCAAAACTTATAAAACAATAGTACCCAAAATCAATTTGTTATGAAACGAATTTTTACCCTAACGTTATCTTTATTATTATCAACATTGGCACTTGCCCAAACTGACGGTATTACCTATCAAGCAGTCATTATTGGCCCCGATGTTTTGGAATTGCCCGGAGTAGATTCCGAAAATAATTACTTGCCAGTTGCAGATATCGCTATTAAATTCTCGATTATAGCCCCTGGAAGTGGTATAGTGGAATTTACAGAAATTCAGGATACCACCACCGACGAGTTCGGAAGGGTGAACTTAATTATTGGTCAGGCGAATCATGATGAATTTGAAAAGATAGATTGGAACGGTAATGCAAAATCCTTAAAGGTTGAAATCGACTTTAAAAATGGCGATGGTTTCGTAGATATGAGTATTGAAAAATTGACCTATGTGCCCTATGTAGCGCACAGGGATATTACTGCTACCGGTACTTTGGACGTAGATGGCGATACATTTTTAAATCGTGAATTGACCGTAGATGGACCCACTACATTGAATAGTACGTTGACTGTTGCCGGGCAAAACGCTTCTGAACTTACGGGAGATTTAACCGTAGATGGCGAAACTAATTTGAACAACACTCTAAATGTTACCAACCAGAGTGAGTCTAATCTTTCCGGGCCATTAACGGTGGGTAATAATTTAAACCGTCCAGATGCGGCGGCACCAACCGTATTAAACGGCTCTTTGGAAGTGTATGGGGAATCAACTTTTACAAGTTTAGTGGCTGATACATTGACGATTAATGTTGAAACCAATTTGAATGGGGATGTCAATATAACTTCTGATAACCAAGTTAAAATTACCTCGACTTTAACTGGCGATGAATTGGACATAAATAGTTATCCTTTGTTGATAGAGGGAGGCAATCAAGGCATAGCGGTAAGAGTAAATGCCGTTGGGGCAAGAAATAATAATAATTTCATTTCTTTTTGGGACGAAACGCCTGTTGGGTTGCAACCATACGAGCCTACGGTTTTCAATGCATTGGTTAGGGATATTTTTGATGCGGTTGGCATAGGCAGTGCAGGGGTATTTGATGGATTTAACTATAACCCAAGCCCTGGAGCCAATACAATATCTGGAGTAACCTTACCGGATGCTAACGGACCTATGCTTTGGGGGCGCATTGAAGGTGAAACCGACCCTGACGAATTTATAAATAATGCCGATTATAATTTAGAACAATTGAGTGTCTATTATGATGTAGTAGATGGTTTATTAGATCTTATTTGGGAAATTGCTGATTTAGGAAAAACTACGGTAAATGTTACTGCGGCCTCAACGAGTACAACATTTTGTGCTGGTGTTGGGGGTTGTTTTACTGCTCCAGTTCCATCATTGATTGCAGCGGCAGCATCAAATTTGGCTGTGCAGATTATAAAGGTTACTGCTGCAACGGCTAATGAGGTTTTTGCCGGATATATGCTCAATACGTTTTACGATAATAAGAATAGGTTTAGAGGGGTGTCCTATGCCTCTGGAGCGGGGGATTATGCCGAGTATTTGGAACGTATGTACAGCAGCGAAACAATGAGTTATGGCGATATTGTTGGAATCTATGGAGGCAAAATTTCAAAAAAAACCGCTGGTGCCCAGCGCATGATGGTGATATCATATAAACCAGCCGTATTGGGAGCATTGCCACAAGATAACAACGCCCATCTTTTCGAAAAAGTGGCATTTATGGGGCAAGTGCCAGTAAAGGTGATTGGACCTGTAAACATTGGGGATTATATTCTTCCTAGTGGAGGTAATAATGGTCTGGGCATTGCAGTTTCACCAGATGACATCACGGCCAAAGATGTGAAGAATATCGTTGGAGTAGCTTGGGAGTCCTCGATAAGCAACTTAAGTTACAATCTCATCAATACTGCTGTTGGCATCAACAACAACGACAATAGCCCTATTGTACAAAAACTGGAGCAACAGGTTTTAGAGCAAAGGCGACAATTGGATGAACTTACTGATGTTCTGGCTAACGCACTGAAACGTTTGGATGCCTTAGAGAATGGGGACACTTATTATGATGCCTACAAGCCGGAAGTCCATGAGGATTCTAAAAATAACATGGACCATTATGGACGGAAATATGAAATAAAAGATGAGATCATTTACTATGAAATTACCGATGACGAGATTGAGCAAGGACTTAGAATGGCCGAAAATACTTTTAAGGAATTGGGGGCAACAAAGGCCGAAAATTTCATCTTAAAGAAAATTAAAGAAGACCCTAATTTTAAGGAGCAGTTCAAGGTGCAATTTAGGAAGGCCTTTGAAAAACAAATACACTATCATAAAGAGATAAACACAGAAAACAGAGAAAAACATTAACTGAAAAAGTGTTGAAAAATCGTAAAATGAGGACTGCCTTTTTTGTTTTAACCTTGCTGTCTGTGATTTCCACCGTGCAATCGCAAAACACGGCAATACCCGATGTTAATTTTGAGGAGTATTTGGAGACCCATGATGCTAACGGGGGTGTTGTCCCCGTTGGTGACGATAGTAGTATGGGGGACGGGACGGCTAATAATGGTTTAGTGCTTACCGATAGAATTGCCAATGTTAAGTCTTTGATAATTAGTGAAATTGGTGCCTCTGATTTAACGGGAATTGAAGATTTTTCCAGTTTAGAAACTCTTATTTGTAGCAACAATAATTTAGTAAACCTGGATGTTTCTAGTAATGCAAATTTAAGAACATTGCTCTGTAGCGCTAATGAGCTGGCAACTTTGGATGTATCCAATAATCTCGATTTGGAAGATTTGGATTGCTCCATTAATCAGATAGCGGTTTTAAATGTTGGTAGCAATACGCTTTTAAAAAGCCTGGACTGCTCTGAAAATAGAATCAATACTTTAAATGTAAACCTCAATACTGAATTGACGCGATTGTCCGTGTCCGGTAATCGAATTGGTGTTTTGCAGGTTGATAATAATGTCAATTTAGAAAACCTGCTATGCGCATCTAATCAGCTTGCCGGCATTAATTTATCGGCAAATACGAATTTAAAGGTATTGAACCTCGCAAATAATTCCATAGCGACATTGGATTTGAGTGCGTTAAATACCTTGGTTTGTCCCAATCCACAGACCGACCCCATAACGCCCTGTCAGGATGCATCTTCTATCAATGTATCCAACAACCAATTGACTACTTTGACCGTTGCTAATGGTCATAACGATTTAATAACCTATTTTAATTCTGAAAATAATCCCGATTTATCCTGTATTCAGGTGGATGCCGGTTTTATGCCCAATGCCAATTGGTCAAAAGACGATTGGACGTATTATGCCGAAACAACTTGCGCCGATATTTATACCTACGTACCTGATGATAATTTTGAGCTAGCCCTCATTGACCTTGGACATGATACCATCCTCGATAATTTGGTGTTGACGGCAAATATTAGTGGTTTGCTAACTCTGGATGTGTCCAATTCAAATATAGACAGTTTGATAGGGATTGAAGATTTTGTGGCCTTGCAAACACTCAATTGTAGTGGTAACAATATCGAAATGGTTGACATTTCCAACCTATCCGCCCTTTCAAATTTTAATGTTTCTAACAATGATTTGATTCAGGTAGATTTGGGTAGCCTTTCAAATTTGGCAGTTCTGAATATCTCAAACAATGCGCTTAATACTTTGGATGTCAGCAATAATGTGGCCTTAACAAATTTAGATTGCTCCAATAACTCACTTCAATCTTTAGATGTAAGCAGTTTACCCGCTTTAACAGATTTTAATTGTGAATCCAATGCTTTACGGGCATTAGATATTAGGAATGGGCAAAACCCAAACCTTTCAATTTTTAGCGCAATAAACAATGCAGATTTATCCTGTATTGAAACTGATACAGGTGCTGTTCCCGGTGGTGTAACCTGGGCGGTTGATGCCACAGCTTCTTATGCCATAAATTGCGGCACCTATGTGCCGGACAATAATTTTGAACAAGCACTGGTAAACTTGGGATGGGATACCCTGCCTTTGGACAATTACGTGCCAACTGGTAATATTAATGCACAAACCAATTTGGATATTAGCAGTCTTAATATTTCTGATTTGACGGGTATTGAGGATTTTGCGGGATTACAAACATTGAATTGTTCTGGGAACGAAATCGTTACATTAAATCTGGTAGCAAACACTAATTTAACGAGTATCAATTGTAATAATAATCCATTGGAGTTTGTAGATATCAGAAATGGAAATAATACAAATACTACGTTTTTCAATGCGACAACCAACCCCAATCTATTTTGCATAAATGTGGACCCAGCAGTTATAGGAAATATTCCTGCAGGCTGGACGATAGACCCGATCGCGACATACAATGCAGATTGCGAAAATAATAGGTACACCCCAATTCCCGACAATAATTTTGAACAGGCTTTACTTGATTTGGGTATCGATTTTGGTGTGCCAGACAATCAAGTGTTGACGGCCAGCATCGAATATTTAGAATCATTAAATGTAAGTGGTGAAAATATTCAAAACCTTCAGGGTATAAAGGCATTTTCTTCTTTAGTAGAGTTGGATTGTAGCAATAATTATTTAGATGAATTGGATATTAGCGGAATGGTCAATTTAGAACGATTGTATTGTGGATCCAATTATTTTTTGACTTCCAATGTGGCTAACCCCAATGGAGTTTTAAACATAACGGCAACCCCAAGTTTAACAACTTTGTTCTGTGCCCATAATGATTTGGCCGATTTGAATGTAACATTAAACACGAATTTGGAAGTACTCGATTGCTCCAATAACCGATTGGCGCTTTTGGATATTAGCAACAATACAAGTTTGGTGGAGCTGAATTGTGACAATAATCAAATTTCAAACCTTACCACCTATACTGCAGATAACTTTACTTTAAGTGAATTGAGCTGCGCAAATAATACCCTTGCAAACTTGACCGTCAATCGATGTTTGGGGTTGACAGAATTGAACTGTAGAGCCAATAGTTTAACCCAACTTAATATTACGGCCAACGTAGCTTTGGAGGTTTTGAATTTTTCGGACAATGAACTAACGGATGTTAATTTATCAGCAAATACTAATCTGATATTGCTTTCAGGGTCAAATAATGACCTGTCTGAAATAAATGATGTGTCTTCCACAAACTTGGAGCGAATAATTTTGGGTAACAATCAAATAAATGAACTCAGTGCAGTTTTAAGTACTTTGCCATTACTCAAATATCTTGTGGTAAATGGCAATCAATTGACGGATATGGATGCCAGAAATAATCCGAATTTAATCGAATTGAATGTTAGCAATAATAGTTTATCATCTTTGGAATTGTCTGCAAATTTGAATCAACTGAAAACGTTGAATTGTAGCAATAACCTTTTGGAAAATGATCTGGATTTGTCGACGATAGGTACGGGAACGTGTCCAGCAAATGAAGACTTTTGTCCAAATTCGATTACCATCAATGTGTCGAATAACCAATTCGATTTTGTGAATATCCAAAACGGAATAAATAATGAAATTTCTGGTTTTGTGGCCACTGGAAACCCCAATTTGTTCTGTATTCAGGTGGACGATGAAAACAATATTGGAGCGAACTGGCTAAAAGATGCAATAGCAGAATACAGTACCGATTGTCGATTTGGCGAAACCTATGTCCCTGATGATAATTTTGAGCAGGCTTTAATAGGTTTAGGTTATGATGTCGGTCCTTTGGACGATTATGTACCAACTGCAAATATTGAAGTGGTTACCAATTTGGATGTTAGTGCTGAGGGTATTGTTGACTTAACTGGGATTGAGGATTTTATCGCTATGGAGGATTTTAACTGTGCTAATAATGCGATTTCCGAAGTGGATTTGAGCAATAATCCTGCTTTAAGTATTTTGAATCTTTCAGGAAATATGATTTCCGATGTGGATTTAAGCGCAAACACAAATCTTGTTAATCTGAATATTTCAAATAATGAATTTTCAGAGTTTGTGCCCGAGGACATTCCAACGTTGCAAATCTTTAATTGCAATGAAAACATGATAGTTGAGTTGGATTTTACCGCGAATACTGCATTGACCAATTTAAGCTGTGCTACAAACGCCTTGGAGGTTTTGAACTTACAAAACGGTCAAAATCCGAGCTTGTCCAATTTGGACGCTCAAAATAATTCTGACCTGAATTGTATTCAAACGGATAATGGCAACGCGCCGGCTGGGGTCACGTGGTTGAAGGATGCAACAACGAATTACGCTATCGATTGTCATTTTGGCGAAACGTATGTGCCGGATGATAATTTTGAGCAGGCCTTGATAGATTTGGGCTATGATGCCGGTCCTATGGACGATTATGTACCGACTGTAAATATTGAGAGAGTAACGTCTTTAAGCGTGAGCAATAAAAATATTGCGGATTTAACTGGAATCGCTGATTTTGAGGCTTTGTTAACTTTGGACATAGAGGGCAATAGTTTAACCACGGTAGATTTAAGTGCCAATATTACTTTATCCAATTTAAATGCTTCAGGAAATCAATTCGCAACATTAGATATTTCCAATTTGCCCAACTTGCAAGTGTTGGATGTTTCACGTAATAGTTTGTCAAGCATCGATACAGATTCTAATTTGGGACTAACTGTGCTCAATATTTCGGGCAATTTGTTTACGGCTTTGGATGTAAGTTTATTGACCGATTTACAAGTTCTGCGATGTTCGGGCAACCAATTGGAAGAATTGGATGTTACCCTCAACACCAAATTGACGGAGCTAAGATGTTCCTCAAATGCATTTATTCAGGATAAATTGAACCTTCAAAACGGTGCAAATGCTATTTTAAATCAATTCAATGCTACTGGAAACCCAGACTTAAGCTGTATTTTGGTGGATGACCCCATCGCGGTAATATCCAATGTTAACGGGGATTACGATAGTTGGTTCAAAGATCCATCTGCAAGTTATCAGACCGTCTGTGACGATGCCGATAACGATGGGGTGGCCAACGAAGATGATTTGTGTCCGGGAACACCCTTTGGTGTTCCGGTGGATTTATTTGGATGCCGTTTTTCAATATTGCCCGAGGACAATTTTACCATTTTGATTACAGACGAGACCTGCTTGAATAACAATGATGGCAAAATAAATATTGTTACCAAAGAGCACTACGTTTACAAAGCATTGTTGACCAGTGATATTTTTAGCAAAGAATACACTTTCACTAATGAAATCAACATCTTAAATCTTGTGGCCGGAACGTATAGGCTCTGTTTAACATTGGATGAGTTTCCGGATTTTATGAGGTGTTATGATGTCGTTATCAGGCATCCAGAGCATTTATCGGTAATAACTGGAAAACAGGGAAATTCAAAAAAGGCAACCTTTCAAATGTCGGGTAGTTCTAATTACCATGTGGAGTTTAACGGATTTCAGTTCACCACAAGTGAATCGGAAATTGCCTTAAGTTTGGAAGATGGTGCCAATTCCATTAAAATTTCCACGGATTTGGAATGTCAAGGGACTTTTGAAAAGCAGATTTTTATCTCAGACGAAACGTTTGTGTACCCCAATCCATTCGGTGATACTTTTGACATATATTTAGGTGATTTAAGTGAAGAAGAATCCGCCGTAAATGTGTATTCCTATTTGGGGCAATTGGTGCATGCTGAAACCGTTTCAGCAAAAGAAAAAAGAAATTTAAGGGTAGATTCAAGTCAGTTTTCGTCGGGTGTTTATACAGTATTGATTCAATCAAAAAGTCGCACATCAACCTTTAAAATTGTGAAGAAATGAGACGATTATTTTACATATTCTATTTAGGGATTTCGCTATTTGGATGCAGTAAATCTTCAAATAATGACGGAGGTGGAGGGGAAGACCCCAACAACCAAGGAGGACCGAACCAGCCTAATCCATTGATTGTCAATCTGCAGTTTCCACATGAGGATGGTTTGTGCAATGTAGGTACGGACATCACCTCGACCCAAAGCACAGTTGTGTTTGAATGGGAAGCGAGCACCACTGCTGAAAGTTACACCATATTTGTTTCAAATCTGATCAACGGTGCTGAAATACAGGAAACCACCAATCAAGATAAAATTGGAATTACATTAGATCGAGCCACCCCATATTCGTGGTATGTAGAATCTACTGCAGGATCCAAAACCGAAAAAAGCGAAACTTGGAAATTCTACAACGCGGGCACCGGGGTAGAAACTTATGCGCCTTTTCCAGCTACTCTAGATTCTCCATCTATGGCAGCATCCGTAAATGGACCAAACGTTACCCTGCAATGGACGGGTAGCGATGTGGACAACGATATTTCGGGTTACGATGTATATTTCGGGACTGTCAACCCTCCAATTTTGCATGCAAGTGACGTAGCAACCACACAACAAAGCGTTTCTGTCACTTCTGGTAGTATTTATTATTGGAAAATAGTAACCAAAGATGTCGTAGGAAATGCATCCCATTCTGATACCTTTCAGTTTAGAGCACTTTAAAATAGCTCTTAACTTAATTTTTAGATTTCAAAAATTGGAATAGCTGTATATTTACATGTTTTTAATTAAAATATGCAACAGGAATACCTTCCTTTTAAAGATACGGGCTACTTTTCTTCCCTAATTTGTGATTACTTGGATGAGAAATCGGATTTAATGCCTTTTTATAATCGATTCCCAAAATTGGAAAATTTCGAGGCGCAAATCGAGGAAAAAAAGTTGTCTTTTTCTGTCCAGTCGCGAATTACTTTAACCGAAGCTCTTAAAAAACAGTACGAGAACCTTGAAACTTCAGAAGCGACCATACAGAATATTGAGCGTTTATATTCTGAGAATACATTTACCATCACAACAGGCCATCAATTAAACCTTTTTTCGGGACCATTATATTTTCTGTATAAAATAATTTCAACCATAAATCTTTCGGAGGAACTAAAACAGGAATACCCTGAATACGATTTTGTACCTATCTATTGGATGGCTACGGAAGATCACGATTTTGAAGAAATCAATTATTTCAATTTTAAGGGCAAAAAATTTCAATGGAATAGAAAAGCAGGAGGGGCCGTTGGGGAGTTGTCCACTGTAGGTTTGGATGAGGTTTTGGAATTGTTTTCTGCGGATTTGGGCAGTAGTACAAATGCTGAAGCTTTAAAGGAACTATTTAAAAAAGCATATTCGGACCATGATAATCTCACGGATGCAACCCGATTTTTAGCAAATGAACTTTTTAAGGGCTACGGTTTGGTTATCGTTGATGGAAACGATGCCGATTTAAAGCGATTGTTTGTGCCTTATATGGAAAAAGAGTTGATTGATCAGAAAGCTTTTGAAACGGTTTCCGAAACAAATGAAAGACTGGTAGGGGTTTCCGGGGACTATAAAATTCAGGTGAATCCCAGAGAAATCAACTTATTCTATTTACAAGAAAACTTGCGTGAGCGTATTGTTTTTGAAGATGAAAAGTTTAAGGTATTAAACACAGATATCGTTTGGAGCAAGAGTGAAATCCTAAAACGTCTGAATGAAGCGCCGGAACACTTTTCTCCAAATGTGATAATGCGCCCGTTGTATCAAGAAGTTATTCTTCCTAATTTGTGCTATATCGGCGGTGGTGGCGAATTGGCCTATTGGTTGCAATTGAAATCCTATTTTGACGCTGTTGAAGTGACTTTTTCAATACTTTTATTGAGAAATTCCGTGCTGATTAAAACTGAGAAGCAGGCCAAAAAACTTCAAAAACTAAATATTTCAAATGAAGATATTTTTCTAAAAAAAGATGCCTTTATCAATAAAAAGGTGAGGCAGATTTCAAATATTGATATTGATTTTTCAGATCAGAGAAAGCATTTGGAACAACAGTTTAAGGATTTGTACAAACTTGCAGAACAAACTGATGAATCATACATTGGAGCTGTAAAAGCGCAAGAAACGAGGCAGTTGAAGGGATTGGACTATCTTGAAAAACGTTTATTAAAAGCCCAAAAACGAAAGCTTTCGGATGAGGTGTCCCGAATGACAGATATTCAAAATGAACTGTTTCCCAATAGCAGTTTGCAGGAGCGCAACGCCAATTTTTCAGAGTTTTACTTGGAGTACGGAAAGCCTTTGATTCCTAGTTTAAAAAAAAGCTTGCAACCCTTAAATCAGGAATTTTTGATCTTGACGTTATAGAAACTAAAAGTATGTTGAGGTGTCCTGCGATTCTGAACTTGTTTCAGAATCTCAACGTATTAGTTGCAATTATTATGAGAACCTGAAATAAATTCAGGTTGACACGCAATCACTTTTAGAATGGTTTAAAGACTCAACACCAAATCCTGTAACGAATCCTCTGTAGTAATCCCTAGTTTTTTACGCAATCGGTAGCGTGCTTTTTTAATGCCCTCGGGAGAGACGTTCAAAATATTGGCAATTTCCTTGGAAGACAAATTCATCTTTAAAAGTGCCATCAATCGGAGTTCGTTGGAAGTCACCTCAGGGAACTTCTGTTTAACGGTGGAGTTAAAATCCTTGTGTACTTGTTCGAAATAACGGCTAAAGTTTTCCCAATTATTGTCGTCCTTCAAATCAAAATCAATAGTCCGGATTAATTTGTTAAACCCTCGTTTTGAATTTTCGGAAGTTTTAAATTCCTGGGCTTGTTGTTTAAGGTTTTCTAAAACCTCGTTCTTTTTGGCCAAATGCAGGGCGTGGGTTGTGAGCTCTTTCTTTTTAAAATCCAGTTCAAGATTCAATTTTTCTTTTTCGGTTTTACTGCGTTTCAACTTTTGTCTTAATGCGTAGAAACCAATTAGAGACAACAACAAACCGAAACCTAGTAATACCATATAAAGGGTGTTGATTTCGCTTTTCTTTTCTAATAAATCAATTTCTCTTTTTTGAAGTTGAATTTGTTGCTCTCTCTTTTCAGCTTCATATTGGGCTTTTAACTCGTCAATTTGTTTTGCTTTTGTTTCATTAAATAGGCTGTCGTTATAGATTTGATATTGTCTTTGGTCGCTTAGGGCAGCAACATAATTTCCTAATTTTTCATTAGCGATAGATCGTCCGTGATAACTGTCTCGGATCACATCCAACGCATTTATAGAGTCGGCCAGTTGAATACCTTTACTGTAGTTTTTGATAGCCCTTTTGTAGTCCTTTATCCTAACAGCAACCTCTCCAATTTGATTATGTCCAATGATAAGATTATTGGTAGAGCCTATTTTCTTTGTAATAGCCTGCGATTTTTCGAGCATATTCAAAGCTTTTTTGTGCTCACCGTTTCTGGAATAAATATCTGCCATATTGCTATAATTAGCAGCAACTAGGTCGTCTCTTTTAATCTTTTGGCCAATTCTCAAGCTTTCCTTGTAATTTTCAAGAGCTTTATCGTATTCTTTTAAGTACCAATAAACGTTGGCAACCTCCATAAACATGGTAGATTCCCAGTACGGTCTGTCCAACCCCTTAAATTTCTCCAAGGACGCTTCAAGCGGAGCTATTGCCTTTTTGTAATTTCCTCGCAACATCTCTATTCTACCTATGTCGGCCAAAGCAATGGCTTTTCCAACTTTGTTTTCTGGGGTTATGGTATCCAATACCTTATTTGCTTTCAACGTCTCTTCCATGGCCAATTTAAATTCCCCGTTGTCCATATAAATAGTGGCTTTTCGTTGAAGATTGTCAACCATATGTGTGCCATGATTTAATGCCAGGGCGATATCGTAACCCTCATCGGCCAACTTCAAGGCTTTATCAAAGTCACCTTGAATGGTTTCAAAAATGGCATATTCATTTAAGGCGAACCAATGTGTTTCTTTGAGACGTGTTTTTGCAAGCTTTTTAGTCGACTTCTCGAAATAATATCTGCTGGAATCTTGGTTGGGCAGAAACCTGTAGTAATATGCCAAGTTAAGGTAACCCAAACCGATACCCTTGTCATAATTTATTTTTTTAGACAGTTGTAGTCCTAAACGGGCATATTTGAAGGCATCCTTGGGACTTTTGTGCCTATGTAATCTAAAAAGCTCATGCGCCGTTTGTGCCTTTTCAATGCTTTCGGGTTGAGATTTATAAGTTTGAAGTAGGCTGTCAATTTGCTTTTCATTTTGAGAAGACAAATAATTCAACGCAAGAAAACACAAAAAAATAGCGAAAGAAAAGGGTTTCATGGCTGGTCTTTTTTGTTAAAAATAGGGTTTTATGGCGAGCAAATCAAATGCCAGCAAATTGAATTGAAGGGTTTTGAAAGCTTTCGGTTATCCACAAAAAATGTTCAAAAAAATCACCTAAAAAATCAATAATCCGCATCCCTCAATAAAAAATCAATTCCTATTTTTGCGCATGCAACATGATAAGGTACTTATTCTAGACTTCGGATCGCAATACACACAGCTTATTGCCCGTAGAGTTAGGGAACTCAACATTTACTCCGAAATTCATCCATTCAATAAAATGCCGCCAGATTTAGAAGACTATAAGGCAGTAATTCTGTCAGGTAGCCCAAATTCGGTACGTGGTGAAGATACATTGCATCCCAACCTTTCGGAAATTAGAGGGAAAAAGCCCATTTTAGCCGTTTGTTATGGTGCCCAATATCTGGCCCATTTTTCTGGTGGTGAAGTTGCACCTTCTAACACGCGTGAATACGGTAGAGCCAACCTTTCTTTTATTAAAGGAAACGAGCCATTTTTGGCACATATCCATACAGGAAGCCAGGTTTGGATGAGCCATAGCGATACGATAAAACAATTACCAACCAATGGTGTTTTGATTGCCAGTACGCATGATGTGGAAAATGCAGCGTATCGCATTGATGGCGAGGAAACCTATGCCATTCAATTTCATCCGGAAGTGTATCATTCTACTGATGGGAAGCAGGTTTTAGAAAACTTTTTGGTAAGCATTGCAGGCATCCATCAAGATTGGACACCCCAATCTTTTGTGGAAGAAACCGTTGCCGCCATCAAGGAAAAAGTGGGTAACGACAAAGTGGTTTTAGGACTTTCGGGAGGTGTTGATTCTACCGTAGCGGCGGTGCTTTTAAACAAGGCGATTGGAAAAAATTTGTACTGCATTTTTGTGAACAACGGTCTATTGCGCAAAAACGAATTTCAAAATGTGTTGGCGCAATATGAGGGTATGGGGCTTAACGTAAAAGGTGTCGATGCCTCACAACGCTTCTTGGATGCGCTAAAAGGTATCGAAGACCCGGAAAAGAAACGTAAAGCGATTGGAAATGCCTTTATTGAAGTATTTGATGATGAGGCCCATAAATTGAAAGATGTGATTTGGTTGGCCCAAGGCACAATTTACCCAGATGTAATTGAAAGTGTTTCGGCTACGGGAGGACCTTCAGCAACTATAAAAAGCCATCACAACGTTGGTGGTTTGCCTGATTTTATGAAGCTTAAAATTGTTGAGCCTTTAAAAGCGATTTTTAAGGATGAAGTGAGGCGGGTTGGAGCCACTCTGGGTATTGATCCTGAATTATTAGGGCGTCACCCCTTCCCTGGGCCTGGATTGGGTATCCGTATTTTAGGGGATATTACCGCTGAAAAAGTACGAATGCTTCAAGAAGTAGATTATATTTTTATCAACGGACTTAAGGAGTGGGGGCTTTATGATAAAGTTTGGCAGGCAGGCGCCATGTTATTGCCCGTAAACAGTGTTGGTGTGATGGGGGATGAGCGTACCTATGAAAAGTGTGTGGCACTACGTGCGGTTGAAAGTACGGACGGCATGACGGCCGATTGGGTAAATCTGCCCTATGAATTTCTTCAAAAAACGTCTAACGATATTATCAATAAGGTTAAAGGTGTAAACCGAGTGGTTTACGACATTAGTTCAAAACCCCCGGCCACCATTGAATGGGAGTAAGTGTCTTTTTTCAAAAAGATGTGTCAAAGTAATAGTCAATATAATTTCGTTTAAAACGTTATTTTTGAATATTGGTGGATACTTGGGATTTTGGCATGTTATATGCAATCCACATTAAAAGAACGGCTTGTAGTCTTTATCTCAACTATCATACGTATATAATTATTGGATAGAGGTTCAGCTTATAAAACAACAGGAATGAATAGATTTTTTAGGGTCCTAATCGTGGTTTTGATGTTTGGTTTTACATCCGTCAGTGCCCAAAACTATAGTACACATCAAGTGAAAAAAGGAGAGACGATTGAGGAAATCGCCAAGCGCTATTTTGTCACTCCTTTTGATATTTATTCTTTAAATCCTGATGCTAAAAAAGGATTGAAGCCCAATACTATTTTAATCATACCGATTTCAAAAGCGAAAAAACCGAAAATAACGGAAGTTAAGGAATTACAAGGCTTCAAAAAGCATAAAACCAAACGGAAGGAAACCCTTTTCGGTATTGCCAAAAAATATGATATAGCTGTCGAGGACATCAAAAAATACAATACGTTTTTATATGCCAGTAATCTTCGAAAGGGCGATAAATTGCAAATTCCGGTTTTCAAAATAAGAAAGGTAGAAGAGGAAGTAGAAACGAATAAAACCTACATCGTCCAACCAAAAGAGGGCAAATGGCGCATCGCTTATAAATTCGGAATTACCATTGCCGAATTGGAAGCCTTAAACCCGAATATGGGTGAGGTATTGCAGGAAGGGCAACAAATTTATGTGCCTAATATTGATGAAGGTGAAGAAAAATTGGTGGATGAAAAATACAGCTACTACAAGGTGTTGCCAAAAGAAGGCTTTTACCGATTAAAGCTGAAACTAGGGTTGGAACAGGAGGACATTGAAGCGCTTAATCCGGGTTTAGCAGAAAGTGGTTTAAAAGCAGGAATGATTTTAAAAATTCCTTTTTCTGAATCTTCAGAAGTTATTGGGGAGGAAGCTGAAGCTACCAATTTAGTAGGACGCATCAAGGATTATGAAACAAAGCACATTGCGGTGATGTTGCCATTTCGTTTGAATCGTGTTGAATTTGACTCCATTTCCGAAACCAAAAGAAGCATTGAAAAGGATCCGTATTTGGATGTGTCCTTGGATTTCTATTCCGGGGTATTGATGGCTCTCGATTCCTTAAAAAAACTAGGGGTATCATTAAAAGTAGACGTTTTCGATACCAAAAACCAACCCTCAGCGGTTTCAAGGTTATTAAAGGATAGCGATTTTGAAAATGTGGATGCGGTCATTGGCCCCTTGGTAGGCAAAAACTTCGAAATTGTTGCTTCCGAGCTTAGGAAATCTAACGTACCTGTTGTTTCGCCAATTGGGACGGATCTAAAGCTATATGATAACGTATTCCAGTCAAGACCTTCTGACGATTTGTTGAAGGATAAAATTGTGAATTTTGTTAAAACTGATAGTTTGCCAAAACAGATCATTATTATCGCAGATTCCAAAAATATGGAGATTGCCAATGCGTTAAAGCGCGAGTTTAATGCTGCAAAAATTATTTACTCCAGAAAAAATAAAGAGGGCGAGGACGAAAACTATGTATTGGTGGACGATATTAAGGAAGCTTTGCAGGCAGGTGACAATTTGGTGTTTTTAGAAACACAAAATGAAGGTTTTGCATCAAATGTGACTAGTATTTTGGCGTCATTGATACAGAAGGAAGATAAGGAATCAAAGGAAGATGAAATAAACATTGTTTTAGCCACCACTAGGTTTAATGGTGCTTTTGAAGGAGACGAAATTAATAACACGCACCTTGCCAAGTTAAATTTCACCTATGCTACCGCTTCAAAAAGTTATAACGAAGAAGAAAACAAGGGTTTTGTGGAACAATATGAGCGCATTTACAATTTAACGCCAAACCGACGTGCCGTAAAGGGTTTCGATTTAACAATGGATGTTGTATTGCGTCTGGTTACCTCTGAAGATTTATACCTGTCGGCCAACGAGGCACCTTTAACGGCTTATGTTGAGAACAAGTTTGCTTACAAAAAGAAAATGTTTGGAGGGTATTACAACGATGCCGTGTATTTGGTGAAGTACGACGATTTATCCATTGTTGAAGTAGAGCAATAAGCTGAGATATTTTGGCGTTCTATTGAAAACTTTGGTAGATTTTAATGCTTAGAGTATTCCTGCTTTTTTTCTGTTGCCTTTTTGTTCAAAGTGATACTGAACCCGTGTTATCTTGGAACGCAGCCTATAAATTATCTTGGGAAGATTTTAAAGGTAAGCCCAAAAATTTGGGAAGTGCCGTTGCAGTCACGGCTTCTGGAATAACCTTTGGGTTTTCCGTACGCCATTCCAACGAACGTGTGGTAAGTTTTGATTCTGAAGTGCACGCCCATTTTTACCCTGAGCAATCTTGGTACGATGCCAAAAGGGGCACACCTCATATTTTGGGCCATGAGCAATTGCATTTTGATATTACGGAATTGCATGCCCGAAAGTTTAGGCAACGTATTGCCCAGTTGGAAGTTTCAAATGCCGTTAGAAAAGAATTGAAAGCTGTACATCTCGCCATCAATAGGGAGTTGTCCGAAATGCAGGATGCATACGACAGCGAAACAGACTATTCCAGGCAGGTGGAAGCCCAAATCCTTTGGGAAAGATATATACAAAAAGAGTTACAAAAATTGGATGAATTTAAATCTGTTAATTGACCCAATGCTTCCTGATAAACAATTCCTCATTGATTTGGCCCATACCAAAATGCCTTACGGAAAATACAAAGACAGGTATTTGATTGATTTACCGGAATACTATATTGTTTGGTATCACGGTAAAGGCTTTCCCAAAGGAAAGCTCGGGGATATGCTCCGTCAGGTTTACGAATTAAAACTGAACGGGCTGGAAGATATCATCCGAAACATTAAGAAGCAATATCCAAAACAATCTAGAAATTAAAGAGCAAAAGTTTCCCTCTATAAAGCCTGTGCTGAGCTTGTCGAAGTAAGGGGAGTAAGGGGTGTGTTAGAATTTGTTAAACGAATTGATTACTAATCCGGCAATCGATCACAATAAAACCCTTCACTTTTGATTTGATTGATGATATCGCCTTCATCTAAATTTGCGGTGGCCTCAATTTTCAAAACATTATCAATATCTTCGGTATCCAAGCTCCATTTTACGATGCTTTTGCTGTTTTCAAAAAAGTACCGTATCCTTTCGATTTGCTCCGATGATCGTATGTTCGTTTTCAGGATAAACAGTTGCGTAGGCATGGCGTAGTTAAAATAAAAGAAATTAGTCATCGGTCTCTGGCTCTTGGTTTAAACGTTCCAAATAGTCCTCATAGGCCTTGTTGCCTTCTTCCTTCCAAAATTTGTCGTAATATTTCCATTTTGAAAAATCGCGCTTTCCTTTGGTTTTACAAGACTTATCTTTGTCGGAAGAGCTCTTACTACTGCTACCGCAACCTCCAACTAGTATTTTTAGGAGAATGAATAGCCCCACGGCTTTCCAATAGGTTAATGTTGGTAACCCAAAAATGTCCGGCATCAGCCAGTTCCAAAGCCACATCAGCACGAATCCGAACAATATGGCCAATCCAGTGATGGCAAATATGCCGAAAATGACCATTCCGACAATTTCGCCCGGGGACTTCCCCCTCATTTTATGTTTAAAGAAATTTGACATGTTTCTATGGTTTTAATTAATAGTTTCTTGTTTCGATTTTAATGTTTTATAAAGTTGGGAAATAGCACGATGGCGTCTGGACATCAACGTGCCCACAGGAATGCCCGTTTCCTCTGAAATTTCTCGATAGTTATAGCCTTCAAAATCCACGGCGATAATGATATTTCTATAGTCCGTTTTCAGTCCTAAAATGGCCTTTTTTAGTTCGCCGTGCATTTCTTCAGAATAGGCTTGTGACTCCGTGTCGTACAGCAATTCTACAAAAGCGTTCAACTTAAAATCGATATTCTCGATGGGATAGGGCGGAGTTTTGCTAGTGGCTCTCATAACGTCGATAATCTTGTTTTTAACGGCATGGTACACAAAACCAGCCACGTTGTTGATGGGCGAATAGCGGTCCGCCCCCGAAAACAATTTTAAAGCCACGTCCTGGATAATATCCTCTGCATCCCGGTTAACACTGGCCTTTAGCCGAGAGTTAACGTAAGATTTAAGCGATTGGTACTCCTCACTAAAAAAGGTGTTTAGCTTTTTGTTGTTTTCTGATTGATGATTCATGTAAAGGCTTTTTTATCAGCACTTCAACTATAAAGACGCAACAATTCAAAACCATTGCGTTTTTTTTGGATTATTTTTTAGTAAGACGATTTAATTAGGGAAATGTTTCTAGCTTTTTTGGGGAAATTTCGGGGAGTGAAGTCTTGAGAAAAGGAGTTGAGGAAAGCGATTCAATATCATCACAAAGGAAGTAGAGGGTTATGGTAATTTGAAGCTCATCACATGGTCGTATTCTGTCTTCATATATTCATTGTCAAAATATTCAAATTTGGCAATTTTGACTTTGAAAAAAGCTGGATTAGATATTTGATCCTTATCAAATTTAAAGTAGATAAAACTATCTTGATCAATAACTTCAATATTATATATAGGCTTAAAATTAATATTATCAGAACTAAAATTTAAGCCGACTGTCCATTTGTTTTTAGGAATTTTTTCAAAAACAAAATAATAAGATTCTTGGTCGAACATTAATTTAGGGATTTCTGTAAACCCGATCATAAACCAAATTGGCTTAACAAATTGAGATTTATTGAATTCCTTCAAAGTAAGAGGTTTTTTCAATAGTTGCCATCTGCTTTCTTCAGGAAAATGGGTAATAATAGAGAGTTCTGGTTTAATATCGAAATAGAATTCTGAAACTTCTTTATCATTGGATGTTCCCCAGGTTGTATCAACAAGAATCCATTTTTTATTTAGTTTGATTGCATTCCAGGCATGCCGAAAATTGTCATCTTTGTTTAATTCAACATAATGATTTCTTTCATCCCGAATATGTCCGCTTATTATAACGGCCTCAATGTCAACTTTATCCATAAACCACTTATAAAGATTAGAATATCCAGCACAGACTCCTTTTCTATTTTTATAAACTTGTTGTTCATATTGCATGTTTCTGTATTCCTCCAATGAGATTAATCCTTCTTTCTTATCATTAAGTGATTTGTGGTCATATGTAATGTTTATGCTTGTCCAATAATAGAAAAACCTTGCTAATTGTTCTTTGCTTTCATACTTTTCTTTTGCAAACTCTACTAGCTCCCTCATTTCAAGATCCAGTTTGTTTGCTTTTTCAATTAATACCTTTATAGATTCGTTCTGTGAAAAAGACGAATTAATGAAAATGGATAATGTTATGTATAGGTATGTTTTTATCATTTTGTAACAATGGATATGTAAACAATTATAGCATATATTGTGCCACCTTCATAATAGCAAAAGAACTAATTTTAATGATACTTTTTACAAAATCAACCCCAAATTTTCACCAAAATTAAAACCCATTTTCCCCAACAATACATATCTTTAACCAATGCAAGAAAAACCGAGTTCGTTTTCCATAAAACATTGGAACCAGGACGACCAGCCCCGCGAAAAATTGTTGTACAAAGGCAAAGCCGCGCTAAGTGATGCAGAGTTGGTGGCCATTTTAATCGGGTCGGGGAGCAGGGACGAAAGTGCCGTAGCGCTGTGCAAACGTATTTTGGCCAGCGTGGACAATAACCTGAACGAACTGGGCAAATTGTCCATAAAACAACTTATGGATTTTAAGGGTATTGGCGAAGCGAAAGCCATAACCATCACGGCAGCCATGGAACTGGGACGGAGGCGTAGGGGAGAGGAAGCCTTGGAAAAGAAAAAAATTACTTCGAGCAAATCCGTTTTTGAATTGATGCAACCCGTCATCGGCGAGTTGGAGCACGAGGAGTTTTGGATTATCTATTTAAACAATTCCAACAAGGTGATCCAAAAAAGCCAATTGAGCAAAGGAGGTATTACGGGTACTTTGGTAGATGTGCGTTTGGTCATGAAAAACGCCTTGGAAACTGGAGCCACGGGTTTGGTCTTGGCACATAACCATCCCTCGGGAACCTTAAAGCCAAGCCAAGCCGATAAAAATATTACCCAAAAATTAAAAACTGCTGCCCAAAGTTTGGATATTCGTGTTTTAGACCATCTTATTATAACCGAAAAAGCCTATTTTAGTTTTGCAGATGAATCACTACTTTAAAATTCCAAATATCAATTACAAAATTCCAAAGGATTCTATTGGAATTTGGAGTTTAGTCCCGATAGCTATCAGGATTGGAATTTGATACTGAATGTTACTAGTTTACACCCATAAAATATCGCCAAGATTAAAATATGTTTTTAAGCATATTTGCACTCGAGTACTGGGTATAAAGGTAGAATTCACCACAAAAATTGAAGAATTTATTGCCCACGACAGTTTAAAAATGTCATACACCAAACAGCATTTGGGCAATGAGTTTTTTATCAAAAGCCATGATATTTTATTTGAGCAGGGACTGTCCGATTTGGAAATTAATGTGCAAAAATGGGAAGACACCAAGTGCTTTTTTTTCAATGGAGACAAAAGTGCCATGCCCTTTGATATTTTTGCGGCCTCATTTTATTTGCTGTCTCGTTACGAAGAATATTTACCGCAGGTAAAGGACGAGTACGGACGGTTTACTGCCGAAGAAAGTTTAGCATTTAAGCACAACTTTTTGCACCAGCCGGTAGTGGATATTTGGGCTTATAAATTCAAGGCTGCCCTAATGCAACAGTTTCCAAAGTTTGAATTTCCAAAAAGGGAGTACAGCGTAAAGCCAATCATAGACGTCCCGGCGCCCTACGCTTTCAAATTAAAAGGTGTTATGCGGACGATGGGGGGCATTGTTAAAGACCTTTTTCGGTTTAGATTCAAGCTGTTATATGAAAGATTTTTGGTGCTTTTCAGTTTAAAGCACGACCCTTATGACACTTTTAAGTACATCATAAACAGACAGAAACATGTTGGCTTTAAGTTTTTAGTATGCTTCTTTATAGGCTCGTATTCTACCTATGACAAAGGCATCAATATCAACAAGCGCAGTTTCATTTCTTTGATAAAACATTTAGCAGACTATTGCAATGTGGGACTTAAGGCATCCTATTTTGCCGTAAATGATTTGGAAATCCTCAAAAAAGAAAAACGGACAATGGAGGAGGTAATTAATACGGCGTTAAGAGCATCGCGATTTTCCTTTTCGAAAATTAGTTTGCCCGAATCCTATCGGAATATGGTGCAGCTGGAAATCAATCAGGATTACACCATGGGCTATGTCAATCATATTGGCTTCAGGGCCGGATCTTGCACACCATTTTTGTTTTATGATTTGGACTATGAAGTGCGGACCCCGTTGCGCATTTGCCCATTCCATTTGATGGATTTTGCTCTATTGAAAACAGCATCCCTATTGGATAAAAAGCAGGTTTTGAATGGGGTTATTAACGAGGTGAAAAAGGTAAATGGGGAGTTCGTTCCCGTATTCCATAACTATACCTTTAGCAGTTCGCCAAGATGGGAGGGTTTTAAGGAATTGTTCAACATGATTTTAGATTCGGCCAATGAAGAAGCTTAACGGAATCACCGACGTTTTTTTTGATTTGGACCATACCCTTTGGGATTTTGAGAAGAATTCCGCCTTGACCTTCCGTAAAATTTTCGGTTTGAACCACATCGAGGTCAATCCAGATGAGTTTTTAGAGCATTACGTCCCGATTAATTTTGCTTATTGGAAATTGTATCGTGAAGAAAAAATTGAGAAGGATGCGTTAAGGTTTGCAAGGTTGGATGATACCTTCAAAGCCCTAAAGACTTCCGTGGAACCCAAAAAAATACACAAGTTGTCCTCGGATTATATAGCCCATCTTACCTCGTTCAATCATTTGGTAGCTGATGCGGTTTCGATTTTAAACTATTTGGGAGGTAAATACCAACTTCACATTATCACCAACGGTTTTGATGAAGTACAACACAGTAAGCTCAATAAATCCAAAATCGCTCATTATTTTAGAACCATTACCAATTCCGAAATTGCTGGAGTGAAGAAGCCCAACCCTAAAATATTTCAATATGCCTTGAATCAAGCCAAGACTGAAGCTGGGCAAAGTATCATGATAGGGGATAGCCTCGAGGCGGATATTGAAGGAGCTTTGAATGTTGGAATGGATGCCATTTTTTACGCCCCTAACAGCACAGACATTAATGGAGAAGTGAGACACATTTCAAGTTTAACGGAATTAAAGCACTATTTATGAATGAAGTAATTCAAACTTTTCTTTTGCCTAAAAAATGTTGTAAATTCACTTACTTGTCGTTCCTTTTTTTAACCATAGTTATGGCTATGATTTTCATGAAGAGCCTCAATTGAGCAAAAACAAAAGTCCAAATTACTTCAACAATTTAAGCCCATTCTAATCGTTTTTTCTCTATGAAATTTAATCTATCCAAATCTCTTATTTTTCTAATGGTCCTGCTATCAAACTTTGGATGCACCAAGCCAATAGATTTTGATCAGGCCGATGATTTACTTTTAGAACCAGTTTTGGAATCCAGTATCATATTTTATGAAGCTGCCGCTGGCGATTTTTTTGCTGGAGGTATGTTGCAGAATGTTGTGCAGGATGTGGTTGGAATTGATATTTTCGGGGACAGTTTTGTTCAGGATAATTTGATAAAGACTGAATTTGTTTTTGAAGTGAAAAACTCGATTGATCGAGCATTCGATCTGCGCTTGGACTTTTTGGACGAGAATGGGCAAGTGTTGGAGTCTTTTACTGTTGATACACCTGCTTCGCCTGACAATTCTGAAATAATCACCGAGCATATTGAAACTTTTGAAGGTGTGCCTCTCGAAAATTTAAAGCAATCCCGACAATTGGTATTTACTTTGGTAATGCAGACGGGGCCGCCATTGAACCAAAATTCGCAAGGAACCATCGCATTGAAATCAAAAGGAATTTTTTATTTAATGATTGGCGGATGAGTTTAAAAAAGGTACCTTTTATTTTGCTTTTAATGGTTGGGCTGTGTTTTTCGCAGAACAAGCAGATTCTTTATGGTTTTTCTGAAATTCCTCAGTCGTTGTTATTGAATCCCGGGGGCAAGGTGGATTATAGTGGCTATTTTGGAGTGCCCATGTTATCTCATTTTCATGTTAATGCCGGCTCATCAGGAGCTACGGTTTATGATGTATTCGCTGATGACGGAAGAAGTTTTAATGCCAAATTGAGCGTTTTGGTGAACACTTCAAAGCCTCACGATTTTATGACGGCTAACCAGCAATTGGATTTGTTTTCAGGAGGATTCGCATTTGGAAGTAGTTTTGAAAAAAATGAATACTTGAGTTTTGGACTGTACCAAGAATTGGATTTTATTAGCTATTTTCCTAAGGATTATGCGGTTTTGGCACTTGAAGGTAACCAATCCAATATTGGTCGGCCTTTCAATTTAGATCATTTAAATGTAAATGCTGAGCTACTTACTGTATTTCATGTAGGATATAATAAAAAAGTCAATGAAAAGCTTACTTATGGCATTCGTGGCAAGATATACAACAGTATTTTGAATGTGAATTCAACTAAAAACGAGGGGAGTTTTTTAACCGTTAGGGGCCAGAATAATTTTTACCAGCACATCTTTGATTTGGATTTGGAAGCGAGAACATCGGGCATTGCAAGTTTGATAAATGATGATAATTCTGATGCCAGTGAGGATATTAAAACACTAAGGAAGCGAATTTTATTTGGCGGCAACCTCGGATTGGGACTGGATTTGGGATTTACTTATCAGATGACCGATCAATGGACGTTCGATGCCAGCATTTTGGATATTGGTTTTATTAGGCATTCAAAAGACGTTGAGAATTATGCCTTTAAAGGTGATTTGATTTATGAAGGCATAGATCCTCTTTTTCCGGAAACAGGCGATTCGCAAACTGCTGATGACTATTGGAGCGAAGTTGAGGAGGATTTTGAGGAGCTCTTTACTAGGGACACTTCAACTTCAAAATACACTACTTGGCGCCCAATGAAATTTAATGCCTCCTTGAACTATGCCTTTGGAAAGAAAAAATTAAAGGATTGCGACTGTTATGCCGAGGATGGTGAGTATCTGAATGCAATTGGTGGGCAACTATTTGTTGTAAATAGACCTAAAGGACCACAAGTAGCTTTGACGGCCTATTACTACCGCCGTATTTTTAACGGTTTAAGGGCTAAGGCTACCTACACTGTGGACTCTTTTTCGTTTTATAATATGGGATTGGGGCTTTCTGCACATGTTGGCGGTATAAATTTGTACCTCATGGCGGATAATTTTGTTCAGTACAGAAATGTTTATGATGCGCAAAGTGTATCTTTACAGTTAGGACTAAATTATATTTTTAGAAGTAGAAAAGACAAATAGTCTTAGTCAGGAAACAGCCTAAACCAATTAAATTAAAATAGTGTTGAATTAAAAATTTTGAAGAACTAGATGAAAACTAAATTAGTTACAGCGATAGTCGCATTGTTTACGCTTTTAAATGTTTACAGTCAAAGTGATCTTAATAATTACAAATACGTTATTGTACCGAACAAGTTTGATTTTTTAAAGCAAGAAAATCAGTATCGTTTAAATGAGTTGGCGCAATTTTTATTTAACAAGCATGGGTTCAAAACAGTTATGGAGGGTACGGATTATCCTGAGGATTTGTTGTTTAATAGCTGTTTAGGGTTGCGGTCTAACGTCGAAAAGGAATCCGGAGTGTTCAAAACCAAACTAAGAGTAGTACTTAAGGATTGCAACGGGAAAACTGTTTATGCCTCGCCATTAGGGGAAAGTAGGGAAAAGGAATATAAGGTGGCCTATAACGAGGCCATGCGTGTCACATTTGACCATTTGAGGGCATTAAACTATCAATACGTGCCGAAGAAAGAACACCAGGTGGCGAAGACTCAAAAAAATGAGGCTGACAACGAAATACAAAGGCTTAAAGAAGAAATTAAAACACTCAAAAAGGAAAAAGAGATTAAACAAATAAAACAACCCAAAGCAGTTGTGAACAAAAGGCCGGTTACACCTCAGAAACAGGAAGTACTCCAAGCCAAAAATGTTGAACCCAAAACTGAAAGAGCCTTGTCAAACGTCTTATACGCACAAGCTACTGAAAACGGTTTTCAACTTGTTGATAGTGCTCCCAAAGTGGTTTTCAGAATTCAGAAGACAGGTTTATCCAATGTGTTTTTAGTTGAAGGAAAAAGCAGTATAATATACAGGACGGATACGGGTTGGGTTTTGGAATACTACGAAAATGGGGCATCAAAGCAACAGGAATTGAATATCAAATTTTAATGGTATAGTTGTTGCTCACCTCTTACTTCCACATTCAGGTTGCCAGCTTCCTCAATACCCATATTTATCTTTCCAGCGTTGTTTTAAGAATTCGCGTTGGGCATTTTCTCGGGCGTTATTTCCAGGTTCATAAAGTGTTGTGCCTTTAATATCATCAGGCAGAAATTCTTGATTAGCAAAGTTGTTTTCATAATTATGGGCATACTTGTAGTTGTCGCCATAGCCCAATTCCTTCATTAATTTGGTCGGGGCATTTCTTATTTCCAAGGGTACGCTTAAGTCCCCTGTCTCTCTTACCAGCTGTTGGGCTTTTCCTATTGCCGCATACGCCGCATTACTTTTTGGAGAACAAGCCAAATAAGTAGCACACTGGCTTAAAAGGATTCGCGATTCGGGATAGCCAATGGTTGAAACAGCCTGAAACGTATTATTGGCAATCACCAATGCCGTTGGATTGGCATTCCCAACGTCCTCACTGGCGGCAATTAAAAGTCGCCTAGCGATAAACTTTACATCTTCTCCGCCCTCAATCATCCGTGCTAACCAATACACCGCACCGTTTGGGTCACTTCCACGAATGGATTTTATGAATGCCGAAATAATGTCGTAGTGCTGTTCCCCGGTTTTGTCGTAACGCACTGTGTTATTTTGGACTTTTTCAAGTACGGTATCATTCGTTATGGTAACGTTATCTCCGTTTTCGGAGGTAACTATCAGTTCAAAAATATTCAACAATTTTCGTGCGTCGCCTCCGGATAGCCGTAGTAGCGCATCAGTTTCCTTTAGTTCAATTTTCTTTTTAGAAATGAACTCGTCCTTTTCTATTGCTCTGGTTAGCAGTGTTTCCAAATCGTCTTTGGAAAACGAATTCAAAATGTAAACCTGGCAACGTGATAACAATGCTGGAATTACTTCAAAACTTGGATTTTCTGTAGTAGCTCCAATCAATGTAACCCAGCCCTTTTCAACACCCTGCAATAACGAATCCTGTTGGGATTTGCTAAATCTATGGATTTCATCGATGAATAAAATCGGGTTTTTGGTAGTAAATAGACCTCCACTTTGTTTGGCTTTTTCAATAACTTCCCGAATATCTTTTACTCCAGAATTGATGGCACTTAAGGTGTAAAACGGTCGTCCAGATTCCGTGGCTATAATATTGGCCAAGGTTGTTTTTCCCGTCCCTGGAGGCCCCCAAAAAATCATGGAAGCGATTAGCCCATTTTTTAATTGTTGCGTCAATGCCCCGTTGTTGCCCACTAAATGGGACTGACTCACATAGTCCTCCAGTGTTTTTGGGCGTAAGCGTTCAGCTAATGGAGTATTGTCGTTCATAGCCATAAAATTACGGTAATTTTTTAGGTTTTTGACCTTATCGTAATTCGATTTTGTCGACCAGTAATTGAAATGGTTCCACCTTTTTATTACCGAATAAAAAACCTATTTCTGAGACAAAATCTGATGAAAAATTTGGAATATCCAGTTGGCGTCCTCTAAATTTTGGAATTAAATCCTTTAATTCGATTCTCAAGGTTTCCCATTTACCTGAGGTTTGAAAATAAGTGACGTAAGAATGCCGTTGTGAAGTCGTTTCTTTTATTCGAAACTGATACCGTTTGCCATCACCTTTTATCCTCAATATAATCTCGGAATGATTTACAATAGCTATTGGAGATGTAAAATAACGCACAGAAGAAAAACCACCATTGTTTTCTAGTGAAATTTCACCGCGGAATTTCCCGTAGCCCTCATCAGTTAACTCAAAATTGCCAGAGGATTTTCCGCCCATTACGCGGTCGTCAACTATCATCCAGTTCCTAATATCACTTTTTTTATTGAAGTTGAAGACTAATACGTTTTGTGTCATCGATATTCTTCGTAACAATTAAAAATTTTGTGTTCCTGTTTCGTATTTATCATGAAACACTATTTCCATAAAATTGAATCCCCAGCCTTTAACCCCCATTGATCTGCCAAACCCGCATTGATTTCCAAGACATATTTGGCGGGAGCCTCTGAGGGCAAAGCACTTTCATCAAAAGGTTTGGCGTTTTTTTGAAAGCTCACAATGGATTTTTTGGCGTCTATATAAATGATATCCAAAGGGATACGGGTGTTTTTCATGTAGAAATAACGCTCGCGTTCATCTTCAAAAACAAACAGCATGCCTTGATTGGATTTCATGCTGTTGCGGTACATCAATCCAGTTTCAACATCAAAATCGGTATCTGCAATTTCGATGTCTAATTTTGTTTTTAATGAGTCCGTTTCAGGATTGAAAATTTGGAGCTCACCTTCTTTTTTAAAAGTGACTTCGGTCTGTTGCACCTTTGGGTTTTCCTTTTTACAGGAGACTGCTCCCAAACTAAAAAGGGCTAAAACTAAAAGGGAAATACCGAATTTGAATCTCATCTTAACTCACGGGCGATTTCGGTTTGTATACAAACATAAAATAAAGCCCCAGTAAAATTAGTGGAATACTTAGCCATTGGCCAGTGTTCAATGCCCAAGTGGCACGCTCGTCCACTTGTGCTTCTTTGACAAATTCTACAAAAAAGCGTACCGTCCATAATAGTACCAAAAACAGTCCAAAAAGGAATCCGGTTTGGTCACGTTTCGATGTTTTAGAGTAGAAATACCATAATATCAGAAATACAAATATGTAGCTAATGGATTCGTACAGCTGTGAAGGGTGGCGATAGGGCACCGCATCCAAAAGATTTTGAAATTGCGGATTTTCGGTAACGGCATTATAGGCTTTTTGAACGTCCTTGATACCCGTCAGCCTGACAATTTCACTTTTGTAATATTCATCTTGAATAAATCGAACGCCCAAAGGAAAATCCCCAGAAGCTTTACCGATAATCTCAGAATTGATAAAATTTCCGATTCTCACGAACACCGCACCCGAAGCTACCGGAATGACAAGTCTGTCCAAAATCCAAAGCAGGGATTTGTACTTGTATTTTCTGCGATACAAGTACATTCCGATGATAACACCAATAGCAGCACCGTGACTTGCCAAACCTTGAAATCCGGTGAATTCAAAGCCTCCTTTAAATTTAAAGGGAAGAAATATGCTGAAAAAATCTTGAGAAATCAATTCGGATTGGTAAAACAGCACATGTCCCAAACGCGCACCCAACATGGTAGACAACACAACATAAATGAACATGGGGTCTAATAACTCCAAATTCATTTTTTCTTTGGTGTAGATGCGCTTCATAATGTACCAACCCAAAATAAAGGCAATAACCCACATCAGACTGTAAAAATGGATTTTGAAGTTTCCGGCAATATCTATCCCCGTAACGGGGTTCCAATCAAATTTTAATGCGTGCATGAGTGAAATTTTACAGGGGTAAATATAAGGTTTTGGGGGTATTTATCTGTTAAAATTATGTTTAGTTGTAAAACCCCTCCGCCTTCGGCACCTCCCCTTAAAAAAAGGGGAGGAGTCTTTTAAGCATGTTTTTTATCTTTTTTCTAAGTTATTTAGCCAAACTCAAAACCTCAACTTCAAAAACCAAGTTGGATTTTGGGGGAATACCTTGGCCTCCGGCCTCGCCATAACCTAAATGATAGGGGATAAATAATGTGGCTTTGTCGCCTACTTGTAGTTCTTTTAAACCTTCTTTAAACCCTGCAATCATGGGGGCGTCAGGGCTTAAATCCGCTTTTATTGGCTGATAGCGATTCGAAGCCTTCTTCTTTTGGTTTACCGCTTCCATGGCCTCTGCTAGATTTAGATTGCTGGTATTAAGTAATGTGCCGTCTTCGAAAAACAATGCATAATGTACCATGGCTTTGTCGAACTCCTTAATTTCCGGCCCGGAGCCTTTTTCAGAAATAAAATACTTAAGGCCCGAAGCCAATACAATGGCTTCTGTTTCTTGCTGAGTGTGCTTTTGTTTCACAGCATTTTTAAGCTTGGCTATTTTAGCTTTTCGTTTTTGTTCCTTTAAATCCGCTTTGGAAAAATTCTCTATAAAAACTTCTGGTGCCTCAAAGTTTTTGGCCCTTCTACCTTTTCGAATAATTCTCAATTTACGAAGTGTATCATTGGCCATAATGGAATCGATAATATTTTTACCTAAAACAACTTCTCCAAAGACCGTATGACAATGATTTCGGGGGTCTTCACAATCCCTCAAATTACCATGTTCACCATAGGCGTCCAACCATGGTGTTTCCTTGTGGGTTATATAAAACTGGCTTCCATTGGTGCCATAGCCGGAATTGGCCATGGCCAATATCCCTTTTTTATCATGTTTCAAATCGGGATGGAATTCGTCCATAAACCGATATCCAGGATCGCCCTCGCCATTGCCCAGTGGGTCGCCTCCTTGAATCATAAAATTCTCAACAACGCGATGAAATATCGTCCCGTCATAAAAGGCCTTTTCTTTATAAAGTTTGGAAGCAAGAGGATTGGTGCCTTCTGCTAGCGCTACAAAATTGGCTGTGGTGATGGGCACTTTGTCGTAATGTAATTTGGCCACGATGATACCTTTGTTCGTATTGAATTCAGAATACAGGCCATCCTCTAAATCCGGATATTCCGATTTGCAACTGGTCACGATCACCAACAAAAAAAAGGCTAATCCTTTAATTAGAACATTAAAACTTGACATTTTAGTTATCCTGTACTTTTGTGATGGAATTTACGGTTACCTCTGCAATTAATGGGACATTGGTGCCGATTTTGTTCTCGTCTCCATAATACCCATAAGCTTTTTGCGATGGAAACAAAAAAGTAATGGTTTCGCCGGCTTTCATCAGTTTCAAACCTTCGCGCAAACCGGTAAAGAGTTCCTGTTTGTCCATGGCATATTCCAAATTCTGGAAATTTTCCTTGGGATAAATTAAGTTGCCATTAAAGTCTTTCAAATTATAGGAGTAGTTCACGATATCCCCGAATGCTGGCATATAATTATCGCTCTCGGTAATTTTTGTATTGTAATAATACCAAAACCCACTTTCTGAAGCAATATAATTGGTAGAGTCGTTTTTTGCCATCAACTGTTCAATCCAAGCCTGCTCCTTGGCATAGAGTTTTTTGTTCCGTTCAACAGAGGCATCAATAAACGAACCACTTTTCACCGAGATAGGTCTTCGGGCTTCGGGCGTTTTGCAGGAAAAGCAAATAGCAAGTAAGCCTATAATAATTAATGTTTTATCCATAGTTTAGGGCTGATTTATATTCAGGCAAGATACTTAAAAATTTTTCAACCGTACCTTTTAAGGAGCTTTCACTTCTTCCCCCCGCTGCATTATTATGGCCTCCACCATTAAAATGTGCCCGCGAAAATTCGTTGACCGAGAATCCGCCTTTGGAGCGCAAAGAAATTTTTATAATGCCTTCTTGCTTATCTTCAATAAAAATTGCCGCGAATATGATGTTTTCCAAAGCAAGGGCGTAATTCACTACGCCCTCGGTGTCCCCCTTTTTGTAATCAAATCGATTTAATTCACTTTGAGACAGGGTGATGTATGCAGTCCTTAAATCTGGAAGCACTTTTAAGTTGCTTAAAGCACGCCCCAATAATTGTAGTCTGTTGTAGCTATTGGTGTCAAAAACAAGGTTATGTATTTCCGAATTGTTTGCCCCTTTATCAATAAGTGAGGCCACAACGCGATGGGTGGTACTCGTGGTTGATGGAAATCGGAAAGAACCGGAATCCGTCATAATACCCAAGTACAGGCAAGTGGCTATCGTTTCGTCAATTTTGTCCGTATCGCCAAGCATATCAATAAAATGATATATCATTTCACAGGTTGAACTCATACTGACATCGCTGTACATATAAGTCGCATAATCGTCTGGTTCCTGATGATGGTCGATTAAAATCTTGATGGCCTTTGAAGCTTCTAAACCAGGTTCCATCGCTCCGGTTCTATGAAATGCATTGAAATCTAAAGTGAAGATAATCTGGGCGTCGGCAATGACATTGTCGCATATTTTGGTCTGCGAATCGTATTTTAAGATGGTTTCCTCCCCGGGTGTCCATTTTAAAAATCCAGGATAATCATTTGGTGTGATGACTTGAGCGTTATGGCCGTACTTTTTTAGGTAGTGATAAAGACCCAAAGTTGAACCAATCGCATCGCCATCAGGGTTTTTATGGGGAACAATTACAATGTTTTTTGGGGCACTTAGCAATTGCCTTATTTGCGCTATATCGTCTTTATTCATAGGGAACGAAGATACAATTTTTTAAACTTGGTTTTTGATGAAAATACGTTACTTTTGCGCCAAATAAAACATAAAAATGGCAACAAACAGAACATTTACAATGCTTAAGCCAGATGCAGTTGAAAAGGGGCATATTGGTGCAATATTAGAAAAGATTTCAGCTTCAGGTTTTAGAATTGTAGCGATGAAATTAACGCAAATGACCAAGGCAGATGCTCAGACATTTTATGCGATACATGAAGAGCGACCATTTTTTGGTGAATTGGTCGAGTATATGACGCGTGGCCCAATCGTAGCGGCTATTTTGGAAAAAGACAATGCTGTTGAGGATTTTAGAACTTTAATTGGTGCAACAAATCCTGCGGATGCTGCGGAGGGTACTATAAGAAAAATGTATGCAGATTCTATCAGCGAGAATGCTGTTCACGGAAGCGATAGTGATGAAAATGCTGCTATTGAAGGTGCGTTTCATTTTTCCGGACGTGAGCAGTTTTAAACTGTCTTTCTGACAAATATTAAGAAGCCTGTAAAATTTGTTTACAGGCTTTTTTTATTTAACATTACTGTTCTTTCGTTGCTTTCTCAACAATTTCTCCATTTTCTCGTACAACCATTTTTATAGCCTTGCCATGATCATCTTTTACAAATTCAAATGTTAATGGTCTTTTATTGTGAAAAAAAGTGGTTTTAGATTTTGGGTAAATCATAAATTTCATATTGCCTGCATTGAGTTGAAGGCAATCGCTAGTGCTGTTAATTACGATATCCCCCATTTTATCTGTACTGTATACGCCAGTATATATTTCAAGAGTTTCTTTGGTAAGAGTAACTTTCTTTTGCTTTTTATCCTCTGAAGGACTTTTGTGGTCATAGCTCAAAACTCGGGTCATTTTCCATTGGTTTTCAAGTAACAGCCATAAATGGGTAAATTTAGCATTGCCGTCTTTGTATTTAGGCTTATGATTTTCCGATATATAAAAAGAGTGCTCCCCGGAGATTACTGCACCATAATTGCCTAAAGGATAAATCTTAATGGTCTTTGGAACGGGAACTCTTGTTAATTTCCAATTATCTTTTTTTGAACAAAGATTTTTTTTCAGAGTTTCTAAAAAAACCATTTTCCCATTGGAAATTCCATTTTTATCGTGATAAAATTCCAAATCTTCAGACACATAGTTTTTTAAAACGGCGAAGTCACAGTCGTTAAATGCCTGCCAGAAAACACTATCATGATAAGCAATAGCCTTTTCTATTTCTTGTTTTTTTAAGTTGTAATTTTGAGCTTCTAGGGATGTCAAAATAAAAAATTGTGCAATACATAGGATTGAAATAAGTTTTGTTGAAGTCATATATCGATTTTTTTTGTTTACAAGTTAAAGGATGGTATTATTTAAGATATGTTACACAAAAAAAGCCCGAGACATCGTCTCGGGCTTTTCTGTAAGAAAAAAAGTGAAATAATATATATTAGATTACTTTTACGTTTACTGCGTTTAAACCTTTTCTACCTTCCTTAAGATCAAACTCAACTTCGTCGCCTTCGCGAACTTCGTCGATTAATCCAGAAATGTGAACAAAATGTTCTTTTTGCGAACCTTCTTCGACAATGAATCCAAATCCTTTTGAATCATTAAAGAATTTAACTGTTCCTTTACTCATGTTAAAAAAATTAAATTATTACTGCGGACAAAGGTAATGTGTAAAAACTTTAAAAATCAATAATTTACGTTTTATTTTTATTAAATCTTAAAATGTAGGCTAAAGGGCTCGTAAATAGTGAAGTTAGCCGTTTTCCTGTCATCTTGTCCCGAAAGCTCCCGATAGCTATCGGGACGGGATTGATTCAGGATATTTATTCAAAACAAGATATTATCGTAAAACCAACTTTTTAATCAAATCCTTGCCTAATTCCTCGTTTAGCATATTGATAATTTTTTGCTTTCCGTAGCTGAGTTCCTCTCGAAGTACGCTCGAACTTAACTGAACATAAAGCGTCTCCCGTTCCAGTTTTACTGAAGTGGTATAATTGTTTACGCCGTTGCCCATTAGTTTTGCCCAGGCCTCGGCCGCGTTCACTTTGTTCAACCCTTTTTCCAATTTGTTGGTTTCTACAAACTCCTTTAGGGCGTCTTTGATGCTGATATGTTCGTTGTTGCGTTTGGGCATGGTTTCTTGTTCGTCGTTAAGTTGTATGTTTTAAAGCCTTATATCGTATGATTGTTTTTTGAAAAGTGTTTCTATCATCAGTGATCCGTCACCCGTCACCCCTCAACCTAAAAACCTCATAACTCTGATGCACCTGCTTTACCGCTTTTTCCGTCCGTTCCGCATGGGTGTCACTGATAAACAGTTGCCCAAAATGTTCATCGTCCACTAATTTAATGATTTGGGTGACGCGTTGCTCGTCCAACTTGTCAAAAATGTCATCCAATAGTAAAATGGGGTTTACACCACTTTGGGCTTTTATAAAATCGAACTGTGCCAATTTCAAAGCAATCAAAAATGATTTTTGTTGGCCTTGGCTTCCAAATTTTTTCACGGGATGTCCCTCAATTTGAAATACCAAATCATCTTTGTGAATGCCTACACTGGTAAATTGCAACGCCCTATCCTTATTTATATTTTCATTCAAAAGAGTATGTAAATCGTTTTCGGATAAATGGCTTTCATATACCAAATCCACATTTTCTTTCGCATTGCTAATGGTTTCGTATCGCGACTTAAAAATCGGAATAAACGATTTCAAAAAAGCATCTCGCTTTTCGTAAATCACTGTGCCATATTCCGTTAATTGCGCATTATAAACTTCCAAAGTATCGCCATTAAACGTATGATTCAAAGCAAAATATTTCAAAAGAGCATTGCGCTGTGCTAATACTTTGTTGTAGTTAATGAGTTGAGTTAAATACTCCTTGTCGCTTTGCGAAATCACGCTATCAATAAATTTACGGCGTGTACTGCTACCTTCAATAATCAAGTCCCTGTCGGCAGGCGAAATAATCACCAAAGGCAAAAAACCAATGTGGTCACTAAATTTTTCATAGGCCTTGCCGTTGCGTTTAATCACTTTTTTTTGACCACGTTTCAGGCTCACCACAATCTTTTCAGGTTTATCCTGTTTTTCATAATCGCCGTGGACCATAAAAAAATCTTCATCGTGCTTGATATTCTGTAAAGCCACGGGATTAAAGTAGCTTTTTCCGAAGGATAAATGGTAAATCGCGTCCAGTACATTGGTTTTGCCAACCCCGTTATTTCCAACAAAACAGTTTATTTTTTCATTGAAATCAAAAGACTGGCTCTCAAAATTTTTATAGTTGACTAAGGACAACGATTTTAAAATCATGCAGTTAGCGACTTGATAGGTGTTATTTGAATTTTAACTCAAAAGAAGTGCAAATTATTGAAAAATAACGAGCTAATTGGTATGTGTTATGTAGAAAAATTATATTTTTGCGCCACGTAAATTTTATTCAGAAAAATAGATGGCTACTTATAAGAAGCGAGGGTACAAGCCCAAAACCAAAGTTGAAAAGGAGCAAAATATAGAAGAAGGGTCAACAACGGCCGAGGTGTTTAACACGTTGGACGAAACGGCTTCGAAGACCGAGGCGTTTGTAGCCAAAAACCAAAAGTATATTTTTATTATTATCGGTATTGTGGCGGTCTTGGTTTTAGGGACTTTGGCTTACAAGGAATATGTGGCCAAGCCTAAGCAGTTGAATGCTATGAATGATATGTTCCAAGCTCAAAAATTCTTTAACGATGCGGTTAATGGTGTTGAAAAGGATTCGCTTTTTAATTTGGCTTTGAATGGTGGTGAAGGAAAATTTGGAATGCTTGATATCATTGATGAATACAGCGGTACGCCTGCAGCCAATTTGGCAAGTTACTATGCGGGTACGGCGTATTTACGTTTGAAGGATTATAAAAATGCGGTAGCTTATTTGAGCGAATTTGAAAGTGACGATGAGGTGTTGGCGCCATTGGCGAAAGGAAATATTGGTGATGCTTTTGTACAGTTGAACCAACCTGAGGATGCTTTGGAATATTATGAAGAAGCTATTGCACTTCGCGATAATGGATACACCACACCAATGTATTTGTACAAGGCAGGAGCTTTGGCATTGGAACTGGGAGAAGCTGATAAAGCATTGACTTATTTCAAACGCATTAAAGAGGATTATCCGCAATCAACCGAAGCTTCAACGGTTGATGTGTTTATTGGAAAAGCACAGGTTTTAGCTAGCAAATAAGATGGCTACTGAAAATAAAAATTTATCGGACTACGATAAAACTGCAATCCCAAACGCGAATAAATTTCGGTTTGGGATTGTTGTTTCAGAGTGGAACGAAAGCATCACTGAAGCCCTATATCAAGGAGCTTATGGCACTTTAGTTGAGAATGGCGTATTGCCTGGGAATATCGTTCGTTGGAATGTTCCTGGGAGTTTTGAATTGATTTACGGTTGCAAAAAAATGCAGGAACAGATGGTCAACGCTGTGATTGCCATCGGAAGTGTGATACAAGGGGAAACCAAGCATTTTGATTTTGTGTGCGAGGCTGTATCTCAAGGTATAAAAGACTTAAATGTGATGCGCGAAACCCCTGTAATTTTCTGCGTACTTACTGACAATACAATACAACAAGCACAAGACCGTTCCGGCGGAAAGCATGGCAATAAGGGTACCGAAGCGGCCATAGCAGCAATCCAAATGGCCGAACTTCGCAAAAACAGTTAGCAGTATACAGTTACACTTTAGAATATCCGTCATCCACCTTTTTGTTAACATTTTTTAGCAATCCACCCCCGTTTTTCTGTGGTTTTTTGAGTATTTTTGAGGGATTAGGAATGGTACATTTTGTTCGGTCAACGCAAACATAAACGGTTTAATTATCAGCCTCGATTTTCAAAGGAAAATCAAGATGATGTCAATGTGGAGGAGGATACAACGGAAACGGAATTTGTGTCTAAATGGCGGCAACAAAGTGGCAACAAAATTAGGATGAGAGGCATTCTGCCCTTTCGGACATTAATCCTGATTTTGGTACTATTATTGATTTGCATGTACTTATTGGAGAAAAATTACATGTAAATTAAAATTTGGACACCATGGGACTTTTAAAATTAAGAAAGAACAAGAAATTTAGTTATACGCCTCGCTACTACGACGATAAAGGCGAAGGCAGTCCTTTCGAAATCAAGCATAAGTTTGATGAGCACAGGACAACTGTAGGCTCAAATAAAGGCTTAAAAGGTAAATTTATTAATGCCATTAATGACTATAAACACAACGAAAATAGGGAAGCTAATCGTAGGGTTTTAATCATTGTTGCGATTCTTATTCTTATCTTTTTATTCATAATCGGTTTCGATTTATCTATTTTCTTTTCGTAAATAATTGATGGCAGACATTATACAACTCTTACCTGACCATGTAGCGAATCAAATTGCCGCCGGTGAAGTTGTACAACGTCCGGCTTCGGTTGTGAAGGAACTTTTGGAAAATGCGATTGACGCTGGTGCAGAAACCATCAAACTGATTGTAAAAGACGCGGGGAAAACCTTAATCCAAGTTATTGATGATGGCAGGGGAATGAGCGTTACTGATGCCAGATTGAGCTTTGAGCGTCATGCCACTTCAAAAATCCGTAATGCGGACGATTTATTTCACCTGAATACCAAAGGGTTTCGGGGCGAGGCTTTGGCCAGCATAGCCGCCATTGCCCATGTGGAACTCAAAACCAAACAGGAACACGACGATGTAGGAACTGCCATCGTTATTGAAGGTAGCGAAGTTGCTTCACAAGATGTGGTGGTGACTCCAAAAGGCACTTCAATTTCTGTGAAAAACCTATTTTTCAATATTCCAGCAAGGCGAAATTTTTTAAAGTCGAATGCTGTGGAGTTACGTCACATTAATGATGAGTTCCATCGTGTTGCTTTAGCGCATCCTACGATTCGTTTTGTGATGTTCAATAATGGTAGTGAAAATTTCAATTTGCCCATAGGTAATTATCGGCAGCGTATCGTGAACATTTTCGGAAATAAAACCAATGAAAAATTGGTGCCGGTGGATGAAGATACCGAAGTATTGAAGATTTCAGGATTTGTTGGAAAACCAGAGTTTGCTAAGAAAACCCGAGGCGAACAATACTTTTTTGTCAACAACCGATTTATAAAAAGCGCCTATCTTAACCACGCAATTTTATCGGCTTACGAGGGTTTATTGAAAAATGGTACTCATCCCAGTTATTTTTTAAATTTAACGGTTGACCCGCAGTCCATCGATATCAATATACATCCGACCAAAACAGAGATCAAGTTTGATGACGAGCATACGTTGTACGCCATTTTACGGTCGTCCGTAAAACACAGTTTGGGGCAATTTAATATTGCGCCTGTTTTGGATTTTGAAAGGGATGCAAGTTTGGATACGCCTTATGGTTTGAAGAATGAAATGGCGCAAACGCCTAAAATTGAAGTGGATAGAAACTTCAATCCATTTTCGGATACCAAAACCACAAAAAGTGGGAATGGATCTGTTAGTTTTACAAAGCAACCCATAGAAAATTGGGAAAGTTTGTACGTTGGATTGGAATCCAAGGGCACGGTTTCCCAAAATGATTTTTCAGAAGTTCAGTTTGAAAGTGAAGAAACCACTGGGGCTTTGTTTGAAGAAAGGGGGACTGCAGAAACAGCCAATTCTACCTATCAGCTTCACAATAAATATATTATCAGCGCCCTAAAATCTGGAATGTTGGTGATCGACCAGCATCGTGCGCACCAGCGTATTTTGTATGAGGATTTTCTTCGTGATATTACCGTGAAAGAGGGGGTAAGCCAGCAATTGTTGTTTCCTTTGGAGTTGAGTTTTTCATCTCAAGAACTCGAAATTCTGTTGCAGTTGAAGGCCGATTTGGAGCATACGGGATTTGTGTTTTCAAACCTGACGGAGGATTTCATTGAAATAAAGGGAGTTCCTGTAACAGTGCCAGAAAGCGAGATCTCCATTATTTTAGATCAGTTGATCAGCGATGTACAAAATGAAGTTCCTGACGCTAATTTTAGTGCCACGGACTTATTGGCAAAATCCATGGCGAAAAGTTTAGCCATAAAGACTGGACAGTCGTTAAAAAAGGACGAACAAGAGCATATTGTAAACAAACTATTTGCATGTAAAGAGCCAAACGTATCGCCTACTAATAGGGTTACATTTATTACTATTGGTACCGACGAGTTGGATAAAAGGTTTATTTAAGTTATGATGAGGATTACGGATACAGTAAAGCATTTATTGATTATCAATGTGATAATGTTTGTTGGTAGTTTGATTGTTGGAAACGTTGCCTTCGATAGTCTTTCCATTTGGTTTTATGAGAATGATAATTTTAGGCCTTGGCAAGTCATAACGCATATGTTTATGCACAGTCAAACATTCATTCCTCATATCATTTTCAATATGCTTGGGATTTGGATGTTTGGTAGTCCGTTGGAACAAATATGGGGCAGAAATAAGTTTTTGTTTTTCTATTTTTCATGTGGTTTAGGTGCGGTTTTTTTGCCTTTTGTCATTGATTATTTTAGATTTAGTTCTTTGATAGCACCCCTAGTGGAAAATGGTTTTGAAAAGGATTATATTTTGTCTGTTTTAAACGAGGGAAATGTTGATACAAGGTGGAAAGGAATCATTGGGGAAGATAATTTAAACAAATTAGCCCGCATATTTTTTGGGTCTGGTTTGGGAGCTTCAGGCTGTTTGATGGGGTTGCTTGTAGCATTTGGGATGTATTTTCCAAATAGCGAATTAATGTTGATATTTCTGCCTATTCCTATTAAGGCCAAGATTTTTATTCCTCTATTATTGGCCTACGAAATCATCTCTGGAATTACTGGAGGAACTTCCATGTTTGGTGTTAGCGTGGCTCATTTTGCACACGTTGGAGGTGCACTAACAGGTCTTATCATTGCATGGTACTGGAAAAAAAACCAGTTTAACCAAAACCGTTGGTATTAAATGGCAACTTTAAATCAGGATATAAAAGATAAGCTACAACGACTTAATGCGCTAGAAAAGCTGATTGTTGTCAATCTGGCCATTTTTGTTTTGGGGTATTTATTGAAGATTATCTTTGGTTTGCCCAGTGAATCAAGTTTATCATGGCTAGAATTACCTAGTACATTTAGTAATTTCATTTTGAAACCTTGGAGCATTGTTACCTATGCCTTTACCCACTATGGATTATGGCATTTTGCAATCAATATGCTATGGTTATATTTTATCGGGCGTATGTTTCTGAATTTGTTTTCGCCCAAAATGGCACTTAACATTTACTTTTTGGGAGCCATTTGTGGGGGGCTGATATTTTTGCTGGCCTATGACTTTCTGCCAAACAGCCGTGCGAATTCACAGCTGGTAGGAGCCTCGGCCTCGGTTAGGGCGTTGCTAATTTTTCTATGTGCCTATATGCCAAACCAAGAGGTGCGTATTTTTACATTCAACATTAAGCTTTGGTACATTGGATTGGCCATTATAATTTTGGATGTCATTGGGCTTTCCGGTGGAAACGCGGGAGGCAATTTAGCGCATTTGGGTGGTGCCGTGTTGGGCTATGCGTACGCCAAGCAATTACAGAAAGGCCATGATATTGGAAAGGGCTTTGAGAAGTTTATGGATGGCTTTTTTGGGTTATTTAAATTTAAAAAGAAAGGCCCTTTAAAAACGGTTCATAAAAATAAATCTAAGGTTGGGGGTTATACTAAAGCTGATTTTAATGAGTTTAACAATCAAAAGAAAATTGATGTTATACTGGATAAGATTAGTAAAAGTGGTTATGACAGCCTTACCGCAGAGGAAAAGGATTTCTTGTTCCGGGCAGGTAAATAATGTTCGCATAATTTGCAATTGGAAACATCCTTAATTAACTTCGGTCTACCAGCCAATCTTCAATATGCGAAAGCTAAAATTTTTTGATAAAATTCTTTGGTTCTTTAACAGGGTAGTGGCCGTGCTTCTTCTGCTGTCATTTGTGTTGCCTTTTTTGCCTCCAAAGACATTTTCGGTATTGTCGGTTTTAAGTTTGGGTGTTGCTTTCCTCATTATCGTAAATGTGATGTTCTTTTTATATTGGTTGGGTACATTGAAACGAAAATTTATGTTGTCTCTGGTAGTACTGGCCATTGGTTATTTTTCATTTGGATCGCTCTATAAATTTTCGGCTTCAAAAAAAGAAAGCTCCCCCAATAATTTTAAGGTGATGAACTACAATGTGCGCCTATTCAATTTGTATGAATGGATTCCTGAAAAAGGAATTGAGACTAAAATGGTTGATTTAATAAAAAGTGAAGCACCACATATTTTGAGTTTACAAGAATATCATCCACATAAAAATATAGACCTGTCTTTTTACAAGTACAAATATGAAAAGCTGTCAGGAAAGAAAACCAAATACGGCCAGGCGATTTTTTCTCAGTTTCCTATTATAAATTCTGGCTCCATTGAATTTCCTAGTACCTCAAACAACGCCATTTTTGCCGATGTTGTATATAAAAAAGACACAATAAGGGTTTATAACATTCATTTGGAATCTATGCGTATTGATACCAAAGTGGAAAATCTAAAAAAAGAGGATTCCGAGCGCCTGTTCAAGCGAATAGGCACCACCTTTAAAATGCAACAATTTCAAACGGAACTCTTTTTGATGCACAAAAAACAGTGTAAATACAAAATGGTGATCTGTGGCGATTTTAACAATACCGCATTCTCCTACGTCTATCGAAAAATAAGAGGAAATTTAAATGATACCTTTAAGGAAGCCGGGAATGGTTTTGGGCGCACCTATCATTTCCAATTCTTTCCCATTCGGATAGACTTTATTTTGAGTGATGAGAGTTTTGAGGTGAATGGGTTTAAAACCTATGATGAGCATTATTCTGATCATTATCCGATTATGACGACCTTGAGTCTGGTGGAGTAGTCCCAGTCACAGTTTACAGTCTCAGTCTAAATTTAGAATTTAAGATTCAAGTTTTCTTTTTGTTGAAAATTATTGGAAGTAGTGGAGCTATCCGAACTAATGCTTTGCGCCTCTGCGTCCCTGCCTGCCGGCAGGCAGGTTTACGCGAGATTTTTACATAAACGAGCAATCCACAACATCTGAAACAATATGAATGACCAAGCCCAACCCAACCAAACGGGATTTTTTCGGAATGCACAAAAAGACATAAAACAAAATTGCAAAGTAGGAGTGGAGGGGGTGGAAGCCAATACTGCATCTGTTTGGGTCAAAAATCGGGTCGGCCAACAAATGATCCACATCAATGAGCATACCCGCTAGCATCACAAGGTATGCATACTTCCATTTCGATTTAAAAAAGAGAAGGGCAACCGCCAAAGGCAACAAAAGGTGACAGCCATAATGGGCAATCGGTTGGAGCATTACTCAAAAATTAGCGTTTGAGATTCCAAATAATTCATTGCATTTGGTCCCTCGTTAAACAACAGGTCTAAAATACTCAAATTGGGAATAAAACCGTGTTTATTTTCAAATACCTGGGTGTACGTTTCAAAATCGAAACTATAAGATTTCTTTGCATTTACGAGATATCTGAAATCACTTTTGTTACCGATTTCTTTTTCAAAAGAAGCCGTTTTGGAATAATCTATTTCCAATTGCAAACATTCGCAAATCACTTCAAAACATTTCAGGTTAAAGTCCATAAGATAAGTGGCCTCTTCAAAAAACAAATGCTTAAGCTCGTCCTCATAAAATTCAAAAAAGGGAGAGGTGCGGTATGCAGATTCCAGAGATTTCCAATGGTTTAATTGCCATCTATCTGCATTGAAAATTTCAACTTCGCTGTACTTTTGTCGGTTTTTTTGCGAGAAAATAACAGGAATATTAAGCGACAATTTTCCATTGGCACCATAAATATAAGTGCGATTTCGATAGGTTTGTTTTACGAAATTGTCAAAAACCTCAAAGGTTATATTTCGTGCATTAGCTAAGGCCACAAAATGCGCAATGTTTGGGAAATATGTGGGGTGTATTACAATGCTCATAGTTGTCATTCCGGCGAAGGCAGGAATCCACTTTAATTACTACACTTTTGTTTGAGATACCTGCCTTAGCAGGAATGACAGTCACAATCTTAAGATATTTTTAAAGGTTACTCCTTATGTTTATTAATTACCACTGAATTAGCGGCACCGTCGTGTATTGCCTTTTTCTTCTTCTTATCTAACGTAATTGTAATCAATGAAATCCATCCTAGAGAAGCCTTTAGAATAAATCTAAAAATTGCTACAGGGAAAGAAATTTTCTTATTGGGATCGCCGTCTTTCCTAACAGTTATTTTTGAAATTGTGTGACCAATTGTTCCTCCATAAAATGATGTCATAAATGGATCGTAAACTAAAAATATAATTACTGATAAAATAATTTTTAAGTAATCTGATGTTGAGCCAAATAGTGAAAACACCTCAGAAATAAAATACATGGATACAACTAAAATAATAGAATCAATTATTGCTGCTTGTATTCTGTTTTGAATTGTGGCATAAGTTATGTTTTGAGAATTAAAATCACTTATTTCAGAAATTTTGTTCTTTTTATAGAGCCTATTTAAGATAATAATTGTGAATAATAAAACTAAAAATGGCATAAATAGCGAAGATGATTCTTTTGAGCCATGCACCGTCGTAAACAATCTTTTCCAACGAATTTTATTGATGCCTTTTCCAAAGCTGTCCCAGCTCATCCAAATAAATACTGGCTTACCGACAACGTGGTTAAACGGCACAAAACCCCATGCACGGGCGTCTATCGAATTATGACGATTGTCTCCCATCATCCAATAATAATCCTGTATAAATGTATATGTGCTGGCAACTTCACCATTAATCAAGATTTGATTGCCTTCCACTTTTAGAGTATTGCCCTCATATTCGGTAATGACGCGTTTATAAAGAGGCAATACTTCTAAATTAATATCAATGGTTGCACCTTTTTTCGGAATATATAGTGGCCCGAAGAAATCCCGGTTCCAGTTGTAAGCGGGATCATGCGGAAAAATATCCTCAGTTCTCTCGCCTTTTTCCATAATATTCGGAACAGTCCCTGCGACATTTGGATGGTTTTTAAATTTCGCCAATGCTTCATCTGATACGGCCGGTAAATAGTAACTTGAAAATTGCCGGTCAATAGGATAGGCACCGTCTGTGATATCATAACGCGTGGCCAAAAAATTTGGGTTGAACTGATGTGTTTTTGGTTTTACGTAATAACTGAATTGCAATTTTGCTCTATCAGGTAATTCGTTTTTCTTTCCGTTAATGTAAACATAACCGCCACGAACTTCCAAAGAATCTCCTGGCAAGCCTACACAGCGTTTTACCAAGTTGGTCTTTTTGTCAATGGGTTTATAATAGTTCCTGTCTGGATGGAAATCGTTCATATCCAAAAGCGTATCAGCCGGTTGGTTGAATACTACTATTTCATTTCTTTCAATGTCCTCAAAACCAGGGATGCGAATGTATGGCAATTGCAATTTATTGATCCACGAGGTATTCCGTTCCCCAAAGTGGTCATTAAAGAGGTACGATTTCTTCTTAAGCAAGGGTATGGTGTCGTGTACCATTGGCGCCCCAACGGTTGTCATCGGCACCCTTGCACCGTAATGAAACTTACTGACAAACAAAAAATCACCAACCAACAAGGATTTTTCCAAGGAAGATGAAGGAATGGTAAATGGCTGCATAAAATACGTATGCACGATGGTAGCGGCCACAATAGCAAACAAAATGGAACTGGTCCATTCACCCGAACCCGATTTTGGTTGTAAACTTCGGTTTTCAACGTAATTTACATCTGCCACATAGTTTAGGTAATAATTATAAAAGCCTAAAGAGGCAACAGCAAGAAACGTGTCCAAATGGGTGTTTTTACCAAAGCTTCTGGCAGTTTCCACCCAAACTACAATCAGCATTATCAAATTCACAATGGGCAAAAACATCAAAATAATCCACCACCATGGGCGGTTGATAATTTTCATTAAAACCACACCGTTGTAAATTGGCACAAAGGCTTCCCAGGCTTGCCTACCGGCTTTTTGGTATAATTTCCATGTACCTAATCCATGGATGATTTGGATAATCAATAAAAAAATAAGCCATTGTGTAAGTGTCATCTCTTTACTTTTTATTAACCCAATTAGGGCAAAAATCGTTGTGCTTGTTACAAGAAATCAAAATATTAACCAATGTTTAACACATCGTTCATACTAAAAACCCCTGTTTTTCCAACGAGCCATTCTGCTGCCACCACGGCACCAAGTGCAAATCCTTGTCTGTTATGTGCGATATGTTCGATGGAAATAGTGTCAACTTCGCTATCGTAGGTCACCGTATGCGTTCCGGGTACATCTTCTATGCGCTTAGCTACAATAGGAACAGTGTTTTCGCCTTTTTGATTCAGCTTCCAGCTATCATAGTTTTGATTGTTTTCGATAACCCCTTCTGCCAAAGTAATTGCAGTTCCGCTAGGTGCATCCAATTTTTTAGTATGATGAATTTCCTCCATGGACACATTGTACTGCTTGAGGTTACTCATCATTTTTGCCAAGGTTTTGTTGAGTTCAAAAAAGATGTTTACCCCTAAACTGAAGTTGGAGGCATAAATAAAAGCCCCGTCATTTTCCTTGCAAAGTTCAATGGCGTTATTGTAGTCTTTCAGCCATCCAGTTGTTCCTGAAACTACGGGAACGTTATTCTTTAAACAGTTAGAAATATTGTCAAAAGCCACTGAGGGGATGCTGAAATCTATAGCCACATCGGCTTTGGTGATATCGTAATCTTTATCGTCTTTATCAATGGTTAGCACCACATCGTGCCCTCTGTTAATGGCAATTTTTTCAATGGTTTGCCCCATTCTTCCGTATCCAAGTAATGCTATTTTCATATCTAATTTTTGATATCCAAAAACGGACTAAAACTTAAAATTTAAGGTGAGCCCCACGTTATTACTACTATCAATCTCATTAAATTCGTAGTGGGGTGCTAAGGTAAGGTTTTCATCAACATTATACTGCAATAAATGCGCATCCACATTGGCGTCAATAATATTGAGGGCGTAGAACCCAGCGGTAACTAATAGAGAAATTTCTTTGTTTCGTCTGAAAAGTTGTTGTGCACGCCTTAACCCATCATCAGAAATTTTCTGGGTTGTTGGATTTCCCTCGGCATCAAAGTTATAAAACTCATCAGTTCTAAAACCTGCAAGCCTACTTTTGTACGCATCCCGATATCTATTGTATTGTTTGTCGTTTCTTACATAAAAATATACCCCAGTACCGATGGCGCCGTACACTATGGGTATTTTCCAATAGCGTTTATTGTAGGCCTGGCCTAAACCAGGTAAAACAGCAGATAGGAAAGCCGCCTTTGCGGGTCGCAATGGGTCCAGAGGCTTCCGTTTTACGACCTCCTGCTCAATCACTAAAGCGGATGGAATACTATCCGCAGGTGTTTTATCCTTCTTTTGGGCTATGGCCGAAACGCAACATAAAACGGCTAATACAAGTCCGAGTTTAAGTTTATTTGGCACGTTGCACTAATTTTTTGATACGATTAAAATCTTCTTCAGAATGAAAAGGGATAATGATTTTTCCCTTTCCATTTTTAGAGACTTTAACGTCTATTTTATGCCCAAAGTATTCAGAAAACTCCTTTATGCCTTTTTTAACGTGCTTTGGGATATCGTCTTCGAGATCTGCTTTTGACAATTTTTTGCCAGTTTCGGGATCGTTATGTTGACGTACTAAAAGTTCCGTTTCTCTTACTGACAACTTTTTGGAGAGAATACTTTCGTAAATGTCCAATTGCGCACTTTGGTCTTCAATAGTGATCAGCGCACGTCCATGCCCCATGGAAATAAAACCATCCCTCATTCCTGTTTGAATGATAGGGTCTAACTTCAAAAGGCGCAAATAATTGGCTATGGTAGAGCGTTTTTTACCCACGCGCTCGCTCATTTGTTCCTGAGTTAAATTGATTTCATCGATTAAACGTTGATAGGACAAGGCGATTTCAATGGGGTCTAAATCTTGGCGTTGGATATTTTCCACTAATGCCATTTCCAAAGATTCCTGGTCGTTGGCAATTCTAATATAAGCCGGAATAGTTTCCAAGCCTACCAATTTAGAAGCCCGATAACGGCGTTCTCCAGATACCAATTGGTATTTGTTGAAATCCAGTTTTCTAACAGTAATGGGCTGGATAATGCCCAATTCCCGGATGGAAGAGGCCAGTTCCTTTAAAGATTCTTCGCTAAATTTGGTTCGTGGCTGAAACGGATTGACTTCAATGGCATTGATGTCCAGTTCAACAATGTTACCAATGACTTTGTCGGCACCTTTGTCCTGAACGGATTGGATATCGTTATCTGGGTCTTTCAGCAATGCGGAAAGCCCTCGTCCTAAAGCCTGTTTCTTCGTTGCCTTCGCCATAATTTAGGAGTTTTTAGTTATGATTTCGTTCGCTAGGCTAAGATAATTGCTGGCACCTTTACTGCCGGCATCATAGTCGATAATGCTTTCGCCATAACTTGGTGCTTCACTTAAACGTACATTTCGCTGTATGATGGTTTGAAATACCATATCATTAAAATGCTTTTGTACTTCTTCGACCACTTGATTTGACAAACGCAACCTTGAGTCGTACATGGTCAGTAATAGGCCTTCGTAATCCAAATTGGCATTGTGTATTTTTTGAACACTTTTGATGGTATTCAATAATTTGCCCAACCCCTCCAAAGCAAAATATTCGCATTGGATGGGAATTAAAACCGAATCTGCGGCTGTTAAAGCATTCAATGTCAATAACCCCAGAGAGGGCGCGCAATCAATCAAAATAAAGTCGTAATCGTCTTTGATGTCCTGAACAGCCGTTCTCAGCATATATTCTCGCTGATCTTTGTCCACTAATTCAATTTCAATGGCAACAAGATCAATATGCGCCGGAATGATATCGAGATTTGGGGTCTCCGTAGCAACAATAGCTTCTTTGGCTGAATTGGTGTGTTCCAGCAATTGATAGGTTCCTGTTTCAACACTTTCAACATCAATCCCCAATCCGGAAGTAGCATTGGCCTGAGGGTCAGCATCTATCAGCAATACCCTTTTCTCCAAAACACCCAGTGAAGCTGCTAAATTCACTGAAGTGGTTGTCTTGCCTACACCTCCCTTTTGGTTAGCAATTGCAATGATTTTGCCCATTAAATTGTTTAGTTTTTAGGGGGGTAAAAATACAATTATTTATCAGGAATAAAAACGTAACTTGTTAACAATAAAGTATAGTTCCGTATAGCTTTTGTACTAAGGATTCTCAAATTATTTATTCGGGTTTTTCAGGATTATGGATACCTAAAATATAGCCCTTTGATAAATATTTTTTGCCCACTGCCTGAACTTGTTCCGCAGTTAGTGCATTAATTCTCTCTTCGTATTCAAAAATCTTGGAAAGGTCCTGTTTGTTATAATCGGAATTTTTTAACCTATTAAGCCAATATTTATTCTTCTTTAGGTTTTGCTTGGTTTTAAGGATTTGGCTCTCTTTTACTTTTGCCAAATCTTTTTCGGTCGGCCCATTTTCAATAATCTTTTTCAATTCATTATTGGCTACTTTAATAAGTTTGTCCACATTTTCTGGTCCGCAAGGAAAGCTAATACTAAAATTATAGCGTCCGTAGGGCACTTTGGAGATATTACCTCTCGCTCCAACACCATACACATCGCTTTCTTCTTCCCTGAGTTTTTCAACAAGCTTAATGGTCAAAATCTCTCCGAGACTTCTCAGTGCGCGGGTTTCTTCAGGATTATATTCAGTTTCGCCTTGATAAACGATCCTGACACTGCTTTTTGGGTCTGTGCCCTTTTCTATAATTTTTGTATGGCTTCCCGTCAATGGTCTGTGTTCAGGGAGCTTATAGTTTTCCTTTTCCGTTTCTGAAGGTAAACTAGCAAGGTAGGTTTTGCAATATGCTTTGAAAATCTCTTCATCAATATTTCCAACAAAATAGAAATTAAAGTCACCGGCATTTTTAAAGCGTTGGTTGTACAATTTATGTGCTAAATCGTAATCCGCATTATCCAAATCTTCTTCGGAAGGGAAGCCAACATATCTCGGATTATCTTGATTCAAAAATTTGCTGAATTCAATTCGAAAATAATATTGGGGATTGGATAATAAGTTTTTAATGATTGCTTTTTGCTTATTTATAAATGAAGCAAAAGCTTTGTCATCTTTATTTAAAGCCGTAAAATATAAGTGAATCAACTGAAACATGTCTTCCAGATATTTGGGAGAGGCAGAACCTGAAATTGCTTCGCTGTAGTTTCCGATACTTGGCCTTACGGATACAATTTTTCCCGATAGCATTTTACCCAATTCTATTTTATCAAAACCGTTTACACCGGCCTCTGATAAAGCTCCATTGGCATAACTAGTAGCCTTGTAATCTTCTAATGAGTATAGGGATGTGCCACCGTAACTAAAGGAACTAAACAGAATTTCATCATTTTTAAAATCAGTGTTTTTATAAGTAACAGTCATACCATTGCTTAATGTTAATGTGGTGGTTCCTAAGATATCATTATGCACTTCATCTAAAATCGAACCTTCCTCAGGAATTTTGGACATTAAGGATTGGGCAACTTCTTTGTCATTATACGGCTCTATTTCAATGGTTTTTATGTGCTTCAAAAGGTCCAATACTTGTGTGTCGGTAACTTTAGCAATGCCTTCTTTTTCAGGCCCAGTGATGACGATTACCCGATTTTCATCCTTTACAAAGTCGTTAATGATGTTATTGACGTCCTCAAGTTTAATGTCAGGCAAATGTGTTTTATGAAATTCATGCTCCCAGGCAATTCCAGGAATGGGTTCACCATTTAAAAAATGCCGAACATATTCACCTACAATGTTTCTAGACATATTCTTATCCTTGTCCTTAAAAGCTTTTTCAAGCCTAGCCAATATGTTTTGCTTTGCTCGATTAAACTCCCCTTTAAAGAAGCCGTGTTGCCTTACGCGTTCATTTTCAATCAGCAAGGTTTTAAGGGCATCCAGTTGCCCAGTTTCGCTGGTGACAGCAAAGGATTGATAGGCCGCTTTGGTTTTGGCCCAAGTTCGCCCATGGTAGCTAGCTCCATAAACAAATGGCGGATTTTCACCATTGCGTAATTCGTCCAAACGGTTGTTTATCATTCTTGTGAATAAAGATTTAATTATTCCTTTTTTATAGTCTTCAAGAGTTTTCATTTGCTTTACATTGGTACTATCCTTAAACAGTACCTGTACTCTTGATATAGGGGCTTCGTTGTCGGATTCTATGGCAATAAATGTTTCTTTATGGTTAGGTAGATAAAAAACCTCTCTTTCCCGTGGATTCTCAGCTTTTGGAATAGTATTGAAATGCTGTTTTATCTTTTCTTCAAGGGTTGCAACATCAATGTCGCCTACAGCAATTACGGCCATAAGGTCCGGTCTGTACCAATCTTTGTAAAACCGTTTTAAAACATCGTAATCAAAATTTTCAAGAACGTCTTTTTTGCCAATAGGTAATCGGGACGCATATTTTGAACCGTAGAGCACTTTGGGAAGATAATTTTGCAACATACGCTTATCGGCTCCTTGGCCTAATCTATATTCCTCTAAAACCACACCACGTTCCTTATCAATTTCTTCATGGTCCAGCGTCGCATTGTGTGCCCAATCTTCAAGAATTTGGAAACCTTTGTCCAGTTTTTCAGGGTCATCGCTTGGAATGGGAAGGATGTACACCGTTTCATCAAAACTAGTGTAGGCGTTTAAATCGGCTCCAAAAGTTACGCCTATGCTTTGCAGATAATCTACAAGATCATTCCTTTCAAAATTCTTTGTGCCGTTAAAATTCATGTGCTCCATAAAATGGGCCAGGCCTTGCTGGTCATTATCTTCTAAAATTGAGCCGGCATTAACTACCAAGCGCAGTTCCAGTTTGTCCTCCGGCTTTTTGTTATTTCGAATGTAATAGGTGAGGCCATTGGAAAGCTTCCCTATTTTTACATCATTGGAAATAGGTATTTTTTGAGCCAATGATGCGTTTTGGGCTAAAATGTAATTTGAAACGAAAAGAAATAATGAAATAGCGAAAAGAACGGTCTTTTTCATGGAATAATTGATTTTTATGAATTGATGAAATATTGGTTATGAAATTAAGTAAAAAGTTACAGTTCATTAGAAAAATTCATCGAGATTAACGTGAATTTAACTATCAAATTAGTATTTCCATTTAGCCTAAGGAGAATGAAAGCCCAATAACTTTCGGTTTATCCCTTCCCCATTTTCTTGATACTTTTTTGGATGAAGATGTTATTCGGCAATGTCAGAATTTCTTTTTCCTTGGTTTCCAAGGTGATAAAGAACAGACCAATTTCGATAACTTCGCCTTGAACTTCATAATCCTTGGCTTCTAGGATGGAGATATGATCATTGAGCTTTACGGGGTGTTTAAAGAAAATTATGAAGCTTGAAGTGATATTTGAAAGGATCGACCATTGCGCAAAAAAGGCTACACCGACCACGGTAAGCACAGAACCAATAAAAACAGCTAATCTAGACTGGTCAATGCCCCAGATCAATAAAATAAAAAGCGCGCATAACGACAAGAATAGTGTATTGATAATACTCTTCATGATAAGGCCTCTTGACTTCTGAATAAGTTTGTCATTTAAGGTTTTATCAATAATCTTAAAGCTAATAAAGCGCAAAACGAGATAAATTACGATAACGATTATGGATTCAATAATTCTGATATAATCAATTTCCATAGTTTATTTGAGAAGATTTTAATGTCGTTGGGAAAATTAATTTAATTTTTAGTCCAAAAGTATTTCTAAAATTTTTATTGCTGCATCACTAATCTTCGTTCCTGGCCCAAAGATGGCAACCGCTCCTGCATCAAACAAAAACTGATAGTCCTGTTTGGGGATCACACCGCCAACGATTACCATAATATCGTCACGTCCGAAATTTTTTAGTTCTTCAATTACTTGAGGAACCAAGGTTTTGTGTCCGGCAGCTAAAGATGAAACGCCAAGAATATGCACATCATTTTCAACGGCCTGCTTGGCTGCTTCTTGTGGGGTTTGAAATAAAGGACCAATGTCCACATCAAAACCGATATCGGCATAGCCAGTAGCCACTACCTTGGCACCTCGATCATGCCCGTCCTGACCCATTTTTGCAATCATAATGCGCGGTCGTCTCCCATCCTGTTCCGCAAATTGGTCGGCCAGTTCCTGTGCTTTCTTAAATGAATCGTCGTTTTCTATGGCTTTACTGTACACTCCTGAAAATGATTTTATCCGTGCCTTATAACGTCCGAATGCCACTTCCAACGCATCACTAATTTCACCTAAAGTCGCACGGGCTCTAGCGGCTTCAACAGCTAAAGCTAATAAATTTTCTTGTCCGTTTTGCGCGGCTTCCGTTAATTTTGACAAAGCAAGGTTTACTTTTTCCGAATCCCTAGCAGATTTAATAGTGTTTAGGCGTTTTATTTGGGCATTGCGAACCGTTTGGTTATCGACTTCCAAAGTGGAAATCGGATCTTCCTTTTCTAATCGGAATTGGTTAACTCCGACAATGATATCTTGTCCGGAATCAATTCTTGCCTGCTTTCTTGCGGCGGCTTCCTCAATCCTGATTTTCGGGATGCCTGCTTCAATGGCTTTGGTCATGCCCCCTAAATCTTCAACTTCCTGGATCAGTTTCCAAGCCTTTTGGGCAATGTCATGTGTCAATTTTTCAACATAGTAGCTCCCGGCCCATGGATCCACAGTTTTCGTGATTTGTGTTTCTTCCTGAAGAAAAATCTGTGTATTTCTTGCAATTCGAGCAGAAAAATCTGTTGGTAGCGCAATGGCTTCATCCAAAGCATTGGTATGCAAACTTTGTGTGCCCCCAAAGGCAGCTGCGGCCGCTTCAATAGTGGTACGGGCTACATTATTAAAAGGGTCCTGCTCGGTCAAACTCCAGCCAGAAGTTTGGCAGTGGGTTCTAAGGGCTAGGGATTTTTCATTTTTAGGATTGAACTGCTTCACGATTTTTGCCCAAAGCATTCTGGCAGCGCGCATTTTGGCGATTTCCATAAAATGGTTCATGCCAATGGCCCAAAAGAAGGATAGTCGTGGGGCAAAGGTATCAATGTCCATGCCTGCATTGATGCCGGTTCTCAAGTATTCCAATCCATCCGCTAGGGTGTAGGCCAATTCGATATCACAGGTGGCACCAGCTTCCTGCATGTGGTAGCCGGAAATACTGATGCTATTGAATTTCGGCATGTTTTTGCTCGTGAATTCAAAAATATCAGAGATAATTTTCATGGACGGGGTAGGTGGGTAGATATAAGTATTACGCACCATAAACTCCTTCAGAATATCATTTTGAATTGTTCCAGAAAGCTGTTCCAACGAAACTCCCTGTTCTTCCGCAGTTACAATATAAAATGCCATAATTGGTAAAACTGCACCGTTCATCGTCATGGATACAGACATTTTATCCAAAGGAATCTGATCAAAAAGGATTTTCATGTCCTCCACGGAATCGATGGCAACACCAGCTTTGCCCACATCGCCAATCACACGTTCGTGGTCGCTATCATAACCGCGATGGGTGGCTAAATCAAAGGCAACAGATAGCCCTTTTTGCCCTGCGGCCAGGTTTCGTCTGTAAAAAGCGTTGCTTTCCTCCGCAGTGCTAAATCCGGCATATTGCCTAATCGTCCATGGCCGCCGCACGTACATCGTACTGTAGGGGCCACGTAAATAGGGTGCTATGCCTGCAACAAAATCCAAATGGTCAACATTTTCTAAATCTATATCTGAATAAACCGATTTCACGGCAATACCCTCAGCAGTTTCAAGGGTATTAACTTTGGTTTTCGGTCTCCCGTCTTCCGAACTTAGAATAATATGTTGAACATTTTTCCTCAAATTAATTAATGGTTGTGCCCGGCATGCGGATCATTAGTTTCCGGTGCTTTTGGAGGCAGTTTGTTAAAATCCACTTTTGCCTTTGGCTTTTCTTTTACCTGGTTTAAATCTACATCAAAAAGCTTCGCGTAGAACAAGTCAAAAGCCATATAAGCTGATAAATATTTATCCCGAATTGCCAACGAATATTTGGACTGCAATGCAGGTCCAAAAAGTTTCGGGCTCATGCTATTTGTAGTTAAAAGCGCGTTTAAAGTCGTCTTCAAATTATTATCCGAGATGTTATCCACAATACATTTAAACACCGGGCTGTCATAATTCAATTTGCTTTTGGCGCTATTGGGATTCCATAATTCGCTTTTGGTTTTCAATACCTCAAAAATTTCCACCGTATGGGGAGACACTACTTCGCTATATTTCACCCGATTTCTAGTGGCATAACTTACAAATTGAGAATACGCTCGAGTAACGTTAGGGTTGTCCTTTCCATAGTGCGCGATGATGTCTTCTTCAAAAGAAAATAAGGCTTCGTTGAGCAGTTTCGCATCAAAACCATCACAGTTTAGTACAATTCCCTTTTCGGCGAATTTATAGTCGCTCAGTGTTTTTTCCTTTGCCTTCTTTTCGCAACTGCAAAAGGTGATAACAATCAAAAATACAATAAGGTTAAGTTTTTGTTTCATCATAATCATTCGGTTTTTAAGCGTTCTTGTTCTAATTTTTCGGTTAATCGTTTTTCTATTATGGGTTCAATTAAAGTTTTTCTTTTCTGTTGCTTTACGAAAGGGTATAGTTCCAAGTTTTGTTCCATTCTGTCTTCGGGGTTAGGATGTTTGTTACTTCCCAAAATTACGGTTTCACCGGCGTTGAACTGACCCTGTTCCTTCTCCGCACTTTCCTTAATTTTCCGTTGAATGGTGCCATCTTTCAGCTGTTTCAAAAAGCCACCATTTCCTTCAATATCCTTGAATAATGCCAAGGCTTTTTCTGCCAATTGAGCCGTTAAACTTTCGACATAATAAGAGCCATCCGCAGGATTGTCAACAGTATCAAAGTAGCTTTCATGCTTTAGTATCAATAGTTGATTTCGGGCAATTCTTGAGCCAAAAGCATTTTGTTTGTGAAATATGGCGTCATATGGAAAATTGCAGATTGTATCCGCGCCACCCAAAATGGCACTCATGCACTCGGTAGTGGTTCGCAACATGTTCGTGTTATAATCGTAAATAGCTTTATTTCGTTTTGAAGGTGTTGCAAAAATATGGACGTTGTAATTCAAGCTGTACTCTTTTTTAAGAGTGTCAACAAGCAACCGGAGTGCCCTCAGCTTTGCAATTTCAAAGAAATAATTTGAGCCGACCGAAACATTAAAAGTGATACAGATTTCCGATGTGTTTTCAGTTGAAATCGTATTTTCTAAATGATTGAAATATTCATTTGCATGGGCTAGGGCATAGGCCAATTGTTGCACGATATTAGCACCTGCATTCTGATACAATGAAACATCAACGGCAAAGGATTTTGATGCTTTTACAATAGCTTCAAACTTTGAAAAGTCATTTTTTAGGCTTGCAAACCAGTTTCCTGTTTTGGCCAGGTTTCCGATGATATCGGTGTTTAAGCGCACTCCTTCCCGATAGCTATCGAGATCCATAGGAATGACAGAAAGTTGTTTGGCAAATTCAGCCGAAAGAAATTGAAATTCAAAATAAATTTTGATGGCTTCAAGATCGATATTTTCCAAGAGTTGTTCAAGGGAAATATCCTCGGAAGGTATGATAAACTTGATACTTTCGACACCTCCTTTTACTGAGGAAATTGCATTTCTGTTTGATTTATTTACATCGGCTACGTAAATGGTCTCACATATTTTAAATTGGCTGGCTTGGGTTTTCGAAACAGGAGGGAATTCCTTAAAACCATCCGAATGGTAAAATGGTTTGACTTGGACGCCTTCATTGCTTGTCCAAACAAGCGTGTCGTTGTAATCCGCACCCTTTAAATCGTATTGGATTTTTTGTTTCCACTGTTTTGCGGAAACTGGTTCAAATTCATTAAATAACGATTCACTCATTATCCTTTGTTTTTAAACTGTCTTCGTATTCAATAATGAAGATTTCCTCATTTTCGCGTTTCATGTAATACTCCTCGCGGGCAAATTTTTCCAAACCTTCCTCCGTGCTTAGCTCCTTCAATGCCTTTTTATCCTTTTCAATTTCCTTTTTGTAATACTCCTTTTCGGTTTCTAAATCATCAATATCATTATTGAGTTCATTGTGGATAAACCAGGAATTACTGTCAAAAAAAATCATCCAAACCACAAAAACTATCAATATCAAAATATAGATGTTTTTGAAGGGTTTTAGGTATTTATTGTTGGGGCTGAACTTTCGCATTTAGAGTTTTTCGTTGATTATGGTTCTTACAATATCTATGGCCACAGTGTTATAATGGTTGTTCGGGATAATGATATCCGCGTATTCTTTCATTGGTTCAATAAACTGATCGTGCATGGGTTTTAGTGTGGTTTGGTACCTAGTGAGTACTTCGTCCAAGTCCCGTCCCCGTTCCGAAATATCACGCTTTAGTCGCCGTATCAATCGTTCGTCACTATCGGCATGCACAAATATTTTGACGTCAAACATATCCCGAAGTTCGGGATTGGTGAGAATCAAAATACCTTCAACAATCATCACTTTTCTGGGTTGCGTAATAATGGTATCCCCGGTTCTATTATGTTTAACGAAGGAATACACGGGTTGGTGTATCGCCTTACCTTTTTTTAGCGCTTTCAAATGCTTCACCAGTAAGTCGAAATCGATACTTCGTGGGTGGTCAAAATTGATATTTACGCGCTCGTCATAGCTTAAGTGGGAGGTATCTTTATAATAGGAGTCTTGCGAAATTACGCCAACCTCACCTTCAGGCAACTCTATTAGCAACTGGTTGACTACCGTTGTTTTGCCACATCCTGTACCTCCAGCTATTCCTAAAATTAGCATATTGAACTATCACTTTTATCCTAAAAACAAAGTTAGTAATTGAAATGAAATTATTTCAATATTCTGAAGAATCATCAGTAGTAAACCTTACACCTCCCTTACTCCCTCCTTTTTAGGAGGGAAACTCGAGCCCAAAATTTATTTGTATGCCTAATCTCCTCTATTAATAGGGGATTAAGGGGGTGTTCATTTTTTAATAGCGGAAACCTCCTCAACCGTCACTATTTTGTCACTTTTATTGCCCCAGTTGTTGTACACATAATTCATCACATCAGCTATTTCCTCATCATCTAAACCCATGGGGGCCATATAACCGTTATATACTTTTCCGTTTACGGTAATCTCCCCTTTTTGACCAAATTTGACTCCCTTTATGCTGGCTTCCCTGTTATTTATTAAATAATCAGAATTGGCCAAAGGCGGATATACATTTTCTACACCTTCACCTGCGGGCAGATGGCAATTCATACAAAAATCGGTATACACTTCCTGCCCTCGGGCGATACTTTCTTGGAGTTTATCTTGCTGAAAGTTTAAAGTTGAAAGCATCGTGATAACGGCACCAAATATGATAAATAGAAGTAGTTTCATGAGGTTTGAATTTAATTAGTCTTAGGTACAATTCTAAAGATGCCTTTTCCTTCCACAGCGACGTAGACAAAACCATCTGGAGCTTGCTTAACATTCCTTAAACGGCCTATGCCTTCAAACAGTTTTTCGCGTTTTATCACTTTGTTTTCTTTAAGAATGAGGCGTTCCAAATATTCAAATTTTAAGGAGCCCACCAAAAGATTGCCTTCCCAATCTGGATATTTATCTGAAGCAACAATAGCAAAACCACACGGAGCGATGGACGGTACCCAATAAAATACCGGTTGTTCCATACCATCCTTTTCGGTGATGTCCGTAAACGTGGTGCCACTATAATTAATACCATGCGAAATCACGGGCCACCCGAAATTTTTCCCTTTTTGGATGATATTAATTTCATCACCGCCTTTTGGGCCATGCTCGTGGATCCAAATTTCTCCCGTTAGCGGATGTTTTACCAAACCTTGGGGATTGCGATGCCCATAACTGTAGATAGCTTTTTTAGCATCGGTTTTATCCACAAATGGATTGTCCGATGGGATGCTGCCATCGTCATGTAATCTGTAAATTTTGCCACAATCACGGGTGATATCCTGTGGATTGACATCGCGATTACCACGATCCCCGATAGAAAAATAAAGGTACCCTTCGTTGTCAAAATCAATTCTTGACCCCCAATGTTGACCTTTTTTGGAATTCATTTCCGCTTTGTACAACACTTCTTGATTGGTCAAGCGCGTGCCCTCCAATTTGGCTCTCATGATGGCCGTGTTGCCACCGACACCTTCACCCTCAGTGGAAGCATAGGAAAAGTAAATCCAGCCGTTGTTTGAATAGTCTGGGTGCAGTTTTATGTCCATAAAACCGCCCTGCCCCCTTACATAAATTTTCGGTAGGCCTTCAATTTCTTTTTTTTGACCTTCTTTGAAATGAATGAGCGTTCCTGTTTTTTCAGAAATCAATATACTTCCGTCAGGCAAAAATTCCATGCCCCATGGGATATTTAAACTGTCTACAACAATTTCGGTATCATAATTTAATGTTGCCGGAGCTTCTGCCTTAATCTCAGATTCGATTTGTTGTGCACAAGCATAGAGGGATATCGACAAGAAAATCAATACGATGTTTAACTGTTTCATTTCTGATGTAATTAATATGTCTAAAAGATATAACTAAAATTTATTCCTGAAAAATGATTTACAGGATTTCCAGGATAGTAATATCTCGGGAGGTTATTTCCAAAACTCGGAGCATTAATCAAAATTTGGGATGCATAAGGTATGTCGAAGATATTGTTTATTCCACTGAAAACATTGATTTTTAAGCTTTTATTAAGGGTTTTAGCCCACCCTATTTTAAGGTTTACCAGCCCATAGCCTTCAGAGTATAGGTTGTTACTGTCGGTAATTGGCATTTTGCCGACGCCGATATAATTTATATTGCCATAAAAGCCCCAATCGGTGCTTGCCTCAATAACGGCGTTAAAGACATGCTTGGGCACGCCTGTTAAATCGTTGCCAGAAAAATTTTTGTCATCATCAACAAATGTTTTAAAAACATATCGATTTAAAGAATAGCTTGTAAACAGGTTAATGCGATATTTTGGGTGTTGGAGCAATTTGTAATTTAAGGTGGCCTCTAAGCCGTCATGTTGCGTTTTTCCCGCGTTAATGCCGATAAACTGATCTTCTGCTGTCCGGCGGGCTACTAAAAGATTTTTAATGTTCATGCGATAGGCCGAAAGATTAAATTGAAGTCTATGGTTAAAAATTTCGCCTCTTGTACCAACTTCGAAATTCCATCCCGTTTCGGGTTTCAGATTTGTGTTTATCTGGCCGTCAGGGAGCAATGTTTCGTCAAGGGATAAAGGCGAAAAACCATGACCAATATTTGAAAATACGCTCACATTTTTGCTCACCCTCTGGGATATGCCTAAAGTTGGTGAAAGGATAGTATTGAAATTAAAATTTCCGGATTGGTCCGGATTGTCATTTGAAACAGGAAAGCGATCCTCTAAGTCATAGCCTGTTCGATTTAGATTTAATCCCATGGAAACAATTAAATGTTGTGTTAGGTCAATATTGGCCTCGGCGAAAGCATTGAAATAGCCTCTGTTTTCTTTGAAATCCGAAAGTTTGTCGCCTTGAACACTTCCGGTCTCGGGTGGAAAATCTTGGTATAAATTATCGAATGTTTTGTGGCTATAATTATCCTTAAAATATTCTCCTCCTATGGTCCAAGAAAAGGGTTTTATCCCCAGATTGGCATCACCCATTAATCTTGTCCTGAATCCGAAAGCGACGGTATTTTCTTCTAAAATATTAAAGGGGCGAGGTTCAAATGCCTCCCTAAACGAGGTAAATACGCTGGTGATATACCTGAGTTTTGAGCTGAGGTTATGCTTCCAAGTCAAGCCAAAAACACCACGTTTTGCGTCCTCAAAGCCTTTTGCGCTTTTCCAAGTAAATGCGGCCTTATGAGGCTGGTTCTCAAAATCATTTTGGTTTAATGAGCTGGGGATAAAAGCCTTAAGAGAGACGTAGCTTCCAAAGACCATGAGCTTGTTGTTGGCATTGAGCTGATGGTTTGTGCTTAGGGTAAGGGTTTGTCGGTTGTAATTGTTATTTTCCCTAAAACCATCACTGGCGGTATTGCTATAAACGGCTTTAAAACTATTGGTCTTAGTAATTAGGTCTACATTCAGTATTCCTTTTTGGAGGCCGAAAGAGCCTATTTGAAGTTCGGGATTTATTTGTGATTCATTTAAATATGATGTGTCGGATTTCAAGTGGATTACTCCTCCAAGTCCTGCGCCATAACTACTGGATGTGGCACCTTTGGTAATTTCTATTTTGGACAATGAGGCTAGTTCGAAATCTTCTATTGTAGTTTCCCCACTGCCATTTGTTAATGGAATGTCATTGAAGTACGCTCTAATTTTAGATGTCCCAAAAGGTGTTCGTGAGCCTACGCCACGTACAGTAATTCTATTGGTATTCAGCGCACCATTTTGCATAAATACTCCCGGCGTTCGGTTTAGGATGGGTGCAAAATCGGTATGGTTGGACTGCTCGATGTCTTTGGGGCTAATAAGGTGGATCGCATTAGTGGATTCCATAAATGCCGTCGGGATTTGATGCGCATTGACGATTACTTCATTTAGCAAAGAAAGATACTTGCTTAGCTTAATTATTGTCAACGAGTTGTGGATAAGGGTAAATTGAAGCGAGTTGTAGCCTTGTTTTCCAATTAAATAAATACCTGTTTCGGCTATTTTAAACCGACCTTCAGAATCGGTTAAAACGGACGTTCCCGTTTTAATAAAAGTGATTTTTACGTCTTTTAGTGGCGTACTGTCTGAAGCGTCCACAACCTTGCCTTCAACCTGCGCAAATGTACCATAGGAAAGACAAAGAAATACATGTATTAAGAGGACTCTGAGTAAGGGATTCACAAAGGCAAATTAACTAAAAATAAGAATAAACCCGTTAGGTTAAGGATGATTCCTAATGCAAAATAGCGCATTAATTCACCACATTTTGAGGTTTCCCATTTAGGTAAGACTTTAGGTTTTCAACTGTCGTCATCATTAATCGCTGTCTGGCTTCTTTTGACGCCCAGGCAATGTGTGGCGTGATAATACAATTTTCAGTCTGCAATAAAGGATTGTCTTTTTTCATGGGTTCTTCCGAAATCACATCAAGGGCAGCGCCAGCAAGTGTGCCGTTGTTTAGTGCGTCGGCCAAATCCTTTTCAACCACTAAAGGGCCTCGGGCGGTGTTGATTAAAAAGGCACTATGTTTCATTTTAGATATTGTTTCCCTCTTGATAATGCCTTTTGTTTCAGTTGTTAAAGGACTATGCAAACTCACAAAATCGGAGTCCTGCAATAATTCGTTAAGCGAAACAAATTCCAAGCTTTCATTTTCATATTCGCTATAAATTGTACGATTGTAAACTAAAATTTTCATCCCAAAAGCCTGAGCCAATTTAGCTGTTGCCTTCGCTATTTTGCCAAAACCAATTAAACCCAGTGTTTTTCCCGACAATTCTATCAAAGGATAATTCCAATAAGAGAAATCCCGGCTTTTGACCCAATCCCCATTTTTAACCGAGGCATTATGGTCGCCAATACGATGACATAATTCTAAAGTCAAAGCCATTGTAAATTGTGCTACAGCTGAAGAGCTGTAGTCTGGAACATTGGTGACGGTTATTCCTGATTTTCGTGCAGTGGCAATATCAACTATATTATATCCAGTAGCTAAAACACCGATATATTTTATCGACGGTGCTTGTGAGAGAATATTCGAGTTCAAAGGGGTTTTGTTGGTGAAAATGATTTCGGCATCACCAATATTTTCAATAATGGCATCATCATTATAAAGGGTTCTGTCAAAAACATTGATATCTCCAAATTGAGCTATGCCATCCCAGTTTAAATCACCCGGATTTAAAGTATATCCGTCTAGTACTACTATTTTCATGAATCAAATTTTGTTCATAAAGATACTATTTGAAATTAAGCATGGAGTTAGAAGATTACATTATTATTTTAGTTTTCTGAAAAAAGAGGGTGTCCTTCTAAATTTATTCGAATTTGGCTATGCTTGTTGTTTTGAATTCCGAGTTTACAGATTTCTGTTTAACCAGAAGTCAATTAAAATAGGTGCAAAAAGCATCATTTTAATAATCTACTTTGCCAGAAACCAAAAGGTTTTAGAATTTATAAGAAACTAAACCATTGAAAGTGTTGTTGATCTGTTTGGTTTAAACAATTAATCAACTCTAATATAGTTTTCAGCATAAACGTAGTCTCCTAAACTATCTACTATAATTTGAGAATATCTATCTTCTGTAATATTAATCTTAAAGATCCACTCATTACGTGTTTTTAATTGCTCATTTACAGGTTTAGAACCATAATCTAATGTTTCAGTTAAAATACCATCTTTATAGGTATAATCTCCTACTCCAAACCAATCTAGAGAATCCCAAGCTCGTAGTTTGCTCCACATGACCTTGCTTTTAGAAAACATTTTTCTTTGTTTTAATTTGCTAGAGGGTCTGATGGTGTCAAAAGTTTCTCCCCCATAATTTACATAACTATCTATTTCCCAAACTCCCTCTAGTGTGTATTCCTTATTTGCTTCTTGTTCTGTTGTTTCCAGATTAGTTTGCTTGTCTGAATTGTTGCAACTAGTAAATACTAGAACAGCTGCAATAAAATATAGATATTTATTCATGATGATAAAGTTTAGTTTGTAATCAACAAGTTACAAAAAAGAAAACAGGTATAAAAAAATATTATTGAGCTATTATTTGTGTTAATAACTTCCATGTAAGGTTTGCGCCAAAAATTCTACTTTTGTTCTACTAAATTGATAAGATTATGGCAGAAGATATAGAAAGAGTAAAATGTTTGATTATAGGATCGGGTCCTGCAGGTTATACCGCGGCTATTTATGCGGCGCGGGCCAATATGAAACCTGTATTATACCAAGGAACGCAACCCGGCGGGCAGTTGACTACGACCAATGATGTGGAGAATTTTCCTGGATACCCCGATGGAATTACGGGGCCGGAAATGATGTTGCAATTACAGGCTCAGGCGCAACGTTTTGAGACTGACGTAAGAGATGGCTGGGTGACCAAAGTTGATTTTTCAGGAGACATCCATAAAGCTTGGGTGAACGACACCAAGGAAATTCATGCCGATACCATCATTATCTCAACAGGAGCTTCAGCAAAATATTTAGGTTTGGAGTCAGAACAAAAATATTTAAAGCTTGGAGGTGGCGTTTCTGCATGTGCGGTATGTGATGGATTCTTTTATAGAAATCAGGAAGTAGTGATTGTTGGTGCTGGGGATTCAGCCTGTGAGGAAGCGCATTATTTATCTAAGCTTTGTAAAAAAGTAACTATGTTGGTAAGACGTGATGAGTTTAGGGCTTCGAAAATTATGGAAGCACGCGTTAGAAATACCGAAAACATTGAGATTTTGTTCAATACAGAAACGGATGAGGTTTTAGGTGACGGACAAGTCGTAACAGGTGTTCGAGTATTTAATAACAAGACTGATGAAAAATTTGAAATTCCGGCTACTGGATTTTTCGTGGCGATTGGGCACAAACCAAACACTGATATATTCAAGGATTATCTGGATTTGGACGAAACGGGATATATTATCAACGTTCCGGGTACATCAAAAACCAATGTAGAAGGGGTTTTTGTATCTGGTGATGCGGCAGACCATGTTTACCGTCAAGCTGTAACAGCCGCAGGAACTGGCTGTATGGCCGCTCTAGATGCCGAGCGATACTTGGCCGCCAAAGATACTACCTTTGAAGTTTCTACTTCCACTTATAATTAAGGCATTAATATAATTAACAAAGGCCAAAGTTTTAATTGCTTTGGCTTTTGTTATTATTTAAAAATATGTTTTCTTTGAAAACTATTTTTAAAATCGGGATGTGGCGCAGTCCGGTTAGCGTATTACGCCAGGGCGTAATGGTCGCTTTCTAAACAATTTTAGAATGGATTATGCGGTTTATATCCTTTTTAGTGAGAAGCTGAATCGCTATTACTGTGGGCATACAAACGATGTAGAGAAACGTTTGGATACGCATAATAGCGGAGGTAAAAAATACACAACCAAGGGCATGCCTTGGGTTTTAATAAAAGTATATCATTGCAGTTCGCGTTCGGAGGCTGTGCGATTGGAAAGAAAAGTAAAAAAGAGAGGTATACAAAGGTACCTTGATGAAAATTAATTCGGGATGTGGCGCAGTCCGGTTAGCGTACACGGCTGGGGGCCGTGTGGTCGCAGGTTCAAATCCTGTCATCCCGACTAAGTAAAAAAAACCATTCATTTTATGAATGGTTTTTTTTTACTTTTAAATAGAGTAATTTAAGTGGCATGCTTTTTTACTTCACCTTTTTCTGAAGTTTAGTGGTATCCGTCATGCTATTAATGGTTATTTTAGGATTTTGATATAAGTAGATGGAACTTGTCCCGGTGGCATCAATAGTGATGTCCTTAACCACCTCCAAGTAAGCTTCGCTCGAAATATTGCAAGCCACTTTACAAGAATTTATTGTGAAATTTTTTCCCTGAAATTGGGCATTGTTGTCTAGCTCCAGTTCCGCAGAATCGCAGTTTCCTTCAATCTCGGCACTGGTCCTCTCCAAAAGCAGGGCGGTAACTTTTGGGGCGTTGATTAAGGCTTCAAGCTTTCCCGTGCCTCGCATGCTAACAATGCAGGTATCAGCAGTAAGGTTTAACTTCGCTTTTGCTTTGCCGGCACTTTCAAAGTTAAAATTATCTGTTTTGATGGTCAGTGCTACTTTTGAATCGCCTTTGGTATTCAACGTGCCGTTCAATAGTTCAAGGGGTGTCAGTCCGTTAATTTCGGAATTATCGGTAGTTTCAATATGCGTGAGGGTTTCGTCATACCTAACAGTAATATTCAGCTTTTTTTTAGAAGTGATGCGCTTTAGCTTATCAAACGAAAGCACACCATTTTTTACGTTGAATTGAATGACTTCGTGCAAGTTTTCATCAGCTTCAACCTCAACCGATGGTGTTCGATTGTATATGATATCAATTTCAAAATCTTCATCTAAAGCAATAGTATGAAAAGCATCAATTTCTGTGTTTACAGTACTTAAAATGCGATTGCCCTTTATTTTTTCAAGGCTTTGGGCATGGAAAATAACAACGGAGAATAAAGTAAAAATGAGCGTATAGTATGATTTTTTCATTTTTAATGTTGGATTAATAATTAACAGGTTGGTTAAACACAATATTAGGACACGCAAAAGGAAAAAGCGTCACATTCAAAGATATACAAAAACCACCCCAAACAATTGTATTTGAAGTGGTTTTCGACAATAAAAAATTTCTTGAACCGAACTATTCCTGTGGTGGAGTTGTCAGAATATTTTTTTTTCACATTTCAGAGCTCAAAATCGAAATTTTGTTATTTAGATTCCCGTTTGCACGGGAATGACAATTTCATAGGAAACCCCGACGCAGAGCGTCGAGGAATTCTTTTCAATTAATGGTTGCTAGTTGTTATTTTTTTCGGATACTTCCAGCTGAATTTTTCTTGGCATCCACTTTCGTTGGGTTACCATAATATCGAATGTCGCCGCCGCTGTTGGCATTGGCAATTAATTCTCTGGAAGTGTTCACTGTGATACCTGCGCCGCTCGTAGCCTTTACGTTGGAGGATTCTGCAATTAAGTCCCCCGCCTTTATGTCGCTACCGCTAGTTGCTGTAGCAGTCAGTTTCACGGTCTTTCCGGAAATTTTTTGATTGCTTCCGCTGGTCGATTCACAATTTAATACTTGTGCGTTCACGCTTACTTTCATATCGCTGCCGCTAGTGGAGCGTAAACTTAGGGTTTCCGCAGTAACGGTGTTAGTGGAGTACAAGTCACTGCCACTCGTGCTGATAAGGCTGGTGATATCCTTAAAGTGCACGTTAACCTTTTTAGTGGCTCTGCCAATATTTTCAGAAGTATGAATCTTTAAAACCCCATTTTTTATTTCAGTTTCAATAAGACCCATGACATTTTCATCGGCCTCAATAATGATTTTTTCACTGTTGCCTTGAGTAATATACACGTCTAGACCTTCAGTGGCTTTAATGCTGTTGAAGGATTCTGTAACGTTTCTGGTTTCTGTAACCACGTTGCCGTTACCGGTGACTCCGGGGTTGAGGTTGATGTCGAAATTGCATGAAAATAAGCTAAGGCTTAATACAGATGCGATAATGATTTTGATTAGTGTTGTCATGATTGTTCGTTTTTTGATTGATGAATATGTTGCAAATATGCTTTGACTTAAATTTGATTTATAATTAAGGTGACTGAATTGTAAATTAGAAAGGATGAATTGTTAATCCGATTCAATATTAATGCCGTCTGAGCCTATATTTACTTTAACGTCTTCGGCATCTACTTTAATGCCTTCACGGTTTATTTTTACGCTGTTATCCTCATCCTTTATTTCGATACCGTCCCCGTCAATTTTAACGCCTTCGGTTTTCACATTTATATTAAAATCACCTTCGTCACAGTCCAGACATTTCACGGAATTCTGCATAACCCTTAGATAATGCCCTTCCATACCATTGTCCAGAATATCATTGTAATGAGGCGAATTCCTGTGGAAGGAATACGTATTGTTGTCGGCATACAAAGTTGAACCTTCGGGCAAATACAGAATCAGTTCCACTTCTTGGTCTCTAAACTTGTTTTTGAAATCGGTCGTTAAAAAGGCATCCAATTGAAGTTCGTTGCCAACCAGCGCATAGTTATAATTGATTTGTTCGGCGCGTTCTTTCGCAATTTTGTACTCACTGCCTTCGGCATTTTTTTCAATGCTCAAGGAAGCCAAGGAATCCTTTGTGGACCTCACAATAAGGCGAACATCCGAAGCATAAATCATCTTTTCGTCGTTATCATCATACACCAATTTAAACGAATGTGGATTCCTGTGTAGATAATCAGAATTCGAATTATTATAGCGGTCGTTGCCCACCATTCTCACCGAAATCGTATCCTTGACCGTGATATTCAATTGCTCCTTTTGGGTAATGTTCGCATCAAAAGCATGCTCACTAGCCTGTTTTACACCAACAACTACCAATCCGATAACGGCCATCAGCCAAAGCCCTAATAGAGAGAATTTTGCAATGTTCCCTATGGATTTCAAGTTGTTTATCAAGATTTTCAATCCCAAGTAAAACAAGAAAAAGAATGGAATCCCAAAGGCAAAAAATAACAACAACGACACCATCCACACAGGGGTGTTCGCCGCATTGGCCGCATCCACAATGTCAAAGCCAGGAATGTGTACAGCTTCTGATAAGCCAACTGAAAGAAAAGCGACAATTAGCGCTATCAAGGTGGTAGCTCCAATAAAAATAAGTAATACCCCAATAAATTTGGCAAACACTTTAAAGAGGAACATAATTACGTCCCCCAGTGCTTCAAAAAAACCTCTTGAGGTGGATTTAATGTTATTTGCGCCCTTTTTTACATCTACCTTTTTAGCCGCATTGGATACCGAATCCGATACATTTTTGGCCACGTCGCCAACCGTTTCAGATACGGAATCAAACCCGTCCTTGATTTTTTTTTCAATGTTACTAATGTTGACAGGCTCACCCGTCATCATTATTTTTTCGGCAGTGGTCTTAGCTTCGGGCACTAAAATCCAAAGTAGAATGTAAAGTAAAACCCCAGTTCCTGCACCAGCAACCAAAAGTATCCAAGCTAAGCGAATCCAAATGGCGTCAATACCAAAGTAGTGCGCCAATCCCGAAGATACGCCGCCAATATAAGAGTTGTCCGTATCCCTGAATAACTTTCTTGAAGGCCTATGGGAATGAGATGTAGCCTGTGGCCCATCCTCAAAAATCTCGTCGTCCACAAGGTAGTCTTCGGGTTGCCCCATAATGGCAATCACCTCGTCCACTTCCTTAATTCTAATCACTTGTTTTTCGTTTTGAACGCGCTCGGTAAAGAGTTCGGCAACGCGTGCCTCAATATCGGCTATAATTTCAGATCGACCCTGTGAGTCCGTAAATGAACGTTTTATAGCCTCCAGATAGCGCTGTAATTTTAAGTACGCATCCTCATCAATATGAAAAAATATACCTGCTAAATTTATGTTGACTGTTTTATTCATTTTTTTGTTGTTTTTTGGCTTGTTACAATGTTTACCGCGTTACGCAATTCATTCCAGGTAACGTCTAATTCCTTTAAAAATAATTTCCCCGTTTCGGTCAAACCGTAATATTTCCGAGGTGGTCCAGAGGTCGATTCTTCCCATCTGTAATTTAAAAGGCCAGCATTCTTAAGTCGTGTCAGCAAAGGGTAAATCGTACCCTCAACCACCAGCAACTTTGCGTCCTTCAAGGTGCCCAGGATTTCTGCTACATATGCATCGTCATCCTTTAGAACCGATAGGATGCAGAACTCCAAAACCCCTTTACGCATTTGTGCTTTTGTGTTTTCTATCTTCATAGTGTCATTCGTTTAATGTTTTAAAACTGTTCATTTTTTGATTGATTTGATTGATGATTTTTTTGTCATTTCGAGTGTCACGCTTTGGCGTGATGTATCGAGAAATTGGGCGTTACCACAAGGGTCGGGCTTTTCGCTAATAGTTTTGGCTCGATGCGCGCCTCGCCAAAAGTTGCCGCTTCAATCCCTAACGCGGTGCCGTCCGTTGATTTAAATTTTTATATATACTTGTCATTTTCGTTATTTTTAAGGTTTTGAGTGTCCCCTCTAAAAAGAGGGGAGTCAGGGGTGTGTTAAACTGTTATTTCAAAAAATTAATAGTAAAAGGATACCTGTACAATTCCCCATCACGTGCTTTCAAACTCGCCACGACGATCAAAGCCAACTCCACAATAAAAGCAATGATGGCCAAAACCCCCAATCCGCCTCCAATATAAAGTAAGGGCGATGGCTTATCCAATGAAATATGAAAATCATGGAAACTATGAAAATCTATAAAATCAAAACTTCCAATTAATTTGAAGATGAAAAAGGGCACCGTTAAAGTCCCCAGGATTAGAGCGTACAGAAAAATACTAATCTGAAAATTAAGGGCCTGTTTGCCATGTTCGTCCACAAACGCAGATTTCTCCTTATTGGCGGACCATAAAATTAAAGGCCCAATAAAATTTCCAAACGGAATAAAAAACCGACTAAAAGTGGACAAATGGATAAAAGTCGCAATGTTTTTTTGATGGTTATCTAACATGATTTTTTTGATTGAAATAAAACATATAATAGTTTCTTATACAAATATATGTCTAAAAGCAGGTACTTTGTTACGCATAGTACTAAAAATTAACAAAAAATTAACATTTAGCAAAGGCTATTATTTTCATAACTTAGTAGAAATTTTATTGTATAAAACTCATTAAAAACCAAATATTTGTCATTCTGAACTTGTTTCAGAATCTAAGTAGATGAGACACTGAAACAAGTTGGGTGTGACATAGCTTGGACAGTGTAACCGAACTTAAGAATACCTAAAATATGAAGCTCACCCCCAGTAAATTAAATACATTTTTGATGTTCAAATTGCCCTCAGCTTATCTATGTGGCGTGCGGGTAAAACACATTGACAATGATAAATGTGAAGTAACCGTAAAGCACCGTTGGATCAATCAAAACCCATTCAAATCCATGTTTTGGGCGGTACAAGGCATGGCCGCTGAGTTAACCACAGGAGCTTTGGTAACTGGGAAAATCCAAGAATCCGGTAAGCGTATTTCCATGTTGGTCACGGCCAATCATTCACAATTCACCAAAAAGGCCACGGGCAGAATTACATTTACCTGCAAGGATGGCCACTTGATTGATAAGGTGTTGCAAAAAGCCATCGAAACTGGCGAAGGGCAAACCATTGAATTGACCTCCATTGGAACAAATGAAGAAGGGGTTGAGGTTTCGTGTTTTGGTTTTGAGTGGAGCGTGAAAGTGAAATAGTAGGCAGTGTTCAGTAGGCAGTCATAGTGTTCAAAAGTAATTTTTGGAAATTGAATGAGTGTCGAACTTTGCGCCTTGGCGTCTTTGCGAGAAAATTTTATGCAGAAGTTTTCAGTTAACACGTTTTGGAATTTAGTCCCGATAGCTATCGGGATTGAATATTGGAATTTGGTTTTCGTTGTAACAAAGTCCAAAACAAATCAACAAATAAACGAATCAACAAAAAACACATAAAAAAATGACAGCACACGAAATAGACTATCGCATCTACGGCGAGGAAATGCAATACGTAGAAATAGAACTGGACCCCAACGAGGGGGTCATTGCCGAAGCAGGAAGCTTTATGATGATGGACGATGGTATTAAAATGGAAACCATCTTTGGTGACGGCTCACAAAAGGACTCGGGCTTTTTAGGTAAAATTTTGGGCGCCGGAAAACGCATCCTTACCGGGGAAAGCTTATTTATGACGGCCTTTTACAATGTGCTTTCGGGAAAGCGAAACGTATCTTTTGCCTCACCATATCCTGGAAAAATTATCCCAATTGATTTGGCGCGTTTTAACGGCAAATTCATCTGCCAAAAGGATGCCTTTTTATGCGCTGCCAAAGGGGTAAGTGTGGGCATTGAGTTCTCTAAAAAATTAGGTCGTGGCCTGTTTGGTGGCGAAGGCTTTATCATGCAAAAACTAGAAGGTGATGGTATGGCCTTTGTGCATGCGGGAGGTACCATGGCCATGAAAGAATTGGGGGCTGGAGAAACTTTAAGGGTAGATACAGGTTGTATCGTTGGCTTTGACCAAACAGTGGATTACGGCATTGAGTTTGTTGGCGGTATCAAAAATACAGTATTCGGTGGCGAGGGCTTATTCTTTGCTACGCTAAAAGGACCAGGAACGGTTTATGTGCAGTCCCTGCCATTTAGCAGATTGGCCGGTCGTGTTTTGGCGTCTGCTCCAAGAGGAGGCGGTAAGGATAAAGGCGAAGGCAGTATTTTAGGAGGTTTAGGGGATTTGTTGGATGGTGATAACAGGTTCTAAAAAAAATATTCGACTTTAATTTGTTTGAAGTTGTATTTTGAAATCAATTTCTATATTTGTTAATAATTAACAAATGTTAACGAATATTGAACCCCTTTAGCCATTTCAAAATCTTAATAATTTGCTTGATAGGAGGCTTAATAGCTGATGGTCAAAACCAGCGATTGGACTCCTACACAGTGTTTATTGATTCAGCATATCACCATCTGGACGCTAATCCAGATGTTGCATTTTCTTTCCTGGATTCTATTCCCAAACCCGTTGAGAAGAACATTGAAGGTCATATTTCCTGTTATTATGATGCCATGGCACGGATTTATGATAAAAAACACAATCAGGCATTGTGTTATCAAAATTTTGCACTTGCCTTAAAATATGCCAAGATAGAGGAAAATTTCAACGTTGCAGGGGGTACGGCCCTTGAGTTGTTCTATAATACCTATATCATAAAAAAGGACACAAGCGCTTATGCTTACCTACGGCAAGCAAAAAAATATTATGAGCTTGCAGAAAACAAAAAAGGATTGGCAGAGGTGTTACAAATGCCAGCTATTGTAGCTTTTCACGAACATGAGTATAGCCACAGTAACGACATATTATTTGAACATTTAGAGGAATTTAAAAGAATTACAGACGATGCTTACTATTACATGTACGCATTGTATTTGATTACGTTAAATAGCATCCGTTCCGATGATAGTGTTAACGCTTACAAATATTTTAATCGATTCAACGCATTAAGAGGAAACCCCACTATTCCAGAATCTCTCTATAAAAACCATGCCGTGGTGCTATATGGAGGTTGGGCGCGACACCATCTTTCGAAAAAAAATATCGACTCCACGCTATTTTACCTCAAAGCATCGGCAAAGATGCGGGAAAATATGAATGCTTCCGCTAGACAAAACTATTATAGCCTCTATATCGATTATTTCGATCAACAAAATGATCACGTTTCTAAGAATAGATACAAAGATTCCCTGGCGCTTTTCAAAGATGAGGAGCTAAAAGAAACTTTATTGGCTACGGCCCAAATGGGCGATCATATCCTGCATTCGGGAAATGAACTGCAAATGGAGCGAAGCCAAAAAAAAACATGGTTAAAATGGTTTGTTGTCCTTCTGTTTTCATCGTTTGCTTTAGTTCTAGCTTATTTCGTTAAGCTGAGGCGACAAAAAAGTGTAAACCAGATTCATCAAGAGAACAAACAGGATTATACTTTTTTAAAATTGAACCACGAGAAATTAAAAGCGAAGTTTGAGGGGATGGAGGTCTATATTTCTTCTATAAAGAAAGACATAAAAATCATAGCCTTAATAAAGGATTTGAATGAGCAACAAAACCGAATTAAGGAACTATATAGAAATGTGCATTTGAATTCTTCTGTTTTGCTTGAAAAAGGAGAAGATCATTTAGGCCTGATAAATGAACTTAACATGGAATTTTTCAAAACGATTTCCAACAGGCACCCGGAACTTAACTCTTCTGAAAAAATTGTTTGCTATTATTTGTTTATGGGCTTTAAAAGCAAGGAAATTGGGGCGTTTATTAATACTTCAACTAGGGCCATCGAAAGCAAAAGGTACCGGATTTCTAGTAAATTGAATTTAAAAGAAAAGGACATAAGCCTTAAAGATTACCTTGTTGCCACTTTTGGATAAAAAAACCTTCACTTCTGATGCCCCCTTTATAGCATTTCATCGTAGCGTGTGGTTAATGCGTAGTTTTTAATTGCTACAAAAAGCTGGTTCTAGCCCATATTTGTAGTAACAATCTGAAAAATTAGTAAAAACTATGAGAAACACAATTACCCTTGCCATTTTGCTGTTCTGCACAGCCGTTAACGCCCAATCGATAGACTATCAAAAAGCTCCTACCACTCCAGGAAGCAATTATTATGATGTTGTAAATGCTATGCGCAGTAGTATAGCCTCAAAGAAAAATATTGGAAAAAACACCAAGGCCGACATAAAAGCTGAAAAACAATTTGAGCGTTGGGCCTATTTTTGGAAAGATAGGGTGGATATAGATGGAAGTTTTCCGTCAACCCTACAGGGCTATTACAATGCCGGAATTTTAGATATGAATGGTCGATTAAGAGCAAAAGAAGCTTCTAAACATATAATGGCAAAATCCTCAAGTGGCGAATTATGGACAAATGTCGGTCCGCAAACTGTACCAGATCCTAATGGCTACCCAAATTTCCCACAAATGGGAAGGCTCACTAGCTTTTTAAGGTACAAGCACGCCACAGATGCTTCACAAAACGTACTATTTATTTCTGCCCCAAACGGCGGAATATGGAAATCTAACGATAATGGTGCAACTTGGACACCAAAACTAGACCACATAGCTGGCATTGGGGTTACTGATATAAGAAGTAGCTCTACCGACATCAATAACCCCGGTACTATCTACGTGTCAACGGGAGATTATGACGGGGCGCATATCAAATCCATCGGTGTTTTAAAATCTACTAATTTTGGCGAAACGTATCAATCTACAGGTTTGTCATTTAGTTTGGAAGATCAGGAATCAACCTCTAACTTAATTGTTATTGATGCCAATACCGTAATTGTGGGAACCAATAAATTCATCAAAAAAACCACTGATGGCGGTGCAACTTGGACTAATGTTTATACACATACTTATAACGACGCACAGTTAGGTAAGTTTCATAGAAACGGAAATAACATCATTTGTTGCGACAGTTGGGGCGGTTTATTCTTTTCCAGTAACAACGGGAATAGTTGGTCGGCATTGATAAATGAGGGGGTAAGTTCTGCGAGGCATGCTTCTACTTCAGATGTAAACGGTGTTTTTTATGTCCAAAATAAAGCAGGTCAGGTATCTACTTACAACCCTTCGGCCATGACACCAACTTTGACGGCTTTGGGCAACCCAACAACCAATTATAATCCTCAGGGTACTTACAATCAGGCATTAACTGTAAAGGACGGGTTAATTATTAGCGGTGGTGTTGACGGAATAAATACCGAGGATAACGGTAGTGTATGGTACACCACTTTGAATAACGCCTGGCAGGACAATACTTCACCGGGCTCCTATGCTCATGCGGATATACATGAAATGGGGGTTTTGGATTCTGGGTACTCCTTTTGGGCCTGCAACGATGGAGGGCTAATCTATTTCACCTATGCAAACAAAAGCGATGAAAAACCAGTGGTTGAATATAAATCTGATGGAGTACTGATTACCCAATTGTATTCTGTAGCTATTTCTCCGCAAAGCGAAAACCACAAAATAATGGGAAATCAAGATAACGACGGGTATAGTTTGGAAATGAAAGACGGCTCGTTAAAATGGGTATCTGCATTGGCTGGCGATGGTACTTGCACCGCTATCGATTACACAAACCCAAATATAAGATACTTAGGTGGGCAAAATGGTTCCTTAATTAGGACAGATACTGGGTTTGCTAATAATTACGACGGGGATGTGGATATTACAACTCCTGCGGGAGCGCCATTTGTATGGACGCTTAAAATGAACACAACTACGTCAACGACATTATATGGCGGTTTTGGAGAGCTATATAAATCTACAAACAAAGGGGATACTTGGTCCAACCTTAATTCTGGCGCTGGACAAATAGAGTTCATTGAAACTTTTGGGAATAATCTTTTTGTAGTTGGACAAAATGGGGCAAGAAAATCTACTAATGATGGAAGCTCATGGGCATCTATTATTGAACCTGAAGCAAGTGCAAAAATAAATTCCCTTTCTTTTAATCAAACTAATGCCAACATTGTTTATGCCACGGTAACCGGATATATAAATGGTTCTAAAGTGTTTAAATCCACCGATGGAGGTAGCACTTGGACGAACATTTCATCCGGATTACCCAATATTCTAGCTAAGCAAGTCCTGTTGAAACAAAACCAAGGTCAGGAAATCTTATTTTTGGGCACAGAATTGGGGGTTTACTTCAAAATAGGGACAGAGCCATGGACTAAATTAGGAATTGGCTTACCTAATGTTATAATTAATGATATTGAAATCAATTATACGGTTGATAAATTGATTGTTGCAACTTATGGTAGAGGCTTGTGGGAAATAAGCATTAATAATGCCACATTGGGTGTTGAAGAACAGAAATTGGCTGATAGTGATGCTCCAAAGTTATTTCCCAACCCCGTGGCCAATGGTATCCTAAATATCCAGTCAAAACATGAGATGGATTATGTTATTTACAATGTTCTAGGTGGCTTGGTAGTTAATGGACAAATTAAAATAGGACATAACACCATTGATACATCAAAAATTGCCTCTGGCGTGTATGTGATAAGAATGACTAAAGGAAACTTGACTTCAACAAGTAGGTTTATAAATAGGTAAGGCGAATAGATTTTAAGCGGATTGATAGCGAAGGCCTGAATTCATTTTCAGGCCTTTTTTCTGTTAAAATCCTGCCAAAATTAGAATGAAATGCAATTTTTGACTATTTTTAGGGTTGAATATTTAAACAAAACCTATAACAAAAATCTACTTTTATTATTAACCTAAATCCTAACACCACAATGGCAAGAGCAATGCTAGAGTACACTAAAACTGTACTTGAGAAAGTCAGTTTTGACGCGACATTGTTTTGCAAGGAAGTACAAAAGGCAGTAAAACGTTTGTTGCCTTACGAGATAGAAGAGCTTAAAATTTATATTCTGTCTCTCGTACAGCAAAACCCTGAACTAAATCAGTGTATGATTTATTTAAAACCATAAAAAAAAGCGACCGAAAGGTCGCTTTTTTAGTCTTTGAACTCCCCGGATGCAGTGCATTGGGGTTTTTATTTTGATTATATTATTTATTGGGCAAAGGACTTATAATCTTCACATCCTGAAACTTAATCGCCCCTCTGATAATTCCAGAAATTACGGTTTGCATAGCTTCGATAATCTGCATTTTTAATTCACTTTTATGATAAATAATACTGACTTCTCGTGCCGGGGTGGGGTCAGTAAAATGCCTTAAGTTTTCTTTATATTTTTCTTTTAAATCCAATGTATGCAGATAGGGCAGAAGTGTCATCCCCATACCTTCGTTGGACAACTTTATCAAGGTTTCGATACTGCCACTTTCCAGTTGAAATTTGTCATCCACATGGTCCTTAAATGCTTTGCACAAATTTATTACGCCATCCCTAAAACAGTGTCCGTCTTCTAAAAGGAGCAATTCATCAATTTCCAGGTCATTGGCTTCAATTTGTGTTTTAGCATACAGTTTATGTCCGTTGGGAACATAACCCACAAATGGCTCAAAATAAAGTACACGCTCTTTGATATTTTCGTTTTCCAGAGGTGTTGCCGCTATAGCCGCATCCAAATGTCCTTCATTGATACGATAAATAATTTCTTCTGTGGTAAGCTCCTCAATTTTCAACTTAATTTTTGGGTACTTTTTGATGAAGGTTTTTAAGAACATCGGAAGCAAGGTTGGCATAATCGTTGGAATGATACCTAGTTTAAATTCGCCACCAATAAACCCCTTTTGCTGGTCCACGATATCCTGAATCCGATAGGATTCGTTAACAATATTTCTAGCTTGGGTTACTATTTTTTTTCCAACTTCTGTCAACTCGATCGGTTTCTTACTTCTATCAAAAATTTGAACATCCAATTGGTCTTCAAGCTTTTGAATTTGCATACTCAAGGTAGGCTGGGTAACAAAGCATTTTTCGGCTGCTTTAGTAAAGTTTTGATGTTCCGCTACGGCAAGTACATAGTACAATTGGGTTATGGTCATTATTATAAATTTAGGCTATAAAAATATAAAAACTATCAATAAAACTTATAGAAAATAGACTTAATTATAAGTTAATTTTGTCGTATAAAATTACTGCTTAGTAATTAGGACTGATGCCTTTTAGGGCTAGGTTAAAATAGTTTGGTTGGTTTAGTTTAGTTAAAAAGAAAAAGACCTTTGATGCGAAAGCCCAAGGGTCTTTTTTTATAAGAGACCTCTGGCTTTGATTTCCAAATATTTGTTGATCGTATCGATAGTCAGGTTTTCAGGTGTGGTCAAAATGGAGTAGATGCCGAACTTCTTCAATTCGTTCACAATCAAACGCTTTTCAAAATCGAACTTTTCAGCAATAACCTTATCATAAACCTGTTGAATGGTTTCCGCATCCTCATTAATTAATTTGTCCAATTCTGTATTCTTAAAGAAAATCACCACCAATAAATGGCTTTTGGCAATAGCCTTTAAATAGGGTAGTTGTCTGTTTAGCGCATCCAAAGTGCCAAAGTTGGTGTACATCAATAATAAACTTCGGTGTGTGATATGTCTTTTAATATTGGCGTACAATCGGCTAAAATCACTTTCAAAGAAATCCGTTTTTACATTGTAAAGCGACTCCAAAATCAAACGCATTTGTCCACTTCGTCGCTCCGCTACTACCATATTGTTCATCTTTTTTGAAAATGAAAACATACCGGCCTTATCATGTTTTTTCAAAACGATATTACTGATAACCAACGTAGCGTTGATGGCATAATCCAAGAGGCTCAGCCCGTCAAAAGGCATTTTCATGATGCGACCCTTGTCAATGATGGAATACACCGGTTGCGATTTTTCATCCTGAAATTGATTCACCATTAATTGGTTTTTCTTGGCTGTGGCCTTCCAATTTATGGTGCGCAAATCATCACCCAAAACATAATCTTTAATTTGCTCAAATTCCATAGTATGCCCCAAACGACGGACTTTTTTCAATCCGTAATCCATCGCATTTTTGTTTATGTTGAGGAGCTCAAACCTTTTCAATTGCTTAAAACTAGGGTAGGTGGGCACCATCACTTCATTTTCCAGCATAAACCGTTTGGCCACCAATTTGATGGCAGACATGGCATACACATTCAAAAACCCAAAATGGTATTCGCCACGCTCTTTTGGTGTGACGTTATAGGTGATGCTTTTTTTCTTTCGAGGCGATACGGTGGCTTTTAATTTGAAATCCCTAATTTGAAATTGCTTTGGCAATTCATCAATAATTTCCAAATACGCCAAAAAAGGATAATAATTTCTGATAATAATTTCAATTTGATTCTTATCCCCATTGGAAAACTTATCGGGAACAATGCGTTGCCCCTCGATACGTTGTTTACCTAAAAAGACTATCAAAATGTCTAAAAGAAATAGGGCTATCAACACCAAAATACAAAGCTGAGCGATATTGAACAGCACAGGTTTAAAGTAACTCAAAGCAAAAAGCACCACAATACCAATTCCGGCGTAGAAAAATCGGGGTTGTATGTAGAAGGGTCTTAAAAGTTTCAAGTTTTATCTTTCAAGTTTTGGAGGTTCGTCATTAATTGGTTTACCTATGTCGTCTATTTCATTATATTGACCAATTCCTTTTGGATTATCGCCATATTCATTTGGTCCAGGTTCACCATCGGCAAAAACCATCCAAAACACATAGAAAGGTATGATTTGATACCAGCCACTATTGCCTCTATCATGACAACGTTTTGCGCCCTGAGCCAGCATAATCCACATTAAGGGGATAAGAACCAAAAGATATACAAATAGAGCACTATCACCTCCAATATATTCATTTACCAAGAATTCGATTAGATTAGTAATTATTATGTAACACAGATAGGTAAGGCCGTATTCAAGTCTTCTGATTCTGCCTTCAAACGAAAATGGATTTTTAAACATATTTTGTTAGTTATTGGTTAGGATTTAGTAGTACCTGTTGAAATTGAAAACTGAGACTAATTACCTTGGAATTTCCACTTTTTCAATAATTTGTTGAATAATCTGCTTACTGGTCACGCCTTCCATTTCCCTTTCTGGGGTAACGATGACCCTGTGCTGCAACACGGGGATAATGGCCCGTTTGATATCTTCAGGAGTGACAAAATCCCGCCCGCTCATGGCGGCAAAGGCTTTACTGGCCTTTAATACTGAAATGGACGCTCGTGGCGAAGCCCCCAAATACAAAAAGCGATTGCTTCGGGTGGCTACGATTAATTCTGCGATGTATTTTAAAAGGTGTTTTTCAACAATAATTTGACTGACCAGGCCTTGGTATTCTGCTATCTGTTTGGCAGTTAAAAAGGACGTAATCTGCTCGATTTTAGTTTTTTCCTTTAGCTCGTGCTCTCTAGAAAGGATTTCAATTTCTTCATCTAAATTGGGATAATCCACATCTATTTTAAATAGAAAACGGTCCAATTGCGCTTCGGGCAAACGGTAAGTGCCTTCCTGTTCAATTGGGTTTTGGGTGGCCAATACCATAAAAGGTGCATCTAAATTGTATTTGTGGCCATCAATGGTAATTTGTTGTTCCTCCATAACTTCAAACAGTGCGGCCTGGGTTTTGGCCGGAGCTCGGTTGATTTCGTCAATCAAAATCATATTCGAAAAAATAGGGCCTTTTTTAAACTCGAATTCCGAGTCTTTTAAGTTGAAGACCGATGTCCCCAAAATATCGCTTGGCATCAAATCAGGGGTAAACTGAATCCGGCTAAACCCAACGCTCAAGGATTTTGCCAACAATTTTGCGGTAACCGTTTTTGCAACACCCGGAACACCCTCAATCAAAGAGTGCCCTTTAGCCAAAAGTGAGGCAATCAGCATATCCACCATATCTTTTTGCCCAACAATCACTTTGCCCACTTCGGCCTTTATCTTGGCTACACTTTGTTGTAATTCTGATAAGTCCAGCCTATTTTGGAATTCTAAGTCTTTGGTGTCATCTTTTAGGGCGCTGTCATCAATGGACGACACAACATCCTGTTCTGGTTTTGGCAGGTAGTCCTTATGTTCGTCTTTTGGTTTATTTTCCTCCATAATTATTTCGAATAAAATGCTTCAATATGTTTGTTTAATGTAATTAGGTTTTGCTCAAAAAGTTCTTCTTTTGTGCGCAACCATTTGATATAGGTAATCAATTGCTTGACGTCTTCGGTTTTTCTCCCTGCTTTTCCTGCTAACTTAACAATAAAATCGTCATCCAATTTGGAAGTGTCCAGATTAAAATCCGTTCTTATTTTTTCTAAAAAGTAAGTAATCTTTTTGTGAATCAGGTTGTTGTAATCTTTCGTATCTATGTATAGATTGGAAATGGTCTTTACAAAAGCAACTGTAGTATTCTGTAAGGGTTTGATAATCGGGATAATTCGCTGTCTGCGTTTCGCATTGAAAATCATAAATAGCAATGCGAAAATTAAGGCCGTGTACCATGCCCATCGAAAGGACAGTTGCTCCAAAAACCAACTTAAATTCGATTTTTCTTCCACATCGCCGGAATATGCGCTTTGTAGTTTGATGTAGGAATCAAAATAGATGTCATCGTCCGGCAAATAGGACAGTACGTTTTCCACATATTCGTATCGGTTTTCTTTCAGAATGTTATAATTGGTAAAAGCCTTGGGTTCCGTATGCAATAGAATTTTTCCATCCCCAAAATCCATTTGAATGAAATTGATACGTTTTTTGTCCGTTTTGGAATAGCCCAAAACACTAGTATTGGAGCTATCAATCCTAGAGAAAAAATAATCGCCCTCGTTTCTGTCGATACTACTTTCTGTTAGGTTTTTATATTCAAAAGACAGGTTTGAAATACTATCATTTTTGGGGTTGTATTCAAAATCAATATCGATATCTAAAGTATCATGAAGTGCCTGGGCATAGTAATAATCCGAAATAAAAAGGGTGTTGCCCGCATCTACAAATTCCAAAAGTTTATCCACCGAAAAACCGGTTAAATAATCCGAGTTTCCTATAATTATAAAATTGCCCTTGGCTTCGTGGTCACCATAACCATATTCTGAATTTGCGGTGAGATAACTTGAGGGTTGATGGTACACTGTTCTTATTTTCGAATCTTCAAAAAGAATGGACAATTCGTTATAAAGTACACTTACCCCATAGGGTTTGTTGCTTCGTTCGTTAAAAGATTCTTCCCAATCCACAGTTTTGGTGCGCTTGATGCCCAAACCGAAAATGGCCGTAAAAATTACAGCAACAACAACCAATATAATGGGAATTGCTTTCTTCATTTATCCAACTTCATTGATTAGTTTTGTGAAATTCTTCTTCGCCTTTTGGTATTGCGAATCGTCCAGACTGAATTTGCCATACCAGATATAATTATAGAGATAGGAGGTATAGGCAAATGCTTGGCTAAATGGCTTTTCATGGAGCTCATTCAAATATTCCGAATTGGTTTTGTCGTCTTCAAATTTGATGTGGTTTTTTATGCTGAGCATTTTTAGTACCAGTAGATAATAATAACGAATGGCTAATCGATAATCTTTGTTGGATTCAGCTTGATGGATAAGCGAATGGATGTCGGCATGTTCGATATTTTCGGAAGTAATATCCTGATATTGTTTCAGACTTCTATTGCGTTTTGAAGTGAACAATCCGGTGCCACCTTCGTTTAACAGCACATAGGCCAAATACCCCACTGCCCCAAAGAGAATGAGGTAAAACAACCAACCCAAAGGCCCAAAATTAATGGTAAGTTCATCTTCATTATCACGCTCCTTTACCTTGACTTCACTGTTTTCGTAATCTTTATAATTTCCTGAACCATCTGGTGTTCGGTTAACAACTTTTTTGCCTTCGTAGTTGAATTTTTCACCGGAATATTTCTCCTTAAAATCTGAATCAAATACACGATGGACTTCAGGTTCCTGAGTAGGAGCCAAGCCAAATGAAGTGTGTTGAAAACTTAAAAAAAGCAACAAAAAACATAAGATATGTAGGGGCTTTTTAGTCATTTATGCAAGTGCGAGGTCTGGGATTTGGGTAATCTGTTTTTGAACTTTATAAGGATATACCAAATAATAATAACTGATGAGGGATAAAGTGGATAAAATGATACCGACAGACAGCCAATTGGGCATACTATTGGAATATCTGGTGATAAAACCCTCCAAAAACCCTGCGGAAAATGTAAACGGAAAAGTACTTATCAAAATTTTGATACCCGTTTTTGCACCCAGTTTAAAAGAAGTGTATCGCGAATACGTCCCTGGAAACAGAATGCTTGCGCCCAAAATAAGACCCGCAGCACATTCGATAACAATGGCAAAAATTTCCATTGCACCGTGTATCCAAATGCCTCTAACGCTTTCCCAAAGTACGCCTTTTTCATAGAAGAAATATTGAAAAGAGCCTAGCATAATACAGTTTTTGAACATCACCCATAAGGTACCGAGGCCGCCAAAAACCCCTAAGACAAATGCAATAATCCCCACTTTTAGATTGTTGATTGTGATGCCGATAAAACTACCCCAATTGCTACCGCTTTTATAAACCGCTACTGGGTCGCCCGCTTCAATATTTTCCAAGGTCATGTTTACATATCGGTCGCCTAAAATAGAACGTACAAATTCGCCATCATTGGCTGCAGAAATGGCTCCGATAAATGTAAATGCAAAAAAAATGACAAAGGCCACATAAATAAATTTACGGTACTGGTAGCAGATCAAAGGCACTTCGGTTTTCCAAAAGCCAATAATCCTATTGGTGTCCTGCCGTTTGGTTTTGTAAATTTTTTGGAATGCTTTGGCTGCCAGTTGATTTAAATAGGTAATGACCTTGCTTTTAGGGTAATAGGTTTGCGCGTAAGCCAAATCATTGACTACATGGATGTATTGCGAAGCGAGTTCGTCCGGGTCTTCAAAATCATTATTAAAAATAGCCCTCTCAAAACTCAGCCATTTTTCTTTATTTTGCTTGATAAATGCAACCTCTCTCATTACAGGTTAAATTAAATTATAAAATGTCAGAGTTACAAATTAACACGACGCAAAACGTAAAAATAAATTTTAGGGCTGCCGGAGTGGGGGAACGGCTGATTGCGTTTATCATCGATAATGCCATTAAAGTTGGCTATATGTTAATTTTGAACAAAGTTTTCGGCGTATTTGAGGGCATGGACGAATGGTCTCAAATAGGCATAAATACTGTGTTAAGTTTCCCTGTGATGTTTTATACTTTGGCTTTGGAATCTTTTTTGGATGGACAGACCCTTGGTAAACGCGCGTTAAAAATAAGGGTGGTAAAACTTGATGGCTTTCAGGCCACCTTTTCGGATTATGTGGTGCGCTGGTTTTTTCGGATAGTGGATATTTATCTATTCGGAATTGGGTTTTTTGCCATCATTTTTAGCAAGAAACAGCAACGCATCGGCGATATGGCAGCAGGTACGGGAGTGATTGCCCTTAAAGACACTGTGAATATTAGCCACACTATTTTGGAACAGTTAAAAACCGATTATAAACCAACCTACCCCAATGTGATTAAGCTGTCTGACAACGATGCCAGAATCATAAAAGACACCTTTACCAGGGCGCGTGATGCAAAAGACTATAATACATTAATTAAACTAAGGGATAAATTGATTGAAGTAGTCGGTATAAAAGAGGTAAAACAGAAAAGTGATATAGAGTTTATCGATGTCATTTTAAAGGATTATAATTATTATACTCAGGATATGTAAGCAGAGAACCGAATTTCGCCTGAGCGAAATTCGTGTGAATCGCTTACCCTGAGCGGAGTCGAAGGGTCTGGCAAGAACCGAATTGCTCCTGAACGAAATTTATGTGAAAAGTTTACCCTGAGCGCAGTCGAAGGGCTTATCCCGCCTTTGGCGGGATCTCAATCAATCAAAATTTATGTTCTACACACTAGACATATTAGGAACCATTGCCTTTGCTATTTCAGGTGTTTTGGTTGCTATCCATAAAAAAATGGATCTGTTTGGCATTTTGATCATCGCATTCGTTACGGCCGTTGGAGGAGGCACGCTTCGCGATTTATTAATAGGAAATACCCCCGTTAGTTGGATGCGCGATATTACCTATACCTACGTGATTTTGGTGTCGGCCGTATTTGCGATTATCTTCAGAAATAAAATCAATTATTTAAGAACCTCGCTGTTTTTGTTCGATACCATTGGCATCGGCTTATATACCGTTGTGGGAATTCAAAAAGGGTTAAATGCAGAATTACACCCCGTCATCTGCATCGCTTTAGGCACGATAACCGCTAGTTTTGGTGGCGTTATCCGAGATATATTGTGCAATGAGATTCCCGTTATTTTCAGAAAGGAAATTTATGCTACGGCTTGCATTTTAGGGGGCATCATCTATTTTGTATTGAGCCAATTCCCGATTAAAAGTGATATCGTTTTTATCATTGCAGGTGTTGTGGTCATCGTTATTCGATTGTTGGCCGTAAAGTTTAAGATTGCCCTTCCGTCGATTTATTCGAAGAAAAATGAGGTATGAAGCACGAAGATAGAAGCATGTAGCGAAAGAACGAAGCAATAATGTAGTGTTATTAGTTCTTTGTTATTACTAAGAAAACCCTTAGCGCCTTAGCGACTTTGCGAGAAAACTTCGGTCATCCGTCACCTGTCATCTATCCTCACTCAATAATTTCCACATTCCTAATATAGATATTTCTTAAAGGCCAATCGGCTTCATCGGTTTTAACCCCGGCAATTTTATCAATCACTTCCATGCCTTTGGTAACCCGCCCAAAAATGGTATAATCGCCATCCAAAAAGTAAGCTCCAGGAGTTTGCTGTACAATGAAAAACTCATAGGGCGAGGCCAGTTTATGTGGGTTGTCTATTTCACTACTAGGCATAGAAATGACCCCTCTGTCGTGTTTAAACCCTCTGTTGGTATCCTTTGGGAGCAGATATTTTCCAATCTTTCTCCGCTTTCTGGCTGTTTTTTTGTCATCGCTATTGCCTGCCTGCACCATAAAATTATCGATAACGCGGTAAAACTGTGTGTTATTGAAATATTTACGCTTGGTCAAATAAATAAAATTTGCTCTGTGGAATTTGGTTTCGTTGAACAACAAGATTTCAATATCCCCAAAATCGGTAGTCATCCGCACTTTGTTTTCCCTATGTTCCTTTTCATATTGCAGAAAAAACTCCATTGCGTTTTTGGTATCTAAAACAGGGAATTCAGGTTCTTTTGTTTTTTTGGACTTTGTTTTGGGTGTTTCAATATTTTCTTTAGGGGCCTTTTCGATATATACCGGATTCGACTTTTTCTGGGATTGCTTATCTTCACAATTCAGAAACAAAAAGAAAAAGCTCAAAAAGAGGATTGCCCGCATATACTATGGATTTTGATGATTTTTTAAAACTGCTTTCAAAAATAAAAAATATACCACTACCTGCCGAAACATCCCATTTTAAAATGATGCCACCATTTCGCAGGGAACTGATGAAACGGCAGGAAAAAGCCATAAAAAGCGCAAAACAAGCAGGGGTAATGGCCTTGTTTTATCCCAAGGACGACAATAAAACCCATTTTATTTTAATCCTGAGAAACACCTATAAAGGAGTGCATTCGGCCCAGGTATCATTTCCTGGAGGCAAATTGGAAAAAGGCGACAAAAGTTTGGAATACACGGCGGTTAGAGAAACTTTTGAAGAAGTTGGCGTGCCAGAAAAGGATATTGAAGTCATTAAACCTATTTCGCAAGTTTATATCCCACCGAGTAATTTTTATGTACAGCCCTTTATTGGGATTTCAAAAAATAGGCCTAAATTTATAAAGGAGGAGGCCGAGGTAGAACAATTGATTGAAGTGGAATTAACCGATTTGCTCAACGCATCAAGTTTAGCAATGAAAAGAGTAACAGCTTCTTATAAAATTGATATTGAAGTACCTGCATTTAAATTGAACGGCTTTACGGTATGGGGAGCCACGGCCATGATGCTCAGCGAAATCAAGGATCTGCTCCAAAGCTATGAATAGCCGTTGGATTTGTTAACTTTGCCCCACCAACCAGACCAAAAAATATATGGGACTATTTAAAAGAAATCCTTTTGGACACATATTGTTTCTGAAAAAATGGCTCATCCGAATTATGGGTGCGATGACCCATAGGCGTTTTCGTGGCTTTAACGAACTTCAGATAGACGGTTCCGAAATCATAAAGGACTTGCCTGATACAAATGTACTGTTCATTTCTAACCACCAGACTTATTTTGCCGATGTGGTGGCCATGTTTCATGTGTTTAATGCTAGTTTAAGTGGTAGGGGAGATTCGATCAAAAATATCGGCTACTTGTGGAATCCCAAACTCAATATCTATTACGTGGCGGCAAAAGAAACTATGAAAGCTGGCTTTTTACCGAAATTGTTGGCCTACGCGGGTTCGATAAGTATCGAGCGTACGTGGCGAGCAGAGGGCAAGGATGTAAACCGTCAGGTTCGTATGAGTGATATTTCCAATATAGGCATTGCGTTGGAAGATGGTTGGGTTATTACTTTCCCGCAAGGGACAACTACACCGTTTAAGCCTATTAGAAAAGGTACGGCACATATCATCAAACGCTATAAACCCATTGTTGTACCTATTGTCATTGATGGTTTCCGTCGCTCTTTTGACAAAAAGGGCATACGTGTGAAAAAGAAAAATATCCTTCAGACAATGGAAATCAAGCAACCGTTAGAGATTGATTACGACAACGAGACTACGGAAGAAATCGTCAAAAAAATTGAGTTCGCTATTGAGCAACATCCTTCATTTTTAAAAGTTATTCCGCAGGCCGAAATTGAGGCTCAGGAGGCATTGAATAAAAAGCGACATTGGAAGGTTGAGGATTAAAACCGCACAATTAAATAATAGATAAGCTGCCAGTGCCCTAGTACAACTTATCTGCTCTTCCTGATATTTTCATATTATTTTGATTGACAATAATTTAACAATTAATTTCGTTAAATTAGTACCCTAAAAATTGCTATACAGCCGTTTGTACCAACTTCTTTTTCAAGATTTGCAACAACGATGGATGGCAGCACCAAATCTAAAATGCTATGAAAAATCGTAACACCTTAATAATTGCGGTATTACATCTTTTTATCCTCGCTTTGATTTTGAGTTGTTCGGAATCAACAGAATCCAATACTCAAAATGAAGTAGAAGAGGAGGAACAAGAAATGGCCGATTTAGCAAAAGCGGCCCTAAACTACACCAACCATTGCGGTGGTTGTCACGGGCAAAAGTTTGAGTCTTTTATTGAAAGGGATTGGACCTATGGCAGTACCTCCGGGGACATCGCAAACTCCATCACTAATGGCTATGAATCCAACGGCATGCCTTCTTATGAAAGTGCATTTACGGCCCAAGAAATAAAAGATTTGGCCGATTACATCCTTCAAGAAATTGAGGGGAAAACCAAGGCCGATATTGAAACAGAAAATCCGAACCTTTCAGGAATAATAACTTCTGAAGACCTCGATTTTAGATTAGAAACCATAACAAATCAAATCGCGGGTATCCCTTGGGGTATAGTGCAATTGCCAAATGGCGACTTTTTAGTCACCCAGCGCGAGGGCAAACTGTTCCGGGTAACGAACAACGGCACAATTACCGAAATCAGTGGTGTACCCAATGTGGTGGCTCAAGGTCAGGGCGGTTTGCTGGATGTAACGTTGCATCCCGATTTCGAAAACAATTCCTATGTGTATTTGTCCTACTCCAGCCCAAATCCTAATAATGCCAATCAAAAAACGACGGCAGTAGCCCGCGGGCGATTGTCCGGCAATACCATGGAGGCCACCAGCGAGATTTTTACGGCATCACCATACCTCACCACAACCAATCATTACGGCTCCAGGTTGGTATTTGATAACGAAGGATATCTTTATGTTTCCGTCGGTGATCGTGGGAATCGGGACACCTATCCGCAACTATTAAACAACGACGTTGGCAAAATTCACAGGATTATGGATGACGGCACCATCCCAACCGATAATCCATTTTACAATATGCAGGATCACGAATGGTCCGTTTTCGGTTATGGGGTTAGAAACCCGCAAGGGCTGGCCAAACACCCAGTTACCGGTGCCATTTGGGAAGGCGAACACGGCCCGCGAGGGGGCGACGAAATAAATATCGTAGGCTCAGGAAACAATTATGGCTGGCCCGTCATTACCTACGGCATCAATTACAACGGCACCCCAATTACCGACCAAACCGCTATGGCGGGCATGGAGCAACCCATTCATTATTGGGTGCCATCCATTGCGCCCTGTGGCATGGATTTTATGTCCGGCAATTTTTACGGCAGTTGGCAAAGCGATTTGTTTGTGGGCTCCCTAAAGTTTAGGTACCTGCACCGTCTTAAAATGAACGGCAACACCGTGGTGGGCCACGAAGAACTGTTGGATGATATCGGTCGTGTACGCGATGTGCACATGGGCAATGATGGTTATCTGTATATTTTGGTGGAAGGTCCTGGCAGGCTCATTCGGCTTGTGCCAGAGCAGTAGCGGTCATGGATTATGATTTGGGCGTTACCCTCGATGCCACCTTATAACGTTTTATGAAACCCTCGTCCTCGGGTCGGGCTTTCCGCTTAAAGTTTTGGCTCGATGCGCGCCTCGCCAAAAGCTACCGCTGCAATCCCTAACGTTGGCTAGACGGGTAATTAAAGTTCTGGCTTCTTAGTTATTGCATTCTTGTCGCGTATAAAAGCAAAAACGACACTATTCTAATAGTGCCGTTTTTTAAAAAATATCAATGTTGCCAGATCATTCATTCACCACGACCTTGGCTTCAAAATTTGAAATACAAATCGATTGCTCAGTCTCAAAGTTGTAAAGTACCACATTTGTGCTAACCTTTATAGTGGCCGTGGTACCATCGTTTGAAATGTCCACAGCGCCCTCTAGGTTGGTGGTGCTTACATATTGGTTGCCCTGCACATCAATGTAATATACAAATACAGAATTTAGTGAAAAATTGTTTCCAGAGATAGAGTACTGACCGGATTCCAAATCAGGGTTAAAAATATTCATGCCCAAATCAGGTTGCTCATTTACCGCACCGGAGGGATGAGCGCCCACTTGCCAATAGGTGCCTAAGGAGGTGTCGCTTAGCTCATAACCGTAAATGTCGGAGCCGGAAAAATTTTGATCATTGCTACAGTTTTCGTGTATAGCCGCCCTAAGAAATACAGAGACGCTATCATCTTCACTACAACTGGAGAAAGAAAAAATAACGAGAATTAAGAGTAATAGCTTTTTCATTTTTGAATAATTGTTTGGATTAAAATTCAATTATGAAATTAGCTATATCTCTTTCAAGACATTCCAGATTTTTAAGAATGTCAAAAATCTGGACTAATTATCTGGAATCATTAAGGGGTATCAATTTAAGTGTTCCTTTTTATAAGCCATCGGTGTTTTTCCAGTGGATTTTTTAAACACATCATAAAAGGACGATTTTGAATTGAAGCCCGCCTCAAGCCCAATGGAAGTAATCGTGTATTTAGAAAACTCAGGGTTTTTCAGGTAGTTTTTCACCTCTTTAATTCTAAAGGAGTTGACATATTCTGCAAAGCTTGTATGCATTTGTTCATGGATAATCCGGGACACATAACTGGGGCTCAACTGCAAATGCTCTGCAACAATTTCTAAAGTAAGATTTGGGTTTAAGTAAGCTTTATCCCGTTCTAAAAGATGAATTAATTTGCCTAGGTGTTTGCTATTTCCGTTGGCTCTTGATTCTTGGTTTTTGGTAGGTTTTTGATATAAATTAGTTTTCTCCAAATGATCTTTGATATTTTGACGTTCTACTAAAATACCGTATTTATAAATACCGACATGTCCCAACCAATAAATAGTTACCGCAATAGCGATCCAGAGCCAATAAAAATTTGGGGAGCTACCCGCTACGAACATATTTAAATAGGTTAAATACGCCCAAACTATCGTGAATATCCATATCACAAAAAGCGTAATTTTTAGCCATGTCAAATCTGTTCTTATTTCGCTTACCCGAATTTGTTTTTGGTCCTTCTCAGATGAATGCACTTTTTTAATGGCCATGCTAACTAAGGCTAAAGAGAACAAAACAGAAAAAATTTCCACAGCTCTTACAAACCAGCCATAGGACGGAAACAAGGCTTCATGATTGTTGCTTACAGTAAAAAGTAAACGATACACAATGGTAACGACCATTGAAATCAAAAACGGCAAATAAAGCCATAGCTTCCCTTTAATCCGCCGTTCTGGAAATAAGAATTTAACAACATACAAATAAATGAATACGGGGATAATTGTAGCCAATGGCAAGTACACATATTTGTACATCTCTAGCATGGGCATTGCTCCAATATCAGGTAACATATACTGCAAGTTTCCTAGGGAATAGGTGAAAATTAAAAGCGCCAGAAATAATGTGCTTCTAGCACGGTATTTTTTGGAAGAAAGCACCACGGCAGTAAAGAGAAACCCCTGAATGACTCCAGAAATAATAATAATGTTGAAAATATTGAAATTCATGGTTGGCCAAATTTCATATTAAATATACGTAATTAATCGCCAAGTATCTGAAAATCATGGGTTGGCTCTATTTTATATTGCAATTTGGATGCATTTGGATTTAGATAATGTTGGGCTTTTTCTATCTTTAAAGCATGAACTTCAAACTGACCGTTTCGCATTATCAATTACCTTTAAAATACCCATTTACGATTTCGAGGCACACGGTTCATATGCAGGAAACGCTTATTGTCTCAATTTCTGATGGAACAATAACGGGCTACGGCGAAGCTACCGCCAACCCATATTACGGGATAACCATTCAAAAATTAAAAGCATCAATCAAAAGTGTAAGGGCTGAAATAGAATCCCAAAAGGGAGCACATCCCGAAACCCTTTGGCACCATTTGGAGCCTAAATTGAGACACGATTACTTCGCCCTTTGTGCCATCGATTGTGCCTATTGGGACTATTTCGCCAGAAAAAATAAACGAACCCTAAGAAGTTTTTGGAACAACGGGGAAAGCAATTTGCCCAAAACCAATTACACCATCGGCATCGATGAAATTCCGGTGATGACCGAAAAAGTCAAGCAAAAACCTTGGCCGATTTATAAAATTAAACTGGGCATGGAAAACGATTTGGAAATTGTAGAGGCTCTAAGAAATGCCACGGACGCGGTCTTTAGAATCGACGCCAATTGTGCTTGGGAAGTGGACGAGGCCATTCAAAAATCAAAAGCATTGAAAGCATTAGGTGTTGAATTCATTGAGCAACCTTTGAAAGCAGAGAATTGGGATGGAATGAGCATGTTAAAAAAAGAAAGTGCTTTGCCCTTCATTGCCGACGAAAGTTGCAAAACATTGGAAGATGTTGCAAAATGCGCTGAAGTATTTGACGGCATAAATATCAAATTGATGAAATGTGGAGGCATTACTCCAGCTTTAAAAATGATTGAAAAGGGGCGGGCGCTTGGACTAAAAGTCATGTTGGGCTGTATGACCGAATCTACTATTGGTATCTCAAATTTGGTACAACTAGCCCCGCTTTTGGATTACATAGATGCGGATGGGGCAATGCTTTTGGCCAGCGATATTGCTTCAGGCGTTCAATTTCAAAATGGTACAGTTCTATATCCCAAAGATTTTGGCTCTGGGGCTAAATTGCTCTTGTAAAAATTCAAGCGATTTTATTTTTTCAACGCAATTTGATACTGGAGTACAACCATGCCCTTATAATCCTTTTGTTCTAAGGTCATGGCATCAAAAATTGGCCTGTGTTGGTATCCCAAGCTCACTTTATTGCCGTGAGAGCCATCCAGGTAAAAGTTTACGGTAAAATCATAAACAGTCATTTTATCTTCTAGCCTGTCCCAATCAGAATGTTGTACCGCAATATTAGGCTGTATAACTACTTTTTGGCTCAAGACATTGGTTTCCTTAAACGCATATCCAAATTGACCATACCAGGTAGTTCCTGTACCAATCATCGGGAAAGCCACACCGGCACCATTAAAATCCGTGCCCCCTCCAGACGTGGGGTTATTGGCTCCAACATTTCTTATATAATCTTTTCCAAAATCGTAATCGTAGAACCCTAAATATGCAGTAATGGCATCCCCATTAACCAGTGGTAAGTTTAAAAACGAGTCTGCAGCAAAATGGGTCATATCGTAAAATGTGGTAGTAGGCAGCATGGCATCCCCGTCACTCATAGCTTCAGGTTGATATTGAAAACCTACGCCGACGTTAAAGACTTTTTTGTTCTGCATATACGTCCCTGTTTGGTAAGCAGATTTATTGGATTCATGCTCAAAAAACTGGTACTTGACGTAAGCCGAAGTCTTTACTCTTGGTTTGTTATTGGCAAAATTAACTTCACCATCTGGAATAGTTGTAACAAAAAAGGGCCTGTTAAACGCCATGCGGTAGTCAAATTTACCAATCTGTCCTTTAATCCATGCGCCAAATAACCGACCTATGTCATCGTTTTTTTCAACTGAGTTTAGCGTGAATAAAGGCGAATCTAATCCCATTAGGGTTTTGTTCGAACGGATATTCCAGCGACTTAATCCCTGCCAACCAGACTTACCAACTCCAACTTCAAAATATTTACCGAATGTGTATTCCGCATAAAGGTCAAGAATTTCTAAAGGCAGGTCTTTCCTTTTAAAATTAAAATTATTCCCACCAAAAATAGCGTATAGGAAGATTTTGGGGGTTACTTGACAGTTTACCGGAATCCGCAACCTTCGTATCGATATATCAAAGAACTCTGATGTTGGTTCTTCTTGTATCAAAGAGCCTTCGTTAAGCTCAGAATAGCGCATCCAAATTTGCGACGTAATATTCCAATTGATTTTTGGCTTAGGTGTGTCTTCTGTTTGACTGGTGACTAAAAGTGGAAAGGTAAAAGCTATAGCTATTAGCCATAATTTAAACCCTCTTTTTTTAAGTATCATAAATATTTACTTGTAAAGTTCAGGACAAAATTAAAATGAACTTATGGGCAAAAAAGTGACATGTATCATATTTGGGCATGATATTTTTGCAGTAGCCAAAAAATAACCAAAAAAAGCAGACTTTTAACTACAAAAAGGTTCAATTTTATATTTAAACAAAAGAGCTCAGAAAGCAATACTTTGGCATCTGAAGCGTTCTTGTGTTTTCTAAATTCTGTCAAACACTAAAAATGAATCAAAATCCATTTTAAGATGCTTTTTAGGCGATTTAAGAGCGTTTTGGGTAATTAACAATTGTTGATAATTATTGTATAAAGTCGTTAAAATGCTTTCTAACACCCTTATTATTTCGTATATTTGTTAGGCTTGAAAATGATGCTAAATGCGTCATTTTTTTGTGTTAATGAAGTCCTATTTTTTCAAGACGGAGTTGAAGGAAAAATAGTTGACTGAATTAATTCCGCAAAATGCGGAATCTTTTAATTTAAATAAATCAAATTAAACAAGGATTTTATGAGCGACGAAGCTAAAAAACACAATTATTCGGCGGATAGTATTCAGGCGCTGGAGGGCATGGAGCATGTGCGTATGCGTCCCTCCATGTATATTGGAGATGTGGGGGTGAGAGGATTGCACCACTTGGTATACGAGGTGGTGGATAACTCCATTGATGAGGCCCTTGCCGGACATTGCAACAATATAACCGTTACGATTAACGAGGACAATTCCATTACCACTGAGGATGACGGGCGTGGTATTCCAGTAGGCCTTCATAAAAAAGAAGGCGTTTCGGCGCTTGAGGTGGTTATGACCAAAATTGGTGCCGGTGGTAAATTCGACAAGGATTCTTATAAGGTTTCTGGTGGATTGCACGGTGTTGGGGTGAGTTGTGTGAACGCATTATCCGAACATTTAAAGGCTACCGTGCACCGTGAAGGAAAAATTTGGGAGCAAGAATACGAGCGCGGAAAACCTTTATATCCCGTAAAAACCGTTGGGGAGTCCGATAAAAGCGGAACCGTCGTAACGTTTAGACCAGACCCTACCATTTTTACCCAAACCTTAGATTATAATTATGATACCTTGGCAAGTAGGTTAAGGGAATTAGCCTTTTTGAATAAGGGGATTACAGTGCATTTAATAGATAAGCGCCACAAAAAGGAGGATGGTTCTTTTGAAGGTGAAACATTTCATTCAGATGAAGGATTGACTGAATTTGTGAAGTATTTGGATGCTACCCGTGAGCCCTTAATGAAAGATGTAATTGCCTTTGAAGGTGAGAAAAACGGTATTCCTGTTGAGGTGGCGATGATTTACAATACCTCGTATGCTGAAAATTTGCATTCGTATGTAAACAATATCAATACACACGAAGGGGGTACGCACTTATCGGGTTTCCGTCGTGGTTTAACACATACCTTAAAGAAATATGCAGACTCATCAGGATTGACTGATAAATTGAAATTTGATATTGCAGGTGATGATTTCCGTGAGGGATTGACAGCAATTATTTCTGTAAAAGTTGCAGAACCTCAATTCGAAGGTCAGACTAAAACCAAATTGGGCAACCGCGAAGTGTCGGCCTCTGTAAGTCAGGCGGTATCTGAAATGCTGACGGATTATTTGGAAGAGCACCCAGATGATGCAAAAATAATCGTGCAAAAAGTGATTTTGGCGGCACAGGCGCGTCATGCGGCACAAAAAGCCCGTGAAATGGTGCAACGTAAAACCGTGATGAGCATTGGTGGTTTACCTGGAAAATTAAGTGACTGTTCTGAACAGGATCCAGCAAAATGTGAAGTGTTTTTAGTTGAAGGGGATTCTGCAGGTGGAACTGCAAAACAAGGTCGGGACAGAAACTTTCAAGCTATTTTACCTCTTCGGGGTAAAATCTTGAATGTGGAAAAAGCCATGCAACATAAAGTGTTCGAAAATGAAGAAATCAAAAACATTTTTACTGCACTTGGGGTGACCATCGGAACGGAAGAGGATAGTAAAGCCTTAAACCTTTCAAAATTGCGTTACCATAAAATCGTAATTATGTGTGATGCCGATATTGATGGTAGCCACATTGCCACTTTAATTTTGACCTTCTTCTTTAGATATATGAAGGAATTGATTGAAAACGGACACGTTTACATTGCTACACCGCCCTTGTACTTGGTTAAAAAAGGCGCAAAAAAGCAATATGCTTGGAGTGATAAGGAACGTGATGAGATTATTGCTGAATTTGGAGATGGTTCAAAAATACAACGCTATAAAGGTTTGGGTGAAATGAACGCCGAACAATTGTGGGATACGACGATGAATCCTGAGTTTAGAACCATGCGCTTGGTACAAATTGACAATGGCTCTGAGGCGGATAGGATTTTCTCTATGCTGATGGGCGATGAAGTGCCACCACGTAGGGATTTTATAGAAAAGAACGCGATTTATGCTAATATTGATGCGTAAACAATTATAGTTAAATTATTAAAAATGTCGCTCACGACCGAGCGACATTTTTTTTGGCCTGAATTTGACTAACTCAAAAATATATTACAGCCCTATACCTACCCTTACCCTTGGAACATTAGCCCTTACATTAGTGCTCACTGTATTGCGCGGTCTGGGGTATCTATCATAATAATATCTGTCATATCTATAATAATAGAATGAGGCATGGTGATAATAATGATCCCCATGATGGCAATGGTGATTACAATACTCGTAATGCTCTGCATAAGCATCACGTTTGCCTTTCATGTAAGCCCGATAAGCTTTTCGGTCCCTTTTTTTTAATTCTTTTTCATACGCTTCCTGTTCTTCCCAAAACTCTTCAGCTTCGGCTTCGGTTTCAGCTTTAAACTCCTGTTCAAATTTTGCGTCTTCTTTCGCGCGTTTTTCGTAATATGAGGTTTTATCCAATGATTCTTCTTTTTCTTTTGAAACCTCTTGTGCATTTATCGTAAAGGATAAACTTATGATTAAAATACATATTGCTGTTTTAAATAATTTCATAACTGTCAATTTTTAAGGTTATTAATTGGAGCATTAATTGCCCTTTCATATTTAAGACACCTCAATTGGTTTTTACCCTACGGAAAGTTGAAAAAAAAATATTTTGAGCATAAAAAAAACCAACTTAAATGTAAGTTGGCTTCCTTAAAATCTATAAATATTAATTAGAAATCAAAACCTAATGAGAATTGCCACACCCTGTTTTGCGGACTGCCTTCATCGTAAATGTCGCCCATGCCTAAATTGTATCTTACGCCTAAACTTACACCAGAATCGGTTTTAAATCCAGCGCCAAAATTGACGCCCCAATCAAAACGTTGTGGGTCGAATTCCTGAGAAGTACTAAACAGGTTAAAATTACTGTCAAACTCTTCTTTGTGGTTGATTGCCAAACCTGCTTGCGGACCTGCTTCTAAATAAAAGTTATCACTTGGATAAATTTTTAGCAACAAAGGTAGATTGATATAATCCAACTTTTGGGTGAATGTTCCGCTATTATCTTTCAACTCGTAGCCTTGTTGTGAATACAATAATTCAATTTGTAAAGCGATCACTTCTGCAAGGAAAGATTCACCATAAAACCCAGCATGAAAGCCGTGTCTCTGTCCTGTTTCGGTTTCACCATCAAAACTTACTGCAGATAGGTTATACCCAAATTTTAAACCAGCATTCGATTTATTTTGGGCGGTTAAAGTGAAAATTGTACTTAAAAATAGTCCTAATATTAAAATTTTAGTTTTCATGTCTTTATATTTTTTGGGGTTATTGATTAATTCTATTTTATTTATTTACCACCATTGGCTTTTAAGTCTGCTAGACAAAAGGCATCCAACTGTGGAGCACTGTTCATTCCAGCCATATTTGCAATACCTGCACCAGTTTCGGCGCTCCAATACATTAAGCATTCTTCTACATTACAATGTTTTGGATGGTCTGCATCCTCATGATCTTCTTGCATGTCAGATCCTAAATCCGTTAGCCCTAAAATATGTCCTAATTCATGGTTTATTACTGTGGTTTCTAAAACATTTCGGTTAGGTTCCAGGGGGCTATTGCTAAAATCTTGAATTGTTTCTTCATAAATCACAAACGAGGTATTCCAATACGCGCTTCCTAAGGTTACACTATTTCCAGAATCGTTAGAAGATTTTCCATCGATAAAAAGTGCCCAAACTGCTATTTCGGTATCGGTATTGTATTTTGTGCGGACTTCTCTTTCGATATCGGCAATTTCTTCAATAGTAAAACTTTCTTTTTCTGGTGAAGGTATACTGCGTTTTTCAACCATAATGCCATTGGGCTTAAATGTTCTTTGGGTCAAAAATGAAATAAAATTATCAATAGCAGTTTGCGTTGGTTCAAAACCTTCCACATAAACCAGTTCAATCACCATACTTTTAAAAGTGTTATCTGATAACAAATCATTGGCAGAAGAACCTGTAGCCTGTCTATTCAGATTTTTATTTGGGGCGCTGTTCTGATTGTCTTCTGTTGAAGTGTCCTCTTTAGAACACCCTAAAATTAATATTGTGGCTAAAACTACTGTTGAAATAAATCGCTTCATTGCTTAAGATTTTTATTAAAAAGTAGCCACTATTTGGGGGTAGTGGCTACTTGCCATAACATACGTTACAAATGCAAACTCGGTTTTAAATTTGAGACAAAACTAGAGTTATGCCTGCGTTTGTTGTACTTTGTAAGCTGATAGAATTGGAAGAATAACTCGTCACTTTCCAAGTATGGTTCAACGGTTCAAACGTAGCGTTACCAGAGAAAGTCAATGTTAAAAATACTTCTGTTTCCGAGGCTACTTCATAGGTGCCCTGTACATCCTGAATTGTGGTATTCACAGTATTTTCAGCGGTACAGGTTAAGTCGTTTGCAAAATCAATGGTGTAATCTGCATAATCAGTTGCAGTGTTTATACCAGCGTTAACAAATGATTCTACTCTAAACATACCATCTACCAAAATATCTTCCAATGCTTCGGCATTTTCCTCAGCGTCATCTTCAGCATCTTCTATACCTAAACATTCGTTAATTCTGCTCTGTAAATCCATATCGCTAGTAATTTCAATAGTAGTTTCACCATTTAAAGTAGCGGTAATAGGATAGTTTACAGAGAATAAGGCATCGTTACCAAAGTTGTTCATGTAAGCATACAGTTCTTGCTCAGATTCTATTATAACACTACCAGTTTGCTCTACATTCAAATCAAATGTAAGAATGCTGATAGGGAAGTCAATATCCAGACAGCTAATCGCATCTTTAGCTTGATTTTCAGCGTCTTCACAGGCATCCATAAGGGCATCATATTCCGTTTGGTTCATCACTTGAACTTCTGTGTAATTGCTCAACCTCACCGTTAATGGAAATCGAAATTGTACCGTATCGTCATCATTGGTGAACTCACCAACAATATCCAAAACCAAGTTGTAATCAGACTCGCTAATGATGTTGACTTGGGTACCGTTAACCGTTGCAGTTACTGGTAATAATACAGATGAACAGGATATCCCATCTAAAAAGTCGTCGAAACTACCGTCGTACATTGAGGAGCGTTCTAAGTTGTTTGCTGTTGGAGAGGTTGCACTGTTCGTGTTCTCTCTGTTTCCGTTTTCGCTATCAATTTCATCCTGACAAGAGGTAAATGTGAAAATTGATACTAATAAGATTGCGGTTAAAAATTTTAAATTTTTCATGATTTCATTTTTTTGGGTTATAAAACTTTTCTTTTTCATAGCGTTTTTTTTCGCTTCTGTAGGTAAGACACATTCATGTTTTTTTACCCTACCTAAATTTTAAAAAAATATTTTAATTGTTAATTGTATCGAGGCGAAAATACTTAACACAAGAATGATGATTAATAGTATTTTGACTATTTTATATATCAAATCAAATCGTGTTTTGTCGTGTTTTGCTCTCATACATCATTAAGACACGTGCTTTGTTTTTTACCCTACGGAAATTTTCATTTTCTTTTGAAATAGTTTTTAATTAACTAAAAATCAATAAATTATAAAGTAAAATTTTTATTTCTATTTTTGTGATGTCATAATATATTAAGATTTTATGAGTAGCTCCAAACCTAAACTTTGCCAAGAATCGCATTTCAATACCTTTTATTTAGAACACGCCCAGGCCATCAATAATTTTGCCTTTTATAAATGTGGCGACTCTGCGGTTTCTTTGGATTTGGTCCAAGATGCCTTCTCAAAAATTTGGGAAAATTGTGCAAAAATTAATTTTGAAAAGGCCAAAACCTATTTGTTTACCACTGTTAATAATTTGTTTTTGAATACCGTTCGCCACCAAAAAGTGGTGCTGAATTATGCAAAAGCCTCACCATATATGGACAGAACGGATATGAGCCCGGAATATTTGTTGGAAGAGGAAGAATTCAAGCAGAAATTGCAAGCGGTAATTGCTGATTTAAGTGAAGAACAGCGTGAGGTATTTTTATTAAATCGAATTGAGGATAAAAAATATCGGGAAATTGCTGAACTATTGAATATCTCTCAAAAAACAGTTGAAAAACGTATGTCTGGAGCATTGAAAATATTACGGAAAAAGATGGAGGGTATAGAAATTTAGATTGAAGAATTCCTCCGAGGTTTCCTCGGTTTCAGTTGAATCTGTCATTCTCGCGAAAGCGGGAAAAAAAAGTGTAGGGTAAATAAATATATAGGTGTCTTAAGTTTGAAAAGCACAAAAAATGAGTAAAGAAAACGACATATTAAAATGGTTTGATGGAGAGATTTCTGCGGAAGACATCAAAGCCCGCTACCCCGACGAGGACTTTTCCACTTTGGAAAAAACTGGATTTTACACCAAACAATTGGAAGCGCCAAAAGTAGACACGGAAAAAGCTTTAGCCGATTTTAAAAAGAAAAACTTTAAAAAAGAAGTGCCTAAGGTAATCCCTTTAAACTTTAAGTCATTTTTGAGAGTGGCCGCTGTAGTTGTCGCTCTGTTAACCTCGTCTTATTTTGTGTTTTTCAACAATACCATGTCGTTTTCAACAGAAATTGCACAAACAGAAACCTTTAATTTACCTGATAATTCTGAAGTGATTTTGAATGCACATTCGAAATTATCATATAACAAGAAACAATGGAAAACTGACAGAACTTTGGATTTGGATGGTGAAGCCTTTTTTAAAGTAATGAAAGGTGAAAAATTTTCGGTGATGACTGATGCTGGAGTGGTACAAGTTTTAGGAACGCAATTTAATGTAAAGGAGCGCGACAATTATTTTGAAGTGCAGTGTTTTGAAGGTTCGGTGAGTGTGACGAGTGGCGAGAATGAAAAGATTTTAAAACCAGGAAACACATTCAGAATGGTGAATGGAAAAATCATTGAGGTGAAAGATTTTAATGCGACAAGACCGTCTTGGTTGGCGCAAGAATCTACTTTTGATGGAGTTCCGCTTTGGCAAGTTATTGATGAATTAGAGCATCAATACGACATTAATATTACCGTTGAAAACATCGATACGTCTGTGTTGTACTCTGGTGGATTTACCCACAACGATATCAATGTTGCTTTACAATCTGTTTCCATTCCATTAAAATTAAGTTATAAAATAAACGGTAAAACAGTTGAATTCTACGATTATGAATCTAACTAACCCCTTCATTTTATCTCTTTTCCTTCTTTTTAATATTTCATTAGCACAAGTACAAGCACAGGAAAAGGTGAAATTAGTTGATCTTATCGCGGATTTGGAAACCCGATTTGATGTGAAGTTTTCCTATTCCGTGGAAGAGGTAAATGCTATTTCGGTAGATCAACCTTCCGAAACGGACACGCTAAAAGATATCATTCAAAACTTAAATAGCACCACGGTTTTAAATTTTAAATTTTTGAATGAACGCTATATTACGGTTTCCACTATTGATAAAATGATTGACATTTGTGGTGTTTTAATTTCGGGGGTTGATAATCAACCACTTTTTGGGGCATCGGTGGTCATTCTTAATTCATCAAAAGGCGTGATTACCTTAGATGATGGTTCGTTTGAAATAGAGGATGTTGGTGTTAATGAAATCATTCAAATTTCTTTTTTAGGTTTTAAAACATTGATTTTTCAGGCTATTGAATTACGAAAAGGACAAGACAACTGTAAAACCATTTTAGTGCCTGAGCAAAGTGAAGTATTGAATCAAATACTCATCTCAAAGTTTTTAACCACTGGTTTACAAAAAGCAACAGATGGAAGTACAGTGTTGAATACTGAAAAATTTGGCGCGTTACCCGGACTGACTGAACCTGATATTTTGCAGTCCATTCAAGCCTTACCCGGAGTGGAAAGTGTAAACGAAAGTATTGCGAATATTAATATAAGGGGAGGGACTAACGATCAGAATTTAATACTTTGGGATAATATTAAAATGTATCATTCTGGTCATTTTTTCGGATTGATTTCGGCTTATAATCCCTATTTGACCAATAAAGTAATTGTCACTAAAAACGGAACTTCCAGCGAATTTAGTGATGGGGTATCCAGTACCATTAATATGTTCACCAAAGATGAGGTTGATGCGCAATTTTCAGGAGGTTTTGGTGCTAATTTAATCCATGCCGATGCGTTTTTAGAAGTGCCTTTGGGTAAAAAAGTAGCGTTGCATGTTTCAGGGAGACGGTCGTTTACCGATGTGTTTTCGTCGCCTACCTATGACAACTATTTTGAACGTTCGTTTCAAGATAGTGAAATCACTACCAATAGCGAAAATATTAGTGAGAGCAATAGGTCTTCAGATTTTTCATTTTATGATTATACTGCGAAGTTGTTATTCGATTTAAATAAAAATCACAAATTCAGAACCAATGTTATCGGCATCAATAATAATCTGGATTATACCGAAACATTCACCAATACCGATGGTGAAACAGAATCAAAAACCAGTAATCTTAAACAGCAAAACTTAGGGTTTGGAGGGAGTTGGGATGCGAAATGGAGTGACAGATTTTCAACATCATTAAACGGATTCTATTCAAAATATAATGTGGATGCAGTGGACTACCGAGTTGAAACCGATCAAGAATTGGTTCAGGCGAATGAAGTTTTAGAAACTGGATTTAAAGTCAAAACCAATTTTAGAATCAAGACCAATTTAAACTTATTAAGTGGTTATCAATTCAGTGAAATCGGTATTTTGAATGCAACAGAGGTTAGCGCTCCTGCTTATGATAGAACTAAAAAAGATGTGTTATTAAACCATGCAGGATTTACGGAATTGGAGTTCAATAATAAAAAAACGTATGTAAGGGCAGGTGTTCGAGGAAACTATTTTCAAAAGTTTAGCAAACTTATCATTGAGCCCCGTTTGAATGTGAGACAAAAGTTGTCCAATCAATTGGCACTTAAACTGCAAGGAGAGTTTAAAAACCAATCAGCTACACAAATTATCGATTTTCAGGATGACTTTTTAGGGGTTGAAAACAGGCGTTGGATCCTGGCAAACGAGCAAAATATTCCCATTGCAGAAAGTAAACAAGGTTCTTTTGGGCTTGAATTCAAGCATAATAATTTTGTGATTGATATTGAAGGATTTTATAAAACCGTCGATGGCATTACCGTATCTAACCAAGGGTTTTATAACAATTTTCAATATTTGAATGCCACGGGAAGTTATGAAGCAAAAGGTGCAGAGTTTCTAATAAATAAAACTGCTAAAAATTACAGTACTTGGGTAAGCTATACCTATGCTATGAACGATTATGAGTTTGAAACCTTATCGCCACCCAAGTTTCCTAATAACGTAGATATCAGGCATTCAGTGTCTTTGGCATTTAACTATAATATTTTAGAAAATTTAGAAGTATCTGCAGGTGGTATTTGGCGCACAGGACGACCTTTTACAAAACCAGTTGAAGGTAATGAAACCATACAAAACGGAAATAATACTGTGGTGAACTATGATTCACCCAATAGTGAAAATTTAGATGATTTTATACGTTTGGATGCTTCGTTGAACTATAAATTTAATCTTTCTGATGGCATACAATCTTCATTACGAGTTGGTGTTATTAATCTGTTTGATAGAAGGAATACAATAAACACCTATTACGAAGTAGATCCTAACGATTCCGATAATGCTATCAAAATAGAAAACAAGTCTTTGGGACTTACACCCAACATCAGCTTCAGATGTTATTTCTGACATAAAAAATCGATTAAAAGCATTTTTTTTCGACAAAGTGTTGTTTTGTAACTTTTTTTTTATACATTTGTCCTATCCAAATCTATAAACCATAATGAAAAAGTTAACCCTTTTTGCCCTTTTTAGTTTAATAACGATTACTTCAAAAGCTCAGGACCTCGATGCTTTGTTTGCAGCAGGAGAGGAAAGTGCCGAGCGTTTTACAAACGATTATTTAAGACCGGCGACTAACGGATTGATGCACAGCATGAATGCTGGTTGGTTTAATACGGCGGATGCTAAACCCCTTGGCGGATTTGAAATATCCATTATAGCAAATGCTTCGATGGTAAAGGACGAACACAAAATGTTTTTATTGGATCTGGATACTTATGATAATGAAGAAGTCACGTTTGAGTTTGCCGATTCTAGTGTTAGAGCCAGAAATGTGGCCACTGCTTTAGGAGAAAACAATCCTGATATCGATATTATTGTAAGAAATAGGGATTTTCCTAATATAAACGAGCGGATTACGTTGCCTACAGGATTAGGTGATGCCAGTGCCAATTTATTGCCTACAGCATTTTTACAGGGTGCTTTGGGCATTAGCCAAGGTATTGAACTTAAAGCTCGATTTGTGCCCAAAATTAAAACAGATGATGTTGAACTCGGCATGTTCGGTGCCGGAGTGCAATTTGAAGTTACAAAATGGCTGCCGGCGGATAAATTATTGCCAATTGCAATCTCTGGGTTGGTGGCCTATACAAACTTGAACGGTTCTTATGATATTTCAGGTACTTCTGGAGTTTCAGGAAGCGACCAACGTTTAGAAAACAATACAAGTACATGGCTATTCCAAGCTATTGTATCTACAAAACTCCCAGTCATCAATTTTTATGGAGGTTTGGGTTATATCAAAGGAAAATCAGAGTCTGATGTGCTAGGAACGTACACAGTTACATCCGGTCCTTTTATAACAGAGTCTTATGTTGACCCGTTTTCAGTGTCTAGCGAGGTTTCTGATGTTAGGGGTACGATAGGCACAAAATTGAAAGTTGGATTTTTTAGATTGAACGCAGAATATCACCTATCCGAATTTAACGCCTTTTCAGTAGGCCTTAACTTCGGTTTCAGGTAAAATATAAAAGAGAATTATAGTGTATTTTCATATAATTGTTTAGTTTTTTTAGTTAGTTTTTTATTTAATTTAATTTCGAAAGGTGCATGATTTAATCATGCACTTTTTTCGTTAACAGCCGAATAATTAGTAATATTGCATGACTTAAATCATAGAAAAGAATTCGTGTCAATTCTATCTTTGCAAAGTCAAAATTTCCATAGGAAAAACAATTTATTTCAACATAAAAAACAACCTAAAAACAGTATTATGAAAGTTACAGTAGTTGGAGCAGGAGCAGTAGGCGCAAGTTGTGCCGAATATATCGCTATCAAGGATTTTGCATCAGAAGTTGTGTTGCTAGATATCAAGGAGGGTTATGCCGAAGGGAAAGCCATGGATTTAATGCAAACCGCTTCCTTAAACGGTTTTGACACAAAAATTACCGGGATTACCAACGACTATTCTAAAACAGCAGGAAGTTCAATTTGTGTGATTACCTCAGGAATTCCTCGTAAACCTGGAATGACCCGTGAGGAATTGATTGGTATCAATGCAGGTATCGTAAAATCGGTATCTTCAAGCTTAATCGAACATTCCCCTGATACCATCATTATTGTGGTGAGCAATCCGATGGACACGATGACCTATTTAGTTCATAAAACCACAGATTTACCAAAAAATAAAATCATCGGTATGGGCGGTGCTTTAGATTCTGCACGTTTTAAGTACAGATTGGCAGAGGCGATGGAAGCCCCAATTAGCGATATCGACGGTATGGTTATTGGAGGCCATAGTGATACGGGAATGGTACCATTAACAAGTCATGCTACAAGAAATAGTGTAAAAGTTTCGGAATTTTTAAGTGAGGAGCGGCTAAACCAAGTAAAAGAAGATACCAAAGTTGGTGGTGCTACTTTGACTAAATTATTAGGTACGTCTGCTTGGTATGCACCGGGAGCGGCAGTAAGCGCTTTGGTTCAAGCCATTGCTTGCGATCAGAAGAAGCTATTCCCTTGTTCTACATTATTGGAAGGCGAATACGGATTAAAAGATATTTGTATAGGAGTGCCAGTGATTTTAGGACGAAACGGGATTGAAAAGATTGTGGATATCCCATTGAGCGATGCTGAGAAAGACCATATGAAGGCCAGTGCTGAAGGGGTTTCAAAAACAAATGGATTATTGGAATTATAATAGCATTTCCATTTTTAATATATAACATTTGGCTATCAATTTTTGATAGCCTTTTTTGTAAGTCTCTATTTATGAAAAAAATTCTTTTACTAACGGTTTTCGCAATACTGTTTTCCTGTGATGCTTTTAAGCAGAAAGAGGAACATAGATTTGTGTACGCTTTTGAAAATGAGAGCGATTGGTCCAAATCTGAACAGCTAAAAACAATTGAGGTCATAAAAACAAGGTTAAATGGTGTTGGGGTTCAAAATGAAGTGAAACGTTTTGGCGAAAAGCATTTGGAAGTGTTGGTAAAGGTTGCTCAATTGGACGTTCAGCGTCTTGATCAGTTGATTATAAATCAGGGCAAATTAGAATTTTGGGAGCTATACAAAGCAGAAGAATTTTTGTCCTATATAGGCGAGACACTTTACACTATTGAAGAAAGCAATACTTCGGACAGCTTGAAAGTGACTTCAAAATTCGACCTATCTCCAGGTTATCAAGGAGGTCCGATAGTTATCCATGTCAAACAGGATGATTCCGAAACTGTTTTAAATTTGTTGAATAGCGAAGCATCCAGGCCAAACCTTCCATCGGAATTTAAAAATGTGAAATTTTTATTTGGTATTGAAGAAAATGGACGTTTGCCGATATACGCTATTCGGTCTAATGAGGATAACAAAGCACCTTTGACGGGAGAAGTGATTACAAAGGCAAACAATGCTTTTGGCCCAACAGGGAGACCAGAAATATCCATAGAAATGAATCAAGATGGAGCCCTAATATGGGAGCGCTTAACGGGAAGAGCATTTCAAAAAGGAACTTCTATAGCCATAACATTGAATAATGTAGTGTATTCTGCTCCCGGAGTTACAGCCGGTCCCATTAAAGGAGGAAGGTCTTCGGTTTCTGGAAATTTTACAGCCGAGGAAGCCCAGGATTTAGCCATTATTTTGTCTTCGGGACAAGTGATTCCCGAGTTGAAATTAATAGAGTATAGCGCAGTTTCAAACAGATAATTCCCAGGCATTACTTAAACAAGTTTATTTTTTTATATTTGGCGCATGAAAATGAAGTGGTACGTCGTTACTTTAATTATTATCCTATCCGTCTTGGGCGTGGTACAACATGGACAATCTACGTTGCCCAATCAGGAAATTGTGCTTCATTTTAAAAATACCGAATCCTCGCACGCCAATAGCCACGCAACAGTTGCCTTAGTTAAAAGGGAGCTACAGCAAGCAGGCGTAAGCAATATTCAAGTTAAGGAGAATGACAACGGCAAACTCAAAATAAGCTATTATAGCGATACCGATGTTGATGTCATCAAACGGATGCTTTCAAAGCGTATCCGCGCCGAATTGGGTAATACTGATGATGATGAGGATGCACCGTTCAATATTCCGGTTGAAAACGAAGCCATTGCCTATAACATTGATGTTTACGAACTTCAAAGTTCTGGGGATGGCGATTCCGATGTAAACGGCATTCATATTGTAGAAGTTGAGGTAAAGGCAGATCGCCTTTTCAAACCCAAAGTATATTCGTCTTTAGCAATTTATAAGACTTTTAAAGTTGAAGACGACCATTCAAAATTCAAATGGGTCAACGGCATCACGTTGACTTTCGATACCAATCTTGGTGAAATCCCAGAAGTCAGGGCAGGCCCTATTTCCTAGTGGGAACCAAATTCAAAATGCAGGCAATTCAGTCCCGAGCATTTAATCCCATACTTTCCAAAGAAAATTGCCATAGGAAAAACCTATGGATTAAAGGAGTGTATTTCATTTAGTGAATAGCTCCAACCTACTAATATTTAAATATTAAAAATTTCAAAAATGCAAAATAAAGGATTAGTAAAACTATTTGCTATTTTGTTCGGTTTGGTAAGTATTTACCAATTATCGTTCACATTTAAGGCGAATCAGATTGAAAAGGAAGCTGAGGAAATCGCCATCAACAAATTTCCAGACACGGAAGACGACTATCGCGCCAAAAGAAGTTTAGAGGAAGTCAATTATCTGGATGGTATTGCTACCGATACGGTTTACAACTTGGGTATTGCCAAATTCACCTATAACGAGGTAAAACAAAAAGCGATGAACCTTGGTTTGGATTTAAAAGGGGGATTGAACGTGATTCTGCAAGTATCCGTAAAAGACATCCTAAAAGGACTGGCCAACAATACCAAGGACCCTGTTTTCAATACGGCTTTGGACAATGCGTCGGAGCTTCAAAAGGACAGCCAGAACACCTATTTAGAGGATTTCTTTATCGCGTTTGATGCTATAAAAGGGGATCAAAAATTAGCCTCGCCAGATATTTTCTATACCAAAGCATTGGATGGGGAAATTGACGGAAGCATGACCGATGAAGAAGTAAAAGGAATTATAGAAACCAAAATCGATGAGTCTATCGTTTCTGCATTCGAAGTATTGCGCAAGCGTATTGATGAATTTGGGGTAACCCAACCAAACATCCAACGTTTAGGTAACTCCGGGCGTATTTTGGTAGAATTACCAGGCGTTAAGGATATCGAGCGTGCTACAAGTTTGTTACAGAGTACTGCACAATTGGAATTCTGGGATGTGTACGCCGGTGAGCAGTTCCAGCAATTTTTATTTCAAGCTGACCAAGTATTAAAGGACATTGTTGAAGTTGAAGAAGATGTGGATGACGCTGAACCTCAAGACGAAGAAGATGCAACGGATTCTAAAATAGACGATTTATTGGGTGATGCTGTTACGGATTCTACAGCTGTTGAAACAGTAAACCCATTACAAAGCTTGATTAGAGGTTTTGGTTACCGTGGAGGCCCTGTTGTGGCTTCATTTGAAATTAAGGATAAGGACCAGGTAATGGAGTATTTAAACATGCCTCAGGTAAGGTCTTTATTGCCATCTGAATTACGCTACGTGAAGTTTGCCTTTAGCAAGCCAGAAAAGAATAGCGAAATGACAGATTTATATGCCCTAAAAGGTAATCGCGACAATATTCCTGAGCTGAGTGGTGCGGTGGTAACCGATGCGAGACATACCTTCGGACAAACAGGAAAGCCTGAAGTTTCCATGCAAATGAACAGCAAGGGTGCTAAAATCTGGGAAGAAATGACCGGAAGAGCTTACCAGCAAGGTAGCCAAATCGCTATAGTTTTGGACAATGTGGTGTATTCTGCACCTGGCGTAACCTCTGGTCCAATTGCGGGTGGTAACTCTTCAATTTCAGGAAACTTCACCTTAAACGAAGCGATTGACTTGGCCAACGTACTGCGTGCGGGTAAATTACCTGCCTCTGCCGATATCATACAAAGTGAAGTAGTTGGGCCTTCTTTGGGTCAGGAAGCTATCGATAGCGGTACTATGTCCTTCTTAATTGCTTTGGTATTGGTATTGCTTTGGATGATTTTTTACTATGGAAAAGTAGGTGGTTTTGCAGATATCGCGATGCTTTTGAATATCTTATTGATTTTTGGAATCTTGTCAGGATTAGGCGCCGTATTAACATTGCCTGGTATTGCCGGTATTGTATTGACTATTGGTATGTCCGTGGATGCCAACGTACTGATATTTGAGCGTGTCCGCGAAGAATTGGCTAAAGGTAAAGGTCAAAAAGATGCCATTAAAGATGGATTTAGTAATGCATTGTCCTCTATTTTGGATGCCAATATTACCACGGGTTTAACGGCATTAATCTTATTCATTTTCGGAACAGGACCTATTAAAGGATTCGCTACTACCTTATTAATTGGTATCGCAACCTCATTATTTACGGCAATTTTTATCACCAGATTATTGGTAGATTGGTACACTGAAAGAGGAGGGAAGTTGACGTTCTCTACGCCGATTACCAAAAATCTATTTAGAAATATCAATATCGAATTCTTGAAAAAGCGCAAAATCGCTTACATCATTTCAGGGATTTTAATTGCTATCGGCTTGAGTTCATTGTTCACCAATGGATTGGATGAAGGTGTTGATTTTGTGGGAGGTAGAACCTATCAAGTACGCTTTTCCCAAGATATGAATGCTTCCGAGGTTACTAATGTACTTTCAGACCCAGCAGTATTCTCCAGTGCAAATGCTAAAACTTTTGGAGATGCCAACCAGTTAAAAATCACTACAAAATATAAGGTAAACGAAACAGGGGCAGCTGTTGATGAAGAGATAAGATCGACATTGTTCAACGCTCTGCAACCGTATTTTGATGGTATGACCTACGAAGAGTTTATCAGCGATGCCGAGGATAAAACCATCGGATTGATGCGTAGCGATAAAGTAAGCCCTACCATTGCGGATGATATCAAAAAAGCTTCGTTCTGGGCTATTTTAGGCTCTTTAATCGTAGTGTTCCTGTACATCCTGTTGCGTTTTAAAAAGTGGCAGTATTCCTTGGGAGCCGTTGCAGCTGTATTCCATGACGTATTGATTGTATTGGGAATCTTCTCGTTGACTTATAAATTCATGCCGTTCAACATGGAAATAGACCAAGCCTTTATCGCGGCCATTCTAACCGTTATCGGTTACTCATTGAACGATACCGTGGTGGTATTCGATAGGATTCGTGAATTCTTCAACGAGCACACCAGTTGGGAGTTCGATCGCGTGGTAAACTCCTCATTGAGCAGCACCTTAAGTAGAACCCTAAACACCTCGCTAACCACCTTAGTGGTATTGCTATCCATCTTCATTTTTGGAGGCGATTCTATCCGCGGGTTTATGTTTGCGTTAATCGTGGGTGTCATTGTCGGTACTTACTCATCGCTGTTCATTGCAACACCGATTATGTACGACAGCGTCAAAAAACTAGAAGGAAAAAAGAAGTAAGACTAACTCAAATTTTTCTTTAATCAGAAGCCCATCAGCAGTAGTTGATGGGCTTTTTTTATTTGGGCGTTTCCCTCCCGATAACTATCGGGAGGGTCGGGCTTTCACTACTCAATCCCTCTCCCGATAGCTATCGGGATCGGGGATTTCAAACATGCCGTTCAATCCCTAACGCACATCTTTGCGAACGCCAGTAATTAATCACAAAGCTTTGTCATTCCTGCAAAGACTGCAATCTACTTTTTGTCTTTATGGATTCCGCATCTAGTGCGGAATGACAGAAATCTAAAAGTACTTTTGGATAATTGATGTCACCGAGCTATAATAAGACCGACCAAACATATTTAAGTGCACTAGTAAATAATATAATTGATAAATCTCAATTCGGGCTGAAGTATGTTCATCAGATGGCAACATTGAAAAATAAGCCTCATAAAACGCTTCACCAAACCCACCAAACAATTTACTCATGGCAATATCCACTTCGCCATGGCCGTAATACACGGCAGGATCAATCAAATAAGGTTCGCCAGATTTTGAAATTAAGTAGTTGCCACTCCATAAATCACCATGCAATAAAGAGGGTTTAATGTTTTCAAAAAGTGGTTGCAATCGGTTTTTGATGAGTTTGGTATCAGGGTATTCGGAGTCTTGGAGCAAGCCTTTTTGTTTTGCCATTTCTAGTTGTGGGATGAGACGCTCATAGGTATAAAAGTCTGTCCAATTTTGGTGTTTGGTATTACTTTGGGGCAGACGCCCAATAAAGTTATCTTGTTTCAAACCAAAATATTCAGAAGTGCATTGGTGCAAGTTGGCCAACTGTTTTCCAAGGGTTTTAAAACCCTTGGATGAAGGTGATTTCGATTCTATAAACTCCATCAACAAAAACGCAGAACTTTCAAACGTGTCATAAGCTATAACTTTTGGTGTTTTTACGGTGTTGGTTTTAGCAATAGCTTGTAAGCCATAGGCTTCTGTTTGAAACATGGTTAACGCCTCAGGGGCATTGTTCACCTTTAAAAAATAATCGAAGTTTGAGGTTGAAATTTTATAAGCTTGGGAGATGTCGCCACCGCTAACTGAATTAACGTGTGTTATGTATTCCTTTAGTAAATCTGATAAACGGAGTTTTAGACTGCTGAGCATTTTTTATCACTTATCTTTTTCGTTTATAACAACTTTGCACAATCTGATTATAAAACACCTCTGTTTTAACATGTTCAAATTCTAAACGCTTTGGTAAAACATCAAACAGTCGAATACCGTCACCTAAAACAATAGGAATTGTAGTTAATCTCAATTCATCTATTAAATCTTGTTTTAGAAAGTTTTGAACCACTTTACCACCGTCAATATAAAGATTGAGATATCCTTTTTGATGAATAGTTTTTAGAATATCTTTTTCATCACCATACAATAAAGTTACTTTACCTCGAAGTTGTTCAGGAATCTCTTTTAACGAGCGACTTAAAACAAATACATGTTTTTGATATGGCCAATCAATATCAAAGCCTAAAACGGTTTCAAAAGATGTTTTACCCATCACGATGGCATCCACCTCATTCATTAAATCGTTATAACCCATATCTAACTGGTCGGGATTTGGAATCATATCCAACCAATCCAATTCACCATTTTTACCAGCGATGTAGTTGTCGATGCTTTTGCCTAGAAATACGATATTTTTCATTGATGTAAGATAGGCAAGATGAGGTTCTGAAACAAGACTTCGACTGCACTCCGTCTGACAGTAAGGAATGACAAACGTCGCTTGTTTTTCAAATACTATGTACCTCTTTTAATTTTCGGTGGATTTTGCCTCGTATCAAAAACGTCTACAATCTTAATGAATTTATCAGATTCGTCAACTGAATAAATCATTTTGTAATTTTTGTAAACTAAGTATCGATATTGAATTCTTCTTTCTTTAAGAAGTGGTTCTTCTTGACCAATGTATGGCGAATCAATTAGTTTATTGGGTTCTTCAATAATTGCTTGCAGCAATTTTTTTGCAATATTGAGACCTGCTTCTTTTTGGTAGTACTCGAAAATTGCGTCTAATTGGGTTTCGGCAAATCGAGACCAAATTATTTGATACGTCATTACTTGTATTTTGAAAGAAGGTCAGCACTTTTTTTGTAATGACCATTTTCAAAATCTGACTCAGATTCTGCAACACGGTTATTCAATTCCTCAGACGTCATTGAAGCGTCATTTTCGGCGTAATTTGATTTACTCTCTTTTTTCAATAACTTTTCAAGGCGTTCTATAACCTCCTCACTTTGAATTTTGAGAAACTCTTTAATAAACTCTAGTTTTCGGGTTTGCAGATCCATGTTTTGGGCTTTATCCAAAGATATAAAATTAAGCTTTCCGCTCCAACAATGCCATATAAAACCCATCAAACCCAGATTCGTGGGCTAGAATTTTTTTGTCCTTTACAAACTCAAAATTTGCACCAGCTTCTGATTTTAAAAATGTTTCTACTTGCTTTTGATTTTCGGATGGTAACACGGAGCAAGTCGCATAAACCATTTTGCCTCCCGGTTTTACCATTTTAGAATATTGTTGCAAAACATCTTGCTGTACACCTCTAATTCTATCTAAAAACTCAGGTTCTAATTTCCATTTGGCATCGGGGTTTCGGCGCAATACCCCTAAGCCGGAACATGGGGCATCAATCAAAAGCCGGTCGGCTTTATTATACAGTTTTTTAATGGGTTTTGTAGAATCGATGACTTTTAAGTCCACATTGTGAACCCCGTTACGCCGTGCTCTTATTTTCAACTTTTTCAGTTTACTTTCGTAGATGTCCATCGCCACAATTTGCCCTTTATTTTGCATCAATGAGGCGATGTGCAATGTTTTACCGCCCGCACCTGCACAGGCATCGACTACTTTCATTCCAGGGGCTACATCTAAAAATTCGGCTACCAATTGTGAGGACGCATCTTGCACTTCAAAGAGTCCGTTTTTAAAGGCATCCGTAACGAATACATTGGCGCGTTCGGTGAGTTTTAAAGCGGATGGATAGCCCTTGATGAACTCGGTTTGGATATTGTTTTGATCTGCTAGGATATTTTGTAGTTTGTCTTTAGTGGTTTTTAAAGTATTCACTCTTAAAATCACATCGGCCTGTTCGTTTTGCATGGCTATTTCCTTGGTCCATTTGGCTTCCCCTAATTCTTCCAAACCAACTTTATCTATCCAATCGGGGATGGACTCCCTGTATTTTCTATCTTTTGAGAGTTCATCAAAACGCCCTTTTATTTTTCGTGTTGGTGTACCTTCAAAGTATTTCCAATCGGGTAATTTTATACCTTTTAGAGTTGCCCAAACAGCAAACATACGCCACAGATTGTCACGATCAAAAGGTGTTTTTACTTCTGCTATTTCTGCATACAGGCGTTTCCAGCGCACGATGTCGTAAGTAGTTTCAGCAACAAAACCTCTATCGCGAGCACCCCAACGTTTGTCGCGCTTCAGCAATTGTTGAATTACTTTGTCGGCGTATTGGTCCTCGTTGAAGATTTGGGTTAATCCGTCTATTACGGCGAAGCAGAGGTTTCGGTGTAATCGCATTTTGTTTTATTGAGGGGGCAAAGATACGCTTAAATTGTTGAATTGTGGATTTGTTTATCTGTTTAAAAGTGACGCTGACTGTCATGTCGACGGAAGGAGACATCTCATTATTTTTGACTGTTTTTCAATGTTCATTTTGCTTTGTTCTCGACTGCGCTCGAACTGACAGAAAACGAACCAAAACTATTTACCATGGTGTTCAATTCTTCGAATTGATTTGGGTGTTGACTTTTTTGCTGTGGTTTGGTTTATTCTTATTTTGCTGTTGGTTTGCGGGCCGTACTTTGATTGGAGTTTTCACCGGCTTTGGCGGGTTGGCCCGCGTTAGGGATTGTAGAGGAAAGCCCACAGCGCCCCATTAAAAGGGCGCGAGGACTTGGAACGGAAAGCCCGACCCTCCCGATAGTTATCGGGAGTGGGTAACGCCCAAAAAAATATTTTGAAACAGCGCAAGTTTCAATTTTTTTAGGCATCTAAACTGAAAAGCTTTCATCAAAGCGTAGCTTTGATGTTTCAATTGAAATTGTCATTCTCGTCCCGATAGCTATCGGGACGGGAATATGGGTTTAATTTTTGTATTTGAAGGAAAACGATTTTATAGCGGGACTTAAAAACCATAACGCCAATGCTTATGGGAAGTTGTTGGATGATTTTCAGCAGAAGGTGTTTGGGACTTGTTTGTCGTTTGTGCCCAACAAAGAGGATGCGGAGGATATTGCTCAGGAGGTGTTTGTGGAGGTGTTTAACAGCATTGGGAAGTTTAAGGGGAACTCGAAATTGTCGACTTGGATTTACCGCATTACCACCAATAAATGTCTGGAATTTATTAGGAAACGGAATACGAAAAAGCGATTTGGATTTATGCAATCGATTTTGGGGAATGAGATTCCGGTGGATAAAACCAGCTATTTTACCGAAATGAACCATCCAGGGATTATTTTGGAAAATAAGGAGAAGAGCGAGACGTTGTTTTATGCGATTAATCAGTTGCCCGAAGCCCAAAAAGTAGTGTTTACTCTGCACAAAGTGGACGGGAAAAGCTATCAGGAGATTAGTGATATTACTGAGAAAAGTGTGTCTTCGGTGGAGTCGCTGATGTTTCGGGCGAAGAAGAATTTACAGAAACTTTTAGAGAATTTTTATAAAAATGAAAACTAGCGCAAGTTTTTAAAACTTTGGGCATCTAAATATTTGATATGGATACACATAGCAACCTACAACAACAAATTGACGAGACTTTAAATGTTTTGGACAATATTTCCGAAGTGAATGTATCGCCTTTTTTTAAGGATAAAACTATGAACGTTTTGTTTGCCGAAAAAGAGGAGGACGCACCAACGGTATGGGCTTGGTTTACACCTAAATTGCAATTGGTAACCTTATTCTGTTTGGTTATTTTAAATGTGATTGCGCTTACAAGGCTAGAGAGTACGTCGGACTACGATGAGAATTTGGCGGAGTTTGCGGAGTCTTATGGGTTATTGACCAGTGATGAAGGGAATTCAATTTTAAATAATTAATTGGGATGAAGAAAAATTTACCCTTATATATTTTGTTACTTTTCCTAATAGTAGTGAATGGTTTTTTTCTCTACAATTATTTGGGAAGCGGTGAAAATGTAAAAGAGCAGAAGGAGCGAAGGCCACCGGGAAGTTTCCTGATGAACGAACTTGGTTTTGATGAGTCCCAAAAGGAGGCGCTTCGGGATTTGACGCAAAAGCATAGGCGAAAAATGCGAGGTATTTCGGATGAGATCAGGGAGTTAAAAGATGTGTTTTTTAGTGGTTTGTCTGATGAAACGATAAGCATAAATAGGGATTCGGTTGCTTCTTTGATTGGGGATTTAGAGTCGAAAAAAGACCTGCAAACCTATGATCATTTTAGTCAGATTCAAGAATTGTGTAATGAAGATCAGAAGGCCAAGTTTAGTAAAATTATTAAGGATGCCTTACATAAAGGCGCTATGAGGCAGGGGCCTCCTCGTGATAGAAGACCTGATGGCGACAGACCGCCACGGCCTGAGCATCGGGATGGAAACAGGCCACCGCCTCCGAGGCATCAATAGGATTTAAAATAGACGTTCAGTTTTTGGACGTCTTTTTTTATTTGTGTCTTTTTTAACAAGGCCGTCCACAAGTTTAAAAAGAATATTGCATCTAAACTCTTACAACAAAAATGGATATTATGGGAAATTCTAAAATAACAGTTGGTGCCGTAATCATACTTTTAGGTTTGAGTTTGGGAATGGCTCAAAATACAACGCACAGTCACAATGGACAAGATTTTCATAGCCATACAGATTACTTTGGGTCCTATGAATTGAACGATGAAGAACATGGCACCAAAACGACTGTGACCATAAAAGGAAGTAATAGAAAAATGGTTACCAACGCCTTACCAAATCACAAAACGGGACAATTTCCCGGCCCCGGAAATCCCAATACCATTTCAGCTCAAAGGCGGACATATACGTTTCCTATAGAACCAAAATATACAGGAAACCCAGTTTGGGTAAGAGAACCGGGAGTGGCTTTAAATGGGGTGAAGTTTGAGCCTGGCACCGCTGAAGTGGTTGAATGTGATACAGGTGAAAACTACCGCATCGAAGCTTTTCAGGATTTCGTGAATTTGGGGTTGGATTTTAACAATGCGCATGTACAGCCTTCTGGAGCTTATCATTATCACGGGGCACCAACATCTGTTGTTGAAAAGTTTTATACAGGTGAAGATTTAGTACATGTGGGTTTCGCCCACGACGGTTTTCCAATGTATTATTCAAAAAGCAGGCAATATAAATCCAGCTATAAGCTAATTGATGGTACCCGGGAAGGTGAAGACTGCACCTATGATATGAGGCGCAATACTAGAAACGTGGATGTTGGAGGACACCATGATGGTACTTACACTTCAGATTTTGAATTTGTTGAAGGTTCGGGCGATTTAGATCAATGCAACGGGATTGAAATTGACGGCAAATACATCTATTTGGTTACCATTGAATTCCCCTATGTCAGTAGATGTTTGATGGGTGAAGTGTTACATAATGAACAACGAACAAGGCCTAATAGAGAAGAGTTGTTTTCAAGGATGGACGCGAATGGAGATGGACAAATTTCGAAGACAGAAGCTAGAGGCCCATTGGCTGCTCATTTCGATAACTTAGATAAAAATAACGATGGCGTTTTAGTCAAATCTGAATTGGATAACATACCGCGTCCCAATCGGAATCTAAGACGAAGAGGATAATTTTTTTGGTGATGGCGCAAGTTTTTTAAAAAGCCGACATCTAAATTCAAAAGCCAAACCCAAATCAATGAACTCTAAACGAAATAAATTGCTGAATATACTTGTTGTTATAACAATTGCGATACTGATTCTAAATATTGTGATGATTGGAATGTGTATTCATAAAAAGAATAGCAATGCTCTGGAAACAGGAAAAATAAGCGTAAAAATAAACTCAAATTAAAAAAATACTATGAAAACCTTTTTATCAACAAAATTATGGGTATTCACCCTTTGTCTTTTATTATCCGTCATTCACTTGGCATGTAGCAATACCGACGATACTACAACTCCGCAAGAAGAGGAACAAGAGGAGGAAATGGTCGATGATACCATGTATGACATTAGTGGTATCCTTTCGATGTTTGAAGGGACAGGGTTGTCTTATGCCGTAAATGGAAATACGGTAACCTTTACCACTGCGGATTTACCAAATCATACCAGCCCATATTGGCCGGTTAACAATCCACTTCACGAAGCTTATAACGGTACTAACCCTAACTGGCGCCAAAACCCAAATCAAATAGCAGAACAAAACATTGTTTTTACCATAACCCTAAACCCTTCAGAGGCCACAAATAAACAGTCTACAGAAATGGGACCCATTGGGATTGCAAGAAATGGTGTGGTATTTTTTAATCAATATGCCGCGGGAGGTTCGCCTCTTACTAATGAGATTAATTCTTTTGATCAATACTTGGGACACCCAGCCGGACAAGATAATTATCATTATCATATAGAGCCAACTTACCTCACTCAGGAGTTTGGAGATGATGCTTTCTTAGGGCTTTTGGCAGACGGTTTTCCGGTGTATGGTCCTATGGAAGATGGTTCGATCATTACAAATTCAGATTTGGATGACTATCATGGGCATATGCATGAAAACAGTGATTTCCCTAATGGGATTTATCACTATCATATTACCAGTGAGGATCCTTATTTGAATGGGAATGGGTATTTTGGAACACCAGGGAATATCTCCAGATAATTGAAGCACAGTATCTTAAATAGCGTTTTCGTGTTTTGGATGATTTGTGGATGTCACTCACCATCAAATAAGATCACCATTGATGTTTCCGACAAAAATTTGAGCTTAAACAATGGCATATTGTTTCACGACCATTCCCCATTTAATGGTGCGGTGATATTAAAATATGGTTCGGGAGGTATAAGGTCTGAAATTGAATACGCAGACGGAAAAAAAAATGGTGCCGAAACAAGATGGTATGAGAATGGAGATAAATTGTTGGAACGTTTTTATACTAAAGGTTTTAAAACAGGAATTCACAAATCTTGGTGGGAAAATGGTCATCTAAAATTTGAATACCATTTTAATGACAAAGGTGAGCATCATGGTCCAATGAAGGAATGGTACCAGTCAGGACAGCCTCTGAGAGCCTTTAATTATGAAAACGGAAAAGAAGTGGGCTCACAAAGACTTTGGAAACCTGATGGCAGTATTAAAGCGAACTACGAAGTTTTAAATGGGGAACGATTTGGATTGATAGGTTTAAAAAAATGTTATACCGTAACGGTGAATAAAGATGAAATTAAATAGAATATATCTGTTGTTATTATTTTTGATATCCTGCTTTTTTTCATGCAAAAATCAATCAAAAGAAGCAGTTTCGGTCGAAATTACAAAATTGCCCTATTTCAACTCTGCAGATTTCACACCTCAATGGGATACACCAAAACATAAAATACCAGAGTTTTCATTTGTAAATCAGAATGGGGTAAAGGTGACTAATCAAACGTATGAGGGCAAAATTTATATCGCGGATTTCTTTTTTACCAGTTGCCCAGGTATTTGCCCAAAGCTCACCAAAAACATGGCAGATATTCAAGATGCTTATAAAGATGAAAAGGATATTATGTTGCTGTCCCATACGGTAATGCCCTGGCGAGATTCCATTCCTTTGTTAAAGGAATATGCTGAAAAGCATCAGGTAAACGTAGATAAATGGCACTTGGTCACTGGGGATAAGGATCAGCTGTACAATATTGCCAGAACAGGCTATTTCGCGGACGAAGATTTTACAAAAACCCAAGACGAAAACAATTTTATTCATACTGAAAATTTTATTCTTGTAGATAAACAAGGTTATATCCGAGGCGTGTATAACGGCACCTTGCCCATTGATGTAGAACGTTTAAAACGACATTTAGAAATTTTGAAAAGGGAGGTATGATTTGGTTGACAGTTTTTTTGGAAAGGCTCCGTAATTATTTTGCGGAGCTTTTTGTTTAAAAAAAGATGATGCAAATAAAACCCAAGAGCATTAGATTCTTTTTTGTACCTTAAATCTCTCAATTTTAAATGTTAATAAGGCATCATATAATCCATTGAAACTATCATGAAAAACGTACTTATATTATTCCTGTTCACAACGTTTTGCACTCTTACGGCCCAGGAAATTTCTAAACCCGGTCTCGCCCCTGTTAAAATGGTCGTAGACAATTATCATGGGGTTGAATTGGAGGACCCTTATAGATATATGGAAGATTTGAGCAACGAAGAGGTCATAAAGTGGATGAAGGACAATGCGGATTATGCCAAATCAGTTTTAAACAACATCCCAGGAAAGCAGAAGTTATTTGATGCTATTATGGAATTAATAAATAGAAGTTCAGAATCCATTTATGCGCTATCCATCACTAAAGATGATACGTATTACTATTTAAAAAGAAAACCGGGAGAGGATATTGCTAAAATGTATAAAAGGCAGGGCTTTAGCGGGGAAGAAGTATTGTTTTTTGACCCTGAAACCTACAATAGTGATTCAGAAAAGACATATACTATTTCATCAATTTCGCCAAACTTTCAAGGTGATAAAATAGCGGTGGGGGTTTCTCCAGATGGTTCTGAAAACCCTGAAATTATTATTTTCAAAGCAAATGGCGAAAAGTATCCCGAAGTATTGTATTTGCCAACTGGTATATCATGGCTTAAATCTGGAAATGCGTTTTATTACAATAAATATAATTCCGCAGATGTAACAGACATGAACAGGCAAATTTTTACTAAGGTTTACAAACATGAGGTTGGAACCGATCAAAAATCAGATTCTGTTGTTTTTTCTAAAGAATTATACCCTGATCTTAGAATTAAGGATTTGGAGATCCCCTATGTTTTCTATTCTGAAGAGGCGGATTTAGATGTTTTATTTTTGAGTACAGTCGATAACAATATGGACTTATTTTATAAGTTACCATTAACCGATAATAGTGAAAAATGGAAGACCTTAACTACGCGCGAAGATAATGTGGTTGATGTTAAAGCCAGTAAGGAGCACGTATATTATTTGTCTTCTAAGGAAGCCCCGAAATATAAAATTTTAAGGACTTCAATTGGCAGGCCTTCGGTAGCTAATGCCAAGACCTTTATAGAGGAATATGATGAAGAGACTATTAAAGGGTTTGAGTTGACCAAAGATGGACTATACTACATTACAATGAAAAACGGTGTTGAGGCGAGCGTGTATTTTTTGGCGAATGATGCAGCCTCACCCAGAAAACTTGACTTGCCGTTTACTGCGGGCGAAGCTAGCTTGCGAAGCAAAAATATTGAGTCTTCTGAGATTTGGATTACCATTTCGGGGTGGACATCACCTGATAAACGGTATTTATATAATCCTAAAGAGGATTCCTTTACGCTACGACAGCTTTCTTCAGTAGTGGAATATCCAGAATTAGATGATTTGGTTGCCAAAGAGGTCATGGTCGAGTCCCATGATGGGATAATGGTACCTGTGTCCATTATTCACAACAAAGACTTAGAATTAAATGGGAAAAACCCTGTAACACTATATGGATATGGTTCTTATGGGGATTCGATGGCTCCCACTTTTAGCACGGTTATTTTGGCCTACACGCTTTTTGATGGTGTTTTAGTAGTGTCCCACGTGAGAGGCGGAGGCGAACTAGGTGAGGCCTGGCATAACGCTGGAAAAAAGGAAACCAAACCCAATACTTGGAAAGATGCTATTGCAACGGCGGAATATATGATTAGAGAAGGATACACCTCACCTGGGAAACTATCAATTTTTGGAGGCAGTGCAGGGGGTATTCTCGTTGGAAGAGCAATAACAGAACGTCCAGACTTATTTTCTGCCGCCGCTCCCTTAGTGGGTTCTATGAATGCAGTGAGATCCGAGGAGTCACCCAATGGCCCAGTGAATACCCCTGAATTTGGTACTTCAAAGAATCCGGAGGAGTTCAAGTGGCTACTAGAAATGGATGCTTATCATAGCATCCAGAAAGGTGTAAACTACCCAGCTATGCTAATAACTTCAGGAATTAATGATCCGAGGGTTACAGCGTGGGAGCCCGCAAAATTTGCGGCTAAGTTGCAGGCTGCTACTGCTTCGGATAAACCCGTCCTATTTCTAACTAATTTTAAAGGTGGTCATGGTGGGCGTACAAAACTGAGTGATACTATTGACGAATTTGCCGGTATTTTTGCCTTTTTCTATTGGCAAGCGGGACATCCGGATTTTCAGCCTAAAAATTAATCTTAATATAAAAAAAGAGGGAAGTATTAGCCTCTCTCTTTTCTACGCTTTTTATATTCTTCAAACATTTGTTGCCTGAAATCTTCCTCTGCCAATCTCAGTTTAATGATTTTTTTAGGAGGAATAATTTTTGATAATTTTTCTGAAAATTCAATTCGTAATCTGTGCATTTCGTTTTCCGCTTTTCGGAAACGCTCTATTAAAACTAGGGCTTCATTGTCCGACATGGTGTCCGTATTTTCACGAATTTCTTTTCGCAGGCTCTTCATTTCCTTATGGCGGATAGTATTGGTCTTTTCCTCAAATGCATTATACACTGGCCAAAACTCTTGGGACTCTTTTTCGCTTAAATCCAACTTTTCGGTAATAAAGGCCACTTTAAGCGCCTTTATTCTTTCCCATTTGCCTTTTTGTGCCGTAGCCGATAGGCATATTAGAAGCACAGCTATAAACAGTAACTTTTTCATCTTTCATATTTATTATTCTATCATCAACGATTCTATGTCTGCGTTGTTTAATAGGTATTCTTCTATGTTTTCTTTATCTAAATTATAATTTATAAAATCATTTTCATTTAATTCCTCATCAGACATTAATGAGGCAATCTCGTAGGAGCTAATATTTTCATCAATGATATAATTTTCAACAGTTTCTGTTTCTAAATTATCAAAAGATGGATTACTTTCAAAAATAGGAATATTCAAAATAATCAAAACAGCGGCTGCTACACCCGAGATATAAATCATCGTTTGCCTAAAGTTAAATTTAACAACCTTGGTGTCTTTTTCTTCTGAAAGTTTTTCAAAAACCTTGGATTCCAATGTGTCAAAATAATTGTGAGGCGTCTTAAAACCAGCAGAACTTATGTCGTTTAAATGCCTTTCATTTTGGATTTTATCTAACATCGAGGCTTCAAATGATTCAAAATAATCCTTTGGCACTTTAAATCCCGTTGATTTGATGTTATGTAATTTTTTGTCTTTCATTATTTTTCAGTCTTAACTGTTTGACTCACTTTAATTTAAAAGGTTTAATCGTCAGTTAAATAGGCTTCAATTTTTTTAACCGCAATGTGGTAGGAAGCCTTTAATGCACCTTCGCTGGTTTCTAAAACATCAGACATTTCCTTATACTTCAAATCCTCAAAATATTTCATATTGAATACCAATTGCTGTTTCTCAGGCAAAGTTGCAATCGCTTTTTGAAGTTTAAGTTGGATGGCATCGCCTTCAAAATAAACATCAGAAGCCAGGGTTTTTATGGCCAATTGTTGTACTTCTTCACTCGTCACATTGAGCCGTTTGGCGTTTTTATTGATAAAAGTGATAGACTCATTGGTGGCAATACGATACATCCACGAAAATAATTTACTATCGCCTTTAAAGTTATTAATGTTTTTATAAACTTTTATGAATGTATTCTGAAGGACATCGTCAGCATCGTCATGTGATTTTACGATATTTCGAATGTGCCAATACAGGCGCTCCTTGTAGAGTCCCATCAGTTCCCTAAAGGCTTGTTCTTTTTGCCTGTCTGACTGCAATTGTGCTACTAATTCTGTGTCGTCAATCACAAATAATCTTTAATTATTTGACTACTAAATATAAAGAAAGTTTAAATTCAATTATTTGTTATTTCAGGTATTTTTTAAATGATTGATAATCAAATAGTTATATTACATAATATCGATAAAGTGTAAATAAATTCGATAAAATACATTTTTTTCTTGGTTCGTAAGAAGATTTATTATAAGTTTGCTTCAGAAACCTACTTACTATTGTTAGTCGTCCCCAAGTCTAACAATGAACGGAAAAGGATAGAACCCCCAAATCTCTATCCTTTTTTACTTTTTATAAACTTTTTTAATTTCTGAAAAGTACTAATCGAAACTCTGCATTTCAACGAGTTTTTGATAAATTCCTTTTTTGGATAGAAGGTCTTTGTGCTTGCCCTGTTCCACGATTTCTCCTTTGCTTAAAACCACAATTTCATCAACATTTTGAATGGTGGATAGTCGATGGGCAATGACGATGGAAGTTCTATTTTTCATCATATTTTCTAAGGCCAACTGCACAAGGCGTTCACTTTCTGTATCCAATGCCGATGTGGCTTCGTCGAGAATCATAATTGGAGGATTTTTTAATACGGCGCGTGCAATACTTAATCGTTGTTTTTGCCCACCTGAAAGTTTGTTTCCGGAGTCCCCGATGTTGGTGTCAATGCCATTGGGCAAGTCTTTTACGAATTCCCAAGCATTGGCAATTTTTAAAGCTTCAATAATTTCTTCTTCAGAGGCATCCTCTTTTCCTATAAGAATATTGTTCCTTACCGTATCATTAAAAAGAATGGAATCTTGGGTAACCAATCCCATTAAACTGCGCAGTGAATGTTTGGTAATATCCCTTATATCTTCACCGTCAATGGTAATACTGCCCTTGCTAACATCGTAAAAGCGGGTCACCAGATTGGCAATGGTACTTTTGCCGCTACCGGATTGCCCTACCAGTGCTACGCTTTTGCCTTTTGGAACAGATATTGAGAAATTTTTAAGTACCAGATCTTCTTCATATTTAAAGGATACATTGTTTAAAGCGATTGAATCGGTAAAATCAGATTTTGTTTTTGCATTAGGCTTGTCTTCTAATGGAGACTTCGTATTTAATATTTCTAATACGCGTTCCGCTGCTGCGTTTCCTTTTTTTACGCTATAACTCGCTTTACTTATCGCTTTTGCAGGTGTTAAAATATTATAAGCAAGCCCCATATAGACTATAAAAAGTCCTGCTTCTAGACTTTTTTCATTCAAAACCATTCTGCCACCGTACCACAATAAGATGGCAATTACCAAAATACCCAGGAACTCACTTGTTGGAGACGCCAAGTTTTGACGGTTTAGTAACTGGTTTGAAAACTTATTGAACTTAGAAGTGGAATTGCGAAACTTGTCTCCAAATATAGTTTGCGCATTAAATCCTTTAATGACTTTTAGCCCTCCTAATGTTTCTTCAATTATGGATAAGAATTGTCCCTGTTCCTTTTGTACCTTATCAGAATGTTTTTTTAAGCTTTTCCCTATTCTAGAAATAATAAAACCTGAAACCGGGATAAAAATAAAGACAAATAGTGTGAGTTTCGTGCTTATTAAAAACATTGTAATAATAGTAAACAGAATCATAAGTGGCTCTCTAACTATAAGTTCTAATATGGAAAGGAAAGATCCTTGTATTTCCTGAACATCAGTAGTTATTCGTGCAATTGTATCTCCTTTTCGTTTTTCTGAAAAAAATGCTAGTGGCAAATGCGTTATTTTTTCGTAAAGCGCATTTCTAACATCCATTAAGACTCCATTTCTTAAGAAGGTTATAAAATACATGGCAAGGTAGCTAAACAAGTTTTTTAGTAAAAACATGCTTATTACCAAAACTACCATAAAGATTAATACATCATCATGCCCTTGGTTAACCTTTTGGGTCACGAAGAAATTGAGGGAACTTTCCAAATACTCCTTTACGTTAGCGATCCCGTTCCAAGTAGGTTTGGTGTTTAGCTGTTTTGTTTTGTCAAATAAAACATTAAGCATTGGAAACAAAGAGACCATTGCCAGCGTACCAAATAATGCATAGAAAATGTTGCTTATAATATTCAGAATTGCATAGCTTTTATAAGGCCTTGCAAATCGAAGTATTTGCTTAAAGTACTCCATTAAATTAGGTTCATTCCTTTCAGAATGGTTTCAGCTTTAGCATCAAGCTGGGCTTCTGTTGATTTGAAACCATCTACTGAACTTAGCGAGGTATTTACGCTTACATAAAACTTAATTTTCGGTTCCGTGCCGCTCGGCCTAAGGGCTACCTGACTGCCATCCTCCAAATAATACATAATTACATTGGATTTTGGGATACCAATGGACATCTCTTCGCCAGTAAGCAAATTTTTGGATGTGGAGGATTCATAATCCTCAATTCTCGCAACTTTTACGCCATTCACTTCTTTCACAGGATTTTGGCGCGCATCGGTCATCATTTGTTTGATTTCTTCAGCACCTTCGATTCCTTTTTTAGTCAGTGATACCAGTTTTTCTTTAAAACAGCCATGTTCCACATAGAGTTTTATCAATTCATCATAAAAAGAACTCCCGTTGGATTTTGCTATCGCGGCAATTTCACATGCTAATAAAGTAGAAGTTACGGCATCTTTGTCGCGCACAAAATCGCCCACCATATACCCGAAGCTTTCTTCTCCACCTCCAATAAAATTCAACCCAGGGTTGTCCTTAATCAATTTTGCAATCCATTTGAAACCGGTCAAAACCACTTTGTTGGCAACTCCATAAGCATTTGCCAATTTGTGTAGCATGGGCGTTGATACAATAGTTGTAGCTATAAATTCTTTGCCTTCTATTTTGCCTTCGGCCTTCCATTTTTTTAATAGAAAATCGGTCATCATTACCATCGTTTGGTTGCCGTTAAGCAATTGCATATTCCCTTCGGAATTTCGAACCGCAACCCCCAATCTGTCACAGTCTGGATCTGTGCCTATTACAATATCCGCTCCTTCCTTTTCGGCAAGTTCGAGTGCCATTTTTAGGGCGGCAGGTTCCTCTGGGTTTGGAGATTTTACTGTTGGAAACCCTCCGTCCGGTTGCTCCTGCTCCTTTACAATATGGACGTTTTTATAGCCTGCTCGCTTTAAGGTTTCTGGCACTGCCGTGATGGAGGTTCCGTGCAACGAGGTGAATACAACGGTCAGGTTGTCTTTGGCGGCCTGTGTTGCACCTACCGATCCATTTTCAACGGAGGCGTCAATAAAAACATTGTCCACGTCTGTCGATATATTATGGATAAGGCTTTCATTGGCCTTAAATTTTATATCGGAATAATCGAGATTGTTGATGGTTTCAATAATTGCACCGTCGTGTGGCGGAACCACTTGACCTCCATCTCCCCAATACACTTTATAACCGTTATATTCCGGTGGATTATGTGATGCTGTTAACACAATACCGCAATGGCAATTTAGATGCCTAACGGCAAATGATAATTCCGGCGTTGGGCGTAGGTCCTCAAATAGATATACCTCAATACCGTTGGCGGAAAACACATCTGCTACTACCTTGGCCAATGTCTTACTATTATGCCTACAATCATAAGCAATAACAGCTTTTGGGGTTTCTCCGGGAAACTGTTTGCGCAAATAATCGCTTAGGCCTTGGGTGCTTTTTCCAAGGGTATATTTGTTGATACGATTGGTGCCAACGCCCATGATACCTCGCATGCCTCCGGTTCCAAATTCCAGATCCTTGTAGAAACTCTCTTGAATATCCTTTGGATTGTTTGCGATGCTATGCTTGATAGTCTCTTGGGTTTCGTTGTCAAAAGTTGGGGTCAACCAGGTGTTGATTCGGTCTAAAATTTTTGGTTCAATGTGTATCATAATTTAATAGTTGGATAGTGTACAAAATTAAACATTTGGTTCAATATAGCTAGGGTAAAATTACTCTTTCAAAGGAAACCGAAGTGAAAAAATAAATTTCAGAAATTTATTTCATCTTTTACAAGATAACGTTTTTTGTCGGTTTTACTTCGCAAAATAATTTCGCCTAAAAAACCCGCGACAAAAAACTGGGTGCCAATAATCATAGTAGAAAGCGCAATATAGAATTGTGGACGTTGGGTAATAAGTCTTCCCATTGGGTTGATGAATAATTTATCGATGCCAAGATAAGTGGCAAATCCAAAACCAATAGCAAACATAATTACTCCAAGAGCACCGAAAAGGTGCATTGGCCTTTTTCCAAAACGGGATAGAAACCATATAGTGATAAGGTCTAAAAAACCATTAATAAATCGATCCATACCAAATTTGGTCTCACCATATTTCCTGGCCTGGTGTTTTACTACTTTTTCACCGATTTTACCAAACCCTGCACTTTTTGCCAAAACAGGAATATAGCGATGCATTTCGCCATTAACGTCGATGTTTTTCACAACATCATTCCGATAGGCTTTAAGCCCACAATTAAAGTCATGTAATTTGACACCTGACGTTTTCCGTGCCGCCCAATTGAACAGTTTTGAGGGGAGGTTTTTAGCAATAACAGAGTCGTATCGTTTCTTTTTCCAGCCAGAAATTAGGTGGTACCCCTCTTTTTTCACCAGGTCGTATAGTTCAGGGATTTCTTCAGGGTTATCCTGTAAATCAGCATCCATCGTTATGACCACATCGCCATTGGCCTTTTCAAAACCAGCGTGAAGGGCTTGGGATTTTCCAAAATTCCGAAGAAATCTTATACCTTTTACATTATCGTTACTTTCAGAAAGCGAAGCAATGATTTTCCAAGAATTGTCCGTACTTCCATCATCAATAAAAATGATTTCATAAGAAAAATGATTGGACTGCATCACTTGCACAATCCAATCATGTAATTCGTTTAAAGATTCTTCTTCGTTAAGTAGTGGTATAACTACGGATATGTTCATTAACTAAGCTTCTTTTTTGAGTATCAAACCGCCAACCAAAGCATAAATAAGTCCGAATAAGGTGCTCATACCTATCCAAATTGCTGAGCCCAGAAGGGGGTTAGAAAACTTTTCAACGTACTCCATTGATTTATCTATCATTTCTTCAGTCATCTTAGGGTTTTCGTAGAGTTTTTCCCTAGCAACCTCCATCATCTTGCCCATAAACTCAGGGTCGATAACATAGTTGAAAATAATGCTGTACACCGCGTAAATCAGTCCGCTGATAACTCCTGTGGCTACACCAACTTTTAAGGCATCAGAAAGCGAAAGTATTTGCCCATTGCTTTTTCTATATTGGCTGATGGTGTAAATAATAAATAGCGGAAATATAAGGTAGTAAATATAAATAGGCCATTGTTTGCCCTCCAGCATCATGCCCGAAGTGTACATACCTACTGAAATAATTACCATAATAAGCCCCAAAATAAGGCCATAGTTTACTGCGAATTTACCTGGGGATAATTCTTTAGCTTCCATAAATTTTTGTTGTTATTGGTTATATGGATAGTTAGTAAACAAAGATAGTAAAACGTTACACATTCGATGGGATTAAAAAACATAAAAAAAGATTGTAGGTTTATAAAAAATACTTAAATTTGCACCTCTAAAAAATTAAGATTTAAAGCGTAAGGCGATGAAAAAAGGGATACATCCAGAAAATTATAGACTTGTAGCATTTAAAGATATGTCCAATGATGATGTGTTTTTAACAAAATCTACAGCTAATACAAATGAAACGATTGAGGTTGACGGTGTGGAATACCCATTGGTGAAAATGGAAATTTCCAGAACATCGCATCCGTATTATACTGGTAAATCCAAATTGGTGGATACTGCCGGACGTATCGATAAATTCAAAAACAAGTACGCCAAGTTTAAAAAGTAAGCTTGCGCAAAATATATTTAACAAAAGCCTTTCTACTAAAGAAAGGCTTTTTTATTTTTATCACTTAGAATTTCGTGAAGCATCATTTGGTTTTAAGTTTGAGAGACAACTTTAAACTTTAAACTTTAAACTCTAAACTTTTAACTCATTATGAACTACATTCTTTTCGACGGCCCATCAAGAAACAACTTGCTTCCTTTTACCTATACTAGGCCCGTGGCCGATATTCGTGTTGGGATTTTGACGATTCGTGAAAAGTGGGAAACCTATTTGGATACCACCACAACCACGGTTACCGAAGATTACCTCTCGGAAAAGTTCCCAATGGTGGAAATGGAGGAAAATATAATGATAAATGCATCTTATTTACCAAATTTGGAATTGGTAGAAATGGTTAAAGATTTAAAAGAAAACCAAGCCATTTTTAAAGACGAAGACGTTTTGGCCTTCCATGCGAAAGAGGGCGAGGAAAACATTGATTTTGAATCCTTTGAGGCCATTGAATTTAACGGGGATTGTATTAAAATTGAACATACTTGGGATATTTTTTCGAAGAATGGAGAGGCTATCCAAGAGGATTTTAATTTGATAAGCAAAGATAGAAAGTCGCAACCCATTCCTGAAACTACAGTGGCCTTTCATTCTGAAAATATTTTTATCGAACCTGGTGCAAAATTGCCATTATGTTCATTGAATGCTACTAATGGTCCAATTTACATAGGACGTGATTCAGAAATTATGGAAGGTAGCATGATTCGTGGGCCTTTTGCCTTGTGCGACCACGCCACTGTAAAAATGTCGGCCAAAATTTACGGACCAACAACAATCGGCCCGCACAGTAAGGTTGGGGGAGAAGTCAATAATTCCGTGATTTTTGGATTTTCAAACAAGGGGCACGATGGCTTTTTGGGAAATTCTGTCCTAGGCGAATGGTGCAACCTTGGGGCGGATACCAATAATTCTAATCTAAAAAATAATTATGCCGAAGTACGTCTTTGGGATTACCAAACCGAAGGTTTTGCAAGAACTGGTTTGCAATTTTGTGGTTTAATGATGGGTGATCACAGCAAGTGCGGTATCAACACAATGTTCAACACGGGAACGGTAGTTGGGGTTAGTGCTAATATTTTTGGCAGTGGATTTCCCCGAAATTTTGTTCCCAGTTTTAGTTGGGGTGGTAGCGGCGGTTTTACTACCTATCTCACTAAAAAGGCCTTTGAGGTGGCCAAAGTGGTCATGGGAAGAAGAGATATGGCGTTTTCTGATGAAGATAAAGCAATTTTGGAGCATGTTTTTGAAGAAACCCAAAAATATCGTCGGCAGTAACCTTCCGATAACACACTAGTGCTGAAACATTTGTATATTTGTAATGCAAATCCCTCAGCATGTTCAAAACATTACTTCTTTTTCTTTCGCTGGTGTCTCTCGGTTTTTCTCAAGAGTTCGCCTATCAGGTAAAAAATGTGGACATCAATAATGAGTTTCCCCACTTTGGAATTATGCCTGTTGGCAATAATGAAGTCATTTTTATTTCCTATCAATTGAACAAAAAAGGTAGGGTGCGTATCAATTTTGACGGCGAAGGTATTTTGGGTATTTACAAAGGGACTCCTGACGAGGATGGGGGTATCGTAGGTATTGAAGAAATTAAAATTGATCCCAACGCCGAATTGGGACAGGTAACTAGCGCCGTTTTAGGCGCGGATGGTAGATTGATTTATATTACCACTACTTACACAAATAAAAATAGACCCAAAGGTGATTTTAAAAAAGACAATTACCATATCGAAGTAGGGGAGTTTAAACCGGGGGTGGGCTATACCAATTTTAAAGTATTGCCGTTTTGCAAGCCCCGTTATTCCTACGCGCATCCCGCATTAAGTACCGATGGCAAAACCCTGTATTTCACTTCGAACCAAAGAGGGGGAAAGCAAACTACCAAAGGAGGCTCGGATATTTTTATGGCACCAATTTTAAGTCATAATAAATTTGGGGAGTTGCAGAATTTGGGAAGCAAGGTTAATTCCTATAGCCGGGAAATGTTTCCAACTATTGGCCCGGACAAAACACTGTTTTTTGCATCGAATAGATCCAGTGGATTTGGGGGCTATGATATTTATAAAAGCCAATTGAATGCGGATGGTACTTATTCTAAAGCAGAAAAAATGCCCGAGCCAATCAACAGTAAAAAGGATGATTTATCTCTGGTGATGTTTGGGGATAATACGGGCTATGTGGTATCAAAACGCCTTAAAGGAAAAGGTGATGATGATATTTATTATTTTCACATGAAATAATAGCCTTTATGTTAAGCATCATTCTTCTCTATTTTATTGGTAAGTATTATTATGAGCTGGCTCAAGAATATTACAAACATCGGTGGGGGTATGGCATTCTGGGGATTGCTGTGTATTATGTTGGTTCAGCTATTGGTGGTGTTGTAGTTGCGCTTGCTGATGATTTGTTCGATTTAGGAATAAACTTTGAGAGCAAGATAAACCTATTGATTATCGCTTTTATCTTTGGGGTATCCTTAACCGTACTAGTTTATTTCTATTTAAACCGCAGATGGAAAAAATCAGTGGTGGTGCCAAAGGATGAAATTGACGAAATTGGAAGAAGTCCTCAAATTTAATTTTCTAACTTCTTTTTCTTTTTAACATACCTCAAATCCAGCAAATCAATAGGATTAATTCCCAAACCTTTAACGTCCTTTTGCGTAAAGCGCACCACTTCGTCATAAAATAGGGGGACCATAATAGCGTTTTCCATGGCCAAGGAGTCCATTTGGGTATATAGCAGTTTTCGTTTTTCAATGTCTGTTACAGAAAAAGCGGTATTGTAAAGACTGTCAAATAGTTGGTCATTAAAATGAAAATAATTGGAGCCACCGGGCGCAAAATTCTTGCTATAAAAGATGGAGAGATAATTTTCAGCATCCAAATAATCTGCCACCCACGAGCTACGGAACATATCCACTTTTCCATTGGAGCGCGCGGAACGCAAAGTGGCTTCAGGCATCACATCTACATTGATTTTTAGACCTGTTTTTTCCAGCTCGCGTTGGATAAATTCACAAAAACTCAAATAATTACTGGTGGTCACCAAAGTGATTTCTGGATTTTGAATTCCCGTTTCTTTTATAAATTGTTTCACCAATTGTTTGGCTTTTTTTGGCTGATAGGTAAAGCCGATAGATTGATTATACCCTGGAAGCCCAATTGGGATAAAGCCTCCATTGGCGGGATTACCGATGCCATTTCGTAAGTACACCATCATTTTCTTTCGGTCAAATCCGTAATTTATGGCTTTCCTCAACAAAACCGATTGTATTTCTGGGGTTTCAGAATCCAAATAAAAACCCAAGTATTCCGTATTCAAATACGGTCCACGAATCATATTGATGGTTTTAGCGTATTTGTCTCGTAGTTGGCCATCTGCAGTTAATAATTCGTCCTTATAGGAAGCATCCAGACTTCTTAAAAAGTCAATGTTGCCTTGGGCAAACTGTAAAAATTCACTTTGTTTATCGGGTAAAAATGTTAATGAAACCGCTTCTAAATAGGGGAGCTGATTTCCCAAACTGTCTCTTTCAAAATAATTTTCATTCCTTCTAAAAACGAGTTTAATATTTTCTTCCCACCGTTTGAATTTAAATGGGCCTGTTCCGATAGGATGCGAGCGGAATTCCGTGCCATAATGCTCTACAATTTCCTTGGGCACCACAGAACAATATTTCATGGTCAATAATCCGATAAATGCTGGGAAAGGCTGTGTTAATTTAATTTCAAAAAGAGTATCGTTAATGGCTTTAAAATCATCAACTTTGTTTAAAACCCAACTGCCAGGAGGCGCCAATTTTTCATCTCTTAAACGGTTAAAACTGTAGGTGAAATCATCAGCAACCACTGTTCTGGTTGAATCCATTCCAAACAATTCATGTTTATGGAAATAGACATCGTTACGTAATGAAAACTGGTAGGTCAATCCATCTTCCGAAATGGTCCAGTCCTTTGCAATTGAAGGCAAAATATTGAGGTTGTCATCAAACTGCACCAAGCTGTTAAACAGTTGATTGCATACGGAATTGTCCTGCAATGTTCTCGAAAAAGCGGGATCCAAAGTGTTGATATTGGCATATTCGTTATAACGAAAAACGAGCTGGTCTTTATTCGCATTGATGCTCTTGCCACAGCCCGTAAATAAAAGTGCCGTACAACTAATTGAAAAATAATAAGTTAATAGTGGCTTTAGGCGTTTTATCATTTAAGCGATTAGTTGTAAATTTGCAATCTTTTATTGGGTTGTCACTCTGAGCGCAGTCGAAGAGTCACTTTAATACAAAAGACAAAAATAAAAATAAGTTTAGAAAGATTCTGAAACAATCCCGATAACTATCTTGACAGAATGACATTATAGGCAATGAACAAGAAAGTCGCATTTTACACCTTAGGTTGCAAACTGAATTTTTCGGAAACCTCTACTATAGCGAGAAGTTTTACTAACGAAGGTTTTGATAGGGTGGATTTTTCTGAGAAGGCCGATATTTATGTGATTAACACTTGTTCGGTAACTGAAAATGCTGACAAGCGATTTAAGACTATCGTAAAGCAGGCCCAAAAGGCTAACTCAGATGCGTTTATTACCGCGGTGGGCTGTTATGCCCAATTAAAACCTCAAGAATTGGCCGCTGTGGATGGTGTGGATTTGGTATTGGGGGCAACCGAAAAGTTCAAAATAACAGATTACTTGAACGACCTTTCCAAAAACGATTTTGGCGAGGTGCATTCCTGTGAAATTGAAGACGCTGATTTTTACGTGGGCTCCTATTCCTTAGGGGATAGGACACGGGCATTTTTGAAAGTTCAGGACGGTTGCGATTATAAATGTACCTATTGTACAATTCCTTTGGCGCGTGGAATTTCCCGAAGTGATACGATGGACAATGTTTTAAAAAATGCACGGGAGATTTCAAAACAGAACATCAAGGAAATCGTATTGACTGGTGTTAATATTGGTGACTACGGAAAAGGCGAATTCGGGAATAAAAAACACGAGCATACTTTTTTGGATTTGGTGACGCAACTGGATAAGGTTGAGGGTATTGAGCGTTTAAGGATTTCGTCCATAGAACCGAATCTGCTGAAAAATGAAACTATTGATTTGGTATCGAAATCTAGGGCTTTTGTACCCCATTTCCATGTGCCATTGCAGTCTGGGAGTAACGATATTCTTAAGAAAATGAAGCGTCGTTATATGAAAGAACTATATGTAGATAGGGTTTCAAAAATTAAGGAGGTCATGCCACATTCCTGTATAGGCGTGGATGTGATTGTTGGATTTCCGGGTGAAACGGACGAGCATTTTTTAGAAACTTATAATTTCCTAAGCGAACTCGATATTTCTTACCTGCATGTATTCACATATTCCGAAAGGGATAATACGGAAGCTAATGAAATGGATGGCGTGGTGCCTCAAAATGTTAGAAGTAAACGCAGTAAAATGTTACGCGGATTATCTGTGAAGAAACGTCGCGCCTTTTACGAAAGCCAGATTGGATCCATTAGAACCGTTTTATTTGAAAGTGAAAACAAGGAAGGCTATATTCATGGGTTTACCGAAAACTACGTGAAAGTAAAAGCGCCTTGGAATCCTGAATTGATTAATACACTACATGAGGTGGAACTTACCAAAATTGATGAAGATGGATTGGTGCGATTTGAGTTCCTCGGTCATCCTGAACTGTTAGACTGAGCGCAGTAGAAGTCTCGTTTCAGTATCTCCTTCAAACTAAATTAGACTTAATAAAGTTTTTCGCAAAAAAATCCGGAGTTTCAATTAACTCCGGATTTTATAATTTTATCTTCCGTCTTCCGTCTTCCGTCTTATATCCTCACGCCAACAGGCAACATTCTTTTATATTTTCTATTGCTTCTAACGAATTTTGCAATTTCCGGGCTGGTTGGTACCACACTTAAATTTCGATCTCCAATTTGTTCAAAAACGGCTGAAAGAAACTCTTTTCTAAAGCCTTCGTCTTCAATTTCTTCGGGGATTATCATTTTGGTTAAAAAAATCTTTCGCTCCTGCAAGGAGTACTCAATTTTGGCTAAATGGTCATCAATCTTAATTTCAAATTGGCGTAAAAAATCATTGTCTATCAGTTCAGCAGTTTCAACCATAGTGTGTTATATTTAAATTAAAAAAGGAATTATTGAGAAAAAATGGATACAATTTCTCTAAATTTATCGTGCAAAATTACGAAAAAAAATCGGAACCCTAAAGAAATTTAAGAGTTAATTCCTTATGAGTCAAGAGGTAATACATGTGTATTTGATGCCGGGGATGGCGGCCAGCCCATTGATTTTTGAGCATATCAGGTTGCCCAAAAACCAGTTTGAGTTACATCTTTTGGAATGGTTTCTTCCTGTGAAGAAGGAGTCTTTAAGCGATTATGCGCAACGTATGGCGCTGCATGTAAAGCACGAGAATATTGTTTTATTGGGGGTATCTTTTGGTGGCGTTTTGGTTCAGGAAATGTGTCACTATTTAAAGGTTAGGAAACTTATCATCGTATCTAGCGTAAAATCTCCTGCGGAATTGCCCAAGCGCATGCACCTTGCAAAATCCTCTAAGGCTTATAAACTCTTTCCAACAGGTTTGGCCAGTCGGATAGATGTTTTGGCCAAATACGCTTACGGTGATAGATTAAAAAAACGGCTTAACCTTTATAAAATGTATTTGTCCGTGAGTGATAAAACCTATCTCGATTGGGCTTTAGAGCAGATGATGGAATGGGAACCAGAGGTTTGTATTTCGGACATTATTCATATCCATGGAGATAAGGACCCCATTTTTCCAATCAAGAACATTTCGGACTGTATCACTGTCAAAAATGGCACCCACGCGATGATCATCTATAAATATAAATGGTTCAACGAGAATTTGCCCCGTTTAATTTTAGAAGACTAAAAAATATTATACCTTTAAACAAACTTTTTAATGATGAAGACAATAGAACGACTATTGGCGTATGTTGGATTATTAAGTTTATGTGCACTATTTATTAATGCCCTCCAAGATGCGCCTACTGATGAGAATTTCGAAAAGAAGCTAATCAACGATTACAATGTTTATGCCTTGCAAGTCCCTGAGGATTTGTCATTTGCTGGTGAACAGGTTCCTCTGAGTAATCCAGATATCCTGGAGCGAATGGACCGGGAACTTTTGGTGAATACCTATTGGCAGAGCAATGGTTTGTTGATGTTTAAACGTGCCAAAAAATACTTCCCGGTGATTGAGCCGATTTTGGCTAAGCATGGTGTTCCAGACGATTTTAAATATCTCGCGGTGATTGAAAGTGGTTTGACCAACGCAGTTTCCCCGGCTGGAGCAAGAGGGGTTTGGCAAATTATGAAAACTACTGGCCGTGAAAATGGTTTGGAAGTCAACAGCAATGTGGACGAGCGTTACCATTTGGAAAAAGCCACTGAAGTGGCGGCCAAATATTTATTAAAAGCAAAAGAGCGGTTAGGCTCCTGGACGTTGGCTGCGGCCGCTTACAACGCAGGAAATGCGGGTGTCTCAAGGCGATTGAGGGAGCAGAATGTCACGGATTATTACGATTTACTTTTAGGAGAGGAAACCGGAAGATATGTGTTTAGAATCGTGGCCCTTAAAGAGATTTTGTCCCATCCCGATAAATATGGTTTCAACTTCAGGGAAAAGGATTTATATGCTGGTGTTCCAACATTTAAAGTTGAGGTGGATTCTGCTGTAACTGATTTTACTAAGTTTGCTGAAAAGTTTGGGATCAACTATAAAATCTTAAAACTACACAACCCTTGGTTGAGGGAACCTCATTTAAATAATAAATCTGGGAAACTTTACGAGATTGAAATACCTAATGAAGGGTACTATGATGTAAACTAATTTTTGATGAAAGTATTCAAATCAGAAGTTAGTTATGGGTTTATTTTTGGTTTGGCTGTTTTTTTATTTGGAATTAGTTTTTTGACCGGCTTGGGAAGTGCTCCTCAGAGTACAATTGTCACTGTATGCTCGATTAACCTTGTTACAATTCTCTTTATTTGGTATATATTTCATAGTATAAAATATACCATTTCAGAGGGTTACTTAAAGGTAGTTTGTGGTTTTTTGTGCAAAAAGCAGATACCAGTAGATACCATAAAATCTATTAAAAAGACGAATTCGTTGATATCATCTCCCACCGCTTCGTTAGCCAAACGGATACAGATTGGTTACGGGACATACGGTATAATTGTAATATCACCAGAAAATAGAATGGATTTTATAGGAATGCTTCAAAAAGCAAATCCGCGAATAGAAGTTAGCGCATAACTATCGGCCTCTTCTTTTTTGTGCCCTAACAGAGCCCCCAGTTCCATAGTGCTGATTAGGACCAACAGCCTGCTTCATGTTTTGCTTCATCATTTTGATTTGCTCTGTCAACATGCCGTGCTTATCCAATTTTTGGGCTTCTTGTAATAGTTGCTGTGCCTCTCTTTTACGACGTTTTGAGAAGGCGATGCCAGCTAGGTTCAGTTTAGCCATGGCCAAATCATGTTTCATGGAAAGACCAAGGGAAACCGCTTTTTTAAAGTGCTTTTCAGATTCGTTCATGTTATCCTGCATCGTCATAATACCGTGCAGATAACTGTAATACCCTTGTTGCTTTTTTACCAAAGCTGCTTCAGGGTTTTTGATCTTGCTCAACCATTTTTTGGCACCATCAAAATCCTGCTTGCGCAACCTTAAAAAGGCTAGTAGTATAAACTCATTTTTAAAATAAAGGAATACGAAAACACCAGCTAGAAAAATCAGCGCAATCCCATTACCTATATAGCCTTCAGTAAATTGATAAACGGCATAGGCCAATATTCCAATGGCAATGATGAGTTTTATGATTTTATTGTACATTTTTAATGTTTTAATGCAATTTTTAGGTGCTTTTAAAGGTTTGAAACACCATTTTTATTTTGAAATGCAAAGAAACTAAATTTTTATGGAAAAAATATTTTTAAAATAGGTTTGTGAAACCAAAAAGCTTTGTATATTTGCCCCCAGTTTTGCCAAAGGGTAAACTTTTCAGAAAAATACAATTCAGATTTTAAAGATATAAGACGATGAGTAAAAGAACGTTTCAGCCTTCGAAAAGAAAAAGAAGGAACAAGCACGGTTTCAGGGAAAGAATGTCCTCTGTTAATGGCAGAAAAGTGCTTGCCAGTAGAAGAGCAAAAGGAAGAAAAAAATTGTCTGTATCATCTGAAACAAGACATAAAAAATAATGATTAACAATTGTTGATATTTTAAAGGTGTTGCTTAAGTGTAACGCCTTTTTTTATGTTTTGTTATTACATAATTTAGCAAACTGATTTATTAAAACTAGAAAATAGAAAAATGCCGAAAAATCCGAAATTAAAATCTATCCTAATTATTGGTTCTGGCCCAATTATCATTGGGCAAGCGTGTGAATTTGATTATTCGGGCTCCCAAGCCCTAAGATCTTTGAGAGAAGATGGAATTGAGACTATTTTGATCAATTCGAATCCAGCGACCATTATGACAGATCCGTCGATGGCCGATCATGTGTATTTGTTGCCTTTGAATACCAAATCCATTGTTAAGATTTTAAAGGAACATCCACAGATTGATGCCGTATTGCCTACCATGGGTGGTCAAACCGCATTGAATCTGGCCATTGAGGCCGATGAAAAGGGCATTTGGGAAGATTTTGGCGTGGAGTTGATCGGGGTAAATATTGATGCCATCAATATTACCGAAGACCGAGAGCAGTTTAGAGAATTAATGGGTAAAATTGGTGTGGGTATGGCGCCTCAGGCTACAGCCTCTTCCTTCCTTAAAGGAAAGGAAATTGCTCAGGAGTTCGGTTTTCCATTGTGTATCCGTTCCTCGTTTACTTTAGGTGGAGCAGGAGCTGCGATTGTCTATGATGAAAAAGATTTTGATAAATTATTACGACGAGGATTGGAAATTTCTCCTATTCACGAAGTGATGATCGATAAGGCGTTGTTGGGGTGGAAAGAATATGAGTTGGAGCTGCTGAGGGATTCAAATGGTAACGTTGTGATCATATGTTCTATTGAAAATATGGATCCAATGGGCATCCATACCGGGGATTCTATAACCGTTGCGCCGGCTATGACATTGAGTGATAGAACATATCAAAAAATGCGTGATATGGCTATTTTGATGATGCGTAGTATCGGGGATTTTGCAGGAGGCTGTAATGTACAATTTGCTGTGAGTCCTGATGACCAAGAAGATATTATCGCTATTGAAATTAACCCTAGGGTATCACGTTCGTCAGCATTGGCAAGTAAGGCTACGGGATATCCAATTGCGAAAATTGCTGCTAAATTGGCTTTAGGGTATAGTTTGGATGAATTAAGTAATCAAATTACTAAATCTACGTCTGCCTTGTTTGAGCCAACTTTGGATTATGTCATCGTAAAAATTCCGCGTTGGAATTTTGATAAGTTTGAAGGTTCTGATAGGACTTTAGGGTTGCAAATGAAAGCTGTTGGAGAGGTAATGGGTATTGGGCGTTCCTTCCAAGAAGCTTTGCATAAAGCGACGCAATCCCTAGAAATTAAGCGAAATGGTTTAGGAGCTGATGGTAAAGAAAACACCAATTATGATGAGGTTATCGAAAAGTTGACAAACGCCTCTTGGGATCGTGTATTTACCATTTATGATGCTATAAAAATGGGTATTCCGTTAAGCAGAATTTTCGAAATTACCAAGATAGATATGTGGTTCTTAAAGCAATATGAAGAACTGTATTTCTTGGAAAAAGAGATATCTACGTTCAATATTGATACAATTGATAAAGAATTATTACTTGAAGCGAAACAAAAAGGCTACGGGGACAGACAGATTGCACACATGCTAGGATGTTTGGAAAGCCAAGTGTACAATAAGCGCGAGGAGATGGGTATCAACAGGGTCTATAAATTGGTGGATACTTGTGCTGCGGAGTTTGAAGCGAAAACGCCCTATTACTACTCTACCTTTGAGAGCGATATGGAAACTGCTGATGGAAAGCGCTATTCTGATAATGAAAGTAAAGTTTCAGACAGAAAGAAAATTATTGTTTTAGGTTCGGGGCCAAATAGAATTGGACAGGGTATCGAGTTTGATTATTGTTGTGTGCATGGTGTTTATGCGGCCAAAGAATGTGGCTATGAAACCATAATGATTAACTGTAACCCTGAAACGGTTTCTACAGATTTTGATACTGCAGACAAACTTTATTTTGAACCTGTTTTCTGGGAGCATATTTATGATATTATCAAACATGAGAAGCCTGAAGGTGTTATTGTTCAATTGGGAGGGCAAACCGCTTTAAAGCTTGCAGAAAAACTGGATAGATATGGTGTCAAAATTATCGGCACCAGTTTCCAATCCTTGGATTTGGCCGAAGATAGAGGTAGTTTTTCAACCTTATTAAAGGAAAACGATATCCCATATCCGCAATTTGATACTGCTGAAACTGCGGATGAAGCTTTGGCAGTTGCCAAGGAATTGGATTTTCCAATCTTGGTGAGACCATCATATGTACTTGGCGGCCAAGGGATGAAAATCGTTATCAACGAAAAGGAATTGGAAGAGCATGTTATAGATCTATTAAATAAAATTCCTAACAATAAATTGTTATTAGACCACTATTTGGAAGGCGCTATTGAAGCAGAGGCAGATGCCATTTGTGATGGTGAGGAAGTTTACATTATTGGTATCATGGAGCATATTGAGCCTTGTGGTATCCATTCGGGAGATAGTAACTCTACCTTGCCGCCATTCAATTTGGGTGAATTCGTCATGCAACAAATTAAAGATCATACCAAAAAGATTGCCTTGGCTTTAAATACGGTTGGATTGATTAACATTCAATTCGCCATAAAAGATGATAAGGTCTATATTATCGAAGCAAATCCAAGGGCATCGAGAACCGTGCCGTTTATTGCAAAAGCTTATGGAGAGCCATATGTGAACTATGCAACCAAACTAATGCTCCGGGAGAATATGATCAAGGATTTCAATTTTAAACCGGAGTTGGAAGGTTATGCTATTAAACAGCCGGTATTCTCTTTCAATAAATTCCCGAATGTGGATAAAACCTTGGGGCCAGAAATGAAAAGTACTGGAGAGAGCATATTGTTCATCGATAGTCTAAAGGATGATGAGTTTTACGATTTGTATTCTAGAAGGAAGATGTATTTGAGCAAGTAAAAATTAAGCATTTTGTAGTATGGGCCACTCAATTTTGGGTGGCTTTTTTTATTTCTATACTTAATAAAAGTATAAGTTATTTCTGATAAATAATACAATTTATCGAATTTTTATGCTTTTTGTAGGTTTAAATTCAATTTTAAACCATATATTTAACACTGTTTATCAACTAAAACTGTTAAAAATGAAACAAAGTTACTTTTTAATATGTTTTGTTTTCGCTCTAGCTTTTAGCGCATATTCGCAAAATCGGAGGCATATTCAAAACTCAAATCATTCTAATACCCAAATCGCTTCAACCCAAGAGATTTTAAATTCCCGATCTTGTGGAACCGACTTCGCACACAAGACATTATTGGAAACAGATGAAGCCTATAGACAAATCTTTGCAGATAATGAACTAAAAATAAGAAACAAAATACAATCCAAAAAGGCTAGCAAAAGTCTTAGTACAACTCAATATACTATTCCAGTTGTAGTCCATGTCATTCATTTGGGTGAAACTATTGGAACAGGAACCAATATCAGCGATGCTCAGATACAAAGTGCCATAGATCATATGAACGTGGCTTATTCGGGTTCCGGATCTTATACTACAAATATGAATATTGATTTTGTTCTAGCTAAAAGGGACGGAGATTGTAATCCCTCAACAGGCATTGAAAGGGTAGATGGTTCAGGAACGTCAGATTACGCAACTGCTGGAATTACGGATGATTCCGGAAGTGATAATGAAGTAGCAATAAAGAACTTAAGTAAGTATCCAAATGATAAGTTTTACAATATTTGGATTGTAAGTGAAATTAATGATAATAATGCAGGTTCTGGTACGCAAGGGTATGCCTATTACCCAGGAGCGTCCTCTGCTGTAGATGGTTCTGTAATTGTTTATAATGCCTTTGGTTATGATCCCACAGGAGCTTTGGGCTATAATTTGAAATCTTATACGAACGAAAACGTCACGGCCATACATGAACTTGGGCATGGACTTAACTTAAGGCATACTTTTGAAGGAGATGACGGCGATGATGATGGTACCGCCGACCAATGCCCTGTTAATACTGACCCTACTCTTGACGGAGACCTATGTGCAGATACAGATCCTCATAGAAGGGATGATGGAAATTGTGGCGATTCAGGAAATACCTGTACAGGAGCTGGAACCGATTTAGCCGATGTTGTCACTAATTTTATGGCTTATTCAAGTGAAAGTTGTCAGGTTAAATTTTCCGATGATCAAAGGGATAGAACTAGAGCGGCTTTGGAAACAACTCGATTGTCTTTAATAAACTATCCTGGTGGACTGGCTCCCACAGCTTTGCCATCTTCCACATTGGTTTCTACCCCTGCTACTCAAACTATAGCGACCAACTCAGGTATTGGAGTACATAGCCTTTCAATGGGGGCAACAAGTTATTTTTCCGAGGATGCGGAAGACGAAAACGGTTATCATGTCAATTCTTGTAGCAGATTTGAACTAAGTAGTAGCACAACCTACAATATTCAGGTATCCACTGGACCAGCAAATGATGAAGATGTTAAAGTATATATAGATTATAATAATGACGGAGATTTTGAGGATTCTGGAGAAGAAGTCTTTAGTAATACTAACGCAAGAACGCATTCGGGAAGTTTTACTGTGCCAGCCATTTCATCAAATGTACTTGCAAATACAACCTTATGGGTTCGAGTTGTAAGTGATTTTTTCCCGAATACGATTTCTGGCCCAAACTACTCTCCAGTGCATGGTCAGGTAGAAGACTTTTCAGTAATAATTAATTCTACCTTGGGAGTTGATGATAATTTATTATCTGAGGCGCTTCTACTTTTGCCCAATCCAAGTAATGGTGAACTTACCTTGAAGTACTCAGGAGTATTAAACTTAGAACAAGTAGATATATATAATGTCGTTGGTAAAAAAGTTTGGACTAGTAATCTAAGGAATTTCAATGGCGAAAAGGAAATTGACTTATCAAGGGTTCCGGCAGGTATTTATTTTGCCAATATAAAGGCCGAACAATCCCAAATAACCAAAAAGATAATTATTCACTAAAAACGAAATGCCGCTGTTAAGCGGCATTTTTTATTTTTTCTTCATATTGAATGTAAAGATGATTTCAATATCTTCTGCAATTTTATTACTCACAATTTTTGGAATCTTTATATCGAAATCAGAAGCTAGGGCAACAAAGTTTCCCTTCAATAGTATTGTACCCTCCTTATTGAGTAGATTAATAGGAATACCATTGAACCGTTTGGTTACGCCATGAAAAGTCAATTCACCATCAATTTTTAATTCACCAGTTTCCCTTAATTTTTTCATTGAGAAATCATAGATCTTTCCTTTGAAGGTCGCTTTAGGATATTCGTCAGATTCGGCATAATTTTCATTAAAATGCTCCTCCATTAGCGCATTTTTAAACCGAAACCCTTTTACTAAAACCAGTGCTGCAAACTCTCCGTTGTCAGTATTGAGAATAGCCGTAACGGCGGTGTTTTTTGCTTTCACCTCTTCAAAAGAGGGTACTGAGGCCTCAAATTCTACTGTCCCGGTTTTTGTAAAATATTTTGATTGTGCAAAAACGTTGACGCTAATAAGGCCGACCAAAACTATTATATACTTCATTTTTTTAATTTTCTAGTAAACCGTCATCCTTCCATTGCTGGATTAAGGCTCTCAAATTTTGTGCCATCAGGCCACTGGGTGGCATTGGACTACTAGAGTTATTTGTTCTGCTTATAATGCGATCTACTCTGTCTCTTACCTGTGTAAATGTGGTTAATGAAAATGGAGCGCCTTGGGTAGGGGTGCTTCCATGGCATCTCACACAATTAGCATCAATAATACTTTTTATATCATCATCGTACGTAACCTTTGCCATCGGATCTGGATCGGGGTCTGGGTCTGGGCCGTTTAAGTCGTCCCCACCATTGCTGGAACAATTGAATAATAAGGCCATAATTGCCACAATTAGAAACAAATTTTTAAATTTCATAGCTGTATTTATTTAAGATTAATGTTATGGTGCTTCTAGAATCTTCTACTCAAGTTAAAGCCAAAGTAGATATCGCCATCTCCCCAATCACCAGTTGCTTGTCCTAAAAAACCATTGGTATTCATGGGCTGGGCATTAGAAAAATGCATTTGAAATACATGCCCTCCAGTCTCTAAATCGAAACCTACGGATAATGGGTTTTTAAATGGCGAATTTTCTGCCCTGTTTAGGTGTAATCCGTAATCCGCGTTGATGGACCACCTTTTTCCTAATTTATAGCGACCACCTAACCCCAATGCCACTTGGGAATTAGCTTGGGGGTCGAAAACCACATAATTATCATGAAAAAATGTAGGAGCGAATTGTAAAGTTAAATCAGAATTCACCTTTCTGGACACCAACACCTGGGTAGTGTATCCCAATCTGTGCTTAAACTCAATTAGGGGAAAAACATCCTTGTCCATTCCCGTATTGATTAATAGCGCGTTGAACCCTACAATTGTAAATGGGAAGCCGCTTTCTTTTTGGTGGGCAAGGCGATATTTAATGGTGACATCATAAATTTTCATAAATGAACTCCTAGAAACCCCAATATTAATGTTATCCGTTACCCCGTAAACAAAATTCAGACGTGTTACGGCATTGTCAAGTCCAAAAAATGTATCAAAACCGTTTTTAAGGCTACTAAATCTGTGGTAAACAATAAATGTTAGTTCCTTTTTCGCAACTAATTTGGTGGATTCAAAGTTTACAATTTTTAATCCTTTAAATGCAGCACTTACAAATTGTTCTCCAACCGAATCGTTATCAATTTCATCAAGCAAATCCTGTTGAGGAAATATTAGAATTGGAGCCACCAGTAATGCAAAAAGAAAAAAGTATTTCATCCTGAATTATAACTTTATAAAACGTTGAGATTGCGATTGTCCTTCAATGGTTGCACGTAAAATGTAGGCACCGCCATTCAATTGAGAAACGTCAATTGTAGAATTTAAATTACTGATCGATTGGGCTAACACTTTTTTGCCTAAAATGTCAAAAACTTCAATTTCGGCATTATTTCGATTTGAAGACAATTCAAGACGCAATTCAGAATGTGCTGGGTTAGGATATATTTTGAAACTGTTTGAGGTAAAATCGTCCGTACTCAAAGTTGTTACTGCCGTGATGTTATCAATTTCCAATCTGGCATTAATAGAAGCACCGCGCCAATTAGGGGAGGTATTGCTTAAGATTCTTAATTCCGTAACATTAGCAAGTGTAGCTGTAATATCAGTTCCACCGGCCAATGCCATGTCACTCACTGTAATGGGAAGGACTATGCTGGACCAAGAACTGCTAGGAGCTACATCTACCGAATTTGCAGAAGAAATTCGTCCGCCGGATCCCTCCATTGCAACACGTAAGTTTAAGGTGTTAGTAGAGACTCTTACATCGCATGTAATTGCTACTATTCCTGCAGTGGTATAGTTTCCGCCCCAGTCTATATTTGGATTAAACATAACCATTTTGCTGCCACCTCCACCGCCCCCGCTGGAATCATTTTGTAAGTATCTGTCGCCCGCTCCTGCAGGTCCGCCAGTAGCTATGTTGATAGGCGGGTTAGTGGTTGGCCCACCCTCAGACCAGGATTGTACTGTTCCGTCTTGAAAATCATTCACTTGTCCCCCCATAATTTGGGAAGACACAGAATAGGAAAATAATAATGCCAAAACGGCTGAAAATAAAGTTGTCTTCATAATTCGATTTTTAGTGATTAATAATTGTTGATTGATCTAATTTTATTTCTTCAAGGAGGTCATCATATCCGATGAATCTACCTTTAATGATTATATCCTGGCCAGTTTTTATAGAATTTGGAACAGGGTTTTGAAACTGACAAAAAATAGAGCTGTTTAAAACCAAATTGTGCTCACCGATTTCGGTTATATTACCTGATAGTTCTATGGTTTTGTTAAGGTATTTCTGCTCTGATGCCTTTACATTGGATGAAAATTCATCTATGAGTGTTTTGGAGGTCAAAACGTATTCTGGTTTTTCGGTTTCGATGTCCCGATGGTCCTGATAGATGTAATTATAGCCCATAATCCCGCCAATAAGGATAACGAGTAGAATGAACCCCCACTTCTTCATGTGCTGTTTGGTTTTGTTTTTTAAACTCTGCTCCGGTGTTTAGGCCGAAGCAGAGTTGCTAGTTCCAAGTAGATTTCTTGGAGAAATTGACATTTTCTTTTTCATAGAACTGTATTCAATTACTAGCTAATGTTTTTAATTACAAATATTGTCGTAGCGCAGTCGGTCAACCCCGTCAACGCGCAAATCAATCCTTTTTTTGGAATATTCAGAGATTTCGTGCAACCTCCAATCGTTATTGCAAAGCGGCAAGTCCGGGAGGTCTATGGTAACTGTAATATCGTTTTTACTACCTGAGGCCACCCAATCTCCAAAAACAGTGGTCCCGGACCAATACACCCTTAATCTACCGTTTTTGTAAAAACTAAACTTATAGCCTTCATAAACATCATCATGGTTATTGTTATCCCGAGTCAATTTATCAACGGTCCATTCGGAACAACTGGTCAAAATAGAGGTCAATTCATCGATGTTGCAGTCGTTACAATCGTCGTCGTTGTGATCGAAATCATCGTCTTCATCACAACTGTCTTTGTAGGTGTTGATGGTAGATTGAAGCTGACTTAGGTTGTTTATTGGCAGTACTGTACCATCAAATATGGTAACTGTAATGGGGAAAGCAATAGCAACAATATCATCCACTCTCATATTCCGCAAGAAAGCGTTCAGAGCACTGTCGGAGTTCAATGCTTTTTTATCAATAAGTTCCAGTCTTTGGTTAAATATTGAGGCAGAAATAGGGTACTGGAAATCAATGCATTCAATATCATCGTCATACTCGTTTTCTCCATTGCATGAATTGGAAAAGTTCAGCATTTCCGCATCATTTTCAACCGTAACTTCACTGTAATCCTCCATGGCAATTGTAACGGGATAGGTCATATTTAAAATATCCGTGTCGTCATCCTCATCGTCAAAAATGTATTCTACTATTTTATAATCACTTTCAGAATTCACCATTACGGTTTCACCATTGGCGGTCACTTCAACAGGCAATTTCAATTTGAAGCAGTTTGATTTGTCCAAAATATTATCCTCTGAACCATCATTGCTCGAAGTATTTTGCATAAGGTTAAATATGGCTGAATTCACCGTAACAACATCTTCTTCGGGAGTCCGAACAGTTTCCAGCTCTTCTTTTCTACAAGAATGTAAAACTACCATGAGTAATGAAACAATTAATAAGTACCTGGCAAAAATGCGCATCATTCCAATTGAAAAAATTAGAGTTCTTTCCTATTAGACAACTCAACTTTAAAAACTCCTGAGATTTTTTTGATTTTTTTTTCAATTCAATTTCCTTTTGAATCCGTAGTGAATATTTATATTTACTCTGTAATCAAGATTTCAATGCTACGACACTTGTGTTTAAAATTTTGGAATCCATGCCCTTGAATGCTTAGCAACCTTGTCTAGGCAGTTGATTTTAAAAGCCGATTTTGCCAAAAGAGATTAAAAATAAAATATGTGAGGACAAGGTGTTTGAAAGCATCTACAAAAAGTATTCACAGGATTTACATGATTTTTTATATTATAAATTCGGTGCACAGATTAACCCAGACGATAAGATGCAGGAGGCGTTTATGAAGCTTTGGGACAATTGTAAGAAGGTGTCCTTTGGGAAGGCAAAATCGTTTCTTTTTACTGCGGCCAAAAACATGGCATTGAATGATATCAAACATCAAAAAGTTGTTTTGAAATATAGAATTGAGGCGCCCAACAAACAGAATATCGAATCGCCAGAGTTTATTTTAGAAAAAGAACAATTTTTTGAACGGTATCAAAATGTGCTGTCCAAATTAACCGAAGAGCAACGCGTTGCTTTCCTGTTAAGTAAGGCTGAAGGTAAGAAACACAAAGAAATAGCTGAAATTTTGGGAGTTACCCAAAAAACCGTGGAATATAGAATTTATAGTGCTTTTAGTAGTTTAAAAAAAGAGTTGGAAGGTTTTTACATAAAATAATCAGGAGATTTAAAGTTTTAGTTGTTATATAGAAAATGGAGCAACAGATGAATGCTGAAGAATTAGAGAAGAAATGGTTGAACAATACGCTTTCAGAAGATGAAAAGCGACAATTCAATGATTTGGAAGACGCCGAATATAAACAATTTATTGTGGATGCGTCGACTCGTTTTAAATCTTCAAATTTTTCAAGACCAACAGGTTTTGAACGTTTTAATAAAGCTTATAAAACAAGAGGTAAAAGTCCAGAAAACGCAATCAGTTGGAAATCTGTGCTTAGAGTTGCGGCAATGGTCATCTTATCCCTTGGAATCTATTATAGTATTGTCTTCAATCCAGCCACAACTATTGAAACTGACATTGGTGAGAAAAGAACTGTTAGTTTGCCGGATAACTCTATTGTAACCTTAAATGCCGTTTCAGAAATAGAATTTAAAGCTGATGATTGGGAAGAAAAAAGAACACTACAACTTGATGGTGAAGCCTACTTCAAGGTGAATAAAGGATCTACTTTTCAAGTCACCACTGATGAAGGTACGGTAAAGGTTTTGGGAACTGAATTTAGCGTTAAAGCGCGACCGGGTTTCTTTCAAGTAGCCTGTTTTGAAGGAAAAGTAGAGGTAGTTCACAATTATAAAAACCATGTATTGATTGGGGGGCAAACATTTAAATTGTCTAAAAATAAATATGAAGAAGGGCATACCAGTCAAAAGATTCCTGCATGGACAAAAAATATGAGTATCTTTGATGCTACTCCGATTCATGAGGTTTTGGCAGAATTAAAACGACAGTATCAGGTGGAGATTACTCATGATATTGATGCCACCAGACTCTTTTCAGGAGCTTTTGTTCACGACAATCTGGAAAATGCCCTGATTTCCATTGTGGAACCCATGAATTTGACCTATGAATTTAAAGCTTCAAATCTCATAGAAATTCATGAAAAAAAGGATTAGAAAATTTATCTTCTTATTCGTTCTAATTCTTAATTATGGAGCCTATGCCCAAGAGGAGCACGCCACTAAACCTTTGGTCGATATTATTTCGAATTTAGAAACTCGGTTTGAGATTCAATTCAACTATTCGGAAGATCTTGTAAGGCATATTTCTTGTAAAATTCCGGCTGATTCACTTTCGTTAACCGAAACACTAGACTATCTTCAAAAATCTACAGGCCTTTTGTTCGGTGAACTCGATTCTAGGATTGTTTTAGTTAAGGCAAAACCAAAGCGCCGTTTCTGTGGTCATATAAGAGATATAGAAACACAACTGCCAATAGTTGGGGCTGTAATAATTATTTCGGAGGAAAGAATAACCAGTGACCAAAACGGTTATTTTGAAATCGATCCAAACCAAATCTCTTACCCAATTACTATACAATATTTTGGATATGAAACTTTGGAAATAGATAGTGCTTTTGAGATTGATGATTGCACCACGATCAAATTAGTTCCGAACTTTCAACAGCTATCGGAGGTTTTAATTTCGAATTATTTAGTAAACGGCATCAACAAATTAAAGAACGGATCTTTTGAAATTGATTTCAATGATTTCGACATTCTGCCCGGTTTGATAGAAAGCGATGTACTGCAATCTGTTCAGGGTCTGCCCGGAATTCAGAGTATCAACGAAACGGTATCCAATATAAATATTAGGGGTGGTACCCACGATCAAAATCTCATTCGTTGGGATGGTATAAAAATGTACCAATCCGGTCACTTTTTTGGGCTGATTTCAATGTATAATCCTGAAATTACCCAACAGGTGTCCTTAAGAAAAAATGGGAGTAGTGTGACTTTAACCGATGGTGTTTCGGGCACCATAGACATGCGGACCGACAAAAACCTGAATTCAAAATTCAAAGGAGTGGTTGGTGCCAATTTATTGAGTGCTAATGGTTTTGCGGATGTGCCTTTGGGTAGTAAATCTTCAATTCAAGTGGCGGGTAGAAAAGCACTCAGTCCTGTTGTGGAAACACCCACTTACAGTTCTTTTTTCGACAGAATTTCGCAAAATACAGAGGTAGCACATAACCAAATGGATATTATTAACTCTAATCAATCATTTGATTTTTATGACGCATCATTCAGATGGTTGTATCAGTTAAGTAAGAAAGATAAGTTGAGGTTAAATTTTATTACTGTATTCAACGAATTGGTTTTTGATGAAAATGCAATGGTAAATAATCTGCCAGAATCACGACGGAGCAGTTTGTCGCAGTTTAGTATTGCAGGTGTAATGCATTATGAGCGAACGTGGAACAACAAATTAAAAACGGCATTAGAAATATACAATACGGATTATGAATTAAAGTCCATCAACGCTAATATTTTTGAGGGACAAAGGTTTTTACAAGAAAACAAAGTGTCGGAAACCAGTACAAAACTTAGTGTCAATCATAGAATTAACAGTAGGCTCGAGTTTTTGGGAGGTTACCATCTGGTTGAAACCAAAGTCACCAACCTGGATGATGTGGATGACCCAATATTTAGGGATTTGGTGTCGGAAGTTTTAAGGACACACGGTGTTTTTTCGCAAATCGGATATGCGTCCAATGACAAAAAAACCAATTTAAATTTTGGATTGCGATTTAACTATCTTTCCAAATTTAAAAGACAGCTTTGGGAGCCAAGATTGAGTTTTAGCCATATGTTGTCCGCAGACATCACCTGGGAGGTTTTAGGTGAATTTAAACATCAAAGCACATCCCAAGTTATCAATTTTCAAAATGATTTCTTAGGCGTGGAAAAACGACGCTGGCAATTATCCAATGACAAAGGCGTTCCTATAATTACGAGTAGGCAGTTGTCCTCGGGGCTGACTTTAAATAAAAATGGATGGTTGTTTAGTTTAGATGGATATCTGAAAGATGTTAAAGGGATTACATCCCAAAGTCAGGGGTTTCAAAATCAATTTGAATTTTCAAGGGAAACGGGAAGCTATACGGTTACCGGTTTTGATGTGCTTTTGCGAAAGGCCATTGGCAATTTTAATTCATGGTTAAGCTATGCTTATATGAACAATAAATATACTTTTAATACCCTTTTTGAGGAGCGGTTTCCAAGCAATTTTGATATTTCTCATTTGGTAACATTTGGAAGTGTCCTTAAGCTGAAAAACCTAAAACTGTCCATGGGAGTCAACTGGCACTCTGGTAGGCCAACGACCAATCCTATTCTTGGTAATGAATTCACGAATAGTTCAATAAACTATCAAACGCCAAATTCGGATAGTCTAAAAAATTACTTTAGGCTTGATGTTTCTGCAATATATGATTTTACTATAGGTAAGAAGGCAAAAGCAAACCTAGGAGTGTCTATTTGGAATCTTTTGGATAAGGAAAACGAAATCAATAATTTTCATAGGGTAAATAATGATGCTGTTATTAACACCATTCAAAACTCATTGGGAATTACCCCAAATGCAGTACTGCGATTATCATTTTAAACCAAACTCAATTTTAGCGTTGTGCTGTTTGATGGTGTCTATATGTTCTTCGATTTTAAACTCTGATGACTTAAACTTTGTGGATCGATGTCTGGCTTGCTCTTGTCGGACGATACTTCGGGCAAATCTTCTTATTGCTTGTTCAGAATCCAAAATAATCCCTGGGACTTTGGCATTTTTACCGTTTTCGTCTTTGGCCACCATTGTAAAATAAGAGGAGTTGCAATGTTTTATTTTGCCAGTTTGAATGTTCTCGGACTCCACTCTAAGCCCAACCACCATGGAGGTACGACCGGTATAGTTTACCGATGCTTTTAATGTCACCAATTCGCCAACTTCAATGGGGTTTAAAAAATCTACACGATTTACCGAGGCGGTGACGCAATAGTAACCTGAATGCTTGGAGGCACAGGCAAAAGCAATTTGGTCCATCAAATTTAAAATATGGCCCCCGTGTATTTTTCCGCTAAAGTTGGAGTGCGATGGTAGCATCAGTTGTGTTATGGTTACCCGTGATTCTTTTGGATGCTTAAACATGGTTTTAGGTTAAATAAGTGTACGCTATTCCTGTAATAATGGCAATGCCAAAACTGATTAAAGTGCCTATCAATATGTATTCGGTCAATTGCATGGATTTTGATTCCTTTAGATCCCCAAACCTAAAAACAGATTTGGCCGTAATCAGAAAACCTACGGCTTCCCAGTGGTCCGAAATGATAAAAATAAACACTAAAATGCGCTCTAAAATACCAATATATTTCCCTGCATCGGCTAGGGACTGGTTATTTTTAACGAGTTCTGAAATATTCCACTTTAAAAAAATGGTTTTCATAATTATGGACACAGGAATTGTTAAAAACAATAAGCAGGTAAGCAATAAAAGATGTTCTTCTTTGAAAAAGGAACCAAAATATAATTGGTTGTCCATAAAAAAGAAATAACATCCTAAAATCACCAAGACATGAAGTAGCTGATCGATGAAAAACAGCGGTCGTTTTGTTTTTTTGGTCTGAAATGTAAGTTTTAAGCCGTCTATAATTAAATGTGACCCGCCTATTATTAGAATAACAGGCCACAGTGATGCATCCCACAAAATCAGAGTGGTTATGGCAATATGGATTAAGACGTGAAAGTACAGTTTAAAAGATTTTAGTTTCTTTTTTTCTTTTTCCAAAACCCAACTTTGAGGTTGAAGAATAAAATCGCCGATGAGGTGTGCCAGTAAAAGTTTGGTTAAAATCATGATAATGCCATTATTTTTTTTCGGAACATGCTGTCCGTTTCCAATATGAGTTCCATTTCTGCACGCTTTTGACGTTTGCTGATGGCATCCTGTTTGGTACCGATCATGTTTGCCAGTTCTTGTTGTAGTGCGTCGGGATGCTCTATGCCCAGCTTTACGATTTCTGCCGAACCTGTTGTCCAGTGGTCCATAATGGCTAGTGCAAGCTTGAAATAAAGATTGAGTTCTTCGTTTAAGGTGTCATTTGATGTTTTGATCCTTAAATTGATTTTTTCCTTTTTCAAGGCCTCCAAAGTTTCGCCGGAATATATATAGGCTTCCCCATTGGATTCGCTAATGTTTTCAGCTTGGTATGAAGTGTTTCCAATACCGATAGCAAGGCGTACGTCCAAAAGCAACATTTTGATGCAGGCTTTAATGTAAACGGCGCTGATAAAGCTTTCTGAAATATCTTTGATTTCAATTTGAAAACTATCGCCTCGAAAAATTTCCCATTGGGACTGTTCAGGGTTTAGGTGGGATAGTGCCGATTTTAGGGCCCTCATCCAAACCTCAGGATTTTTTTGATGACGGGATTTTATGATATCGCCTGTGATGATACTTGTCATACTTATATTTTTATTCCTTTAAAAGGGAATTAATTAAAATTATTCCTTAAATAAAGCATAAAATAAAATATTCCTTAATTAGGGAATATTCAAATATATCACGTTTTTTCTTAAAAAGCAAATTATTCGTCCTCTTCGGCGCGTTTTATAATGGCCTCGGGCAGGGATTTTTTAGCTTTGGCTCCCATTTTTTTGAGTTTTTCAACGCTTGTGATAAGGTTGCCCCGACCATGAACCAATTTGTTCATCGCAGATGAATAATCACTTTTAGCGGAATCAATCTTTTTGCCTACGCCCGTTAAATCACTAACAAGGCCTTCAAATTTATCATAAAGTGCTCCGGCTTGTCTTGCAATTTCAATGGCATTACGCTGTTGTTTCTCATTATTCCACATGGTATCAATCGTTCGGAGCGTTGCCAAAAGTGTAGCAGGCGTCACGATAACGATATTTTTCTCAAAGGCCTTATTATAAATAGCATTATCCTCGTTCACTACAACCGCAAAAGCAGGTTCAATAGGGATAAACATGAGTACAAAATCTGGTGATTCAATATCGTATAAATCTTGGTAGTTCTTGGCCGAAAGTTGTTCCACATGCTTTCTGATGGAATTAACGTGTGCCTTTAAAAATTGCGGTCTACTGTCCTCTTCAGCATTTACCATCCGTTCATAATCGGTTAAGGATACCTTTGAATCGATAATCATTTTTTTACCATCGGGGAGATGCAATACCACATCGGGCATCACTCGGGAATTGTCGTCACGTGTAAAACTTTGCTGTACAAAATATTCGCGATCTTTTTCCAAACCAGATTTTTCGAGAACACGTTCCAATACCAATTCGCCCCAATTTCCTTGCATTTTGCTATCGCCTTTTAATGCTCGTGTTAAGTTGGTAGCTTCTTTAGTCATTTGTTGATTTAAATCCTTTAGACCCTTGAGCTGTTCTTCCAAGGCGGAATGCATGCGTACACTTTTAAACTGGGTTTCTTCTACTTTCTTTTCGAAACCTTGGATTTTTTCCTGAAGTGGATTTAAGATATTTTTAATGTTCTCTTTGTTTTGCTCTGTGAACTTATTGGACTTTTCTTCGAGTATTTTATTGGCCAATAATTCAAAATCCTTGCGCAGTTGTTCTTGGCGTTCCTCGAGTTCCTTATCACGTTTTAGGTTTTGTTCCTGAAGGTTTTCATACTCTGAATTTCGTCGGGCCAATTCCGTGCTTAAAAATTCTTTTTCCTTGCGAATATCTTCGCGTTCATTTTCAATTTTGGAAAGATTTGATTTCAGTTCCTCAATGGTGAATTGCATTTGGTTTTGCCGTTCTTCAAGGGTGCTTTGCTCACTTTTATTCTTGAGTTTGGTGAAAAGCATCCCCAAATATGCACCGATACCTGCGGAAAATAATATGGCTAGAATTAGGATTAAATTGTCGTTCATGTTTTGGAAAAGAATATTTTCAAATATAATTGATTTATGACCTCGCGCAAAGACGCAAAGGTGCAAAGTATGAACATTGCTAAATTTGTAGTGAGCTCTTTCTCCTGAAAACTGAGACTGCGACTGAAAACTATTTTTTCACCCTAAAACTCCCAGTTTTCTCATCAAAAGCAATCAGATCTTTCGGGAACAATTGTTTAAAAACCCCTTTGGAAATAAGATTGCATGGTTGGTCGGCCACGACTCCGTTTTCAGTCATTACGATGAGCGTATCACAAAGTTGAATCGCTAAACCTATTTCATGTGATGAAAATAGAATGGTCTTTCCCGTTTCTTTCGACAGTTTTTGAAGCAGTTTCAAAATATAGGCTTTGTGGTACATATCCAGATGCGTCGTAGGTTCATCTAAAATAATGATGTCTGTATCCTGAGCTAGTGCTCGGGCAATCATCACATTTTGTAGTTGTCCATCACTGAGCTCAAAACATTTTTTGTCCTTTAAATGCTCAATATTTACTTGGGAAATGGCACGTTTGGTAATTTCAATGTCTTCTTTTGAAAGGTTACCAACCCAATTGGTATAGGGTTGTCGGCCAAGAGCAACAAGTTCAAAAACGGATAGATTTTTAGAAGCTATGGGTTCGGTCAAAACTAAACTCATCGCTTTTGCTAAATCAAGAGACGAGTAATTTTTTAGGTTGATGTCATTGATTAAAGTATCACCTTCAATTGCGCTTTGAACTTTGGTCAAAGTGCGCAAAAGGGTGGATTTTCCAATGCCATTGGCACCAATTAAACCAATTAATTTTCCTTGTTCCAATTCAATATTAATGTCAGACGCAATAACGGTCTTTGACTTTTTTGAAGGATAACCAATCGATAGCTTAGTAGTTTTTAAAACGATATTTTCTTTCTCTTTCTGCATTTTCACCTCCATTAAAATACCATTTTTCGTTTTCTAACCAAAAGCCAAATCACAACTGGAGCACCAACCAAAGACGTTATGGCATTTATTGGTAGTGTGAAATCAGAAGTTGGCAATTGCGCAATGCCGTCACAAATCAACATGACGATGGCACCAAATAGAAATACAGCAGGCAACAGTACTTTATGGTTGGAAGTGCTGAAGACTTGCCTTGTCATATGCGGAATGGCCAAACCGATAAAAGCAATTGGTCCCGTAAAGGCAGTAATGGTCCCTGCCAACAAACTTGTAGCAATGATGATAATAAATCGACTTTGCTTGATGTTCAATCCCAAACTTTTGGCATAGTTTTCACCTAAAAGTAAGGTGTTCAGCGATTTTATTGAAATGACTGACAATAAAATTCCAATGGCGTAAATCAATACTAAAACCCAAATATCCTCCCAAGATAAATTCCCTAAACTACCAAAGCCCCAAAAGATGTATTGCTGCAATTGCTCTGCAGAACCAAAATAGGACAACACGCTGACAATGGCCGAGGTGATACTGGCAAACATCAAACCGATAATTAAAATGGCCATGGTATCTCTTACTTTTATAGATACGGCTAAAACGGCAAGCAGCACCAAAAAACTCCCTAAACTTGCGGAAATCACGATACCCCATTTTGAAATAAAAAGGGAAGCCAAAGCCCCTCCGAAAATACTTGAGCCTAAAATGACCAATGCTACACCCAAACTCGCTCCGGAACTAATGCCCAAAACAAAAGGGCCAGCAAGAGGATTTCTGAATAATGTTTGCATCAAAAGCCCAGAAATTCCCAATCCAGATCCGACGATAATGGCTGTTAGTGCTTTTGGCAATCGATAATTTTGAACAATGTGCTGCCAGGTTTCCTGAGAAGTAGGGTTTCCAATTAGACTATTAAAAATATCCTTTATGGGGATGGAAACCGAACCTAAACTTATGTTCACTAAAAAACATAGCAAAAGAACCACGATAAGGACTACAAAAGATATGCTATGTGTTTTGTCAGATTTCAATTAAGGGAGGGGTTTAAAAAAATAGGGTGAGTATTCTTTTAATAATTCAGGGTGACAAATTTTGATGATATCCTTTAAAACCAAATCTGGTCGTGTCATACCTAATTCATAGTATAAAACACCTCCGGTTGCACCCGTTGTATTAGTAAAGGAATAGATATTCTTATTTTGAAACGCATCAAATTGCGAGTGATTTTCGTTACCGTTTTTTAAATTTTCGTAGCTGGAATAGTTGGATGGACTCAACCATATCTCAGCAGTTTTAGCCTTTACAAAAACCGACTCAAAATTCAATTTTAAACTTCCAGAACCTTGGGTGTCACTCCAAAGATAGTTGACGTTGGCATCTTTCAGCAGTTGCGCTTCGGTACTTGTGCCGTTTGGCAAGTACCAAACATCACTATGCATGGCGCCACTCAAGACCGTAGGCTTATATTTTACATTTTGAGCCAATACTTTAGCCCCTAAATAGTCTTTTTCAATTTGATTAAAAATAGAATCTGCCTCTTTCTCTTTGCCGAATATTGCACCGAAAAACTTAATCCATTCCGCCTTGGCAAGAGGAGAGCTTTCCACCCAATCACCATTAAAAATCACAGGGATTCCAGATTTTTGAATGGTTTCTAACGAGCGATTACCGCCCTCAATCCCAAAAGCAACCACTGCATCAGGATTTAACTCCAGCAGAACTTCAGTATTTAAGCCTTCATTTTTGCCCAATTCTCTAATGTTTCCATTTTCAATTTGAGTTCTTATTTTTTCTGAAGAGACATAATCCGTTCCGGGAAACCCAACCAATGTGCTTTCGACATTTAATAATTCCAATGCTGGAAGGTGGGTGGTTGAGGTGACTACTATTTTTTTAATTGGCTTTAGTATGATACCATCATAGTCATTTTTTAACAGGGAAGTTTTAGCAACTGCTTCTTTTGAAATCAGAACATATTTATAGGTCTTTGCGGCTTCCGGCCACGGTTTGGAAATTTCAATTTCAGAAAAGCCGTTATACTTTTTAATTGAGTACCCTTTTGCATATTTTAATTCCGCTTTCTGAACTTCCATAGGCGGAAGTTTTCTGCTGATCCCTTTGTCCTCTTTACAAGCAACGGAAATACTTAAAACAAAAAGTAAAACGAGTTTTCTCAAAATTCAATTTTTAACCGCTTCAAAAGTAATATTATTTAATGTTTTGAGTAAAAGATTAAACATAATGTTTACTTTTGCTTAGAATTTGGTTTCGTTCTGTTTTAACAGAGTGGATTAAAAGGGAATCTGGTTAAAGTCCAGAACTGTTCCCGCAACTGTAAGCTATCAAGCTTCATGTTCAACTTCGATGTCACTGTCATTTTGATGGGAAGACCAACATGAAGACGCAAGTCAGGAGACCTGCCATGTTCATCATCTAATATTAACTCTCGGGTAAAGGGTTTTGCGGATTATGAAACAACACATTTTTATATTATTTGTAATCGGTTTTGGCAGTCTTGCCCAAGCGCAACTAGACTCTATCCAAAAACTGGATGAGGTTTTTTTGAGTGACAGCAAGCTTGTGCAGTATGCTTCAGGGATTAAAATTGAAAAACTGAACGACTCCGTTATTGCTAAAAATCCGGTATCGCTAACGGGGCTATTGGCGTTTAATTCCAATGTATATTTTAAGGAAAACGGGTTTGGGATGGTGTCCTCACCTTCATTCAGGGGAACCAATGCCTCCCAAACAGCCGTGATTTGGAATGGCATCAATATCAATTCCCAGCTTAATGGGCAGACAGATTTCAATACCATAAATACCTCCAATTTTGATGCGATAGACATACGAAGCGGGGGAGGCAGTGTGCAATATGGCAGTGGTGCAATTGGGGGCAGTATTCACTTAAATAATAATCTGGAGTTTGATTCTCATTTCGATAATAGTGTGCGTTTGTCTTACGGAAGTTTTAATATGAAAATGGCCAATGTCTCGTCTTCCTTTGGTAACTCGAAATTCTCTGCAAACATTGGAATCGCTTATGTGGACTCTGATAACGACTATAAATATTTGGGAACGGATATGGTCAATGAAAATGGGGAATTTAATAACTTGAATTTGGATGTTAATTTAGGATATGTCCTATCTGAAAAGGATGTTTTAAAGCTGTATCATCAAAGTTATGATGGCGAACGTCATTTTTCTGGAACCTTGGTTGCAATAGGGAGGAGTAAATATGAAGATGAAAACTTTAGGACAATGCTGGAATGGACTCGTATTTCAGGAAATATTACTTCAAAGTTGAAAGCGGTTCATCTTAACGAGAAATTCAAATATTTTGAAAACAAGGACAATAGCATTTTTTCTTTTGGAAAAGTGAACACTTTTATTCTCAATCATAATTATAACTGGCGATTATCAAATACGCTTCAGTTTAGAAGCATTTTAGAATTCAACCATTTTGATGGGGGAGGGAGCAGTTTTGGCGACCCTGAGCGAAGTGCTTTTTCAGCAACAGCTTTGATGAACCATAAGCCTGCACAAAGATTTGAGTATAATATCAATATTAGAAAAGACTTTACATCGGATTTCAAAAACCCGTTATTATTTTCTGTGGACGGAGCTTATAAGGTTTCGAAAGCTTATATCATTAAGTTTAATGGCTCCAAAAACTTTAGAATTCCCACATTTAATGATTTGTATTGGCCTTCTAGAGGCAACTTGGATTTGAGTCCTGAAACCTCGTATCAATTAGATTTAGGGCAAGTTTTTCGTTTCAAGAAGTTAAATGTAAGCTTTAATACCTACTATATAACGACAAAAGGTTTAATTCAATGGCGACCTGATGAGGAGGGAGAATGGCGACCTGAGAATGTTGCAAAATCCCATAGTTATGGAGCGGAGTTGGAAGCACAATCTACCTTTAAAATCAACAGCCATCAATTCACTATAAATACTCACTATTCCTATACCGTTTCAGAAAATTTGGAAACCAAAAAGCAATTGATTTATGTGCCTTTTCACAAGGGGAACGTCTCGCTAGCTTATAATTTTCAATCCTTTTCAATGTTCTATCAGCACTTGTTTAATGGTGAGGTATTCATCATAGGTGACGAATTGGATGGCTTTAATGTGGGCAATATTGGAGTGGGGTATCTTTTGAATAAATGCGGAAAAGTTACCTATGACTTGAGTTTTAGAATCAACAATTTATACAATAAAAATTATCAAAATGTGGCGTTGCGACCAATGCCGAATAGAAATTTTCAAATATTAACAACAATTAAATTTTAAACAATGAAACTTAACAAATTACTGGTATTGGCCCTTTCAATAGGTCTGTTTTTTACATCATGTAGCACTGATGATGACACTATAATAATACCAAAAGGCGATTATGAAAATGGGATATTAATCTCGCACGAGGGGAATTTTGGGATGGGAAATGCCTCCGTATCTTTTGTCTCTTTCGATTTGAATACTGTTGAAAATGACGTCTTTAATAATGTAAATAATAAACTATTGGGTGATACGGCACAGAGTATTGCGTTTAATGGGGATTTGGCATACATCGTTTTGAATGTTTCCAATAAAATAGAAATCGTTAACCGATATACTTTTGAGTCTGTCTCGACAATTGATAGTGGTTTAAGCAATCCGAGATATATGGCAATTTCAAATGGTAAAGGCTATGTGACAAACTGGGGAGATTTTACGCCTAGTGATGATGATTTTTTGGCTGTAATAGATTTAACGTCTAATTCAATTATAGATACCATTAATACAAGCTATTTACCAGAGGAAATTGTAGCTCAAGGTAATAAGGTTTATGTAGCTACGGGGATTTTTGGTAATGGGAATAAAGTAGACGTTATAAATACAGAAACCGATGAATTTGAAGAAAGTATTACTGTTGGGAATTCACCCAACTCCCTCCAATTGGACGACGATGGTGATTTATGGGTGCTTTCTTCAGAAAACTTGATTGAAATAGCAACATCGACTAATCAAATATCCAGAACGATAGCGTTAAACGCCGCTATAACATCCCCCTCTAAACTTAATTTTGATAATGGAGCGCTATACTTATATTCTGGTGGCTCAGTTTATAAAATGGAAGAAACAGCCTCGACACTTCCCTCAGTTGCAGAAATTGAAAGTGTGAGTTTTTATGATATGCGTGTAAAAGATGGTGTATTATATGCTTTAGATGCAAAAGATTTTGTTAGTGATGGTTCTTTAACCTCTTATGATTTATCCACCAATACTGAAGTTAATTCGGCAACGGTAAATATCATTCCCGGAGGTATATATTTTAACTAGAGTAGGCCGTTTTGAATTGAATGAAACAAGAGGTAGTCGAGTTTGTAAGCTTATAATTATGAAACACAATTTATACAAGATGATGGGACTCGATATCTATTTGTCCTCATTAAGTAAATCTGAATATAAAGCTGTTTCGGCCGAGATATCCAATACTTCTAGGGTGATGACGCCCCTGATGAGCTGGGACGTTTACAGCCAGGGTTATATTGATACGTTAAACGAGTCTGAGAGACTTCAAGATATAGCTAAAGTGAAGTCCTATGCCAAACAATTGAATTGGAAAAACACCATGGATTCGATTTTTGAAAACGAAGCGTTTCAGGCTATTATCATTACAGATTTAAATCAAAACATCGTTTGGGTGAACAAGGGATTTTCAAAAATGACAGGTTATGCTAAAAATGAGGTTTTGCATAAAACTCCTAAGATGTTGCAAGGGGTTGAAACTTCCGTCTCAGCAAGAAGAAATATCAAAAAGAAAATCGCTTTAAATACTCCTTTTAAAGAAAATATCACCAATTATAAAAAGAGTGGAGAGCCTTATGAATGTGAGGTAAAGATTTTTCCCTTATATAGCACCGAGGATAATAATAAAACTCATTTTATTGCTTTGGAACGGAAAGTAGGGTAGTTATTAGTTATGTAAAAAGCCACTGAAAAGTGGCTTTTTTATGGATTCCCGTCCCGATATTCTTATGGATTGTGCAATTTAGGTTTTACTTTTTTCTCGTAAGTTCTGTTTTCTCTTATAAGTGCAAATATCCGATTAATTATCTTGGCTCTAACTGCGTTGATTACAGTCATTTTATTTTTTCCTTCTGCTATTTTCCTTTCGAAATAGTCTTTGAACTCTCCGTTCACCCTTATAGCAGAGAGAGCTGCCATATGGAAGAGCGTTTTGAGTTTTTTGTTGGCCCTGTTAGAGACTTTGTTCCTCGATCTCTGGCTTGTTCCCGATGTGTACTTGAACGGGGCTACTCCAGAGTGACAGGCAAACTGCCTTCCGTTTTTGAATTTCCTGAATCCATGTGTTGCGATGATGGTGTTCAGGGCAACCTGTTTGCCCACTCCATCCACCGACTGTAGGATTTCCATTTGCCTGGTCAGTTCTTCGGTCGAACCGAACAGCTCATCGATTCTATGGTCGATTTGATCTATGGATTTGCCCAAGCGTTTTATGTGCCTGTCCATTCTGAGTTTTCGATCCCTGTAGAATGGCCTTGATATAAATTTCCTTAGGTCTTTTATCTGAGCCCTGTACTTTGCCCTTTCCCTTACGTACAGCTCTCTTTCGCTTAACAATAACTTTGCCTCTTCCAAAGCTGTGGGCTCTATAGTCTCGACCCTTGCCCTGTCCGAGTACCTTGAAGCATAGCACGCAATGCGGTGGGCATCCGTTCTATCGCTCTTGCTTCTTTGTACCCCTGAGCTTAAATTGATCTGGGCACCGCTCTCTAACCATAAACTGATATTATGTTCCAAACAATACGTGCGCAATATATTTGAGTAATGTCCGGTATGCTCGGCGCAGATCAGCAATGAGCTCAGCTCTTGGGTGTTTTTGATTTTTCTAAAAAAGCTACTCAGAGATTTGGTGTCATTAGAGACAACGGTATGCGCAACCTGTCTGCCCTCCCTGACCAGACAAACATCCAGGGTAAGTTTGCTGACATCAACCCCTATAAACGTTTTAAATTTCATTACTTTTAATTTTTGAAGATTAGAAAAGAGCCGTTTCCTAAGAACCTTATCAGGTTTTACTACGATCTTATACAGGCCTTGGCTCTATAAAACCTGTCAGTTCCTAATATCGGGATAGTGCACAACTAAAGCTATCGATGGATCGCTGACAGGTTTCAATAATAAACATCAAATCTATCTAAAGCAAATCTAAGGTAGCTATCGGGATCACGGGAATGACAATTTTATATGAAGCCTAGTTGTAAATAACTAGGAGTTTTTTGCGATCAAGTCGCAATACCAAACACCATACTTTTCTTCAATTGTGCACACAGAATCATCCGTTTTTGGTGTGTCGTATTCGCGATAAACTTTTTCGCCAACTGCAAATTCGATAGGCTTTTTAAAAATGGGGCCATCAAAACAAAACGTGTGGAATTCACCGTTTTCACCACAGGGGTCAACGTCTTCTGGTAGATTGTCAATAAAGCTTTTATCGATTACTGTTCCGACAAAATCTTCATCAAAGTATTTTGAATTGGCACAGACAATTATCGTTTTGAAGCCTAAATCCAAAAATTCGTTGATTAGTTCTTTGGTGTCTCTTTTCCAAATGGGGAATACAGCTTTAAAATGGTGTTTGGCTAATTGATCTTCACGATATGTTCGTAAGTCTTCCAAAAAAATATCGCCAAAAGCTGAATGGGTGAAACCTTCGGATTTTAATCTGGAAACCGTTGCGCTCATTTTTTGCTCATAAACGGCCATACTTGGCATTTCGGGTAGCTCAATAAAACTTACAGGAATTTTTAAAGCATTTGTTTGCGCAGTCAATAGCTCCTTTCTCAGGCCATGCATAGACACGCGATTGTAATGTGAATTTACTGTTGTAATTAATTCCTCAACAGAGTAACGCTCATCCTTTAATAAATGGTATAGTGCTAGCGCAGAATCCTTACCGGAGCTCCAGTTGAAATAGGTTTTATGTGTATTCAATTTTGATTCTTAATCAATCACCAAACCGCCTTTCAGAGGTCGAAATTCGTTGCTATCAAACAGCATTTCTGTAGGGCTTTGCTTGGATTTTGAGGTTTGGAATTTATTTGTTGTACCTCCAATTTCTGCCAAAGCGACCGCTAGAAAAGGTTCGTCTTCTTCTCCAATTCTACCGTAGTTAAACTTTTGTTCTGTAAAATCTATGTCAGGTGTTAATCCAGTACTTGGCACTTTAACATTATCTCTGTTTACACCATCCGCTACTAAAGGTTGCATGGCATAGGTATGCCTTGGATTGGCTCCCTCACGTCTATAATTGTTTTCAGGTGAGTCATATAAGGTCCTTGAAGCTTGTGTTTTACCTCTGGTATTTGTCCCGATTTGTATAACTTCAATGTAAGGGTTAAGGCCATTAATAAGGCCTTCACTTGCCGAAGCCGAACTTCCTGTCGTTAATACATAAACTTTATCTAGGTTTAATGCGTTGATATCCTCTCCATTTTCAATTTTACTTACAAAGTTGAAATCTGTTGTTTCAAAATTACTGTTATAAATAAGTTTGGAGAATATTTGCCCTATGAATTGCCCAGTAATCATGCTTGCCAAATAGGTCTCTATAGTAACTCTTCCTCCTGGGTTATAGCGCAAATCTAAAACTAAGTGCTGCACGTTATTTGCCTTGAAATCCCCAAAAACAGCATTCAGTTCATCATCATATCCAGCGGTAAAACCATTCAACATCAAATAGCCAACCTTTTCACCATCAACTTCTAAAATTTTGGAAGAATGTATGGGGTTTTCTTCATATTCAAACTTGCTAAGCTGGATATCTCGATCAAGAGGTTCTACCGAATCATCCCCCTCATCAGCCGTTCCCTTGTCATCAAAAAAACCAAGACTTATTGTGTAATTTTCACTAAGTAGCAAACCAGTATTGTTATCTGTATCTGAGTTGTAAAATAATTCAATCCCGTCCACGGCGTAGAAAATATCACCACGTTTAATGCCTTTATTGGCCGCATCACTATTAGGCAATACCAATCGGACAACACCAATAGCTTTGTTGCCTTCATTGGGTTTTTTAAATAGACTGAATTCCATACCATTTGTTGTAGAAATACCGCTGAAATTGCGCTCCAATTCAATATAATCATTCACCATCCAGCTGAATTGGTCAACAATACCTGGCTGATATTTTAGGCTATTAAACAGGTCAAAAGGAGAATCAAACATTTCCAGATATTCCGTATACTCTGAGTTGTTAGTAAATCTATCATTGGCTAAGTCAGGCATTTCATCTTTGTACAAATAGTAGATGCTCATGCCTTTCCAAACAAAGTCGTTGATTTCGGCGGTTTGGATAGGGATATCGTCACCGTCCTCAAAGCAACCCGTTAACATAAAGGCAGATAGAATCAGGGTTAGGGCTCTTAACTTTTTCATACAAGCAATTTTAATATAGTAGTCTATAAAACCCTAAATTTACTTACATTATTGTATAATAAAAAATTTTATCGAGGAAGTGTTTCTTGAAGTTGGAAGCATTAAGTTGGAAGCATGAAGCACGAAGCAGGAGATTTGAAGTATTGTTGGCTGTTTTGAAAGTGCTTTGGCAGATTGGCCCGCGTTAGGGATTGAGGCATTTGTTGAAGCTCCCCGACGATAGGAGGGAGCGACTGCCGAAAGCCCGACCCTCCCGATAGCTATCGGGAAGGGAAACGCCCAAATAATCCAAATTTTTTTAAATGTGATGTAACAAAATAAATCCTGGTTCGTCGTAACTATAAATGGCCTTAAACCAGCTGTTTTCTGAAAACCAAACCTGAATATGACTCAAAGTGAGTTTTTAAATATTGTAATGCCTTTTAAGGATAAGTTGTTCCGAATGGCCAAGCGACTGCTAGTTTCAACAGAAGAAGCTGAAGATGCAACGCAGGAGGTGCTTTTGAAATTATGGCGGAACAAGGAAAAGATAGAGGAGTATAAGAATGTGGAGGCATTTTCGATGACGATGACGAAGAATTTTTGCTTGGACAAGTTGAAATCGAAACAGGCGCAAAACTTAAAGATTGTCCACAGCAATTATGAGGAAAAGAATACGCCTTTGCAAAGACAGGTAGAGCTGAATGATAGCGTAAGTTGGGTGGAGCGGATTATTGAGGAATTGCCCGAACAACAGAGGATGATCATACAACTGAGGGATATTGAGGAATACGATTTTGATGAGATAGCCAAAATGCTGGGGATGAACAATACGGCGGTAAGAGTGGCCCTCTCAAGAGCGAGAAAAACGATAAGAGAACGATTAACTAATACGCATAATTATGGTATTAAATAGTATAGAGAAATTACTTGAAAAGTACGAAAACGGGGAGACGAGCCTTAAGGAAGAGCAAGTGTTAAAAAACTATTTTTCTGGAGAAGACGTTGCACCACACTTAGAGCACTATAAACCCATGTTTGTGTATTTTTTGGGAAACCAACAGGAACGGTTTACAAAAGACCTGCCATTAAAACCTAAGAGAAAATTTAATTACAAGTGGATGTCGGTCGCAGCGGTTGCAGTTATTATGTTGGGAGTTTACTTTACGGACCCGTTCATTGGTGCAGACCAATGTGAGGAAAACTTAGTGGGGACGTTTTGTGAGCCAGAAGATGCGTTTAACGAAGTATCCAAAACGCTAGCTATGATTTCGAATCATATGAATAAAGGTACTTCAACCATTGGGTATCTGGACGAAGTGAATAAAGGCACTTCTACGATTGGATATCTCAATGAAATTGAAAATTCAACCAGTATAATTTTTAAAAAACCTTAAGAAAAAATGAAAACTTTAAATACAATAAAAACAAGTAAGATGAAAAAGAGATTAATAGTATTTGTAATGGCAGTGCTGCTATTGCCGGTAGTTGGCATGGCACAGAGTTCGGTATTCGATAAGTATAGCGACAGCCCCGATGTAACCTATGTGAACATTAAGCCAAAGATGTTCCAGATGATTGCAAAAGTTGGCGTAGATGAAAGTGATCCCGAGGCAAAGGCCTTTATGGATATGGTAAAAAGCATTACCAGTTTTAAGACCATCGTTACCGACAGCAAAGCCATTTCGGCAGATATCACTAAATGGGTAAGATCCCGTTCAGGAGGCTTGGAAGAATTAATGGAAGTGCGCGATGACGGTACCGAGGTGAAATTTTATGTGAAGGAAGGTAGGGATGCCGACCATGTGAAAGAGTTGCTGATTTTTGTGACGGGAATCGATAAGAAAATGGAAGAGAAAGTCGAAATCAATGGCAAAGAACGTAAAATTGAAACCGTTGTGGTTTCGATGACAGGCGATATCGATTTGAACGAGATTTCTAAATTGACCAATAAAATGAACATTCCTGGAGGTCAGCACCTGGATAAAAAGAAATCATAACACATCAATTCATCAATCAAAAAAAGCGAAGTGATTGCATCGATTAAAAAGGTGCAATCACTTTGTTCAATTAACTTTTAAAATCAATCCAATGAATCGAGCAACTAAAATTTTTGCGATCCTATTGCTATGTGCAGTCATGTTTAATTGCAAAAGCGAACCCAGTTTACAGCGTTATTTTGTGGACAATCAGGAAACTACAGATTTTATATCACAGGACATCCCTATTTCCATGCTTGAACTGGATGAAACCAAACTGACAGAGGAGCAAAAAGAAGCTTATAAATCCGTAAGGCGACTGAATTTTATTGGTTTTAAAGCCGATGAAAAAAACCAGGATACTTACAGTACAAAATTGGAGGAGGTTAAAGATATTTTGAGACAAGAGCAATATCAGGATCTTATGGAATTTCAAGATAGGGGCAACAAATTCGTGATAAAATATGTGGGTGATGATGATGAAGCAGATGAAGTAATCGTTCTGGGAAGTTCAAAAGAGGTAGGTTTTGGGGTAGTTCGTTTGTTAGGCGATGATATGAAACCAGAAAAAATGTACGCTCTGGTGGAAGCTATGCGCCACTCTGGCATGGATGCGTCACAATTTAAGGAAATGACAGATTTCTTTAAATAATTATAGTTACGTTAATAGAGAAAAAGGCTTCCGCAATGGAAGTCTTTTTTAATTTTAATCGTTTTCTACTTCCTGTTCTTGCGGAGCGTTGTATTTCGAATTTGAATAGAACACGTTAAGAATAATGGCAAAGAATGTCAACGTCAATATGGTGAGGATGATAAAATTATCCAAAATGTCCAAAATACCGCATACGAAAATACCACCTACCAATAGGCCGGTCAAAATTAAAGTCTGCTTGCTATTCAACATGATGGTGTGCTATATTCCAGTGTAATTACTTGGCGTAATTTGTTTTAGTTCTTCCTTAATTTGATTCGAAACCTCTAAGGTATCAATAAAATTTGAAATGGAGGCCATATTAATTTTTTCATTGGTCCTTGTAAGCCCTTTTAATGCCTCGTAGGGGTTTGGATAGCCCTCTCGTCTTAAAATAGTCTGAATGGCTTCAGCAACCACAGCCCAGTTGTTTTCTAAATCTTCGGCAAACTTACTTTCGTTTAAAAGCAATTTGTTCAAGCCTTTTAAAATGGATTTAAAACCAATCAAAGTATGCCCAAAAGGTACGCCTGCATTTCTTAAAACAGTGCTATCGGTCAAATCCCGCTGCAATCTGGATATTGGTAATTTAGCAGAAAGATGTTCAAAAATGGCATTGGCAATACCTAGGTTACCTTCTGAATTTTCAAAATCGATGGGGTTTACTTTATGAGGCATGGCTGAACTTCCAACTTCGCCCTTTTTTATTTTCTGTTTGAAATAATCCATAGAAACATAGGTCCAAATGTCCCTGTCCAAATCGATTAAAATAGTGTTGATACGTTTTAGGGTGTCAAACAAAGCGGCCATATGGTCGTAATGCTCAATCTGCGTGGTTGGGAAAGAATGTTGTAAACCCAGTTTTTCCTGCACAAAAAGATTGCCAAAGGTTTTCCAGTTAATTTCTGGATAGGCCACGAAATGTGCATTAAAATTACCAGTAGCACCTCCAAATTTTGCTGCACTCGGCACATCGTTCAATAGATTGAACTGCTCTTCCAATCTGACTACAAAAACATCAATTTCCTTGCCCAATCGGGTAGGGGAAGCTGGCTGTCCGTGCGTTCTGGCCAGCATGGGTACGTTTTTCCATTCCTCTACCAATGCCTTCAATTTCTCCAATACCTTGAAATATTCAGGTACATACACATCGTTCATTGCCTCCTTGATGCTTAATGGAATAGCGGTATTGTTAATATCCTGGGAGGTCAATCCAAAGTGGATAAACTCCTTAAATTCGGATAATCCTAACGCATCAAATTTTTCTTTGATAAAATACTCAACCGCCTTTACGTCGTGATTGGTCACACCCTCAATGTCCTTTATCGCTTGCGCATCTTCAGAAGAAAAATCCTGATAGATAGCCTTTAAACTATCAAAAACGGAATGGTCCACCTGTTTCAATTGAGGCAAAGGGATTTCACATAAAGCAATGAAATATTCAATTTCAACACGAACACGATATTTTATCAAAGCTTCTTCAGAAAAATAAGGAGCCAGTTCGTTGACTTTACTGCGATAACGCCCGTCAATTGGTGAAATGGCGTTTAAGGGAGATAATGACATGGATGTTTAATTTTAAAGGATGCAAAGATAGCTTATTTAGACAGAAGACGGAAGCCCGAAGTCCGAAGTTTTCTTCGGTAGGCAGTGTGCAGTGTGCGGTAGGCAGTGTTTGGTTTACACTACTCAGTTGCGGTAATCCGTCACCTGTCATAGGTCATCCGTCATCTGTCCTTCTTCAATTTTTTTAGAATATGCCTTGCCCTCGCTTTAAATGCAGCACTTTGTTGGTGGAAATCACGTTCTAAAATTAGTTGCAACTCAGGATGAACCCAATCAAATTCCTTTCCCAAAATAAACAGGGTGCTCATCGCGTAGGCTTTTGGGGCCACTTTCTCGTCGTTAATCATATAGTCGAAACAGTTTTCGATAATCCTTTCCTTGTGGGTTTCAGTTAGGGCTTTTTCAATGTTAGGGTTTGTGGCTTTAATCAAAAGCTCACAAATTTTTGCAACGGGACGTACGGCCGAATCCAGATGAACTTTACTCATGTTTTCGGTAAATCGGTCCAAGAAAGGGATGATGGCTTCTATTTTCTTGCTACACATAAATTCCAATACCCAGGCCGCACGAGGTGAAATTTTATCATCTACCCTAAAAAGGATGTCCAACAGTTTTGGAATCAAATCGGGATTGTCCATCACCATATTGGCATAATAGAGACGCTTTTCTCGGGAGTGGTTTACATAATTTAATTCGTTGTAAAGTTCGGCAGTAGTCAAAAGGTTTATTACTTTTAGGCATTAAATTTATACCGATGAAAATACTAAAAAAAATAGGACTGATTTTACTAGTAGTGCTGTTAATTGCTCAATTTTTTGGCCCCGAAAAGAATGAGGGCGATTTGGCTTCTATGGATGCTTTTGAATCTGAGACTAACCCACCCGAGGATGTGAAACTGATTCTAAAACAAGCCTGTTACGATTGCCATAGTGATGTAACACGTTACCCTTGGTATAATAGTATTACTCCGGTGAATTACTGGTTGAATCATCATGTTGAAGAAGGGAAAGAGCATTTTAATGTTTCGAAATGGGAAGGCAATTCCATAAAACGAAAAGACCATAAGTTTGAAGAGCTGATAGAAGAAGTGGAGGAGGGTAAAATGCCTTTAAATTCTTATACTTGGACCCATGGTGACGCAAAACTTTCAGAGGAACAAATCAAGACATTAGTGGATTGGGCCAAGCAGGTTCGGTTTAAATATAGTTTGGAGGCGAAGCCTCAATAAAGGCCCCACCCTTCCCGATAGCTATCGGGACTTCCCCAAAGGGGAAGCGAAAACAGAGCGTTGAATAGATTGCCTTTTAATCCAGTTTTTTTATCCTTTGGAGATTTTGGAATTTAGTTTTTGGAATTTGAACGCTAACATTTTTTATGAACGGGAAATTGATAGTTATCGGTTATGTGTGGCCTGAGCCAAAGAGTTCGGCGGCGGGAAGTAGGATGCTCCAACTCATTTATACGTTTCTGTTGGGTGGCTATGATGTCACTTTTGCAAGTCCCTGCGCAAAAACCGAGAATGCTTTCGATTTGAATTTGATTGGCGTATCTCAAAAAACTATTGAGTTAAATAATTCCAGTTTTGATGTTTTTATTAAACAACTCAATCCAGATGTAGTTTTGTTTGACCGTTTTATGATGGAGGAACAATTCGGGTGGAGGGTTGCTGAAAATTGTCCAAATGCTTTACGGATATTGGATACAGAGGATTTGCACTTTTTGCGAAAAGGTCGGCATCAGGCTTTGAAAGATGGAACTCCTTTTGGTAATAATTATTTATTCAACGATACCGCCAAACGCGAAATTGCAAGTATTTATAGGTGCGATTTAAGTTTGATTATTTCCGAAGCAGAAATTGAAGTACTTAAGAGTGACTTTAAAGTGGACGCGTCCCTTTTGGTGTATTTGCCATTTATGTTGGATAACATAGACGAAGCTCATATTTCAACTTTGTCGAAGTTTGAAGAGCGAGGTCATTTTATCTCTATTGGAAATTTTCTGCATGCTCCTAATTATGATGCTGTCCTTTACTTAAAACAGACAATTTGGCCGTTGATTAGAAAGAAATTGTCCAATGCCGAAATACACATTTATGGTGCTTATGCATCTGAAAAGGTAAATCAACTGCATAGTGAAAAACAGGGTTTTTTAATCAAGGGGTTTACGGCAGATGCAAACCAAACGATGCAAAGTGCCAAAATATGTTTGGCGCCATTGCGCTTTGGTGCTGGCTTAAAAGGAAAGCTGGTTGACGCTATGCAAAATGGAACTCCATGCATAATGAGTAGTATTGGTGCCGAGGGCATATTTGGGGACATGGAACATAACGGTTTTATTGCGGATGAACCCGAAAGTTTCTCAAACAAAGCTGTCGAACTTTTCAATAACGAAAAGCTATGGGCCTCATTCCAAAACAATGGATTTAAAGTCGTCAATACCCGTTTTAAGAAGGAAAAGTTTCAACAGAAATTGTTGTCAAGAGTGAACCAAGCATTACAACGTCTAAAGGCGCATAGGGAAAACAATTTTATGGGACAAATGCTGATGCACCATTCCCTAAAAAGCACCAAATACTTAAGCAAATGGATCGAAGCGAAAAATCAATAAAAAATTAAGTACTGATGTTAAGATTTCTTTAGCTTTTATTATCTTTATCAGGCTATTAACCAATTATTTACTCTCATGAGTGCTCTCCTAAAATTTTCTTCAGTTTACTGCTTACTTCTTTTGCTCGCTAGTTGTAGTAGAGGTGGTAGCCCTAATACCATTGTTGTGCTGTCCGAACTTGAAGCAGCCATCTCATTTGACGCAAATTGTACCACGAATATTAATTTCGAGGATTTTGACCACAACGTTTATGGCTATCGTGCAGATGCGCTTTTTACGGTGCCGTCTATTCAAACAGGAGGGCACAGTACATTGGATGAATCCACAGATTTAGGGTTCAATCTGTTTATTGATATCAATGATCTTAACAAAACAAGTTACACCGTCACAAATGGTGGTATTATAACTGGAACTGCTTATGTTTTTTATAAGGTAGGTGGTGTCGGTGGAGAGGAATTTACGAGCACTGGTACGTCCGGTACTTTGGAAGTGGAACGTTTAACGCTGGATGAAGATAAAGATAAAGTGCTTGTATTAAAGGCTACATTGAATAATGTGGAAATTGCCAACATCAATGATCCTAGTAAGATTCGTTGCGTAAATAATTTTAAAATCGAGTTTTACAGGTGACACTTTAAAGGACAATTTTGTTAAGTGGAAGCTAATTGTTCAGTGCTGCTTGGTGGCGTGTTTTGGTCCAAAAAAGTAATTAACCTTTTCATCTTGTAAAATAGGCTAAATTGTAGGATGAAATGAGCCATCAAAATAAAAGTATCGGTTTCAATCTACCTGATGCCCAAATATGTTTGTACGATCAATTTTTTTCAAAAGAAGAAAGCGATAGGCTATATATAAGCTTGGCTGAAAATATCAATTGGCAACAAGATCAGATTAAGTTTTTTGGCAAAATCTATGATGTCCCAAGGCTTACTGCTTTATACGGCGATACCCGTAAAACCTACAAATATTCTGGTATCTTGATGCAACCACATCCTTGGAATGAAGATTTGTTGTTTATAAAAGAGCGCATTGAAAAAGAGGTTGAGGCAGAATTTTCCACCTGTCTTTTGAATTATTACAGAACTGGTTCGGATGGTAATAGTTGGCATCAAGATAATGAAAAGGAACTGGGCAGAAACCCCATTATTGCTTCCGTGTCCCTTGGTGAAACCAGGCCTTTTCAATTGAGGCATATCCAGCGAAATGATTTAAAAAGGGTAGATATTCCATTAACCCATGGGAGTATGCTCTTAATGAAAGATAGCACGCAACACTTTTGGAAACACAGAATTCCAAAAACGAAAAGGGATATTGGACCAAGAATTAATCTCACTTTTAGAATCATTAAAAATGAATAGAATAATTGTGCTTCTGCTTTTATGGACGGTATGCGCTTGCAAAACCACAAAAATCAGCGAAATTAAGGTTGAAAAACTTGCCGAAACTATAAAAAGCTGGAATGGGGATACCCTGCCAAAGTACCCTGAAGGACAACCTAAAGTAACGGTCTTAAAAATTACGATACCACCAAAAACAAAATTGCATAGGCATTACCACCCGGTAATCAATTCTGGTATCATGCTAAAAGGAAAATTAAAAGTTGTGGATGCGGATGAAAATACTCTTTATCTAAAAGAAGGTGATGTTATCGTGGAGTTAGTAAATAAAATTCACTACGGCATAAATGAGGGCAACAGACCAGTTGAAATTGTGGTGTTTTATGCGGGTGCTGAGGATTTACCATTAACAGTACTTGCTAAGGATGACTAATATTGTTCTTAATTAAATTTAGTGCAATTTTTACACCAACGGTGGCAGGTTCTGCAAAAACCGTCAAATTTTTTTTGCTCTCAATATTTGGTTTTGGGTCAATAAAATAGGTAGGTGTATGATCTGGCACATAATGCATCAATCCCGCCGCTGGATATACCTGCATTGACGTACCAATAATTATCAAAATATCGGCCGTTTCACAAATTTCCATGGCTTTTTTAATCATCGGGACATCCTCACCAAACCAAACGATGTGCGGCCTTAATTGATAGCCATTTTTGCAAAGATCCCCCAAAACCAAATCGGTTTTCCATTCTTGAATATCATTGGCGTCATAAGTACTTCGAACCTTTAGCAATTCGCCATGTAAATGCACTACATTGGTGCTTCCGGCACGCTCGTGCAAATCATCCACATTTTGGGTAATGATGCTCACCTTAAAATCCTTTTCCAGTGAAGCCAAATCATAATGTGCCGAATTGGGCTTCACCTCAAAAAGTTGTCGTCTGCGTTGGTTATAAAAATCCAAAACCAGTTCTGGATTTTCCCTAAAACCTTCCGGCGTGGCCACTTTCATAACATCATGCCCTTCCCATAAGCCATCGGCATCCCTAAAGGTTTTAATCCCGCTTTCGGCACTCATGCCTGCTCCAGTAAGTACTACAATATGCTTATTCATACTTTAAAAATACTAACTTTGGAGGAATGATTGACAAAAACCTTTTGGTTCATTTAGAATCCTATTTAACCGAGGCGCGCATGGAAAAATTCCATCGGGTGCTATCTCAGCGTACCAAGCACTTTACGGTGGCTACCGAAGATGTATACCAACTGCACAATACCAGTGCAGTCATCAGAAGTTGTGATGTGTTTGGCATTCAGGAGGTCAGTATTGTTGAGGAGCGCAATACCAAACGTATTGACAGGGAAATAGCCATGGGCGCTCAAAAGTGGGTGGACCTCAACCGGTTTCATTCTGTAAAAGAGTGCATAGTTGATTTAAAAACCAGAGGCTATCAAATTGTGGCTACCTCGCCGCATCAAAAAGACTGTGATTTAAACGATTTTGATATTTCAAAAAAATCCTGCTTTTTCTTCGGAAGGGAAACCGAAGGCCTTTCGGAAGAGGTTTTAAATGCGGCCGATTGTTTTTTAAAAATTCCAATGGTAGGTTTTACCGAAAGTTTGAATATTTCGGTTTCCGCCGCTATCATTTTACAACATGTGACGACTAAGCTGAGAAAATCCAATATAGATTGGCAATTGTCTGAAAATGAAATGCTTGAAAAACGTTTGGATTGGTGCAAAAAAACAATTAAAAGTTATGATGATATCATAAATCGTTTTTATCAATCCAAAAAATAACTATCTTTATAGGGCCGACTATAAACCCTCCACATCATGATGATTCTTCTTTATATTCTGATAGCTCTTGCCCTCATTTTTATAATGCTCATGCTCGTGGCGCCAAAGAAATTTGATGTAAAGCGAAGCATTCTGGTGGATAAACCCACCCCCGAGGTATTTGACTATTTGAAGTTCATCAAAAATCAGGACGAATGGTCACCATGGAAAAAGAAAGATCCAAAGATGAAACAGGAATATGTTGGCAATGATGGGGAAGTAGGGTTTTTGGCCAAATGGGAAGGCAACAAAGATGTTGGTGTCGGGGAGCAACAAATCACCAAAATTACCGAGAATGAAGTAATTGAATCTCGGCTTCGGTTTTTTAAACCATGGAAATCAGAATCGGATGCCTATTTGAAACTTGAAAGTATAGGCCCCAAGCGAACCAAAGTAATTTGGGGATTTAAGGGAGAAAGCAAGCCGCCTTCAAATGTATTTTTCATGTTTTTCAATATGGACAAAGCAGTTGGAAAGGACTTTGAGGAGGGGCTGTTAAGTCTAAAAACAATTTTAGAGAAATAGAGGTATGGAAAAAAACATGGTAGGCTGGTTTGAAATTCCGGTATCGGATATGGATAGGGCCAAAGCCTTTTATGAGACTGTTTTTGAGGTGAAATTAGATGTTCAAAATTTTGGAGGGCTATTGATGGGCTGGTTTCCTTTTGTTGAAGGAAAGGAAGGCGCGGCCGGCACTTTAATCAAACAAGAATCCTATATTCCCAGTCAGGAAGGGACTTTAGTGTATTTTATGAGCGAAGATGTTCAGAATGAACTGGATCGCGTGGAAGGTGCTGGTGGTAAAATATACCAACCCAAAACCGAAATTTCACCAGAGCATGGTTACATGGCCGCGTTTATTGATACGGAAGGTAATCGGGTTGCCCTGCATTCCAGAAAATAGTAGTTCTGGATTAAGCAACCAATTGAATTTAACAAAGCGAATCCTGTTTAATATTATTACGTAATGAAAGCACATACCTATCTTCATTTTAACGGCAACTGCGAGGAGGCCATAAATTTTTACAAAGATGTATTGGATGGCACAATAACTACCTTTATGAGGTTTGGCGAAGCTCCTGAGGACGTTTTCAAAGCACCGGATTTTGCTCAAAATTGGGTGATGCATTGTACACTCGAATTTGGAGGCACTTTGCTGATGGCTTCGGATTACTTAAATGAAGATCAGGAATTTGTTGCTGGCAGTAATTTTGCAGTGAGCATCAATGTTGAAGATGAAGCTCAAGGCCAAGCTATCTGCGATTCCCTTGCTGATGGTGGAAAACTGATGATGCCTTTTATGGATGCATTTTGGGGCGGAAAATTTGGCATGTTAAAAGATAAATTTGGCATACATTGGATGGTAAGTTGCGATATAGAAAAGGTGTAGTATTCTAAATCCTTCTCGATCGGCCTCGGCTCAGCAGTTTATATTCCTCGTAGCATTCGCTGATGGCATCCAAAATCTGTAAATCGTTTGCCGTTTGTATAAAGCCTTTGGAATAGTTGCATTGGCTGACGATTTCATCCAAATCGACCCGGTCCACATTTAACAAAGCGGTCAACATTTCACGGTCAAAACGAGATGCCAAAAGATTTCTAATTTCGTCATCCTGTTTCATTTTTTTCAGCTTACGAAGCTCGTTCGGTTTTTTGCCAAACATACGATGCAGAAAATCAGCCGGATTAAAAATGGAGCCAATCACATTGTTAAGGCCCGAAGGTTTACTGGCTTCGTACCCCGTACTAGATAACCCAGAAATGCTATAGCGATAATTGTTGTTGATAGAAGGTACCTGTTTGATATCTACTTCCAAATATCCGGTAAGTTTTAATTGGTTTACAACAACCTCTTCAAGTGCCAGGGCCAATTCGGTCAATTCGATAGTGGAGCTTCCGAATTTTATCCAGTCATTGGTAACACGCACACGAATGGATTTGAATCCCAGATACGAAAAATGCAGTGTGTCATTGACTTTTGCTGATATTTCAAATTCACCTTTGGCATTGGTCGTCGTTCCAATGACTTGATTTAAGTTAACGATATTTACACTTTCCAACGGTTTGTCGGTTGCCGCATTGGTTACCACACCCAAAACACTCGTGTCATCCTGCCCAGAAACTGAGGCAGACGCAAACATAACAAGTAAAATGAGTAAATAACGTTTCATAGCAAACTTAATCTGAACATAAAAGTACTAAACAAAACACTAAGTTTCGGGCGTTATAGTTTTAATTTGACTAAAAATTAACAAAAAGCGTACCCATTTTCTTTTTGTGAACCGCTAATCGATAAGATTATAGGTAATCAAATAAACTAGCGTCTGGAACGTCTAGGTCTGGAGCCTCCAAAATCCTCAGACTTCGATCGTCTAGATTTTGATTTCCCTTCGCTCCTTCTTCCTCTTCTATCAGAACCGCCTTTTCCTTTTCGGTCGTCCCTGCGTCTGTCGCCTCGATTTCTATCACGTCGTCCGCCACTGCGTTTGCGGTTTTCAGAAACTTCAACATTCACAAAACGGCCGTTGTATTTAAAGTCGGTAAAGAACCCAAGTACTTTCTCCTGCAGTTCTTTTTCCGTATTAAAAAAAGAAAATGTGTCTTTTGCTTCAACCTTAAATACATCATCCTGACCAAGCTCCAAAACTTCCTTTAAAAAGTCTTTCAAGCTCATCCAGTCAAAACCATCCTTTTTTCCAACATTTATAAAATAACGAACAGAGTTTCCAGAATCCTTATGGTCATCGTTAGACACTGATATATTTAAATCCAATGCTTTCTGATAGTAATTGTAGAATCTTGAAAACTCAACGGAAAAGAATTTCTTGATCAGTTCATCCTTGGAGGTATCTTCAAAGAGGGCATTAATATCTCCTAAATACGCATCAATATCATGGTTAACCTCAGTGTTGTGTACTTTTTTGGCCAAAGACATCAATTGCACCTCACAGATTTCCATTCCATTCGGAATGTCCTTCTTTTCAAATTGCTTTTTGATAATGCGTTCGATACTTTTGATTTTCCGCACTTCACTTTTGGAAACAATAACCATGGACACTCCAGTTTTCCCAGCACGCCCCGTACGTCCAGAGCGGTGGGTGTAGGTTTCAATTTCGTCGGGTAGCTGGTAATTGATGACGTGGGTAATATCGTCAACATCAATCCCACGCGCCGCAACATCGGTGGCTACCAACATCTGTATTTGTTTGTTTCTAAAGGATTTCATCACCAAATCCCGCTGGTTTTGGCTTAAATCCCCATGTAGTGCTCCAGCATTATAACCATCTTCTATTAGGCGCTCTGCCACTTTCTGGGTATCCCTTTTAGTACGGCAAAACACTACAGAAAAAATATCGGGATTGGCATCGGCCAAACGTTTTAAGGCTTGGTAACGGTCTCGCGCATTCACCAAATAATATTCGTGCGACACCTGATTGGTACTCTCATTTTTATTACCAACAGTAATTTCCTGCGGTTGGTGCATAAAGTTTTTGGCAATAGAAGCCACCTCTCGGGGCATAGTTGCCGAAAACAACCATGTATTTTTATCATCAGGGGTATGCGATAAAATATCAGTAATATCCTCCTTAAAGCCCATGTTCAGCATCTCGTCGGCCTCATCCAAAACCGAATATTCAATTTTGGAAATATCTACTAAACGTCTCCCGATCATATCCTTCATACGGCCGGGGGTAGCCACAATAATTTGTGCGCCGCGTTTTATTTCGCGTGCTTGTTCCGTAATGCTCGCGCCGCCGTAAACAGCAACCACGTTCAGCCCTTTGCAGTACTTGCCATACAGTTTCATTTCGCTTGCAATTTGTAGGCAAAGTTCCCGTGTTGGCGATAAAATCAAGCCTTGCGTGGTACGGCTGTTGATATCAATTTTTTGAAGCATAGGAAACCCAAAGGCCGCCGTTTTTCCCGTACCGGTCTGGGCCAAGGCCACCAAATCGGTTTCGGAATTCAATAAAATTGGAATGGCTTTTTGTTGCACCTCGCTCGGTGTTTCAAAACCTAAATCAGTAATAGCATGCAATAGGTCTTCATTCAGACCCAAATCGTGGAATGTGTTCATTATTAGTAATATGCGATTTTTTATGTGGTGTTACATAAAGAAGCAAATCGACATATTTAACCTAAAACTTCCCGTAACACATCCTCACCCTGAGGAATTCAAGGCGCAAAGATACGTAAAAGTTTAAAGTTACAAGTTTAAAGAGGGAAATATGCTATTTCACTTGGAATGATGCCGTCCGGATAATTACTGGGATTCATCGGAATTAAATTAAACGTCATTTTCCAATATCAAATTTCGAATCCATGTATTTGGAATCATATCAATTGTAATATTGACGCGATCTTGCCCACTATTATTGAGGACTTTATGTGGGTCTGTTAGTCGTAAGTACCAACATTCTCCTGGTTTCATAGGGACAATCTTATCGTTCAAATAGAAATCTGCCCCTGAATCTTTAATTACGGGAATTGTTAAACGGATCACGGACTTTTCAATTTGTAATCCCAAAGTAGGGTCTGTATGTTCCTTTACAATATTGCCGTTTTCAAGGCGTAAAGCCCTCACTAAAGTCACCTTTGTTTTTTCTTGAAACGTTTCTACTATACTTTTTAGGCAGGGGGAGTTTTCTAATTCTTTGGTGTTTAACCAATCGCACCAAGAACCATCTGCATAATCTTGAGCGGGCGGAGGAAATGGAATGGATGGGTCTACCAAATGCGCCGGCGAGCGTAAAGGCAATACATCATAATAGATAAAACTGTTAAGCCCAATTTTGTCAACCTCAGCTTTTATCTTTTCAACATTGAAAGTGAGAGGCAATTTAATGGCATCGTTTTTAGTGTCAATGGGTTCTAAAACTTCTGTGCTCATGCTTATTGCCTTTAGATTTTGAACTTAAAGAAAACGATTTTTCTATTGAAATAAAATTAAAACGTGTAGATAAATTTTTTATTTACAAGAACAGAGCGACAAAAGCCATACAAATTACTTCTTTAAATTCTTGATTCTTTCTAATAATGTTGGATGTGAATAATGCATAAAAACATAGGCCGGATGTGGAGTTAAGTTGCTCAAACTGTTTTTGGATAATTTTTTAAGCGATGTAATTAGAGGTTCCCCTTTATAGGTGTTTTTGGCATAATCGTCCGCTTGGTATTCAAATTTTCGAGAAAATATATTCATCACCAATCCTGTAATTTCAGAAATAGGTGAGTAGAGTAGGGCAAAGGTAATCAGCCCAATATGAAAACTCGGTATATCAACTCCCAAAGCCTGTGATAATAACGGATTAGAAATAAACAAGGATAAAATATAAAGCGTCAATCCGGTTAACAAAATAGACGAAAACAGATTGAAAATAATATGCTTCTTTTTATAATGCCCCACCTCATGAGCAAGGACCGCCACAATTTCCTCGTCGTCCAAATCATTGATCAACGTATCGTAAAGCGTCACGCGTTTTTCACTGCCAAAACCTGAAAAATAGGCGTTGGCTTTGGTGCTTCGCTTTGAGCCATCAATCACAAAAATCTTATCCAATTTAAAACCAACAGTTTTTGCGTACGCCGAAATTTTATCATGCAAAGTCCCTTCTTCCAATGGTGTTTGTTTATTAAAAAGCGGGACAATCAATTTGGAATAAAACATGTTCATAAATATGGTAAACACGGCCATCAATCCCCAAGCATATAGCCAAAAGTGTTTTCCCGTAGCTTGATAAAACCAGATAATCAACGCTAGAATGCCCCCGCCGATAACAGCCATCATTAGCCAACCTTTAATTTTGTCCAGAATAAAAGTCTCCTTCGTGGTTTTGTTAAATCCAAACTTTTCTTCGATGACGAAGGTGCTGTAATACGAAAACGGAGTGGTCAAAATATCACTGCCAAAAAGGATAATTCCAAAGAAAATTAAAGCTATAATTATAGGATTGTCACTAAAGCTCCTCGCGAAATTATCTATAAACTCAAACCCGTCAAACCATAAAAATCCCAAGGTCAACAATAGTGAAAAGGTGGAAGTCAATAATCCGAACTTATATTTTGTAGCCTTGTACTTTTGTGATTTTTTATAGGCTTCTTCATCATAAACATCTTGTAATTCCTCAGGCAATTTATCATTAAAATGTTTCGCATTTAGCGCATCCAAAATTTTATCCACTATAAAGTTTAGGACGATGATGGCGATGATGATATAAAAAAGGGTTGTGGAGTTCATTATTATTCTTTTCTATCTTAAAATTATACTTTCGGTGTCACACTGAGCGCAGTCGAAGTACTTACATAATTCTGCTTTTTAATGCGTTTCGACTGCGCTCAACGTGACACAAACTTATTCTTTGGAATATTTGTAATGTGTCGCATTTCTACATTCAGCTAAAATTTGCAACATGTCAAAATTACCATTAATTAGGGCTTCCTTCTTTACGCGCGTCCACTTTTTTATTTTCTTTTCAAAATATATCGCCTGCAACACATCAAGGAAAGTTTCATTGAATTTCAATTCCAAAGGTCGTCTTTTTAAGGTATAGCAATCTGGATGCTTTCCTATAATATGTTCATCCAATCTTTTGTCTAAGTTATTGGTGATTCCGGTATAATATGAACAGTCGGAACATTTTAAGATGTATACAAAATAGGAGTACATGTTTAAGGTCTGGTGTATATAAGCGCTTCGACTGCGCTCAGCGTGACATTTTAGTTATTCAAAATTTCGCTGTCTTTTGGCTTCAAAAATAAGAATTCCCGCAGCAACCGAAACATTCATGGAATCGATTCCGCCACGCATGGGGATGATAATGTTTTGGTCAGCGTTTTCCAGCCATTCTTTGTTTAATCCGGTAGCTTCCGCGCCGACTACAATAGCTGTAGGTTGAGTGAAATCTAGGGTGTGATAATTTACGGAAGCCTGCAAAGCTGCGCAATATATATTGACGTTTTTGCTTTTAAGAAAATCGATGGTTTCTGTCGTTGTTCCCGTGGCAATCTGATTGGTAAAAAGACATCCCACGCTGGAACGTATAATATTGGGATTGTACAAATCCGTTTTTGGGTTGGCAATGATTACTGCGTCCACATTGGCCGCATCGGCAGTACGTAATAATGCCCCTATATTCCCGGGCTTTTCGGGGGCTTCGGCGACTAAAATTAGAGGGTTTTTGGTTTCGAGTTTTAGGTTGGATAGATTATGGGATTTGGTTTTTGCAATAGCTAAAACGCCTTCCGTGCTATCCCGATAGGCCAGTTTTTGGTACACTTCTTTGGAAATCTCTATGACGTTAAGTTGTTTGGTCGTTAAGTTGTTTAACTGTTCTGTCGAAAATAATTCAGGATAAAACAAGATGATTTCCAGTTGGTATCCACCCTTTATAGCCAATGCAATTTCGCGTTTACCTTCAATTAAAAAGGTTCCCGATTTTTTGCGTTCACGAGATTTGTCCCGCAACTTTACAAGTTGTCGAATAAATGCGTTTTGCGTGCTGGAAATGATATTTGTAGGCAAATCTTTACTATCTTTGTTTGCACAAATTTACTTAAAAATGAAACAACCTATTCTGCTCCTTGTTTTCTTGTTTTTGTCATTTCAATTTTCGGCTTATGGGCAAGGGCCACCGCCTCCTTGCGGGTTTAGCCCGGGCTATGCATGTAATTCAGATGGAAGTGATTTTGCTGTCTTCAACTTAAGGGAGTTATATCCTTTCACTTTTTGTAATTTAACTAATCAATCCGATTACCATCCAGTGACATATTATGAAACCGAGGGAGATAGGGATAACGAAACCAACCCGATATCTAACCCAGAAAGTTATGTAAATTTGACTAACCCCCAGACCATTTATTATAGGGCTAACAAAATTGTGCCTGATGGTAATAGTGATGTTGCCAAGGGTAATAATCCAATAAGGGCTATTGTTTTTCCAACCGTCAGTCGTCCAACGCCTCTTGTAGCCTGTGATGCTAATAATGACGGTATTGGTGAATTCAACCCTCGCAATAAATCAAGCGAGATTTTGGCGGGATTAGATTCTCTTTATTACAATGTTAGTTATCATGAAACTTTAGAGGAAGCTCAAAATGATTCGAACAGAATTTTTGCCCCTTACACAAATACCACAAACCCGCAGGTATTATATGCCAGAGTTGCTCCATCACTATCGGTAAATTGTTCATCCATTGTAGAATTGGATTTAATGGCGCAAGGCAACTGTAGTGACATAGCCGTTTATTTGACCTCTCAAGCGTCACCCAGACCTGGTTTTGATTATATCAATTATCTGGTTGTGAAGAATAAAGGAGCCAATACTACCGAATCGGGAAGTGTTGAATTTACTTCTGATGGCGCATTAAACTTTATTGAGGCAACTGGAGTGGACGCTGGCAACACGATTACAAATACTTCGACCGGTTTCATTTTGAATTTTAATGATTTAGAGGTCGGTGAAGAAGAAAATGTGAAAATTAAGATGAATGTTCCCGTGCCAACGCCTTTGGGTACTTTACTCACCAATACCGCAATGTATTTGGGTAGTGATATATTAGATGATAACAATTCATCAACTTTAAAAGAAACCGTCATTGGCTCCTACGACCCCAATGATATTTTGGAATCCCACGGTCCGGAAATTGTGCATAGCGAATTCACTTCGGATGATTATCTGTATTATACCATTCGGTTCCAGAATGTGGGTACCGCGGATGCTATTAACGTTTCGATTGACAATACCTTGAATGCGGATTTAGATGAATCTACCATACAGATGCTAAGTGGAAGTCACACTAATGTATTTACACGAACGGGAAGCCAGCTCAATTGGCAATTTGGCGACATCCATTTACCCAGTGAGGATATGGACGAACCCAACAGCCATGGCTACGTATATTATAAAATAAAGCCCAAAGCAGGGTATGCTGTGGGCGATATTATACCCAATACCGCCGAAATCTATTTTGATTTTAATCCAGCCGTAATCACCAACACCTTTGAAACAGAGTTTATTGCAACGCTATCGAACTCTGGACGGCAACAAGTGGAATTTTCAATGCACCCCAACCCTGCGAGTAGTGTTGTAGAGCTACAAGTCCATCACAATACAAATGATTTGGATGTTGCTATTTATAGTATTCAAGGAAAAAAAGTACTTAGTATAACTTTGGAAAGTACAAATAAACCAGCGAGAATTGATGTGTCCAAATTATCAGAAGGCTTGTACTTTTTTACGGTGAATGATGGATTTGCAGAAACCACCAAAAAGTTGGTTGTCGAATAAGCTTTTCACAAAATTGATTTTAAAGTGAACTCCAGTCAATTATGGAGTTTTTTTGTAATGGATTTTGCTCAACTTCGTCCAAAGGGAAAACCTTTTAAAACCAAAATATGAAGCGGATTTTGTTTTTAGTTGCTATCGTGGCCATTTTTTCCTGCAAAAATTCCAAAAAAGAAACTGCCGATTATTCTGAAGAAGTATTGGACGTTTCTACCAGCATATATCCAGAAAACATCACCAAAGTATTCGAAGCCCACGGTGGTTTGGATAAATGGAACACGATGCGAAACTTGGAATTTACGATGCAAAAACCAAATGGAGCCGAAGTGACTACTACCGATTTAAAAAATAGAAAGTCGCTTATCGACATGCCAAACCATACCATCGGTTTTGATGGTACCAATGTTTGGTTGAAACAAAAAGACACGGCACAATATAAAGGAAACCCAAAATTCTATTACAATTTGATGTTCTATTTTTATGCGATGCCCTTTATTTTGGCAGATGACGGCATTATTTATGAGGATGTACAACCTTTGGAGTTTGAAGGCAAATCATATCCGGGCATCAAAATTTCTTATGAGGCAGGTGTGGGCGAGTCGCCGGAAGATGAATATATTTTGTATTACAATTCACAAACGCATCAACTGGAATGGCTGGGATATACAGTAACATTCTTTTCAAAAGAAAAAAGCAAAGAGTTCCACTTTATAAAATACAGCAATTGGCAAAATATAGATGGTTTGCTATTGCCCGAAACCTTGACTTGGTACGATTATGAAAATAATTTACCGACAACCAAACGCAACGATTTAAAGTTTACTGATATCAAGATTTCAAAGGAAGAGCCAAGTCCTGATATTTTTAAGTTGCCTGAGGATGCAATAGTTGTGGAATAATTATTCTTACCGCAGTTTTAGGTTTTTGTTTTCAAATTTAAAATGATTCGTAGTTTTCAGGAATCTTGACTACGCCACCTGAAATTAAAATCTGTTTAGCCCGTGGTCGTTTAATTGCCGTTCACCTCAAAATAATTCACCAAAAGGGCTACCACGTAATTATAACTTTGCATTCCTTTGGCTTGTTTGTTGGCCTTTAAAAAGTTGCCATAAAACATCTTGAAAAAAGGCTCTGTTGGGTTTTCATAGGATTCCCAAAATTCACGGACTTCTTTATAGTTTTTCAAGATGCCCTCATTGACTGTTTCAACGATTTCCTCATATTTAGCTTCGTCTCGCCTATAAATTTCATTTAAACAAAACCGTAATCCAAAAGTATATCCTGCATATCTAAAGTAAACATCATCGTGATGGGTGGCCGCCATAAAGCCGATAAAGTTGGCTTCGTTTTCGGCAGCATAGCCCAATTGGTGCGCTACTTCATGTGAGGCTGTGGTGGGGAATTTATAAACGGGAATCAACCCGTCCACATGCGCTTCATTGGTAAAAGGGTTCATGTAGCCGCTAAAACCCATATAAGTCAAAGGGTAGCTAAAAAGTGATTTTTTGATGCTCTTGGGGTGATACTCCAAATGCGGAAACGTTGTCTTTAAATTTTGATAGCCTACGGGCACCATTTTAAGAATTTCACTTTTTGAATAGGGTAAATCCACTTTTAGGGTATCGTTTTCCGAAAGGCTATTGTGCAGCGTGTTGGATTTATTAATGAGGGTTTCGGTTACCTCTATCAGTTGCTCGGTGGTATAGTCTTTTTCCAAGCCTAAACTTGTATGCAAGGGCAAACGGTGATAATTCATCCCCCAAAACAGATGGAACACAAAATAAAAAAGCGAGAATGCCGCCAGCACATCAATACACCAGTTTTTGAGGTCTTTCCGCAATCGCCATCGGTTTTTGTACAACCATCGTAAACTGTAAATGATCGTCAGGGCATATACCATGTCGCCAAACGAAAACGGTAACCAGCCCAAAACAAATCTAAATATTTTAGAAAGCCATTGGTAAAGTCCGTTGCTATACCATTGCTCTACAAAATCTGGGTAGGTGGAAAGAAACTTCACCGCTAAAAATTGGGGAATAATAGAAAGCGCAATGATTCTTTTTTTGGTTTTCGGCATAGATCAAAAGTAATAAATTGTTTTACATTTTAAAGAGGTTTGGTTTCCAAAACCAAATGGGGATTTTTATCTTTGTGTGACATCAAAAATTCAATATGAACTCAGAAATAAGACAGTTAGAACCCCAATCCCTTTGGAATAAATTTGCAGATTTAAATGCCGTACCACGACCTTCTAAAAAGGAAGATCGTGTGATTGCGTTTATGAAGACATTTGGTAAAAATTTAGGCTTGGAAACCTTAGTGGATGAAGTTGGGAATGTCATCATCAAAAAACCCGCAACCCCAGGAATGGAAGATAGAATCACCATTGTGATGCAATCCCATTTGGATATGGTACACCAAAAAAACAACGACACCGTTTTCGATTTTGATACTCAGGGCATTGAAATGTTTATTGAAGGTGATTGGGTAAAAGCCAAAGGCACCACCCTTGGTGCAGATAATGGTTTGGGGGTAGCCACTATTATGGCAATTTTAGAAAGTACCGATATCCCGCACCCAGCAATTGAAGCCTTATTTACCATTGATGAAGAAACTGGTATGACGGGCGCCATGGGATTAAAAGGGAATGTGCTGTCTGGAGGTATTTTGTTGAATTTGGATACTGAGGAAGATGACGAAATAGGAGTAGGGTGTGCCGGAGGCATTGACGTTACAGCAACCAGAACTTACCAAGAAGAACAAACTCCGGAAAATAAAATCGGCTATCAAATTACGGTAAAAGGATTGCAAGGTGGGCATTCTGGGATGCAGATCCATGAAGGTTTGGGTAATGCCAATAAGATTATGAACCGTTTACTGTTTGATGGTTTTAAAAATTTTGGACTTCGAATTTCAGAAATTGATGGCGGGAGTTTGCGCAATGCTATTCCCAGGGAAAGTGTTGCACTTATTGCCGTTGATGGTGACAAAGAAGATACATTTTTATCCGAAATGAAATTGTGTTCCAAGGCTATAAAAAAGGAATTCAAAACTATGGAGCCTGATTTGGAAATGAAATTTAGAAAAACTGAAATTCCTAACTCAGTTATGGATTCTGAGGCCCAAGACCAAATCATTCGTGCAATATATGGAGCACTAAATGGTGTGTATAGAATGAGCGCAGATATTCCTGATTTGGTCGAGACCTCTAACAATATTGCCAAGGTGATTGTAAAGGACGGCCAAATAAAAGTGGAGTGTTTAACGCGGTCATCGGTGGAGAGTTCAAAAATGGATTTGGCCAATGCGCTTAGGGCGACATTTGAACTGGCGGGTTGTGAGGTGACATTTGCAGGCGATTATCCAGGATGGACCCCCAATATGGATTCCAAAATCCTGAAAGTGATGACGAGGATTTACGAAGAATTGAACGGTGAAAAGGCCCATGTGGCGGCCTGTCATGCCGGACTGGAATGTGGTATTTTAGGTCAGAACTATCCAGAGATGGAAATGATAAGTTTTGGGCCTAATATAAAAGGAGCACATTCGCCTGACGAGCGTGCCCAAATTTCATCTGTTCGAAAGTATTGGAGGTTTGTTTTGGAAATATTAAAAAACATCCCTAACCGATGATATTTGTATTTTATCGATAAAAAATTACATTTCATCTATATTTTTACTTATATTTGAGCAAGCATATAGCTACATGTATCAAAAGCATGTTTTGAATGAAACATAAAGTAAGCGCCCCAAATCGCCTCTAAAAAGAAACATTCAGAACAATGCTTTTTTTCTGATTTCGTTTAAATGTTTAGCTCGTAGTTGGTAATAAAATTTTAAAATTATTTTGAAGAGCCATTGTTTTAAGGGTGATTCTTTACTTATTCACAATGCCATTGAGGTCCGTTTAAAGTATATCTACAAACATTAGGCATATTTCATGATAGGACATTGAAATATTCGTTCTCTACGACCCGTTAATAACTCCTAACAACTCCCTTTTTAAATACCTCTGTAAATTTCTATTTTGCGTTGTTTTGAAAAAAACTTTTCTATGCTCTTGCATAGAAATATCAACTGAAACTGTTATTCCCGCATAGGCGGGAATCTAAAGTAAAAATGAAAGTCTGTATCGCCGAAAAACCAAGTGTAGCCAGGGAAATTGCATCCGTTCTGGGAGCAAATACCAAACGTGATGGCTATTTTGAGGGCAATGGGTATGCTGTTACCTACACCTTCGGGCATCTGTGTACCCTAAAAGAGCCGGTGGACTACAAGCCCTATTGGAAAAGTTGGGATTTAAACAATCTGCCTATGCTTCCCGAAAAGTTTGGGGTAAAAGTAGTGGCCAATTCTGGGGTGCAAAAACAGTTCAAAATTGTAAAAGGTCTTTTTGAAAAAGCAGAGGTGGTCATCAACTGCGGGGACGCAGGGCAGGAGGGTGAGCTTATACAACGCTGGGTAATGGGCGAGGCAAATTACAAAGGTCCTGTGCAGCGCCTATGGATTTCATCCTTAACCACCGAAGCCATCAAAGAAGGTTTTGAAAATCTAAAACCAGCTATGGAATACGACAACTTATTCTATGCTGGATATTCCCGTGCTATTGGGGATTGGCTTTTAGGCATCAACGCTACGAGGCTATATACCGTAAAACACGGTGGGTACAAGCAAATGCTGTCCGTGGGGCGGGTACAAACACCCACATTGGCCATGGTGGTCAATCGGTTTAAAGACATTGAAAATTTCAAACCGCAACCCTATTGGGAACTGCAGACCTTGTACCGAGATACACTTTTTAGCTATGAAGAAGGTCGTTTTTTAAAAAAGGAAGATGGCGAGGCTTTGGCCAATAAAGTCAAGGAAAGTGATTTTGAAATTCAATCCATTACCAAAAAGAAAGGCAAGGAATACGCCCCAAAACTCTTCGACCTCACGGGCTTGCAGGTATATTGTAATACCAAATTCGGGTTTTCAGCAGATGAAACCTTAAAAATTGTGCAAACTCTGTATGAGCGTAAAGTAGTGACCTATCCAAGAGTAGATACCACTTTTTTGCCAAGTGATATGTACCCGAAAGTATCGGGAATTTTACAAAAACTGACGAGTTACAATACGCTGACTCAGCCACTTTTGGGCAAGAAAATTAAAAAATCCACCAAAGTTTTTAACGATAAAAAAGTAACTGACCACCACGCCATCATTCCCACAGGAATGCAAACACAGTTAAATCCTGCACAGCAACAAGTCTATGATATTATCGTTAAGCGATTCATTGCGGTGTTTTACGATGAATGCATCGTGGCCAATACTACCGTGATTGGAAGTGCATCCGAAGTGGTCTTTAAAACAACCGGAAAGGAAATCTTGGAAAAAGGCTGGCGCATAGTCTTTGAGCGTGTCACACTGAGCGCAGTCGAAGTGCCAAAAAAAGAAAAAGAATCCGGTGTTTTGCCAGCTTTTGAAAAAGGCGAAAAAGGCCCGCACGAACCCTCGTTTTTAGAAAAACAAACCAAACCGCCAAATCAATTCACGGAGGCGTCATTGCTCCGAGCTATGGAAACCGCAGGGAGACAAGTGGATGACGAAGAGCTTCGGGATTTAATGAAGGAAAACGGAATCGGTCGGCCGTCCACACGTGCCAATATCATCGAAACGCTTTTCAAAAGAAAATACATCAAGCGCAATAAAAAACAGGTTTTGCCCACCGAAACTGGCATTCAATTGATAGATACCATTCAAAACGATTTACTAAAATCTGCTGAACTCACGGGGAAATGGGAAAAACAGTTGAAAGACATCGAAAAAGGGGAGTTCAGTGCTAATGCCTTTATCAAGAATATGAAACGAATGGTGGATGCCTTGGTGTATGAAGTAAGGAGCGAAACGGTTCGCGCAAATATTTCGCATGAGGCTTCGGTTAAAAGGAAAACCGTAAAAGCGAAGGCGAATTCAAAACCTGGAATTACAACTGAGAAATGCCCAAAATGTAGCAGTGGGAATATCCTAAAAGGAAAGTCGGCTTATGGTTGTAGTGCATACAAATCGGGCTGTGATTTTGTATTGCCCTTCAAATACAAGGGAAAAAAGATTTCAGAAAAGCAGTTTGTCCGATTGCTCCAAAAGGGGTCGACCGTCAATTTAAAAGGGTTTAAAGTTGGGGAAGAAAATGTTGAAGGCTTGGTTAGATTTGATGATGATTTCAAACTAAAATTGGAGCACAAAAGGACATCAAAACTTAGTAAAAACAGTGATATAACCTGTCCCAAGTGTAAAAAAGGAACTGTTTTGAAAGGAAAGTCTGCTTACGGTTGTAGCAACCATAAATCTGGTTGCGACTTTAAAGTTGGCTTTGATATTGTCAGACATCGGATAAATGGACAACAACCGACCAAAGACCTTGTTTATCGCATTTTAGTCGAAAATATTTGAGAATCAGTGGTCTATTCTTCTAAATTGTCTTAATTCAAAAAGTATTTAAGACGTATCCTAAGTGATGCGCACCCTAAAAACCATGCTTATGAAGAATGAATTTATCCTGAACTTTACGCCTACGGGAATGATACCAACCAAAGAAATGACCCCACATGTGCCGATTTCGGTGTCCGAAATTGTGGAAGATGTGCACAAAGCTTCAGAAATCGGGATTACCATGGTGCATTTGCATGCGCGGGATGCTGTGACCGGGGAGCCTACTTACAAGAAGGAAGTGTATGCCCAAATCGTAGAGGGTGTTAGAAAATATGCCCCCGAACTTGTGGTTTGCTTGTCTTTAAGTGGGAGGAATTTTGGTGAATTGGAACAACGCAGTGACCCTTTATTGTTGGAAGGTGGCTTGAAACCGGATATGGGTAGCTTGACGTTGAGCTCACTTAATTTTAATAAAACGGCGAGTATCAATGCTCCGGATATGATTGCTGACCTTGCAAGAATTATGAAAGAAAAAGGGATTGTTCCAGAGTTGGAAGCCTTTGATATCGGGATGATCAACTACGCTAAGTATCTGGAAAGGAAAAAGCTGGTTGAACCGCCTTATTATTTTAATTTGTTGTTTGGCAATATTGCTTGCTCACAGGCCAATTTGTTGCATGCCGGTGTGATGATTAACGACTTGCCGGATAATTCGCTTTGGAGTGTGGCTGGCATTGGAAATGAGCAGTTTAAGATGAATTCCCTGTCGCTGGCTTTCGGAGGGGGCGTTAGAGTGGGGCTTGAAGATAACATCTGGTACGACACCGCCCGCACAAAATTAGCTACGAATAGTGAACTACTAAAAAGAGTTCATGTTATTGCCGAAGCCAATGAAAGAGTATTGATGACTCCGAAAAGGTTTAGAAAAGTTATGAATTTGGCGGAAGGTAATGGTGCCTACGGGCGTCCATAAGCAATTATAGACTTAAAATGGAAAAAGGAAATACAACACAGTTTTATAGATTGAAATGGATGTGGAATATTCTGCGCCATGGGCTTTTTTTAAAAGGTGTAAATAACCGTATAGCGAGAATTGGCCTTGATTTTATGCCCTATTATTGGGTGCTTGAAGGTCAGGAAGAATTTGATCCGCCCCAAATTAGAGGGGATGCGACTGGGTTTGAAGTATCTTTTTTTGACGATACTGACATTGACAAAGTGCAAAGTAGCATCTCTGGTCTCGGTGATGTGGATTACGCTCAAAACCTTAGAAACGGAGAGATTTGTGTAGGGTTGAGGCAAAATGGCAAGGTGGCTGCTTTTATGTTTATAAAAAAAAACAGCCACGAATTTAGGGGAAAGTTATTTCCGCTAAAGGAAAACGAGGCCTACCTTTATGGCATGTATACCTTTGAATCATTTAGGGGCAAAAACCTAGCACCTTATTTGCGTTATCATTGCTACCAATTGTGCAGGCAAGATGGGATTGATAAGTTTTACAGTGTGAGCGACTACCTAAATAAATCAACTTTAAGGTTTAAGAGGAAATTGAAAGCTAGGAATACGCAACTATACCTAAGCATGAGGCTGTTTAAATCTTACAATCGGACATTTTTGCTGAAAAAGTATAATTAGTTTTATTCAAAGTTAAGGTTGATTGTCGAGCACCATCATTTCATTATCTACAAACCTTACGGCTATTTAAGCCAGTTTAGAAGTCGGGATTCCAAACAACAGTCCAAACGGTTTTTGATGGAACTCTATTATTTTCCAGAAGGCACCATGGCTATTGGGAGGTTGGATGAAAAGTCGGAAGGGCTTCTGCTGCTGACTACCGATGGCAAAATGAGCGACTATATAAATAGTCAAAAAGTAGAAAAGGAATATTACGCATTGGTGGACGGTGATATTTCAGAGGAAGCTATCTCCAAGCTTCAAAAAGGCGTGGAAATTGGCTTTAATGGCAAAAAATACCAAACAAAGCCCTGTAAGGCCTTTAAATTGAAAGAAGCGCCACAGTTACCCGAACGTTCCCAAAAGATTAGAGACGCCCGTCATGGGCCAGTGTCATGGGTGTCTATCACCTTGAACGAAGGTAAATTTAGGCAGGTTCGGAAAATGACTTCGGCTGTTGGTTTTCCAACGTTGCGTTTGGTCCGCGTCCGAATTGGACCAATTCAATTGAATAATATGAAAGTGGGGGAGGTGATTCCCGTGGATGTATTGATTTAATCTTCCAGTTCCTCCAATTCCTTGTAATTGCGGTTCAAGCGTTTCAGCAAAAGGCCATAGATGAGTTTGTAAAACAGCCAGATAATCAAAATTAATATAGCTGTAAACAAAATACTAAAAGCAATAAAAATTGCTATGCCGTTCGTGTCCAAATTTTCCATGATTTGTCTGGCGTTGGGGTCATAATGAAACGAGTGATAGAGTGCTAAAACCATTGACACGCCAGCCATAATAAGATTGTAGAGCACGTAGTATTTGATGATTTTACGCGTTCTCAATATATTGGCCATAAGTTGTTTGGCACTGTCGGTAACCGAAATGGTTTTATAGGATCTGAATAGTAAAATAATAAACAGAATAATTACGGCGTAGCTAAATATGGTTAGGCCAAGGGTTAAATCATCCGAGTAAATCGAATCCAATTTCTCCCTAAATGCATCCGAAACGAAATAGGGGATGGAATTGACCAATATCCAAAACACTAATTCGGCTACACTGATGTAAAATAAAGTCTTTACAATGGAAGACGATTTTTTGTGTAACATTGAGTAAATATCCTGGGCCGAAAGTTTTTTGTCAGCAGACGCCTTGTTCCAATCCTTCTTTAGTAAATCTAGTCCGTCCATAACCTTAAGGATTTAAAATAGTTCTTAGTTTAGTTTTTATCCTGTTCATTTTCACGCGGGCGTTAACCTCGCTGATTCCTAAAGTCTCACTGATTTCACGATAATCCTTGTCCTCCAGATATAGGAAAATCAGTGCCTTTTCAATGTCGTTTAGTTTATGTATCGCCTTATACATTACTTTTAACTGTTCTTCTTCTGTGTCATCATAATCCTCCGCTTTCATCTTGAACGATACGCCTTCAAAATCTTGAGTCTTTATCGTGCGTTTTGATTTTCTGTATAAAGTTATAGCCGTATTTAAGGCTACCCGATACATCCAAGTGCTGAACTTTGCATCCCCTCGAAACTTGGGGTAGGCCCTCCAAAGTTGAATGGTAATTTCCTGAAAAAGGTCATTGTGCGCATCGTAATTATTGGTGTATAATCGGCACACTTTGTGCACAATGTTTTGATGCTTTTCCAATAATTCTACAAAGTTATGTTCTTGGGTTTGTGTCAAAAATTTTGATGGATTAGTTACACTATTGGTAGCTATTAGTTTTGAAATGTTACACGAATTTAAAAATAATTTTTTGACTGGATTTTAATGGAATCGGGGACGTTTTAGGTTAAAAGCGCAATAAATTTTTTATATAAAGCTTTTGTTTATATTTTAGAATTAAAATATTTGGTTTTCAATTGTTTGAATATGAGGTATAAATAAAATCTATGATGGGTTTTTAACAGTTTTTAGTCAAATTAAGAGCATTTTGGAGTTTCAATATACACAAAATAAATGATCAAAAAAATTGAAGATTCTTATTTGAATTTGAACTCATATACCGTCAAATTATTTATCTTTAAAAAAGAATTGTCCTTTAGTTAACCATGAAATTCCGAAGGCCCAAAGGGCGATAAATTCCAAAACAAAAACAGGTTTTAAATCTGCCAATTTTGGAAACTTGTCGTCAATCAAAAAATAGATAATAATCAGGGCAACGCAAATTATCATCACCCAGCCTGTAATTTTATAAACATGATTTCTTTTGATTTTTTGAATACTCATTTCGGTGTGTTTTCCTCTTGGTAACGGAAACAGTTTCAATGAAAAATAAATGAGTGTCACAAAAAATACTAGAGCGGAACCCAAATGGATTATCCCAATCCAGCAATTGTATTCGATACATTTTGTGGCGCATGACGAAAGTTTATCCACGCTGGTCGGGAAAAAAGCAACACCTAAAGCACTAAAGCAGGCCACAATACCCGCATTCCTATCCTTATGGTCATGACCATTGTACGCAAACATAAACATTGCTACAGCACAAAGTGTACCGACTAAAACATTGCGCATTTCCGTATGGTAATAGTCGCTAATGGAATTTTCGATAAAATCGCATTTCGCATAAAAAATACCGCCAATGGCAAGCACCACAGGTAATAAGAATGCCAATCCCCCAATAATCTTCCTGAGGAGCATGTAGGAAATCAGCATTTGGTCGTTGGTCTGTTTGGTCTTAATGTCTTGATGGTCAGTCATAATGTTGGCTTTTATGCTTTTAAAGTTAAACATTATTCCCAAATGGGAAGTTTTTACCAAATTTGGGTTCGTTACAATTCGTCTTAAAAAAAGTACAGTTCGGTTACTTGAAGTTTTCCGGTTCAAACTTCTGATGCATTTTTGCAACGTAATCATCAACCTGCCCTGAACGACTTGTGCTGAGCGAAGTCGAAGTAAGTCGAAGGGTCAATAAACGAACAATCAATCAGAAATGAAAAATCTTTTAACCATTCTTATCTCAGTTTTAAGTCTGCAACTCCACGCACAGGGTGTTATCAATGGTACTGTCACCACTACTAAAGGCTTGCCCATAAAAGGTGCCAATATTTATTTGGAGGGCACATACGATGGTAGCACTTCCGATGAAAACGGAACCTTTTCGTTTTCAACATCGGAAACAGGCACACAAACTTTGGTGGTTTCTTATTTGTCTTATGAAACGTTCAGAATGGTTGGGGATGTTTCCTATATGAAAAATGTTGTGGTCAAATTAAAAGAAGATGTCAATACCTTGGATGCCGTGGTGCTGTCTGCTGGTACATTTTCTGCAGGCGACAATAGCAAGGTGAATGTGCTAAAACCGCTGGATGTAGTAACTACTGCCAGTGCTTTGGGCGATTTTGTGGGCGCATTGCAAACTTTGCCAGGGACAACCACGGTGGCTGAGGATGGGCGCTTATTTGTACGGGGTGGTGACGCCAACGAAACCCAAATTTTTATTGATGGTATCCGGGTATTTACGCCCTATACACCCACCACCAACAATGCCCCCACGCGAGGCCGCTATTCCCCATTTTTATTTGATGGGATAACGTTTTCCACCGGCGGGTACTCCGCGGAATTCGGACAAGCCCTGTCCAGTGTGTTGCTTCTAAATACAGTGGATGAGCCCGATCAGGAAAAAACCGATATTGGCATTATGAGTGTGGGCGCTACCCTCGGGAATACCCAAAAATGGAAAAAAAGTTCCATTAGCGTCAATGCATCTTACATTAATTTGGCGCCTTATAATGCCATTTTCCCTAACAGAAATGAATTTATCAAGCCTTTTCAAACTGCCTCGGGGGAAGCCGTTTTCCGTAGAAAAACCAATTCAGGTCTATTTAAACTTTATGGTGCTTTTGATACCAGCAGTTTTGAGATTGTTCAGGAAGATATCAATATGCCCGAGGGGCAATACATCAAATTGAACAACAATAATTTCTATTTAAATGGGTCTTACAGTGCGAAGTTAAACGATACTTGGAGTACGCAAGTGGGGTTTAGCTATACCAATGCCAAAAACAAAACGAATTTTGGCGTAATGGATATCCGTGATACCGAAAACTCGATTCATGCCAAGCTAAAGTTCAAAAACCGCATCAGTAATCGTTTCAAACTCTATTTTGGCGGGGAGTATTTTGCAACGGATTTTGATGAAACATTCAATGACGATACCGTCATAAATGCTAAATACGGGTTTGACAATAATATTGCGGCAGTTTTTGCCGAAGCCGATATTTTTATATCAAAGAACTTGGCTTTTAAAACCGGAATACGCACCGAATATAGTGCACTTTTTGAAGATTTTACTTTGGCCCCAAGGGTGTCCGTAGCCTATAAAATTTCAAACAAAAGCCAATTGTCCTTGGCCTATGGCGATTTTTATCAAAACCCGGCCAGTAACGTTTTGAAGTTTAACCAGGATTTTAAGCCCCAAAATGCGAGTCACTATATTTTGAATTATCAATACAACTCCGACCGAAAGATTTTTAGGGCAGAGGCTTATTATAAAAGCTATAATAATTTAGTCAAGTACGATACGGATTTCCCGAATTTCAGCAGTAACTTTAGCAATGATGGGTCTGGTTTTGCAAAGGGTATAGATTTCTTTTGGCGGGACAGTAAAAGCATTAAAAATGTGGATTATTGGCTAAGCTACTCGTATTTGGACACCGAAAGGGACGACCGCAATTTCCCGGAAAGGGCACAGCCCAATTTTGCCAATACCCATAATTTTTCGGCCGTCGCTAAATATTGGATTGACGATTGGAAAAGCCAAGTGGGGTTCAGCTATGCCTTTGCATCAGGGCGGACATTTACTAATCCCAACAACCCGGGGTTCTTAAACGATAAAACAAAATCCTTCAATAGTTTAAGTATCAATTGGGCTTATTTAATCAGTCCACAAAAGATATTGTATGCATCGGTAAATAACATTTTAGGCTTCCGAAATATAAACGGCTACCAATATGCCAACACTCCCGATATGAACGGTAATTTTAACCGACGTGCCTTGAGGCCGGCTTTAGACCAATTCTTTTTCGTAGGCTTCTTTTGGACCATCAGTGAGGATAAGACCAGTAATCAGTTGGATAATCTGTAATTGATGGAAACATTGCTTCGGAATTAAATGCAACTTTTGTAAATTGTCTCAACTTTAAATCAAAAGTACTATATGGAACAGGTAATTACGTTTGGGGAAGTATTGATGCGCATCTCGCCCCGAGGGCATAAGAAGTTTATTCAATCCAATATGGTGGAATTTTTCTTCGGAGGCACCGAATTGAATGTAGGCATTTCCATTGCCAATTTTGGGGGTAAAGTAAAGCATATCAGTTTAGTATCAGAGGATTTTATTGGGGATGCGGCACTATCCTATATTCAAAAATTTGGAGTTTCTACAACTTCGATTGGCAGATCCAAACAGCCTTTAGGGGTGTATTTTTTAGAAGTGGGTGCGGTGATGCGTCCAAGTAGCATATCCTATAACCGCTCGCATTCGGCATTCTCGGAGATTGTACCAGAGAAGGTCGATTGGCCCCACGCGTTACGAAAGGGTAGTTGGTTTCATTGGACGGGTATCACCCCGGCTTTATCTAAAGGAGCCTTCGAGACACTTTTGCAGGGTTTAAAATTGGCACGGGAAAAAGGGATGGTAGTTTCGGCAGACCCTACCTACAGAAGCGGTTTGTGGCAGTATGGTAAAAACCCGAAAGAGGCCTTAACCGAATTGTTGCACCTTTCTACCATTTTTATTGGTGGTATGGATGAAATCAACGAGGCTTTGGGAACGGATTTTTCGTATTCCAACGACGATTTTATGGAGGCCTCAAAAATGCTCATGGAAAAATTTCCGTCTATCGAAAAGGTGTTTGATAAAATACGGACTTCCGTCAATTCCTCATGGCATAAAATACGTGCCAGAATGTGGAACGGCACCGAATTTAGAGAAACCACTGATTTGGACATCACTCATGTTGTGGATCGTATCGGTACGGGCGATGCCTTTGCCGCCGGCCTGATTTACGGCTTGCAACACTACGGTGATTATGATGCCATGGAATTTGCCAGTGCCGCCTGCGCACTAAAACATACTTACGAAGGGGATATTAACCACACCACAGTGAAGGAGGTAAAGGGCATTTTAGGTGGCAATACTTCTGGACGGTTTGTGCGATGAGTTTTAAACGTATGAATCTGGCGAACATAAATAAATTGGCAATTATTATATCCTTTTTAATTCAAGTTTTTTGATTCGCGATCTAATTGCTCCATTTGTCCTCCCAAAATGTTGTGAAAGCTCCCGGATGCTTATGCCATCATAATACATTGTTATTAACTTTTCATCTAAGTCACTTGTCCAAGGTCGATATGCTTGCAGATGTTTTTTTCTGATTTTTTCAACCGAATATGCCTTTTCTCTAAAAATGTCCTGTTCAGGGACTGTAGTTTTGGTATTTTTGACCAAGGCTTTTTCTTCTTCGCTTTTAACGGGTGTGATGTGAATTTTGGAAGACCTGGGGAAATTTTTTGGCATTAAAGTTTCGGGTATGTGAATACTATTCTTCGTTCTTGTGATGGCAACATACAATAAGTTGATTTCTTCATTCATTTTTGAAATTTCAACAATGCCTTTTTTGATGTCCAGCTTAAGTTTTTCAAGCGTGTCCTCGGTAATAAAATCGTTTACCAGTTGAATAGCATCATATTCCATCCCTTTGCACCTATGTACCGTCGAGAAAATAATTTCAGCTTTACTTTTATCATTATTTTCAATATGCTTGGCTTTTATTCTTTTAATAATGTTCGGGATTTTGTTTCCGTATTTCCGAACGATTTCCAACATTAATCCTAACTGAACATCATCAGTTTTTTCAATATAATTTTCCAGCTCACCAAGGCTTTTCATTTGTTTAATAAGCTTGTCCTTGATGCGTCTATACCTCCTGTTATATAGGTTTAAAATATCATATAATGAAGCGCCTTCATCAGCATATGTGTATGAATTGATGTTCCCTTCAAAATAGATGTGCTTTATTTTCTTTTTCTCAGTGGCATATTCAATTGCTTTGAGCAATAGGCCGAGATTTGTTCGTGCAAGTATCGCTTTGGAACTGTAAATTTGGGTGCTGCCTTTTCCTTTTATTGAAAAATCAATATTATTATTTATGTGCTTTTTCCATTTCAAAACTTCCACGGAAAGATTTGCAATGTCCTGATTAAATCGAAAACTTGTCGATAACTGATAAGTTTTAAAGTCCGTATTTTCCAAAGAATTGACGGCATGTCGCCACCCATAAATTTGTTGATGGGTATCACCAACAATGACTTTGGTTGCATTTTGTTTTAGAAAAATATCAAGCATTGCAGGGGAAGCATCCTGTCCTTCATCGAAAAGGATGTAGTCAAAATCAAGTTTTGGGTTCGAAAGCTGGAACTTTTTGAGGTAAAAATCATGTGTTATTTCTATTTCCCCACTATCCATTTTGCTCAATAAAAGCCTTGTGTTTTTTTCAATGTAGTTGTAGAAAGTATTGATAAAATTTCTAGCCTTAACGTCAAAAACAACATCGAGGTAATTTAAGTCTTTGATCTTGGGTGTATTGCTATTGCAAAAATATGAGGCAAACTTGTTTATGTGATTGGCTAAAATGTACTGAATGTGTTTTTCTCCATCCGACCTGAGTTCCAGAATATCAGCTACCTCGTAGGTCTTTAAGCCTTGGGGTCTGAGTTTATAATTATGTTTGAGCACTGTTTTTTTGAAAGCCAAGGAGTGTGCGGTTTCAATTGTAACGTTTGTAGCTCCTTTTTCTTGGAATTTTTTCAGGGCTTCCAATTTAACCGACTTATTAAAGGCTAGATAGAGTATTTTACTTCTTGGAGGACGCGCTTTTGCATATTCTATTAATGTGGTTGTTTTCCCAGAACCCGCTACGGCGTTTATTTTTATATTGCCGGTTGAATTGATTATTTTGATTTGCTCTGCAGTTAATTTCAATTGTCCAAATAATTAAGATAGTTTCGATAAAAACCACTACTTTTCTTTCGTAATGGAATATACTAAATTCTATAAATTTTAGAAACAAAAAATCCCAACAGCATCACTGTCGGGATTTTAATATTTTGGAGATTCCTGCGAACGCAGGAATTTTACTCATCCACCAAAACCCAATCGCCTTTGGCAATCAGTGGTTCGGCCTGTTTGTATTTTAAGGTTTTGTTTTCGCCATTTAATACATGCTTGATGGTGACACGGTCGTTACGGCCAATTTTAGGCCGGTCGCGCACGATGGTTTCCACCACTTGTGGTTGACGTTGGGTATTACCTGCGGCTCTATTTTGTGCAGAACGCTCATCCAAATTAGGAATTTCCTCTTTTGAAGTTTCCACTTTTTCGCGTTTTCTGGCTCGGGCCTCTTGGATGGTGTCCTGCGTTTCCTGTGGCAATTCACCTTTAAATAGGAATGAAATCACATCCTTGTTAACATCATCAATCATCGCCTTAAAGAGTTCAAAAGCCTCAAACTTATAAATCAACAACGGGTCTTTTTGCTCGTGTACCGCCAATTGCACGGACTGCTTTAATTCGTCCATTTTGCGCAAGTGGGTTTTCCAAGCATCATCAATAATGGCCAAAGCTATATTTTTCTCAAAATCGGTAATCAACTGTTTGCCTTGGGTTTCGTATGCTTTTTCCAGATCCGTAACCACATTCAAACTCTTTACGCCATCCGTAAATGGCACTACGATACGCTTGAATTTGTCGCCCTGATTTTCATAAACATTTTTAATCACCGGGAAAGCCAAATCGGCATTGCGCTCCATTTTTTCGCGGTAATGCTCAAATGCTGTTTTGTAAATCGTTGCCGTAATTTCCTGAGCGGATAGTTTCCCAAATTCTTCCTCAGAAATTGGCGAGCTCATCGAAAAGTAGCGAATTAGTTCAAACTCAAAATTCTTAAAGTCGTTCGCATCTTTGTTGGTTTGGGCAATACCTTCGGAAGTATCAAAAATCATATTGGCTAAATCCACTCGAAGTCGTTCCCCGTGCAAGGCATGACGACGGCGTTTGTAAACCACTTCACGCTGGGCGTTCATCACATCATCGTATTCCAGCAAACGTTTACGCACCCCAAAGTTGTTTTCCTCCACTTTCTTTTGCGCTCGCTCAATAGATTTTGAAATCATGGAATGTTGAATCACTTCACCTTCTTTTAGCCCCATACGGTCCATCATTTTTGCGATACGCTCACTACCGAACAATCGCATCAAATTATCCTCAAGCGACACATAAAATTGAGAACTTCCTGGATCACCTTGGCGACCGGCACGACCGCGTAACTGCCTGTCCACACGGCGTGAATCATGACGCTCCGTACCCACGATAGCTAAACCGCCAGCGGCTTTTACTTCATCACTCAATTTGATATCCGTACCACGGCCCGCCATGTTGGTGGCAATGGTTACCTGTCCTTTTCGACCAGCTTCATCAACGATTTCAGCCTCTTTCTTATGTTGTTTTGCGTTTAGGATATTGTGAGGTATTTTGCGAATACTCAACATTTTTCCTAGCAATTCCGAAATCTCAACCGAAGTGGTACCAATCAGTACCGGACGACCGGCATTTGATAATTGAGTTACTTCGTCAATTACGGCGTTGTACTTTTCACGTTTGGTTTTATACACCAAATCCTCTCTATCATCACGAGCGATTGGCCTGTTGGTTGGAATTTCAACCACATCCAATTTGTAGATTTCCCAGAATTCGCCGGCTTCTGTAACCGCAGTACCCGTCATACCAGACAATTTGCGGTACATTCTAAAGTAATTTTGAAGTGTAACCGTAGCAAATGTTTGTGTGGCATCTTCAATTTTTACATTTTCCTTGGCTTCAATAGCTTGGTGCAAACCATCGGAATAACGACGCCCATCCATAATACGGCCCGTTTGCTCGTCCACAATCATCACCTTATTGTCCATCACCACATATTGGGTGTCCTTTTCAAATAGGGCATAGGCTTTGAGTAATTGGTTCAAGGTATGGATGCGCTCGGATTTTACGCCAAACTCTTTGAACAGTTCTTCTTTTAAAGCGGCCTCTTCCTCTTTGGAAAGTCCTTTTTCCTCAATTTTGCCAATTTCAACCCCAATTTCAGGCATTACAAAAAAGTCGGGGTCGTCCTTTCCAGAAAGGTAATCTACACCTTTATCGGTCAACTCAATTTGATTGTTTTTTTCATCAATTACATAGTACAATTCCGCATCTACCTTTGGCATTTCGCGGTTATTGTCCTGCATATAAAAATTTTCTGTTTTCTGTAGCAACTGCTTCACACCTTCTTCAGATAAAAACTTAATCAGGGCTTTATTCTTTGGTATACCGCGGAACACACGAAGCAATTGGAAACCACCTTCTTTGGTATCCCCTTCTTTGATTAACTTTTTTGCTTCGGCTAAAACACCAGTTAAATATTTGCGCTGTACGCTTACAATATCATCTACTTTTGGCTTTAATTCGGTAAATTCATGGCGGTCTCCTTTTGGGATAGGACCAGAAATAATCAATGGCGTACGGGCATCATCAACCAATACGGAATCCACCTCATCCACAATAGCGTAGTGGTGTGGGCGTTGCACCAAATCATCTGGGGAGTGCGACATGTTATCGCGCAAATAATCAAAACCAAATTCGTTATTGGTGCCGTAGGTGATATCAGCGTTATACGCTTTTTTACGAGCAGCGGAGTTAGGTTGGTGGTAGTCAATACAATCTACGCTCATGCCATGGAACTCAAAAATAGGTGCCATCCATGCGCTATCTCGTTTTGCAAGGTAATCGTTAACCGTTACCAAATGCACGCCTTTTCCAGCTAATGCATTTAAATATACCGGCAATGTAGCCACAAGCGTTTTACCTTCACCCGTTTGCATCTCTGCAATTTTCCCTTGGTGCAGTGCAATACCGCCAATCAATTGTACATCATAATGAATCATGTCCCAAGTAATGGGTTTTCCGGCCGCATCCCAGGAATTTGACCAAGTTGCGCTGTCGCCATCTAAGGTAACATAAGTCTTTTCACCAGATAAACTGCGGTCAAACTCATTGGCTTTCACCGTAATTTCGGTGTTGTTTACAAAGCGCTTAGCTGTTTCCTTCACCACGGCGAAGGCTTCTGGAAGAATGTCGTTTAATACATCTTCAGTGAGATTATAGGCAACGTCTTTAAGCTTATCAATATCTTCGTAGATTTCCTCGCGTCTATCAATGTCTTCGGTCGTTTCGGCCTCCTTAGTAAGGTTGGCAATTTGTTCGTCTATGTCCTTTGTGGCTTCGGCTATTTTAGCTTTAAATTCTGCCGTTTTCGCCCTTAATTCGTCATGCGATAAGGCTTCAAGCGCGCTTTCAAAGGTCTTTATTTGGTCCACTATTGGTGTAATGGCCTTTACGTCCTGTTTCGATTTGTCTCCAACAAATACTTTTAAGACTGAATCTAATAAACCCATTTGATTTTATTTTTATGTTTTGTTTGTCATTCAGACCCCGAGAATTCGGGGGAAGAATCTCGGTAATTCATAGATTCTTCATCCCGATAGCTATCGGGACATTCAGAATGACAAAAATTTATTTTTAATTATTATGTAATACCACTTTTGAAAGTACCTCCAAAGATACATTTTGTTAAGCGTTTTGCTCCCAAAAGGATACAAAAAAAGCCTCAAATCGAGACTTTTTAACTAATCTTTATGCTTTATGTTTAATATTCATCTTCGTTCCAAAGATAATCCTCATCCGTTGGATAATCAGACCAGATTTCCTCAATCGAATCATAAGAATCACCCTCATCCTCGATAGACTGTAAATTTTCGACTACCTCTAAAGGCGCACCAGTTCTAATGGCGTAATCAATCAATTCATCCTTTGTCGCTGGCCATGGCGCATCGCTCAAATACGATGCTAGTTCTAAAGTCCAATACATTTCTTGTGCATTTAATTTTTTGCAAAAATAAATTTTTAGTTCAAACAGACAAGAAAAAAATGAAATATTTAAATCATTAATAAAAAGAACGTCTCTTACTCTACTCAAACACGTGAAATTATCCCTGCGATGTTAATAATAACGCAACACAACAGCTTTTCTGAATTTTATTTTGGGCGTTACCACAAGGGTCGGGCTTTCACTACTCGCTCTCTCCGAGGAGCTCAAACATGCCGTTCAATCCCTAACGCAAAGTAAATTCAGAACGTAAGCTGTCAAATATGGATTATAAAGGTGAATAAGGCTTTTTAACTTCGGTCTTCCGACTCCAGGCTTCAAGCTTTACTTCTTCTCAGGAATCCATTTAATTTCATTTGCTTGCAAGTCGTACGACAACTTCCGTGCCAATACAAAAAGGTAGTCAGAAAGGCGGTTAAGGTAAGTTAGGGCATTGGGTTCGAAGGGTTCCAGTTCATTCAATGCCGAAGCCAATCGCTCGGCACGCCTACAAACACAACGGGCAATATGACAGAATGACACGGTTTGATGTCCGCCCGGTAATACAAAGTGCGTCATTGGGGGTAAGGCTTCATTCATTGTGTCCATTTCCTGTTCCAAAAGTTCAATATCAGCCGAAGAAATTTTCTCAATATTCAAACGTTCTTTGCCGCTTTTTAAAACTGCTTTTTCTGGGTCGGTGGCCAAAATAGCTCCAACGATAAATAATTTATCTTGAACAGTTATCAATAATTCTTGGTAGTGTTCATCAATATCCTGATCACGGATTAATCCTAGGTGTGAATTTAATTCATCAACAGTGCCATAGCTGTCAATGCGGATATGGTGCTTCGGTACACGAGTACCGCCAAATAAAGCCGTAGTGCCTTTATCTCCTGTTTTTGTGTAAATCTTCATATAGCGAAGTTATTGCATTTCATAGAATTTTACAACGGGGTCAATAAGCCATAGCTGTTAATATCTTCTGTATAAGTTCAAGAATACTGCAAAATTGCTGTTGTTTTTTGTAAGTAATTTATTGGTTGAAACATCAAATTCATCTAAAAGCTAAACGATATAACTCCTAATTCATGAAAAAAACTACTTTTTTATTATTTTTTATTCTCCTGTCGTGTTTTATTGAGGCTCAGTCCTTTATAGGGTATTTGTCCGATAATTACAGCGGTGTCCATGGCATTATTTCAAACCCAAGTAATATTGCGGATTCGCGACTTAAATTAGACATTAACCTTGCAGGTGTTAGTGGTTTTGGCGCCAACGATTATTATGGTATCAATATTTTTGACGCCTTTAAGGATACCTACAGTTTTAATACCGACCCCAAAAAGTCCCCAACAAATGACAATAACGGGCTTGGAAATATTGATGTGCTTGGGCCGTCGGTGATGTTCAGCCTTTCTGAGAAAAGCTCTATTGCAGTATTTACTAGGGGAAGACTTTTTATAAACGCCAATGAGCTAAATGGAAATTCTATTGAATCGTTGGATGATGAGGATGTTGTAGATTTCAATATTAACGAAGGCAATTTTGATTTCCTCGCCAATGCATGGGCTGAAGTAGGGATAACCTATGCAAGAGTGATTTGGGATGACCGTCAGAATTTCTTAAAAGGGGGTGCCTCAATCAAATATTTGAAAGGCATGGGGAGTATTTATGGCGTAGGCAACAATGTCACCATAAACTACGACGAGGACGGTACCGACCTCGGTGGTGGACAGACGACGGGAAGTATTTCGTCCACGGGGTTTATCAACTACGGCCGATTTGACGAATTTGACAACGATAATTACGAATATGAGGTTCCGGATAACGCCTCTGGTTTTGCTTTTGATGTAGGATTTGTTTACGAATGGCGGCCTGACTACTATGACTACAGGTCGGGTGGTGCCTTCAAAAATGAACGCGCTTTAAATAAATATAAGTTAAAATTAGGGTTGTCTATAACCGATATTGGTTCCATCAACTATAAAGATGGCATAAAGGAAGGCTACAACATTACCAACACTGGGGTGAGCGAGGACGAGTTTGATAACGCTGACGATATTGGAGATTTTTTGAACAACTTTTATACGCAGACCGACGCTGGGGTAGGCTATGATGTAGATCTTCCGACCGCATTGCATTTTAATGCGGATTATAATTTTAATGGTAAGTTCTATTTAAACCTGAACACAGATTTTTCGGTAATGAAAAAAAGTAGAAAAACAGCAAACCGCGTGGCGAACAATGTGTCGCTCACCCCACGATATGAAAGCAAATGGTTTGGGTTTTACCTACCATTGACCGTAGTCGAGGATAGCGGTTTCAGAATTGGTGCAGGCTTGCGTGCTGGGCCATTGTATTTGGGCTCTGGTTCCATTATATCGGCGTTTGCCAGTGACAACAACCGACAAGCGGATGTTTATGCGGGTTTAAAAATTCCGTTCTTCCATAAGGATTCCAAGGATAAAGATGGAGATGGCATCTTGGATAAATACGATGATTGTCCGTCAAAACCTGGCCCTGTTGAAAATAACGGTTGTCCTTGGGGCGATAAGGATAAAGATGATGTTTTGGATAACGAAGACAAATGTCCAGATGAAAAAGGACCTGCCGAAAATAATGGATGTCCATGGACGGATACTGACGGGGATGGTATTCCTGATAAGGATGACGTTTGTGTCAACACCCCTGGCGATGCTGAAAACAATGGTTGTCCGAAGAAAGTCATTGAAAAGGTTCAAAAGGATTTGAACGAGTATGCTAAAGTTATTCTGTTTGATTACGGTACGCCAGTAATCAATCAAGAATCCTATGATGTATTGAACGACATCATTAAAATATTAAAAGAATACCCGAATGCGAGATTTATGATCGAGGGGCATACGGATAGCACTAGTAGTAGCGGATGGAACCAAAGGCTGTCCGAAAACAGGGCGAATTCTGTGCTGAAGTTCTTGGTGGACAATGGTGTAGATCCATCAAGGTTGACGGCCAAAGGCTATGGTGAGACCAAGCCGATTGCTCCAAATGATACCAAAGAAGGTAGGGCACTGAACAGAAGGGTGGAGATCAATTTGATTAAGTCTAATTAATATTAATACAACTGGTTAACAAATCCCGGAGCATTTATGTTCCGGGATTTTTTTGCCTAATATTCAGTGATATTTTGAAGGAAACCATCAATGAATCAACATTTTGTGCATTTAAACGATTATTAATTAGATTTTTTCACCAAACATTTACCTTTAAGTAACCAAATAGTTTGCTATGAAAAAAATTACCTTGTTGGCCATGTTCCTTTTGGGTTTTCAGTGGCTTCAATCCCAATCCTACCTTGGGTTTCTTACGGATAATTACAGCGGTATCCACGGTGTAATTTCAAATCCCGCTAATATTTCGGATTCAAATTATAAGGCGGATGTCAACCTAATTGGCGTGAGAACGTTTGTTGGGAATGATTATTATGGTGTCAATGTGATGGATGTGTTCAAAGACGAGTATGATTTTGATGGAGACGCCAAAAAGTCGCCTTCCATGGATAATAATTTGGCTCTCAATACGGATGTTTTAGGGCTTTCATTTATGTTTAATCTAAATCCAAAAAGTTCTGTCGCTATATTTTCGAGGGTGCGCTCTTTTGTAAATATCAACGGGATTAATGGTGAAACGGCAGATGCATTGGATGATAAAACCACAGAGGATTTCAATGTGAACGAAGGTGATTTCTATGGGTTTGGTCACGGTTGGATTGAGGTAGGGGCGACTTACGCCAGAACACTAATTGATAACGGACAGCACTTCTTAAAGGGGGGTGTCTCGGTTAAATATCTGCAAGGCGCAGGGAGCGTTTATGCCATGGGCCGAAATGTTATGATTGCGTATGACGCTGACGGTACGAATTTAGGAGGCGGTGAGACTACCGGAAGTATTTCTTCCACAGGGGAAATAACCTATGGGCGCTATGACGATTTTGATGCTGAAAATTACGATTACGAACTTCCCGATGCCACAGGAATTGGGGGAGATATCGGGTTTGTTTACGAATGGCGACCTAATTATGCCAATTCCAGTTCAAATGAAAAAGGCACTAATAAATATAAGTTGAAGGTCGGACTTTCCATAACCGATATTGGAAAGATAAGTTATGATGACGGTTTGGCCGAAACATATAACATCTCTAATAGTGATGTAAGCGAAGAGGACTTTGAAGATGCCGAAAGCGTGGATGATATTTTAAACACATTTTATACGCTAACCGGAATACAAAGAGGGATCGAAGCCTCACTGCCTATGGGGGCACATTTGAATGTGGATTTAAGTTTAAGTCCAAAATTTTATATCAATGCCAATGCGGATTATTCACTGATTTCAAACGGTACTGAAAATGCTAATCGGATTTTAAATACGGTTACGCTTACCCCAAGGTTTGAAAGCCAGTGGTTCAGTTTTTTTGTGCCACTTAGCTATATTGAATATAATGGGTTTCAAGTAGGGGCTGGTTTACGGGCAGGCCCACTATATGTTGGTTCTGGGGCATTGATTTCGGCATTCACGAATCAGGAAACTATGGGGGCCGATGTGTATGCTGGCTTAAAAATTCCGTTGTACCAACCTCGTAATAAAACTTTTAAGAGTAAAAGAAGCCAAAAGGGTGATTATGATGGAGATGGTGTTGCGGACAAAGATGATAAGTGTCCTGAGGATGCCGGGCCTTCTGAAAACAATGGCTGTCCTTATTACGACCGGGATGTGGACGGTGTTCCTGACCATCTTGATAAGTGTCCGAAGGAATATGGGTCACCTGATAATGAAGGTTGTCCAAAAAAGAAGATTGAAAAATAAGGGTAGGTTATTGATTTTGTGGCTTTATAGCCGAATTCTAAAATGTTCCTTAGCCTGTTCTGTTCTAAAAAACACAAACCCCCAATAAAAGGTATCAATGGTCACAGTAACTTTTGGGTGTTGTTTGATGATTTCCCAGGCTTCGGTCATGCCTCTCGACCAATAGATGTCATCGAAAATAAACACGGAATCATTGTGAGCAGTTGGCAATAGAGTTTCAAAATAACGTAACGTAGCTTCTTTTTGATGGTTGCCATCAAAGAAGATTAAATCGAATTTTTTAGTTGCCAAACTTTCAACCGCATTGTTGAAATCTTCATTAATAAATTTGACTTCGTTGGACAGTTCTCTTTTTAAAAAATCTTTAGAAAAACCATGAAGATTTGGGCATCCTTCTACTGTTGTGATTTTTGCGTTTGGTTGTCCCATGGCCATAGCGTGTGTGCTTATGCCTAGTGAAGTTCCCAATTCCAAAATATGATTCGGGTTAAAATATTGTGATAATCGAAATAACAATTTAGCCCGTTTGACTGGGGTTCCTGAAGTCTTTACGATTTTAGAGACATGTCTTTCAGGCTGTTTCATTTTTTTTGAGCCCGGTCCCAAATCATGGACTTTGATATAAGCATCAGTTCGAAGAAGAGACGCCTTATACCTCGCTAGACTTCCGTAAGAAGGATACTCTTTTTTGTCATAAAAACATCGTGTCACCAAATCAAATACAAAAGGGGAGTGCACACCGTGTTGGTTGGTGGATTTTATAAGGAATTTTATGTATTGAATTAATTGGTACAATTTGAGTTTCTAGTTTCAATTAAAGGTTTCAGGTTTCAAGTTTGTGGTTTTGGGTTCTAAGTTTAGCCCCAATAAATATCGGGATTTGAATTTATGCATTTGCCCTTTGCGCCTTTGCGTCTTTGCGAGAAATATTACTCTTCCAATTTTGCCGACAATTCAAACCAGCGTTCTTCCTTGGCTTCAATCGTATCAATAATTTTCTGGAGATCTTCAGATAGCTTGTTAATTTCGTCTTGAGTCAAATCCGGATTATTGAATTTATTCTCTAACTCCTTTTTATCATATGCCAACGAATTTAACTTGCTTTCAATATTGCGCAATTCCTTTTCTTCATTAAAAGACAATTTTGAGGCCTCGTTTTCTTTCCAAGAGGTTTTACCTTTTTTGTCTTCTGAAGAATCGCCGGAAACAACAGGCTGACTATCTTCGTAAATCCTGTAATCGGTGTAATTTCCTGGAAAATCCTCAATCACCCCATCACCTTTAAATACAAATAAATGGTCCACGATTTTGTCCATAAAATAACGGTCGTGGGACACTACAATGATACATCCGGGAAAGTCCAAAAGGAAACTCTCCAAAACATTCAGCGTTACAATATCCAAATCGTTGGTGGGCTCATCCAAAATCAAAAAATTCGGGTTTTGAATTAAAACCGTACAGAGATACAGGCGTTTCCGTTCGCCACCACTCAATTTTTCAACAAAGTCATATTGTTTTTTTCGACTGAACAGAAAGCGTTCCAACAATTGTTGCGCACTAATCTGTCTTCCTTTTTTCAATGGGATAAAATCCCCAAACTCACGAATTACATCTATTACCTTCTGCTCAGGCTTTATGGTAATACCGCTTTGGGTGTAATAGCCAAATTTCACAGTATCACCCTTGACCACTTTTCCGCCGTCTGGTTTTGCGGTTTGGGTAAGTAAGTTGAGGAAGGTGGTTTTTCCAGTACCATTTTTACCAATAATACCGACCCGTTCGCCTTTTTTAAAGGTGTAGTCAAAACTTTTGAGAATGACTTTATCCTTAAACGCTTTTGAAACTTTATGAAACTCGATAATCTTGCTCCCAAGACGTTCCATGTTCAGTTCCAACTGCATTTGATGGTCCTTCCTGCGCTGATGGGCTTTGTGCTTTATTTCGAAGAAATCATCAATTCTGGATTTGGATTTTGTGGTACGCGCTTTAGGCTGTCGGCGCATCCACTCCAATTCCTTTTTAAAAAGCTGTTTCGTTTTTCCGGCCTCAACTTCCTCACGTTCTTTGCGCTCCTCCTTTTTTTCAAGATAATAGGAATAGTTGCCTTTGTAAGAATATAACTGTCTGTTATCCAGTTCAATAATTTCATTGCATACCCTTTCGAGGAAATAACGGTCGTGCGTGACCATAAAAAGCGTGATATTTTCCTTGGCAAAAAAATCCTCCAGCCATTCAATCATTTCCAAATCCAAATGGTTGGTGGGCTCGTCCAAAATCAGCAAATCAGGCTTGTTAATTAAAGCATTGGCCAATGCCAATCTTTTTTTCTGCCCGCCCGAAAGTGTGCTTACCTTTTGGTTTAAATCCTCAAGTTTCAATTTAAAGAGGATTTGTTTGTAAAGGGTTTCAAAATCCCATGCCTGATGCTGTTCCATGGCGTCGAAAGCCTTTTGGTAGGTGTCAGTATCTTCTGGGTTTAGAAGGGATTTCTCATAATCTGAAATGATTTTTAAAACCGGATTATCACTGGCCAAAATAGTGTCTTCAACAGTTAGCGCATTGTCAAACTTGGGGTCTTGGGACAAAAAGGCAACCTTTATGTCTTTGCGATAGATAACAGTGCCGGAATCTGCGGTATCGTCTCCAGAAAGGATATTTAAAATAGAAGTTTTACCAGTGCCATTTTTGGCCACAAAGGCAATTTTTTGATCTTTATGGACACTGAATGAAATATTTTCAAAAAGTGTGAGTTCTCCATAAGATTTTGATATGTTTTCAACCGTTAAAAAGTTCAAAAGAAAGTTTTTTGCAAATAACGGATAAAAAACCAAAAAATCCGATTAAAGTTTTATTATTCACGATGAAAGGTTATATTTGCTCAACTCAAACCCCTAGGAATGAAGCGATTTATTTGGTTTAACCTACTAATTTTTGGCGTGTTATTCTCCTCATGTATCACCAATAAAGATGTGGTGTATTTACAGGATAAAGGTACGGTTGTGGATGATACATCCCAAATTCAGGCTCTAGTTAAACCTTACCGGGTGCAAGTGGCGGATATTCTTAGCATTAGTGTGAAGGCTTTGGATAACGAATTGACTGCTATTTTTAATCCGGTGGAAAGTGGCAATCAAGGTTCTAGTCAAGGTGGTTTGTATTTCAATGGGTTTACTGTAGATGTGCACGGTAATATTGAGTTTCCCATTTTAGGGGAAATCAATGTATTAGGTTACACCGTTGAGGAAATTGAAGATAAGGTTGAAGAAGAACTGCTCAACAACTACTTTAAGGAGACTGCAGAAATATTTGTGACGGTAAAGTTATCCGGTTTACGATATACTGTAACAGGTGAATCAGGAGGTACTGGGGTTTATACTTTGTTTCAGGACAGGGTCAATATCATAGAGGCTTTGGCAAACGCGGGAGATATAAAAGCTACAGGAGATAGGACCGATGTGTTAGTTATAAGACAATATCCAGATGGGCAAAAAATCCATCATATTGATCTTACGGATATTGCCGCAATGAAATCACCCTATTACTACGTCCAACCCAATGATATTATTTTGGTAAAGCCTTTAAAACGTAAGGCAATAGGCGCTGGCCAAACCGCCACACAAACATTGCAGACCGTAGTTTCGGTGTTTTCAGTGCTGGTTTCTACTTATTTCTTAGTTCAAAACCTATAGACTATGAGCGACGAATTTGATGTATTAGAACCTTCCTCTTCCTCAACATCAACTTTTGATATTAAGAAGTTTTTGTTTAGGGCGTTAAGCTATTGGAAGTTGTTCCTTTTATTGCTTATAATAGGAGTCTTTCTAGTTTATCAAAAAAACATTCGGGAGGAGTTTTCATTTCGCTTGGGTACAAAAATTTCTGTTGAGGACGATAGTAACCCTTTGTTTACATCAAACGCCAGTTTAACTTTTAATTGGGGCGGGGTCACCTCCAAGGTACAGACCATGATTGTAACCTTAAAGTCCAGGTCGCACCACGAAAAGGTGGTAGAGCGTTTGGAATTTTACAAAAGCTATTTGCAGGACGGTAGGTTTCGAAAAAAGGATATTTATAAAGCAGCACCTTTCAGGTTCAACCACCAATACGATTTTCCACAGTTATTGAATATTCCTATAAAAATTACTTTTATAGACTCCACCAAATATGATTTGGAGATGGATTTTCAATCGAATATGGTGGCCGCTCAAAACTATTTTGACAAGAGCGTGCACCAGGTTTCTGTGCCAATAGGGCTTTTTAAGTCGCAGTATAAGATTAATGATTCCATTGATCTGCCATTCTTAAAAGGGGATTTAATTAAAGTGGATCACAGAAAGATAGTTCCTGGTTCCACGTTTTATATTCAATTTAGAAACTTTAATGGGATAGTGGCCAGTTATAGGGCTAGGACTGATGTGGCCAACACTAGAAATTCGCCAATTTTGGATATTTCGCTTATTGATAAGAATACCCAAAAAATAGTAGATTATTTAAACACAGTGGTGGAGGTGTTGAGCGAAGACCAACTCAATAGGAAAAACCAATATGCAACCAATGCCATTGCCTTTATCGATAAACAATTGTCACGGGTTAAGGGCGAGCTTACTGAAAATGCCTCAGAACTTAACGATTATAGAAGAAGGAAGAAAATATACGGAATGAGTAGCGAAAGCGAAATGCTAAATGAAAAATTCACTTCGTTAGACAACCAGAAAACAGCTATTAATAGGCAATTAAGCTATTATGACAATCTGAAAAACTATTTATTGACCAGTAACGCGTTTACGGAAATACCGGCACCATCAATAGCTGGTATAGATGACCGTAATATTTTGAGCAATATTTCAAAAATTAACGAACTTTCTGTTCAAAAATCAAAATTACAGTATTCCGTCAGGGACAATGCCACAATATTTGACGATTTAAATAGGGAAATTGAGGGGCTGAAAAAGGTGCTTTTGGAGAATATTAGTTCTGTTACCAATATTTTGAACAAAGAATTGGAAGATACCAAGTCTCAATTATACTCCGTTGAAGCCAAATTTATAAAACTACCTGAGGAACAGCAGGAGCTATTGGCCATTCAAAGGCAATATTCTTTGAGCCAACAAACCTACAATGTTTTTTTAGCCAAACGAGGAGAGGCCGAAATTATTAAAGCTTCAAACGTGTCGGATATCGTAATTGTGGACTCTGCCAAGAACACAGGTGCCCAGGTATTGGGCAGAAATTTAGGGATTAGATATATTTTTGTTCTATTTGGCGCCCTATTGATTCCTTTGTTATTGGCATTTCTTGTGACTGTTTTCGATACAAAAATCCACAATCCTCAGGACTTGGAAGGGCTATCTTCCATTCCTGTTTTGGGAGTAGTCGGGAAAAATACCTTAGATAATAATCTGGCCGTACAAAGACAGCCAAAATCGTCGTTATCTGAGGCCTTTAGAGCCGTCAGATCCAGCCTTCAATATGTTTACAAAAGGCAAAAGACTGAGGGCGCTAAAACAGTAATGGTAACATCCTCCGTAAGTGGTGAAGGCAAAACATTTTGTTCCATTAATATAGCAACGGTATTCGCTATGGGAGGCAAGAAAACCTTATTGCTTGGTCTGGATTTAAGGAAGCCAAAAATATTCGGTGATTTTGATATTAAAAATGACATTGGTGTGGTCAACTATCTTATCGGGCAAAAAGAATGGAAGGATACGGTTCAAAAAACAATGGTCAAAAATTTGGATGTTATTACATCTGGACCCATCCCACCGAACCCTTCGGAGCTTTTAATGAATGATAGAATGAGCGATTTGATAGAGGATTTAAAAGGGCATTACGATTTTATTGTTTTGGACACGCCACCTGTGGGATTGGTAGCGGATGCCATTGAACTGACTGAATATGCGGATGCCTCTATTTATGTAGTAAGACAGGATTATACAAAGAAAGGTATGATAAGCCTTATCAACTCAAAATACGAAAAAGGAGAAATCAAGAATCTAAGTTTTGTTTACAACGGCTATGACCAAAAGGCCAAATACGGTTATGGCTATGGTTATGGCTATGGTTACGGCTATGGCTACGGAAGCTATGCCAATGGTTACCATACCGATAAAGCAGAGGGCAAAGGTGTTTTTGTGAAGTTTAAACGCTTGTTAAAGTTTAAATGATAATGAAAGAGAAGCTTGCCTCTGCTATAAAGGCCGCATTAATAGCTGGCAAAGATATCATGGATGTGTATAAAACCGATTTTGATGTTTTTGTGAAGTCTGATAATTCGCCTCTTACACTTGCAGATCAAAAGGCAAACACTTCCATCAATGCAATTTTAAAGCCCACAGACATTCCCGTAATCAGCGAAGAAAATAAGCAAGAACCCTTTAAAGTTAGGCAAAAATGGGATACTTGTTGGATGGTTGATCCGTTGGATGGCACCAAAGAATTTCTAAAACAAAATGGAGAGTTCACGGTTAATATTGCTCTTATTGAGCATAGTAAGCCTGTAATGGGAGTTATCTATGTTCCCGTTTCAAAGACTTTGTATTATGCCGTGGTTTCTGAAAGAAAAGCTTTTAAATGTGATTTGCAATCGCATAAGTTGACAGAAAGTGTATTTGAAACCCGAACGGAAATTTATCCAGTGCAAACTAATACTGGGATTCTTAAAATAGTAGGTAGCCGTTCCCATCAAAATGAAACTACTTTAAACTACATAGCAACTTTACAGTCCGAAGGCCATAAAACGGAGTTGGTGTCCAAAGGCAGTTCATTAAAGTTTTGCATGGTAGCTGAGGGTTTGGCTGCTATTTACCCAAGATTTGCACCAACAATGGAATGGGATACCGCTGCCGGACATGCTATCTGTAAAGCGGTTGGCGTAAGTGTAAATCAAATAGATGGGCAAGAGGAGATTCGTTACAATAAAGCCGATTTGTTAAACCCATATTTTATCGTGCAATAAGCCGAATGGAACACATAAAAAAACAAAACTACACCATTAGTCGAGAGGATAGGACTAAAATTAAAAACCATAGGCCATGCCTTATTTGGTTAACAGGTTTATCCAGTTCGGGAAAATCGACAATAGCCAATTTATTGGAAAAAGAGCTGTATGCCCAAGGTATGCATACCTATGCTTTGGATGGCGATAATCTAAGGCGGGGACTAAATAAGGATTTAAAGTTTACCAAGGAAGATCGTTTTGAAAATATAAGGCGTACGGCCGAAGTTGCCAAACTGTTTGTAGATGCTGGGATAGTGGTTATAGCTGCTTTTATTACGCCTTACAACAAAATACGCCGTGAGATTAAGAGCATTGTAGGAAGTGATGATTATATAGAGGTTTTTGTTGATACCCCTCTTGAAGTATGCGAGCAAAGAGATGTGAAGGGGTTGTATAAAAAAGCTAGAGCTGATGAAATAAAAAACTTCACCGGTATCAGTGCTCCCTTTGAAAACCCGGATTCGCCAGATATTGTAATTGAAACGGTAAAAGAAAGTCCAAAACAGGCCGTTGATAAAATTTTAAAGGCTATGCAAAGCAAGTTGTAATAGCTCAGTATATTTGAGGAATGCAGATGGAAACCAAGATTTACCAAAAAGAGAATAACCTAAAAATTGGACGCCTTTTAAAAGACAGCGTTAAAGATTTTTTTGGATCCCACTTTTTGGCCAAGCAATTGGCGTCCCGCGATATTAAGTCGCAGTACAGGCAGTCGTATTTAGGTATCGTTTGGGCATTTATAACGCCAGTGACATCCGCATTGGTATGGATTTTTCTCAATGCCTCTGGGACTGTAAAATTATCCGATACAGGTGTGCCATACCCTATTTATGTTTTCTCCGGAACTCTAATTTGGTCCATTATAAAGGATGCTATCAGCTTGCCCACTAGTAATACCAATGCTGCCAGAAGTATACTTACAAAGATAAATTTTCCAAAGGAGGCCCTGATACTTTCGGGCGTCTATAAATTATGCTTTAACAGCGCTATAAAAATATTGCTTTTACTGGTGTTGATGCTTGTTTTCGGAATGCAGTTTCAATGGTCGTTGTTGCTTTTTCCGCTAGCTTTGGTAGTAGCTGTTCTTTTTGGCATCACACTGGGGCTATTTATTACGCCAATAGGATTGATATATACAGATGTGGCAAAATTTGTAAATCTTGGTTTGGGGTTATTAATGTACATTACACCAGTAGTTTATGCCATTCCAAAAACAGGTATAATGAAAACCATAATGGAGGTTAATCCGTTTACCCCATTAATATTGACCGCGAGAAGTTTGGCTTTAGGAACGCCTTTAGAGTTTTTAAGCTATTTTATTTGGATTTTGGCAATCAGCACACCATTGTTTTTTCTCGGGCTGTTGTTTTATAGAATTTCCATTCCCATCATTGTTGAACGTTTAAGTGCATAGTTATGAAGGACAATGAGGTTTTGGTAAAGGTAGAAGGGCTTTCTAAAAAGTTCTGCAAGGATTTAAAAACAAGTTTGTGGTACGGCATTAAGGATTTAATGTCCAACATCAAAGGCAATAAAGGCGAAAGAGTACTTAGAGATAAGGAGTTCTGGGCCGTAAAGGACATTAGTTTTGAGTTGAGAAGAGGAGAGTGCTTGGGTTTGATAGGGCATAATGGCGCAGGAAAATCTACCCTGCTAAAAATATTGAACGGATTGATTAATCCTGATGCTGGAAAGGTCACCATAAAAGGAAGGGTAGGTGCTCTAATTGAGCTTGGCGCCGGCTTTAACCCAATTTTAAGTGGCAGGGAGAATATCTACAATAATGGTGCGGTATTGGGCTTTACCAAAAAGGAAATAGACGATAAGGTTGAAAATATAATCGATTTTGCCGAGATACGGGAGTTTATCGATATGCCCGTGCAAAATTATAGTAGTGGCATGAAGGTACGCTTAGGCTTTGCCGTAGCTGCACAAATGGAACCGGATGTGCTGATTATTGATGAGGTTTTAGCTGTTGGTGATTTAGGCTTCGTCTTGAAATGTTACAAAGCAATTGATAAAATATTACCAAATACTGCAATTATATTTGTATCCCACAGTATGCCTATGATTTCTAGGATTTGTAGTCAAATTATATTGATGGAGAGAGGAAGGCCTGATTTTCAAGGTGATAATGTAAGCCAGGCAATTGATTTGTACTACAATAAGTTCTCTGTAAATAGTACCGATACGGTATTTACCGATAATTCTTTGGAATTGATCAATGTTGAATTATTGGATTACGATAGTTTAGAAAATGATATTCCTCAAATTAATTGGAACAATGACTTTAAATTGCATTTTAAGTTTAGATGCCTGAAAAAAGTAGCATTGCCTCAATTTTCAATATTTATTTTTGATAAAGAACAAAGGCCGGTGGCTATGTTTGAAAGAAACAATGATAATGCGACAATTAGTATCGATAGTGATGTTCTCAGTTTTCAGTTAATTCATGAAAATATGCAGTTGTCAAAAGGACTTTATTCAGTTAGTATGTCGATTATTTCACAAAAGGAAAAGGAGCCAATGTTGAGACTTAACAATTTATTGACGTTTCAGGTCATTCATGAAGACGAAGTTTGGGCTGCGTTTTTACTTAAATCAAAGTATAAGGAAATTTCAAATTAATTATTGCTTATGAAATCAATGGTAATAGGACTTGGACCCGAATATAATTATGATGTTGAGAACCATAGCGTTTGGGGGGATGACAATACCAAATATGCTAGTAATCACGGTGCAAGTTTGATATCAAGAACTTTAATGCGCTTTTTTGATGCGGATTATATCGATGATTTCACAGAAGTAGAGACCTATAAAAAAACGTATGATTTATGTATTATAGCATTTGCTACACACGTTACTGATTGGAGGGATGTATCAGTTTATACTAATTTCGTCAAGAAATTAGGAATCAAAACCATTGCATTTTCTCTCGGAATTCAAGATTATGCGTCAGCCTCATTTATCATTAATTCTGTTCATTCTTCATTAAAAGAATTATTGGTGTATGTTATAAAATCTTCAGGATATATTGGCGTTAGGGGGCCACACACAGCTTCGGTTTTAATAAAATCGGGATTTAAACCAGAGGAGATAGTTAGAATAGGCTGCCCCACATTATTTAGCCCGTTAAGGCGCGATTTAAGAATTATTAAAAAAGAAAAGTTTAGTAAGCCTTTAATCGTGTATCATCGCACCATGGCAGGTCTCAACAAATTATTAATTGGAGGCGCCGATTTATTGGGACAAGATTTTTTGGACGAAGTGGTTTTTGACGCACTGGTGCCTCCAGAGCAAATCGTAAAGAAAACTGAATTAGAACACTACAAAAATCTGGAAAACGGAATATTTGCACTTGATAAAATAAAAGAGCGAGGTATATTTTTAAAAACATTTAACGAATGGTTTGATGAGATAAAAAAGTATGATTTTGTATTGGGGGCAAGGCTTCATGGCTGTATAGCGGCACTTATTCAGGGGATTCCTGCAGTTATGATTGCAAGGGATATCCGTGTACAGGAAATAGCTGAGTTTTACAAAATCCCATATATAAAGTATGAGGAGGTTGGCAATATGACTATTGAAGACATATATAATATGGTCGATTTTACAGAATTTAATAAATTGTATAAACACAGGTTTGATAATTTTATCAAACTAATGCACGATTTGAAGGTGAATAAACAACTTTCTTTCCAAACTAAATGTCCAGAAAGCTATTGGTATAACGAAACGGATTTAAACGCTAATACAGCTATCCTCTTTAAAGAATTGAATCAACTATCAATAAAAGTTTCAAGGCTTGAAAGCATTGCGGCTCAAAACGAGAAAAAGGTAAACAAAGTTATAAAGGCATTTCATAAATTACCAGGGGTTAAATTGGTTAAGGAGATTTTAAAGTAGCAATTAAGATTAATCAATGAAGTAGGGTCTAGAGATACTGAATAGCAATGAAAAAAAAAATAAAGAAAAAGATAAAAAGCATTCTGGAAAAATTCGATTATAAAATTGTTTCTAAACTACATTATAACAAGTTAGTGCAGTCCGCCCAGCAATATGAATCAGCCGATTATGCTAAAGACAGCTTGCTTAAGAGTCTTTTTACAATTTTTAAAGACCAAGGTTATACGCCTGATACCATTTATGATGTTGGAGCAAATAAGGGTACATGGACTTTTGAGTGCTTAAAGTTTTTTCCCGACGCCATGTATTACTTATTTGAACCTCAAAAAAATCTTGAAGAAGATATTAAAACCCTTTTTAAAGGGCATAACAGTGTCCAATTATTCTCTATCGGTTTGGGGCAAACTGATAGCAAAATGAATTTTACAATTCATGATAGGGATGATAGTTGTTCTTTTTCTTTTTCCAAAGAGGAAGCTTCAGCTAGAGGGTTTGAACAAATTGAATTGCCTATTTTTAGATTGGACTCCTTTGTGAAAGATAATGATTTGAAGCCACCTAATATTATAAAGATTGACGCTGAAGGGTTGGATTTACAGGTTTTGGAAGGGGCTTCGGGTGTTCTTGAAACCGTAGAAGTAATAATGATGGAAGTGGCAGTAGTAAATAATAGACTGGAAAACTCCGCTTTGAAAGTATTAAACAGAATGGAATTGATTGGATTTAAACTATTTGATATAACAGATTTAAATAGACCTTTTCCTAATCAAGTCCTGTGGTTGTGCGAATTCGTTTTTATAAAAAAGGGAGGTGCACTAGACAAGAGCTATAGATGATAAACGTAACAAAAACCTTTTTGCCTCCTCAAGAGGAATATCAAAAGATACTCAATAAAGCTTGGCATTCTGGCTGGATGACTAATAGGGGTCTTTTGGTTCAGGAGCTTGAGAATAAGTTGAAAACTTATTTGGGCGTATCTAACATTATTGCAATGGCAAATGGAACTTTGCCACTGCAAATAGCGCTAAAGGCTTTAGGTATAAAAGGAGAAGTTATCACAACACCTTTTAGTTATGTAGCTACCACCAGTAGTATTGTTTGGGAAGGCTGTACGCCCGTTTTTGTCGATATTCATCCAGACTACTTAACAATAGACGAAACTAAAATTGAAGAGGCAATAACGTCAAAAACCACTGCTATTTTGGCTACACACGTTTTTGGAAACCCCTGCAACATTGAGGCTATTGAGAGCATTGCAAAAAAAAATAGTCTGAAGGTAATATATGATGCTGCGCATTGTTTTGGCGTTGAGTATAATGGGAAATCTATATTTAATTACGGAGACGTAAGCACCTGTAGTTTTCATGCTACCAAACTATTTCATACGGCCGAAGGCGGTGCCATATTTTGCAATGCTGAACAGTACAATGCCATGTTTTACCATCATAATTTTGGGCATAAAGGAAAAGAAGCGTTTCAAGGACTCGGAATCAATTCAAAAATGAGCGAATTACAAGCCGCAATGGGTTTAAGTGTTTTGCCATATTTGTCTGAAATTGTAAAAAGGAGAGGAAATATAGTAAGTCTTTATAATGAATTTTTGAAGGAAGTAGGTTTGTCATCATTTAAATTAAGACCCGGTACAAAATGGAATAATAGTTATTTTCCAGTTATTTTTAATAGCGAATCACAATTGTTAAAAGTTAAAAATGAACTAGAAACAGATGATATATTTACCCGCCGTTATTTTTACCCGAGTTTGAATACATTGCCATATTTAGAAAATAAGTGTATGCCTGTAGCAGATTTAATTTCCAAAAGAATTTTGTGCCTACCTCTTTTTGATAGCTTATCTATAAAATCTGCAGAAGTAATTTGTAGAATAATAAAAAAGTGCCTATGAAACTAGGTATAATGCAACCTTATTTTATGCCTTATCTAGGGTATATTGGGCTCGTCAATTACGTAGATCATTTCATTCTTTTTGATACGCCTCAGTTTATTAGGCATGGTTGGATCGAGCGCAACCAGATATTGAAATTGGATGGAGAGCCTATGTATATAAAAGTACCTTTAATTAAGCATTCTAGAAATACTTCGATAAAAGATGTTTCCATAAATAATAGGATAAACTGGAAAGATAAAATCTTAGCCCAGCTATCGCATTATAAAAAGCGAGCCCCACATTATAGCAGTGTCATAAAAATGCTAGATTCAATTTTTGAATACGATTATGAGAGCATAGTTGATTTGAATTACAAAGCATTGTCAGAAGTATGTAGTTATTTGGATATAAAAACTCCAATATCAATTTGGTCCGAAATGGATATAGAAATTGAAAGTGTAAATTCACCTGATGAGTGGGCCCTCAATATCTGCAAGGCTTTAAATGCAGATAGTTATTACAATCCGCCGGGAGGGCGTTCTTTTTTTGATATTGAAAAATATGATAAAGCTGGGGTAAAATTGAATTTTCTTGAGGTGAACCAAAGAAGTTACAAGCAGTTTAGTGAAGGATTCGTACCTTATTTGTCCATAATTGATACTTTAATGTTTTGTGATAAGGAAGAGATTCGTCTAATTTTGAACGACCTGAATATCAAACAAGAGTAAATGATTAGCAAATCACCGATCAATAAAGAAAGTCTGAAAAAAAATGTTGTAGCCACAGCATCGGCAAGAGCTGGGTGGAAATTGATCTTGGAAACTTTGCCTAAAGACGCCGAGATTTTATTGCCTTCCTATATTGGTGTTACCGACAGGGAAGGCTCGGGAATTTATGATCCGGTTACAGATTTAGGCGTTAGGCATGACTTTTACCCTTTAAATCAAGATTTATCTATTTCAATTCCAGAAATTAAGAGTAAAATACGAGAGAAGAATTATAGCCTTATTTTAGTCGTGCACTATTTTGGCTTCAAAGTTCGCAACATAAAAAACATAAAGAAATTGTGCGAGGACAGCAATATTATTCTTGTTGAAGATTGTGCACACCTATACAATTACAATATGCTCTGGGCGTCTGACGCAGGCTCATTTGGAGATTATGCGTTTTATTCCTTGCACAAAAATTTTCCTATTAAAAGTGGCGGGTTATTAGTTCAAAATAATAAAAATCACAATAAAATAATAAGTTCGTCAAAAGATAAAAATAGTGTTTACTTTGAAACCTTGATGAAGTATCAGGTAGAAGCAATAGCTCAAAAACGTATTGAAAATTTTAAATTTCTTGAAGCACAAATTTCGAATGTAAGCGGCGTTAAACCTTTTAAAAAGCTTCAAAAAGGAGATATACCCCATAATTACCCCATTATTGTGGATAATCATTTAAGAGAGAAGTTATACTTTTCGCTAATTGACAAGGGTATTATGCTCATAGCGCTGTACTACCGTTTAATTGAGCCATTAAAAATTTCCAAATTCGAAAGCATGCAGTTTTTGGCGAATAATATTTTGAACTTGCCTGTTCATCAAGATATTGATCAAAATGAAATTGTTATTTTGGTAAATATGATTAAAAAATCTTTAAAGGAATTGAACTCATGAGAGCTATTGGAGGATTTTTTGAGTTGGAGTTACCAGACGGCAAATCCCTTTACCATGATGAAGCCATTAAACTTTCAACCGGTAGGGCCTGCCTTGGTTTGATTTTAAAAACTAACACTTTCAGCAAAATATACCTGCCTTACTATTGTTGCGATGCTTTATTTGAGCCACTGGATTTACAAGGTGTGCCTTTTGAATTTTATGCTATCGATAAAAATCTAGAGATAAATGATACCATTAAGTTAAACCCAAATGAAGCTATTGTTTACTGTAATTTTTTCGGCATAAAATCTAACTACGTAAATGAATTAATTAAGCGTTACGGAAATCAATTGATTATTGATAATTCCCATTCTTTTTTTTCAAAAGGTTTTTCCAATAACATTTCATTTACCACGGCCAGAAAATATTTTGGAGTCCCCGACGGCGCTTTTTTATACGCGCCCAAAGAGGTCCCAAGTTCAGGCATCGAAAGAAATAATGATGTATACCTAAACCATAATGTAAATAGACTTTTAGGGAACCAGGAAAAGGCCTATCGAGAGTTTCTGTCTTATGAAGCATCCCTTAATTGTGATATTCGTCAAATTTCCTCGGTTTCAGAATCGTTATTAAAACTGGTTGATTATAAAGAGGTTAGAAAAATAAGGAATGAGAATTTCAATTTTTATAAAAATGAGTTTGCCCACCTCAATAAAATTGAAATTGGTGACGATGAAAAAGATTGTTTTTGTTACCCTTTATTGCTTAACGAAAAGATTGATGTGCAAAAGCTATTTAACCAAAATATTTTTATTCCTTCGTATTGGAATGATGTTGTACAGAGGGTTTCTGCTAAAGATTATGCATTTGAAATTGCGCTTAGCAAGGATTTGTTGCCATTGCCCATTGACCATAGGTACACTGAAATCGATTTAAGACGGGTAGTTGTCGCTATAAAACAACTGATCTAGGCGCCATGGCAGATATGTATCAAAATAAAGATAGAACCCCATATTTCAAAAAAGACGATAGTCTTGAAGAAGCGCTTTTGGATTTGAATCGATTAATTGGAGGTATTCAACCAAAGAATAATTATTTTTCCGATAAACGGCCAATTATTTTAATTATTGGATGCCCGCGTTCTGGTTCAACCGTCATGTTGCAGTGGTTGGCTTCGCTGGGGCTATTTTCTTATCCATCAAACTTAATTGCTAGGTTTTATAAAAACCCTTACATAGGTATTAGGGTGCAACAATCTATTTTGGAATTTGACCCCTTAAACCAAATGGGGTTCCATCAAACTGAAATCAACTTTAAATCGTCCCTTGGTAAAACCATGGGAGCATTAAGCCCAAGTGAGTTTTGGTATTATTGGTACGAATATTTTAAGTTTGGTGAAAACACCCAAAAGCTTTCAAAAAGCCAGTTGAAAAAGGTAGATGGAGAGAGGTTTTTAAAAGAACTTTATGCTTTTGAGTATCTAACGGGAAAGCCTTTGGTAATGAAGGGCATGTTGCTCAATTGGAATATCCCATATTTGTATCAATTAAATAGTAATTTTTTGTTTATTAATTTAACAAGAGAACCTACTTTAAACGCCCAATCACTATTGTTGGCAAGGGAGAAGTTTTTTAATAATAGAAATAAGTGGTATTCTTTTAAGCCCCAGGAATATAGCACCTTAAAGCATGAAGATCCAATTACACAAGTAGCAGGTCAAGTGGTTTATACACAGAATGCGGTGGATGTTGGGCTTTCTGAATTGCCAAAGAAGAATGTGCTACACGTACAATATGAAGATTTTTGTTCCAATCCTGCGGTTTTTTTACATAACCTAATACGTAAATACAACGACTTATCAGGTGAAGGCAAGCTAAATTGCGATACTGTTAGTTTTACAGAAAACAGGTTTGTAGCCAATACGGAAATTAGACTGAGCAATGCAGATATGCATCAGCTCGAGAAAAAAATTGAGTTTTTCCGAAATAAATTAGCTCAAGAATCATAATGGAAAGTCCTGTAGTTTCAGTTTGTGTTCAAACCTATAATCACGTTAGCTACATTAAGCAGTGTTTAGACGGTATATTAATGCAAAAAACAGATTTTGAATTTGAAATCATCATAGGGGAGGACGAAAGTAGTGATGGCACTCGGGATATTTGTATTGCTTATGCCAAGAAACACCTTGATAAAATTAGATTGTTTTTGCGTTCGCGAAAAGATGTCATTTATATAAATGACAAGCCTACAGGGCGCTTTAATGTAATTGAAAATCTAAAAGCATCCAAAGGCAAATATATTGCTTTGTGCGAAGGAGATGACTATTGGACAGACTCCTTGAAATTGCAGAAGCAGGTAGATTTTATGGAAGAAAACCCTGAATATGGTATTTGTTTTCATAATGTAGAGCAACTGAATTCCTTAAGCGAATTGAAACGCGATACCATCCCAAATGTGGTAAAAGATGAACAATTTGCTATCAAAGATTATATCTTAGCTAACAAAACGGCTACTTGCTCAATTATGTTCAAGAGAAAAAACTTGAATATTGGGGAGTTGCCAAACTGGTTTAAAAAACTACCATTTGCGGATTTAGCAATGATATTAATTGTTATGAAAAACTCTAATAAGAAGGGTATGGTGCTTAAGGATAAAATGGGGGTCTATAGAATACATGAAAATGGTGTGCATGGGGCTTACCATAAGAATACTAAAGGCTTGATTAGCGCATACAAACAGCATATTCGTTTTACCAAAATAATCCGTAAAAATTGGTTGTTTGAAAGAGATTATAGGGTAGTGGTTTATAAAAAACTTAAAAATGTTTATCAATCGTTATATCTTCTTTATAAGCAAAATAAAAGTTCTTTTAGAATGGTACAATCTAAAGTTTTTACACTCTACTATAAGTTTTTGATAAAAAAATTTTCATGAAAAAAATCCTTTTTATATCTCATGAAATGTCCAGAACTGGGGCGCCTATGGTGTTGTTGTATTTGTTGCAATGGATCAGAAAGCACCACTCTGATGTGATTGTGGATGTACTAGCGCTTCAAAATGGAGGGCTTGAGGATGATTTCAAAAAGATATCTAGAAACTATTATGATTATAAAGCTTTGGACAATGGCGATAAACTAACATTCCTACAACGATTATTGTTAAAGCTGAAGATATTAAAAACAAGGAACTACCATCAAGAATTGATAGAGGCCCTAACAGCCAACAATTACAATGTCATTTATGGTAATACGGTATTGTCGCTTCCATTTGCAAAGCAATTGGTTCAACTGAATAAAAAAAGTAGATTAATCCTGCACGTTCATGAGCTTAATGCAATTATAAAACAGACGCTACCGAATTTTAGAGATTACATAAATTTTATAGATCATTTTATTGCGCCCTCTAATCTGGTCAAAACAAATTTACAAGACCATTGGGGGATAGAAGAGAACATTGACGTGGTTTATGAATGTTCCCAGACAAAAGCAGTAACATCACAACAAAAAGTTAGCACAACCTTTACTGTTGGAGCATCTGGCACGGTACATTGGCGAAAGGGACATGATGTTTTTGTTCAAGTAGCACGCTATATTCACGCCAATTATCCAGATGTTAAAATGCAGTTTGTTTGGGTAGGGCATATTCCTGCTCAGGAAAAGATTATTTTAGATGAAGATTTGCTAAAACTAGGGCTGATTGATAAGGTAAAGTTTATAGGCGAAATTGAGGACACCTTAGAGCATTACAGTGCTTTTGATGTTTTTGTAATGACCTCAAGAGAAGATCCTTTTCCATTGGTGTGTATCGAGCTTGGCATGCTAGGCAAGCCTATAATATGTTTTGAGGGTGCGACGGGAACAGAAGAAATTTTAGGTAATGGAGGCGGAAAGATCGTACCATATTTAAGTATCGAGGCCATGGCCAGTGCCATTTTGTTTTATTATGAAAATGAATCCGAAAAAATAACGCAGGGCGAAAAAAATAAAGAAGCCTTTAGTCAATTTTCACCTGAAAAAATCTGCCCTCAATTATTTGAAATCATAAGTAAAAATTGTAGAAATTGATCGTTATCTTTTAAATGCAACCCCTAATATCCATAATAGTTCCCAATTACAACCACGAGCCTTACTTAAGGCAGCGTTTGGATAGTGTTTTTAACCAAACCTATCCTAATTATGAGGTGATTTTATTAGACGATAAAAGCACTGACCAGAGTAGGGAGATATTTTTGGAATATGCCAAAAACAAAAAAGTCAGCCATTGTATTATTAATGAAAAAAATTCTGGAAGCACTTTTAAACAGTGGAACAAGGGGATTGCATTGGCCAAAGGAGAATATATTTGGATTGCAGAAACCGATGATTTTTGCGAACCTAATTTTTTAGAAACTGTGGTGGCCCCCATGGTTGAAGATAATGATGTGGTATTATCATTTTGCCAGTCTTTAAGGGTAAATAGCGAGGGCGAGGTTGCAGGAACATGGCTAACACACACGGCGGAATTTGACCCCAATATTTTTTCTGATGATTTTGTTTTGGATGGTAATCGTTTTATCCAGGATTATCTCATCCATAAAAACGTGATACCCAATGCTAGTGCGGTTCTCATAAGAAAGGATACTTTAAAAGCAATGGTACCACTGGATTTTAAACCATTTATGAAGTACAATGCGGATTGGTTTTACTATCTGAAATTGGTCTGCAACCATAAAATAGCTTTTTGTGCAAAACCGTTAAACGCATTCCGTTACCATAATACAAGTGTAATAGGGAGGGCTCATGGAGAAAGTGGTAAACTGAAAATTCTAAATATGGAACTGGAATTACGCGACTATATGATCTCCTATTTGAAAACGGCCAGCCTAAGTAATATTACTCATATAAAAAAAGAGTGGATAAAAGGAAATCGCGTATTGCATTTCGAGATTGTTTATATTTTTCTGAAAAAAAAGCAATATGCCAAGTCTTTGGCTTATATTTTTAGACGACCTTACCTAGGGGTTAGAATCTTAAAGAAAATTTTGAAAAAAACCGGTAGTTAAGCCTATAGAATTCATGGAAGGTATTTCGGTAATTACATGCTCTAGATCAACCAGGGTTCCTGCATCTTTTCTTAATAATATTACAGAAACCATTGGGATTGAACATGAGGTAATTGCCATTGATAATTCTGAAAACAAATATTCCATTTTCGAGGCCTACAACTTAGGAGTAGCTCAAAGCAATTATGATATACTGTGCTTTGTACACGATGATATAAAAGTACACACCAATAACTGGGGAAAGATTTTAGGAGAGCTATTCTCCTCAAACCCCTCTATCGGGTTAGTCGGAGTCACCGGAACTCGGGTTAAAACTAAAATGCCTTCCACGTGGTGGAGTTGTCCAGAGGAAGAAAAAGTATTACGTATTATTCAGCACTTCGAAAAAGGTAAAGTTGAAAACTGGCATACAGGTTTTGAAAAGCATAGTCTTATAGATGTGGCCGTAATTGATGGGGTATTTATGGTAGCCAAAAAAGGTGATTCCGTAAAATTTGACGAGAGTTTCAAAGGCTTTCACAATTACGATTTGCACCTGTCCTTTGAAACTTTAAAAAAAGGCAAAAAGGTAGTGGCAACAAACAAGATATTGATCGAGCATTTTTCCTATGGGACTTTAAATAAGTCCTGGTTTGCTTCCGCTATCCAAATTCATAAGATGTACAGTAATTTATTGCCACTAAAGGTGAACACCAAAATGAAAGAGAAGGATATTAAGCGGTTGGAAATTGAAAACGGAATTTGGATGGCCTATAAGTTGCTTGAGCTAAAATTGAAAAAACAGGCATTAGCAATTTGGTTACAAATTTTCCGTTTGAAACCAATTTCAAAGTTTCATTTAAAATTTTTAAAAGCTTTTTTGTCATAGTGCTCGCTATTGTCATTCCATATTATAAACTTGTGTTTTTTCAAGAGACCTTAAATTCCCTTGCACAGCAAACGGATCAACGTTTTAAGGTGTATATTGGCGATGATGCCAGTCCTGAAAGCCCAAAGGCCTTACTGAAAACTTATGAGGGGAAATTTGATTTTCAGTACCATAAATTTGAGACAAATCTTGGTGGCAAATCTTTAACCAAACAATGGGATAGGTGTATTGCTCTGACCAATGATGAACCTTGGATGATGATCCTTGGCGACGACGATGTGCTGGGTGAAAATGTAGTAGAACAGTTCTATAAAAATAAGGACGAAGTTGTCAGCCATGGAATCAACCTCATTCGCTATGCCTCCAAAAATATTAATGCTGAAGGGAAGGATTTATCCAAAGTTTATCAGCATCCAGAAATTGAAAAAACCACGGATTCCTACTTTAAACATTTTTCATGGGAGTCTCGAAGTTCTCTTTCGGAATATATTTTTCAAAGAAAAAGTTATCAGAAACATGGCTTCACGGATTTTCCTTTGGCTTGGCATGCAGATGATAAAGCATGGTTGGATTTTACCGATTCGGGCAATGTATTTACTATCAACGATGGGGTAGTCAGTTTCAGGTTGTCGCCTGAAAATATTTCGGGGCAAAGAGATAATGAGGCTATTAAAAATAATTCTCGTAGATTATTCTTTAAAGACATAATAAGCGACAAAAAGTATACATTTACGAATGCGCAAAAGAATGCTTTTCTGTTTGAATATGGCGTTTTGATAAAAGAGCAGGATCTAATGACTGCCGGCAATATCTGGTTGGTATTGCGGGGGTTTCTGAAAATGGGGCATTTTTACGACGGAATGCGATTTTTGAGGCGCATGTACAGAGGTAAATTTTTAGGGAAATAAGGATGGATTTTTCAGTGTCAGTCATCATACCGGCCTATAATTGCGAGCGTTTTATTGAAAAGGCAATTCGTTCAGCTTTGTCTCAGCCCGAAGTTTATGAGGTTCTTGTGATTAACGATGGTAGTACTGATCAAACCCTTTCGATTTCAAAAAAAATTGAAAAATCAAACCAAAAAGTCAAAATCTTATATCATAAAAATGGTGTTAATCGAGGAAGGTCGGCTAGTAGAAATTTAGGTGTTAAAAGGGCAACTGGAAATTTTATCGCCTTTCTGGATGCTGACGACTACTATTTGGAAGATAGATTTTTATCAGACCAAAAATTGTTCCATTTGAATCCCGATGCAGATGGGGCTTACAATGCTGTTGGATTTTATTTTTACAGGGATGCTACTGAAGAAGAAAGGCGAACATTGACTTTGAACACTGTTACCCAAAAGATACCGCCCGATGTACTTTTTGAGGCTTTGATATCGGGTAAATACAGCCATTTTCATATCAATGGACTGACAGTAAAGCGTTCGGTTTTTGATAGAACAGGCCTTTTTAACGAAGCTTTGGTTGTAGCGGAGGATACCGATATATTTTGGAAAATGGCGATGACCTCCAGATTGGAAACTGGAGTAATTGATAAAGCCTTGGCAATTAGGGGGGTGCATGAAGAGAATGTATTTGACCGAAAGGATATCTATAAAGGGTACACCATAAAAATGTATGAATCCCTAATTTATTGGAGCGTAACTAATGGGATTTCACGAAAAAGAATAGATACCCTACTGAAATGGGTTTGGTTATTAAAGTATAAGGAGCACAGCAAATTGCTTGTTCATATAAAATACTGGGGCTTTTTATTTTTCAAAGATTTGAGGCTCTTGTTTTCTACTTTGAGCATCAAATATTTTCCTGTGGTTAGGCTTAGACAAAAACTTTTCCCATTTTTGTTTAAACCCTAAGGTGTTAAATTAATTTACAAAATGAATTCTGGTAATAATGTTACGGTGGTAATACCTTGTTTTAATGATGGCGAGTACATCATTGAAGCGGTAAATTCGGTACTTAATCAAACCTTAAAACCAGAAAAAATCATTATTGTGGATGACGGGTCAGATACCCATACCAAACATATTTTAGGAGGTATAAATGATGATAGTATTGAGGTAGTCTATCAAGATAACTCAGGAGTTTGCAAAGCTCGAAACGTTGCAATTGATTTGGCAAAAACGGATTATATTCTCACCTTAGATGCAGATGACTACTTTGAGCCAACCTTTGTTGAGAAGGCTGTAGCTGTCTTAGGCCAAGATTCCAAAGTCGGTGTAGTGGGCTGTTTTTACAGAAGATTGGTAAACAGAAAAATTCAAAATGAAGTGGTAAAACCGTTGGGCGGAGGCGTCTCTAATTTCTTGGTTAAAAACAATGGATTGGGATGTTCTCTATTTCGAAAAAAATGTTGGGAAGCCGTTTCAGGTTACGATGAAAGTATGTTGAAGGGCTATGAAGACTGGGATTTTTGGATATCCATTTTAAAGCAAGGTTGGCACATGCATATTATAGAAGAACCTCTTTTTTTGTACAGAAGGAGTGAATCTTCAAGGGATGGAAACGCATTTTTAAACCATGATGTGGAATTGAGGGATTATCTTTTCAAAAAGCACAGACAGGTGTTTATGGATAATTTTGAGGCCTTTGCACGTCAAATCATCTATTCAAATTCAAAATTGAAGCAGACCCAATTAAAAATTAAGAATTCAATAGACTACAGGCTTGGAAACTTGATTTTAAGGCCGTTTAGATTTGTGAAACGTATGATTAAAAGCCAAAAATGAATTCCCTATGAATAGCCTTGTCTCTATTATCGTACCTTGCTATAATCATGCGCATCTTTTGGGAGAGACCCTAGAGTCTGTTTTGAATCAAGAATACGCTAATTGGGAATGTATAATTGTAAACGACGGTAGCCCGGATAATACTGAAGAAATTGCTGGCAAATGGTGCAAAAAAGACATCCGTTTCAAATACATTTCTCAGAGAAATGGAGGACTGTCAAGTGCCAGAAATACGGGTGTAAAAAGAAGCAATGGAGAGTATATTTTGCCTTTGGATGCTGATGATCTTTTGCATAAGGATTTTTTAAAAAAAACAATGTCAGTGTTGCAAACTGAAGATGCAGTTGGCATTGTGACTTGCAATAGCAAACATTTTACAGGAGATACCACCAATGTCATTAACGAATGGAGGCCTAAAGGCAATACGTATAAGTACTTGCTGTATCTGAATCAAATAGTTGCTACTTCGCTACTCAGAAAAACATGTTGGGAACAGGTTGGGGGCTATGATGAAAACATGAAAAATGGCTTTGAGGACTGGGAATTTTGGCTCTCGATAACAAAAAATGGTTGGAAATATCAGGTTTTGGATGAGTTTCTTTTTTACTACAGAAGAGCAAAACAATCCATGGTAACGGATACGATAAACTATCATTTTGAAGATATTAAAGCATATATTTTTAAAAAACATAGAGATTTATATATTGAAGATTTTGAAAACTGTATGACCGTATTATTCCATGACCTGAAAGCCTATCGCACAAGTAATGTTAAATTAAAAACATCCTTAGAGTACAAAATTGGAAAACTTTTAACCAAACCGTTTTCTTTTCTTTTGAAAAAATAGAGACATAACATTTTGATATCCGTAGTCATCAGAAATAAAAACCAAGAAAACGCCTTAGAGTTTTTACTAAAAAACCTTAAGGGGCGCTACGATGATGATATTGCGGAAATCATTGTTGTGGACAATCAATCAACTGATGGCAGTCAAGACAAATCCGAAAAATATGGCGCGAGATTTGAAACCATAGCAAATTTCAGTTATGGAGGCAGTGCCAATTTTGCGGCAGAAAAGGCCAAGCATCCAATTGTGGTGATGTTTAGTGCGCATTCCTATCCAGTAAGCCATGACTTTTTTAAACTGATTAAGGAGAAATTTGAAGCCAATCCGAATTTGGCTGGGTTACGTTGCTTACACAACCCGAATGACTATCGAAATTACATCAATAATGTTTCGGCAAAAGAAGACCCGAACAAATCTGGCTTGATATTTTCAGGCTCGGCATTTAGGCGGTCAGTTTGGGCAAAACATCAATTTAGGAATGATGTTGCTACTTTTGAGGATAAGGAATGGACCGTTCGAATGTTAAAGGAAGGCTATGATATTGAATTGGTTCCAGCCATATTCTGCTACCATATTTCCCGATCCAAAGGACAGTTGTTTTTTAGGTTCAAAAGAGATCTGATTGGCAATTACCAATTGTGGCATCAAGATGTGTCTTTTTGGAGTGCTTCCAAAGGTTTTTTGATGTCTTTGATCAGGCTTTTAAAAAGCTTTTTTGTGGATCTTTGGTATATTATATTGAGATATTTACACACTATAAAGTTCCTTTTCAATAAACCTAATAAGTTTTAAGCATATAAACCCAAAGCATGAACCGGAACAATAACTTTGATTTTCTAAGATTTTTGTTCGCAATTTTTGTCGTGCTTTCCCATTCCTATCCTTTGTCGGGTAGCAGTGAAACTTACCAGTGGATTTACCAAATCACCAATGGTCAAATTGTATTGGCCCGGATAGGCTTGGGCGGCTTTTTTATAATTAGTGGCTTCTTTATTTTTAAAAGTTTGAAACGGAGTAAATCGCTGGGCATTTACTTTTGGAAGCGTTTTTTAAGACTGTTTCCGGCACTTTTCGTAGTGCTTTTATTGACCGTTTTACTACTGCCCTTTGTGTATGAGAGTGGTGTGCCCCTGTATAAAAACCCAGAGGTGTACACCTACCTGCCAAACAATTTGTCGTTGTATGGATTTCAGTCAATAATTCAAGGTGTGTTTGACAATAACCCATACCATTCCATTAATGGTTCGTTATGGACAATTCGATATGAGTTTTCACTTTATGTGGCTCTGTCATTACTCTTTTTTGTCAAAAACAATTACAAATTAGTGCGGGGTGTATTGTTCCTTACCTTGGTATTACTATTGGTGATTTACAATTTTTTCTTGGGACGGTTTGCAGGTTCCTCTATATTTGGGATGCTGGGCTATGAAATTTTGGATCTGGGAACCTTTTTTGTATGTGGGAGTGTTTTGGCGGCCTTCAATTTTGAAAGAGTTAAAAGCCCGTTGTTGCTTGTTTTGTCTGTTTTAACACTAATTGGTGCATTACATTTTGAAGTGTATCATTCCGTTAAGCACATACTGCTGCCTGTTGTAATTTTGGTGCTAGGGCAAATTCCGCTTCCATTTTTTAGTACTTTTGGGAAAATAGGAGATATGTCCTATGGTATTTATATTTTTAGTTTCCCAGTGCAACAAACATTGGTTTACTTTTTCAAGCTTGGCACCTATGAACTCATGTTTTGGTCGGTAATAATCTCAATTGTTTTGGGGTTTTGTTCTTGGCATTTAATTGAGAAAAAAGCGCTGAGTTACAAAAATGTTTCAATTTCTAAATTTAAGATAGGATTGAAGAAAAGATTAACTTAAAAACAGTCAGTAGTTTAATGAATATAAAACAGATTATAAAACGTGTTCTAAGGAAAAAAAAGAAATCTCCCGCCTATTTTAAGGTGAAAAATTACGACAAATTTGATGATTTTTGGGTACAAAAGGTAGAAGTAGAAGATGTCGAGGATAGACTGGATTTTTTTCTTAAACTGTGCAAAGGAAAAAATGTGTTGCATTTTGGTTGCACGGACTGGCCCATATTTAGGCCGGAAAAGAATCTGCATATTCAGTTATCAGAAGTAACCGCTAAACTGCATGGTTTTGATATTGATCTGGAGGGCATTGAAAATTTAAAGCAATATGTAGATCAGGAATACTTCTCAAAGTTTTCCGAAATACCCGATTTTAATTATGATGTCTGTTTGATCCCAGAAACCATTGAGCATGTGGATAATGTAAAGGATTTTTTGGCCAACTTATCCGCTGTAAAAGCCGATAAATTTCTAATTACTGCACCAAATTGTTTTACCCCAATTCATTTGGATAGAAACTATCGGGGGAAGGATTATTTTATTGAAGTGGTGCACCCAGACCACAATTGCTGGTATAGCCCTTATACCCTTAAGAATCAAATTCAAAAGTACTCCGATCTTAAGGTTGAGAAGACGTACTTGTTTAATAACGGAATGATGATTTGTTGTGAGGCGGTAAGGAATGAAGTCTCATAGGCTATGCTGAAAAGAAGGATAAAAAAGTCCATTAAATCATTACAGGCCGTTTATAATTTTTTGCTGTTTAGACTTTTCGAAGCATCTAAAATCCGAAGGTCGGACTTACTCTTTATTCTGCCCTATTTTCAAACGGGAGGAGCGGAACGCGTGCACCTTAATATCATTAAAAGCTTGCAGGACAAAAGTATTTGTATCTTATTTACCCATAATTCCGCAACTGAAAATTTCAAAAATGAGTTTTCGAATTTGGCCAAAATTATCGAAGTGAATACAATTCTCACCAAAAACAATAGCTATATAAATCAGTCCCTCAAAAAGGTAATTTGTAAATCGATAAACCAAAGCCGCTCAATAATATCTGTTTTCGGGAGCAATACTAATTTCTTTTATGAAGTGCTTCCTGATATCAAAAAGAGCATCAACAAATTGGATTTGATACATGCCATTTCTGGAGAAAACCCAACCATAGTGCAGCACTATTTGGATTCAAGCGAAGATATCACCCATAGAATCGTAATCAATAAAAAGGCTTTTGATGACGTATCGCATATCTATAAATCCAACAGTTTTTCGGAGGAATTAAAGGGTAAAATTAAAATTATTGAAAATGCCATTCCGATTGATTTAAATGATACACTGGCCGAAAGGGACGTGATCAGAATTGGTTTTGTTGGTAGATGGTCTAAAGAAAAGCGCCCAGAAATTTTTCTTAAGATAGCATCGGAGATCAAAAAAATAAAACCTGAGGTGGAATTCGAAATGGTAGGCATTGGAATGAAAAGTAATGTTTCTGAAATTAACAGGAGCGGTGCCCAATTTCTAGGTGAAATTACGGATGCAAAAAGGTTGGATGCCTTTTATAAATCCCTGACGTTTATTTTGACAACTTCTTCTAGGGAAGGTTTTCCTATGGTCATCCCAGAAGCTATGGCACACGGGGTGATACCTATTTCAACTAATGTTGGTGGGATTAACGAACATTTGATTAGTTTTGAAAATGGGGTGCTCATCGATAACTATAAGGATGAAAATGAAATCGTAACAAAATTTATAGATACTATTGATAAATTGATTAATGATAAAGGATTAAAAACTAAAATTGCAAAGAATGCTTTTAGCTATTCAAGAAAGCACTTTAATATTAGTAAGTTCAACCAGAAGTATAGAAACTTAGTTTTGGGCAACAAAGGGAACTGATGATAACAATTGTACTGACTAACCGAAATAGAAGTTTAAGCTTGATAACCAACTGCTTCGCCTCGTTGCGAAGACAGAATAATCAAAATTTTAAATGTACTGTTGTGGATTATGGTTCAAATCCGCAAAATCAGAAACTACTTCAATCTGAGATCAACAAACATGTAAATTTCGAATTAATTTTATGTAGTACCCAAAAGCAATTGTGGTGTAAATCCAGGGCTATAAATCTAGCATTAAAGCAGTGCGATACCACTCATTTTTTCGCAGGGGACATTGATATGATATATCATCCGCATTTTATTGAAGAACTTCACATACTTAAGGATAAACATAAAGTGGTTTATTTCCAAGTGGGGTTTTTAAGCGAAAATGAGTCAAATACTGATAAGGATTTTGAGGATTATCAAATTGCCTTCCCCTCTAATGAAGAGGCCACGGGCATGACTTTATACAAAACTGAGATTTTAAAATCAATAAATGGTTACGACGAATTTTATCATGGTTGGGGTGCAGAGGATACGGATGTACACGTAAGGTTGAAAAATGCCAATGTTGAGGTGGCTTATTTTGATAGGGATATTTTAATGCTTCATCAGTGGCACCCCAAAGTATATAGGGGTAAAGATAGCCTTGAACCATTTCACTTTAAGCTAGAAAGCATCAATCATAAATATTTGGAATTTACAAGGCAAACCAAAAAAGTTGTTGCCAATACTAATTTTGAATGGGGGCATTACAGCGCATCAGATTATTCAGTTTTGGAAGCGCCACAACAGGAGTTTTTGGTTACTAATGAGCTTGCCGACGTCAAAGGATTTATCCATAGCGTATTGTTGGACCATGCGGATCAAGTAATTAGTGTTAAAATAAGGGAACATTCCGAGTATAATTCCTTAAAACAAACCGCAAAAAAGCTGTTGAATAAAAAAGCTAAGGAGTTTTTATCTTTAGAAGAAGTGAACGACTTGCTTTTGGAAACCATTATTGCAGACAAAAGAAATGCAGCATATAGCTACCGTTACAGCGTTCAAAAAAATGAAATAGCGCTAGTCATCAAACTCTAACCTATTGCACTAATGAAAATTTTAATGGTATCCATGAATTCCATCCACTTTGAACGCTGGACCAATCAGCTCAGGGATGCGGGCCATGAGGTGCATTGGTTCAATATTAGGGATGGTAGCTATTCAGAAAATTTGTCTTGGGTAAAGCAAATTATCGGTTGGAAATACAAGTATCCCAAACTTAAGGGAAGAGTGTTCATAAAAAGAAGATTGCCCAAATTGTATAAAAAACTTGGTTTTATATTTGAAAACAGTACCGAAAAAGCATTTGAAAGCGCGGTACTGAAGATTCGCCCGGATGTAGTGCACAGTTTTGCTCTCTACGTATCCTGTTCCCCAATTTTGAAAGTGATGAACAAATACCCGGAAATAAAATGGATATACTCTGCTTGGGGTAGCGATCTGTTCTATTTTCAACATAAATCGTCGTATCTCAGAGATATAAAAAATGTGCTACCAAGGGTTAATTATCTGTTTGCGGATTGCAAAAGAGATGTTGCACTGGCACAAAACTTTGGTTTTAAAGGAAGGGTTTTAGGAGTTTATCCGGGTGGTGGAGGGTACCCCAATGAAAGGTATGAGCCTTATGTCCTGCCTCCTTCCCAAAGAAATCTGATACTTATTAAAGGTTATCAAGGGCGTTCGGGGAGGGCCATTCCCGTACTAAAGGCGATTGCTAAGCTGAATTCCGAGTTAAAGCCATATCAATTGGCTATTTTTGGAGTAGATGAGGAGGTTGAAAATTTTATTGAGCGTGAAGATGGGCTTCGTAGTTTGGATTTACGCATCTATAAAAAATCTGAGTTTTTAAACCATTTTGAACTTATGAAACTAATGGGGCAAGCATTGATTTATATAGGAAATAGCAATTCTGATGGTATGCCAAATACATTGCTCGAGGCCATAATTATGGGGGCTTTCCCGATCCAATCCAATCCTGGTGGTGCTACAGCTGAGGTCATAAATCATGGCAGAAATGGGCTCCTGATTCAGGATTGTGAAGATGATAATCAAATTTCCAAATTGATAAAAATAGCAGTTTCAGACAAAAAACTTGTGGAAACGGCCTTTAAAGCTAATCAACAAATGAAAGACGTTTTTGAAAGATCAAAAATTGCAAATGCCGTTATTTCAAAATATAATTCCATTCGTCAATGAGCAATTTAAATACGTCGATTAAAAAACAAACTGTATTTTAGCATTTTGACTCATATTAATAGCAGCACAAAAATGAAAAAGATAGGTTTTATCCCCTTGCGGAAAGGCTCTAAAGGGATTCCCAATAAGAACAAAAGAAAGATGGTAGGCAGGCCACTGTTTACCTGGGTTCTTGGCGAAGCTATTTTTTCAGAGCTTGATGAAATTGTTGTCTATACCGATGACGAGTCCATTATTGATTTTATTGCTAAAGAATACCATTGGACTTCTAAAGTCAAAGCCTTGAAGCGAAGTGAAGAAAGTGCTGCAGACACAGCTTCTACCGAATCTGCTATATTGGAATATTGCAATTCTATTAATTACGATTTTGATATTTTCTGCCTAATGCAGGCCACATCTCCTTTCACGAGAAAAGAGGATATTAATACATGTTTGGATAAAATCGGGACTGAATTTGATTCGGCATTAACCGTGGTAAACACCCATCGTTTTTTATGGAATGAAAATGGGGAAGCACTAAACTACAATCCCCAAAAAAGACCAAGACGTCAAGATTTTGAGGGGGTATTGATTGAAAATGGCGCTGTTTATACTATTTCAAAAGAAGCTTTAAAGCTACATAAAAACCGAATAGGGGAGAGAACTGCAGTAGTGAAAATGCCCGAGGAATCACTTTCAGAAATAGATACCGAATCTGATTGGGTGACTGTCGAAAACTTATTGATGGAGCGACAAAAACAGGAGAAAATATCCAAGAAAATCACCCATATAGTTTTGGATGTTGACGGCGTATTTACAGATGGCACTATTACTTATACAAAAGATGGCGAGCATACCAAAAGTTTCGATATGAGAGATGGTATGGGGCTTGAGATTTTAAGGCAATTCAACGTAAAAGTGATGATTATGACCTCGGAGAATTCTCAATTGGTAGCCAAACGCATGGAAAAATTAAAGATTGAGCATGTGTTTTTAGGTATAAAGGATAAGTTTACCTTATTGAACCGAATATTGAACGAGGAGAATATATCTTTGGGTAATGTGGCCTACGTTGGGGACGATGTTAACGACCTTACCAATATTTGTAGTGTTGGGTGGTCTTTGGCCCCAAATAATGCCACGGATATCGTGAAACAACATGCCGACATCGTGCTTTCCAAAGAATCGGGAGCCGGTGCTATCAGGGAAGCTTGTCAATTTATAATGAAGTATAACAAAAGATTCATGTAAGTCCCAAAATCTTATGAATAGTTACAAAAAGCCATATGTTATTGCTGAAATAGGGTGCAACCATAAAGGTGAAATGGAAATTGCGAAAGAACTTATCAAAGTAGCAAAGATATTTTGCAATGTGGACGCTGTAAAATTCCAAAAGCGCAATAATAAAGAGTTGTTAACGGAGGAGCAGTACAATCAACCCCATCCCAATCCTGTTAATTCTTATGGAGCAACTTATGGAGATCATCGTGAGTACTTGGAGTTTAGCTTGAAGGAGCATGAAGAATTAAAAGCCTATTGCGAAGAGGTTGGAATTACATATTCCACTTCGGTCTGGGACTTAACTTCGGCAAAGCAAATAGCATCCTTAAATCCGGATTTCATAAAGATACCATCCGCTTGCAATAACAATACAATGATGCTGGAGTGGCTCTGTAAGAATTATGAAGGCGAACTTCATATTTCAACAGGAATGACTACCAAAGAGGAGATCGACGAAGTCGTAAACCTTTTTAAAACTTTTGGAAGAAATAAAGACTTGGTACTTTATAATTGTACTTCGGGTTACCCTGTGCCCTTTGAAGATGTGTGCTTATTGGACATTAATGTACTAAAGGAAAAGTACGGTGGGCAAATAAAACACATCGGATTTTCTGGACACCATTTGGGTATTGCAGTAGATGTTGCCGCCTACACTTTGGGAGCTAATATTATTGAAAGGCACTACACGCTAGATAGAACCTGGAAAGGTACAGACCATGCTGCATCCTTGGAGCCTATGGGTCTTCGCAAGTTATCAAGGGATTTAAAGGCTGTATATGATTCGTTAAGTTTTAAAAACCAGGATATATTACCTATCGAAAGAGTACAGCGGGATAAACTAAAAAATCAAAAAGTGCAGTAATGATTTCATCAAGGAAGATTCGCTTGTTTTGGTGGAATGAAATTGAACTACAAGGCAAATCCAAAGAGAACTACGGCGATCTTTTGGGTAAATATCTTGTTGAAAAAATTTCTGGTAAGGAAGTGGTTTGGACGAAGCCTAGTGCTTTCTCTTTTTCTGATTTTTTCAGTCCAATATATGTAACAATAGGAAGTATTTTAACCCATGTCAATTCAAAATGCGTAGTTTGGGGAAGCGGTATTGTATCCAAAGAATTTCCAGTAAAAAATGCCAAATTTTTGGCAGTGCGCGGCCCCCAGACAAGAAATCATTTGCTAGACCTGGGTTATGAAGTCCCCAAGGTTTATGGTGATCCGGCCTTACTTTTGCCAAGATATTATAGTCCTCAGGTCAAAAAGGAATACAAGTTGGGTATTGTACCTCATTACGCGGATTTTGAGGCGGTGAAAAAATTTTACCAAAATGATGAATCTATACTTATAATTGATTTAATGACAAATGATATTGAGACAAAAACCGATCAATTTCTTAAATGCGAAAAGATAATTTCATCATCCCTTCACGGCATCATAGTAGCACACGCCTATGGTATACCAGCTGTGTGGCAAAAGTTTTCCAATCGTATATTTGGAGATGATATTAAATACCGCGATTATTTTGAGTCAGTTGGAATTCAAAACTATGAATCAAATATTTTAACTTCTAAGGTGGAGGAAGAAATGGTACTAAGCCTTTTCAAAAATAAACAGACACTGCCCGAAAGAAATGTTATTGATACGCTTTGTAATGGCTTGATGGAGGTTTGTCCATTCAACAATCAAAAGGAATAATTATATGAAGAAAAAAGTGTTTGTATTCTTTCCTGATGGTGTAGGCTTAAGAAATTTTGCCTTTACTAATTTTAAATCTGTTGGTGAGGCGATGGGGTTTGAGGTGGTATATTGGAACAATACTATTTTTTCGCTTAAAGACAACTTAGGTTTCAATGAAGTGAAAATTGAAGACCAATCCAGCCATCCGCTATTGCCGATATATTCCCGGGCTAGAAAAAGAGCCGAGTTAAATGTTTCAAGGGATAAATTTAATGATGCCGTCTACCCAACGTATAAGTTTCCATTTCGCTATAAGGGATTAAAGAATATAATTCGTACCATTTATACTAAAGTGCTGATCGGGCTGTATTCTTCTGAAAAGGGTATTGAACATTTAAGAAAACGAATTAACAAATTGGAACGTTCAATTTCAAAATATGCCTATTGCAGGTCTCAATTAGAGGCACACAAGCCGGATTTAATTTTTTGTACTACGCAAAGGGCAACGCAGTCCATAAGTGCCCTATTAGCGGCACAAGACTTGGGTATACCAACAGTTGCTTTTGTGTACTCATGGGATAATGTACCTAAGGCCATGCAGGTGGTGGAAACTGATTATTACTGCGTTTGGAGCGATTTGATGAAGGCACAGGTGTTGCAGTATTATCCGTTTGTAAAACCAGAGCAGGTTTTTGTAACAGGGACCCCACAGTTTGAGCCCCACTATGATGCTTCCTTATTTGAAAGGAGGGAAGCATTTTTTAAGAAGTATGATTTAGACTTAAATAAGAAATACATCTGTTTTTCAGGTGATGATGAAACCACTTCACCTTTAGACCAGTACTACTTGGAAGATTTGGCAAATGCCGTACGAAAGCTTAATGAAAAAGGCGAAAACCTAGGTATTATTTATAGAAAATGCCCCGTTGATTTTACTGATAGATATAATGCCGTAATAGAAGCAAATAATGACATTATTAAAGTATTGGACCCGATTTGGAAACAAGTCGGAAACCAGTGGAATCAGGTATTGCCAACACCAGAGGATTTTAAGATGCTGTATAATGTTTGCGAGCATAGTGAGTTTGTAACCAACGTTTGCTCCTCAACGGTTTTTGATTTTGTTGCCCATGACAAACCATGTATTTATTATAATTACGAACAACCCCAGCTAAAAAAGGGAATAAGGGATATTGGTCAAAACTACAAATATGTTCACTTTAGAAGTATGCCAAGCAAGGAGGCCGTTGTGTTTTGTATGGATAAAAAACATTTGGAAAGTCAGGTAAAGCAAATTTTGGACGGGCAATTATCAAATGTTGACCAATGTAAAACCTGGTACAAAATTGTGGTAGGCGACACCCCAACTGAGGCTTCAAAGAATATTTGGAATACAATTTCCGGGATATTGCAATGAAAGTAGGTTATATAACATCAGAATATCCACATCCCAAGATAAATCACGCGGCGGGTATTGGTACCAGTATTAAAAACTTGGCTGTTGCCCTTGTTAAAAAAGGTGCGGATGTTACAGTGTTTGTATATCACCAAAATGCGTCCGAAGTTTTGTTGGACGAAGGCGTTGAGATTCATTTGGTCAAAAGGAAAAAGTACAAATTACTCACCTGGTATTTCTACCGAAAGCATCTTCAAAATTATGTCAATTCGGTTGTTAAAAACAAGAATATCGATATTCTGGAAGCAGCCGATTGGACGGGAATCACAGCTTTTATGAAGTTAGATGTGCCTCTGGTAATTCGTTTGCACGGGAGCGATGCTTATTTCTGCAAATTAGAGGGCAGAAAACAAAAATTTAAAAATTTTGTATTTGAAAAGTATGCGCTTAAAATGGGAAAGGCCTATATAGCCCCAACGACATATGCTGGCCAAGAAACAGTAAAGATCTTCGGATTGGATAAATCCAAAATCAAAACGATTCACTATGGCTTAAAACTAGAAAATTTTGAAAATAAAACACCAGAGGCGTATCACAGAAATCGAATATTGTATATTGGAACTATTATCCGAAAAAAAGGCGTTTTAGAGTTGGCTGAAATCTTTAATAAGGTGGCCGATGAAAATCCCAAAGCAGAGTTGATGCTTATTGGAAGTGATTCGCCTGATATTAAAACTGGCGCATCATCCACTTACCAGTTAATGGAAGAAATTTTTACCGACAGGGCTAAAGAACGTGCCAATTACTTGGGGAAGATTCCATACAATGAAGTAAAACAACATATTAGGGGTGCGCATGTTTGTGCCTTTCCTTCCTATGCTGAAACCTTGGGGATGGTAACTATCGAGTCCATGGCAATGCAAAAACCCGTGGTAAATACAAGCATAGGCTGGGCTCAGGAATTGATTGATGACGGTGTTGATGGCTATTTGGTGCACCCCTCAAAGATTAGCGCTTATGCTCAAACATTGTTGCAGTTATTGGAAGATGAATCGCTGTGCTCAAGTATAGGAGTTGAAGCTAGAAAGAAGGTTGAGGCACGTTTTGACATTGATAAAAATGCAGATATAAACCTAAGTTATTATAAGTCGCTGTTGCCATGATTTATATCATACATGGGAAAAATAGGGTGAAAAAAGTGCTAGATGAAAATCTTCAGACACTGCCTTTCGAAACTCAGTTAGGTTTGACGGATAACCTATTTTTATTGGCAGAACGATTTCCTGAAGAACTTATTATTTGGTCACATGAAGCATGTCAGGATTTTATCAATACACAAAGTATTCCTAAGATTTTTCATCATAAACGTATTATGGCTTCATTCGGAGTAAATGAAACGAATTACATCTCAGATGCCATTGGCTATGTGGACCAATCCGTCTATATAAAGGTTAATAGAAGTGTAACCTTTCCAACATGGATAATGAGCAGTGATATTGGAGGTATGCATGCACAACTCTTGAATACCGTTTTCGAAGGCATCAAAAGGTATTCGGACTTTGATTATTTCTTAAATACCATAGCTAAACAAGCCATGCCCCAAGGGCTGTTCTGCTATTCCGTACCGGATTTATTATCCTCGAAACCCCATAAAGGCATAGAAGTTAAAAAGATTTCCAGCTTTAAATTATTCAAATTTATCAGGGAAAATTATAAGCTGGTATGGGTTTTTGTTCTTTTCTTTCAGAAGATTGTGCAAGAGAAGCGGTTCCCATTTTTTCCATTTTTAAGGAGTTTGTTTCGTAAAAGAAGTATTTGTGATTTCGATTTTACAGAAATACCGATAGTCTCTTCAAAACAGCTAATCCAAAAGAAGGAAATTGATGTTGTTATTCCAACTATCGGTAGAAAACCATACTTGCATAACGTTTTGAAGGATCTTTCTAAGCAAACAATTTTGCCCAAAAATGTCATAATTGTAGAGCAGAATCCTGATAAAAATTCAAAGTCCGAGTTGGATTATTTGACAAATGAAGACTGGCCTTTTAAGATAAAGCATAAATTTATTAATCAAACAGGTGTTTGCAACGCCCGAAATCTTGGGATGGGTTTGGTTGAAAGCGAATGGACATTTTTAGGCGATGACGATAACCGATTTGAATCCGATTTAATCGAGGCGGTGTTCCGTGAAATTGAAAAGATTGGAGCAAAAGCCATTTCCACGGTGTATATTAAGCCCGATGAAACACAAAGTTATTTTAAAACATCCCAAACTTCAATTTTTGGGGGAGGCAATAGTTTTGTGAAATCAGAAATGTTAAAACACTTAAAATTTGATTTGGCTTATGAATTCAATTACGGTGAAGATTCCGATTTTGGAATGCAATTGCGGCATTTGGGGGAAGACATCATTTTTTGCCCCAATATAAAAATCACGCATTTAAAGGCTCCTGTTGGTGGCTATCGTGTTAAGGTTATACACCCTTGGTCCGATGAACCAATATTGCCCAAGCCATCCCCAGCAATCATGCTCTTCAATTTAAGGTATTTTACAAAAGCCCAGTTACATACATACAAGCTTTTACTTTTCTTAAAGTTTTACAAGCACCAGAATAAGAAAAACCCATTTGGATACTTCCGTTTAATGAAAAAAAGTTGGAAGATGAGTAAGGTTTGGGCACATAAATTAATGGAAAGAGCCAATGCTTAAATTGTACATAGATATAAACTTTTTGACCGAACAATATCGTGGTTACGTTTTTCCAGTATTGTTCGATTTGCATTACAAGAAAAGTGAGCAATTACAAAATTATTATTGCCTAACGGATGATCTAAATAGTGCGAATATTGTTGTATTTCCTGTAGATTATTCCATTTTTTATAAAAACAGAAAAGCTTTTGAGGCCTTAATCGGCAAAGCAAAAACTGCTAATAAGCCGATTTGGATTTATACGGCTGGAGACTTTGGATTTACGGTTCATATTCCCAATAGCTACACCTTTAGGCTGGGGGGATTTCATTCCGAATTAGGTCAAAATACCTTTATACTGCCTTCGTTTGTAAATGATCCTTACGAAACGGTTTTAGAAGGTCAGTTTGTAGCACTGCCAAAAGAAATCAAGCCCACAATCGGTTTTGTCGGACATGCCAATACAGGCATTGCCAATTACTTAAAATCGTATTTGAGTCATCTTAAATTGAGGTTGAAAAACACCCTAAAATCATCATATTTTGATATGCAACCATTTTATCCTTCTGGCCAAAAGCGGTTTCAATATTTGATGAAATTTAAAGGAAGTGAGCATTTCAAAACCAATTTTATTCTAAGGGATAAATATAGGGCTGGTGTTTCAGGTGAAAATGAAAAAGTGAATACAACCAAAGAATTTTACCAGAATATCTTTGATAATCTGTACACCTTTTGTATCAGGGGACTAGGGAATTTTTCAGTACGATTTTATGAAACATTAGCGGTTGGAAGGATTCCAATCTTAATAAATACGGATTGCAGATTGCCTTTGGATGCAATGATAAGTTGGGAGGAGCATGCCATAATATTAGATTCCTCAGGTAATACTCCAATTGAAACCCAAATTCTCAATTTTCATAATTCAAAAACGAATGATGAACTGGTTGAGATTCAAAACAATAATAGGCTACTTTGGGAAACCCATTTGCGACGGCATTCGTATTTTGTGAAAATTCACGATATATTTATAAATAATGAAAGCAATGCCTAAACCATTTACCCTTATCGTTTGTACCTACATGCGTGCCGAGGCGTTGCTACGATTATTAAATTCTGTTAGGGGACAGACTTTATATCCAAATGAAATTTTAATAATCGACGGTTCAACCGATGATAAAACAGACAGCGTTCTGAAAGAAAATACGTTTGAAAATCTGAGGTATTTTAAAGTGGCAGACCAAGATAGGGGCTTGACAAGACAACGTAATTTTGGGGTTCAAAAAGTCTCGCATACCTCCGAAATCATCTGTTTTTTAGATGATGATGTGGTTTTGGAAACGGATTTCTTTAAAGAATTAATAAGCACCTACGACAAATATTCTGATGCAGTGGCCGTTGGTGGTTATATCACCAATGAAGTCAATTGGGAGCGGGAAGGTGGTACAAAAACAAAAGATAATTTTTATTTTGATGGTTGGATGCGCAAAGAATCGTCAAGATTTAGAATACGGAAATTTTTTGGTTTGCACCCGGACCGGTCGCCCGGTTTTATGCCAACATTTTCACATGGACGTTCCATTAGTTTTTTGCCACCTTCAGGTAAAATATATCCGATAGAAATGATGATGGGCGGTGTGGCGAGCTATAAAAGAAAAGTGTTTCAAACACTAAAATTTTCTGAATATTTTGAAGGCTATGGATTATATGAGGATTTAGATTTTTCTTTAAGGGTAGCTAAGCTTGGAAAGATATATGTAAATACGGCTGCAAGGTTAGGACACTATCATGAAGCCAGTGGCAGGCCCAATGCTTTTAAATATGGAAAAATGGTGGTGAGAAACGGTTGGTATGTCTGGCGTGTAAAATACCCAAGTCCTCCATTCAAAAATCGTTTAAAGTGGAACCTAACTGCTTTGTTGTTAACTGCTTTACGAAGCACTAATATATTTAATAGCCCCAAAAAGCAGGAAGCTTTCACGGAATGCGCAGGAAGATTTTCAGGTTTGTTATCTTTGGTGGTCAATAAACCCAAGGTAGAATGACCAAATCGGCGTTTTTAAAGGCAAATGTAATCCACCCGTTCAATGGGAGGGATTGTGCTTCTTTTGAAGAGGATAAAATACGTTTTGAAGACGGTAAGGATTTAGAAGTTTTAAACGGTATTCCAGTTTTGATTGATGAGTCCAAAAGCATTTTTAGGGTGGATGATATTCTTAAAAGTGCCCCAATCACTCAGGATTCAGGTTATCGGAATAATAGTTTAAAGAACCGCGTTAGGAAGTCGATTTTGCCTCAGTTGTCAAAAGATTTTTCTTTTGAGAAGCGATACAAACAACTCGCCGAAAGCGTTCGAGGTCAAAAGGTTTTGGTAATTGGTGCAGGAGCTAAAATTAAGGAGTATAATGAGCTCTTTTCAGATGCGTTGGTAATCACTTCAGATGTGCATTTGCAGTTTAGTCCGGATATCGTTTTTGATGCACATCAAATTCCGTTTAAGGACGAAACGTTCGATTTGATTATTGCCGGACAGGTTTTGGAACATACTTTTCGACCTTGGGAAGTGGCAAAGGAAATGCAAAGATGCGTCAAACATAATGGATTATTGCTAGTTGAAATTCCATTTAATTTCCCATACCACAGTCCGCCATATGATTTTTTTAGATTCACTTTTACGGGTTTAAGAAGCTTGTTTCCCATTTGTGAATTAAAGCGTTACGAGGTTTCTGAAGGCCAAGGGAGCGCGGTAGCTGTGTTCAATAGCCAATTTCTGGTAGATTTGTTTTCTAACAGATACCTGAGGATGGTTATGGTATTTATTTCACGGTTTTTGTTTGGATGGATAAAATATTTGGATGTGTTTAGAAAAAGAACAACATACAGACGGATTTACGCGCCAATGGGTTTTAGCATGCTGTTCAAAAAGGATGGCAGGCAAAGAAAAGATGACGAGCTCTTAGAGGCGTATTATAGTTTGAAAAATAAGCAAAAAGAAAAAGCATAAATGTTTGGGTTTTCGTCGGATATTAAAAGATACAAAGCTTACAGTGCCAATAAACCGGGATGGGTATTAGTGATGACGCACCAAGGTCTGTGGGCGCTTTTTGTGTACCGGTTTTCAAACTATATTTTTAATAAAAGGCTTCCGAAAATTATAAAAAAAATACTTCTATTTTTCTGTGTGGTATGGCAAAAATTCATTGAAATACTTACTGGAATATCAATTGCCTATTCGGCACAAATAGGAAAAGGATTTTATATAGGTCATTTTGGTGGCATTATCATTAATGCTTCAGCTGTTATTGGGGAAAATTGCAATATTTCGCAGGGGGTTACCATTGGAGTTAGTGGCAGAGGTAAAAAACGAGGTGTACCAAATATTGGAAATAATGCTTATATAGGTGCAAACGCCGTAGTTGTTGGGGGCATTACAATCGGCGATAATTGTGTGATTGGTGCTAATTCTTTGGTAAATTCTTCTTTTGAAGCTAATGTTACCATACTTGGCGTGCCAGCCAAAATTGTATCTAATAATACTTCAAAAGGCTATATCTAATGCAATTTTTAGTGATAACGGATGCGCCAACATTATTAGAAGAGGGACGACAGACGGCCTATGCTCCTTATGTAGTAGAAATGGATATTTGGTTCAAGAATACAGATGAGGCTACCATTGTTTCTCCCTCCAAATACGGCTCCAATCTATTAACGGCGCCTTTTAAGAAACAGCCCAGAGTGGTTTCTATTCCTGCAATTCATTTCTCATCTTTTTTGTCAAGCGTTTTGGGTGTTCTAAGATTGCCAATTGTTGCCTTTACACTTTTCAGAGCAATGAGGCGGGCAGAGCATATTCATTTGAGGTGCCCAGGCACAATTGGACTTCTTGGTTGTTTTGTTCAAATCCTTTTTCCGGGAAAAACCAAAACTGTAAAATACGCTGGCAATTGGGATCCAAATTCCAAACAACCGTTGAGTTATCAACTTCAAAAGAAGATATTGTCCAATACCTTTTTGAGCAGAAATATCAAAGTTTTGGTATATGGTGAATGGGAGAACCAATCAGGGAATATCCAACCATTTTTTACGGCTTCATTTAATGAAAATGAAAAAGAAGGTTGGTCGGAGCGTAATTATGATGGAAAATTGGAATTTGTTTTTGCTGGAAGTTTGGTGTCCGGCAAACGGCCACTATTAGCAATAAAAATAATACAACTACTTCGCAATAAAGGAGTTGAAGCCAGATTGGATTTGTATGGGGATGGCCCACTGAAAAATGAAATTCATAATTATATTTTGGATAGTAACTTGCAGGATGTTGTAGCAATGCATGGCAATCAACCCATTGCCATTTTGAAGGAAAAACTAAAGCGAGCCCATTTCTCTATTTTACCATCCAAGTCCGAGGGATGGCCAAAGGCTTTGGCAGAAGGAATGTTTTTCGGTTCAATTCCCATCGGGACAACAGTGTCTTGCGTTCCGTACATGTTCGGTTTTGGTGAATGGGGAATTTTAATTGAACCTGATGCCACAAGTGCTTCTGACGAAATTATTGGCCATTTATCCAATAGTGATAAATTAAAGCAAATGGCTAAATTAGCATCCCAATGGTCGCAACAATTTACTTTGGAAACCTTTGAACAAGAAATCAAAAAACTTTTAAAAAGACACTAATGCGTGTATTGCAACTCATAGATTCTTTAAAAACGGGTGGTGCCGAAAGGGTTGCAGTAAATTTAGCCAATGTATTGGCAACGCATATCGATGTATCTTTTTTATGCGCTACTCGAAAAGAAGGCTTGCTTAAATCTGGCTTAAGCCAAAATGTTCAATATGTCTTTTTAGATAAGAGGCGCACATTGGATATTCAGGCTATTAGGACGCTTTTTAAGTTTGTAAAAATAAATCAGATTGATATCATCCACGCGCATTCAACCTCTTTTTTTTTAGCAACTTTGGTAAAGCTTTTATTGCCAAAAGTAAAAATCATATGGCATGACCATTATGGGAATAGTGAGTTTGTTAATAAAAGAAAATCTGGGGTTTTAAGGTACTGTTCAAAATATTTTTCGCACGTGATTGCAGTGAATGAGACATTGAAACAATGGGGTATAAAGAACTTGAAAATAGACAATGTTGATTTTTTGTCTAATTTTTCAATCCAAGATACTATCGAACCACAAACGAGTTTAGCTGGAACAATGGGTAAAAGAGTGATTCATTTGGCAAATTTCAGACCCCAGAAAAATCATGAATTGCTTTTTAAATCCTTTTCTTCCGTAATTAAAAAACATCCTGATTGGACGTTGCATTGCGTAGGTGAAGATTTTAAAGATGACTATTCAAAAAAAAATAAAGCAATAATTAAGGATAATAATCTTAGCTCGAATGTTTTTATTTATGGTTCCAAACCTGATGTTGCTAATATTTTAAGTCAAAGTACTATAGGTGTATTATCTTCGGATTCTGAAGGGTTGCCATTGGCAGTATTGGAATATGGAATGGCCGGTTTGCCCGTTGTTGCTACCGATGTAGGAGATTGTAATCTTATTGTGTCAAACGAAAAGGAAGGTTTATTGGTTGAACCAAATGATTTAGAGTCGTTCTCAAATAGTCTTTTAAAGCTTGTAGAAAACCCAGATTTGAGAGAAAAACTTGGAGAAAATATTAAAAATAAAGTTTTTGAGAATTTTTCAGAAGAAAAGGTAGTGGAGCATTTGTTAAATATTTACCAAAGCACACTTATATGAAGCTATCATTGTACCATAAGTTAATACTGTTTCATATTAGTCTTGGGCTTGCGGTTTTTGCATTTAAGCCCTTGGCTTTGCTATACTTTGTTTTCATTTCGATATTTTGGGGGTACAAAATCATAAATGTATCTTACCAAAGTAGGGTATTCTACGTCCTTATGGCATGTGCATATGTTGTTGGTATTGAGGTGTTTTTAAGGATGAACGAAGGTACCTTTTTCTACGAGGCCAGTAAATATCTTGTCATAGTATTTATTCTTGTTGGGATGTTCACCACCAGCTTTAATAGCAAGGGTTTGGGCTATGTTTTGTACGTTATTTTGTTAATTCCGTCCATTTTTGTAGCGGTTTCTGAAATGGGTTTTGAGACCAACATTCGAAAGGCAATTGCCTTTAATTTAAGTGGACCCGTATGTTTAGGACTGGCGGCCATATATTGTTACGGCAGGGTGGTGACGTTAAACCAAATTAAGTTGGTCCTCATTGCTGTTTTGATGCCACTAATCAGCATGACCGTTTATTTATTTTTGTATACCCCCGATATACAGGCGGCAATTACGGGGACGGAGTCTAATTTTGCTACTTCAGGTGGATTTGGGCCAAATCAGGTGGCCACGGTCCTTGGCATGGGTATGTTTGTGCTTACCACGCGTTTTTTTATGTCTAAAGAAAGTACCTTATTGAAAATTATTGATTTGTTGCTTTTGGGTTTATTGAGTTTTAGGGCGATAGTGACATTTAGTCGAGGAGGTGTAGTGACTGCCATAATTATGATTCTATGCTTTCTTATGATTTATTATGCAAAGGTCAATTTTAAGTATAAACGAAAAATTTTATTGTCCCTGACCATTTTTTTAGGATTGGCATTTTTTACTTGGGTTTTTAGTTCTATCCAAACAGGGGGTTTTATTGATAAACGTTATGCCAACCAAGATGCAGCTGGAAGGGAAAAAGAAGATATAAGTACGGGGCGCACAGATTTGATCGCCTTTGAAATAAAGGAATTTATTGCCCATCCGGTATTGGGTATTGGGGTTGGAAAAATAAAGGAACGGAGGTTAAGCGAAACTGGACTCTTAGCGGCGTCCCATAATGAACTGAGTAGAATTTTAGCAGAACACGGCCTATTTGGGGTTTTTGCTTTTCTCATTCTCTTGTTGGCACCATTACTTCACCGTATTAAAAATAAATCCAATATATTTTTCTATTCATTCTACATTTTTTGGTTGCTGACAGTGAACCATTCTGCCATGAGAATTGCAGCTCCGGCGTTTATATACGCGCTTTGTTTGTTAAATATTAAATATGAAAGACGTCCTTTACATAGGAAGCCAATTATCGGAAAGCCATAAAACGGTAACAACAATTGACACTTTAAGTGCGGATTTGCGCAAAGAAGGTTACTCTGTTTTTACTGCTTCCAAAAAGCAGAATAAGGTTCTGAGGTTTATGGATATGCTATTTCATATTATAAAGTATAAAGGCTCCGTGGATTTAGTTTTAATCGATACTTATAGTACCACAAATTTTTACTACGCCTATGCATGTAGCCAATTATGCAGATTTTTTAAGCTGAAATATATTCCAATTCTCCATGGTGGGAATTTGCCTGAACGTCTGAAGAAATCTGCAAAATTATCAAGACAAATTTTTGATAATGCCCAAATTAATGTGGCTCCTTCTCTATATTTAAAGCATCATTTTAGTAAGGCAGGTTATAAAAATTTGTTATTCATCCCAAATTCAATACCATTGGATCAATACAAGTTTCAAAAGCGCAAAATTGATAAAATTAAGATGCTTTGGGTGCGCTCCTTTTCAAAATTGTATAACCCTTTATTGGCTGTTAAGTTGCTGAAATCCCTTAAGGTCGAAGGTGTTCAAGCCTCGTTATGCATGGTGGGGCCAGAAAATGATGGAAGTATGAAAGAAGCCAAAGTATTGGCAAAAGAACTTGAAGTGGACATTGAGTTTACAGGTAAATTGGCAAAATCAGAATGGCATGCTAAAGCTTCGGATTTCAATGTCTTTATAAATACTACCAATATTGATAATATGCCGGTTAGTGTTATAGAGGCAATGGCTTTGGGCTTGCCCATTGTTTCAACAAATGTTGGTGGGTTGCCTTATTTGCTGGAAGACAAAGAGGATGCGATTTTAGTAGAACCGAATGATGCAAACTTATTTAAAGATGCTATTTTAAATCTCATGAAAAATCAGGGTGAAGTGGATAAAATGACCTCAAAGGCACGCCAAAAGGTAGAGCAGTTTGATTGGAAAGTAGTGAAGCAAAGGTGGTTTTCGGTACTTTCTTAACCTTGGTTATCAAATTAACTTAGTATATTTGGGCAGCTTAGTAATCCTCTCCCGACCTGATGCCTAAGAACACCATACATTTTAATATATCGGAGCGTAAAGTATTATTACGGCTTTTTGATCTGGTTTCCATACTTTTTGTGCTGTATTTTGTGGGCAATACTTTTGCTTTCGACTACTTTTCAATCACCCAAGAAAACTGGAAGTGGATATTCGTTTTGGTCGTTTATATTTGGGGGTTTGGAACCATTTTTGAGCTTTACGATTTGCAGAAATCCAGTAAGTTTGAAAAGGTTTGGGTCAATATTTTACTTACCGCCTCCGTTACAGTGCTGTTTTACTTGTTGACCCCGTTTTTAACCCCAGTTTTACCAGAGAACCGCTTGCAAATTCTCTATTTTTTTCTATCAATTTTGCTTGCACTTTTTATTTGGCGTTTTGCATATATTAATTTCGTTACCTCACCTCGATTTTACAGAAAAGTACTGATAGTAGGTGAAACCTCAAACATTAAAACGATTTTAAAGACATTCAACGATGCAGACCCAAATTATAAGGTTGTTGGGTTTATTAATTGCGAAATCAACAAATCCGAAAAGGTTAGGTTTAAGGATTTGCGGGAGTATCATCCCAGGGAGATTTATGATGTTATTAAGGAAGAAAACATTTCGGAAATTGTGATTGCCACTTATAATTCCGAGAATATTACTTCGGATATTTACAGGGATTTGATAACACTATTGGAGGGTGGAGTACCCATTAAAGAATACACCCAGGTGTATGAGGAATTGACGCAAAGGGTTCCCGTTCAATTTGTTGGGAAGGATTTTTATAAATATTTCCCTTTTAGCCGAAGCAACCAAAACAAAATGTATCTCTTTTTTCACCGTTTTTTTGATATGTTGATTTCGTTGATAGGCCTAGTTTTCGGAATAGCACTATTACCGTTAGTGCTTTTGGGGAATCTTATTGCCAATCGTGGCCCGCTTTTTTATAATCAGGAACGTATCGGAAAAAATGGAAACCTATTTAAAATTATTAAATTTCGTACCATGGTTAGAAATGCGGAAATGGATGGGGCTGTTTGGGCAAAGAAAAACGATCATCGGATTACGCCTTTCGGCAGATTTATGCGAAATACCAGAATTGATGAAATACCACAGTTCGTTAATATTCTCAAGGGCGACATGAGTTTAATAGGGCCTCGGCCAGAGCGCCCTCATTTTGTGCGGGAGCTTTCCCAAATACTGCCTTTTTATGAAACACGGCATATTGTGAAACCCGGTTTAACCGGATGGGCCCAGGTAAAAACACGTTATGGCTCGTCTATAGATGATAGCTTGCTTAAACTTCAATATGATCTATATTACATCAAACATCGAAGTTTTGTACTAGACGTCAATATTTTCGTTAAAACTTTAAGTACGGTAATTTTTTTCCGAGGCCAGTAGCAAGTTTACGATTTACTGTAGTGACGTACCAAAAACAGGTAACGAACAAAAAGGGCAATCAAAAGGGGTATCAATCCAATAGCAAATACTTGCACCCCAATTAGCCAATGTAAAGTCAGCAGGCACAACAGAATTATTAGCAGCTTCAAATACTTGACAAACCAAGCGCGAGGTTTAGCTTGAAATAATTGAAAAACAGCAATCAAATTTAGAGCATTGGCCCATAACAAATTGTAATTTTGATGCGTGCCTTTGTGGTCGGTGGCGAACCATAATAATAGGATAATTACCCCGGCTAATCCGGTCAAAACAAATAAGATAATATCCAAAACTTTGGTCTGTCTTTTATTTTTGAAATCCTTATGGGTGATAAAAAGAATAATCAAGCTAAGAATACCAAATACGAAAAGAGGGCTAAATAGGAAGTTGGAGTCATCTGAAATTGGTTCTGGATCAAATAATACACGACTCTCTTTCACTAGAGGAACATCCGTATTTCCCAAAGTAGCCTTTTCAAAAAATCGATAGATATTTTCTGGTAAAAACATTTGTTGTTCGGGAGTGGCTTTTCTGTCGATTACGGCACCCAAAGCCAAATCAATTCCAAAACTTCCCCAGGAATTTCGGTTGACATTTTGATGAATAAGCTCTCTAAATGTAGCCTTCTTATAATCCTCGGGAATTTTGAATTGGATTGTTCTTTCCGTTGCTAAAATGGCTACGTCCTTGATCCGTGTTGCACAATTGTCAAAAAAGAATTCATACAGATAACGCCGGTTTTCTGGCATGTAATTTTCTAAAAGAAACTCATAGAGTTTTTGTTTTTCAGATGCCGAAAGATTTAAAACCTGCTCTTTTACGCTTCTGTTTTGTTGGGTGTAGGCATAAAAGAAATTATCAAAACGATCTACCCCGATAAGATAATTCAATTTCCCTTGGGCAAATTTTAGATAAAAATTGGGAGCATCAAAATCGTAAACCCCATAGTTGAATACCAAATCAAGACCCTTCGTTTTGTCCTTAATCCGTATGCCGCTGTGCCCGAATGCATCATTTAAGGATGTGCCTGGCCCTATCGTTAAAACACTTATCTCAGCTGTTTCTGATAGCTGTTGCGCTTGCGCGGATAAAAATAGAAATGAAAAAACTAAGAGTAATACCTTTCGCATTATCTAAAGATACTAAAATCGAGTTTTAGGGAAAATACATTAGAATACAGGGCTACACTTTGGTCGCCAATATCAGTAAATGCATAATCGATTTGAACGCCGCTATATTTAAATCCTACACCAAAACTAGGTTGGAAACTAAGCTGCTCAGAGTTATCAATCTGCAATTCATTTTGAAAATTACCAAGGCCACCACGCAAATATACCATATCAATATATCCAAATTCAAATCCTAAAGCAGGGTTAATACTCGCAAAGGACGATGAAAAAATATCGTTGTTTTCTTCAAAACGCACATTCAAATTCATGGAGGCCAACAAGGTATAATCGTAATGAAAGGTCATCAATTTTGAAATGCCGATTTGCAATTTAGGTATGGTAATTTCTGTAGTTTCCGGTAGTTCCTGATTTTGGCCCTCCACAGCGTCCCGTATTGTGGCAAACTCATTTTCATCAATGGCCCAGGCATTAAAAGTAGTAGTAATATCACGTGCCATCACTCCAAATTTCCAATCATTTCTGGTTTCAAATTGAATTCCGGCATCCAATCCAAATCCCCAAGATGAAGCAAAATCTCCGATGATCCTCCGAATTACTTTGGCATTAACACCATAACTGATACCATCGTGCAAAGCCAGCCGTCTGGCATATGAAAACGTTAAACCATAGTCTGCCGTAGAAAATAAGCTAATTCTATCGTAGTTAATATTGCCTTGTTCATCAATAAGTTGCGTAGTATTCAAAATGTCATCCACAGCAAATCGAATCAATGAGATTCCAATGGCACTTCTATCATCCAAAGGCATCGAGAAGGCGGCATAGTCATAATTGGCAATATTGGCAAAATAGCTGGAATGCATCAGTGCTAACTGGTTGTCCTCAATATGCACCAGCCCTGCGGGGTTCCAGTAGCCAGAATTTACATCCGCAGAATGTGCCGTTACGGCACTGCTCATGCCCAATGCGGCCGCATCCACACCAATATTCATAAACTCGTTGGAATATTTTCTAACGGTTTGACTAAAGATGGAGAGCGTTATTAAGCTAAATAATGCAGTTGTAAAATACCTCAATCGCAATTTTTTTGCAAAGATGCACATTATACCCTTTTTATCATAGCGTATCCTATAAAAACACCTTATTTATGCATTATGTTACAACGTAAAACGGTGAGATTTGTTGCGCACGTTCTTTATTTTAAAACACAAAAATTACAGGAAATGCCACAGAGTAAAATTGTTTGTTATTTTTACCAAAACATTTTTTATGAAACAATACATACCCAATGCACTGACCCTTCTTAATTTGTTTTGCGGGTGTATTGCTGTTATTTTTGCTGTGAACGACAATTTTGTAGTTGCCGCATTCTTCGTGTTTTTAGGAATATTTTTCGATTTTTTTGATGGATTTGCTGCAAGGAAATTGAAAGTGCAAAGTGAATTGGGGCTGCAACTGGATTCTCTGGCAGATGTGGTGACGAGTGGTTTGGTTCCGGGGATTGTAATGTATAAACTTTTGGAAATTGCTGACTTGGCTTGGGGAGAGGTAGATTTATCAAAATGTTTTGAAATTCCTTTGATGCCCTTCTGTGGGTTGGCAATTACTCTGGCCTCAGCCTACCGACTGGCAAAATTCAATATAGATTCTGAGCAGCAAAACTTTTTTAAAGGCTTGCCTACACCAGCTAATGCGCTGCTGATTCTGTCCTTGCCATTGATTCTAAAGTTTCAGGATAACGATACCATTAATGCCATCATTTTAAACAAATGGTTTTTAATTGGGCTGACCATTTTTAGTTGCTGGATTTTAACTTCAAATATTAAGCTCTTTGCCCTAAAGTTTAAGGACTACAGTTTTAAGACCAATGCCACACGTTATATTTTTATCATCTTGTGTTTGGTATTGCTTATCGTTTTGCATTTTGGAGCCATTCCTGTCATTATTTTGCTTTACATCGGTATGTCTGTTCTTGATAATTTAACCTCAAAATAAATTTAAATAAAGAATGGCATCAGGTTTTTTTGCTTTGCTGGATGATATTGCTGTTCTCATGGATGATGTAGTAGCCATGAGCAAAATTTCTACTAAGAAAACAGCCGGGATTTTGGGTGATGATTTGGCTGTGAATGCGGAAAAGGCTACGGGGTTTGTAGCCTCTAGGGAGCTCCCAGTGCTTTGGGCAATTACCAAAGGTTCTGCCTTAAATAAACTCATTATTTTACCCATAGCCTTTTTGCTAAGTGCTTTCGTTCCAATTGCTGTTATCGTGGCTTTGGTACTTGGCGGATTGTATTTGGCTTATGAAGGGGCTGAAAAAATTTATGAATTTTTATTTCACCGAAATCATAAGGACGAGTATAGAGTGTATGCCGATAAAGCCTTAACCAAAGAAGAACAGGAAATAGCCGAAAAGAAAAAAATAAAGTCGGCCATATTTACAGATTTTATATTATCTGTAGAAATCGTAATTATTGCGTTGGGAACAGTATTGGAAAAGCCAATTTTATTCCAAATATTGGTTGTTTCGATTGTGTGTGTAATTGCGACAGTCGGTGTTTATGGTATAGTAGCGCTTATCGTTAGAATGGATGATTTTGGATATAGGTTGCTGAAGATGAGCTCAAAGGAAAATGGCGTTTTGGCAACCCTTGGAAAGTTTTTGATTAGGGCGCTTCCATTAGTAATCAGAAGCCTTTCTGTAATAGGAACCATTGCCCTTATTTTAGTGGCAGGTGGTATTTTTGTCCATAACATTGAGCCTATACACCATTTTTTAGAAAGGTTTGCTCTTCCATCTATATTGGAAGAGTTTTTGGTTGGTTTGCTGGCGGGTTTTATTCTTTTGCCATTTGTTGACATGGTTAAGAAGATGTTCGCTAAAAAACGTTAGTGTTTTGGCGAACATGTCATTCTTCTTTGCCAGAACTCCCTTTTTTAGGAGAGCGTTTGGCTTTTTTTAAACTTTCGTTCAGCATCCATTCAATTTGGCCATTGGTACTGCGAAATTCATCCGCGGCCCATTTTTCAATAGCTTTAAGCATATCCTCATTTATGCGCAATGCAAAAGCCTTTTTCTTAGCCATTTTTAAGTCTTATTTGAATATTTTGCTAAAATAACATCTACATCACTTCTTCTTCGGGTTCCAATTAAAATCTTTTTATTGTCAACAAGTGTTAGTTGAATACCAATATTTCCAGATACGTTCACGGCTATTCCTTTTTCTCTTTTCCAAAAAAGACCTCCTTTTAATCCCCAACCGCCATATTCCGACAGGGCGTCATACGTTCTGGTTTCTGCACTTTTGATAGTTTTCCAAGGTATGATTTTCATTTTTAAGTGAAACGGAAAAAATTGATAGTGTATACCGATGTCGTCAATTCGTGTTTTCAATTTGAATAGAAAAATTAATCCGTTGCCCGCCATGATTAAGGTAGTCGCAATTGTAAAGTTAATGATATTCATTTTTTGGTCCAGAAAAGCTCTATAAATGAGTACTAAAGGAACTATCGAGAAAACCACTAATAAAATTATAAGCCAAGTTTGGGTGAAGCGTTGCTCTTCTTTGAAAATTCTCATTTTGTTTACTGATTTAAAGTTCCAGTGTTTAAAACAGGTGAAGCATCTTTATCTCCACACAGTATTACCATCAAGTTACTGACCATGGCTGCCTTGCGTTCTTCATCTAAATCCACAATCTCCTTTTTGCCCAATTCTTCAAGGGCCATTTCCACCATGCTTACAGCCCCTTCAACAATTTTGTGGCGTGCTGCAACAATGGCCGTAGCCTGTTGTCTCTTTAGCATTGCATTAGCAATTTCCTGAGCGTAGGCCAAATATCCGATTCGTGCCTCAAGAACTTCAATACCAGCAATGGACAAGCGTTCGTCGATTTCTTTTTCCAGTGTGGCACTTACCTCGTTTACGCTAGACCTTAATGTAATATCTTCCGTATGGCCTTCGTCGGCAAAATTATCATAGGGGTACATGCTGGCCAATTTTCGAACTGCGGCATCTGTTTGTACACGCACAAAATTTTCGTAGTTGTCCACATCAAACGCGGCCTTGTAAGTGTCCTGCACACGCCAAACAAGAATGGTACTAATCATGATGGGGTTGCCAAGTTTATCGTTCACTTTTAGGCGTTCGCTGTCAAAATTACTGGCTCTGAGGGAAATTTTCTTTTTGGAATAAAACGGATTCACCCAGAAAAAGCCATTTTTATTTATGGTACCTACATATTCCCCAAAGAGCAAAAGCACTCTGGAATTGTTGGGTTGTACCATTATAAACCCTTTTACAATGAGGATGGCTAGAATAATGCCAATCACAAAAAGTACCTGACCAGTAGTTAAAATCAAGGCAACACTTCCCAAAAGCAGGATTAGGAAAACAAATAACATTAGATATCCATTGGCCGGGGTGATTATTTTTTCTTCTTTCATGATATAAAGATTTAAAATGATATTAAAATGATATCATAAAGATATAATTAAATTTCCAATAATAGTACTGATTTTCAGAATATTTTCAATTGTGATTCCAAAAAAAAGACAAAAATGGGTGCGAATGCATCAAAAAGTATTGTGCACGATTGCCTATTTTTAGTAACTAAAATGATAAAAAATGGATTTCTGCCTTACTTCGACCTCGCTCAGTAACCCAGTCAAGAATGACAGAAATGTTTAATGAGACATGGGTTAGTCCCGAATCTTCTTCTTTCGTAACTCGAAGTTTTGGCCTAAATATACTTTACGCACCATGGCGTCGTTGGCCAGTTCCTCAGGTTCTCCGGCTTTAAGGATGCTGCCTTCAAACATCAAATAGGTTCTGTCTGTAATCGCCAAAGTTTCCTGTACATTGTGGTCCGTAATCAGGATGCCGATATTCTTTTTGGTGAGTTGCGCAACGATACGCTGTATGTCTTCCACGGCAACAGGGTCAACCCCGGCAAAGGGTTCGTCCAAAAGGATAAAGTTAGGGTCGGTAGCTAAGGCACGAGCAATTTCGGTGCGGCGTCGTTCCCCTCCTGAAAGCAGGTCGCCACGGCTTTTACGGATATGCCCTAAACCGAATTCTTCGATTAAGGATTCCATTTTTAGGCGTTGTTCCTTTTTACTCAATTTCGTAAGTTGCAGCACGCTTAAGATATTATCCTCAATACTTAATTTCCTGAATACAGAAGCCTCTTGCGCCAAATACCCAATTCCGTTTTGTGCACGTTTGTACATGGGGTAGGTGGTAATTTCGGTATTATCCAAAAAGATATGGCCACCGTTAGGTTTGATGAGTCCAACAATCATGTAAAATGATGTGGTTTTCCCGGCTCCGTTAGGCCCTAGAAGCCCCACAATTTCGCCTTGATTTACCTCAAGGGATACATCTTTTACGACTTGTCGTCCGCTGTAGGACTTCATCAAATTTTCAGCTCTTAGAATCATGGGTGCAATTACGGAAATTTTAATTAATTGTGGAAATTGTAATGGGCGTATAACGTTTTGTTAACGGTTTTTGTTGTTAGGCAATTGACGGATTGCCTGTAGGCTTGGGTAAACCCTATGCCTTGGGGGGTGCCCGCGTTAGGGATTGAAGCGGTAGCTTTTGGCGAGGGGCGCATCGAGCCAAAACTATAAGCGGAAAGCCCGACCCTCCCGATAGTTATCGGGAGTGGGTAACGCCCAAAAAATCTAACTGTTCTCCTTTTCTCGTCGCTTTTGATTGCGCAGCACGATTTTTGAAATATAAATGCTGATTTGGTACAAAATGATGATGGGGATAGCAACAATTACCTGACTTGCTACATCCGGAGGTGTGATAATTGCGGCCAAAATAAGTACTACAACTAGCGCATATTTTCTGTAGGTTTTTAAAATTTCCGGGGTAACGATGCCCACTTTTGTTAGGAAATAAATGATGATGGGCAATTCAAAAATAAGCCCCGAAGCGAGAACTGAGGCACGAATTAGGCCAATGTAACTATTTAGGTCAAAATCGTTATGTACCCTGTCCGCCACGGAATAGGTGCCCAAAAAATTAATGGACAGCGGGCAGATAATATAGTACCCAAACAAAACGCCGATAAAAAATAAAAGTGATGAAACCACGATAAATCCACGCGAATATTTACGCTCATTTGCATGCATGGCTGGGCTGATAAATTTCCAGAGCTCGTAAATGATGTAAGGAAAGGCGGTTATAAAGCCAAAGGTTATTGACGTCCAAATGTGAGCGGAAAACTGCCCGGCCATGGTGCGACTTTGCACTTCAAAATCAAATTCGGTATTACAAAAACTTTCAAATCCTAAAAGTTGTGAGGCTTTGCAGAGAATATCGTAAGTCAAAAAATCTGGTTTTGATGGCCCAAAAATTAGCACTTCAAAAATAAAACCTTTTAATAGAAATGCTACAGTTGCAGCGATGATTACCGCCACGACACATCGGATCAAATGCCATCGCAACTCTTCCAGGTGGTCCAAAAAGGACATTTCGTTCACATTCTTCTTCGCCATTATATAATACCTTCTTTTACCAAATCATGTAAATGGACTACCCCACCGTATTTACCATTGTCCTCAACCAAAATTTGGGAAATGCCATTGTCTTCCATAACTTCTTTGGCGTCAATTGCCAGGGCATCTGAGGAGATGCGTTTTGGGTTTTTGCTCATGATATCTTTGGCCTTCAGCGATGAGAAATCATCAGTTCTGCTTAACATTCTACGTAAATCACCATCAGTAATTACCCCGACGATGCTTCCGTTTTCCAGAACAGCAGTAACCCCAAGCAATTTTTCGGATATTTCAACGATTACATCCTTTATACTGGCATTGGCATTAACCTGCGGCTTTCGGTTTACCGATGCAATGTCGTTTACTCTTAAATATAGCTTTTTACCCAAGGAACCACCCGGGTGGTATTTCGCAAAATCGTTACTGGAAAACCCACGTTTTTCTAAAAGACAGACCGCTAGCGCATCCCCAATTACTATTTGTGCCGTAGTACTTGTGGTTGGAGCCAAATTATTTGGGCAGGCTTCTTTTTCAACAAAGGCGTTCAAAACATGGTCGGCCTGTTGTCCAAGGAAAGATGCCACATTTCCGGTGATGGCAATCATCTTATTTTCGGCCATTTTTATCAACGGGACGAGTACTTTAATTTCTGGTGTATTCCCACTTTTTGAAATACAAATCACAACGTCATCCTCCAAAATCAAACCTAGGTCGCCGTGAATGGCATCGGCGGCATGCATAAAAATGGATGGGGTTCCCGTAGAATTCAAAGTGGCCACAATTTTTTGTGCGATGATGGCGCTTTTGCCAACCCCAGTGATGATCACCCGTCCTTTGGAATTAAAAATCAACTCCACCGCATCTGCGAAATCGTCATCTAAAAGTGTTGCTAAATTTGAAATCGCTTTGCTCTCCATGTCAATGGTTTGCCTTGCTGTTTCAATAATTCTCGATTTGTTGTTCAAATTTATTGTTTTTATTGTGTTAGCACTTTTAAAGAAATTGTTATCTTTAGTGTCAGCCAACTTAAGAAATTATCGTAAATTCAAAAATTCGATACAAAACTAACGAAAAAATGAAAGAGGGCTCTCCTAAGTAAAGGCTAAATTTGTCGTATCTAGGATTGAGGTATTAGTTAATTAATTTATAGATTTCATGTCAATTGCGAAAGCTGACCTGCAAGGTGCCCTAAAAACCTATTTTGGGTTTAACACGTTCAAAGGACTGCAAGAAAGTGTTATTAAAAGTATCTTAGATGGTAACCATACGTTTGTGATTATGCCCACCGGGGGTGGTAAATCTCTTTGTTATCAACTGCCGGCGTTAATGCAGGAAGGAACTGCCATCGTGGTTTCACCATTAATTGCCCTTATGAAAAATCAAGTGGATGCCATTCGAGGCGTTTCCAATGAAGAAGGCATTGCCCATGTATTAAATTCCTCACTTAATAAAACAGAGGTAAAACGGGTAAAAGAAGATATAGTAAGTAAAAAAACCAAATTGTTATACGTAGCTCCAGAATCCCTCACCAAAGAGGAAAATGTAGAGTTCCTGCGCTCTGTGAAAATATCGTTTATGGCGATAGATGAAGCGCATTGTATTAGCGAATGGGGACACGATTTTAGACCAGAATACCGAAACTTACGTCATATTATCGGCCGTATTGGGGATAATATTCCAATTATTGGATTGACTGCAACAGCCACTCCAAAGGTTCAAGAGGATATCATTAAGAATTTGGGTATTTCTGGAGCAAAGACGTTTAAGGCATCTTTTAACCGACCGAACTTATATTACGAAGTGCGTCCAAAAACGAAGAATGTAGATGTAGATATCATTCGTTTTGTGAAGCAGAATGAAGGCAAGTCGGGTATTGTGTATTGTTTAAGCCGAAAACGTGTAGAGGAATTGGCTCAGGTACTGCAAGTAAACGGTGTTAAGGCTGTGCCTTACCACGCTGGTTTGGACGCCAAATCGAGGTCTAGCCATCAGGATATGTTTTTGATGGAGGATATAGATGTTGTAGTGGCCACAATTGCCTTTGGAATGGGTATCGATAAACCCGATGTGCGGTTTGTGATACACCATGACATTCCTAAAAGTATTGAAAGTTATTATCAGGAAACCGGGCGTGCCGGTCGTGATGGTGGTGAAGGGCATTGTTTGGCGTTTTACTCCTATAAGGATATTGAAAAGCTTGAGAAGTTTATGTCGGGAAAGCCCGTGGCCGAACAGGAAATTGGGCATGCATTGCTACAGGAAATGGTGGCTTTTGCTGAAACTTCTATTTCAAGGCGAAAGTTTATTTTGCACTATTTCGGCGAAGAATTCGATAATGCAACAGGTGAGGGCGGCGATATGGATGATAATGTCCGCCACCCCAAAAAGAAAACCGAGGCCAAGGATAACGCAAAATTCCTTTTGGAAACCGTTGACAATACCAATGAAAAATACAAATCGAAGGATTTGGTAAATGTGATTATCGGAAAAGAAAATGCATTAATCAACTCGCATAAAACCAACGAACAGCCATTTTTTGGAAAAGGAAAACAGGAAGAAGACAAATATTGGATGGCACTATTGCGCCAGCTATTGGTAGCCGGTTATCTCCGAAAAGATATCGAAACTTATGGTGTCATTAAATTGACGGCTGAAGGCAAAGATTTTATTAAAAGGCCAACATCCTTTATGATGACAGAAGACCATGTGTTTGATGACAATCAAGATGATAGCGGGATTATTACGGCTTCAAAAGTTGGAGGTGGCGTTGCCGATGAAAAGTTGATGAATATGCTCAAGGATTTGCGCAAAAAGAATGCGAAAAAATTGGGCGTACCGCCGTTTGTGATTTTTCAAGACCCTTCTCTGGAGGATATGGCTTTAAAGTACCCAGTATCGCTTTCTGAATTGAGCAACGTTCATGGGGTAGGTGATGGTAAAGCGAAAAAGTACGGAAAAGATTTTGTTGCCCTTATTGCCAATTATGTTGAGGAAAATGATATTGTTCGCCCTGACGATTTGGTGGTAAAATCTACAGGCAGTAATTCTGCCAATAAATTGTACATCATTCAAAATGTAGACCGAAAATTACCGCTTGATGATATTGCTTCCTCCAAAGGCATGAGTATGGAAGAGTTTATCAAGGAAATGGAGGTGATTGTGTTTTCAGGAACCAAGCTCAACATCAATTATTGGATTGATGAAATTTTGGACGAGGACCAACAGGAAGAAATCCACGACTATTTTATGGAATCCGAAACCGACAGCATAGACGATGCCATTGATGAGTTTGATGGCGATTATGATGATGAGGAACTGCGCTTGTACCGCATTAAGTTTATTAGCGAGGTGGCTAATTAGTTCTGAGTCGCAGGCGCGGTTTTTCAGTTTCAAGTTTCAGGTTTATGGTTTCAATTTCTCGGCGAAACTCTATTAAATCTCCGTGTGACTCTGCGGAATAGCTAGTTTGTGATAATCTATAATATCCGTGTCCTTCAAACTTTCAAATGTTCGAACAATATCCATTTTTCTTCCTACTTCCAGCTTCAAACTTCAAACTTAGTTTCCTATATTTGCACCTCATTAAAAATCAGAAACATGCAAGACGGATTATACGCGAAATTCAATACATCAAAGGGCGAAATATTGGTCGCTTTAGAATATAAAAAAACACCAGGAACGGTGGGCAACTTTGTGGCTTTGGCCGAGGGTAATTTAGAGAATTCGGTTAAGCCTCAGGGACAACCGTACTACGATGGTTTAAAATTCCACAGGGTGATTCCAGATTTTATGATTCAAGGCGGATGCCCTAACGGAACTGGAGCCGGCGGACCAGGTTATCAATTTGACGACGAGTTTCATTCAGAATTAAAACACGATGGTCCAGGCGTATTGTCTATGGCAAATGCTGGTCCGGGAACAAACGGAAGCCAGTTCTTTATCACACACATAGAAACCCCATGGTTGGACAACAACCACACCGTTTTTGGAAAGGTGGAACACGGACAGGAAGTGGTGGACGCCATTGCGCAAGGCGATGCTATTGATAGCATTGAAATTGTAAGAGAAGGTGCGGAGGCTGAAGCATTTAATGCTGTTGAAGCATTTAGAACCTTTGAAGGCTCCCGTGAAAAAAGATTAGCTGAAGAAAAGGCGAAACAAGAATCTGAACTAGAAAAAGTAGCCACTGGTTTTGAAAAAACAGATAGCGGTCTGCGTTACCAAATCATTCAAAAAGGTGAAGGTGTAAAGGCGGAAAAAGGAAAAACCGTTTCCGTGCACTATAAAGGCCAATTGATTGACGGTACAGTATTCGATTCTTCGTATAAGAGAAACGAACCCATTGATTTTCCATTAGGTGTTGGTCAAGTGATTCCAGGTTGGGATGAAGGTATCGGCTTATTAAATGTTGGCGACAAGGCACGTTTGGTGATTCCAAGTCATTTGGCTTACGGAAGTCGTGGTGCAGGAGGTGTTATTCCGCCGGATGCCAATTTGATTTTCGATGTGGAGTTGATGGATGTAAAATAAGCAGAGAACAACTTTGTTTCAAAGTCTGTGAATCGCTTATTCTGAATGGAGTCGAAGGATCTTTTAAAAAGTCAATCAAAATATACAAAAGCACTCTATGGAGTGCTTTTTTTATACAAAAAGTTAACATGACGTTTAAATATTTGCTTTGTCGAAAATTTTTTATCGGCTCGTTGCTTACGCATAGTTTTGCCTTGTGACTAGCGTAAAACATACCGAATACTATTCCCAAATATTAAAGGAACTCAATTATCCATTTGGGGACATTTATATATTTAAAGGTTTTGTCGTTTCAGAGATTAAGCAGGGAGTTACGGTAAGTTGGAAAAAACACGCCAAACATTTTGTACAGGATATTGCGTATTATTTGGGTACTGATGGAAAGGATGTTGTATATATTTCCAACCGCATCCATTCGTATTCTGTAAAGGCTGTGGATTGGTTGCAATTTTTTAAAAGTGATTACGGTATGAAAGCGTATGCCGTGGTTTCCGATAGCCCTATGGGCAAGATGAATGTCATGGTAGAGAACCTCTTTTTCGACAACAAGATTAAAAGCTTCAATTCGCTGTATGATGCCATAAATTGGGCCAAAAAAGACTTGGAGAAAGTGGCTTAATCTACAAATTAATACTTATTTTAGAATCACATTTTAAAACTTACACTTGTGGACTCTAAAGCACTAGAACAGCTAAAATACCCCATTGGAAAATTTGATTGTCCCGATCAAATTACTGAAGTACATATTGCAGAATGGATTTCTATCTTGGAAAAGTTCCCCATTCGATTGGAAGCCTTGGTGAAACACCTTTCTAAAGAACAATTGGAAACGCCTTATAGACCTGGAGGTTGGACAATCAGGCAAACCGTCCACCATATTTCGGATAGCCATCACCATAGCTACTCGCGTTTTAAATGGGCATTAACAGAGGAAAAGCCTTTAATAAAAGCCTATTTTGAAGATCGCTGGGCTGAGCTTTCAGATAGCAAAGGAGACCCAATTCAAATGTCTATTGAGCATTTAAAAGCCATTCATTATAAGCTTGTGAACTTGCTGAAAAGCATGAGTGAAGATGATTTCAAAAGAAGTTTCATTCATCCAGAAACCAATAGCGAAGTATTTTTGGACTACAATTTAGGGAATTATGCCTGGCATAGCAATCACCATTATGCCCACATCGAAAATGTGATCAAGCAAAAAGGTTGGGCTTAAAATGATTCGCCCTTTGCAAATAGACGATGCCAAGGTATTGCTTGATATCTACAATTATTATGTGTTGCATTCCACTGCTACTTTTGATATTGAACCTTTGACCATTGCAGTATTCAAAGAAAAAATAAACCGCATTAATGCCGATTATCCCTTTATTGTTTATGAAGAAAACAATGAGATTTTAGGTTATGCCTATGGGAGTAGGTTCAGACCCAAACCTGCGTATGATTATGTGGTAGAATCCACAGTTTATGTGAAACATGATTGCCACGGGAAGCAGATTGGCACAAAGTTGTATTCTGAATTATTGAAACTACTTAGGCAAATGAACCTGCATACGGTTTTAGGTGTGCTTACCGTTCCCAACGATGCCAGTATTAAGCTACATGAAAAGTTTGGTTTCAGGCAAGTGGCTGAATTACAGGAAGTTGGAATGAAATTTGGCGAATGGCAAAATATTGGGATTTGGCAGTTAAAACTGAATTAAACCTTCCATTTAATATTACAGCCAATACTCGGTTTTTGAGTTGCCATATTTTCCTTGCCATCAATCAAACAATCCAAAGCCTGTCGCAAATCCTTGCCCGTAAGCGGTAAATCATTTCCAGGTCGGGAATCGTCCAATTGGCCTCGGTACACCAATTTTAAATGAGCATCAAATAAATAAAGGTCGGGGGTACAGGCGGCATCGTAGGCTTTTGCAACTTCTTGTGTTTCATCATAAAGATAAGGAAAAGGATAGCCTTCGGTTTTGGCATGCGCTTTCATTTTATCTGGTCCGTCCTGCGGATAATTTTCAGCGTCGTTACTGGAAATAGCAATAAATTGAATGCCTTTCGTTTGATATTCATTAGCGATCGCAACCAATTCAGAATTAACGTGAATTACGAAAGGGCAGTGGTTGCAAATAAACATAATCACAGTACCCTTTTCACCCTTGACGTCTTTAAGGTTTAAATTGTTATGAGAAACCGTATCCAGTAATGAAAAATCTGGTGCTTTAGTGCCAAGTGGCAACATATTTGAAGGGGTTCTTGCCATTTTTTTAGAGTTTGCTCAAATGTCGTAATAATTTGTATTTTTAAAAAATGAGCGATGCTATTTCTTTTGAAGATTTTACCAAAGTGGATTTACGGGTGGGCACAATCATTAAAGTGAATGATTTTCCTGAAGCACGAAATCCAGCCTATCAGCTTACGATTGATTTTGGGGATTTGGGAATTAAAAAATCCTCTGCCCAAATCACAACGCGTTATGCCAAAGAAGATTTGTTGCAACGACAAATCATAGCCGTAGTAAACTTTCCTAAGAAACAGATTGCCAATTTTCAGAGTGAATGTCTGGTTTTGGGAGCAGTAGATGATAAAGACGTCATTCTTTTAAATCCCGAAACTAAAGTAAAAAACGGAACTGCGGTCAACTAAAAAACGGGTACAAAAAAACCGTTGCAAAGCAACGGTTCTATATCTAATTTCAATTTGTTTTAAATATCGTCGAAATCCACGTCTGTAAAACTCTCTGTGGATTTTACCTCTTCGGTAGTTTCAGTTTCTGAGGAAGGCGTTTCATATTCTTTTTTGAAATCCTTTTGATGACGTTCGCTAATCACCTCATCTCCTTTTTCCCGGATAATGTAATCAGTCATTTCAGCTAAAATCTCTCTGAATTCCGCAAAATCTTCTTTGTAAATATAGATTTTGTGCTTTTTGTAGTGGTAAGATCCATCATCGTTAGTAAACTTTTTACTTTCCGTAATGGTCAAATAATAATCCTCTGCTTTTGTCGCTCTTACATCAAAAAAATAGGTGCGTCTTCCTGCCCTTAATACCTTCGAAAAAATTTCCTCTTGCTCCATCATGCCATAGTTGTTCATTGTAGTTTCAATATAATTTAATAGTGCTTGCGCACATCAAAAATCTAAAAAAAAGACAAACTAACCAACATTTTTTGAAGTTTCTTTTTGGAATCTTGATTTTTGTTGCATAAAATGAAAAAAAGGAAATCTTGTATCAAACTTTATGTTCTTCGGCTTCGCTCAACTGTTTTAGGTACAAATCCTTGTAGTAGCCTTCCGAATTGACAAGGGCCTCGTGGGTGCCTTTTTGAATGATTTCACCATTGTCCAAAACAATGATTTTATCCGCATTTTTAGCCGAAGAAACACGATGGCTAACGATAACTGTCGTTTTATTTTTAGAAATTTTAAAGAGATTTTTCAGGATTTTCTCTTCAGTTTCGGTATCCACGGCAGAAAGGCAATCGTCAAACAAAAGAATCTTTGGCGATTTTATGATAGCCCGTGCTATGGAAACCCGTTGCTTCTGTCCGCCCGAAAGTGTAATGCCCCGTTCACCCAAAACCGTGTCATAACCTTTGTTGAATTTCACGATGTTTTTATGAACCTGTGCATTTTTTGCGGCCGTAATTACTTCTTCATCCGTAGCATCTTCTTTTCCGAATTTTATGTTGTTTTTAATCGAATCCGAAAATAAAAATGCATCCTGTGGTACGTATCCGATATTTTCCCGTAGGTCGTTCAAATTGTGCTGTTCAATAATAATTCCGTTCACTTGAATATTTCCTTTATCCACATCGTAGAGTCTCCCAATCAAGTCTAAAATTGTAGATTTTCCTGAACCTGTTTTACCCAAAATGGCCAAGGTTTCCCCTTCTTTAATTTCAAAAGAAACACCTTTTAGGGCTTGGATATTGGTGTCATCATAGGTGAAATATACATTATCGAATGTGATATCCCCCGTAACTTCGGTGTGGCCGTCCACCAAATTTTTTATTTCAGGCTCTATTTTTAAAAATTCGTTTATACGCTTTTGCGAAGCTTCCGCCTGTTGTACAATAGAGGTGACCCAACCCACTGTAGCCACGGGCCAGGTGAGCATATTCACATAAATAATAAATTCAGCAATGGTGCCCAGACTATCAATTTTTCCATTGATGTATTGCATGCCCCCAATGTATATCACCAAAAGGTTACTGGCTCCGATGAGTAAAATCATCATAGGGAAAAAGAGTGCCTGCACGCTCACCAAATGCAACTGTTTTTCTTTGCTAGTCGTTGAAAGCGCATCAAAATCTTCAGCCGTTTTAGGTTCGATGCCGTAGGCCTTTATTACGGAAATACCACTGAAAGACTCCTGTGTAAACGTGCTCAATTTGGATAAGTATTCCTGAACAACAGTACTGCGCTTGTGAATTTCCTTGCTCAATCGGTATATAATCACCGAAAGAATAGGCAACGGAAGGATGGTATAAAGCGTTAATGTTGGTGCCTGATTGAACATGTATGCTAACACAATCACAAACAAAGTCAAGGTATTGATGCTATACATAATGGCAGGGCCGGCGTACATTCTTACCCGCCCTACGTCCTCACTGATGCGATTCATCAAATCGCCCGTACGGTTCTTTTTGTAAAAGTTTAGTGAGAGCTTTTGGTACTGTTCGTAAATCTCATTTTTTAAGTCGTATTCGATATATCGGGACACATTAATAATTGTTTGCCTCATAAAAAAAGTTAAAACTCCGGCAATAATGGCAGAGCCGATAATGTATAGTATGGCTTCCAATAATTCCCCCCTTATGGCCGTTTCACTAAGGTTACCCTCGTTTTCAATAATTTCAATAATCCGGCCGACATATCGAGGACTTACCATCAAAAAAATCTTTGCGGTAATGGTGATAATCACACCAATAATCAAATGGGTTTTGTATTTGAGGAAGTATTTATTTAAATGCCTGAGCTCTTTCACCTGAAATCAAAAAATGTTCGGCAAAGATAAGCCAATAAAATCACAAAGCCTTTTATAGAAGTGCACTTTGCTGTTAAATAATCCCTAAACATTTCACTCCAACAAAACTTGAAATTTGAATCGGTTTTAGGAAAATAGTTTTATTTTTGCCAGCGTAAAAAAGCAATAAAACACAACCTACGTTTTAACTTAAGTTCTTTGTCATGATGCTAAACCGACGACATATCCGCGTAAAAGTAATGCAGACCATTTACGCTTTTAATGGAAGCGAAAGTGATGATTTAAGCAAGGATGAAAAATTCCTGCTGTTTAGTATCGACAATATGTACAATCTTTATTTGTTGCTAATTTCCCTATTGCTGGAACTGCAGAAAAGAGCGGAGGCGGATCTTCAGAAAAAACAAAAAAAGCATCTGGCAACTTCCGAAGACAAAAATCCTAATAGGAAGTTTGTGAACAATCAAATCTTTCAAAAGATGCAATCCAATACGGAATTGCAAGAGCTCATTGACAATAATAAAATGATAAATTGGGAACTGGACAGCGAGTATGTCGGTATCATTTACAAAGCGATTATCAGTAGTGAATTGTATGCCGATTATATGCAAACCAGAGTATCCGACTTTAAAGAAGACAAGGATTTCTTCATTGATATGTTCAAGGAGATTATTGCGCCCAATGAGAAATTGTACGAGTATATTGAGGACAAGAATTTAACGTGGCTGGACGACCTACCTACGGTGAATACCACAATTTTAAAAATGCTCAGAAAATTGAAACCGACTACGCCTGATACCCATTTTACGCCAGAATTGTATAAAGATATGGATGATAGACAATTTGCCATTGATTTGTTCAGAAAAACGATTTTGAATAGTGCCTCCATCAATATTGAAATCGAGCAAAAAACCAAAAACTGGGATGCCGACCGTATTGCCAATTTAGATTACGTACTGCTTCAAATGGGGATTTCGGAATTGCAACATTTTCCGTCCATTCCTGTAAAAGTGACGATTAACGAGTATCTGGAAATTGCCAAGGAATATTCCACACCAAAAAGTAGCATCTTTATCAACGGTATTTTGGATAAGTTGGTGAAGGAGTACAAAAACGATGGGAAATTAAACAAAGTAGGGCGTGGGTTGATTTAGTATCGTTTCCTGTTAAGAAAGCCATAAAAGTTTTTAAACCATCAAAATATTTAAAACGAATTCCGAGGCGCTATGCGTTGAGGTTTCCATTGATACTGTCATTCCCGTGAATCCCGATAGCTATCGGGAGGGAATCTAAATAAAAAATTTCCGTTTGACATAAGGTTAAAATGAAATAACGAAATACTTATGTAGCATAGATATAAGGATAGTTCCTTTCAAGAAATTTTTTATTATTTTTGCGCACCAAAGCACTTAAAAACATTACTATCATGAAAAAAATAATTTTAGGACTTAGTACTTTATGTATGGTGGCCTTTACGTCCTGTAAAGAGGATGCCAGTAAAAAAATTGACGATACCAAAGTAGCCGAAGCTGCGGCGAGAGATGAAGTAGCTTCAAAATTCCCTGTACTGGAATTTGATAAAAAAGAGCACGATTTTGGTGAAATAGAAGCTAAAACTCCTGTTGAAACCGTTTTTAAATATAAAAATACTGGTGAAGCACCATTGGTGATTACCAACATCAAAAGTTCATGCGGATGTACAGTGCCTCAAGATTGGAGCAGAGAACCGTTGTCTCCAGGAGGTGAAGGTCAATTTACAGTAAAGTTTAATGGTAGTGGTACCAACAAAGTATCAAAAACCATAACGGTGACCGCCAACACTGAAAAAGGGACTGAAACCGTAAAAATCACGGCGTTTGTAAAGCCAGACCCAAATAAAGCACAGCCTGCTGCAAAAAGCTAAATAAAGAATTATGGGAGAAGGATTCGGCAGTTTATTGCCATTTGTATTGATGTTTGTGGTGATTTATTTCTTTATGATTGCACCTCAAATGAAGCGCGCAAAAAAGGAAAAGAAATTTGCCGCTGAATTAAAAAAAGGCGATAGAGTAATTACCAAGAGCGGATTACACGGCAAGATTGCAGAGTTAAACGACAAGGATAACAGTTGTGTGATTGAAACCATGGCTGGAAAATTGAAGTTTGACCGTTCTGCGATTTCTATGGAAATGAGCACAAAGCTTAACGCACCTGCGAAATAATAAATATCTTTTTAGATGAAATGAAGGCTTCCAATTTGGGAGCCTTTTTTATTTGTCATTCAGAGCAAAGCGAAGAATCTTAACCGCTACTTACGCGATTCTGAAATAAGACTTCGTCCCGAAAGCTTTCGAGAGTGCTCAGTCTGACAGTCTAGAGTGACAGGAAGTTTAGTGCTTTTAACAATTCTTATACTTATCATGTAGCCCAGCACCCTGGATAATCATTGGAATAATTTTTTCCAAACGAGATTGTTTTGTGGCCTCCCGTTTGGCAGAACTGATATGCTCGCAGTATTCCCGTTGCTTGTGGTTGGAAAGATTTTCGAAACTAGATTTTAATTCTGGGTTTTCTTTAAAAGCTTGTTGCAATTCTTCGGGAATAACGACGGACTTTTTGCGCCTATCCGGTTTTACTTCCTTTCCCAGCTTTTGATTTTCAATGGCCTCTTTTACATAAGCTAATACGACATTTTTATCAATATCGGCAATGGACTCAAAACGCATTTGGCGCATGGCTTTGGTTTTGCCCTCTTGGGCATTGGAAAGCAAATTTTGCTCATCTTTTAAAAACACCCCGTTAAAAAACCAAATGCCGAAATGGTTCTTAAATGCCCCTAAACTCACCACGTTTTTGTTGTTGAGGGTGTATACTGGAAAGCTCCATTTGATGGTTTCTTCCAGTTCGGTGGATAGCATTGTATTCCGTAATAAAGTCAACGCCTCACTAAAATGTGGGTTTTCTTCAAGGTATTCTTCTACAGAGTGGATTTTTTTCAATTACGAGTTTTGTTAATGTATTATTTATGATTTGTAGCTCGTTTCAGCACTTAATTTAACAAATAAAAATCAAAATACTATTCTGATTAGGTTATTCTTAATTAAGATATTAGGAAAGAGACTAATTGTCTATGCTACTAATGAGAATTTATTTAGATGAGAAACATAGGCAGTCAAGAGCCGTATACCAAAAATTAGCTAACTTTCATGCGTTAATCAATCGAATAATTATTATGTTTACATAACTGCTAACCGATAAAATAAATGAGAAAGGCGCTTTGCATCATTTTGAATATTGTTTTTATAATTCCTGCTATAGGTCAGACAATAAAAACCAGCTCTGGAGATATTTCTGTTTTAGCTGGCGAAAAAGAACTATCCGTTTCTTTTGGGTATGATAATATGCAGGTGCACGGTTATCAATCAGAGTCTGATTTTATAAAAGATAAGGTTCGAATTAGAGAAGAGCATAATCCTGGCTCGGGAGAAAGATTTGAAGGTTCTTGGTTTGCAGATAGAGATACTGTATATGCGCCATTATTTATTGAACACTTAAACAATAAATTGCCTGAAAAAAGAAAAATTAATGTTTCGATAAACAATCCTAAAGCGAAGTACAATTTACATGTTCAAACATTATGGGTTTACCCGGGATATAATGTTGGTTTTACACAGCCAGCCAAGATAGATGTCGTCCTTAAATTATATGAAATGGCTAATCCGGAAAACATTATTTGGGAATCACAATCACCACTACGGATAAAGGCTAAAACTGCTCCTTATAAGAGGGAGCTGAGGATTGGAGCCGCATATAGTTCATTAGCTACGAGTATGTCGTGGTTATTGAAAAAAAAGGCCAAGTAAAATAGAAAAATTCAAAGTGAACTCGATTATTTATTAAAGTTCAAAGCTCAAACTTTGTTCTTTAGTCTCTTTCAGCAGTCAACTCCGCAATCTTACAAATCACCTCGGTAGCTTTTATCATGCTTTCCACGGGAACGTATTCGTAACGCCCATGAAAGTTATGCCCTCCTGCAAAAATATTAGGGCAGGGCAAGCCCATGTAACTCAATTGCGAGCCATCCGTACCGCCTCGTATGGCCTTAATTAATGGTTCAATACCCACCTGTTTCATGGCTTCTTCGGCGATGTCCACAATATGCATTACAGGTTCAATCTTCTCACGCATGTTAAAGTATTGGTCCTTAATTTCAGTTGCAATCACTTCACGGCCGTATTGGGAATTGAGCTCGTTCGTCAGTTTTTGCATCACCTCTTTTCGGGCTTCAAAATGGCCTTTATCATGGTCGCGGATAATATATTGCAAGGTGGTTTCCTCCACATCCCCATTAATGTCGTGCAAATGAAAAAAGCCTTGGTAGCCCTCAGTATGTTCGGGAGTTTCCATGCGGGGCAAGGAATTGATAAACTCTGTGGCGATATACATGGAATTAATCATTTTACCTTTAGCATAACCAGGGTGCACAATTTTTCCTTTCACCTTTACCACGGCACTGGCGGCATTAAAGTTTTCGTATTCCAATTCGCCAATTTGGCTACCATCCATTGTGTAGGCCCAGTCCGCCCCAAACTTTTCAACGTCAAATTTATGGGCACCACGGCCAATTTCCTCGTCGGGGGTAAAGCCCACTCGAATTTTTCCATGTTTAATTTCAGGGTGCTGGATTAAATATTCCATGGCCGAAACGATTTCACAAATACCAGCTTTATCATCTGCTCCCAAAAGGGTAGTGCCATCCGTAGTAATAAGGGTTTGACCGATATAGAGTTTTAAATCTTCGAAATAGTCGGGAGACAACACAATATTTTCTTCTTTATTTAAAAGAATTTCACCGCCGTGGTAATTCTCAAAGATTTGTGGTTTTACATTTGCTCCGGTAAAATCCGGCGAAGTATCGAAATGCGAAATAAAACCTATTGTCGGTACCTCATGCTCAACGTTGCTAGGAAGCGTAGCCGTCACATAGGCATTATCATCAATGGTAACATCGCTCATGCCAATAGCTTTTAGCTCCTCAGACAACATATTCGCCAAATCCCATTGCTTTGCGGTACTAGGTGTAGTTTCGGATGTCGGGTCAGATTCTGTGTCAATAGTGACGTAACTGACAAATCGCTTTATAATGTGTTCCTTGGAAATCATTGTAATCTTTTGAAGTTTTTCGAGGTGAAATTGTGGCTTTTAAGTTGATACAATGTATGAAAATTGCTGTGAAAATGATGTCCTGTCACCGATTTTTTATTTACAGGATTTCAACTTATTTTTGCATGAACAAGTCTTAATTTTTTGTGTTTAACCGAAAATGAGATAAAATTTGAACAGATGAGGCACTTTTTGAAGAATATAGGATGGCTACATTCAAAGAAAGTAACGAAATATGGTCGAATTTTAGCCAATTTTTAGGGAATAGAAAAAGTTAAGATTAGTTCAAACAATAAATTTGATGTACAAAGCGCTTCTCCGCCCAATATTTTTTACGTTCGACCCCGAAAAAATTCATCATTTTACCTTTTCACTTATTAAATTTACTTCTAAAATCCCTGGTTTCCCAGCATTATTCAGAAGTCTTTACTTGATTGAGGATAAACATTTGGAGCGGGAAGTGTTTGGTTTGAAATTCAAAAACCCAGTAGGACTTGCTGCCGGTTTTGATAAAAATGCTTTATTATATAACCAACTGGCCAATTTTGGTTTTGGTTTTATTGAAATAGGTACGGTAACTCCCAAAGGTCAGCCAGGTAACCCTAAAAAAAGATTATTCCGGTTGAAAGATGATAAGGGTATAATCAACAGGATGGGCTTTAATAATGAAGGACTGGAAGCGGCCATTGCCCAACTTAAAAAAAATAAGTGCAGATTGATTATCGGTGGGAACATCGGTAAAAACACGGCCACTCAGCCAGAGGATTATACGAGTGATTATCTAGAGTGCTTTAACGCCCTGCACCCCTATGTAGACTATTTTGTACTTAACGTGAGTTGCCCCAATGTTGGGAGCCATGCCAAACTGAACGACAAAGATTATTTAGAAGAGCTGATTGGTGCAGTTCAAAAAGCGAATAAAACATTTGAGATACAAAAACCAATTCTTTTAAAAATAGCACCAGATTTAAACAATGATCAACTTGATGAAATTGTGGAGCTTGTAAAAGACACCAATCTCGACGGTGTGATAGCCAGCAATACCTCTACGGACAGAACAGGATTAAAAGCTTCTGAAGCCCAATTGGAAGCCATCGGAAACGGAGGGCTTAGTGGGCAGCCCATTAAAGTCAAAAGTACGAGGGTGATACAATATCTTTCAGAAAAGAGTAAAAAAGCGTTTCCAATTATTGGGGTAGGGGGTATACATTCCGCCGAAGACGCTCTTGAAAAAATTGATGCAGGGGCAGATTTAGTTCAAATCTACACGGGTTTTATCTATGAAGGACCAAGTTTGATTAAGCGCATCAACAAAGCACTTTTAGAGAGAAAAAAATAATCTACTTCACAATTTTCTTCAAAACCTGAGTTTTCCCATCGGAAATAGACAACAAATAAGTGCCACTGGAAAGTGTACTGACATTAATAGGTCGGTCGGTCACTGTACCTCTTAAAAACTCCTGGCCCATTAAATTCGAAATTCTGTAGGTAGAAACGGTTTCAGGGTCATGGTTTTTAATGTAAAGAATATTATCTCTTGCTGGAACGGGGTAAACTGTGTACAATTCATCCGAAATTGGTACATAAATCGTTCTCAAAGAAATATTGTCAATGGCAATATCTCCATCCCAACTCGAGCCCCTTACAGCCCTAAAACGAATTTTTAAGGTTTGATTGGTGTATGAGGCCAAATTGACAATCCCAGTTTTAAAAGGGTCGTCAGAGCTTACTTGTTGACTTCCATTCAGAGCAGGGATGATATCGTTAATATAACCATCCTTGGTAAATAGATCCACATGGAATTCCCCAACGTGATTGCCAAACATGTGATAGTCAAAAGCGATTTCGCTATTGGCGTATTCCACATTAAAGCAAGGGGAAATATATGTAGCCACAGCACCAGGTTCGGCCCCTGAAGCCTCAGCGTAAATATAGGTGTTCAAGCTACCATCTACTTTTTTAGAGTTTTTGGGGCCAGTACCTTTAGAATGGGAAACGCCACGACTGATAAGCCAGTTGTAGCCTTTGCCCGATGTGTTATTGGCCGTCCAGCCATGTTCGCTAGGCAATTCAAATTCATCAAAATCCTCATTGATGGAGAAATCGTCCTGCATGCCCACCTGTATGAATTGATGGAACGTCTTACTTAATGTTTTTGAACTTTTGGAAGCCGACTTCCCGTAGGGTGGTATAGTGGTAACAGTAAGCGTCACGTCATAATTTCCAGTAGTGAAAGTATGACTCGGGTTTTGGTCGGTGTAGTCCACCACACCATCGCTATCCACATCCCATTCCCAAGATATTGCACCTTCACTCAAATCTGTAAAGTTTACGGTAAGCTCGTCTTCGCAGGTGCTAAAAACATCTGCAGTGATATTTACGTTTTCGGTTGGGCATGACAGATACGTTCTGGCAGCTTTATAGAAAGCATAAATGCGCGCCAACTGTTGAGGTGAAAAATGTGTTTTACATGAAGAGCGTGAATAGGACATAATGTTTCCGGTATCCGGAGTAAATTTGTCGCCATTAGCATCTATAATGTCTCCTGTATATTCACAACTTGAATCTACATTGTGAATGCTCAATTTAGGGTCTGCAGGAGTGTCGCATATCATATCCCCATCCGTATCGCAGTTACTGCCGTTTACAAGTTCGGTAGTTAATACTTTATTGTCAGGGCCATGGGTATGCATTAAAGAAAAGAAATGCCCCATTTCATGTGCTAGGGATGAACCGTTATTCGCACAGATATTGTTCATTACTATCACATCGATATCGCCATAAGTATTGGAATAGCCACATAAACTATTCCCTGGAGTAATTTCAACGGAATTGGTAAAATAAATGTTTATGACACCAGGCGTAAAGTGCTCTTCAGTCAGCGTATCTTCATTATCCTTTTCGTAGTTGTAGTAAAACGCATCGTCATTGATGTAATTGATGCCATCACAAAGGAAAAATTCCAAATAGGCTTCCGCATAAAGTACATTCAAATCATTGATAGCCTCATTCAAACTTGAAAGGCTTAATCCACCGTTACCATCCGATGGCCTAATAATATGTGCTTTTACAGGAACTGAATTTAATGGTACTCCGAAACCTTTGCTGTGCTTAGCTTGAGCCTTAAGAGAGGCGAACTCATTTTCAAATGAATTAATCTGCGCTTTATAAGAATTTAAAATTGAAATAGATTCTGAAGAAGTATCCGTTCCGCAAGAAGAACCGTCCAAATGTTGGGCATGCAAAGTTGATATCGATGAGAAAAACATCATCAATACCATCAGGATACTCAATTTAAGGTTAAACTTCATTGGGGCGCAAGTTTGACCCAAATGTACCCCGATGCTTTATCGATTAACAAAAAAAAACGTTAATCGTATTTTTTTATCGATAATGTGAAGTTATCTTACAATTAATTTTTGGGTTTTGCTGAAACCAGCCTCGTTTTGAAGTTTTAAAACATAAATTCCTGATGCTAAATCGGATATGTCAATGTCTAAATTGTTGATATTGTTTTCAATTGGAACTGATCTACTCAATTTCCCTAAAACGGAGTAAATTTCAACATGTTTTAGGTTTGTGTTTTGCAGATTTCTAAGCCTAAGGTTGTCGCTCACTGGGTTAGGAAAAATACTGATACCATCCAATTCAGAAACTTCATCATTGCTTAAAACAGATTGTAGTTCAATTTCGATGGTAGCAACTTTCGCAGAATTAAAAGGAGCCACACCTTGGGCACTGGTAATATTGTCGTTGGTGTCATTATTAGACAATGAATAACCGGTGCCATCTTCCGTGCCGGCATCATATGGGAAAAGATCCATTGTAATCGATGTTTCCCAAGTGCTTCCGTTTCTTAAGTTTAAACCATTTATCGCAATGAACCAGTCTGGACTGGGAGCAATCATAGAAAGCATGGTGAGCAATGGGTAATCTTCACTAACTTCGAGACCTGTGTATATAATAGTATTCGTGGGTTCATTAAGAAACAAATCTCCGGCGTTGAAAAACCTCTCGGCATTATTGGCATCCCGTGCATCTTGGACATCATTATCTCTGAAGTGATTCCAATTTCCTAATTCCGCAATATTCTCCACGCCTGTGGAGGCAGAGGTACCAATTTGAACAAAAGTTACATTGTTGTTGTGGTTTACGCCTACCAAATCAGACCAATGGGCGATATTGCTGGCCGGGAAAGAGGTGCCAATACTATGATCGGTAGCGTTCCAAAAATTAGTAAAAGTAATATTATAAGTAGCCACACTTTGGCCAAAAGAAAGCACACAGGTTAAAAAAGATAAAAGAAAAGTAATTTTTTTCATAGCGAGTTTTTTTGAAAGATTGATTAATAAAGATTAAGGTCGCCATATTAAAGAAAACCTTACAGTCCTAAAAAAATAATAGTATTTTTATCCACCTTTATTTTAAAAGATGTCAAAACCTATTAAAATTATTGAATGCCCTCGTGATGCGATGCAGGGGATAAGGCAATTTATTCCCACGGCAAAGAAGGTGCAGTACATTCAATCCTTACTCCGTGTAGGTTTCGATACTATTGATTTTGGGAGTTTTGTATCGCCCAAAGCCATTCCCCAAATGGTGGATACGGCTGCCGTTTTATCCCAATTGGATTTAAGTAAAACTACCAGTAAGCTCTTGGCTATTATCGCCAATGTAAGGGGCGCTAATGATGCCAGTAAACATCCTGAAATAGATTATTTGGGGTACCCATTTTCCATTTCTGAAAATTTCCAAATGAGGAATACCCATAAAACCATTGCGCAATCAGTGGACATTCTTTCGGAAATATTAGAAATAGCCGATGGTTCCAAAAAAGAAGTGGTAGTTTATATTTCAATGGGTTTTGGAAATCCTTACGGTGATCCTTGGAATGTTGAAATAGTAGGGGAGTGGACCGAAAAACTGGCTGGCATGGGGGTGAAAATATTATCGCTTAGCGATACCGTTGGCACTTCAAACCCAGAAAGTATTTCCTATTTGTTTTCAAATTTAATCCCTATGTATCCTAAAATTGAATTTGGAGCCCATCTGCATACCACGCCATCCACCTGGTTTGAAAAAGTGGACGCGGCGCATAAAGCGGGTTGTCATAGGTTTGATGGAGCTGTTCAAGGCTTTGGTGGATGCCCAATGGCGAAGGATGAATTAACGGGAAATATGCCCACTGAAAAATTATTATCCTATTTTACTTCACTCCAAAAAAACAATTTGAATGCCCTTAGTTTTGAAAGTGCCTATAATGAGGCTTCAAAGATTTTTAACCATTATCATTAAGACTAGCTACTGTGCCTAAATGTTAAATTTTCAATTTTAACATTTTGTAATCTATTGATAAATAGAGAAATGTATCAGTAGCTTATTCTTTATTTAAAATTAATCTAAATAAACTTTGCGTAAGAAAGAATAGGTATTATTTTTGTCCTCGAAATTCTATTTATAATCAGTCTAAATAAAAACAAATACCAAATCCAAATCATGAAAAAATTACTAATAGCGTTAATAGTTTCATCTACTTTTTTTCAATCTTGCGATAATGAGGATGATGTTACAGGGCCAGATACTGTCAACGCACCAGCAACATATGACTTTACCCGAAATGGCAATTCTACAGTGGATTTTAACGGACAAACCACTCGACTTTTAATGGGAGAGGAATTCATTACGGGGTTAATGGATCCTGCAAAAACGGAAACCCAATTGGATGGAATGTTTACCAATGTGGGCGGATATTTTTCCGATTCTGATTTAAACGACTCGAGTAAAAGTATTAGGAGTAAAACCGCAGCTTCAGCAGACTTCTTTTCCGCAAACACTACCGATGCCAATGCGATTAAAGCAGAATTTGATAGTTGGATTAAAGCTCAAGTAGATGAGGTGTTCCCTAATTGGAATGTTGATGCAACCGAAGGAGTGGCAGGTAAACTTCAGGAAGGTGGTGGAAGCACTACAAGATACATCAATGCCAAAGGTTTGGAATACAATCAGGCTATAAATAAAGGGCTAATAGGAGCATTAACTGTGGACCAAGCTCTTAACAATTATTTGAGCACAACTGTTTTGGACGCAGGTACAAATATTGCCGATAATGATACTGATACAGTTGCGGATGGAAAATCTTACACGAATATGGAACATAAATGGGACGAAGCATACGGTTACGTATTTGGTTTGAATGCCAACCCTGCCAAACCAAATGACGATCTCGGAGCGGATAGTTTTCTAAACAAATATATCGGCCGTGTCGAAAATGATCCAGATTTTGCTGGAATCGCTGATGACATTTACCAAGCGTTCAAATTAGGAAGAGCGGCCATCGTTGCCAAAAACTATACGATTCGTGATGAGCAGGCCGAAATAATTAAGGAAAAAATTTCCGAGATTATTGGAATCAGAGCGGTGTATTATTTGCAACAGGGTAAGCTGAATTTGGGAAGCGACAATGCTGTGGCTTTTCATGATCTATCTGAGGGTTTTGGATTTATTTATAGCCTTCAGTTTACCAGAAAACCAGGTGCAAATGCCCCGTATTTTATTAAGGCCGAGGTAGATGGATTTATAGCAACGTTGACTGCAGGGAATGGCTTTTGGGATATTACCGCCGAAGCTTTGGACACCATGTCAGATACAATTGCTTCTAAATTCAACTTTACGGTTGCGGAGGCAGCAAGTTCAAACTAAAAATGAGTTAGTTATTATTTTCAAAAAAGTAATTGCTGTATTGTTTAAATACAGCAGTTGCTTTTTAGTAATTTTGCAAAAATTTTTTCAGATGGAATTGAAAATCATAAGAACATTTATTTTGGGTGTTTTGTTTATCGGCTTAGTAGTAGCCTGTAGTTCATCTTCAGACGATGGCCCAACAGGACCTTCGGACACCTTTGATAGAGGAGCATTGCTCACAAATTTGGCGGATAACATCATTATTCCCGCTTTTGAGGATTTAAATACCAATTTGGGGGCTTTAAAAACTTCAAAAGAGGCTTTTGTTGCTTCGCCAAATCAGAACAATTTGGATGCCTTAAGAACATCGTGGTTATCGGCATATAAATCTTGGCAATTTGTTGAAATGTTCAATATCGGGAAGGCTGAAGAAATTGCCTTTGGTTTTCAGATGAATGTGTATCCAACCAATACAGAGGATATTGAGAATAACATAGCTAATGGCACTTACGATTTAACACATGTTAATAACAACGACGCTGTTGGGTTTCCTACGGTGGATTATTTGCTATATGGGGTGGCCGGTGACGATACGGCAATTTTAGCGAAGTATAACGATGCAAAATACATCACTTACCTTTCGGATGTTATCGATCAAATGAAATCTTTAACAGAAACGGTGTTGAACGATTGGAAAGGCTCTTATAGAAATGCATTTATTTCTCAAACAGGAAATACAACTACAAGTGCTCTAAATAAATTGACCAACGATTTCGTCTTTTATTTTGAAAAAGGATTAAGGGCCAATAAAATTGGTATTCCGGCAGGAAATTTTTCTGCTACGCCATTACCGGAAAAAGTTGAGGCCTTTTACGCAAAATCCATTTCAAAAGAATTGGCTTTAGAGGCTTTAGAGGCCGTGCAGGATTTTTTTAATGGGAACGCCTTTTCAAATGGGGCTTCCGGTGAAAGTTTTAAATCTTATCTGGTACATGTGGAACGCAATGATTTGGCTACTTTGATCAATTCGAGATTGAATGACGCGGAACAAAAGATACAGGCACTGAATGCTGATTTTACATCACAGATTAATTCAGATAATACCAAAATGACCCAAGCTTATGATGCACTACAAATGGTAGTGGTTTCCTTAAAGGTGGACATGCTCCAGGCCTTTAATATCAGTGTGGATTATGTCGATGCAGATGGCGATTAGAATCAAACAATAAACATTAAGAAGGTTGTCAACAAAAAGACAACCTTTTTTATTCCTGCAAGGTTTTTGAAACCTTGTAGGTTTGATAGGAAATGTGAAATAGAGATGCTCAACTTAAAAACATATCTCAACCAAAACACACATGCGGCCCCACTAGCCGTATTCCGACTGGCATTTGGCATCATGATGTGTTTAAGTATTGTGCGCTTTTGGTACAACGGTTGGATTGAAACACTTTACCTCGAACCTAAATTTCACTTTTCCTATTATGGTTTTGAGTGGGTAAAACCTTTTGGGGGCTATACTTATCTGTTATTCATCATTTGCGGATTATCCGCATTGCTTGTGGCTTTAGGCTTAAAATACAGAATAGCCATCATCACTTTCTTTTTAAGCTTTACTTATATTGAATTGATGGATAAAACCACCTATCTGAACCATTATTACTTCATCAGTCTGCTCAGTTTTTTAATGATTTTTTTACCGGCCAATGCATATTTTTCTGTTGATAATATCCTTAGAAAAAAGAGTTACTCTCAGGTGCCTAAATGGACAATTGACAGTGTAAAATTACTATTGGGCATCGTTTATTTTTATGCTGGATTGGCAAAAATAAATAGTGATTGGTTGTTCAGGGCACAACCTTTAAAAATATGGTTGCCTTCAAAATACGATTTGCCTTTTATTGGTGAAATATTAATGCACCAAAACTGGTTCCATTTTGCGATGAGTTGGATCGGGATGCTTTATGATTTGGCTATTCCTTTTTTATTGTTGTATCGAAAAACACGTCTGTTTGCTTTTGCATTAGTAGTGTTTTTCCATGTATTTACCCGTGTTTTATTTCCAATCGGGATGTTTCCGTTTATTATGATTGTGTCCACATTAATCTTTTTTGATGCTGGTTTTCATCAAAGAATAATCAAGGGGATAAGTAAAATTTTAAGTGCGTTGTCACTTCAAATGAATTTGAGAAGTCTCATCACAAAAAAGGAAAACTACAATTATCAATTTAGAAAGCCTATACTTTGGTTGTTGACGGTATTTTTCATCATCCAGCTCGCATTCCCTTTTAGATATTTGCTTTATCCAGGAGAGCTGTTCTGGACAGAAGAAGGCTACCGCTTTTCATGGCGGGTGATGCTTATTGAAAAAATGGGGATATCAACCTTTAAAATTGTCGATGGGCAAACAGGTGAATTCTTCTATGTAAGCAATTCTGATTTCCTGACCTCATTTCAGGAAAAACAGATGAGTTTTCAACCGGATTTTATTCTCGAATACGCTCACTACCTCGGCAATCATTTTGCGTCACAAGGCCATAAAAATGTTCAAGTTTTTGTGGAAAGTTTTGTGGCATTAAATGGACGTTTAAGTATGCCATATATTGATAAAACCGTAGATTTGTACGCCGAAAAAGAATCGTTTAAACCCAAACGCTGGATATTACCTTTTCAAGATGACATTAAAGGATTGTAAACTGATTATAGCACTGCTATTCGGCATTGCCATTTATGCCCAAAATGCCGTAAGCGGTACCGTCACGTTCTCTGGGAATGGCAAACCATTGGAAGGTGTAAGCGTTTACGATAAGGATTCCGGTTTTTTGACGGTTACCGATGCTACGGGAAAGTTTGAGTTTGAAACCGCAAAAGTTAATATGGCTTTGGTGTTCTTTTCTTCGGAATATGAAATTATTGAGGTGAATATCATTACGTCGGAAGCGCGGGATTTGAAAATTGTGTTGCAAGATTTAACCACGGAATTATCCGAAGTAATCATCAACGCTCGCAGACAGCTTATTTTCGATTTAAAACGATTGAACGACGTTGAGGAAACCGCCATTTACGCCGGGAAGAAAACGGAGGTAGTTTTAGTGGAGCAGACCATGGCCAATTTGGCCTCCAACAATGCCCGTCAAATTTATAGTCAAGTGGCAGGACTTAATATCTATCAAAATGACGATGCGGGTTTGCAGCTTAATATTGGAGGCAGGGGATTGGACCCAAATAGAACTGCGAATTTCAACACGCGTCAAAATGGGTACGACATCAGTGCTGATGTTTTGGGGTATCCGGAAAGTTATTACACTCCGGCATCCGAGGCTTTGGAGGAAATACAGATTATCCGGGGAGCTGCATCTCTGCAATACGGTACCCAGTTTGGTGGGTTGATTAATTTTAAACTGAAATCCCCAAACCCCAACAAGGCTTTGGAGCTTATTACAAGAAATACCCTAGGGAGTTTTGGGTTGTACACCAATTTCACTAGTGTTAGCGGTACAAAAAATAAATGGAGCTATTACACCTACTTCAATTATAAAAAAGGGGACGGGTTTCGACCAAATTCCGAGTTTGAATCCAAAAATGTGTTTGCACATTTGGGGTATCAATTTTCGGAGCGTACCTCTATAACTGGTGAGGTGACTTACCTGAATTATTTGGCTCAGCAGGCAGGAGGTTTAACGGATACCATGTTTGATGCAGACCCATTTCAAAGCAATAGAACTCGAAATTGGTTTGAAGTAGATTGGTTGCTGTATAATTTAAAGTTTGCGCATAAGTTCTCGGAAAAGACCAACTTCACTTTAAACTTTTTTGGGCTGGATGCGTCCAGAAAGGCTGTTGGATTTAGAGGGGACCCCTTTCCGTCGGGCTTAAATAAAAACCCGGTTTTGGAGGAGGATACTGTGGACTCCAACGGTAATTATGTCTTCAATCGAGATGTTCTAATTGGGGAATTCAGTAATTGGGGGGTTGAAGGGCGTTTGCTGACCAAATACAAACTTCTGGGTAAAAACGCGGTATTTTTAATTGGTAGCAAATACTATAACGCCGATAATGGTGCCCAGCAAGGTGCAGGGAATATTGGCACGGATGCCAACTTTTCAATTTTCAACACTGAAAACCCAGATTATCCAAATGAATCGAATTTTGAATTTCCTAACCGGAATTTGGCCATTTTTGGTGAAAACATTTTTAGGCTTTCAGAAACATTTTCGATAACTCCCGGTTTTCGGATTGAGAACATTAAAACCGAAAGTAAAGGCACCTATTTTCAAAAAAATTATGACAACGCCAATAACCTAATCTTTTCAGAAGAATTGCCAGATGATAGGACGTTTGACCGTTCATTCCTTTTATTGGGCATTGGTGCAAGCTATAAACCCAATTCATTTTTGGAGCTTTATGGTAACGTTTCGCAAAATTACCGCTCGGTAACATTTAGTGATATTCGTTCGGTAAGCCCAACATTTATTATTGATGAAAATATCACGGATGAAGAGGGGTTTACAGTGGATTTTGGCCTCAGGGGTAAATTCAAAACCTCGGTGTCTTATGATATTGGGGTTTTTGGAGTGAGCTATAACAAAAGAATCGGCGATATTTTGGATAATAGGGCCAATAGGGTACGGACCAATGTGGGTGATGCTTTTATTTATGGAGTTGAAAGTTTTATAGATTGGAACGTGTTGGATTTGTTTCAAAACTCCTCCCAATACAAACTGAAATTGGGTGTCAATTTAGCCTACATCGAATCCGAATACACCCAATCTATCCGAAATGGGGTTGAGGGCAATCAGGTGGAGTTTATTCCAAAAGTCAATTTAAAAACCATGTTACGTTTTGGCTATAAAAATTTGTTGGGAAGCATTCAATATTCTTATTTATCAGAACAATATACCGATGCTTTTGGCTCCCAAAAAGCACCAGTTGGCGCATTAAGGGAAGGCGTAATCGGCGAAATCCCAGAATACGATATTCTGGATGTATCGTTGTCCTATAGCTATAGAAACTTCAAGTTGGAAACCGGCATCAACAACCTTTTGGATAACAGCTATTTCACCAGAAGAGCAACTGGATATCCAGGACCGGGCATTATTCCTTCCGCACCACGAAATTGGTACACTACCTTACAGATTAAATTTTAGTTTTTTTATGGTGCGCCCTTTTGGGGCCGGGCTTTCCGCTAAAAGTTTTGGCTTCCCGCTAAGGCGGGACCAAAAACTACCGCTACTCCCGATAGCTAATCGGACCTTACGTGGCCCATTCCACATGGGGCAATTACTAGTCCAAACAGCAAGTTTTTTTCCATTAAAAAAATTGTCCACTGGATGTCATTTCCAAAAAATGATTAGTTTTATGTGCTATGAAATTCTTTTTGGTGCCATACTTTTTTGCAATAGCTACCTGCGCTCTAAACGCTAAAGAGTGGAATTCCTTAAGTGTTTACCAAAGCACTACAGGAAAGACTGAATTATCCGTTTCCGATTGGCTCAGAAAAGATCGCGTTCGAAATACGGCGATATGGCAAAACGCCAACCACTTCAATTTAATTCACAACCTTTCCAACGAATATCAAACCATGGCCCAACGCAGGGATTTTTACGCATGGTTGTACCGGGAACTTGATAAAAAAGGGCATGATTTAGCTTGGGTAGCCATGGCGTATTTTATTTCAAAGAAAATGCAATTGATGGAAGTATTGCCTTTTTCAATTTTTATAAGGAAAACTATAAAACAACACGCAAGGCATGGTAGCGAAGGAGTATTTGATGAAGCGTTTGGCGAATTGCGCAAATTATTTGTTTCTGAAATAATTTATAAAGGTGAGCAGGCCTTTCAAAAGGATAAGGAAATCCTTAGAAAAGAGCAGTTCATTTGGATAGACGACATTTATAAAACCATGGACGATAAAAGCCTAAAAACCTTGAGCCATATTGCAAAAGGGAAAGGCTTATATGGTTTGATGGTGCCAAAATCCATTCGGTTTCACGATAGATTATCCGATGCTCAATCCCGTTACAATTACGCTGTTGAAACCTTAAGGCCTTATTGTTTTGAGCGCTATAAAATTTAACGTGCTATGTCTGGGATTTTAATTATATTTGCACGCAATTAATTGAATACATCAACAAAGTTGCATTTTGCAATTTTGATCTAATAACTGTCGTTCCCGTGTATCCCGATCGCTATCGGAAGGGAATCTAAATTAATTGCAATGACTGCACATCAAAACAAGATACTGGGAGAAGGTTTAACTTATGACGACGTCCTGCTAGTACCGGCCTTTTCAGAAGTTTTACCCCGCGAAGTCAATATTCAATCCAAATTCACGCGTAATATTACCATCAATGTGCCTATTATTTCGGCTGCGATGGACACAGTTACCGAAAGTAAAATGGCTATTGCCATGGCCCAGGAAGGTGGTATTGGCGTACTGCACAAAAACATGACCGTTGAGGCCCAAGCGCTTAAAGTAAGAAGGGTAAAGCGTGCCGAAAGCGGTATGATTATAGACCCCGTAACCTTGCCAATGGACGCGATTGTAAAAGATGCAAAACGCGCCATGGCCGAGCACAGTATTGGCGGGATTCCAATTGTAGCAAAGGACGGTACTTTAAAAGGGATTGTGACCAACAGGGATTTGCGCTTTGAGCATGAAAAGAAAAAGCCAATTACGGAGGTAATGACAGGCGAAAACTTGGTGACGGCTCCTGTTGGCACCTCTTTGAAAGATGCCGAAATCATCCTTCAGGAACACAAAATTGAAAAGCTGTTAATCGTTGATGATAACTATAAATTATCGGGATTAATCACATTTAGGGATATTACTAAGTTGAGCCAAAAACCCAACGCCAATAAAGATAAGTATGGGCGTTTACGTGTGGCTGCCGCTATTGGCGTTACCGCCGATGCCGTAAAAAGGGCAGAGGCCTTGGTAAATGCAGGTGTTGATGCCGTAGTGATTGATACTGCCCACGGACACACCAAAGGCGTGGTTAGTGTTTTAAAAGAAATAAAATCAAAATTCCCTGAATTGGAAGTTATCGTCGGGAACATTGCTACGGGTGACGCAGCAAGATATTTAGTAGAAGCCGGTGCAGATGCTGTTAAAGTGGGTATTGGGCCAGGGTCAATTTGTACCACACGTGTCGTGGCTGGTGTAGGTTTTCCACAATTTTCTGCGGTATTGGAAGTTGCGGCAGCGATAAAAGGTACTGGTGTTCCAGTAATTGCAGATGGGGGTATCCGCTACACGGGGGATATTCCAAAAGCCATTGCGGCAGGGGCGGATACGGTAATGTTAGGATCGCTATTGGCAGGAACAAAAGAATCTCCTGGGGAGACTATTATTTACGAAGGACGAAAATTTAAATCCTACCGAGGTATGGGTTCTGTGGAGGCTATGAAAGAAGGTAGTAAAGACCGTTATTTCCAGGATGTAGAGGATGATATCAAAAAGTTGGTACCGGAAGGTATCGTTGGACGTGTGCCATACAAAGGCGATTTATACGAAAGCATCCATCAGTTTATTGGCGGATTACGTGCCGGGATGGGATATTGTGGTGCCAAGGACATCGCTACCCTAAAGGAAAACGGACAATTTGTTAAGATTACCGCAAGTGGTATCAACGAAAGCCATCCTCATGATGTAACCATTACTAAGGAGTCTCCTAATTATTCAAGGTAAAATTTTAAGATTTTGTGCTCACATCCATAGGGTATACGCTAAAGAAGTCTTGTTTTGACTCAGTTCTTTGTTAAAGCCAGTTTTTTTTCTTTTTAATTGTTCTATAAATTTCTATGTTATGATTATAAACAGTCTTAATTCGGATTTCATACTGATTTCCGCGTTGTAATTTTTCTTGAAGCTCATAGTCAGTATAAATTTTAAGTCTATGATGTTGTTTTTTATCAGAACAAATTTCAGCGTTTATTTCCCAAGAGTCTTTGATTAATCTTTTCCTGAAAATATTAACTATTAAAGTTTCTTTTGGGGAAAATTGCTTGTAATTGATTTCTGGTCCATCAAATTTTCTTTTACCAATTTTATGTCCTTCTATTGCAATTTTTCTGTTTTCAATTCCTTCTTTCCGTCCTTTTTTTGATAGTTTGTCTGCTTCTTTATTTAGTTTTCTCTTGCGGTATTCTATTCGGACAGATTTTCTGGCTTCATTACCAAGTTTAGTTCTGGTTTTGTCCAATTTGTTTAATAAATCCCAATTCTTTATTTCTTTTCCTTCGTAGTTCTTTCCACCGTTACTTCTCCATTCTTTTATTTTAAAGACACTTGTTCTATCAGTATCTTGAAGTGCAAATCGGTCAGTTATCACGATAATTTTTGACGTTTGAGATAAATCAGGTTCGTTTATTTTAATGAAGTCTCTTAATCCTTGAATTCCAAAAATCAACCCTGCCAATTCAAGCCTTTCAATATTTGAGTCAACATAAATTCCGTCGTGTTCAGATACGTCTTCGAGCTCCAAATATTCAGGGAATTTAATTACATAGCCAATTCCGCCACTTGATTGAGAATCGTACATCATTGAACCGTCACAATGAATATAAATGGCACCATAATCAAATCTTTGCATAATGTTTTCAAATTGGCTCTAACTTGTTTATATGCAGAACTTTTTTCCTGTTATACCAATTAGTTTGGCTATGCGGAAGTTTTTTTAAATAAAGTTACGCATATAAAACCTTATATTTTTTTAAATCCGTAGTGTAAATATAGATGCTTTCTTACGCAATAGAAAGATAAATTGCGAAATTATCTACTAAGCCGATACAACACAAACGTCTTAGCCGTTAAAAGGAAAAACGCCCCAACCTGCTGTGTTGCGCACAACTTAAGGATATGCACCGTTTCAATACTGAAACCACCCCGTCCCTATGGCTATTGGGACATCGCAGTTGAATTTATACCCACCGTTAACGGAGGTAGTAGAAAATATTGATAACGTAAAGGAGAAAATCATTCAGAATACACCACCCCCCGATGCGGAAGCAAAGCATCCCGTATAGGTTTCATATCGATTTCATTCACCACCATAAAGGCAATGCTGTGGACTTCATTTAAAACTTCAGCCCCGGTAATAGTTATGTCCAGATTTTCACGCTGAATATATTCCTTTAAATGGATGTGGTGGTGCTCGGCAATCCTTTGGGCATCCGGGCCCCTAAAATCCCAAATTAGTTTTAATTGTCGCATGCGGTTTGTTTTCGTTGTAAATGTCTAAAAATTATCCGTTTTGGCATCCGATTATGTAAAATAAATCTATCCCCAATACGTTTGCTATTCAACTTGTTTAAAAGTGATATATTGTTATTTTTGTAGCCATTGATTAAAAATCCTAATTTATGAAGATGAAGTGGTTTGCCCTTGTTTTTACTGTTTTATTTATTTCGACATCTTTTGCCCAAAGTGATGATGTGCTTTTTACGGTGGATGGTGACACTGTTTTTACGTCCGAGTTTAAACGCGTGTACAGCAAAAACTTAAATTTGGTTCAGGACGAATCTCAGAAAGATGTGGACGAATATTTAAAATTGTTCGTTAATTACAAGGTAAAACTTAAGGAAGCTAAGGCCCAAGGCTTGCACGAAAAGCCTAATTACCAAAGGGAATTATCTAATTATAAAAGGCAGTTGGCAAAAAACTATATGTCTGACAACACCGTGAGCGAGGCCTTGGTGAAAGAGGCCTACGAGCACTTTTCGCATGACGTAAAGGCCAATCATATTTTGGTGAGAGTATCAGATGATGCATCTCCCGAGGATACATTGACGGCTTATAATCGTATTTTGAAATTAAGGGAGCGTACGGTAAAAGAAGGTTTTGAAGCGGTAAGAAAAGAAGTGCACGACGGAAAAAAATTATATGGCGAGGAATTGGGGTGGTTTACCGCTTTCAGAATGGTATATCCTTTTGAGAAAGTAGCCTTTAATACGCCAGTTGGGGAAACTTCAGAACCGTTTAGAACTCAATTTGGTTACCATATCGTGCACGTTTTGGACAAGCGCAAATCCCCGGGGAAATGCACCGTGAAGCACATTATGGTGATGCATAAAAAGGAGGAGGGCCTTGCGGATTTCTCGGAGAACCGAATAAAGGAACTATACCAAAAAATACAACAAGGTGAGGAATTTGAAACGATTGCCAAGGAATTTTCAGATGATAAGAACACCGCCCCAAGGGGTGGCGAATTGCAGCCTTTTTCAAGTGGGCAATTAAGTGTTCCTGAATTTGAGGAAACAGCGTTTGCGCTAGAAAACCCCGGGGATATTTCTGAGCCGATACGGACTGAGTTTGGGTGGCACATCATTAAATTGAAAGAAATTGAGCCTGTTGGTAGCTTTGAGCAATTAAAATCTGAATTGGAGGCTAAGGTAAAGCGTGATGACCGCTCTAAATTAATCGAGGAAGCATTGATTGCTAAGTTGAAGAAAAAGCGAAATATTGGGGAGGAGACACCTAACTTAGAATATTTTGCCTCAATTTTGAATGACGATTTCTTTACAAGAAAATGGCAGTTGCCCGAAGATTTTAAAGCTAATCAATTATTTCTAAACATAGGAGAAAAGAGCTTAACCTATGCTGATTTTGGGGAGTATCTTGTCAAATATCAACGCAGCTCACGAGGCAGAAAACCTTTTGAGACGATTGCAAAAGAAGCCTACAATGCCTTTTTGAGCAACGAGCTAAAAGCCTATGAGGAGGAACATCTTGAGGCTGAAAATGAAGATTTTGCTCATATTTTATCAGAATATAGGGACGGTTTGCTCCTGTTCGATTTGATGGAAAATACCATTTGGAAAACGGCGAAAACGGATTCTTTGGAGATTCAAAACTATTACGATAACAATAAGGACAAATACTACTGGCCCGAACGCGTGGTTGTGGATGTGGCCTCTGCTTCAAAGCGAAAAATCATTAATAGAGTATCAAAAATGCTACACGAAGAAATGTCGTTCGAGCACATCAAAAAGTTGGTAAACACCAATGGTGATGTTCATGTGATTATTACCTCAGATACCATGCCTGCCGATCATCAGGCGCTACCAAAAGATTTTGAGTTTAAGCCTGGCATTTCAAAAGTATATAAGCACAACAAGGGTTATGTAGTTGCTAAAGTACAAGAGGTGTTGCCAAAAACCTTAAAACCTTTTGAAGATATTAAAGGCTTGGTGATGAGTGATTATCAAACCCACAAGGAGTCACTTTGGCTGGCCGAGCTAAAAGAAAAGTATAAAGTGGTTGTGAACGCCGATGCCCTAAAAAAGGTAAAAGCAGAATTATAGAAAACTAATGCAATTAAAATCCCTCATATTAGTTGTTGTTTTGGCGAGTTTGGCTTCGTGCGATTTTTTTAGAAAAACTGAAGAAAAAAAGCCCATCGCCCGAGTAAATAACAGCTATTTGTACTACGAGGATTTAGAGGATGCTTTTTCAGAAGGAATTAGTAAAGCGGACAGTACTTTGATGGTCCAGAATTTTATTAATAATTGGGCTACCCAGCAATTACTTGTGGACGGTGCAATGATCAACCTGGGAGAGGACAAGCAAAAAACCTTTAGTAAACTTGTGGATCAGTACAAAAAGGACTTATACAGCAAGGCGTATTTGGAGGCTTTAGTGAGACAAAATATCGATACGTCGGTATCAAAAGAAGCGGCCACGGCCTATTATGAATCCCACAAGGATGTATTCAAATTAAACGAGGAGCTTATCAAATTCAGATACATTCATGTAGACGAGGATATCATTGATTTTGAAACCATTAAGGAGCGTTTCAGACGGTTTGATGGGAAGGATAAAAGGGCTCTGGATTCCATAGCTATTCAATTCAGATCATACTCGTTAAATGATTCTATATGGGTGAAAATGAGCCAGGTAATTGCGAAGATTCCAGGGGTGAATTCTGAAAATAAAAGTCAACTGTTAAAAAAATCCCATTTTGTGCAACTCAAAGATTCATTAGGTTTATATTTGATGCAGATAAATGATGTGTTATTTCGTAACGATACTGCGCCGTTGGAATATGTAAAACCTACCATTCATCAGATTGTCATCAACAGGCGCAAATTGGAACTCATAAAAAAATTGGAGAAAGATATTACTAAGGATGCTATTAAAAACAAAGAGTTTGAAATCTATAATTGACGTAAGATTGCTTTTGGTCTTGTTGTTTGTTTGGGCTTTGCCCTCGCACTCACAGGAGATAATTGAAGATGAAGTTGAAGAAGAAACACAAAAAGTGGCTCAAGTAGATTCCACCCAAACCTTTCAGCGTGTAAAAGTGGACGGTGTTGCAGGTGTGGTGGGCGAATATATTGTGTTGCAATCTGATATCGATAAAACATTAATTCAGATGCAGGCCCAGGGGGTGAATACCAAAGATATTACACGTTGTCAAATTTTCGGAAAATTATTGGAGGACAAACTGTATGCCCATCATGCCATTCAAGATAGTATTGAGGTGTCTGATGCTGAAATAAGGCGAAGTGTGGACTACCAATTGCAGCAGTTTTTGCAACAGGTAAATGGCAATATGGACCGCCTTTTGGAATTTTATAAAAAAGAAGATGAAGAAAGCTTGAAGGAAGAGATGTTTGAGATTAACAAATCCCAGATGTTGGCACAACGTATGCAGGCTAAAATTATTGAAGAGGTTGAGGTGACCCCGGAAGAGGTGAGGCAGTTTTTCAACAAGATTCCAGAGGACGAAAGACCAACTTTTGGTACGGAGTTAAAAGTATCGCAGATTGTTGTGGAACCTGAGGTATCTGAAGAGGAAGAGCAAAAAGTAATAGAGCAACTAAAAGGTTTTAAAAAGGACGTTTTGGAAAATGGGGCAAGTTTTCGGTCAAAAGTGGTGTTGTACACTGATGATAAAGCTTCCATTAGCACTGGTGGAAAATACACCTTGAACCGGAAGCAGCCAAGGATGGTAAAGGAGTTCAGGCAGGTTGCTTTCTCGTTGCAAGAGGGTGAGATTTCGGATCCTTTCAAAACCGATTTTGGCTACCATATTGTTTATTGTGAAAAAATCAGGGGGCAGGAATATGATGTAAGCCACATCCTTTTAATACCAAAGGTTTCTGATGAAGCCGTAACAGAAGCCCGTGAAAAAATTACCAAAGTAAGACAAAGGATAGTGGATGGCGACATTACTTTTGAAGCGGCGGCAAGGGAGTCCAGTGATGAAAAAGAAACCAGATTTGATGGTGGGAAATTGATTAACCCCGAAACTCAGGACTATAATTTTGAACTCACCCGAATGGATCCGGAATTGTACGGCCAAATCCAAGATTTAAAGGATGGAGAGGTTAGCCAAATTATTCCGGAATCGGATAGAACGGGGAAAGTAAAGTTCAAACTATTAACCGTGAATGATAGGATTGATGAGCATGAAGCCAATTATGCACGGGATTTCATGAAAATCAAGCAAATGGCTTTGAATGAGAAAAAGATTAAGGCCATTGAGAAATGGCAGGAAGAGAAAATCACAGATACTTATGTAAAAGTAACGGGAGAGATGCGCGATTGTGATTATGCAAGTAACTGGTTAAAAAAATAACATATGTCTGACGTTGCCGCTGTAAAGGAGTTTGTTAAAAAATACCAAGATTTAAAACAGGAAATTGCAAAGGTCATTGTGGGTCAGGATGAGGTCGTCAATCAAATATTGATTTCTATTTTTTCAGGAGGCCATTCTTTGTTAATTGGAGTTCCGGGATTAGCGAAAACCCTTATGGTAAATACCATTGCCCAGGCTTTAGGGTTAGATTTCAAGCGAATACAATTTACCCCAGATTTAATGCCAAGCGATATTTTAGGGAGTGAAATTTTGGATGAAGACCGTCATTTTAAATTCGTAAAGGGCCCAATTTTCGCCAATATTATTTTAGCTGACGAAATCAACAGAACACCACCTAAAACTCAGGCGGCCTTATTGGAAGCCATGCAGGAAAGAGCTGTGACTGTGGCCGGACATCATTATAAATTGAGCTTGCCCTATTTCGTGCTAGCAACTCAAAACCCGATTGAGCAGGAAGGGACGTATCCCTTGCCAGAAGCACAATTAGACCGTTTTATGTTTGCCATTAATTTGGAATATCCTTCTTTTCAAGAAGAAGTAGAAGTGGTTAAGGCAACTACCAATGATGAGGCCGTTAAGGTGAACGCTCTGTTTACAGCTGAGGAAATTCTAAACTTTCAACACGTTATCAGAAGAATTCCTGTTGCAGATAATGTCATAGAATATGCGGTAGGGATGGTTGGCAAAACCCGACCCAATTCTGATGTGGCTCCCGATCTGGTAAAACAATATATCGATTGGGGAGCAGGACCACGAGCTTCACAAAATTTAATTTTAGCAGCCAAAACCCATGCGGCAATAAACGGTAAATTCTCTCCTGACAATGAGGATGTTCAAGCGGTAGCCTACAGTATTTTGAGGCATCGTATCATCAAAAACTACAAAGCCGAGGCAGAAGGTATTACTGAAAACGAAGTGATTTCATCTTTGTTTTAGATGAATATTAAACAATTTATCATTCCTATAATTTTCTTTCTAATAGGAATTGGTTTTTCTGTGATTGGTGCTTTGTTGAAGATAATTCATTTTGAAATTGGTCTAATAACAGGCAATTTATTGATATCCATTGCAACTGGTTTCAAAGTAATGGCTATAGTTTTGGCAATCGTGAAATTACTAAAGATTTATCGCGAAAAGTAGGAACTGGTTAGTCTTGTGAGTAGCACTAAGAATTTTTTATTTTTCTACATGAATTAATGATAAAAATTCAAACATCACCGATAATTATGCGACTCTAATAATTAAGTATTAATACTTAGTTTTATTGAGTCATTTATCTTTACACCTTTGCATTAAATTCGTATTTTGCATCGCTTTTTTAAAATAAAAATAACATTGAAATAATTCTTTTATGAACTACAACGATTACATCAAAGAAATTGAAGAAAGAAAAGCTCAGGGCTTGCACCCTAAGCCAATAGATGGAGGTGAATTATTGAGTGAAATTATTACTCAAATTAAGGATGTAAATAATGCGCATCGTGAGGATTCTCTTAACTTTTTCATTTATAATGTTTTGCCAGGTACAACTAGTGCGGCAGGGGTGAAAGCGAAGTTTTTAAAAGAGATTATTCTCGGTGAATCCGTAGTTGAAGAAATTACACCAAGTTTCGCTTTTGAACTATTGTCCCATATGAAAGGAGGGCCGTCTATCGAAGTACTTTTAGATTTAGTTTTAGAGCAAAAAGATTTAGATATAGCACAGAAGGCTGCAGAAGTTCTAAAAACTCAAGTTTTCTTGTACGAGGCAGACACCGAAAGACTCGAGGATGCCGTAAAGAAAGGTTGCCCTATCTCAAAAGGTATCATTGAAAGTTACGCACAAGCGGAGTTCTTCACTAAATTACCTGAAGTTGAAGAGGAAATTCAGGTGGTGACATATATTGCTGGAGTAGGTGATATTTCTACAGATTTGTTGTCTCCAGGAGCGGACGCGCACTCAAGATCAGATAGAGAATTGCACGGACAATGTATTTTTGAGCATAACAAAGATATGCAACAAGAAGTGTTGGCTTTAAAAGAGCAGCACCCTGATAAACGTGTGATGTTAATCGCTGAAAAGGGAACTATGGGCGTAGGGTCTTCAAGAATGTCTGGAGTAAACAATGTGGCGCTTTGGACAGGTATTTCATCTAGCCCATACGTGCCGTTTATCAATATTGCTCCAGTAATTGCTGGGACTAATGGAATTGCACCAATTTTCTTAACAACTGTTGGCGTAACTGGAGGTATCGGAATCGACCTTAAAAACTGGGTGACTAAAAAGGATGCTGAAGGAAACACGATCTATGATGCTGATGGCGAGCCGGTATTAGAACAAGTATATTCTGTTGAAACAGGAACTGTTCTAACGATCAACACAAAAGAAAAGAAATTATATAACGGAGATCAAGAATTAAAAGATATCTCTGCGGCTTTAACGCCTCAAAAGATGGAGTTCATTAAGGCCGGAGGTTCTTATGCAGTGGTTTTCGGTAAAAAATTACAAACATTTGCATGCAAGGTTTTAGGTATAGATGTGCCTCAAGTATATGCGCCTTCTAAAGAAATTTCTATTGAAGGACAAGGTTTAACAGCGGTTGAAAAAATCTTCAACAAAAACGCTGTAGGAACCACTCCGGGGAAAACGTTACATACAGGGTCTAATGTTCGAGTTGAAGTGAACATTGTGGGATCTCAGGATACTACAGGATTAATGACATCTCAAGAGTTAGAAATGATGGCGGCGACAGTGGTTTCTCCTATTGTTGATGCTAGTTATCAATCGGGATGTCATACCGCTTCAGTATGGGATGATAGGTCAAAAGCGAATATTCCTAAGCTAATGAAGTTTATGAACGACTTCGGGTTAATCACGGCTCGCGATCCTAAAGGCGTTTACCATGCCATGACCGATGTAATCCATAAAGTATTAAATGATATTACAGTTGATGATTGGGATATTATCATTGGAGGGGACTCGCATACACGAATGTCTAAAGGTGTTGCTTTTGGTGCAGATTCCGGAACTGTTGCTCTAGCATTGGCTACAGGTGAGGCTACCATGCCAATTCCAGAATCGGTAAAGGTAACCTTTAAAGGAAATATGAGGAGTTTCATGGATTTCCGTGATGTAGTACACGCCACTCAGCAACAAATGTTAAAGCAGTTTGGTGGTGAAAACGTATTCCAAGGAAGAATTATCGAGGTTCATATTGGTACTTTGACATCAGATCAAGCCTTTACATTTACTGACTGGACCGCTGAAATGAAAGCTAAAGCATCTATCTGTATTTCAGAAGACGACACTTTAATCGAATCTTTAGAGATTGCAAGAGATCGTATCCAAATCATGATTGAAAAAGGTATGGATAATGAAAATAAAGTGCTTCAAGGTTTAGTTGATAAAGCGAATACCAGAATTACAGAGGTTAAAACTGGAATCAAACCAGCCTTAAAGCCAGATGCTAATGCAAAGTATTATGCTGAGGTAGAAATTGACTTAGATGAAATTGCTGAGCCCATGATTGCCGACCCAGATGTAAACAATGATGATCCATCAAAACGTTATACGCACGATACGATCCGTCCATTATCTTACTACGGTGGTACTAAGCAAGTAGACTTAGGATTCGTTGGGTCTTGTATGGTTCATAAAGGAGATATGAAGATTTTGGCTCAAATGTTAAAGAACATTGAAGCGCAACATGGTAAAGTGGAGTTCAAAGCACCGTTGGTTGTAGCACCTCCAACATATAACATTGTAGATGAGTTAAAGGAAGAAGGAGATTGGGAAGTATTGCAGAAGTACTCAGGTTTTGAGTTTGACGATAGCGCACCAAAAGGTTTGGCTCGTACCAAGTATGAAAACATGCTGTATTTAGAGCGTCCGGGTTGTAACCTTTGTATGGGTAACCAAGAAAAGGCGGAACCGGGTGATACGGTAATGGCAACTTCTACGCGTTTGTTCCAAGGAAGAGTTGTAAAAGATTCTGGAGAGAAAAAAGGAGAGTCTCTATTATCTTCAACGCCAGTAGTAGTGCTCTCTACTATTTTAGGAAGAACGCCTACAATGCAAGAATATGAAGCTGCAGTAGATGGTATTGTGTTGACCAAGTTTAAGCCATCACAAAAAGAATTAGTAATGTAGTTCTTGAAAATTTTAAATAATAAGAAGCCTGAGTTTTAATGCTCAGGCTTTTTTATTTCCACTAGTTTCATCTTGGAATTGTTTAAAAGATAGATTTTGACAAAGTTGAAATAAACGAAGTCTATTTTTTGAATATAAAAACAGCCTCGTAATTTCGTATATTAGTGCAACTTAAAATAAACTACTAAAAATTAAAACGGATAATATATGGCATTTGATATTGAAATGATTAAGGGCGTTTACTCCAAAATGGCTAAAAACGTCGATAAAGCTCGTGAAGTTGTTGGAAAGCCATTGACGCTTTCTGAAAAAATATTATATAATCACTTATGGGATGGTACACCGGACAAGGCATTTGTTAGAGGAAAGGATTATGTGGATTTTGCCCCGGATAGAATTGCATGTCAAGATGCTACAGCGCAAATGGCACTGTTACAATTTATGCAAGCAGGAAAGAGCAAAGTAGCCGTGCCCACAACAGTGCATTGTGACCACTTGATCCAAGCCAAAGAAGGTGCCGCAACTGATTTAAAACACGCCAACAATGTAAGTAGTGAGGTGTTCAATTTTCTGGAATCAGTATCCAATAAATATGGTATCGGATTTTGGAAACCCGGAGCTGGAATTATCCATCAGGTGGTTCTGGAAAACTACGCATTCCCTGGCGGGATGATGATTGGTACGGATTCTCATACTGTAAATGCAGGAGGTTTGGGCATGGTAGCCATCGGTGTGGGCGGAGCAGATGCAGTGGATGTAATGGCAGGTATGGCTTGGGAATTGAAGTTCCCCAAATTGATTGGTGTTAAGCTTACTGGCAAATTATCGGGTTGGACGGCACCAAAAGATGTGATCCTGAAAGTGGCTGAGATTCTTACTGTTAAAGGTGGGACCGGGGCCATAGTTGAATATTTTGGCCCGGGAGCATTAGCGATGTCTTGTACTGGTAAAGGCACCATTTGCAACATGGGTGCAGAGATTGGTGCAACGACTTCAACCTTTGGTTATGACGATTCTATGGAGCGTTATTTAAAAGCTACGGATCGAGAAGATGTAGCCGAAGAAGCCAATAAAATTAGGGAATACTTAACTGCAGACCCTGAGGTTTATGCTAATCCTGAACAATATTTTGATCAATTGATAGAAATTAACCTATCAGAGTTGAGCCCATTGTTAAATGGGCCATTCACTCCGGATTTATCCACTCCAGTAGGTTCTGAAATGACCGGTAAAGCTAAAGATAATGACTGGCCGATAAAAGTTGAGTGGGGATTGATTGGGTCTTGCACTAACTCTTCTTATGAAGATTTATCGCGAGCTTCATCAATTGCGCAACAGGCGTTGGATAAAGGTCTAAAAACCAAAGCTGAGTTTGGTATTAACCCGGGTTCGGAACAGGTAAGATATACCGCCGAACGAGACGGTATCCTTCAAGTGTTTGAAAAACTGGACGCGAAAATATTTACTAATGCCTGCGGGCCATGTATCGGGCAGTGGGCAAGGTATAGCGACCCAAAAAACGCACCAAAAAATAGCATTGTACATTCCTTTAACCGAAACTTTGCGAAGCGTGCTGATGGAAATCCAAATACACACGCCTTTGTTGCTTCGCCCGAAATTACGGCGGCTATTGCCATAGCTGGGCGATTGGATTTTAATCCGATGAAGGATAGCCTTATCAACGAAAATGGCGAAGAAGTGATGTTGGATGAGCCAACAGGATGGGAATTGCCTCCAAAAGGTTTCGACGTGAAGGATAATGGTTATTTAGAGCCAGAAGAGGATGGGAGTCATGTAAATGTTGTTGTAAATGAAACTTCAGAACGTTTACAGTTATTAACGCCATTTGAACCACTAGGTGATACCATTACCGGAGCAAAACTTTTGATTAAAGCTTTTGGAAAATGTACTACCGACCATATTTCCATGGCTGGGCCTTGGTTGCGCTTTAGAGGGCACTTGGATAACATTGCCAATAATACCTTGATTGGAGCCGTTAATGCCTTTAATCAAAAAACCAACTTTGTAAAGAATCAATTAACTGGCGAATATGGCGGTGTGCCGGACGTACAGCGGCAATATAAAAAGGCTGGTATAAAAACTATTGTAGTAGGGGATCATAATTATGGTGAAGGTTCTTCTCGTGAACATGCGGCAATGCAACCAAGACATTTAGGCGTTGCTGCTGTAATTGTAAAATCTTTTGCGCGTATTCACGAAACCAATCTTAAAAAGCAAGGGATGCTAGGTTTAACCTTTGCCAATGAGAATGATTACGATTTAATTCAAGAAGACGATACTTTCAACTTCTTGGATTTAAACGAATTTGCACCAGACAAACAGTTGACTCTAGAGTTGGTGCATGTAGACGGAAGTAAAGATGCTATTAAGTTAAACCACTCATATAACGAAGCGCAAATTTCATGGTATAATGAAGGTTCTGCCCTTAATTTGATTAAGAAGCAAAATGCTTAATTTGATTTAAATAAAAAACCTGCAAGGCATTTTATTGCTCTTGCAGGTTTTTTATTTAAATTATATTTCCACTATAGCAATAGGGACAAACTCAAAATTAATTGGTCCGGCCTGGTGTCCAAACGACTTCTATCATTGGGATTAGGATTTATAATATTGTTGTTGATAAAAGTAGCTTCATTATTACTAAAGCCCCTTTCGTATCTCAAATCTATACCCAATTTTTTTAGATTAAATCCGATGCCAAAATTAAGCCCAACAGAAAAATCGTTCTCAATATCACCTATGGTGATACCATCAAATTCGGTATCCAAAATATACTGAAACGCCGGCCCACCAAAGACGCTGAGGGGACCAATTACTTTGGCACCAACTAAAATTGGGGCATCCAATTTTTGCATTTTAAAATCATTACTGTTGTATTCACTTTTTGTACTGGTGTACATTAGCTCTGGTCTTAGGTATACTTTCTTGCCAATTTTTCCAAATAGCCCAACATGAAAACCTACGTTTCTATCTGGATTCTGGGCATTATCGCCAATCGATTCAACGTAATCTCCGTTGGCGTTATAGTTTAATCCTCCTTTTAGACCTATGCCTGTTTGGGTTTGGGCAAAGCCGGAGATAGTTGTTAAAATCAGGGCGATAACGAGCAATATCAATTTTCCTTTAGAGATATGGGTTTTCAACTCTCTTTTTAATTCATGTGTGTTCTTCATAATTATTCGTTTTAAGATTTGAAGTTTAATATCAAAAACGTTGCCAAAAGCCTTTTATTCTTTTACAATGGATTTTTTTAAGCATGGGGGCGAAAAATATAAGAATTAAAAAAGGGCTCATTTTATAAAAACGAACCCTTCAAAATTTTGTCAGGAATTAATCCTATTTCCTTTGGATAACAACTTTCGCTCTTTCTACAATAGATGCGCTGTTCAAGCCATATTTTTCCATTAACTGTGCAGGAGTTCCAGATTCCCCAAAAGTGTCGTTGGTCCCAATAAATTCCTGCGGAGCAGGGTTGTTCAAAGTCAAGGTACGTGCTACACTTTCTCCTAGTCCACCCAAGATATTGTGTTCCTCAGCCGTTACTAAGCATCCTGTTTTAGCCACTGATTTAAGAATTGCCTCCTCATCCAAAGGTTTAATTGTATGTATATTGATAACTTCTGCAGATATGCCTTGCTGATCTAATACTTTGGAGGCTTCAAGTGCTTCCCATACCAAATGGCCTGTAGCTATTATGGTTACGTCATTGCCTTCTGTCAATTTTATGGCTTTACCGATTTCAAAAGTTTGGTCGGCAGGTGTAAAAATAGGTACAGATGGTCTTCCAAAACGCAGATAAACTGGTCCAACATGGTCCGCAATAGCTATGGTAGCCGCTTTGGTTTGGTTGTAGTCACATGGGTTTATTACCGTCATACCGGGTAGCATTTTCATCATACCAATATCTTCAAGTATTTGATGAGTTGCTCCATCTTCACCTAGAGTTAATCCAGCGTGAGACGCACAAATTTTCACATTTTTACCCGAATAGGCAATTGATTGACGGATTTGGTCGTAAACCCTACCTGTTGAGAAATTAGCAAATGTTCCTGTGAACGGAATCTTTCCGCCAATCGTCAAACCTGCCGCAATCCCCATCATATTGGCTTCCGCAATTCCTATTTGAAAGAAACGCTCAGGGTTTTCTTTTATGAACTCGTTCATTTTTAAAGAACCGATTAAATCCGCACAAAGTGCAACCACATTAGGGTTGGTTCTTCCCAATTCGGCCAGTCCAGCTCCAAAACCACTTCTTGTATCTTTCTTCTCTGTATAAGTGTATGTTTTCATTTTCCTTGTGTAAGTGGTTAGTAATCGCCTAAGGTTTCAGGGTTTTGCTCCAAACCAATCGCTAATTGCTCATCGTTTGGTGCTTTCCCGTGCCATGCATGGGTATGCATCATAAAATCCACACCATTACCCATTACGGTGGTTAATAAAACACAAACTGGCTTTCCTTTTCCCGTTTGGGCTTTCGCTTTTTTCATGCCTTCAATCACCGCTTCCAGGTTATTACCGTCCTTAATTTCCAAAACGAGCCAGCCGAAAGCTTCAAACTTTGCTTTTAGGTCTCCCATTGGTAAGACATCATTGGTAGCACCATCGATTTGCTGTCCGTTGTAATCCACTGTGGAAATCAAATTGTCCACATTATTACCGGCGGCATACATAATTGCTTCCCAATTTTGACCCTCTTGTAATTCCCCATCACCGTGCAAGGAATACACAATTTTATCATCGTTGTTCAATTTTTTGGCTTGTGCCGCACCAATTGCAACGGACATACCTTGACCCAAAGAACCTGAGGCAATTCTAACTCCCGGTAAGCCCTCGTGGGTTGTAGGGTGTCCTTGTAAACGGGAATCAATCAATCTAAAGGTGCTCAATTCCTCAACTGGAAAGTACCCCGCTCTGGCCAGAACACTATAGAAAACTGGAGAAATATGACCATTGGACAAGAAGAACAAATCCTCACCTATCCCGTCCATATCAAATGAGTTTTTGGTTTCCATGAGTTCGTTGTAAAGCGCAACGAAAAATTCAGTACAGCCCAAAGAACCTCCAGGGTGCCCGGAATTCACTTTGTGTACCTGTCTTAAGATATCCCTTCGCACCTGCGTACAAATATCTTCTAAGTGTTTAATGTCTGGCATGCTAAATGATTGTTTTTTGCCCGACAAAAATAGGAGATTAGAATAGTTTTACAAAGTATAACTGGCGCAATTATTTTCATTTTCACGAAACCTTTAAGTACTGTTAATAAGTTTATTTTTTTGATATAAAATATGTAGGTTTGCGCACCGGTTATTAGGCTTATGAAATTCGATTTAGCTCAAAAAGATGCCCAAAGTAAAGCTAGGGCAGGTCAGATTACCACGGATCACGGTGTGATTGAAACCCCTATTTTTATGCCCGTTGGCACTGTTGGCACTGTAAAAGGCGTGCACCAACGCGAGCTTAAAGATGATATAAACCCAGATATCATTTTGGGAAATACCTATCACCTTTATTTGAGGCCACAAACCGATATCATCGAAAAGGCCGGCGGACTGCATGAGTTTATGAATTGGGATAGAAATATCTTGACAGATTCTGGGGGCTATCAGGTGTATTCGCTTTCCGCAAATAGAAAGATAAAAGAAGAGGGCGTAAAATTCAAATCTCATATTGATGGAAGTTACCATGTTTTTACACCAGAAAATGTTATGGAAATCCAGCGCTGTATAGGCGCTGACATTATAATGGCGTTTGATGAATGCACACCTTACCCCTGTGATTATAATTATGCCAAACGTTCCATGCAAATGACACATCGTTGGTTGGACAGATGTATCAATCATCTAGAAAAAACGCCATTAAAATATGATTACGATCAAGCTTTTTTTCCAATAGTTCAGGGGAGTACTTACAAGGATTTACGAATTCAATCGGCCGAGTATATTGCGAATGCTGGTGCCATAGGCAATGCTATTGGTGGACTTTCCGTCGGGGAGCCTGCCGAAGAAATGTATGCCATGACCGAAGTGGTTTGCAACGTTTTGCCTGAAGATAAGCCAAGATATTTAATGGGTGTGGGCACACCAATCAATATTCTAGAAAATATTGCGTTAGGTATTGATATGTTTGACTGCGTAATGCCTACCCGTAATGCTAGAAACGGCATGTTGTTTACGGCCCATGGCACCATCAATATCAAAAACAAAAAGTGGGAGGACGATTTTTCGCCTATCGATGAGATGGGTATTACTTTTGTGGATACCGAATATAGTAAAGCCTATTTAAAGCATTTGTTTTCAGTTAACGAATTGTTGGGCAAGCAAATCGCCACTATTCATAATTTAGGATTTTATTTATGGTTGGTTCGCGAAGCGAGAAAGCATATATTAGCAGGGGATTTTGCGTCATGGAAAAGTATGATGGTAAAACAAATGGACAAACGATTATAGCGAATTTCTTTAGGTGAAGATATTAGATTGGTACATATTAAAGAGGTATTTATTTACCTTCATCATGATGCTTTTGCTGTTTATTCCAATTGGAATTACGGTGAATCTGGCTGAAAAAATCGGGAAGATTTTAGATAATAATGTGCCTTTTAATGAGGTGGCCCTTTTCTATCTGGATTTTACGATTTATTTCGCAAACCTACTATTTCCCCTATTCTTATTTTTATCGGTGATTTGGTTTACTTCAAAGTTGGCCAATAATACGGAGATCGTGGCTTTTTTGAGTTCAGGAGTTTCGTTTTCAAGATTTTTACGGCCCTATTTGTACGGAGCCACTATTACTGCCTTTTTCGCGTTGATTTTAGGTTTGTTTTTGGCCCCTGAGGCCAGTAAAGGTTTTAATGAGTTTGACTACAAATACTTCAAAAGAGGGCGAAGTGCCACGGATAACAAAAACGTTTTTCGACAAATTAACGAAAACGATTATATCTATGTGAGTAGTTTTAATTCTAAAAGTAAAACAGGTCAAAACTTTACACTTGAGCATTTTGAGGACAACAAATTGACTACGAAAATTAGCGCCAGAAGCATCCGATACGTTGAAGCGGATACAACTTACAGATTGATTGATTACGTAAAACGAAACATTGGTGAGTTGACTGATACCTTGGAAATTGAAAGGCGCAAAGACACGTTGTTTACTTTTGACGTGGCGGACTTGACACCGGTTATTTATATTGCTGAAACGTTGTCCTATTCCGAATTGACTGATTTTATTGCTAAAGAAGAGGCAAGAGGCTCTTCCAATATTGGCCGTTATAAATTAGTGCTCTATAGAAAATGGAGTTTGCCCGTATCCATATTTATATTAACGATTATCGCAGTGGCAGTATCTTCCATTAAAAGACGAGGCGGTATGGGGGTAAACCTAGCTCTCGGAATATGTATCGCTATGGTGTTTATCTTTTTCGATAAAATTTTTGGGGTGATGGCTCAGCAGTCTGACTTTCCACCTGTTATTGCAGTCTGGTTTCCTAATATCATTTTTGGTATTTTAGCTGTATATCTTCTGTACAATGCCAAACGCTAAGCTAAGAAACTACCTTCACCTTCATTTTTTAGTATTCATTGCCGGCTTTACAGCCATTTTGGGAGAATTGATTTCGATAAGTGCCGTGCCATTAGTGTGGTTCAGAATGGGAATGGCCACCATTTTGATGTTTATTTATATCAAAATAGCTGGAGTCAAATTAAAAATTAATGGGAAATCTATTCTAAGATTGTCTTTGGCAGGCATCATCATTGCTTTACATTGGATCACCTTTTTTGCTTCCATCAAAGCGGCCAACGTATCCATTGCCCTGGCCATGTTTTCCACGGGAGCATTTTTTGCATCTATTATTGAACCTGTTTTTTACAAACGAAAAGTAATCCCATATGAAATCATTTTTGGATTGCTGGTGATACTTGGCGTATTTCTCATTACCAAAGGCGAAATAAAATATCTAAAAGGTATTCTTTTGGGAATTTCATCTGCTTTTTTTTCATCGCTTTTTGCAGTTTTAAACGGCGTTTTTTTAAAGAAACATTCGGCTACGGTGATTTCGTTTTACGAATTTATCAGTGGCGTACTGTTCATATCGATTTTTATTCTTTGCTTCGAAGGAGGTTTTTCTACAGATTTTTTTAAACTGAGTGCCTCGGATTTTGGCTACTTGTTCATTTTGGCCTCTGTTTGTACGGCTTATGCTTTTATAGCGTCTGTAAATGTAATGAAGCTGATAAGCCCTTATACGGTGGTACTTACCTATAATTTGGAGCCTATCTACGGTATCATTATTGCACTATTTCTATTCCCTGAAAAGGAAAAAATGAGTCCGATGTTTTATTATGGTGCAATTTTGATTATTTCAACTGTCCTACTCAATGGTCTTTTGAAAAATAAGGATGCAATAAAAAGAAGGCGGGTATTTTAGAGGACAAGTTGCTTAATCCAGCAAATTATTCTTAAATTGTAAAAGCTTCTTCTGAAGTTTAATTGATGATATGAAACAAAATAAATTGCTTAATTTTGTACGCTAACTAATTAAAACCGAATTGTAATTTCTATGGAGTATTTAGAATTTGAACTTCCCATTAAAGACCTCGAAGACCAGCTTCAAAAATGTAAAATCATTGGTGAAGAGAGTGATGTGGATGTTACCGAAACCTGTGCCCAGATAGAGAAAAAATTAAAAACCACAACCACAGATATTTATAAAAACCTAACGCCATGGCAAAGGGTGCAATTGTCAAGACACCCCGATAGGCCATACACCATGGATTATATCAAGGCCATTTGTGGAGACACATTTCTAGAATTACATGGTGACCGCAACTTTAAGGACGATAAGGCTATGGTTGGTGGATTAGGCAAGATTGGGGATCAAAGCTACATGTTTATTGGTCAGCAAAAAGGGTATAACACCAAAACGCGTCAATACAGGAATTTTGGTATGGCCAACCCCGAAGGCTATCGTAAGGCTTTGAGGTTAATGAAATCTGCCGAAAAGTTTGGAATTCCGGTGGTAACCCTTTTGGATACTCCAGGAGCCTACCCGGGTCTGGAAGCTGAAGAACGGGGGCAAGGCGAAGCTATTGCTCGTAATATTTTGGAAATGACACGTTTGAAAGTTCCAATTATTACCATAATTATTGGTGAAGGTGCCTCAGGTGGGGCCTTAGGAATAGGAGTTGGAGACAGAGTTTTGATGCTGGAAAATACTTGGTATTCGGTAATTTCACCAGAATCCTGTTCGTCAATCCTTTGGCGTAGTTGGGAGCACAAGGAAACAGCGGCAAAGGCTTTGAAATTAACTGCAGGTGATATGAAAAAATTGAAGTTAATTGATGATATCATTAAAGAACCGTTAGGTGGTGCGCATAGGGATAGGGAGAGGACGTTTAAAACCGTTAGTAGCACCATTGAAAAATGTTTCGGGGATTTAAAAAACTTATCACCAGAGGAATTAGTGAAACAACGCCAAGATAAATATGCCAATATGGGGGTATTTAAAGGCTAAATGCTTAAAAACCACAACATGTTAAAACCTGAAGTTTTCGCTTCAGGTTTTTTTAGCGGTTATTCACAATACTTTTTAGTTATTAACAGTTATTTTGTTAACGAAACGTTGACAATGAAAATAGCCCGTTCTAAAAACCAACACTTTATTTGACTATTTTCGCAGTTATGAAGCAACCCAATCAAATCGCAGGATACAAAGTAGATAAAAGTACTCTAATTAGTTTGGAGAAAGGCAAAATACCTCCCCAAGCACTTGATTTAGAGGAGGTTGTGTTAGGCGCGATGATGATTGACAAAAAAGGTGTTGATGAGGTTATCGATATTTTAAGCCCGGAGGCATTTTATAAAGAAGCACATCAATTTATTTTTGAAGCCATTTTTCAATTGTTCGAAGGCAGTGAGCCTGTGGACTTATTAACCGTTTCAACGCAATTAAAGAAAAACGGAAAACTGGAAATGGTGGGTGGCGATTTTTACCTGATTTCACTGACCCAAAAGGTATCGTCTTCGGCACACATCGAGTTTCATGCCCGTATTATTCTTCAAAAATTCATTCAGAGAAGTTTGATTAAAATTTCAAACGAGATTATTGAAGATTCCTATGATGAAACTAAAGATGTTTTTGATTTGTTGGATAAAGCCGAAGCTAAGCTATACGAAGTTACCCAAGGAAACATAAAAAAATCCAGTGAAACTGCTCAAGACTTGGTAATTCAGGCCAAGAAAAAGATTGAAGAAATTTCTAATAAAGAAGGCTTGAGTGGTATACCAACCGGTTTTCATAAACTGGATAAGCTAACTTCTGGTTGGCAGCCGTCGGATTTAATTATTGTTGCCGCCCGACCGGGTATGGGTAAAACCGCATTGACGCTTTCTATGGCCCGCAATATAGCGGTGAACCAAAATATTCCGGTAGCGTTCTTTTCTTTGGAAATGGCTTCGGTCCAATTGATTACACGTTTGATTTCTAGTGAAACCGGTCTTTCTTCTGAAAAGTTGAGAACTGGTAAATTGGAAAAGCACGAATGGGAACAACTCAACGTCAAGGTAAAGGACTTGGAAAAAGCACCTTTATTTATTGATGACACCCCATCACTTTCTATTTTTGACCTTAGGGCAAAAGCGCGTCGACTGTCTTCTCAACACGACATCAAACTTATCATGATTGATTACTTACAGTTGATGACAGGAGGTAGCAGTCATGCTGGAAACAGGGAGCAGGAAATCTCTATGATTTCAAGAAACCTGAAAGCTCTGGCAAAAGAATTGAACGTACCTGTAATTGCGCTTTCACAGTTGTCCCGTGCGGTTGAAACTAGGGGAGGTAGTAAACGACCATTATTATCTGACTTACGTGAGTCTGGAGCAATTGAACAGGATGCCGATATCGTAAGTTTTATTTATCGCCCTGAGTACTACAAAATTGATGAATGGGATGACGAAGAGCGTTCTCCAACCGAAGGTCAAGCAGAATTTATTATCGCGAAGCATAGAAATGGTGGGTTAGACAATATTAGATTGAAATTTATCGGTCACTTAGGTAAGTTTGATAACTTGGATGATTTCGATTCGCCCTTTGAATTCCACAGCAAAATGAATGCAGCTGCCAACGATGACACATTTAAAACGGATAATTTTACCGCTAGTCCAGATGAGGCGTTCGGTAGTTCTTTTAATGATGACGACGATAACGACGTGCCGTTTTAACAAATGATTAATGCTTTAGGTTGATATTTTCTTTATCTTTCAGCCTATGAAAAAGGCCCTAATTCTTTTCGCTTTTCTTTTTTTTAGTCTAAGCGCTTTCGCGTCTTACATTCTGTTACCCATGGATGCAGAAAGCCAAAAAAATCATTTAAAAGCATACGGAATTACGTATTGGACATTAGACAAACAGTTGAAGGTGAAATGGTTACTTAATTATCGGGGCGGTTCATTTTTATTACCAGATACTGAAGCGATCCGTCAGGAATGTCAAATCAGGGGTGTGTCTTTCGAAGTCCTTTCCAATGCGAAGGCCGAAAGTATTTTAGAGGAAATAGCTAGCCCAAGCCAAAATATGGAGGCAGTAGTTTTAGAGAAAGCTCCTAAAATTGCTGTGTATACGCCAAAAGGGAAATTACCCTGGGACGACGCCGTAACTATGGTGTTGCAATATGCCGAAATTCCATATGAAACGGTTTACGACGAAGAAGTCTTAAATGATGGCTTATTGCTGTTCGATTGGTTGCATCTGCACCATGAGGATTTTACTGGTCAATATGGAAAATTCTACGGAATGTACCGTGCCGCATCCTGGTATATTCAAGAAAAAAAAGAGGCCGAGGCTTTAGCGACGAGCCTAGGATATAGTAAAGTTTCTCAAGCCAAAATGGATGTGGCTTTAAAAATACGAGACTATGTCATTGGCGGTGGATTTATGTTTGCCATGTGCAGTGCCACAGATAGTTTCGATGTAGCTTTATCTGCCGAAGGTATCGATATTTGCGAGCCTATGTTCGATGGGGACGGTAGTGACCCAAGCTACCAAAAAAAGATTGACTACAACAAGACCTTTGCGTTTAAAGATTTTACTTTGGAGCGCAATCCTATGGTTTACGAGTTTTCATCTATTGATATGACCAGGAAGCGGAATATTACTAAAACGGCTGATTATTTTTCGCTAATGGAATTCTCCGCAAAATGGGATCCCATACCCACAATGTTATGCCAAAACCATACGGCATTGGTTAAGGGATTTATGGGACAAACCACGGCATTTACAAGAGATGAAATAAAATCCAATGTATTGGTTATGGGGGAGAACAAGGCTAATGGAGAGGCCAAATACATTCACGGCATCAAGGGCAAAGGATTTTTTACATTTTACGGGGGGCACGACCCGGAAGATTACCAGCATCGTGTAGGCGATGCAAAAACAGAATTGGACCTGCATCCAACTTCACCAGGATACCGCCTGATTTTGAACAACGTGCTGTTTCCAGCGGCCCGAAAAAAGAAACAGAAAACCTAAATCTTAGTGAATTACGAACCTGTTTCGATTAAAACAGTCTTCAATTTAAAAGTATAGATAAAACCGTCGGATAGCGTGCCATTTGTGGTTTTATTTTGGTCTATAACCAAACCATCAGATTGCAAATCTACATGGCCAAATTCATCGTTTTCTATAAAAAGGTATTCCTCATTTTCATTATCAATAACACTGGAAAAGATATACGAGCCCGAATCCAATCCGTCTTCCAAGCCCTCGTCACCATTATTATTTTCAACAACCAAAATAGCCTCATTAAAGGCATTAACCGTAAACACCCATATTACTGTATCCATATCAAAAGTATGGTCAACGCCTGCGATGCCACCCGTAACTTTTATTAAATGGTATTGCGGGATTTCAAATTCTTCCTGCGCTTGCGTTGTATCATTTGTGGTTGAACACCCACTAATCGTCAAAAAGGAAAGAAAGGTAACAAACAAAATTTGGAATTTCATAATCAAAAGGACTGTGCTTTCTTAGTAGATGTAAAAAACAATGAATGGTTGCGCCTTGGGCACAGAAAACTTAGGTTTGATTCATCCTTTTTGAACATAAGTTTTTTTCCTTAATCAACTGTTCCAAAATGACTTCAACCCCAAATTCATTATTAGATTTAGTTTTAAATCTGGCTGTAGATTTTACCTTTGGATGGGCGTTTTCCATCGCGTAACTAAAATAAGCATTTTCAAGCATTTCAAGGTCGTTATTATAGTCTCCAAATGCAAGTGTTTCCTCTGGGTTGATACCAAATTGATCCTGTATAAGTTCAATAGCGTACCCTTTATTCGCAATGTTTTCTGAGATATCAACCCAATGCGTTGCAGAGAGTTTCACCTTAAAATCAGATTCTAGGTGCTTTACATGGGGATAAATAAATTCTGAAGAACTATTTTCATGGAACAACGCTACTTTATATACTTCGGTTTTTATGTCCGCAACGGAATTAATCAGGGTATGTTTGGCGTAATATTCAGAAAGTAAATTCAACAATGGTTGAGATTTGCTCATGACATAGGCCTGATTTTTGGTGCAGAAGACTGGATGTGCATCTTCAATCGAGCTAATGGTTTCTACTATGAGATCAAAATTTTGAGGTCGCAAGGGATTTGATGACAGGATGGTACCATTCTTAACCACCAAACCACCATTTTCGGCCACTATTATAATATGATCCTGTATTTCTGATAGTTTGTCCGTAATACCATAAAAAGGTCTGCCGCTGGCGGCGACAAATAGAACACCCGCTGCATTTAGGATATTGAATTGTTGTAAAAAGCGCCTACTAACTTCATGTTTGGAATTCAATAATGTACCATCCATATCAGAAACGATCAGTTTTACTTGGGATAAATTCATAGTCTAATTTATTAATCGGCACAAAAGTAAGCATGTAAAATAACCGAATGTAATAAGGTTTATTAATTTTATATTGACAGCGATACTTTTCTTTGCGAGGTCAAATTTACTATAAAAAAATCGATAAAACGCTTGTTTTTTACGATAAATTACATAAATTAGCGGCCAGAACCCTTAAATCATATCCATGAAAACGAAATTAATCTTTGTTAGTTTTTGCCTGCTTTTAGTATCGAGTGTGTGTTTTGCCCAAAAGAAAAAAGGCGAGAAAAGTATCATCAGGGACGATGTTGCGATAAAAAAATATCACAATAAATCAGAATTGGATCGCATGCACAAAGGAGAGCTTTTGGAGCTATATATAGAAAGGATCGAAAGTTTGGTGAAATTAATGCCATACATTGCCTTTGCTACTAAACCAGGAGTAACCATGTCGTCATTGGGTATCCCCAATGACAATGATAATAGAAAATCACTGGAGGAGCAATTCGAATCTACCGATAAGTTTTTGGAAGATACAGCAGAATTCCAGCATAGAATGTTGCCTTATTCTGATACTGATGATTTGGTTGCGGCAATTATATTTTATGAAGAAACATTAAAATCGTTGCACCAGTACAGCGAGTTCCACTAGTTTTTAGTATCCATATGTTTTTCTGCCAATCTTAATAGATGATATTAAGATAGTTTAAATATTTTCTGCTTTAGGAAATATTTGTTTCGTTAGGAGCTTTGAGCCTGAGGAATTATTTTGCTTTTTTTTATTGAAAAATTCATAAAGAATTTCCGATTCATTTTCATGTAGTCTTTTTCTGTTTTGTTATAAATTCAACTTTTAAAAGTGTATTTCATCGAAAAAACACCCTAAAATTGTTGTGTAAAAGTGTATTTCATCGAAATAATTGGTATTTCATGGATTTTAATGTTAGTTTTGATTCATTACTTATGTGAAACATTTTATTGACAGAATTATAAATTTTCAATTATGAAAAACTTTACCCAAATCGTGTTTTTCTTTCTTCTCGTAACGCCGATTGTTTTTGCGCAACAAGAAAAAGGTATAATCGGCGTGGACAATTGGTTGAACAATTGGACCGAGTTTAAGCCGCATCAAGAGGATTACGGAGAACCCACCCAAATACTGGCAGGCAACATTTCAGAAAGTACAATACTCCGCAAAGGAGAGGTTTACTTACTGTTGGGCAGCGTTTTTGTTACTAATAACGCTACGCTTACCATAGAACCAGGCACCGTAATCCTTGGAGATTTCAAAACCAATGGTAGTTTAACGATTTCAAAGGGATCAACTATTATTGCAAAGGGAGCGTCTACAGATCCCATTATTTTTTCATCCAGCCGAAGTGTGAAACGTCCCGGCGATTGGGGAGGCTTAACAATTTTAGGAGAGGCCCCGATCAATAGGTACAGCTCAGGGTCTGTAACCGCCTATCACCCAAAACTTAAACCTGCCGACTATGCGCACACCAATTTTGGCGGTGATAGCTTGGAATGTAGTTCGGGTATTATAAAATATGTGAGAATAGAATTTGCTGGAAGAAGACTTTCCGAAGAGGACTATTTTAGCGGGCTTTTATTGGCAGGTGTTGGTAATTATACTAAACTGGATCATATTATGGTAAGCCACTCAGAGGGAAATGCTTTTGAGGTATGGGGTGGTAAGGTGGATCTGCACAATTTTGTGTCCTTTAAATCCCACGGTACAGATTTTAGGTTCAATCATGGGGCAAGGGCAATTTTAAATAACTCCTTAGCCGTTAGATCACCTTATGCATCAAATGGTATGGGAGCCAACTGTTTGGAAGTGCTTGCCTACGACCAAAAAGAAGAATTTGACTTTTCTAAGCCCACTACTTTCGTGAAGGCAAAAAACTTAACATTTGTCAACGAAAGTAAAACGCTTGAGGCAGATATTAAAATGAATTTGATCAAGGAGGCCGTCTATGTTGGCGACAATGCTGAGTTGGATATATTCAAAAGTGTTGTTTCCGGTTTCAATCCTGCCGTGATATTGGATGAAGATATCTATATCAATCAAGATAGTTTAGATAAGATAAAGCTGTCCGAAATGTATTTTAACAACTGTAACGGAAACATTTTTGTTGAAAACAATTCCAATAATGACGACTTGGAAAACTGGTATGGCAATAGTACGTTTTTTAATGTATACTCTAAAAGCGACCACGCGGAAACTTTTATAGATATAAACAATTACAATAGGCCAGATTTTAGGTTGAGAATCAACAAGATTATCGCCTCAAATGCAGATCCGGATTTAAGAGACGATTAATAAAAGTTGAATTAAAAAACGCAATAGATTGATAGAACTCTAGGTCGTTCATTTTTCTGGGTTTACTTTCTCATAAATCTTTAGAGAGTGCTGTTCCTAGACGTTTTATTTAATATGAAAATAAAATGGCATGAGGAACTTTACTCTTTTTTTTAAAATTTTCTTCGTTTGTGTCTTGACCACTTCGGTAAAGGCGCAAATCGCTATTGCGAAGCCAAATCTTGGTTTTAGCCAGGCATGTGCCAACCCATCTTTTAATACGTATAACGTTTCGTTTTCTTTTTCTCCCGAGGCGGAGTTGGAGGGGACAAACCAGTTTATAATTGAGCTGTCAGATTCCTCAGGTAGTTTTTCAAATGCTGAAATAATCTATACCTCGTCTGCAGGAAGTGTTACAACTTCGCCTGCAACATTAACCTTTGCCTTTCCAACCGATGTATCGGGAGAGGCTTATAAACTAAGAATCAAAAGTACGGCTCCATCTGCTACAAGTAGCAGCTCCAATGCATTTGCGGCATATTATAAGTTGCAGGATACGCCATTTTCTATCAACAATTTAATAGAAACAGGGGTGTACTGTACTGGAGGAAGTTATTTATTAACTATAGATAACCCGGGAGACCCCACTAACGATTCACCTTTACAATACCCTTCTTTAACCTTTAAATGGTATAAGGAGACTGGCCCAACTACCTATGTTTATGTGGCCGATGGAGAGAGTTTGTCTGTAAATGAACCAGGAACATATTTTGTGAAAACCGATTATGGTACTTGTACCTCAAGTTCTTATTCAAACCGGGTTACGGTAAACGAATCCAGTACAGGCACATCCTCAACTATTAATTCTAGTTTGGGCAATCCATTTTGTACCAGTGAAGGGGCAACAACTTTAAGTGCCATTTCTGGTAATAGTTATCAATGGTTTAAAGACGGCGAGGCAATTTCAGGAGCAACAGAGCAAAGGTATATAACTGACGAATCGGGTGAATATTCTGTTCGGATAGATTTAGGGAATTGTACCGAAAATGCATCTATTAATTTGAATAGCGAAGGGTTTTCAAGTAGTATCGATATAGAAAGAAATTCTATTTTGGGTGAAGGAGAAACAGTTATGGTGACCATAACTTCCGATGCTTTAAATCCTGAATACAAATGGTACAGAAATAATGAGTTGATTTCTGGTGCATCAAGCAATTCATATGAAGCCATGCAAACCGGAAACTATATGGCAGTGGTCACACAAACCAACGGATGTGTGTCTTCCAGCCAGCATGAGTTTCTATTGAGTCCACCTGCGGATAATATCCCAAATTTGGTGAGCCCCAATAACGACGGTTTTAATGACACATGGATTCTACCCCCAGAATATTTGGGAGGAACAGGAACCGAAGTGGCCATTTACAATGCCCAAGGAAAAAAAGTATTATTAACCAATAATTATCAAAATAACTGGCCTCAAAATCAATTGGATTTTAAGGATGTTAACCCGATATATTATTACATCATAACAACACGAGGCCAGCAGACCCTAAAAGGATCGATAACGGTAGTGAAATAAAATGAACAAATATTTATTATATATGTTTTTATTCTTCTGTACGATACAACAGTTCCATTCTCAAGAGGATGGAGTTGTTGCGTTGGCACTTCCCGTTAGAAATTCTCTAAGGTTTAACCGTTTTGTGGTCAATCCAACCTTTAGTTTTGTTAGGGAAAGCAACAGATTTGCAAGCTTTAGCAATAAACGGGAGTGGGTGCAATTTGAAGATGCCCCTCAGACATATTTGTTCAGCTACTCAGGAAGGTTTAGGGAAAATATTGGAGCCGGTATTGGCCTGTTCCAGCAGAATTACGGGGTGTTTTCAAACTTTGGAGGAGTGGTCAACTTTGCGTACAATGCAGTTATAAATCGGGAAAGCAATTTTACCTTTGGTCTCAATGCAGGGTTTTATCAAAGTGGTATAAATGATGGAAGAGTAGTCACAAATGTTCCTGACCCCGCACTAAACAATATAGAGTCCAATTCAGTAATCACTATTAATCCAGGCATAAATTACGGCACTGGCTTTTTCGATTTTGGGGTATCTGTCAACAATTTGGTGGCCTATAATTTGACCAGCTCTAAAATAATTGAGGAAAACCCCGAACAAGGTATACAGCCCCATGTGATGTACACGGGATACATGAATTCGCGAGGTTTCTTTGATATGAGTAAATTTTCAGCCTTGATAAGGTCGGAATTCAAAAAAGATGAAACAGTAATATCTGGTATGGCCATGTTGGCTGTTCCAAAGGGGATTTGGGCACAAGCGGGGTACAATACGAAATTCGGTATTTCCGCTGGGATTGGATTGAATATCACCAAGTCCATCGCTTTTGAATACAACTATGAAAAAGCAGCTGGTGGGTTTTCGGAATTTGGAAGTTCCCACGAATTTACCTTGGCATACCGATTTAAAAATGACCGACGTTTTAACTACGCCGACGAGAGCGAAGAAACGGCACTAATTACTCCAAATAAAAGAAAGGCGAACGTTGCCAAAAGAAAGGCTAACAGTAGTTCGGATGCTGAGTTTAGAGCGAATAGAATTGCAAATGCCAAGTTAAAAGAACAGCGAAAAGCGCAACTGGCACAAGCTAAGAAGGAAGAGGTCGAAGAAACAAAATTAAAACAGGAAGCAGAGGCGAAAGCACGAGAAATAGCTTCGGCGAAAGCTGAGGAAGAATCCAAATTGAAGGCTGAAAAAGATGCTAAGATAAAATTGGCAGAACAGCAAAAACAAAAAGAAGCCGAAGAGAAGGCAAGGCAATTGGCCGAAGCCAAGAGAAAGGCTGATGAGGCTGCCAAAAAAGAAGCCGCACGATTGAAGGCTCAAGAACAGGCAAGAGTGAAAGCTGCTGAGGAAGCAAGATTAAAGTTGGAAGCCCAGAAAAAAGTTGAGGAAGAAGCAAGAATTAAAGCCCAGGCCGAAGCGGAAATAAAACGTTTAGAAGCGCAACAAAAAGCCGAAGCAGATAAAAAAGCAAAAGTGGCAGAAGAAGCGGCACGCATCAAGGCAGAGGAAGAAGCGAGATTGAAAGCCGAACAGGAAGCCCAAGAAAAGGCGCGACTTGAATCTGAAGCCAAAGCCAGGGAGGAAGCGGAACGTTTAAAAGCGGCGCAAGAAGCTCAGGCAATTGCTGAAGCCAAACGAAGAGAAGCCGAAGCTACAGTTACTCCCGAAGCTGAGGATGCCGAGTCCAAAACCATGAAAGCTATGGCTGAGGCAACAGAAAATGCCAAAAAAGCACAACAGGAATTGCTGAAGAGATTATCTGATAAAGTAGCTGTGAAGCAGCAGGATTTAGATGATTTAAAAGAAGAAAATGACTTAAGCGAAAAAGGCATCTTTAAGCAACCTAAAGCTTTCAAAAGTGTAAGTGCTGAAAATGCAGCCATTGAAAAACTGATAGAAGATATCGATAAAACCATCGAAGACCAGGAGGCTCAGCTAATAGAATTGGAGGCCGTTTATCTCACAAGAAAGAAGAAAGTGAGAAGTAAAACAGATCCAGTTAATGCTTTCTATCTGAAGGAAATAGAAAGATTAAAGGCAGAGCAAGCTAAAATCAAAATGTACAAAAAAGAGCTTGTGGCTAACCTGGAAGATATTAAGGTGAAGACCGAGGTGGAACGAAGAAGGCGCATCAAACGTGCAGCTTATGACAATGAAAAAGACCGTTATGAAAAGGATAGAGGTGCTCTAGAGCGTATCAAAAGATTTACTAATGACGCCGACGAGCCACTTTCTGAAGCTGATTTTGATTTTGGTGAGCAACAAAATGATAATATCAAGATTGTTAAGAATATTTTGAATGCCGAACCTGGTTATTACCTAGTAATTGCCGTTCATAGCGATGTTGAAAAACGTGATGAGTTCTTAACTAAAGTGGTATCGCTCGGACAAAAGAATATTGATTTTTTCTTTGATGTAAAAACGAATCAATATTACATCTATCACAAAAAGTTTAACAATATAAATCAAGCTAAACAAGAAATGCAATCTAATGCTAAACAACCTTATGATAAAAACACGTCTCTCGTAAAAATCGAGAATTAGAAATTAAATTAACTAGCCCGTTTCCTTTGGCTCCCCCAACTGAAGGAAGCACAAAACGAAATTAAAATGAAAAAGCCTACTTATGTAAAATTCGGTGTACCTGTCTTAGCGCTCCTTTTGAGTCTACAGTGTCTCGCGCAAAACCACGTGCCATATGTGCCAAGGTATGATGAGGCCATCAAAGGGGATATGCTGTTGATAGGTAATAGTAATGTGGGGATACATGTGTCCGACCCCTATAATGGAAACAATACCAATGATAGGATTGATGCCGCGGTTTATGTGGACATTGATGGAGACCCAACGACTTTTAATTCCAGTACTGCAGATTTGGATGTACCCGATTATGTGACTTGTTATCGTATTGTATATGCAGGACTGTACTGGAGTGCAGTTGTGAACGGGCCTGACCCCATTTCAGATATCAAATTTAAACTACCCGGCGGTTCATATCAAGATATCACCGGAACAGAGATTTATTTTCAGAATGCTCCAAATAACCGTGAGTCCAATACTTATGTCTATTATCATGATGTAACGGATATGCTAACGGCTTTGCCTGATCCCGAGGGAACTTATGGTGTAGCCAATATTTCGTCATTGGTTGGTCCAAAACCAAATTCCGAGGGATTGTCTGCAGGTTGGTCGCTTTTCGTTATATATGAAGATCCTTTATTACCGAGTAAATACATTACCTCATTTGACGGTTTTACAAAGATCACCAGTGTCATTAACGAGACCTTTCCTATTTCAGGATTTCAAACGATTCCTGTGGGGCCTGTGCGTGCAAAGTATGCTTTTAGTACCATTGAAGGGGATAGAAGATACACGGGCGATTATTTAACATTGAATGGAAATACAATTAACGCCACCGATAATTCGGGTACTGTTATACGGCCCGGAAACAACTTTTTCAACAGTACGGTATCCATTATTGACCCTGCAACGAATACCCCTGAACTCTTTTTCGATAGGGTTCCAGATGGTACGAACACGCTTGGTTTTGATGCCGGAATTATCAATATTCCAAATGCGGGAAATACTATTATCGGAAATGGAGACACTACCGCTTCCATAAGTCTGGGTAGTAATCTGGATATTTATTATTTCTATTTCAGTGCCTTCGCTATTGAAATTATAGCACCAAATATTGTTTTGACCAAAATCGTAGAGGATGAACTTGGCAATAATATTGAAGGCCAATTGGTCGATTTAGGTGATGAGCTGAATTACGTCATCGGTTTTCAAAATACAGGAAACGACGATGCAACGGATTTGACCATTCGGGATATACTTCCTATAAATATTGTATTTAATTACCCTGCGGATATTTTGTCATTGCCCACAGGGGTAACGGTGGAAAGCTATGATGCGTCAACCCGTGAGATTGTATTTAGAGTGGACCGGTCCATCGTTGAGGAAAATGATCCGGCGCAGGATATCAGGTTTAGGGTAACCGTAGTTTCAGCTTGTAGTTTGTTAACGGATGCTTGTTCCAATATTATTGATAACCAGGCTTATGCTACCTATCGAGGAACGATTAATCCAGACTTCGTGATTTCAGATGACCCGAGTTATAACAGTGCCTCAGGTTGCTTGTTGACACCTCGAGCTACCAATTTTCTTGCTGACTTGAATTGTAATTTTACTGAAGAAGTCGCCCTTTGTGGCGATAGTACCGTATTGACAGCTGGGGATGGTTATGATTCCTATACATGGTCCACCAGTCCGTCCTTAACACCAGTAATTGGAACCGACCAATCATTGACCGTTACCCAAACAGGAACTTACTATGTTTATAATGCGGCTACGGCACCATGTCAATCTATCACGCAAATATTTAACGTGACGCTTTTCGGAGCGAATGTTACCAACCCTGTCATTCCTTTTGCAGATGAAGTTGTGATTTGTCCCAATGACGGAAAGGAATTGCCAAATATCTTTTTATGTGGTGCCAATGATTCAAGGTTTATTCAAACGAACATCACCGATACATCTTCAATGATTTGGGAAGTATTGGACGAGTCAAGTTGTACGGCAGTGGCCAACCCCGATTGTGCTAATGAAGATAATGCCTGTACTTGGACCCAGGTGGCTACTGGACCGGACTACAACGCCGATACGGCAGGGCAGTACCGATTAACATTAAACTATGCTGGTGGTTGTTTCAACCAATTCTATTTTAATGTATATGAGAATTTATTAGTGCCAACGGTAACTTCAAGGGATATCTATTGTACAACTCCTGGAGAAATCACCGTTGGGGGAGTACCATCAGGATATGAGTTTAGCATTGATGGTACCAACTTCCAATCCAGTAATACCTTTAGCGTAAATACAGCCGGAATTTATACGGTTTACGTCAGACAGACTGGGATAACGACCAACCCCTGTATTTTTACAGTACCAGATGTGCAAATTCGAGAACGCGATTTTACAGTATCTGTGGATGTGACACAACCCTTATGTCATGGTGAAAGAGGAAGTGTGATTTTGGCGGCGAACGATGTGCGTCCGCAGTATTTTTATTCCATTTATGATGGTGCAACACTGGTGAATAGTGTTGGCCCAATTAATGACAATAATTATACCTTTGCCAACTTAAATCCTGGTACATACGCGGTAAACGTATCTACAGAGGATGGTTGTACCTACACGGGCGATATCGAAATCATTGAACCGCCATTATTGGATGTTACCTTGGCATTGACCACGCCTTTAACCTGTACCAATGGCGAAATAACTGCTTATCCAGTAGGAGGGACTCCTCCATATTATTACTTTGTGAATGGTGCTTCCACTTTCCAAAGTATACCAACAATTGATGTGCCCACTGCCGGTACTTACACTGTAAGAGTAGTGGATTTTAATAATTGTGAGGCTGAGGCTTCCATTGTTGTGAATGATACTCCAGCTCCTGATTTCACAGTGAGCTCGACAGATATTTTATGTTCAGATGTGCCTGATAGGGGTAGTATAAATATTAATGTCAGTAACCCAAATGGGAATACATTACGTTATAGTATCGACAATGGTACAACTTTTGAAAATTCATCCGTCTTTAATGGATTGATAGCTGGAGATTATGAAGTGGTTGTGGAATATACCAGTGGCACAGATGTATGTACGTCAGCACCACAAACGGTTACCATTACTGCCCTAGATGCAGTCAATGGCACGGTTACCTTAACCACTCCTTATACTTGTACATCTTCAGGTGTGATTACGGTTTCCGGTGTTACTGGGGGAACTTCACCTTATGAATACAGTATCGATGGCATAAATTATCAAACAGGGACAACATTTACAGGGCTAACCAATGGAACCTATACGGTTACAGTTCGCGATGCCAATATCTGTACTTTCGTTGCGGCACCTATAGTAGTTGATTCGTTAAATCCCCCAACAGATTTGGATTTCATCAGTACGCCAATTACCTGTCCTGCGAATACTTCGGATGTAACATTGACTGCCACTGGTGGCACAAGTCCTTTAGAATACAGAATTATTGCACCTTCGGGAGCAAGTACAGCATATCAATCATCAAACCTTTTTGCTGGATTGGCACCAGATACTTACACCTTCCAAGTTAGGGATACCAATAACTGTGAATACAGTGAAACATATACCATTTCACCATTACCGCCATTGACTGTAAGTACAATTATTACTAAGAATTTGGATTGTACGGCCTCACCTGAAGGTGTAATAGATGGAACTATTTCTGGAGGAACTGCACCATTTACTTATGAAGTATCATTTAACGGCGGTGCTTTCGGAGGTTCAACTTCTATTGTTGGAACCACTTTTTCACATAGTGTTCCTGTTGATGGTCAATACCAGTTCAGAATTACAGATGCCAACAATTGTACGGTAGATTCTTCAGTTCAAACGATAAATGCCATTTCATTACCTGAAATTACATCTGTTATACCACAAGATATTTTATGTAATGGGGACAATACTGGAGCGTTAGATATTACTATTAACAACAGTGTGGGTACGCCGCCATTTGTTATCAATGTGAACAACGATACGTCGGGTACGAATTATGGTAATCAAACTTCTGGTTTACCTGCAGGTAATTACACAATTACCTTGACAGATGTGAACTCCTGTGAGGATACTGAAACCATAATCATAGCCGAACCAAGTCCAATTGTTGTGAACCATACCTCTTTACCAATTACTTGTGATATCTCAAGTGGTGGTATATCCAAAGGTTCAGTTATTGTGCAGGGTGTTTCAGGAGGAACGGCACCATATAATTATTATGTAACGGGTACCAATGGATATTCAGCCACGGAATTAAATGCTTCTGGAACTACATCTACCACTTTCGATGTTGTCGATTTTGGATTGTATCAAATTAATGTTGTGGACTCCAATGGCTGTTCTGTATTGATGCAGGATGTACTTGTAGCATCTCCACCGAATGATTTGGATATTTCAGTAAACACTGTTGTAAATTGTACAACAGGAGGAGAGGCCATAGTGGGTATTGGAACAACTTTGTCGAGTACTGGTCCGTTCTTCTTCGATATTTATAGAGGAGTTGTTCCGCCGCCGCCGCCAGGAGGCACTTGGGTAGCGGAAGATACTCCCGGTAGTCAAAGCGCCACATTTATAGGATTGATTCCGGGCGTAACCTACACGTTTATTGTGTTTGACGTATCAACGGGATGTAGTTATTACGAAACTGCGACAGCGTCCGTACCCACAAATTCAACGTTGACGGCGACAGGTTTAACCTCCAGTAATATTACCTGTGTGGGAAGTGCGGATGGCAATGTGTCCTTCACTATTAATAGTATCTATGTGGGTGCTACCAATGTAGATTACGAGATATTCAATTCTTTGTCATTGGTGACAACAGGAATTACAGGCTCGGGTAGTGTGCCAGCTAGTGGTTCACTTTCCGTATCAAATCTAGGGCCGTTACCTTTCGGAACATATTTTGTAAATATTACCGAAACCAGTGGCCCAAATGCGGGCTGTGGGGTAGTAACGGTGCCTTTCAATATTACTGAATCTGCAATTGATTTGAGTATTACAGCTACAGTGGATAACAACGCAAATTGTAACCCAAATTCTGGATTAATCAGTGCGATTGCCAGAGATGGTACGCCACCATATGCTTTTCAAATTACAACTACGGCAACGGCTCCGTTGGCTTCTGATCCATTATGGGCATCTGCAAATACGTTTAATTTGGATGCAAATACATATTATGTTCACGTAAAGGATGCCTACGATTGTATCAGAACTACATCGGCTATTGTATTGCCTCAAGACCCAGAACCAGTTATTTCAGCTACGCTAAATAACCAATGTACGGTGACGGAAGGCAATTTTGAAATTGACGTGACACTAACTTCGGCTGGAATTCTGCCTTATAGTTTCAGTATTGATGGTGGTGCATTTCAAACGCGTACCGCACCGTTCACCATTTCCAATTTGGCATCGGGCACGCACACAGTTGAAATACAAGACGCTAATGGCTGTATAAATTTAGTTACTGTAGATATTGCCCCACCAGTAGATTTAACCCCTGCTGTTACTGCATTGCCAACTTGTAACAATGATGATGGCGAAATCACGATTACCGGTACAGGAGGAACAGGCGTTTATACTTATGCGATTAGTCCAAGCCCTGCCGGGGTAACTTTAACAGGAAACGTATTCTCCGGTGTGCCTTCAGGAACGTATACCATTACGATAACAGATGCGAATACTTGTTTTGCTGATGTTGAAGTGGTTTTACCTGAAGCAGTGCCGCCAATAGTAGCTACAACACCTTCAGCAATAACATGTTTTAGTGATAATACGGGAAGTTTTGAATTGAATATTGCAGGCTATTCTGGGCCTTATACTTATGAAGTTTTTGACAGTACATCTACTTCGGTAACTGGAGTAGTTTCAGCTAATACCTCAACGAACCCATTGACAGTATCGGGAATGACTTCGGGAACTTATTCTGTGGTTATCACCCAAACGGCCAGCCCATTCTGTTCTGCAACGTCGGAAGTGATTATTCCGTCGCCTTTGGCACCACTATCAGTGACTGCTTCTGAAACTTCAAATGCGACCTGTGATGATGATAAAGGTACCATTACTGCTATTGCAAGTGGTGGCTGGGGCAGTTATGAATATGAATTGACAGGAGCATCAACTGTTCCTTTTTCATCTAGCGGAACTTTTACTGATTTATCGGCAGGTGTCTACACGGTGAATGTTAGGGATGCTGGCGGGTGTATTGCTTCGGATGGTATTACTTTGGTGATTCCTCCTCCAATTAATGCTACTGTTTCTGCGACACCAACTACATTATCTTGTTTTGGTGATGACAATGCCACAATTACAGTGAGTAGCGTTACAGGAGGACAAGGAAGTAATTATACGTATACCCTGAATATGATTGCGCCGACGGCGAGTACTTCAGGACCACAAACGTCGCCTGTATTCAGCAATTTAGGGGAGGGTACATATAATATTACGGTTTCGGATGGTTATAATTGTTCGTTTAATTCGCCAAATGTTGTCATTACGGAGCCTACTCCTGTTGAAGCAACTTTGGTAAAAGCCACTACTCAAACTTGTTTGACCGAAGCTACATTAACACTAAGTGCAACAGGAGGTAACGGACCATATACCTATAGTGATACGGCAAGTTTTGCAACGATATTAGGGACGTTTACCAATTCAGTTACGTTTTCTGTTCCGGTGGGTAGTTACGAATATTACGTAAGGGATGCCAATGGCTGTACTGCTGATGTTTCCAATCAAATTGATAATGACCCATTGCCTACCTTAACTTTGAATTTGGATACTTCAAATGCGACTATTAACTGTGCTGGTGATACTACAGGTGTTATTGTTTCGGAGGCCGAAGGCGGTTTAGGCAGTTATGTTTACACACTTCAAGATACTTCTGGAAATGCCATTCCTGCTACACAAAACAGCCCGGGTGTCTTTTCGGATTTACCTGTGGGCGATTATCAAGTAAGAGTGGATAGTGGTGATTGTTTATACACTTCGGCAACGATTTCAATTACCGAACCATCATTACCATTAGATGTAACCTTTACAACAACCAATGTAACTTGTACAGGGCAAAATGATGGCGTTTTAGAAATTGTAGCAACTGGTGGTACGGGTATTATCAAATATGCCATTTCACCTCAAATGGATCAATTCTTTGATTCACCAATTTTTGAAGATTTGGCTCCAGGAACATATCAGGCTATTGCCCAAGATGAATTGGGTTGTTACGTAGTGATAGATTTTGCTATTGATGAACCCACACCGGTATTCTTAACTGTAGTGCCTAATTCAATTGTGCCAGAGCTTTGTGAAGGTGATATGAATGGAAGTTTCAGTGTAGATATTTCTGGCGGAAGCTTACCATACCATGTGAGTTTGGATAATTATGATGGCCCATATACAACTGGAACGGCGACCCAAACCATATTCGATTTTACGGCATTGGCTGGTGGAAATCATGTGGTTTATATCCGTGATAACGAAGGCTGTGAAGCCGAATTTGAAATTGATTTTCCAGAGTCGGTAAGTTTTGACCCTGAATTGGTTCTTGAATTTGGATGTGTGGACAACCGCGCAACGAATACAGTTACGGTAACGGTAGATGAAACTCTTGTGGATCCCGCAGATTTAGAATATGCCTTGAACGGTGGCACTTATCAAATGAGCAATGTATTTGTAAATGTACCGGCCGGGTTTAGTCATTACATTGATGTAAGGCATACTAACGGATGTGTAAAACAAACGGCACTATTTGATATTGACGATTACCAGCCATTAGCCATAAGTTTAAGAGAAGGTCAGGGCTTTAACGAAATCGAAGCGATTGTGACCGGTGGAACAGGAAACTATGAGTTCACACTGAATGGTGAATCCTACGGAAGTGAGAATACATTTATTATTTACGAAACAGGTCTTTACACGGTTGTTGTAACCGATAGTAATGGCTGTTCGGTTTCTGCATCCATTCCAATGGAATTTATTGATGTGTGTATTCCAAACTATTTTACACCCAATGGGGATGGCACCTTGGATCAATGGGGGCCTGGTTGTGCGAATCAGTATGACGATTTAACCTATGATATATTCGATAGATATGGTAGAAAAGTGGTCACCCTGACCGTCAACCAAAAATGGGACGGTAAGTACAACGGCAAGGAACTGCCAACTGGCGATTACTGGTATGTAGTAAACCTAAACGATAGCCGAAATGATAAATCATTTGTTGGGCATTTCACCCTTTACAGATAAACCAACGAACAGAAGATGAGGACAGCAATAACAACTAAAATAATGCGAAAGGCAATTACAGGACTGGCAATATTGGTAATGGCTATGGGATATGCCCAGGAGTTGAACTTACCTGTGTTTACCCAATACTTGGCAGATAATAATTTCGTGGTTTCACCCACTTTTGCTGGGATAGGGGACAATTTAAAAATCAGGGCCAATGCATTGACGCAATGGGTTGGTATAAAAGATGCACCCGATAACCAGTCCATTTATGGTGATGTTAGAATTGCTGATAGAAGTGGTGTTGGTTTGTCTTTGTATAATGATAGCAACGGTTATACAATGCAATCGGGAGCAAAGGTATCCTTCGCCCATCATTTGATTATTGATTACTATTCAAAGCAATATCTATCCTTCGGAATCTCCTACAACTTGAATAATTTTAGAGTTGACGTCGAAAAAATCAATAGGGATAATATGAACCTCCCGTTTCCATTACCAGCACTTTTGGATGATCGAAGAAGATCCAACAATAATTTTGACGTTGGACTTTTATACCGCTACGGAGGACTTTTTGTAAGTTTTAATGCTAATAATATATTGAGCAAGGAACTGGACGAATTCATTGAAAATATCGAGCCGAACTTACTGTTAAACTTCCAATTGTATTCTGGATACACCTTTAGAGGGCCAAATAAGAGTGGTTTAGAGTACGAACCTTCCATTTTTTATCAAAGGTTTCATAGTGATAAGCGCTCAGCAACGGATTTAACCTTCAAATTTAGAAAGTACAACCGTTATGGTGATTATTATTGGGGAGGAATTTCATACCGCTACTTAAACGATCAGCTCTTCAAACCATTGAATATAGGCCCGATGATTGGTTTCCAAAAATCTATTTTTTACTTTGGTTATGCCTACCAAATTACAACTAATGATTTGGCAGGATACAATACAGGAACCCATGTAGTAACCCTTGGACTAAACTTTTTACAAGGTATAAGTAACTGTCCTTGTACACAAGATCCTGTTCATCATTAAACGCTGGGGTAGCTCTGGATTAATTTCTTTTTCGCTATTTTAGTTTCAAATAAATTTTAAAACTAGATGGCCACTAAAGAAATTATACTCAATAAAATCCAGATTCTTATTACCAATCACTTTGCAACTCCCGAAGAAGCTTTCAAGTTTTTTGATGAAGACAGTGATGGCAAATTGACGAAAAGTGAAATCGTCAGATTGCTAAAGGATGCCGAAATCAACGGTTTTATTAGAGGTTTGGTCTCTTCAAAATTGATTGAAGGTTATGACAAGGACGGGGATGGGTTGATCGATTGGAAGGAATTTAAGGCCGCCATTGATGAAATCGCCAATGATGCTGTTTAATTGGTTTTTGAGTTTTTCAAATCTGAAATATGAAATGTTTTCAAAAGGAAATTCGCTTGAGACCATATGCACGTGGATTTCATTTAATCACTTCTGAAGTACTAAATTCAATCCCTGAAATCGGTGAAATCCAAAGTGGGCAATTACAGGTATTTATCAAACACACATCGGCAAGTTTGACCATAAATGAAAATGCCGATCACACCGTGAGAACGGATTTCGAAAACCATTTCAACAAAATGGTTCCTGAGAATGCCCCTTATTACGAGCATATCTATGAGGGCTCGGACGATATGCCGGCCCATATCAAAGCGTCTCTTTTAGGTGCATCTGTTCAAATTCCGATTACCAATGGGCGGTTGAATCTGGGTACTTGGCAGGGCATATACTTATGTGAGCATCGCAACCGTGGGGGTGGGCGAAAACTGGTTATTACAGCTTTTGGAATATGAATTTTAAAGTCGATTTGTCAAGTTTGAGTATTGTGCATTATGTTCAAACCAGTGGTAAAAGGTGAAAAAAGATGTCATTTCAGTATTGATTCCTGACGGTGAAAATCCGCTGTTGTTCAACGTACTAAATTGTCTTTCCCTAGCAGATAGAGTGGAGGTTTATGTGATGTCTTCTCTCAAAAACAGTCCATATAGATACTCCCGATTTGTTAAAAATTATACCTACAGACCAAAAGCGAAGAATGATGTGGAGTGGATTGAAAATATCAACGACGAATTGGATAAATTTAATATCGACAAAGTTTTGCCAATTTTTGAAAAAGGTTTTGAAAAGTTGATTGGGCATAGCCATTTGATACCGAAAGAAAAGCTGATAAAATTACCATCAATGGAAAGCTTTTGTACGGCTTTAAACAAAGGTTTGCTGTCGCGTTTCATGCAAAAAAATCACATCCAAACCAGCAACAGCATAATCGTAAAACCCGGGGAACAATTCGTGTCCAATGGCAGAATTGCGTTTCCCGTCTTAGCCAAGCCAACTCTGGATTCGGGGGGAGGAGAAGGTATTGAAAAATTTCGAAGAGAAGAGGAAGTTATAGCTTTCTTCAAATCGAATAAATTTCATATTGATTATTTAGTGGAGGAGTTTATTGAAGGCTATGATTTATGTTGTAATGTGCTCTGCGGTGAAGGAGAAATTATAGCGTACACTGTTCATAAAGGATTGATGAAAGGGCAGAAGGTCTTTGGCCCTTCCGTTGGACTGGAGTTTTTGTATAATCAAGAGGTTCTTGAATTGGCGACAAAGTTGATGAAAGCCCTAAAATGGAGTGGCGTAGCCAATTTGGATTTGCGATACGATCAGATTTCGAAGAAGTTTAGAATCATCGAAATGAATCCAAGGTTTTGGTACAACGTAGACGCGTCGGCTGTATTCGGCGTCAACTTTCCAAATCTTTATTTGATGACTAGCTTGGGCAGAACTGTTAAAATTGAAGATTACAAAACGAAGAAATATTTAAATATCAACGGCATTACTAAACGGTTAAAATCCGATCCGTTGTTCGTTTTCAACTTTAAATCACTTGTTATAAATAGCCAGTTGCGGTTTGCATTTAGAGACCCTATGCCACTGTTAGCCAGAATATTTATGAAACCCAAAGTATAGCAAAAACAAAAAATCCGACTCTCCGCGATAGCTATCGGGACGAATCGGATTTTTAAATTAAGCGAAATATGTTTTACAAATAGGCTAAGCGCCCTATTTTACTTTATCTACAATTGCTTTAAAAGCTTCAGGGTTGTTCATTGCTAAATCGGCAAGAACCTTACGGTTCAATTCGATATTGTTAGCTTTTAATTTACCCATAAATTGAGAATAAGACAATCCGTGTTGTCTGGCTCCAGCGTTAATACGCGTAATCCATAAAGCGCGGAAAGTCCTCTTTTTGTTTCTACGGTCTCTATACGAATATAACATCGCTTTATCCACCGCATTTTTGGCTACTGTCCAAACGTTTTTACGTCTTCCAAAGTAACCTTTTGCTTGTTTAAGAACCTTTTTTCTTCGGGCTCTTTTTGCTACAGAATTTACTGATCTTGGCATAATTTTAATTGTTTTTGTAGTAGGCGGTCGATAATCGACACTTTAGTATTTTTTTAAAATCGCAAATCAAAAATCTACAATCGTTAATCAAATGAGCCTAACTCCAGGGTTTATAAATTGTTTTAACCAATTAAAACCTGTGTTACTTTAAACGTAACATGGTTTTAATATTATCCTCGTCACTCTTATGTACTAATGTATCATGAGTTAACGCAAGCTTACGCTTTTTCGACTTCTTTGTTAAGATGTGACTCTTAAAAGCGTGCTTTCTTTTAATCTTACCAGTACCCGTCAACTTAAAACGTTTTTTGGCACTAGATTTTGTTTTCATTTTAGGCATTTCTTCTCCTAGTTTTTAATTATCGCGCTTAATTATCTTAATTATGCTTAACTGTCAGACTGAGCGCTCCCGAAAGCTTTCGGGACGAAGTCTCGTTTCAGCATCTAACTTATTTCTTGTCTTTCTTCGGAGCAATAAACATCGTCATTCGCTTCCCTTCTAGTTTTGGCATTTGCTCCACTTTACCAAACTCCTCTAAATCTTGTGCAAGGCGCAACAATAAAATTTGTCCCTGCTCTTTAAATACTATCGATCGTCCTTTGAAAAATACAAAAGCTTTCAATTTTGCACCGTCCTTCAAGAACTTCTCTGCATGCTTTTTCTTAAATTCGTAATCATGGTCATCTGTTTGAGGTCCAAACCGGATTTCCTTGACAACTACTTTAGAGGCTTTCGCCTTTAAAGCTTTTTCGCGTTTCTTTTGTTCATAAAGAAACTTTTTGTAATCCATAATTTTACAAACAGGAGGATCCGCTTTAGGTGAAATCTCAACTAGGTCCAAACCTAGTTCATCTGCTAGTCGCAGGGCATCACCTTTGGTATAGATACCAACTTCTACGTTATCCCCAACTACACGCAATTTTTGCGCAGTGATTTTGGAGTTTATTTTGTGCTTGTCTTCCTGTATTACCCTTCTTTGGGGCTGTCTTCTTCTTCTAATTGCTATGGCTTACTAAATTTTAATTAAACTTTATTTGTTAGAACGATTTTAACGTTTTACTAATATCTTCTTTTATAATTTCGGCGAATGCTTCAATGGAAATCATTCCTAAATCCTCGCCACCGTGCTTGCGCACAGTTATTTTTTCTTCTTTTTCCTCTTGTTCACCGATGATAAGCATATAAGGATGTTTCTGCATTTCTGCCTCACGAATTTTCTTCCCTATAGTCTCGTTTCGGTGGTCAACAAGCGCGCGAATTTCGTGATTTTCAAGCAAATTTAAAACTTTTTCAGAATATTTTTCATATTTCTCACTCAGCGACAATATTTTAACCTGGACTGGCATCAACCATATCGGGAAGTTTCCTCCTGTGTGTTCCAACAATAATGCCACAAAACGCTCCATGCTTCCAAACGGTGCGCGGTGGATCATCACTGGGCGGTGTTCCTCATTGTCACTCCCTTTATAAGTCAATTCAAAACGTTCCGGCAAATTGTAATCCACCTGAATCGTCCCCAGCTGCCACTTTCTACCTAAAGCATCCTTTACCATAAAATCTAGCTTCGGGCCGTAAAATGCTGCTTCGCCTTCTTCAATCACAAAATCTAAACCTTTATCCTTTGCCGCATTAATAATAGCTTGCTCAGCCTTTTCCCAATTGGCAACGTCACCAATATATTTGTCCGGATTTTCAGGATCTCTTAAAGAAACCTGGGCCGTAAAGTTTTCAAACCCTAATGAACCAAAAACGTAAAGCACCAAGTCGATGACGTTTTTAAACTCCGCATCTAACTGCTCTGGAGTACAAAATATATGAGCATCGTCCTGTGTAAACCCTCTTACTCGGGTTAAGCCGTGAAGTTCCCCACTCTGTTCATATCTATAGACAGTGCCAAATTCAGTATAACGCACGGGTAGGTCTTTATAGCTCCACTGAAAACTATTATACATTTCGCAGTGGTGCGGGCAGTTCATAGGTTTCAAGAGAAATTCCTCATCTTCTTTAGGAGTCGTTATTGGTTGAAAGCTATCCTCGCCATACTTTGCGTAGTGCCCAGAAGTAACATATAATTCCTTTTGCCCTATATGTGGTGAAACCACCATTTCATATCCAGCTTTTTTCTGTGCTGCCTTTAAAAAGTTTTCCAAACGCTCACGAAGCGCGGCCCCCTTTGGCAACCATAACGGCAAACCTTGCCCCACCTTTTGCGAAAAGGTAAACAGCTCGAGTTCCTTCCCAAGTTTTCTGTGATCGCGCTTTTTGGCCTCCTCCAATAAATGAAGATATTCCGTAAGTTCCTTTTGCTTAGGAAACGAAATCCCGTAAACACGCGTCAATTGTGGTTTATTTTCATCACCACGCCAATACGCTCCAGCAACACTAGTCACTTTTACAGCCTTAATAATCCCTGTATTCGGAATATGGCCCCCACGGCATAAATCCGTAAATGTACTATGGTCACAAAACGTAATCGTCCCGTCCTCGAGGTTTTCGATCAGTTCCGTTTTAAATTCGTTACCCTTATATAGGTCTAAAGCTTCCGCCTTAGAAACAGATCGCATCTTAAAATCGTGTTTCCCACGAGCAATTTCCAGCATTTTGTCCTCAATCCCCTTAAAATCCTTCTCTGAAATGCTGTGCTCACCAAAATCAACATCATAATAAAACCCATTTTCAATCGCCGGGCCAATGGTCAATTTAGCCCCGGGATACAATTCCTCAATCGCCTGTGCCAGTACGTGCGCCGAAGAGTGCCAAAATGCCTTCTTCCCGTCATCGTCTCTCCAGGTAAAAAGTACCAACGCGCCGTCTGTGGTCAAAGGTGTCACCGTTTCAACAGTTGTACCATTGAAACTGGCCGAAATCACGTTCCTGGCCAAGCCTTCGCTAATGCTTTTCGCAACGTCCATCGGCGTCGTATTCTCCTCAAACGCCTTCACGCTCCCGTCGGGCAAAGTAATCTGTATCATAAATCCATTTAAAAATAGGTCGCAAAGATAATAGTATAAACAAACCCACACAATATATATATAGGTATAATTTTTTGGGTTTTTAGGGCGCTCCCCTCCCGATAGCTATCGGTATTGTCGGGCTTTCGGCAGTCGCTCTGATGGAGGAGCTCCGGCAGATGCCTCAATCCCTAGCGCGG
>NZ_JACNMF010000010.1 GCF_014270105.1 Hyunsoonleella aquatilis
GCAGAAAAAGAGAGAGGGTTATCAATGTTGTCGAAGTCCAAAGCTTCACCGTGTATACTAACCTTATTTCTCTCTTTTGTTCTTTCTGATTATTGGTTAAATTTAATGAAAGACAAACTTAAGCCGTATATAATTTATTGCTAGTTCTAGCCTACTTACGAAAATCCTCGCGGATTTTCTATTCGGTTTTTATTTGCTAAATTACGTGCTTAACCACGCAACAAACCATATACAAACACGTTAGCAAACATTTGAATGGAAAACTGGATAAAAAACATACAACGACTTCGAATTGAAGATCCAGAAATTTACGAATGTAAATTTTTGTCACCAGATTATTCCCAAGAAAATGATTTAAGCTATCCGAAAATAAAAAAGTTGAGAGCGGAATGGATTAAGGTTTTTCCAAAACTTGAAAACTTAAAATATTTATTCCTTGGACATCGAGTTAATCAAGAATATTTTGAGGCAATATGTAATATTCCAAATCTTAAAGGACTTGGAGTTAAAGTTAGTCAAATAACAGATTTTAGTTCAATTGGAAAGTTGAAAAAACTTGAAAACCTCAATTTCTGTGGTAGTAAAGGAATCTCAAATCTGAGAGGAATTGAATTACTGACTGAATTGAAATATTGTAAGCTATCCCAGTTTTTCGGACTTGAAACAATTGAAGAATTATCGGAATTACACTCTCTTGAAAAACTAAACTTATTTGGAAATTATCACGGACAGAGTTTGAACTTAAAAAGTATTGAACCAATATCTGAATTGAGGAATCTTAAAGAACTTGGATTAGATATAAAAACAAAATTGGATTTAGATTCTTTGCTAAAATTAGAAAATTTGGAAACGTTAATTCTACCTGATTTCTATCATACAAAATTGAGGGAAATACTGCCAAAGCAAATTGAGTTAAGATGAAAAAACGTTTGCTAACATTGTATAACCGCAATTACGGCGGATTCGACTACGTCCGAATCCACTCGGAATTGCTAAAGTCAGTGCTTAACCGAAAATTAACGCATATTAACCCGTAACTGACGGTTATACTAGAACGTTATCTTCAATGGCTAAAAAAAACAATCCATCAAAATTTTTGTCCAAATCCTACCAGTAGAATAGACAAAACTTACGGACGGATTTCTCACTCGAACGGAACTGAATGTCAGAACGCTGGACTTCTCACTCGGGCGGGACAAAAAAAGGACTTGCCAACAGTAAACGCAAAAAAGCCCCGTAAAATAGATGTATTACGGAACTTTTTTAGCTTGAATCAATGCCTATCTTGTTCTGCCTTCGATTTGTGGATTTTCCAATACTTTATTCAAATCTAAATCTTGGAAATCAAAACTGAAATCGATAAAACGAGAAATTCCTTTCATTTTAATATTTTGAGCTTTGCCGTTTTCATCTAGCGAAAAAATGGCAAAAGCGTCAGCCTTCATATCTTGGTATTCCCATTTTATTGCAAAAGTATTTTCCTTGTATAATTCCATTTTACCATTTAACCTTGGCGACTTATATGATTTAAACCATAAATCCCCATTTTTTTCGAAAACCTCGACTTTTCCGAACCAATTATCTTCATATATGCCGACATAATTATTCTTCTTGACTTTTGAATTTTTATTTGCTTCGACTTCAGCCCAAACTTTTTCCGAATCAGGGTCGCCCATTTGTTGTCCTTGCTGTTGCATTCCCTTTGCCATTTCGAGCCAGTTGATGCCTGTTTCCAATTGTAAATATTCATCCAGTAAAATAAAGCCCATTAAACCGTTCAAAAAACCAGCCCCATCTGAATTGTTTAAAACGACTATACCAAGTTCAAGTTCTGGAATCAAAGTTACTTCCGAGGACATTCCTGCAATCAATCCCGAATGTTCGACTTTGAGAAATCCGTTGAAATCCGATAAGAACCAACCTAATCCGTACCCCGAAAAATGGACTTTAAAAGGCGACCTCGGGTCTTTCTGCCGATTCATTGGCGTATGCATACGCCACATTTCTTGTTGCTGTTGTTCCGAGAATAATGTTTTGTCCAAATCAGCACCATATTTTCCTTCGTTCAAGTGCAACAACATCCATTTACACATATCATTTGCACTAGCCCAAATTCCGCCTGCCGCACCGTTCATCTTTTGTTTTAAATTGGCATTCAAATCTGGTTTGGGATTTTGTATTGCATTCAACGTTTTACCATCAAAAGAATGTGCCACAGCAATGTTATCATTCTTAAAAGCATCATCATAGCTGGAATAAGAATTATTCATTTCCAAAGGTTTCAGAATCTCTTGGTCAATAAATATTTCCCATGTTTTTCCACTTACTCGTGCAGTAAGTTCGCCAGCGACTAAGTACAACAAATTATCATAATCAAACTTTGTCCTAAAAGCAGTCGTTGGTTCAAAGTGTTGAAAAGCGGTAAGGACATCATTGATTGTAAAATCCGAACCATCGGGAAAAATCATAAGGTCGCCAGCACCAAGTCCTAAACCACTTCGATGGGTCAAGAGGTCTTGAATGTTGAAGTTGTTCGTAACATAATCGTTGTACATTTTAAATTCGGGAATATAATCTATGACCTTATCTTCCCATTTAATTTTTCCCTGTTCAACTAAAATTGCTAATGCAGCGGACGTAAAAGCCTTGGAATTTGAGGCAATTCCAAAAGGAGTATCGGCATTTACCATTTCTTTTGAATCTACCGACTTTAAGCCATAACCTTTTACATGGACAATTTTACCGTCTTTGACAACTCCAATTGCAAAACCTGCTGTGTTGTCAAGAGTACTAATCGCCTTTTCGACTATACTGTCAATTTGAGTCGCAGTCATTTGGGCATTTACGCTTGCCGAAATCATTAGCAATATTAGAAAAGTTAATGTTTTGATTTTCAGGCTATATACACCCTCATCTATTCTGTCAATCGTTTTTGTGTTTTTCATTATAAATTGTTTTTCAGATTATTAAATATTTTGCTTTTTCCCATCTCTAGCTGAATGAAAATGATAAATATTGTTATGGTTATAGAAGTGTATGTTATAATTGAATGTTCTACTGTACGAACCCTACTTGGCAGACTAAATAGTATTCCGAGAACTACAATTAGAATGGTCGATACGATTATAGCTTTAAAGCCATTTGCCCTGTAACTGGCAATTTGCGCTTTTGAACTTTCTTGTTTTCCTATTGTTTTCAAAATAGCTTCCTCTAGGTCAATCGGCTCGTTAATTTGGTCTATACTTCCCAAGATTTCTTTTAAGTGGTCTTTATCTTCCATTTTAATAGGGTTTATTTATTTTTTCGTGCTTTAACATCTTATAAAAACTCGCTCTCCCACGATGCAAAAGGACTTTTACGTTAGACTTGGTAAAGGCGGTTATTTCTTCAATCTCTACAATGCTTTGGTCATCGATGTAATACAGTTGTAAAATCAAGGCTTCTTTTGCAGGTATTTTTTCAAATACTCTTTTTATCAGCTTCTTTAAATCTTGTTTTTGCAATTGACCTATGGCATTATTGAATGCGGTTTTTTCATCATCTGCAATTGAGTATTCTCCAATTACTTCATCTTTTCGCTTTTCCCGTTTTATGTACTGCAATGCGGTATTGACCACAATTCGATAAAACCAAGTTGAGAATTTTGCATCGTTTCTAAAGTTCGTCAGGGAAGAGTAAGCAGTAATAAAACTGTCCTGAACGACATCTTTTGCATCATCATCACGTTTGACAATTGAAATAGCCACCCCAAAAGCCTTGTTTTGATACCTTCTTATGAAGTAACCAAAAGCATTTGTGTCACCTTTTAAAAACTCATTTATGTAATGGGCATCCATAAAGGGCTACTTGCTTTTCTGTAGCCTTTTTGCCCAGAAAAATGATGCTATAAGACTTATACCACCGAACAAGAGCATAAAAGATGGATAAAAAACGACTTCGTCTATTTTAAAAGTTTTTTCGATTAAGTATGCCAAAAGCAAACCGAAAGCAATACCGACCATTAACATTCCTAATTTCAATTCTAGGTATCTGTTGTTGTTCGAGGGTGCATTTGTATCGATACCTTTTTCGATTTTAGCCAATCGCTCTAAATGCGAAGCTTTGATAAAAGTGTAGATTGTGTATCCTGCGGCAACAAATAATGCCACCAATACGATTCCTGGCCCAAAGATAAATTCATTCATTTTTTTATGTTTTAGAAGTTACATTTATATGATTATTGTCAATCCGATAAGGTTACAGAATTTGCAATATACCTTTAAAAAACTACCCTAAATCCAATAATTTCAGGGTTTTAGGACTAATCAAAAAGTCCTTTAAAAATGCAAAATGGACGGACTTCTTACTCGGGCGGAATAGAAAACGGACTAATTGGATGTGCTTACTCAGATGGGTCGCCACAGAAGATAACATTGTATATAGCTCATTGCTAGGCAAGTGCTTGATTGAAGTTTTGGGTATATTTGTGGAGACCGCCAAATCTTTTGGATTTGGCTTTTAGCGTAAAAAAGATAAAAACTTAACGCAAAAGATTTAGCTCGTGCCAGCCGGAAAGGCAAGTGCTTTTCTACGCGCAACGAGCCATATACGTTACCGTTGCCCACAATACTGACCCGTCCTGAATAAAGGCTACATAATCTTAAACAATTATGTACAAAAATGACAAAGTAATTAGACGGTATTCAGAATCTTTTAAACTCAAAATTTTAGACGAACTTACCGCCGGAAAACT
>NZ_JACNMF010000011.1 GCF_014270105.1 Hyunsoonleella aquatilis
GCAGAAAAAGAGAGAGGGTTATCAATGTTGTCGAAGTCCAAAGCTTCACCGTGTATACTAACCTTATTTCTCTCTTTTGTTCTTTCTGATTATTGGTTAAATTTAATGAAAGACAAACTTAAGACGTGTATAGCTCATTGCGGCTGAATTCTTAATCGGAATTCATTGCAATTTGCTATCTTTCGGTCACGGCGGAAAATCATAGCTGATTTTCCGCAACGAGCCATACACAAACACGTTGGCAACAATATGACGAAACGCAGAAATAACAGTAAACGGAATCGATTTTCGATTTTATTCCCAATTCTGACAATAATCGGAATTGGAATTATTGCTGTGCTATCTTCTGGCTATGAAAAAAGTTGGACTTATAATTGGAATGATATCAGAAAAGAAATAAAAGACTCAATTCAAGTTGCAAAAGAACAAGGAATCACAAGCGGATTTGTTGGAGTTGACGCAAGGTCAACGGAAGATGAAATCCAAAGGAGAAAATGGATAATGAAAAATGCAACGGAATTAGAACTTCTGAAACTCACAAAATATCCAAATGGAACTGTAAAAGCTATTGCTTATGAGGGTTTGATTAAAAAAGAAACCTACAAAGAAAAAGCTGAACTGATTTCTAAAGCAATAGCCGATAATGAATATTTGGTTGATTATCAATCAGGTTGCGTTGGTGTTAGATATCAGATAAGTGAATATTTAATGATGTATGTTTTGAATTTTGACAGGACTTTTCCACCTTCACCATATATGTCAAATAATTATGGATTGTCGGATTTGGAAAAAGAAAAAATATTGACTGAATTTCATAATCGAAAAAAATAAATACTGTTGCCAACAACGTATAAAATTAATTGCTTGGTAGGAGCCTACTTACGAAAGTCCTCGCGGACTTTCTATCTGTGATTTATTTGCTAACTTGGTTGCTTAAACACGCAACGAAATCATACACTAGACCGATGTGGGATAATTGCCTGTGGCACGTGAAACCGTCACGCCACGGCGCGACTCCCCTTTCACTAATTATCCCACATCGTCCACTGTTTATTGCGCCCCTGCAAATTTTAGGCTAACTTTGGACGGGCCCACGAGAACTCCCCACGAAACTACACACATCATTGCGTATAGCGAATGGGGCGCAACAATGGCTCTCCGCGGGGCGCGCCCCACTACGCCATACACAGTGGACGTTGCCTGCAATGGTGACCGAAAAATACCCAATAAAAGGTATTGTATCGAACAATATGAAATGCTATTATTAAACACAAAAATTCTGAGTTATGAGAAAACTAATTTTAACCCTAATTTTTGCCTCAATCACAATTTACGTCAAATCACAAACTTCCATAGATTTAAATGGTAGTACAGACTATGTTGCAGTTGCAGACAGTCCGTCATTAGATATATCTGGAGATTTTACCATCGAGGCTTGGATAAAGCCTAATGATGTCAGTTTAGAAAAAACAATTTTAATTAAAGGCAATAGCAGTCAATGCGGTAACTATGGGCTTTTCATAAAAGATGGTAATTTAGCATATGTGTCTGCAGGTGAGTGTGGTTGGAATGGTAGAGGTGCAAATTCAAGTCTTCTGGTTAATATTTGGCAGCACATTGCTGTTGTGGGTCAAGGCACCAATCTTAAGCTGTACATTGACGGTACACTAACAGATGAAATTACTCTTAGCTCTATATTTGGCAATTTAAATAATGACGCACTTTGGATAGGTAGGTCAGTTTTTTCAACAAATAATTTCTTTTTCGATGGTAATATTGATGAAGTTAGAATTTGGAATGAAGCTCGCTCACAGGCTGAAATCCAAAACAATTTAAACACAGAACTATCAGGACTAGAATCTAACCTAGTTGCTTATTATAAATTTGACGACATCGAAACTGAATGCGATATCGAAGATTGTAGTATTAATGAAAATCATGGAACAAGAATCAATATTAGCAACTCAAATAATCCACCAACATATGCAAATGACCAACCAACAAACCTAGTAAATGTAGATTGTGGCGTAACTTTTAATGACTGTATAACATTTGCTGGCGAATTTCAGCTATTTGTAGATTCGATAATGATGAATTTACAAAGTCCTAATGCTGTTAATTTCTTAAATGATGTCAATCAAGTAACCCAAGCCATAGAAGATTTAAAATTCTACTATAACAATAGAACCGAAATTGTAGATGAGTACTATAACTTTTTGGAAGATATGTGCACTACTTATCCAGTATTTTTTCAAGTAAATCAAACCTTTGATGATACCCAATATTTATACTTAGGGTCATTTAGAGAACAAGTACATATGTTCTTAAGGGATTATCTAAGATATCATCCTGAAAAGGAGAATCAATTTTTGTCTGCTCTAGATTTATCTAACCCAAACGCCATCAAATATTTAAACATTTGGAATGATTATGAAATTTTAGTGGTTGATAATTATAGCTTAACCAACCTACAGTTAGACGTTATAAATGACATTCTTGAAACTATCCCAAGCGAAATAACCAACTTAGGTACAATTCTTTACAGAGAGTTTTATACTGATGATTTTCAAAATGCCATTTATACAACACAATTTGTAAGTGCAATTAATTCTTTTGGTAACAATATTGGTGCTGTAAACGACAATGGATTCCCTAATAATTTTCAACCATCAAATTCTGATTTATTCTCGATAGCTTTAAGCCATGAGATTTGTCATACTATTGATGCTGACTACCTCATTTTTAATTCTCGTCTTTTGAATTGGAAAAATTCCCTATTAAGTGCGGCAGGAGTAACTTATAATGAATATTTGCGAACAAAGGTTCTAGACATTGGAGGTAATGATTTTTTTCAAACTTTTCCACAAGAATTTTTTGCTTCTTTGGCTAATGTATATTTTAATAATTCTTTATTAACTCTCGAATTAGGTATCGACAGATTCAATGATGGTTTTCAACAACCAATAAATCAATTCCTATTAATGGTAGATGCTCTATCATCAGAAGGCAATACTACTCAATTTTACAGGATTGATGAAAATTCTAATGTAAGCCTAACTTCTCATGATATAGAAAGAAATGTAAATGGTTTCATTGACAAAATTTATATAACAAATCAATGTGCAATTGAATTTACTTATGATTCAAATAACTTTGTTGTAAGTATGGTTATTCCAGATTTGAATAGTAATGCATGTGACCCATCGTTAAGCATCACAGGTTTAGACTTTGTCAATAAAATTAAAGTCTTTCCAAACCCAACAGACGGTTTATTGTATTTATCTAATGACAATTCAGATTCTGAATTTGACATAAGTGTTTATGATATTTACGGCAAGGTTATTTTCACTGAATACAAAACCAACCAAATTGACCTGACTGAATTAAACGATGGAGTTTATTTTGTAGAATTAACTTCAATTTCGAGAAATACAAAGACAGTAAGAAAAGTTATCAAAAAATAATGCCACAGTTCAGCAACATATTATAAATTACTAATATATTATGAAAACTCTTAAATTTTTATCATTTGCCCTAGTCTCTTTATTTATTATAATCTCTTGCTCTAATGATGATGATGATTCACCTGATAGTGCAGCCTTTGAGGTAGATGTTCTCTTTACTGGAGACCTTGAAGAATTTAATTGGTCCCTTTCTTTAGATACAGAAAGTCGTCCGTTTGGTTTTAATGAGGGTGATTTTTTTCAATCAGGAAGCTTAACAACTGACCAAGTTCATACATTCACAACTGGAATGGGATATGAAAGAGTTGAAATTAAATTTACTAACTTTTCTTTCGCACCTATGGATGGAGCAACCCAAAATATGACTATTAATATTACTATTAAAAAAGATGATCGTGTTGATTTAAATGAGGCAGCTGTTTTTGAAGAAATTGGAACATTTTCTAGATCCTATCAACTTGATAGTTCAAGTGAAAGTCTTGAAACTTCATTTGTAATTTCTGCAACTTATAATGGTTCAGATGTTGTATTAGAATGTGAATCAATGGGATTTGAAAACGAGTGTGATTAATATCAAATTTCAAAGTATATTGGAAGAATGAAGTATATGTCCATGAGTTAGAGTGGAGTGAATGAAAAATCGGAGAACAAAGTGAAAATACTAATGATACAAACCACAGCAGGCAGCAACGTGTATAGTTCATTGCGGCTGAATTCCTAATCGGAATTCATTGCAATTTGCTATCTTTCGGTTACGGCGGAAAATCATAGCTGATTTTCCGCAACGAGCCATACACAAGTCCGTTGTGCGTCATACTGACCCGTCCTGAATAAAGGCTACATAATCTTAAACAATTATGTACAAAAATGACAAAGTAATTAGACGGTATTCAGAATCTTTTAAACTCAAAATTTTAGACGAACTTACCGCCGGAA
>NZ_JACNMF010000012.1 GCF_014270105.1 Hyunsoonleella aquatilis
AGAGAGGGTTATCAATGTTGTCGAAGTCCAAAGCTTCACCGTGTATACTAACCTTATTTCTCTCTTTTGTTCTTTCTGATTATTGGTTAAATTTAATGAAAGACAAACTTAAGACGTGTATAACTCATTGCTAATCAGTTGCTTAATCGAAGTTAAGGCATATTTGGGAAGTCGCCAAATTTTTAAATTTGACGATTTCCAATACAAAAGATAAATAGTAAAATTTAAAAATCTGGCTTGTGGCTCAACCGAAAATTAATCGCTAATTTGTGCGCAACGAGCCATACACAAGACCGTTGTGTTTAATCAAATTATGAAACATACTATATTATTTTTCTATCTGGTATTATCAATCAATAGTTTCTCGCAAGAGCAAGTGATTGACCAAAGAACTGGAATAACAATCATTTTCTCAGCTGAAGGTAAAATATTTCCAGAGCGGTGGTATTCAGAAAGAGTAAATGCTCAAGGATTATCACTTGACAAAAATGAATATGAACGGAGTGAAAAAATAATTATTCAAGCTTTGGACAAATATCCAAAATCAGTAGTTGCAGATAATTTGAAAACTATTTATGTTCTCAAAGAACTCCGTTTTTTTGGAACGAATTATGGAGGAACCTATTCTTCTGATAATATCTATGTGGTTAATGATGAAACTGACAGCTTTTATATAGAAAAAGTGTTTCACGCAGAGTTGTCGAGTATTCTAATGAAAAAGTATAAGTCGAATTTTAATGAAAGCGAGTGGCTTAAACTGAATCCCGAAAAATTCTCCTATGGCAAAGGTGGTACAGCTGCCATTAAGAATAATAGTAGTTCATTGAAAAGCAAAAGCAAATTAAATAAGCAAGGATTTATTTATGAATATGCCATGGCTTCAATTGAAGAAGATTTCAACGCATTTGCTGGTCTGGTCTTCGCTCCAACAAAAGAATTTAAATCAGCTGTGGAAAAGTATATGGCTATTAGAGAAAAAAGACTATTAACTATTCAATTTTATTCTAAGCTAGACAGCTCATTGAGCGTAGAATATTTTGACAAATTACTAAACACAACAACGTATAAAAAGCATTAAAACGCTTCTTATACCAAACGTTGGCAACAATAATGAACAATCAATACTTTCAAAATATTACCCTGATTGAATTTCTAAAATCTGAATTTCGGAATAAGAAATCATCCATTGGGATAGGAAATAAAATTGGTTCTCTTTTTAGTTTGTTTCCTTCTTCCTTATACAACTATCAAATAAAAAAATCTTGGAACGAACTCTATAATTCCATCGAAAAGAAATTATTGAATTTCTACCCCGAATTAAATTGCGAATGGAATGGTGAAAAACCAAGTATTTTAAAGCTTGTATTAAATCAGGACGTGGAAAGAATTGAATTTAAATTTGACAAGTGTCATATCGGAATTACACCAGATTCTATTTACTTTTTTCCATATGAAACGGCGGACTTGGACTCGCCTTTTTATAACACTTTAGAAAAGCCTTTTAGAATTGTATACAATCCAGAATTAAAGAAAGACAAATATTCAATAATAAATACTATATCGGACTTGAAATCTATTACGGAAACTGATAAACAAACTCGTTTGAACTTTCAATTAAAAGAATTGGAAGAAGAAACGGAATTAATAATTAACAAAAAATTACAGTTGCCAACATTGTATAAAAATAATGCTTAAGTTTAATCCTAAATCAAATCGTTAGTGCGTATTTGGTCACTCCGATTTTCCTGCGGAAAATCCTCGGACACAAAACCGCACTATTCTTATACGTAACCGTTAGCATACATTTCGAATAACATATGAACTTTTTAAAAAAAATATTTAAGTCATCAGACGAAAACAACTTTGAAGGAGTACGAATTGAAAAATTAAAACCTTTCGAGAAAAGATTTGAAAAGTCTACTGATACTGTATGGTTTTCAGACCATAATATTGAGCAATGTATAAGGGCAACTCAAAAACTTGGAATTGAACATATTCATCTACAAACACATACTCTTGACTTTTTAAAAGACAAACGATTAAGAAATATTAAAGGAATCTACATACAATTTAAGATTGATGATTTAAGTCCATTAATGGTTCACAATCAACTTACACATTTAAGAATTTCTGAAAATCATAACGAGGTTTTTGATTTTAATAATTTCCCTGAATTAATCTTTTTGAATGGCATAGGACCTAAGAAATATGTAAACTTTGATAAACTAACCAAAATAAGACACGTTTATTTGCGAAATTATAACAAAAAGGATTTTTCGGAATTTTCAAACTTTACTGATTTAAGAACAATTGAAATTTATTCTTTGTCCTGTGAAAACTTGGATGGTTTATCGAATTTGAACAAACTTGAAGAAATAAGATTAGAAAAATGCCCTAAATTATTATCCTTATATGGAATTGGAGAATCTAACAGTCAATTAAGACAAGTTTTTCTATATAATTGCAAAAAGCTTCAAGATGCATCGGCAATAGGTGAATTACCAAATATCACTAATTTACTAATTTCAGAAGTTCACGAATTAAAATCTTTAGGTTTTTTGACGACCTTATCAAAACTTGAAAATTTATATATTAAACCATTAGGTGTAGGTGTTAAAAGAAATGATTATTACCCACTTGTTCAAAAATTACAAGAAATAGGTAAGTTAGACCAACTAAAAAAATGGAAGAAATTAGATGACTATCTCGATAAAAAAGTAGATATAGAAAACTATCAAGAGGAACAACTGACTGAATTACAATCTATCCTTAAATATTTATCTATTAAAGATTGGAATGAAAAATACAAAGACGGACTTTACCAATACAGTTCGCAAAACTGTAAAAAAGCTGAAAAAATAATTTCCAATCTTATAAATGAACTTGAAAAAAATCAGAACTTTAAAGAAAATGATAAAATTGAACTAATCAAATTGAGTGTTTTAGAATTCAACAAGCTAAATGATAGTCTAGATGGTTGTTTTATTGAAACAGGAGAACGAGAAGAGCTTTGCGATATATTTGACAATATAGCTGATTGTGTTGGAATTGACGTTCAAAATTACGAAGACGGAATAGCAAGTGAATGGAGAGAATGGTAAAAAAACGTATGCTAACAATGGCTATAAACAATTGCTATTACAGGTTTATCCTGAAAATTCCTGCGGAATTTCCAGCTTGTCGTGTACTTGCAAAAGTCCGTTCTAAACCACGCAACTGTTCATAGCCGAGACCGTTGCCAGTAATTTAAGCGAACTCGAAATTAACCCATTTACTAATCCAAAAGAACAATTCACTCATTATCTCTTTTAATTTTTTTAAAGCTGACATAAATTTGATAAAGTCAAATTTACCTATGAAAAGAATAACCTTTATCTTGTTTTGTATTATTTCTTCATTCACATTTGGTCAAGAACTGACCAAAAAAGTTGGCGACATAGAAATTCGACTAATTGAACATTATTATAAACGAAATTCTAATTACGAGTTAACCAAAAGAAAATCTAACAATTTAAACCGTCCTTCTGTAAAAATGTTTTTTGATTCTAATGGAAACTTGCTCAAGAAAATCAAATATGGCACTCACCATAATTCGGATTTAAAATTGATTGGAAGGGTTCAGGTTTTTACTTATTCAAATAAAAGACTTGATTCAACTTTGGAATATTATTCTGAATGTTTCTGTGAAAAGAAAATTGAACCCTATTTTTATTCTCGATACAAATACAATAAAAGCGACTTACTAAAAGAAGAATTAACCTATGTTTATTCAACCGATTCTTTACAGAGTAAAAAGACTTTTGAATATGATTCCAACCTCAATAAAATTAAATCTTTTATAAATCCAACCTATTATTACCAAAGTGAATTTGACTCATTAAATAGAATTACGATTTTAAAACAGATTTATGAAGATAAAGTAAGATGGGATTGGAAGTATAACTATACCAACAACCAAAGAATTGGAATTTTTCGAACCTATTATAAAGACGGTAAGGATTACTCTAAAAAAGAAATCCAGACTTTTAATGGAAATGGACTGCTAATTGAAACGGAAGAAAAATATATTTCAAGAAGTGGACTTGACGTGAAAACGAAAATTTTCTATGATGAAAATGGGATGATATCTAAAATTGAACAATACGAAGCATACGGGAAAGAATATGTATTTGTTTCTTATACAGATATTAAGATTAAATCAAAATTGGAATTGAATTCAAATATTGTTGAAAAGATAAACGAACAAATCAATATATAATAAAAAACTACTGGCAACAAAGAACTGAGTTAAAAAACAAGCTTTTTTAAACCAATCTCGAAACAAAGTTTTCATCGTAAGGCCTTCCTGATTTTGCTATGGCAAAGGCCTGTTTCAACAACTTGTTTGCCACTGCTA
>NZ_JACNMF010000013.1 GCF_014270105.1 Hyunsoonleella aquatilis
GAGAGAGGGTTATCAATGTTGTCGAAGTCCAAAGCTTCACCGTGTATACTAACCTTATTTCTCTCTTTTGTTCTTTCTGATTATTGGTTAAATTTAATGAAAGACAAACTTAAGACGTGTATAATTAATTGCTTTGGTCGTTGCTTATTTGGAAAATTCCTTCGGAATTTTCTCGCGTTCGTTTTTGTTTACTAAATTAGTTGCTTAAACACGCAACTAACCATACACAAACACGTTGTCTATAATTTATGAAAACACTTTTGCTAGCATTAATATTTTGTCTTTTTAATTTGACTTCGACCGAAATTATCGGAAAATATCAAATCGAAAGCGAATTGTCATTTGATACTCTCGAATTAAAAAAAGATGGAACTTATGAATACCAATCTCGTGGAGACAGTTGCTGGACTTGGTCTGACTTTACAGGTACTTGGGAATTGAAAAACAACGAGTTAACGCTTTTTCATAATTATTCATATCAAGAGGAAACAACTGAATACATCGAAAAACTGGATAAGTTTTCCAGAGATTTTGTCATATTCGAGGTTACGGATAATTACGGAAAGCCTATATCTGAATTTGAAGTAAAATATTCAATTAATTATAATAAATCTCAAATCAAGAAAACCGATAAAAATGGAATTATAAAATTCGAGAAATATGATATTGATTCTGGCGGAAATGAAAACGTCGGAATTCAAATTAAATATCTGACAAACGGAAATGAAACATCTCAAAGTACATCAGTAAATGGAAAATCTGACCGAATTATTTTGAGAATTAATAGCGAGCCGAAAACAATTGAAAAAAACGAGAAATATAGTTTTGAATATACAGATGGAAAACTAAAGTCAGTTGAATTTCCATACGTTGCCGAAACAAAGACGTATAAAAAACTATAGACAACAATGTGTATAATTCATTGCTAGTTATAGCCTACTTACGAAAGTCCTCGCGGACTTTCTATCTGTGATTTATTTGCTAACTTTAGTGCTTAAACACGCAACGAAATCATACACTAGACCGTTGGCAGTAATTTGAGAAGTCAGTTAACAAATCGAAGTTTAGGCTTCACTCCTTACTTCTTTTTTATAAAAACGAATTAAATTAAATAAGAACTGAATTTAAAAAACCTGATTTTGAAAAAACATATACTTCTGATTTTCTTACTCAACTTTGGAATCGGAATGGCTCAAACCCAAGTTCCATTTTTTGAGCAAATTGCTTTCGATTTTTATCGGACTGAAATCCTACCTAAAAAACCTGCAAAAAACAAAATCAGAATTTATAAAGAAATCCAACCATACAAATTAACCGAAACACCTTTTTGGTATCCAAGATGTTTAGAAAAAATTGAAATTGAGGAATATGATAATTCAAAACATAATGTTTCCAATAAAACAGAACTAAATCTTGATAACATTGACCAAAAAGATTTTAAGATAAAAAAATACGGGAAAGGGAATTACCCAAAGCTCTACGTAAGTCAATCTCTCACATTATCTGAAAACAGAATTTTAGTTGTACTTAAAAAAGTTGAAAAATGGAGCGGAATTTATTACTATATTGAACTTGATAAAAAAGGGAAAATAACGAATTGGTGTCAAGATGGATATATAGAATAAAAAACTACTGCCAACAATGTATAACCGCAATTACGGCGGATTCGACTACGTCCGAATCCACTCGGAATTGCAAGCGTCAGTGCTTAACCGAAAAACAGTAACTTAAAACCCGTAACTGACGGTTATACTAGACCGTTACCAGCAAGCTGAAAAAACCGATGAACATTCCAAAAACATCAGATGATTTTCAAAATGAATTTTATTCGTCTATTGACTTAATGAATAAAATTGGAGATTTAAGAATTCGACAATTCACGGACAAATTGAATAAGGTTTCTGATGAAATAATTGTGGGCGGAATTATTAAAGTGTTTGAAAACAAAAAAAGACCTGAAACGGAATATGTTGACCAAAAAAACGCTGGAAAAATATTGGACATCCTTAAACCGAAATCTGATATTGATTTAAGCTTGATTCTAAAATCAACAATCGGAAATTGGAATAAAAGCGTTGAGGAATTCCCTTTTTGGATAAAAGAAAATTACGGAATTGAATCTGTAAAAAATAAATTGACTGAATTTGAAACTCAAAATCTGACAGAAATAGAAACTGACAAATTGAAAACGATAAAATGGTGGCTGAAAATATAAATCGGAATAAAAGCCAGCAGGTAACAATGTATAACCGCAATTACGGCGGATTCGACTCCGTCCGAATCCACTCGGAATTGCTAAGGCTAGTGTTTAATCAGAAAATAATCGCTAATTTAACCCGTAACTGACGGTTATACGAAACCGTTGTAACCAATTTCAGAAAACCGAGTGAACCAACTTTATAACATAATAATAAAACAATTAATTATTGGTTACGTTGGTGCAACTCTTTTGCTGATTTACTACAAAATTAAAGGGCAGAAAATAACATACGAACGAATTCTAAATGAAGTTGACCAAAAAAGCGGAATTAAAAAATATTACTATAAAGCATTTTATTTAGGTGTCGGATTTTTGATTTTAATAGTAATTGTTATTTCAACAATCCTCGGACTAAATCCAAAGTTATATGACCCTAATAAATAAGTTCCAAATTGACCGAACAGTCAACACAACAAAATCGGAATCGGAATTAGCTAATTCTATTAAAAGATTTGACCATAAAAGAATTGACGTCGGAAATGGAATAATAACTATTTACGGAAAAGCATTTTATGACTTTGTTTGTGAAATAAAACCTTCTAAAGTTAGGTTAACAGCAAAACCAAAAAAAATACTTCTGATTTTCGTACTGACTTTTTTAACTTTTTGGACAATCGGCTTTATGTACCAAAACGGAATTTTAATCGGAATTATATTATCAGCAATATTTATCATTTTTGGCGCTTTTGTTCATAAAAAAATGATGGAACTGAATTTGGACGAAATATCGGAATTAATAAAAAATGAATAAAAAAACTGGTTACAACACCGTATAAAATTAATTGCTTGGTACGAGCCTGCTTACGAAAATCCTCGCGGATTTTCTATTTGGTTTGTATTTGCTAAATTCGTTGCTTAACCACGCAACTAATCTTATACAAAACCGTTGTAACCAATATGAGAAAACCCAAATCCATACAATTAATATTATTTCTGACTTTGCTCGGAATAATAGTTTCTTGTAAAACAAATTATGGATTTAAGACCTATGTTTTTGACAGTGGA
>NZ_JACNMF010000014.1 GCF_014270105.1 Hyunsoonleella aquatilis
AACAATGGCTATAAGTAATTGCTTGTTCTCGCCTACTTCTGAAAATCCTAGCGGATTTTCAGCTTGGTGCGTACTTGCAAAGTTAAGTGCTAACCCACGCAACTACTCATAGCCGAAGCCGTTGGCAACAATAGAACTCACTCAAACGGATGAAACACCATTTTGGAGATTTTTTAGATAGAACTGATGATTATTGGACAATTGTTCCGAATGTAGAGAGATATACGTATTCTGCAAACGAGGAAATAAAGAATAAAGAAAAAGTCAGAATTTTAACGATTTCTAAAAATGACAATCATTGGAATCAAGTTTTTAATTGCCCAAATATTGAGGAAATAACTTTAAACGAACCAAGTAAAGAACAAGTTCAAAAAATAAGCGAACTAACTCAAATAACAAGATTGAGAATCACTCATTTGCGAACAAAAGACATTGAATTTATTAGAGAATTAATCAATTTAGAAGAGATTGTACTTGAATATGTTTCTGGATTTTCTGACTTATCACCTTTGCGGAATTTAAGGAAACTGAAATCACTTCACTTTGAGAATTTAAGGAAAGTTTCAAATTTTGAAAATCTTAAAGGAATTGAAAGTTTAAGATATTTGCACATTGACGGAACACTTGACTGGAATCAGCCGATTGAAAATTTTGAATTTTTAGAAGGCTTGCCAAATCTCGAAGTATTTTCTTTAGGTTTTATAATTAACAAAACCGAATTTCCTGCTTTCTTACCGATTTTAAAACTAAATAAATTAAAGAAAATAATAATTGGCAGAGCAACTTTAAACACGAAAGAATATGCGTTTTTAGAAACAGCTTTACCAAATGCAGAATGTGGAACTAAAGGAGGTATTTGGGAATTATGTTGGGAATACAACGAATATTTTGAATTTCTTGGCAAAAGAGCAGGAAGAGTAAAATGCACAAATCCGAAAGCAAGTGAAAAGTGCGAAGAATTCACTAAAAAATACGAGGAAATAAAAAAAGAATCTGAACAAATAATAAAAACTACAGTTGCCAACAACGTATAAAATTAATTGCTTGTTACGAGCCTACTTACGAAAATCCTCGCGGATTTTCTATTCGGTTTGTATTTGCTAAATTCGTTGCTAAACCACGCAACTAATCTTATACAAAACCGTTAGCCTTTATTTAAAAAAACATAACTAATCAAAACAGAAAATATGAAAACAGTTGGAATTATTGGAGGTTCAGGCTTCATTGGAAGTCATACCACAAAGAAATTTTTGCAGGAAGGATTTAAGGTCAGAGTATCTGCTACCGATATTTCCAAAACTGAAAAATATGAACATTTGAAAAAATTACCGAATGCTGAAAATCTTGAAATACTTCCTCTAAAAGTTGAAAATAAAAGTCAATTAAAGGAATTCACAAAAGGCTGTGACATAGTTGTTCACGGTGGAACACCTTTTCAGTTGGATGTGCAAGACCCGAAAACGGAATTATTTGACCCAACTATTAAAGGAACAGAAAATTTCCTGGAAGTAATTAACGAAACGCAAGGAATTGAAAAAGTTGTTTTTATTGCTTCGGTTGCTTCATATAATACAAATTTCCCTTTGCTTCCTAACGGAAAAGGTGCTGACGACACAATTGATGAATCTAACCAACCATTTATGAGTGAAGAAAGTCATCCTTATGCACAGGCAAAATATATTGCTAACCAAACTGTAGAGAAATTTATAGAAGAACATCCAAATGCTGATTTTGAAATAACAAGTGTTTCACCTGTCGCTGTTATGGGTAAATCATTATCACAAAGAGAAGATTCAACTTCTTCAGGTCTACAATTTCTTTTCAAAAACAAAATTGCACCAAATCCATTTGTTCAAATGTTATTTGATACTGATACAGAATTTGCGATTGTCGATGTAAAAGATGTTGCAGACGGAATTTATAGTTCAGCTACTAAAAAAGGATTAAACGGAAAAAACTATTTATTAAGCAGTGAGAGCTGGAAAGTTTCGGACATTACGAAAATGCTGAATAACGAAAAACCTAATGGAAATGCTAAAATTGTTTACAGAAATGATAAAGCAAAACAAGAATTAGGAATTGAATTCAACAAAGCAGAAGTTCCTTTAAGTGAATTTGGAAAATAAAAAACAAAGGCTAACAATGGCTATAAGTAATTGCTTGTTCTCGCCTACTTCTGAAAATCCTCGCGGATTTTCAGTTTGGTGTGTACTTGCAAAGTTTCGTGCCAAACCACGCAACTACTCATAGCCTAGACCGTTGTGCGTCATTTAAGAAAATTGTCGTTATGAATGAAATCGAGTTAAAAAACACGAAAATATAATAACAAAAATCTCGAAATCGGAATTGAAAGAAGAATATAAAAATGACTGGACTGAATACTCTGAAAGGAAAAACGAAATAAATAATGAAAAGTAAATATTCTGTATTTTTAATTCTTATTCTGCTAATTATAAGTTGCACCAAATTGGAGAAGACAATTCCAAATGATATAATAAATAATCAAGAAAAATATAATCAAATAATTAAGACCATTGAAGAAAGTGATTTTTCAAGATTTTCCTTGAATCAATTTATATCGAAAGAATATTTTCCAAGTGAACTTATAGATTTGTTGAAAACAACAAAACTCGAAAACAAAGTCGAATATTTAATTTTTCATAAAAAAAATTGTGAACAAAAGTCGTTTGAATTAGCAAGCGATGGATATTACATAGTTTATAACCCTTGTCCTGAAAAGGATTTTCCTTTACCAAATTCCTATTTGAATGAAGGAATAACTGAAATATGGGGAATTAACAAAAACTGGATGATGTGGAAAGACAATGGTCGTATGTAAAAAAACGAACGCACAACAAAGAACTGAGTTAAAAAACAAGCTTTTTTAAACCAATCTCGAAACAAAGTTTTCATCGTAAGGCCTTCCTGATTTTGCTATGGCAAAGGCCTGTTTCAACAACTTGTTTGCCACTGCT
>NZ_JACNMF010000015.1 GCF_014270105.1 Hyunsoonleella aquatilis
ACTTAAGACGTGTATAATTAATTGCTTTGGTCGTTGCTTATTTGGAAAATTCCTTCGGAATTTTCTCGCGTTCGTTTTTGTTTACTAAATTAGTTGCTTAAACACGCAACTAACCATACACAAGACCGTTGTGGTGCATTTAAGAAAAACTTAATGAAAAAAATAAATTGGTCGTTAATTAACTCTTTAGGGAAAATGAGGTTTAGCAAATCCAGCTATTACTACCTCGTTATAATACCAATTTTGGTAAAATTAATGGGATATTTAGACAATCCTTTTATCCTAATTCTTGGAGAGAATTCAATAAAACTGAATCTTGAATTACCTTTTAGTTGGTATTTATTTTACTTCGGTGCAATTTTTATAGCAATAGGTACATTTATTTATCAAGTATTCTGTCCTTCCTTCATCAAAAAATTTCAAAATTATGGGGAATTCATTTCGGCTGGAGAATCAGATAATTACTTAAGTCGAATTGAATCAAAATATGCTAAAAACAAAAATATTAAAGGTTTTTCTGTTTTAAGTGAACCTTATCTCACTGAAAGGAAAGAACATACTAAAGAGTATGAGAGACCCGTAAAAAGGCGCGGAATTACAATAGGCGTAGAAAAGGAAATTTTTGAATATACAACTGAGGAATATAAAACGAATATTAAATATCAAGAAGAAAGGAAAAATTACTTTAATGAATTATATAGTGTGGTAAATGACTATAACAAACCATTAGTAGTCTTTGCTTTCATTACTTACGTTGTTGGATTTTCATCTTTTTTGTTTGTGATTATTCAAAATATCAGATTTGTAATAAGGAAACTAATCTAAAAAAACGACACCACAACAATGGCTATAAGTAATTGCTTTTTCTCGCCTACTTCTGAAAATCCTAGCGGATTTTCAGTTTGGTGTGTACTTGCAAAGTTTCGTGCTAACCCACGCAACTACTCATAGCCGATACCGTTATGGGCAACCTTAAAAAACGACAACTTACATTGAAACAATTAATATTAATATTTGGAATTTTATTAGGACTTAGTTCTTGCTCTTATTATGTATTTCCTCCAAAGGTTGACACAAGGACTGAAATACAATATTCTTATAAGTTGAATAAAGATTACGAAAGGAGTAAATGGAGAAAATCAAAACAGAAAACAGGCTATGAACGCTACGACAAGAAAGGAAATCTGATTGAAGAAGGTGAATACGGTGAAATTTGGCATTTTAGCAGTGTTACCAAGAATGCTGACAGTACCATTAGTATTACTAGCGGACACGGACGAAATTATAAAAACTTGAATTCTATCCATTATTACATATATGACAGCACAGGAAAAAAAATGCAAGATGAACTTTGGCAATTCAAAGACAATAAAAAGGACTACTTAATTTATAAAACTATTTTCGAGTATGACGCAAAAGGAAAATTGATTAAGGAAACTGAGTTTGACAAAGACAACCAAGTTTCAAGATTACAAGATTATTCAAAAGACAATTCAAATCAGACAATTTCAAAGGACAGCGTTTTTAATTTTTCATACGAAGGTATCACGAGAGTTGAAGGTAAAAGACAAGACACAACAATTACAGACAGTTTAGGGAGACCAACTGAAAAAATACACTACTATAAAGACAAGTTTCTATACAGACAAGAGTTTCGCTATGACCGTTGGGGCGAAATTGTAACTGAAATACGATATGACAATAAACCTGACAGTTTGTGGTGTATTACGGAATGGCAATATAACTACGACAAACAGCTAATTAGGAAGTTTTGGAAAGTTATTGGTAGTAAGACAGAAACAAAGGATGTTTACATTTATAATCGAAAAAAATTACTTGTGAAAATATTACATTACAGCGGAGAAGAACTTGAAGGCTACACGAATTATAAATACAAACTTTACTAGAATAGAATAAAGGCAACCCATAACAAAAAATATAGTGCATTTGGCAGATAGTGCTAAAAATGATAGCAATTAAGAAACTTAGTAGTAAATTGAAAGTTTGGAGCGTTGAAATGCCAAACGCACCATATTCGAAACGTTGGCAACAAGCTGAAATCACTCATATGGAAACAAAATCAATCGAACAATTAGAGAAAGATATTTGGAAAAACCTTTCCGAATTTCCGACTGATTTGGTTGAAAAATGTTATCATTATCGGAAAATCAGTATTGCGGAATTGACAAACGAACAGATAAGACTTCTAATTTCTCAAAAAATCGGAATTGAATATCTAATCGGAATCGCACTCGAAAAACTCGAACGGAATATTTTGACCGAATGTGATTTTTACGAAGGCGATTTACTTATCGCTGTTTCAAGTTTACCGACTGAATTTTGGAATGAAAATCAAACTGAATTTCTGAAATTTAAAAATATTGTGGAACAGAATTCGGAAATAATAAAAAATGAACTCGGAGAAAAGAAATTTGACCGAATAAATAAAAAACTAGCTTAAATGAATAATATAAATTTTAAAAAATGGGCTTTCCATTTTATGATTTGGATTTTAATAATTAATATTATTTCCTTCTATTTGACAATCAGCTATACAAGTATATTTAATGAAGGAGACAACACAGCACAAGTCTTATTTTATTTTGGAATTTTAGGAACAGTTTTACTTTTATTGAGTCTGATTTTTATAATTTTTAGTACCATCAAAAAAGAGAAGAAAAATTATCAATATTGGACTTCAATAGTTGGACTTGTCATTTTTGGAATTTTGCCAATTTTAGCAAGTTTGTTTTTAAATTAATTTAGAGAATAATTGAACTGAATAAATAAAAGCCAGTTGCCAACAAAGAACTGAGTTAAAAAACAAGCTTTTTTAAACCAATCTCGAAACAAAGTTTTCATCGTAAGGCCTTCCTGATTTTGCTATGGCAAAGGCCTGTTTCAACAACTTGTTTGCCACTGCT
>NZ_JACNMF010000016.1 GCF_014270105.1 Hyunsoonleella aquatilis
AATGTATAACCGCAATTACGGCGGATTCGACTACGCCCGAATCCACTCGGAATTCCTAATGCTTGTGCTAAACCGAAAAGTCTGTGCATATTAATCCGTAACTGACGGTTATACGAGACCGTTAGCTACCATATAAACGAACATCCGAACATATGAATAAAATTCTTTTCTTATTGATAGTTTGCACAGTCATAAGTTGTGCAAAAGAAAAAGAAATAAATCAAGAATTCGGTAACATTCCGACTGAATTAATAAGTGCTTTAGAATCCATCAATAAAAGTCAAGTATTTGAAATTAATCCATCCCAACCGAATACGCTAGTTGGAAAAAGTGGAACAATTCTACTTATTCCAGAAAATTCAATTGTTGACCAAAATGGTAATGTTGTTTCTAAAAACGTTTTCATAGAAATTAAAGAAAATTTTACAAAGTCGGACTTTATAACTTCAAATCTGCAAACTATTCATAACGATAAAATTCTTGAATCGTTAGGAATGGTTTTTCTATCTGCAAATGATGAAAACGGGAATGAACTAAAAATAGGAACTGGGAAATCTATAAGATTGCAAATTCCCCAGAAAGGAATTAAAGAAGATGCGAAAATATTTTTAGGAAACAGAGAAGAAGATGGATTAATCAATTGGGACAAAATTGAAGAACCTTCAAAATCTTTAACACCATACCCAATAAAATTTATAAGTAAAAACCGATTTCTGACCGAATGTTCTGAATATTATGGAATTACTACAGACACTTTAAAATACGCTTATTACAACTATTTTGGGAATATTACCGATTTTGAAAATACACTTTTGGCAACAAAAGAATTTTCAGATAGATTTAGCACTACTTGTTGGAAAGAAGTTTTAAATATTTATATAAATAATCTTGACAAAAATCTTTGGGAAATTGATGAGTTAACTGTTCAATATTTTATCAAAGATTCAACAGAAAGAGTTAATTACCATTTAAACAATATTCCACCAGGACCAAATGGTGGTCCAAGAACTAAAATGCAAAAAGAAGCTCACGAGTCAATATTAAAAGATGCAAAAGAACACGGACGTTGGAAAATTGAACTTTATAAAAAATTCGCATCTCAAAAGCTTACTAAAATTGACACAAGCCGAATAATTGACACAACAAAACTCAAGGAACTGAATAATGTTCTTATTACCTACGACGCAATAAATTTTGGATGGATTAATGTAGATTTCTTTTACGAAGACCCAAAAGCAAGTCCAACTAAATTAGCTGTAAAGACTTCAACAAAGTCAAATTTAACAAGTCTGATTTTAGAAGAAAGAAATGTCATTTTAAGCGGAATAGAAAAATCAACAAATGAATATTGGTTTACGAAAAATGAAGATGGTTACAACAAACTACCTAAAGGAGAAAAAGCAATAATCATATCAATTGGATTTGATAATAGCGGACTTACTTTTGGCGAGAGAGTTATAGTAATTGGAGAAAATGAAGAAGAATTTATTGAAGTGAAACCGATTAGCGAAATTGAATTAAAAGAAAAACTAAAAAAATACGGTAGCTAACAATGGCTATAAGTAATTGCTTGTTATCGCCTACTTCTGAAAATCCTCGCGGATTTTCAGCTTGGTGTGTACTTGCAAAGTTAAGTGCTAACCCACGCAACTACTCATAGCCGAGACCGTTAGGCACAATATGAACAAAACTTTGAGACAAATATTATCAATTGGAATTTTGACATTATTTCTGACCCAAATCGGATTTAGCCAATCGATTGAAAAATTTGTCGACTCAACAATCAAAGTTGATAGTTTAAATGTTCCGACTGATTTAAACCAACCTTACTTTCCGAAAGAAATGTTTCCTGAAGTTAGTACTGATTGGATTAAGAAAAATGACTCAAGTTATACGATTAAAACAAAGACGATAAAGGGGACTTATGACGAATTTGTTGTGGATTGGTATTCAAAACATCTTCACGCAATGAGAGAACCTTTGTTGTTTAATAGAAAAATTGACAAAGAAATTTATCGTTTTACTTGGTTAAGGACATTTGACAAACCAATGACTTTTAGATTTGAAAAAAGAAATGACAAATATATTCTTTATTGGAAAGTGCTAAATGGTGCTGGTGGATACGAACCAGGAGAAATAGAAATTGAGCGACTGAAAATACTAACCGAAAAAGAATGGACTGAATTTATCCAACTTATCGGAAAAGCGGATTTTTGGAATATGGATTTAGGTCGTAGCTCAATCGGAACTGATGGTTCTGAATGGATAATGGAAGGAGTTAATAAAACCGATTATAGAGTAGTTAGTGTTTGGTCACCAAGTAAAGGGAATTTTTACAATGTTTGCAATTATCTAATTTCCTTAACGAATTTGAAAATATCGGAAAAGAAAAAATATTAAAATACTGTGCCTAACAAAGAACTGAGTTAAAAAACAAGCTTTTTTAAACCAATCTCGAAACAAAGTTTTCATCGTAAGGCCTTCCTGATTTTGCTATGGCAAAGGCCTGTTTCAACAACTTGTTTGCCACTG
>NZ_JACNMF010000017.1 GCF_014270105.1 Hyunsoonleella aquatilis
ATTTAACTTCAGATGTGTCAATTTTCACTTGTGAGAAACTCGAAGTATAAACAGAAATTAGAATGATTAGCAGGACGTTTTTCATAATTGTACACAACGGTCTCGGCTATGAGTAGTTGCGTGATTTAGCACGTAACTTTGCAAGTACAAACCAAGCTGAAAATCCGCGAGGATTTTCAGAAGTAGGCAAGAACAAGCAATTACTTATAGCCATTGTTGGGCACAGTATTTTTTTAATCGGTTAATTTACTTTGCATTTTAATCGGTTGTATTCCTACAACTTTGTCTTTATCGTCAAAAATCAATTTTATCATTTCACTTGGCGGACTTGAATTGTCGTCCGAATATTTATACTGAAGTAGTGTGAACATACTTCCGTCAAATCCCATTTGAACTCCGCTGTAAATCAATTCCGTTTGTTTATCAAAATTGATATTGTCAATCAGCATATTAATTTGTTCGTCAGTAACTTTTTCAAGTATTAAGTCCGATAAAAACTCTTTTGATTTTGGTAAATCTTTGGATTTTAAAGCAGTAAAAAAGTCAGTCTTTATTTTTTCCAATTCAGCCAACTTTTTCTCGTCAAGTTTTGGGATTACTTTTTCTTTTTCCTTTGCTTGATTTCTGATGTAAAGTCGTATTCGATGAACTGGATTTATTGTGCTTGCGCCTCTTTTCTCATAATAGTTAGAAACAGTTGCATACATTTCAATTTCGGTACTGTCATTAGGTTTCCAAGTTGAGCTTTCTACAAAAGTGTTTATAGAATCAAGTCGGCTTATATTCGAATAATTCTTCTTTACTTCTGGTTGTCCGAACTCATTTGAAATTTCTTTTTTAAGTCCTTTGTATTTTGTAATTAAGGCTTTTTGAAACTTCTTTGATTTTTGGTTATTGTCTTGTTTCTCAAAATTCGAAACGTCCCATTCGTAGAGAACATAGGACATTGTTGAATCCGCTTTTTTGAAAAAGTAGAAAGAAGTTAAATCAGGAATTACTTTCTCTTTTCTTAAATATTTAATTGGTTGTGCATTTCCACCAAAGGAAACGTGATTTGAGGTTGTCGGAATTTTTTCGCTTCCCAAATTTTCTTCCATTTTTAAATATTCAGCGAGTGAAGTATTATGAATGTCAAAATTGAACTCCTGTCCAAAAACAGAAGTTGAGATAAATAAAATTCCGATAATTATGTATTTCATTCGATGTTCGTTCATATTGTGCCCAACGGTCTCGTATATCCTTCAGTGGTGAGGCAAATAAGCCTTGACCAATTCAGTTTAGTCAAATGTAGTAAAAATTCTTGGACGTTTGGGTTTGGTATAAATCTCACCATTGAGGATATACGTTGTTACCTAACGTACTTTCTTATAGTTTTCCACCTTCTGGCCAATTTTTCCAATGATTATTTGGTTTCAGAGTTGGATTATAATATTCAATTTTGCCAGTTTCTAGGACTTTTGCTATTTGTATAAAAGTTTCATTTGAACTTGGAAGTTCTGCACCAGCACAATCAGGATGATTCCATTCTTTTAACGTTAAGATTAGAGGTAAATCTTCTGGGATTCGTTCTCTGATTTCCTTTTCAGTTGCTTCAAATTTATTGTTATATTCTGGTTCTAACCCTCTCATAAATTCCCACACAAAGATTTTATTTTCTTCCTCTAATTCAATTCCTTTATTTAAATAAAATTCTCTGTCATGATTAATGTCAATTTCCATTCCACGAAGAGTCATTCTCTTTGCTTGAGGATTTAGACTTTCTTGATATTCTTCGTCAAAAGTCAGAGAGTCAGGAGTATCATTAGTTATTTGTAAAAAATTTGCATTGTCAGTTCCAGGATTAGTACTTATACAATTTCCGAAAATGTGCATACAGTTAGATATTCCGTTATGCCCACCACCACGATAATTAAAACCGAACACTTCTATTATTAATGCCCAGCGTTTTTCATCTCGGTAAGCGGTCAATTTAGAATGGATTGGATAAATGTATCCGTTATCCAACATTGGAAAGGTATAATCATTAGCACATTTGTCAAGTTGAGCAAGAATTTCCTTTGATGAATATTCCTTTTTTTTCTTAAATCCGAAAATGTTCATTCGTATGTTAGGTAACGGTCTAGTGTATGATTTCGTTGCGTGTTTAAGCACTAAATTTAGCAAATAAATCACAGATAGAAAGTCCGCGAGGACTTTCGTAAGTAGGCTATAACTAGCAATGAATTATACACATCTTAAGTTTGTCTTTCATTAAATTTAACCAATAATCAGAAAGAACAAAAGAGAGAAATAAGGTTAGTATACACGGTGAAGCTTTGGACTTCGACAACATTGATAACCCTCTCTCTTTTTCTG
>NZ_JACNMF010000018.1 GCF_014270105.1 Hyunsoonleella aquatilis
TTATCAATGTTGTCGAAGTCCAAAGCTTCACCGTGTATACTAACCTTATTTCTCTCTTTTGTTCTTTCTGATTATTGGTTAAATTTAATGAAAGACAAACTTAAGACGTGTATAGCTCATTGCTGTTCAGTTGCTTAATCGACGTTAAGGTATATTTGGAAAGTCGCCAAATTTTTAAATTTGACGATTTCCAATAAAAAATATAAATAGTAAAATTTAAAAATCTGGCTTGTGGCTCAACCGAAAATTAATCGCTAATTTACACGCAACGAGCCATACACAAAACCGTTACCACACATTTGAGAAAAACAATAGTCATATCAATTATCTTTCTGACTTTATTAGTTGGATGCGGAACTTCAAAAAAAGTATTCCAAAATGAACGGATTTTTAATTATGAAAATCTGAATCTGAATTACGCACTAGAACTTGAAAAAAAACTAAAGTCTGAAGATATTACTCGAACACATAAAGTTGGACTTGGAGAAAATATTTATCCGAATAAAGACAATTATGAACTTGAAATTTCTCGAGATTTTAAGCGAATTATAAAACCGAATTTCTCACTCAAAGTTGGTTACTATTTCACAAAGGACAGTTCAATTCGAGTTACTACTTACGAGTGGAATGACTTAAAAAAGAAAAGTTTCAAAACGGAGAAACAAAATTTGAAAACAAAAAAAACGTTCAAGAAAAAATTTACGGAATTGACTCAAATGCTAACTGAAAAGTTCGGAGAACCAACCTTTTCGGAAATACAGTCTGAAAACCAAAAAGATGATGAAACTTATCGAGACGGAATAAAATGGCTGAATAAAAACGGAATGAATGCATATTTATTTGCTTTTGGAAACCCTAAAGGTTCTTATAATCAAATAAGATTATCAATTTATCCGAATTAAAAACGTGTGGTAACAATGTGTATAATTCATTGCTAGTAATTGACTACTTACGAAAGTCCTCGCGGACTTTCTATCTGTGATTTATTTGCTAACTTTAGTGCTTAAACACGCAACGAAATCATACACTTTACCGTTACCTGCAAGCTGAAAAAAACGAAATGAGTAAATCGAACAGGCTTAATTTTTTAAAATCATATCTGAAATTATACGGAGTTGAAAAAATTGAATTAACTAACGAAACGGTTAATTCGATAAGCGGAATCGCAATCTATGACGAAAATGACTTAGAAGAACGACAAGAATTTATTTGGCACAAATCCGAAAAAGAAATTCCATCACCCGAATTGAACATTCTGATTGAAAAAATTGTGGCGGAAAAATTGCATAACGGAGACAAAATCTCTGAACATATTGTGGATTTGGAATTTGAGGAATTTGACAACTCTACTAAAGATAAAATTTTGACTGAATTGTTCGATGTCCGAATAAGAATGGTTGACGATGGAAAGGAAACGGATTCTTATTTTGTGCATTATTGATTTAAAAACTGAACGTGAAAAATAAAAGCCAGCAGGTAACAATGTATAACCGCAATTACGGCGGATTCGACTACGTCCGAATCCACTCGGAATTGCGAGCGTCAGTGCTTAATCGAAAAATAGTAATTTAAAACCCGTAACTGACGGTTATACGAGACCGTTAGCCACAATATGACCACGAATGCAAAACTTGACTAAAGAAATACAATCATTACTTGAATCAAAGGAAACTCAAGATTTCCTAAAAGTTGCTCGTGGATTTATTGAACTGATTGAAAATAAAGAAATAAAGGAAAAAGAATTTTATCCTGAAATCCATAAAAAACTGACTGAATTATATAACGCTGGAATTTCTCTGAAATCGGTCGAATTAATTCACTCAAGCGAAAAATCGGAATTTGAAACTTTTACGAGAGAGAAACTAAAAGAACAGAACGTAAATCTGATTTCCTCACTTGGAAAAGAATGTTTTTATTGGGAAGTTTTTGACCCAACTTACGAAAATGAAAACGAGCCAACACAAGGTTGGTTAGTCGATGATGTTGCGGATATTTATGCGGATTTAAAAGAAGAACTCTATAAAATAGACCAAATCGGAACAGACGAGGCAATCGAAGATGGACTTTGGCAATTGAAATTCGGATTTACCACTCATTGGGGAAATCATTGTGTGAATGCAATAAGAGCTTTGCACTACATATATTACGATGGAAAAACAACAACTTGAATAAATACTGTGGCTAACAAAGAACTGAGTTAAAAAACAAGCTTTTTTAAACCAATCTCGAAACAAAGTTTTCATCGTAAGGCCTTCCTGATTTTGCTATGGCAAAGGCCTGTTTCAACAACTTGTTTGCCAC
>NZ_JACNMF010000019.1 GCF_014270105.1 Hyunsoonleella aquatilis
TCCACTGTCAAAAACATAGGTCTTAAATCCATAATTTGTTTTACAAGAAACTATTATTCCGAGCAAAGTCAGAAATAATATTAATTGTATGGATTTGGGTTTTCTCATATTGGTTACAACGGTCTCGTATAACCGTCAGTTACGGGTTAATATGTGTTAATTTTCGGTTTAGCAAAGACGTTAGCAATTCCGAGTGGATTCGGACGTAGTCGAATCCGCCGTAATTGCGGTTATACATTGTTACAAGCAGTTTTTATTTCCATTCTTTATTCAAAATACTATAGACATAAGTTCCTTCACTTTCCCCATATGATTGGATATTGTAATTCCGAAGTAATCCTTCCCTAACAGCTCCAAGTTTCTTTATTGCTTTTTGAGACTTGATATTCTTTATGTCAATTTTGAATTCAACTCTTCTTAATATTAGCTCATTAAAACAGTAATCCAAAAGCAGTTTCTTGCAGATGGCATTAATTCCAGTTCCTTGAAATTTTTCCGCAATCCAAGTCCATCCAATTTCTAATCTTTTATGGTAGAAATCAATATTTCCAAACATTGTAATTCCAACTGGTTTTTGATTTTCCTTTTCTATAATTATAAATGGATATAGAGTCTTTTTTTCTTTTGCAGAAAAACAATAATTAAAATATTCCATTAAATCGTTTCTGTTTTTAACTCTAGCTCCAAATTCCCCAAGTTCTTTTGAATAACTTATGCGTTCAATGTCATTAATATCCGATTCTTTCAACGGTCGGATTAAAATCAATTCATTTTGAAGAATTAATTCGGTTGAGAAAAATTTTTCGTTGTTCATCAAATTGCTTGTAACGGTCTCGTATAACCGTCAGTTACGGGTTAATATAGGCAGACTTTTCGATTTAACACAGGCTTTAGCAATTCCGCGTGGATTCGGACGTAGTCGAATCCGCCGTAATTGCGGTTATACATTGTTGTGCCTAGTTTTTTATCCATTCCAAGTCAAGTACGTCTCGTAATCTATTGAGGCTTTGTCTCGATAAAAACTTAAAAGCAAGCCCGATAAAAGCGTATCTAATTATTAAAATTTGTCCAATTACAACCAAAATAAAAATCGGATTAGGTTCTTCTTGCCCTGTTAATATTGCGATTAAAATTCCAACAATGGGGAAGCAAAGAATGATACTTAATAAAATCCGAAAGACTTTATGTATTTCCACTTTCACGTTTCCTTTGTCAGATTCAATTGCTCCAGTCATTACGCAAAAAGCTCCTTTTCCAATTGCAGATGATATTAGTTTAAATTCGTTTCCGTTTATTATTCCGCGAAATGATTTGTCGGTATGCTGAGAAGTCAGATTTTCAGACTTTTCCGTTCTCCGATTCAGTCGATTCAGCGTTTCAGCTTGGTCGTCTATTAGCTTAAAATTCAGCTCTTTGGTTGGGAATATTTTCATTTCTCAAATTAGGCACAACGTATTTGTGTATGATTTCGTTGCGTGTTTAAGCACTAAAGTTAGCAAATAAATCACAGATAGAAAGTCCGCGAGGACTTTCGTAAGTAGGCTATAACTAGCAATGAATTATACACGTCTTAAGTTTGTCTTTCATTAAATTTAACCAATAATCAGAAAGAACAAAAGAGAGAAATAAGGTTAGTATACACGGTGAAGCTTTGGACTTCGACAACATTGATAACCCTCT
>NZ_JACNMF010000002.1 GCF_014270105.1 Hyunsoonleella aquatilis
GCTTCTCTCGCAAACCTGCCTGCCGGCAGGCAGGGGCGCAAAGCGGGGGACGGCAAAGGGGCAAACGGACGGGGCCCCGAAAGGACGCCGGACCATCGGGCGGACAGCGCGGCCCGCGGGCACCCCCGCGCTAGGGATTGAGGCATCTGCCGGAGCTCCTCCATCAGAGCGACTGCCGAAAGCCCGACAATACCGATAGCTATCGGGAGGGGAGCGCCCTAAAAACCCAAAAAATTATACCTATATATTTTGTGTATGAACTACATAAAAAAGTTCCAAACGATACCAAATCGGACTATGAAATCGCGATAAGGGTAGTTTGGGGCTGAATAAAAATTGTAGCCCGTAAAGGAGGAGTTGAAGTGTTCGGCCTTAAAAAATATTCGTGTTTGTCGGATTTTGGCATTAACGAAGAAATCGAATCTTGGAAAATCGCCAAACTCCCTATCTGTTTGCACATAAAACTCTGACATAACTGGGTTATATGCATTCATGTAGTACTTTGTGAAATAATTAAAAGTGAGGCCTGTTTGCAAAAACATGGCTTTCTTGAAGACATGTGAACTAAAATAAATTGTGTTACGGGTAGTTAGCTCGGGTACGTTAAGCACCTTGTTTTCATCTTGAACGTTTTGATATAATATGGTATTATTTAAGGCAAATTTTCCAAATTTTATTTCATTTTCCGCTTTTATTCTAAAATAGTTGATGGTGCCATCATTCTGGAATGCTTTTATTTGCTGGGTACCCGCCGTGGCATTTGCATCATTTTTAAAATAGATGTAATCACTGATGGTGGTATAATCCACCGTAACATTTGCTATGTTCTTAAATTTTACAAAGAAAGCGAGCTGTTGCGTTTCGGTATTGTTGAAACTGTTCCGCCAGTTGTAGTTTAAATAGTTGCTCTGATACAACTGCTGGTTGTAATTAGGAGCTTTTGAGCTATGGTTTATAGATGCTTTAGCAAATATGACATCATTAAAATTATAACTGGCGTGAGCTTTAACAAAGTTGCCCTGAAAATCACCCGAAATATTGACTCCCGCTTCCCCATTGATATCAAAGCCCCTATAATATTTATGGTATTTTCCGCCTGCCGAATAAACGTTCCCTTTTAATCTGTTGGTGATCGTATTTCCATTTAGCACTACTACCCTATCGTAGCCGTAGTTATAGTTATCGTTACTAATATTTACCTGAAAATCCCCAAGTTCGTTATTGAAGTACTGCAACTGTACCTGATTAAATAAATGCTCCAGCGTAGAGCGTTCCCTTAGCCCTGAAGTAACGAATGCGTCACCAAAAATACTATTAGCCGAAGTCTGATCATATTGAAAATACTTGTCCTCAAAGGATATAATATGCTTAACGGTGAGACGACTTTTTGAAGTAGAATCGTTTAAAATCGTTGGGAGGAATTTTTTAACCTTTTTGTTAAAGACATCATAGCTATGTTCTAAATGAAAACGTTTACCTTTTAAAATATTTTCTGCATTCTCAAAATTGACCTCCAAAATGGAACGGTCGCGAAATTCGTCAATACCACTTTCAAAATTCTCGACCATGTCGTCCCGGATACCCCCATTTTCATTGTTTAGCAAATCCTGCATCACAACATGCCCTCGCATCTTGTAGCGACGGTTTTTGGTATGATAGTTAGTGAGGAACCGAAAATTTCCCGTACTGGTCAAAATACTTTGGTATTTCCCTAAAGACCTAAGGCCTTTATATCCAATTGACAAATTAAGTTGTGGTGAGGTGTTAACCGTAAAAAAAGAATCTGCCAACTGTCCTTGTTCAAAAGCAGATTTATATAATAATTCCGTTAAAGGTGTTGGCACCCGATAATATGAAATATCCTCAATTTCCATATAATTGAAATGCCTGGCCCTGGCTCCAAAGCTTGGCATTAAATCCGTGCTTTGGAAATTATAGGTGAGGCTATTATAGGATTGCCCAATGTTTGAGAAGCGCACCAATCCAAAGTTATCCCGTCTTAAATAATTGAATTTGTAATCTTTAAAAACCGTTAAAGATGTATCGACATGTGTGGTATCGTTTTCATGAGAAATAATGAGGTAGTCCTCAATTTTTGCTTTCTTTTCCTTTGGATCTTGTGGATCGATACGATCCAAAAGGTTTCCCCCGCGACCTGCGGAACGCGAAGTCCTTAAACTATCCTCTGGCTGCGTGGCCAATGTTTCCTGAGGTTTTGTCGCCAATGAATCTTGAGGCTTTGTTTGCTTGCCGGAAAGCACCTGCCCAAACGCAATACAAGAAAAAACACCAAAAAGGATTGTAAGGCCTAACTTTCGCATAATCATAAAAAACGTTGCAAATGTAAATACAAAATATGATAACGATGAAAAATGAGGAAATTATATTTTAGAGAGGGAAGTTGTAGTTCAGAGTTAATAAAAAAAGCAATCCCTAAACCTATTTCAAATTTAGGGATTGCCTTAAAAAATTCTCAGTCAAAGGAATTATTAGCCAAAAAATAGCCCATAAACCCTTAAAGCCTGATTGTCCATCTTAGTAAATGTTCCAGATATATTACTGAAACCATTTGTATTTGATCGGAAAGGGCCTTCATTCGTATAGAGCATACCTGAGCTTGAAGAGGCTGGATTATCAAAAAAGTCTATTAGCGGGGCATAAAAAGGTTCTAAAAATGGTCCGTTTCCTGTCCCAAATGGCCCTGTATATTCTTGAAAAAGCCTATTATTACTTACGCTAGCCCTATTATAACAATAGAACGCATTGAATGCGGCCCCATCGGCTGCACGAGTAATCTGTACAAACAAAAAATTATCACATGCATCACTATTAAAATTAAAAATAAACTGGAACTGAGTTAAAGAAAATGCTCCAGGACCAAACCCAGCATCCAAATTTGCATTAATTTGATCTATGACTTCTTCCTGAAAACAGGGGCTTGTCAAAGGGTTAGACCCTAAGGAAATCCTATACAAAAAGGCACTTTCCAATAAAGCGATATCATCATTGATACCCTCCCCTGAAGGACTTAACAATGGGGAATTTGAAATTGTAGCGGTCGCACCATTTGAGGTTGCGACGTATTGCGGTTTACCACTGCTGGTATCCAAAACAAAATCCTTGAAGACACTATCTCCAACTTCCAATGCGGGACTTATTATTATTGCCTCTTTTCCGTCGATAAAAGTAAAAGCTGCACCTATACCCTTCTCAGTGGTAACACCTTCACTGTCCACTGTTTCAGCGTCAAAAAATATAGTATTAGGTGTGTAGTTCAAAACATAGGTAACCATCCCTCCCTCGCCTGGAGCTTCCAAAACAAGACTATCATAAACTGACGCCGTTGAACAGTCCACATCATCAAAAGTCTGTCTGTTAGCATAGGAAGCTTCTACACTTGCCACACTTTCAGCATCAAAGTCCGTAAAATTCGAAGGATAAAGAATTAAGGATGCAGTATCCCTATTTCTTACATCCCTAAAAGTAATAACCCCGTTGTCGTTGCTGAAATATTGAAAAACAGATGTCCCAAAAAACCCAATACCAGTTTGAAAACCATTAATATTTTGTGTAACGGCTGTAGGATCGGTTGCTTTAGTAATATGATTGCGCGTTGTAAATACAAGTTCCGTTGTAGTTCCAAGCCTTACCTCATAACTGGAATTTTGAAGCGTACTATCGTCATCAAAATCCGAAGTTTGTCTTACCGTGCCATCGGCATTAAACTGCATGAAAATGGTGAAACCACCCCTTTGATCATTCTTTGGGAAATATATCGCCCTGTAACCGTTTGGCTGAGACACTAAAAGGTTCTGCAGTTCATTAACTCTATCAGCTACCCTATCGGCCGGTGCTTGGCCAAATACATTTTCCGTATCATCCTCGCTACACGAAAACAGCACAAAAAAGAACAATAGTATAAAACTTAGGTACTTGTATTTTATTAAAAATTTCATAAATCCAATTTTTTGTTATTCTATTTAAACTATATCTCCAACAAGGCCTGATAGGTTAGCTCTCGTAGTTCATAAAAATCTATGTTGAATTTTTCTTGATAATATTCAACAACAAGTTGCTCTTTAAGCCTAATACTCAATCTGGCTTGTTCGCTAGATATGCCATTTACCAAATCATCCCATTGGGTAGCAGATCTCACCAACATATATTGTATCATTTCTACAAAATCCTCACTTGGCTGACTTGAGGCATAGGCAGAAATATAGCCCAGTTCCCTAGCCTCCTCATTACTTCTATCCGCCCATGAAGAGGTATAATTGGCAGGATTGACCAAATCAAAAACTGGGTCATAAGGTTCGATTTGGTTCAAAATATGACCGTACTCGTGGTGAATGGTCGATAATGGCCCAATTACTGAAAACTGCACGTCAAAATCGTTTGGTGTATCTTCTTCGTACAAAATGTTGTCAAAATCTAAAAAATCTATATTAAATAGAATTATCCTTGCTCCTTGCTCGGCTATACCCAAGGTTATTGTATTTCCTCCAGGGTTGAAATTAAATCCGCCGGCTAAAACAAATTCCCTTGGTGCAATATGCTTGATAAAGTTTTCGCCTCCCAATTGGGTATAAGGCTCTATCCAAACACTCTGCAAAACTTCAGCCACCGGCCTAACACTGGACTGAAATGGAGGGTGTAAAAATCTATCAACATCCGTATCATTAATGTCCCATTTATATTGAATTTCAATGTTATAGGGATCCACGAAATTTTCTCTTAACCAAACATCCAAATCATTCAATATGGGTGGTGTAGTATCAATTTGGGACTCAGTTATTGAAGCATCTCTCTCGCAAGCTGTAAATGCAAATACAGCACAGCAAAACAATATGCTTAATAATTTATAAAGTATTTTATTCATATCTTAAATTTTTAAAATATTATCTTGGATTTTGTTCTATACCAAATGCTTGAGCATCTGGTGGGATTTGTACTGCTCTTCTATCATCTCCTCTGGGTAATGTAAATGTATCAATTGTGCTTCCGTTTACATTTACAATTCTATGCTCGACTTCAATACCATGTCTTTTTATATCTAACCAGCGCAGACCCTCATTGTAAAAGATGGACTTTCTCATTGTCAAAATTAAATTCACATAAGGGAGGTCATTCGAAGATATAGTGTAAAAAGGCGCATAAGCACTCGTATCGGTAAATGCAAAGTTCCCATTAGGGTCTTCAATGTCCGCAGGCTCTAAAGCATCTGAAGCAACATACCCCCTAGTTTTTGTTGAAAACATTAGATTTATATCTGATACCGCATTATCATATTGCTGGAGCATTACATAGGCTTCTGCTCTGTTAAGCAAAACTTCGTCGGTTGTCAATAGCATATATGTGACGAAGGGTAGCCCAATACCAGCCGCTTGATTGGTGAACCTAAAATATTCGTTATACTTAATCAAAGTCAAGCCTATATCACCGTTATAGGTAAATATGGAATACGCCCATGGTTTGCCTAAGGGGTTACCTCCTAATATTTGAATTTGCAAAAGTCTACTTAATTGATATCTGGCTAATCCTGAGAAAAAGCCTCTGGCGTAAACCGAACTCCCCGCAGACAACAATAAATTTGAAGGGTCTGTGGACGATGAATACTGCAATTGTAATTGCGCTCCAGGTAATTGATCGTATAAGCCATTTATATCCCTAAGTATAGTAGCACCACCTGAACCTAATGCCTCCGTGCTATAATCTATGACTTTTTGCCATTCTCCAATATGCAAATAAAACCTGGATGCAAACGCATTTGCTGCCTGCTTGGTGAAATGGAATGTTGGAACCTCGTATTCATTCTCAATTAGCGGCAAACCTTCTTCTAAATCTTTTGCTATTTGCCCGTAAACCTGGGCAACCGTACCTCTATCATAATCTTGAATCAATACAGTTTCAGGCTCCGTAACATAAGGAATACCCATATCTGTATTGGCCGTACTAGGATCGTATCGTTTAGAAAAAATACTCACCAACATAAAATGGGCATAAGCCCTACATAAAAGCGCCTCTCCCCTTTGGGAATTGAACTCTTCTCCACCACCCAATTCTTCTATGGACGCAAGGGCTTGATTTGCATGGGAAATTGCTTCGTATGCTTCATTCCAATAGAATGTAGGAGTATCTTCATCATCATCATTTAAATCCCTCCAAAAATACATTTCTTCATTAATTCGGACATCTGATTCTGCCCCAGGCCCCTTGTCATCAGCATTGTCAGACATAGGCTCCAAAAAAGGAACATATCCGGCCTGCGGATAGGCTGCAACTAATAATTCAGAAATTTTCTCTGCCGAATCTATTTCCGTTCGATTGTCGGGTACTTCAGAAAGCACCTCATCACAACTAAAATTAAGAACAAGTAATAAAAACGGGATAAATTTTATATAGCTTTTCATAGTATTTTTTTTAAAAACCAACATTAAGTGTAAACGTGTACGACCTGGTAATTGGTGAAGCAACCCCACCACTGTTGAAGAATTCCGGATCTTGCCCCCCCAACTTATCATCAGAATAGAATAGAAACAGGTTGGTACCCTGCAGATTAAAACGTAATGAACTTAGTCCCAAATTTTTCACTGTTTGGCCATCAAAGGTATACCCTAGGGATATGTTTTTCATCCTAACGAAATCACCATCAGCCACCCTAGCCGTTGAATAATTATAGGCATTATATGCTCTGGTAATACTATTATCTCCAATAGATTGAATAAGCGAACGTGACGGTATAGCCGGAATATCAGTAAGATTTTCATCTCCCGGCTGTTGCCAACGGTTAACAAACTCTCTTGGGAACACACTTAAATCTGTATACTCCGAGGCGTATGCAGGATCTAAACGAATTTTGTTACCTCCAGAAAAGGACACAAAAAAGCTAAAATTCCAATTTTTATATTTGAAATTGTTAGCAAGCCCGCCTGTAATTGTAGGCAATGAAGGGCCTTCGTACACAAGGAAATCTAGAATATCCTCCGTTGCTTGGAAATCAATTCCAGAAATTGGATCAATATCCTCTCCAAATTCATCCTGTCCTAAGTCAAAGGTAGGAACTCCAAATTCGTTTAATCCATCAAAATTAAAGGAATATAGTGCATTTCGTTCTGTACCAATTGCATTTCCCGTACCGTTAACCAATGAAAAAACGTTCGGTCTTTGCTGTAGGCTTGTTATTTCCTGATCAATAAATGAGATATTGAAACCTGTGCGCCATTGAAATTTATCAGAACTAATATTAACGGTGTTCAATTGAAACTCAATTCCATTAGTCGTCATTTCGGCGTTATTCCCCAGTTTTGTAAATTCTCCTCCAATACCAGAAGTTCTGACAACATCCAATAAATCTATACCTCTGCGCGAATAAACATCAAAGATTGCCCTAACACGCTCGTTAAAGAGACCTATTTCTAAACCTAGATTTAGCTCCCTTGTTTGCTCGTAGGTCAATTCAGAATTTTCTAGGTCTTCAATATCTATAAAATTCTCCCTGTCATCCAGATTAAACCTATCCGTAATTGAGTTTAAGAATACCGCTCTATTGTTACTGGCCGCATCATTAAGTAAACCTGTTACCCCATAACTTGGCCTAAAAACCAAACTTGAAATGATATTGGAATCTCTAAGAAACTTTTCTTCATGGGCATTCCAACGCGCACCTACGGAATAGGTAGGCAACCACCTTGCACTAGAGGATTCGCCCGCTCTATTAGAACCTTCGTAATTACCGGTTACACTCAAAACATACTTTTTGTCATAATCATAATTCACCTGCATAGCCAAGGACACTTCTCGAGACCGTGTTTCTTGAGAAGCGAAATAGTCATCTCCCTCCAAAATAACTTTCCTCAATATATCGGGATCTGTAAAAACAGCTCCACCTCTGTTGAATTGATATCCGTATCCTGTAAAGAAAGAGGACGTCCTATCAGCATGCCTGTATTCTTGATTGGCATAAATGTTAACATTATGGACATCCTTGAAAGTCTTGTCAAACCGCAATGAATTCCTAAAGGTATATGCCGTAAGTGTATTTTTTGTTTCGGTCAAGATGCCTCCAACTGGCAAAACCACACTTGGTAACGCCACAGGATTATCAGGATCGGTGAACAAAAAGGTATTAGCATCCCTAACGATTTGATTTTCGTCAGCTCTGTAGGCCGCAACCCTGTTTGACGCCTCCCTTGCCGCATTTTCTCCAATATTTTTAACATATCTGGCAGAACCTAAAAAGCTGTAAGTTAGATTATTGTTGATTTTGTATTCTAATTGGCCTTGAAACTTGATATCCGTTCTATTAATTTCCAACGTATTGTTTTCTATTTCGTTCAGAATATTAAGTGGTGCCCAATTAGCCCTGTAATACTCTAAATCCCCATTGGCGTCCCTTGGCCTTAAAGCTCTACTCGTAGTCAAAGCATAGTTAAAAGGGTTGATATCAAACTCCCTAGTGAATGATCCAAAAAACACATCATTCTGCCTTGCCAATGTTCCAGGCGCTTTCTGATTTACAACATTAGCACTTCCCAAAAGCGTAAAAATTAGCTTATCATCATTTAAATGAAATGAGTTTCTGAAATTTGCGGTTACACGTCTAACACGGTCCGCTATTGTCCAGCCGCCGTCAGTGAAATAACCCAACGAAGCATAAGTTCTAGAACTTTTTGAGCCACTGGAAAAACTAATATTGTGATTCTGGGTCGGTGTCATCCTATACAACTCCTTGAACCAATCAGTGTTTGCCAATTCGTATTGCTGTAAAAAGGCCGCTCTTGCTTCTTGGGTATTTCGAATTCCATAAGCTCCATTTGTTTCGTTATAAGTATCAATGGCCTGAGCCCTAATATTATAAACACCTCCATTACGCCCATACAACACATCCGGATATTGCAAAAAGCCCTTAGACTCCATGTCTCGGTATATCGATATAGTTTCTTGAGAGTTCAGTAAATTATATTGAGCGTACCTTGGCCTATCTCTCATTAAGAAATCACCGTTGTAGCTAAATGTCGGCTTTTGATCTTTTCGACCAGATTTTGTAGTGATGACAATCACACCATTTTGAGCCCGTGCACCATATAAAGAGGTTGCCGAGGCATCCCTCAAAATTTCAAAACTTTCAATGTCGTTAGCATTTAAACCGGCAATAGCAGAACTTAAAAGCGTATTAGGGTCTCCTGAAACTAAATCAGCGAATGAAACATTTACTATCTGTTCCTGAATAACACCATCCACAATCCAAATGGGATCAGCATTTCCCAAAATCGACGCAGAACCTCTAATAGTTATTCTTGGTGCAGCCCCAAATGTTCCGGTAACATTTTGTACGCTTACCCCCGCCGCTCTACCTTCCAAAGATTGAGTGATGTCGGGCAATCCCGCTAACTCAATTTCTTCAGCTTTTACGGACTGAGAGGCTCCTGTAAAAACCACCCTGTCGATATTTTGATACCCCGTAATAACAACGGTATCCAAATCTTCTAAATCCTCTTTGAGGGTAACATTTATGGTACTACTCGTGCCAACCGTAACCGATTGGGCTTCCATACCGATAAAGCTAAATTTGAGGATGTCACCCGATTGGGCCTGAATGTTGTAGTTTCCATCGAAGTCCGAAACTACACCTCTGGTAGTACCATCAACTACAATGGTAACGCCTTCCAAGGGCAAACCGTTTACATCAGTAATTGTACCTGAAACCCGGTTTTCTTGAGCCTGGGACAATTGGATTGAAAACACCAATAGCAGTGTTGTCAACCAGGTCAACTTTAATTTCATATAAATAATTATTTGAGTTAGTCGATGACGAATTTCTTAATAATATCTTAAAGCCACAAAATTTTGAATTAAAAAATGTTGATAAAATCCAATATTTAACATTTAAATTATTCAATTTTTTCGAAAAATATTACAATTCGTTATTAATATTTTGAAGAAATAGCAAAAAATGTAATTATTTGACAATACAAATTAGGATTTTTCCATTAAAATTGAAAAAAATACTATGTATGCATAATATATGTGTCTCCAAATTGTTTTTTATTTTTGGACTATGCTATTGGCAAAATTTTCAGAAAACACCTACGAATGTGGTACCGATGAAGCTGGTCGCGGTTGTTTGGCAGGTCCTGTTACCGCCGCAGCAGTAATTCTGCCTGAGGCGTTTACCAGTGAAATCCTTAACGATTCCAAACAGTTGTCGGAATTAAGGCGCGATAAATTGAGGCCTATTATTGAAGCCGAGGCCATGTGTTTTGGCGTTTCCCATATTTTTCAGGAGAAAATTGATGAAATCAACATTTTGAATGCCTCAATTATGGCCATGCACAAAGCCATTGAACAATTGAGCAAAAATCCCGATTTCATCATTGTCGACGGAAACAAATTTAAGCCGTTTAAAAGCATCCCTCACCAGACCATTGTTAAAGGCGATAGTAAATATCTAAGTATTGCGGCAGCTTCCGTTTTGGCAAAGACCCACAGGGACCAATACATGAATGCCATCCACGGGGAATATCCGATGTACAACTGGAAAAAAAATAAAGGCTACCCCACCAAGGAACACAGAGAGGCGATAAAAAAATATGGCGTGACCAAATATCACCGAAAATCGTTTAGATTATTGCCCGAACAACTTAAATTGGATTTTAATCTTTGATCGATACTTTCCGATTGAAACTTACCCCTCCACTGCCCGATAGCTATCGGGACGCCACCTCCCCTAAAATAGGGGAGGAAGTTACATTGAACTCTTCTTTTCAATCTCGATAAATTCTATATTTCTTCTGTATAAAACTAAATTTTGTCCTAGAGAAAAAGAACAAAATTTAGTTTCACATCAGGAACCCTGCCTTTGCCGGCAGGCAGGCGCTTCGCTAGTCCATATAATTTTTTTCATTCGGTTTTTGAGAATTTCCAAACGAAAAAATTCATGTACTTTTGCAGAAAATCAGTCCGTCCATGAGATTTTTTTGCTATTCCCTCCTACTTATTTTGGTTTGCAGTTGCTCAAATTCCAAAACAAAACGCACTCAACTCATCGATTTTATTCCGGAAGATTCTGAAATAGTCCTCAAAACCTCTAACCTCGAAAACCTAAAAAGTGCATTGCAAAATAATGGATTTGTCCAAACGTTTTCCAAAACCGAAACTTATGGCACAACTGAAAAACAGCTAGAAAATCTTTCGTATTTGAATCCCACTGGGGATATACTCGTTTGCTTTTCAAAAGAAAATGACAGCACCCAATATACTCTTATTTCAAAATACACTTCAGACATTTTTTCATCCGATTCACTTAAAAATTACTCCGAGGAAACGCTCAAATTCAAGAATAAAACTATAGTAAAATCTGAATTAAACGGCAATACGTTTTACAGTACGGTAATCGACAGCACCTTTTTACTTTCGTCTTCAAAAACTATTATTGACCGAAGTTTTGAAGGAAATGGTAGGGTTTCGAAATTGGCCAATTTTAACGATGTAGTTGATGTGGACGAAACCTTTTCATCACTGATTAAAGCCGATTCATCATTATTGAAGTCCTTTTTTACTGAAGAGTCTTTATCTGTGGAAAAACTGACCGATATTTTGGCCCTCGACGTCCAAATGGAACAAAATGACGTCTATTTTAATGGCATAGTGAAGTCACTGGATTCCTCATACAATATTCTTGATATTTTTAAAGGCACTGTGTCACAGGAAAATAAAATGCCATGGATTACTCCCAATAACAGTGATGGCTTTTTAAGTGTTACGTTTGATGATTTTGCAACCTTTTATTCAAATTTAGCGCAATATTGGGCAAAAGATTCTATTTCAAATACTACTACACTATTTGACAACATTACGGAAATAGGAGTGATTTATGAAGATGATGAACGCGCCATCGTCTTGCATTCCATTGATATTATTGCCACCCAAGATGCGTTGCTTGGCGACCAAAACACAGTTGAAACTTACAGGGATATTTCCGTTTTTGAATTTGGTCAACCTGAAATTTTTGCTAATACCCTCACGCCATTTATCGACTACACCACTGCGAGCAGGTATTGTTTGATAGATGATTTTTTTGTCTTTTCCAATTCCAGGGAATTGCTTCAAAACATCATAACCAACCATCAAAACAAAACTACTTTGGGCGAAAGAGAAAACTATAAGAAATTGACTGAACATCTAAGCAGCGAAAGCTCAATGATGTTTGTCCTGAGGCCCCATTTGCTTGAAACTGTAGTGGCCAAAAATCTTGGCGAAAGCAAAAATTTGAAGCTCGACGGTTATAGCTTATCTGGTCTGCAATTTGTTAACGATTCTGACTTTGCCCACGTTCACGGTGCGATTCAAAAGAAAGGAAAGAATGCCGTTCAAAACTCAATTACCGAGGAATTCAATGTTAAATTAGAAAATGACCTGCTTAATGCACCACAATTGGTGACCAATCATGTTACCAAACAAAAAGAAATCGTTGTTCAGGATATCAACAACACCCTTTATTTGATTTCCAATAGGGGAAAAATCCTTTGGAAAAAGAGGCTGAACGGGCCTATCTTGGGTGAAGTTGCCCAAATGGATATTTATAAAAACGGTCGATTGCAATTGGTTTTTGCAACCCCAAATAGGGTTTACCTCATTGATAGAAAAGGAAGGGACGTTGGACCATTTCCTTTAAAATTTAACGATAACATTACCCAACCCCTTTCGCTTTTTGACTACGACAACAACAAAAAGTACCGCCTTTTGGTGACCCAAGGACAAAATGTTTTGATGTACGACACCAAAGGCAAGATTGTAAAAGGATTTACGTTTAAATCTGCCAATGCTCCCATTGTTTCACAACCTAAACATTTTAGAATTGGAGCCAAGGATTACCTCGTGCTAAAAACCCGAAGCAAACTTTATATTTTGGACCGCACCGGAAAAACCCGGGTAACCCCAAAAGCCAATACTTCATTTTCAAATGAGCCTGTCTTTTTGTATCAAAATAAATTTACCACTACAGCGGGCAATGGGAAATTGTTTAGCGTAGATACCCGTGGCAATACGAGTAAAGTGGATTTAAACCTGTCGTCCGACCACTATCTGGAAACCACCAGTAAAACACGAGTGACTCTAAATGACAATAAACTAGGTATTAAAAGTAAAGTGCAGGAACTGGATTTTGGCAATTACACCCGTCCCAAAATCTTTTATATCAATAACAAAATCTATGTTTCGGTAACAGATCTACAGGCTAAAAAAGTACTTCTTTTTGACAGTCAAGGAAAGATGCGTCCTAATTTCCCGGTTTACGGCAACTCCATCATCGATTTGGATAATACGGATAAGGATAATGCGCTGGAATTTGTGGTGAAGGGCGAAAACAATTCAATTTTAATGTATCAAATCAATTAACAATTTACGCCTAAAACTTGTTGAAAAAGAATGTTTTAAATAGGAATAAACATTTTTCTATCTAAAAAACAAACTTTATATTTAGCCCAGCTATTAATCAAACGTTTACAAATGCGATTTCCCAAAAATGCACTAAACGTCCTTAGTTTTGGGGATGTTTTGCCATTTTTTCTAAAGCCCGTGGATGCTCAAACCAAACGATTGAAGCGTTCCATTAGGAGGATTCTTGTTTCTATTTTAAATCCATTTGATAGGGAATTCATTTTTATCATCAAAAAACTTATAATAACAATAAACGCATCCGGATTGAAAGCCGCAGCATACTAAATTATGACTAGATACCTTTATCATTCTGAATTATTAAACAAAAGTAGTTATAGGAATTAAAAGCACTAAAACACAAGTCCTCGAATCTCGGGCGTCAAAGTATTCGGCTTTGGCGCCTTTTTTTTATGTCATTTTCAACTTTATTATTTACTATTGCAGTCTTAATTCCAAACCATGATTTCAAGAAAAAACGCTTCAATTTCAAAATGTATCATCCATAAAGTTGGCAATAAGTTCAACGACACCAAAAATGCCTTTTCAAATAAATTAGTGGATTTTGACGAAGCCAGCTACGATTTGATGTTGCCTTTTCTTTTAAGAGGATTTGGAAGCGCCGTTCAGAGCTATCGTTTTAATCACCATGCCAATGTAGCCTTGAATGAAATTTTTAGTTATGCCACTCAAATTTTTGACGATGAAGATAGTTTTGTTGAGGTTTCAAAACATGTGGTAACGCATCTTTACGAACAGTCCAATTCGGCAAACATCAAAACCGGGGATGTGCTAGTAGTAGAGTTTGAAGGTATCGAATTTCGGGATATGACGACCAATGCTATTGGCATTTTCAAGATTGAAAACAAGGTGAATTTTTTTCAAACGTATTTGGAAAATAATAGCTACGACGTTTTAGTCCAAAAGGGCATAAGTTCAAAAAAAGTGGACAAAGGCTGTTTGATTTTGAACCAATCCGATACCGAGGGCAACATCGTTTTTAGTGTGGACAACAATAGTTATGACGCCCAATATTGGCTCAATCATTTTTTGAATATCAAATATGCGGACGACTCCAATAGCCATACCCAACAGTACTTGGAGCTATGCAAAGAATTTTCAACCGAAATCGTAAAAACCACCTATGGTGCCCAAGAGCACAATACGTTTTTAGCAAAAACTATTGACTTCTTCAAAGAAAATGAAATAGTGAATGTGGAACGTTTTAAGGACGAACTTTTTGAGGAAGACAAACATAAAAGGGAGTTTGACAATTACAGAAAAGAATTTGAAGGTGAGCAAAACGTGGTCCTCCGCAATCAATTTGACGTGGCTGATGAAGTAGTCAATAAGGAAAAGCGCAAAATCAAAACGGATATAAAACTAGATACCCACATCCAAATAAAATTGGACATTGATGCACCGGATGCCTCAACTGAGTATTTGGAGCGCGGTTATGATGAGGAAAAGAAAATGCACTATTACAAAGTGTTTTTTAATGCTGAGAATTAATCCATTTAAGCTCAATATTTTTTGTTAAATTGGAGGCACTAAACAACTGTGCCAACCATGTCCAAAAACGATTTCGATTACGACGCCGAGCTTAAAAAACTACATACCGATTTAGTCCATCTTCAAGAATGGGTTAAAAACAAAGGACTAAAAGTAGTAATTGTTTTTGAGGGACGCGATGCTTCAGGAAAAGGCGGTACTATAAAGCGTTTTACCGAACCTTTAAACCCAAGGGTGTGCAAGGTTGTGGCTTTGGGCGTTCCTACAGAAAAGGAAAAAACACAATGGTACTTTCAGCGTTATGTAGAGCATTTACCCTCTGCTGGACATATTGTTTTATTTGACCGAAGTTGGTATAACCGTGCTGGCGTGGAAAAGGTGATGGGTTTTTGTAGCGATAAGGAATACCGTGAGTTTTTGCGATCCTGCCCGGAGTTTGAAAGGATGTTGGTACGTTCAGGCATCATTCTTTTGAAATATTGGTTTTCGGTAAGTGATGAGGAGCAGGAAAGGCGTTTTAAAAATCGTATTAGCAACCCATTGAAACGATGGAAGTTTAGCCCCATGGACCTGGAATCCCGTTCCCGATGGTTGGAATATTCAAAAGCGAAGGACCAAATGTTTGCGCATACCGATACTAAGCAAGTACCATGGTACGTGGTCAACTCCGATAATAAAAAGAAAGCGCGACTGAATTGTATCAGCCACGTACTGAGTATGATTCCCCATGAAAAAATGAACATTGAACCTATTGAACTGCCCGAACTTCCGGATTATGAGGCCTACGTCAGGCCACCAATGAATTATCAGACGTTTGTACCGGAAAAATATTGATTTGGTTAATTCTTCTAGCTTGATTTTACAGCCGGCAAACCTTTTAAAAAGCAATATTATCTTAGTTTTGGCAAACATTAAGGAAACCTCTCTTCTAAATAAGAAACTATAGTCTATCAAGATGAATATAGAAAAAACCCTAAATGAAATTGAAGAAATTTACTCCCCCTTAACACATGGCTGTCAGCAAGAGTTCATTTCTAATTCAAAACTTGTTACCTACAAAAAAGGTGACATTGTCGTTCGAGAAGGGCAATATTCTAAGAACGCATATTTAATTATTGAAGGATGTGCGAGGGCTTATTATTTAAAGGATGGCAAAGACATTTCGGATTGGTTTACATTTGAAAATCAATTTATCGCATCCATTATAAGTTTTTTCGGCGAACAACCGAGTCCACATTATATCGAATTTATTGAAGACTCAACAGTTCTTGAGTTTTCCAAAGAAACAGTGGACTTCCTTTCAAATAAATTCCACGATTTTGAACGATTTATTAGTAGAGTAGTAATAGAAACTATGTTAGGACTTTGTGAAAGATTGCACACCATTCAATTTTCAAAGGCAGAAGAAAGATATCAGAACTTAATAAGTATTTACCCAAACATTACACAGCGAATACCGCTCACACATATTGCTTCTTACTTAGGTATTACCCTTGAAACATTAAGTAGGATTCGCAACCCTAAAGTTCGAATTTGATCTATATCAAATGATGTGCCTTCCATTAAAATGATCTTTGTAAAAAGATTTAAAAATGGAAGAATTCAGCAATCAACAACAATCAATTTTTGGAACATGGTGGGAACCTATTAGAAAATGGTTTTACCCAGCTTGGCTAATCTACGAAACCTCGATTCAATTCTATGAATATGCTTTTGGTGTAAGCAACTTTTTTATAGAGAAGCAAGATAGTATTGGCGAACTTTTTTCTCAAATTTTGGCTATTACTTGTGGCTTAGCAACATTCTTAATCTGCTCATTCTATTTAACTATTCCAACCTGTATTATTCTTTATAAGTTTTTTAAAGAGGATAAACCTGCAAACCCATTTTTACATAAAATCAAAAAATACTTCTAATTCAAATTTTCAATAAATGAAAAGAATAAACATAAAAACAGCAGGTATTATAAATCTTTTAGGCGCTATTCTTCATACCGTAGGCGGACAAATAGAATTGGTTAATCCACTTTTAGAGAGTGATATTAGCATTCAACAAAAGAGTGAATTAACCGGAGCGTGGCACATCGTAACTATACTTTTGTTTTTGACTTCCTACATCATCCTAAAAGTTGGATTTAAAAAAGATAGCCATCAAGAAAAAGAATTTCTTAAACCTATAGCTGTTCTTTACATTTTATCAGGCATTCCTTTTTTAATTACCAGTTTTCTGTATAAGGTTAATGCATTTCAGTGGATATTGCTTATGCCTATTGGTATTCTGATTTTAATGGGCTTACAAAAACCATCTTCTAATAGGCAGAATCTTTAAATATTTCTTATGAATCAATATTTGTTCATTGCAGGTACTCTATGTCTTATATTAGGATTAGTACACTCTATACTTGGAGAATTTTTAATTTTTAAGAATCTAAAAAAATCCAACAAAATAATTCCAACGATTGCAACATCTAAGTTAAAAGAAAGACATCTAAGAATAATTTGGGCTACTTGGCACTTAACATCATTATTTGGATGGTGTATTGGTGTTTTACTTATCAAAATTGGAACAATGCAGACCGAAATAAGTGTTGGTATGACGCAATTTATGATTGCCTGCATAACAATTACAATGCTCTCCGCCTCCTTTCTTGTTTTCATTGCTACAAAAGGAAAACATCTAGGCTGGATAGTTTTACTAATAATTGGAATCACACCTATATTAGGTATGTTAAAATAAAACATAGATGAATAAACGAATAGCCCTTATAATAGGCCATCCAGATAAAGAAAGTTACAATTTCGCCTTAGCAAAAGCCTATAAAAAAGGAGCTGAAGCGTCAGGTTACGAAATTCGAGAAATCATTATTCAAGATTTAGATTTTAATCCAAATCTGCAATTTGGTTATAGGAAAAGAACCGAACTTGAACCTGATTTATTAAAAAGTCAAGACATACTAAAATGGGCTAACCATTTAGTTTGGGTGTATCCTGTTTGGTGGGGTTCAGTACCTGCAATAATGAAAGGCTTTTTGGATAGGGTGCTTCTTCCAGGGTTTGCGTTTAGCAAAAGAAAAGCATCTTTATGGTGGGATAAACATTTTACGGGTAAAACTGCTAGAATCATTTGTACTTTAGACCAACCTAGTTGGTACTACAAGTGGTTTTATGCAAGCCCTAGTCACAAAGCAATGAAGAAATTAACAATGAACTTCATTGGAGTGAAAAAAGTAAGAATTACAACCATTGGCCCTATAAGGCTTTCTGAAGAAAAGTTTAGAGCAAAGTGGTTGGAAAAAGTTGAAAAATTAGGGCAAACAGGGCGGTAGGTAAAGATATCGAATGCAACTCAAAAAAATTTAGTTTGTCCACTAAGCACGCTATGAAAAAAACAGTATGTATAGTTCATTGAAAATGGTTTAAAAGATTTATAAACAGTCCCAAACCAAATATTAGTAGATTAAATCCATTACTTTTAATTTTCAAGATCGTTAAAAAATATCACCCCAAAAAGCTCTGAAAAATGCTTCAACAACTTTTCCTTAACGGCAGCTTCATCCACTTTTTCAACACCCAATTCAACATTTAAAGAAGTGACCGCTTTACCCCGAATTCCGCAGGGAATAATATTATCAAAATAACCCAAATCGGCATTTACATTTAAAGCGAAACCGTGCATGGTGACCCATCTGCTGGCACGTACGCCCATGGCACAAATTTTTCTAGCAAATGGCGTATCCACATCCAACCACACTCCTGTTTCACCTTTACTACGCTCTGCTTTTAAACCGTATTCTTCCAATGTTAGGATAATCATTTCCTCTAACAGTCGGAGGTATTTATGGATATCCGTAAAAAAGTTTTCCAAATCCAAAATGGGATAGCCCACAATCTGTCCGGGCCCGTGGTAGGTAATGTCGCCTCCCCTATTGATTTTATAAAAAGATGCGCCTTTGGCCTGCAATTGTGCCTCATTCAACAATAAATTGGATAAATCCCCACTTTTGCCCAAGGTATAGACGTGCGGGTGCTCCACAAACAAAAAATGGTTTTGGGTTTTAACTTCAGTGTCCTCCCGCCTATTTTTGATTTTGGTATCTACAATGGCTTTGAACAAGGTTTCCTGATAATCCCAAGTATCCTTGTAATCTTTGAAGCCTAAGTCTTCAACTTGTACAATTTTATTCAAAACTAATCCTCCAATACAATTTCTAAATTCATTACTTCTGGATTGGTCATATAATCTATCAGCCCATATTCCACAATCACGGTCTTCCCATCGGCACTAAATAGGGCCTTATCGTTAGAAACAGATTTCACCCGTCGCGGAAAATGATAGTTCACCTTGTATTTTGAATTGGCAAACATCATCGCGGCTTCACCCAAACTATCCTTCATCTGTTGCTGGACTTCTTTATCAATCACCTTGACGTTTCGCTTAAAAACCCCATTATTAAAAGAGTAACTTACATCCGTATTACCTCCATTGGCCATTGAAGTAAAAGGGTTGGCAGGTTCATTCACCTTTGTAGAATCCTTTCCTTTTAAATTTTCAAGGGCATTCAATGCAGTAAACATCTCCTGAAGTTCATCAGCATTTTTAAATTCTGTCGAGATATCCACATTCATTACCTTTTCCGCTTCATTTACCAACATGTGTACTTTAAAATTCTCAAGGGATTTCAATCTTTCCTGCTCCTCTATCGGCAGTGTGGCAATACTATCTTTTTTCTCCTCAAAAATTTCCTTGAATGTAAATGTGGAATCCATATCCTTTTCCCCCGCATTATCATTTTTATCCTCTCCTGCCATTTGCATGATTTCCGAAGCATCAAACACAAACTCCATGCGTCCGGAGCCATCTTCGTTAAAATAAATATGCTCAGAAAATTGACAGCTAGTAACTACAATAGTCAATCCAGCTATCAGGAACAGTATAATCTTTTTCATGGAAACTAAATTACGGGATTAATAATCCCAGCAAAGATAGTTTAATTCTTAGGACTATTAAGTATGACCAAAGCTGCGATAACCCCCGGCACCCAGCCACAAAGCCATAGTAGAAAAACGATAAAAATAGAGCCACAGCCTTTATCCAAAACGGCCAGTGGCGGGCAAATAATAGAAAGTAAAACTCTCCAAAAACTCATTATAAATTGATTTCGATACTGAAACTAGTTCAGCACATGTTGATGATTACCTATGGGACGCTTTTACAATCGCTTCGTTACAACAAAACTAGGATAATTTAAAATTCAGATGTCACCTTGAGCATTACTGAAATGAAAATATATTTTCATTGAAAGTACAAGGCGAAGCTTAACGAAAGGTCTCAAAAAATTTTCGGATTACAATAGGTTTCGACTGCGCTCAACCTGACACAGTTTAGTGCTTTTCAAAAAAAAAAGATGGTAATGTTAGCCAATTTGATTTAATTTTTACTTAAAAGAAAAAACAGTAGTTTAGTGCTATGAGATTTTTTTACAGAATCCTATGTTTTGTCCTTTTCGGGAGCTCGGCGTTTGCCCAACACAATTTTAAAGGGTTTATTGACCACGACCGCTGGGAAAATCAGGTGTACCTATCGGTAATTGATGATTACAGAACGCTTTCCAATATTAATGACGAGCAGATTATCACCCGGGTTTCGGCCGATTCCACTGGGTTTTTTCAATTCACAGGCAATCAGTTGGATACGGAACAGAAAATCTATAAACTGCATGTGGACAACTGCGCTTCCGCTGACGATGCTATCATGCATTTTGAAGGACATTGCACGGATAGCAAGGATATTCTTTTTATTGCGAAACATAATGATACCATTCAATTTCCCTTGTCCTTTGACACCCAGATGTTTTGCGATATTGTGTCTTCCAATCCGAAAACTGGGGCCTTTATAAAAATCGATTCCCTAAAGGAAGAAATGAAATTTGCCTATTCCGAATTTAGAAGTATCGCCAATCGAGAATTGAACAATAAAAAATGGTTTAAAACCCTGCAGGATTTTGGGGTTTCGTTGAACGAACCTTTGGCAGAACTATACATTTACGCTTTTTTGTCGGACCGAAGTAGTCCCTTTCACCGCTATTACCTCGAAGACTTGAAAAGTAATACATATTACGACGGACTTTCAAACCGATTGGGAACCAGTTATCCAAATTCGGCATATACCCATCAGTACAAAGCTGAATTGGCTTCGGATAAATTTATTGTTTCGCCAACGGAAGCCAACACTGATTTCTTTTGGACCTATATTCTATTCGGGTTACTGATTATTTCCTTGCTTTTTAATTTGATATTGATACGGAAAACTCGGGCCAAAAATGGCAGGGGTTTGACGGAAGTCACTTCCCAACTCACCAAACAAGAGCAGAATGTGTTGCAACTTTTATTGGAAGATAATAGCAATAAGGACATTGCCGATGCGCTTTTTGTAAGCGTGAGTACGGTAAAAACCCACGTTAATAATGTGTACCGTAAACTAAACGTCAGTTCAAGAGACGAACTAAAGTCGCTGTATCACAAATAGTTACAAAATTCAACCCTGGTACTAGTACCGATTTCAACCTGTTTTTCGACCCCATTCCCAAATGTAAATGGCGATGTTTGCTTTCGTATTAATCATTGAAGTGGTGCATTAGGCAAACTCAAAATTTTGAATCACTTCATCTAAAACAATTTAATCATGAAACGAACAGTAAACATTTTAGTAATGCTCCTATTTATTGGAGCCACGACACTAACGCAGGCACAGGAATTGGCAATGCTAGAGGAAGTGGCCATTATCGATTTTGAAACCGAAGTGATGGATTATGGCACTATCGAACAAGGTTCAGACGGTACGCGAATTTTTAAATTCACCAATAAAGGCAATGCGCCATTAATTATTTCCGAAGTGAAAACCAGCTGTGGCTGTACGGTGCCTTCCTATTCCAAAGCACCCATTCTTCCTGGCGAACAAGGTGAATTAAAGGTGAAGTACAACACCAAAAAACTAGGTAATTTCACTAAAACCATTACCGTAATTTCCAATGCAAAGGAGGTCCAAAAAATCCTTAAAATCAAGGGCAAGGTGGTAGCGACAAATTAATCGTTAGTTTGATTTAGTCATTAAGGCTGTCTAAAAAGCAAATTCTAAACGTCATTACGAGAAATTATGATTTCGAAGTAATCTCACAATTGATAACCTAAATTTTAGAGATTCCTTCACTTTGTTCGGAATGACGACTTTTTAGGTAGCCTCATTGTTTTATTCTTAGGTGAAATAATGTAATTTTGCAACCTTAAATAAAACAGGCATGCAACTTTCTGAACAAGAACTGGTACGACGCGACAAACTCGCAAAATTGAGAGCTTTAGGTATTAATCCTTATCCTGCGGATTTATACCCCGTCAAACAGACAACCAAGGACATTAAAGCCGATTTTGAGGAAGGTAAATCCGTAGTGATTGCAGGCCGATTGATGTCCCGCCGTATCCAAGGGAGTGCAAGTTTTGCCGAACTTCAGGATAGTGAAGGGCGTATTCAGGTGTATTTTAACCGTGATGAAATCTGCACAGGTGACGACAAAAGCAAGTACAACGACGTGTACAAAAAATTGTTGGACATCGGGGATTTTATCGGGATTGAAGGCGAATTGTTTACCACCAAAGTAGGCGAAAAAACAGTGATGGTAAAGGATTTCACCTTATTGAGCAAAGCTTTGAAACCCCTGCCATTACCTAAAACGGATGCCGAAGGCAATACCTATGACGAGTTTAACGACCCTGAGTTGCGTTACAGACAGCGCTACGCGGATTTGGTGGTGAATCCCCATGTAAAAGATGTGTTTGTAAAGCGCACGAAGCTGTTCAATGCCATGCGCCAGTTTTTTAACAATGCTGGGTATTTTGAAGTGGAAACTCCCGTATTGCAACCTATTGCAGGAGGCGCGGCGGCGCGACCATTTGTCACCCACCATAATAGTTTAGATATTCCTTTATATATGCGAATTGCCAATGAGTTGTATTTAAAACGCTTGATAGTCGGTGGTTTTGACGGGGTATATGAGTTTTCTAAAAACTTTAGAAACGAGGGGATGGACCGTACCCACAACCCAGAATTTACGGCTATGGAAATTTATGTGGCATACAAAGATTACAACTGGATGATGGATTTCTGCGAGCGCTTATTGGAGCATTGTGCCATTGCCGTTAACGGCACCACTGAAGCTACTTTTGGTAAGAATAACATAGATTTTAAAGCACCCTACCCAAGGGTGACCATGGCAGATTCCATCAAACATTTTACGGGATTTGATATAACAGGAAAATCGGAAGCTGACATTAGGCAAGCGGCCAAAGACATGGGCATTGAGGTTGACAATACGATGGGTAAAGGCAAATTAATCGATGAGATTTTTGGTGAAAAATGTGAGGGCAATTATATCCAACCGACGTTTATTACAGACTATCCAAAGGAAATGAGTCCGTTATGCAAAGAACACCGCGAAAACCCAGAATTAACAGAGCGTTTTGAACTGATGGTATGCGGTAAGGAAATCGCAAATGCTTACAGTGAGCTGAACGACCCGATTGACCAACGCCAACGTTTTGAGCACCAATTGGAACTGGCTAAAAAAGGCGACGATGAGGCTACAGCCACCATTGATTATGACTTTTTGCGTGCGCTGGAATATGGCATGCCTCCAACATCAGGTATGGGTATTGGGATGGACCGATTGATTATGTTTTTAACCAATAATCAGTCCATACAGGAAGTACTGTTCTTCCCCCAAATGAAACCAGAGAAAAAACCTTTGGCCATTAGCGATGATGCCAAAGCCATTTTGGAAATTTTAAACAAGTCCGAAAAACTGGAATTGGTGGATTTAAAATCCCAATCCGGCCTATCCAATAAAAAGTGGGATAAATCCATTAAAGAGCTGACTAAAAACAGTTTAGCTAAGGTTGAAAAGACCGAGGAAGGGCTTTTTGTGGAGGTGGTTTGATAAGCAGTGCTTTGTCATGCCGAACTAGTTTCAGCATCTCAATAATATTTAAGGATTGTCTGATCGGCAATCCTTTTTTTGTCGTGGACAATGGGACATTATCACTAAGAACTTGTCAATTATGGCCTACCATATTAAGTAAAATAGGTATCGGTCTTAAGAATTATTGCACAATAAAATATAATTCAGTATATTTATAATCACTTTCCTATAATTTCTATATTAATAGCACCACTAAACTTTAGTGTTGCCCTATTTTACTACTAGCATAGTTTTTTGTTAGGAATCACTCCCTCTTACATGGTATTCATCTAGAATGAAATTAAGAAGACTTGGTATTTCCTCAGTGTTCAAATGAAATCCTCATTAACCAAGTGGGAAATACTTGCATAATTAGGTCCTCGCAATAAAAATGAATAATAATATAAAAATAAAACCATGTCAAATTTTAGATTAAACTTACCAATTGACATTCCGTGGCAATTTATTTCCTCTAGTGTCCACCCTCTTTTTAGAAAACCTCCATGTAGTGAAATTGTAGAAAAATGGAAACCTACAATTGAAGTATATGCATACGAACCTCCTTTTGATGAAAATATTGAGTCCAACCCTTGCGCAAAACAAACTGTGTACTTAAAAATTGTCTGCTCAATTACTGGTTTTCAACATACCGTTAACCCTAATTACTTCATCAATTACCTAGAGCACCTAGAAAATATTGAAATTAATGAAATTATTAGTATTCTACAGGAATATTATTCTTGTTATGGCGTACTATTAGATGTTAGGGTTTTTGAGAATAATGATAAGTCTGGTACTCCGGATTGCGTAATACAAGATTTTGAACCTAAGCGTAGAGATTATTATCAATCTGTAGTAGAAACAGGAGAGATTCTCTCATCATCAATTGGTACTGTAGGAGTAGGAAAAGGGCAAAAGAATTTAAAGTCTACAGAAAGCAAAGTGAATGTTACTGGAACAGCAGGAGGAACAGGTGAAGTAAATAGTACTGGTGCAGGCAGCGGTGAAAGTGGTACTAGTTTAAATGCCAGTGGCGGATTTGGTGGAACAGCCAAAGGCGGTATTACTCATACAAGGAGCCAGGAGGATAATTATAATATAAATACCGATGTTAGTACAGAACGTAGAGAACTAGAATCGCATACAACTTACATTTCACAATTATATAATTATCTAAGCTCATATAGACTAGGTAGAGGGTTTCTAAGGTTTTTTATGCTCCCTAGACCTCATACCATGCAAACGACACCTTTCAGGTCTTTTGCACAAGGACTGAGACAAATCGAAGGCATTCAAGAATTTTTCTTGGTTGCTGAAAGAAACAAAGATTCTAAAGGATTGCTTGTTGATGTTAATTTAAATACCGCACATTACCCTGAAGGTGTTGAATTCTCTGTACCTAAAACAAATTATGAATATGATTTTAAAAAAATTACCCTAGAATTTCCTGAAGTTATATCAAAAAAAACAGGAACTGGATGGTTCAGATCTGACAAGGAAGAACATAAAGATTCTGAGGAACTTTTTATAGATGATGGTTGGGAAATCGATCATGAATGGGGACTAGAAGAAGAGATTTTAAGTGGCGATAATGCAGATGACTCGATATTTATAGCCAACTGGATAGAAAGCACCTCAGGTTTTGGGGATAATAGAAAAGCGCCAGCTATTGAAGAGCACGCTCCATTCACCATAAGAGAAAATCTAATTACTTACGATTTCACATTGCATAGCGAAGCTGCTAAAATTAGCGGATTAAGCGCAACAGTATTAAGGCGGACTTTGGATATTGCAATTGGTTTAGCTACCAGAGGTGTTGCTACTGTTTTAAACTTTTTAAGAAGTCATTTCGATGATCTTGATGTTCGAGATAAAGAGAATCCACCAAAAACAAAGTTCCATAGAAAATATAAATATCGTTTAAGAAGGCCAAAAGAATCGAATCTGGAACCTAGCGTAACTCTAGATCAGGCTATCATTAATCGCACAAGTATTTGTAATTCTTACGAGAATAATAATGGATGCTTAAAATCTGATTTTGGTAAATTAGATATTATTAACTCCCCAGATAATATACCTGGTTTGATTGAAGACTTATGGGGCGACGAATTTACTGATAATCCTGAATTACCCTACATAGAGGCAATACCATCAGATAATTCAATTGCTAAAGTATATGAAAAACATTCAAAAATATTAAAGAAACAAGGAATTAGTAAACAAAAGTTCATGACCTCAATAAAAGAAAGCTTAAATAAAAATGTTTCAAGTATCATTGGTGAACAACCAATTAAAATTCGTAAATCATCTTATAAGAAACTTCTTCAAGGTAGTGCTTCTCAGTCTATTAATGATTTTAGACAAAGCTTATTTAATGGGATGAGATCACTAAGCCAGAAAAAGAAACCTATGGATTTTCAGCATACTAAGTTCTTTAAAAAACGATTTGAAAGAATTGTTGGTAGTGATAAATTTAATAATCAGGCAATCAAGAAGTTGATCAAAAATAAATCTTAAAATAGGGGGTTCGTTTATCGGAAACTGAGATTTTTTATTTATAACATTGAAAATACATGACTCAGCAACTATATATGCTAAAATTAGATGAAGAAGTAAATAATAGTTTTACTTATGATAGTGTAGTTTATTCTCAAGATAACATTCATGAATTTGAATTCAATGGAGATTGCCATTTTTTAGGTTTTTTAAATGCACTCATAGATGCAAATCCTAATGCTATATTAAGCAGTAATGCTAGCTATATGGAAATTAAGGCAGAATGTGACCGATTGAATCGAGAAAGTGAGGAATTCAAACAGACAATTAATAGTATATTAAAACCTATCGATGAAATTTTAGATCAGGCAGATGAGTTATTTGATGATAGTAGCAATCCTGAAGAAGAAGATTCATCAGATAAACAGGGAGTAGGAGATTTTAAAGATCGGGCAAATGTAGAGATTACCAATGTTACACTAACTGAAAAAAACACAACAGATAATGACGTAGAACGCCCACCCGAAGGCAAACCACACCCAGAAGTCTCTCAAGAAGAGGCAAACGAAAAAACAAAAACTGCGGATCCTGTAGATATTTTTAACGGTTCATTTTATATCAACGAAATTGACCTTGAAATTCCAAATACAACTATACCCTTAGTTGTTATTAGATCTTATAGAAGTGGCGTTTCAGCTTATGGTGCATTTGGCTGGAATTGGGATCACAACTATAACATTTATCTACGTGAGCTTAACGATGGTAATGTCGCTGTGTGGCGTAACTTAAGTGAATCTGTTTTTAAAACTACAGGTACTGGTTTTGATTCTCCGACTGGTCTGTTTGAAAAATTAGAAAGACACCCGAGTATTCCACAAGTATATATATTGTATCAAAAAGGAGGTATAGAATTGCATTTTGCTCGACCAAGTTTTTGGAGTGATGCAGAACGTATCCCTATTGATAAAATCATTGATAGATCTGGAAACACAATAAACTTTGAATACGGAAGCGAAGACAACCTCCTGAAAGTTACTGACAATGTAGGACGCTATATTTCTTTTAATTATGACGCTTGTGGTATTATCACATCTATACGTGATACTTCAGGCAGAACCTTTGAATATGTGCATAATGAGGAAACCAAGCATTTAATTTGTGTTAAGTCACCACCTACAACCGATTTTCCAAAAGGAATGGTCAAATCATATCATTACGATTCACCTCATTTACCTCCAAAGTTGAAGCACAATATTGTTAGAGTTGAAGATTCAGAAGGTAATGTCTATTTAGAAAACAAATACGAAGATGACCCTTCCTCTCAATTCTTCGGAAGAATTAAAGAACAACTTTACGGAGGCTATTTATTTCAATTTCGGCATACACAATTACAATGGGTACCACCAATACAAGAAAACATAAATTTTCCTGCGCACCGCGTTGAAGTAATGAATCCAGATTTCGGATTAGAAACTTATACTTTTAATTACAAAGGAGACCTGTTAGACAGACGATATAGACTCAATAAAGATCGTACATTTAGAGTAGCTGCATGGCAATACGAATACGATTCTCAGGGAAACACAAAACTCACAGCAAATCCAGATGGAAGTCAAGTTATAAATACGCATGATGATTTAAATCCAGATCCTCGAATGAGGAACAATTTACTTCAGACGGAGATCACAGCTTCTCCACTCTCTCCTGCACCAAGTAGAGTTATTTTTCAGGCAAACTATCATCCTCTATATCAACAAGTCACTGAAATTAAAAATGAAACAGGTGCCACAACCGAATTAAAATATGACTTTAACCTGTATCCAGGCGATCCAGATAACAAAGGAAATCTCATTGAAGTACACGAACCCGAAGTTACTTTACCCGATGGTAGCACACAACAAAGTATTACAAAATTTGAATACTACTCCTATGGTGCTTTAGAAAAAAAAATAGCGCCAGATGGTACAGTTATCGAATATGAATATGGCAGCTCTGGAATAACCAACCAAAGATTAATTGCAACTATACAAGATCGTAGAGGCTTAAATATTAGAACCCAGTTTGGGTATAACATGTATGGTTTCCAGAATAAGATCATTGACCCTTTAGGGCGTGTTACAGACCTAAATATTAATGCTCTTGGGTTAACCGAAGAAATAGAGATTCCTGAAGTTCATGGATCTAGAGCTAAGACTACATTCCATTATGATGGAGATAAGAATATTGTTAGAACAAAATCACCTCTTGGCAGCTATTCAGGATCTGGTGTAAGTGATGGCTTTATAGAACATAAAATTATTCGAGAAGTACTTGGATACCCAATCCAATATATAGCTGGTTCTAATACTGATGAAAGCAGAACTGTTAACATCTGTAACGATTTTAGAGGGTTTGCATTGGAAACTATTTTTCCTAATGAAAGTAGAGATGAAATTACAATAGATGAACGAGGTCTTCCTCTACGTCAGACTGTTAAAGGAGATGCATCTGAATTAAAAACAATTAACCAATATGATCGTTCTGGAAAACTTGTTTCATCAACTTCTCCTATTGGTGCCATAACATTCTATAAATACGATGGGTTTTCGAGGTTGAAAGAAGCCAAATATCCTAATAATACAACTCAAATTTATAACTGGTTACCTAATAACCTGCTTGAATCTGTTGAAATCGTTGGAGATGATGGATCAGGTACTACTCGCACATTATCATTTGCATCATACGAATATGATAACAAAGGAAGAAAAATAAAAGACATTGTCCGTGTATTCGAAGATGATTATACGACTTATAATGAAGTCATTACTCAATATTATTTTGATCTTAACAATAGAATTGAAAAAATAATTGGCAATAGAAATGAGAAAACCATCTATGTCTATGATGGTTTAGGCAGAATTGAAAAAATAATTGACCCAGAAGAAAATGAAGTCAGATATACCTATGACAACAATGGTAATGTGTTGCGTACAGACGAATTTCACAAAAAGTCTGACGGTTCTGTAATTAATTACTACAAAGAACTAATGTACGATGACAGAAATAGATTAATAGCTGTAATAGAGCCAGATGGAACTTCAACAATTACAGAATATGATGATAATAACAATGTTGTCTCAAATACAGATTTAAATGGAGTCCGAACTTTGTTTCAATACAATTCTCATCTAGAAAAAATAAAAGAAATTCTTGACCCAACAGGCTTAAATATTATACATGAATGGAAACGTGACAACATGTCTCAAGTAACCGAATATATAGATCCTACAGGTCAATCTTCTTTCTACACGTATGATAGACTAAACAGAGAAATACTAACCCAATTTCCTACTGGCTATAATAAAAGTTCCAATTACAATTCGATAGGGCAATTGGAGCGTGAAACATTTGCAAGTGGTATTGAATTAAAATATGATTATGATCTTACAGGAAGGTTAAATATGATGTCACATATTACTGGACCATCGTCAATTGAGCCAATTTCTACACATACATTCAAATATGATGGATTGGATAGAATTATTAAGGCCAGTAATGGCACAACAGATGTTTTAAGACGTTTTGATAGTATCAATCGATTGCTGTCTGAACAAATGTTCGGAAAAACATTAAGTCATCAATTTAACGATAATACTGGTACCACAGATAAGATATGGCCAGATGGAAGAATTGAAAGATTTGAAACCAACTTAGTTGGCACACTTACTAGTATAAAAGAAATTGCACATGGTGTATTGGGCGATAGAATTAATGATATTGCATATTTTGAACATTTAGGCTCCTTTGCGCTATCAAAGTCTAACATTTATGATAGCGTTTTTAACACAGAAAATATTTATGATGAACGAAAGCGCTTAATCAATTCAACGAGCCAAAATTCTAGTGTAACAATATGTGAAAGAAATAACAGGTTTGATACAGGTAATAGAAAAAGAATAGAATCCTCTCAAGGGCTAATTAACAAGATAAACTATTTTGAATACGATAATCGAAACCGATTGTCATTATCAAGAAAAAACTTTTCTCTCCCCCTTCCAATGGCCTTCAGTCAAAGTGAGCAAAACAGAATAATATCAGATGCTATAAGCGCCTCTAGTGGATCGGATGAACAGCTATACAATTATAATGAAGCAGATGCAAGAACAGAACATGTACTAACAAGTGGTATTTCAAAATCGTATGCTTACGATTCGGGACATAAACTTTCAAACGATGGCACACTTAATTATGCTTTCAACGCTGATGGTGTAATGCATAGCGATGACGAATTGACCTATAAAGCAGATTCGTTTGGTAGGATTATTGAAATATTAGAGCGCGGGACAGTTAAATGCCAGATTAAATATGATGCATTTATGAGACCATGTGTAGTTTGGGAAGAAGGTTCTGGCGAAATTGAGCGAAATTATTTAGGAGGATTTGTGCATATGGAATCACAAGGAAGTGATATTCAAAAACAGATATCTTTATTACCTGGAACGGGAATTCCATTAGGTTATCATATTGATGGACAAAGCGTAATAACATTTTTTAATGAACGATTTAATTTAATTGGAATATTAGATTCTAATGGCCAAATTATAGAACACATAGATTATGACGACTTTGGATTTCCAAAACTCTTCGACAGCTCTGGAACAGAATTAGCCAGATCGTTATTAAATGTCAATCCAGTATTTGGCGGACAAGAATACATATCGTCAGTAAATAAATATTTATCAAAATTTCGATTGATGAATCCCGACAGTGCTACATACCTTTCACCCGATTCATATCGCTACATTGATTCTTCTTCATTATATGTTTATTGTATTCAAGATCCAATAAACAAAATAGATTCCGATGGATCATTTGTAATATTAGGAACTGCGTTAATTGGTGCAGGAATATCAGCTGCAGCAAATTGGGATAAATCAGGAACAGATTTTTGGGTTGCTGTTGGAGCAGGAGCATTATCTGGAGCTGTAATGGGTAGTGGGTTAGGATTAGTTAGTTTTGCAGCAGGTGGTGCCATTGGTGGAGCTATTACTGGAGCATATGAAAGTAGTAAAAATAGTGAGAATATATTTCGTGGTGCAATTTCAGGTGCAGCTATCGGAGCTGCTGCTGCGATGGTAGGAGGTGCTGTAGGTCAAAAGGTATCTACCCTTGCTGCTTCAAGAATTGCATCTTCAAATTTATTTGCAAATGTTGCTTCGAAAGTTTCAAGTGCAACTGGAAGAAAAATTAGCTCATTTGCTATAACACAAGCTGAACAATATACCTCAGTTTCGGTTGGGGGATTCACAGGTGGCTATGCTGAAGGCGTTACAACAAACTCCTTAGGCATTACAATTCAAGGTATAAATCCGGCTTCTCACTGGGATAGTATTTTAGTTGATAGTTTAGATTATGCTAAATTTGGTGCAGTAGCTGGAGTTGGAGGAAAGGCTGCTGTACAATCTACAGGATATATATTACAAAATTCAAATGGAGGTATGCTTGGGTTTGAAGGCGAGTTTTATGTCAAGAATCATATCAGAAAACCCATAAATAAGAATCATCATATTCCAAATTCGAACAATAATCCCAAAAATGCTAAGCTGCCTGACTTTATTGATGAAACTTACATTGGAGAGGTTAAGAATACTAGTAGGATACCCTCAATGAATGCTCAAACAAATCAATTAAGAAGTATTAATGATTATGCAAATAAGTTAGGTATTACCCCTGAACTTTGGGTTAGGCCTGGGAACCGCCCTAGCAATAGGCATTCGGTAGTAAAAGAAGGTAATTTTAATATAAAAGAAATACCACAAATTACAATTCCCCAATACATTTCTCCAAATAAACTAGTAGAAACAAAATCTAAATAAATTAAAACATAAGAATATGTTTTAAAAACACAATCAGGTCTAAGCAATAAAAAATGGGACAAGTCTATTAAAGAATTGACTAAAAATAAGCTTGCCAATGTTACTCGGTCAAACGAAGAACTGTTTGTAACATTACTATAGTTTGGTTTAGCTATAAAAAACAAAGAAGCCAGTAACTTCAAAGTCACTGGCTTTTCTTTTAACTAAACTAAACTAAATTTATGTAAACTAAACTTATGCAAATAGACGGCTAAAAATCCATTTCCTTACAGTAGTTTAGAAATTTTTAACGTACGCTAAATCTATTTTTATGACTTCTTTAAGATTCGCTCTTTAAGATGTTAATTTTTTTAAGAAAATAACTCGTCAATATAGTTTCGGTAGGCTTCAAAATCAATCAAATTATTATGATTTGCATCTTTAATCGTGATAAATTTTGTTCTCTTTTTCGGCGAAGTATCATATAGCTTTTCGGCACTTTCATAAGGTATCACATGGTCGTCAGTACCATGGAACATCACGATAGGGCATTCCACGTTTTGAATAAATTCAAAGGTTGGAAATTGGTATTTCAACAAGCTATCCACTGGCAATATGGGGTATCGGGCTTTAGCAACATGGGCCATACTGTAATAGGGCGTTTCCAAAATCAATTGTTTCGGGGCATTTTTTGATGCCACATAGGTAGCAATTCCAGTGCCCAAGGATCGCCCGTAAACAGTAATATCGCTTTCCTTGTAATCTTCTTTTAAATAATCGTAAAATAATTGCGCATCACTGTAAAACGTGGCTTCACTTAATTTGCCCGTACTTTTTCCGTAGGTGCGATAGTCCATAATAAGTACATCAAGACCTTTGGCAACAAAAAACTCTACCACTGTGCCCCAACGGGACAAATCGCCTGCATTTCCATGGAAATACAACAGCACGCCTTTGGGATTTTCAACCTTAAAATGAATGGCATTTAAGGATGCGCCATCATCTGCTTCTAAGTTAATTTCCTCAAAATTATGGTTGAACTGAAACTGATAATTCTGCTCCAAAACCGTGGGCAAAAACAACAGTTTTTCCTGCATAAAATACATAAGGGCTGAAATCATAACATAAAGGCCTATTAAAACGAGACCGAATTTTTTAAGCTTTAGCTTTATCGGGTTTTGAACTGTGTTTAACATGGATGCTTGTAGTTGACAAATCGATGTCCTGTGGTTTGCTGTTTATAATATCATCAATCATTTTATGGTAAGATTCAAAGGTATTGAGGTTTTTATGGCCGCCGCCGATAACGGTGTGCAACTTTGTTAATTTTGAATTCACTTTTGATAGTTTTACACTGGTTTTATAAGGAATCAACTTATCGTTCGTTCCGTGGATGATATGGATGGGGCACTGCACATATTTCAACCATTTGTAGGTGGGCAAAGGGTATTTGATTAAAACGGACAGGGGCATAAACGGCGCATAGCGCTTGGTAACTTTAGTGAGACTATAATAGGGCGCATCCAAAATCAACAGTTTAGGTTGGTTCATAGAAGCCAACTTTGCGGCAAATCCCGAACCCAGGGAACGGCCATATAAAATGATTCTATCCTCAGTAGTATATTCCTTGATTTTGTCATACACCCGTTGCAAATCCCTTTTTATGGCTTTTTGGGAACGCTTGCCGGTGCTTTTCCCAAAACCTCGGTAATCCACCATCAGCACGTTATAATTATGCCTTGTAAAATCCACAGCAAACTTACCCCAGCCCTTGATGCTCTTAGAGTTTCCCTTTAGATACAATACGATTCCACGAGAAGGGCCTTTTGGCTTAAATAACAAACCGTTGATAATGGCACCATCACGCGTTTCCAGATTATATTCTTCAGTATTTTGATTTTCGTAGTAAAACTGAAACTCCTTTTCAAGTTTTTCTGGCTTGAACAACAAATAGTCCTGCAAATAGTACAATGCCACACTGATGATGACGTAAATCACAATGACTAAAATTACAATGTATAACCAGTATGGCATTGAATGAGGGTTTTTACTAAAATACAACAAATAGGCTAATTCCCCTCCATCCTTTGTTCCACATAGTCTTTGATTGGCACCTCCCCGATAAGCACATCATCCAAAACGGCCTCACCTTCTTTTATAAAAACAAGGGCGTATACATCATCTAAAGTACCAGCATTTTGATTGTCCTGAACAGCCACCTCGGCATCATAGGCTTTACTTTCTTCCATATAAAATCTATCAAATGGATATTCTATGGACAGTTCGTTATCGTAAATGCTGTACCAGCTCGCCTTGGCATAAACGAAGTCCTTTTTAATATCGGGCAATTCAATTTTGCTAACCCGGAACACTTCTGCAAACCCCAAGCTATCCACATCCAAATACACATAAACCTCTTCTCCCCTTTGCCATATAGAATCTGCTGTAAAATGCCGATCTTCTTCAAAACCCAAAGTGATATATTTTCCCCTAAAAGGATCGGAGGGATCCATGGGTCGCGTTTTAAACTTGTAGGCTTTCCCCGTGGCCAAAATATCCTCTCTATTGAAAATCATTTGGGCAGGCACAAAGAGTTGGGCAATGGCCACCACAATAAATATTACGAATACATATATTGATTTCATTCTTCTAATTTTTTAAATTCATTTTTTGTTCTTTTTGCCTTTTAAGCATCACATAATTGGTTAAAAAGAAGCCCAGCCCGAAGCCTAAAAACAGTATCCCGCGTAGGACAAAGGACATTTCCGTGTCAAAAAATCGGCATACGATCAATATGGCGATAATCAACAATCCATAATTCAAAACTCCAAAATGGAAAGTGTCCGCTCCTCTTTTTATAGTTGCAAGCGCAATACCCAAAATCAATAGATTTACAAGCGTCTGTGGAATATATTCGTTTTCAAATCCACTAAAGAAGATTAGGGTGAAAATTGCAAAAGAAAAGTGGGTTAAACTGAATTTGGTTGTCCCTTTTTTCAAAACTGCATAGCCCAAAACCCCAATTGTAAGAATGAGCAAAACCAAAGACACATAAAGCCCCTGGGAATCCATTGGAAAGGTGGTTTTAGAGATATCCACCCAAAGCCAGTCAAAGCTGGTCATTATCAACATAAATACAGTACCCAACGAGCCCATGATCAAATAGCCGTTTCGCCTTAATTTCTGTTGGTGAAACAGAGGCAACTTGCCAATATTGTAGAAAAGCCCGAACAAAATGACGTACATCAGAAAGCCAAACTCATCGATATCATCCGTAAAGGTTCCTAGTACAATCGTTACGCTCAATGGGAACAACCAATTGAAAATAGAGGTAATATTTGCATGCAAATGACGCTTTATAAGCAGATAATAATGAGGCAGAACTGAGACCAATAATAACACATAATACCAAGGTGTTTTCCCGTAACTCATATAGGAATACCCATAGTCCACAGCATAATAGGTCATAAAAACGATATGAAGTATGGCCAAGGCGTTCGATTTTAACAGATAAATCAACGGTGCGCAAAGGAACATCCATATTAGAAGAAAACTGCTAAAATCCCCGGGTATGTTGTAGATTTGACTAATCAGTGACATACTGGCTCCAACGGCAAAAAACAGGAACGTCCCCGAGGTTTCTTTCCAAACTTTGGATTTCTTTTTAAGAATGGATATCCCAACTGCAACTTGCCCGATGATCAATGGCAGAAATGCCAAAAACGTTTTGGTTCCTCTTGAAAAATTATCCCAATTATGGGCCAAGATCAGGATAATGCCCAATCCAACTAGCAAAGCTCCCAAAACCCCAAACACTGTAAACAGGCGATTGGGCGCATCCACTTTTTTTGATTGGTAGTAGGCTTCAATTTTTAAAGCGCTTTCCTGTGATATCACTTGTTGTGCAACAAGTTCTTTTAAATCATTTTGAATTTTCGAATTCATACCAACTTAATTTAAATCATTAGAAATATAATTCATTTTTAAAACCCCGCAACCAAAAAGCCACGGGGTTTTGGGTTAGCCAACCAATCATCAAAACAAAAAAATCATATAGATGATGATACCCTCTGCAATCCCTGTAATGATGGACATCCCCAGAATGTCCTTGATTTTGCTCCTTAAAAAGAACACCGTGCTTAAAATGGCCATAATGGCAGCCAGTAAAATTTCCAATGCGCCGATTTTTGACAACAGGAACGTAATTCCCGTAAATCCAGCTGTAACGGCCAAGGTTATTAAACAGAATTTTATAACCTCATCCTTGCTATAATTCCCTTCGGCAAAGCCTTTCCGTAAATCCCTTAAAATGGATAGTACAAACAATAAGGGGACAACAGATAAAAATGGAGCAAACACCACTTTTATGCCTTTAATAATAGACAAATCATTGTAAAAAAAGAAGGCGATGGTGGTAAACACCAGCAATCCAGTTACTATAATAGCCTGAAACGTAAACAGCAGTTCCCGTTTTGACACATTGTTTTTTTCCGATTTTTGAAATACTTGGTTCATAATTTTAGATTTTGATGATTTAAGTTTTTAAGCAGACAAAAAGAATACATGAATGGCGAGCGATAACAATACACCACTCAAGATGCCATTTGCCTTTAAATTGTTGTATAAAATGAAATTAAGCACGTACGAGCTCACCGCCGTGGAGTTGATGAGATGTGCAAAAATTAGGTTGTTTTCTAGTTTTTGATGAGTGGCATATTCTATCAATTGCATGAAGGCCACACCGATTAAAATGGTAAGCACCAGCAAAATCGTGGCCGGTTTTTGGTTTTTCAATTTATAATCGTCGGTGTTTTGTGGCAAAAAATGTTCAATCAAAATAAACCGAACAAAGAACAGCATGGGGATGGGAAACAAAATGGACGCAATGATTTTTATCACATCCTTAAAGGTGCGTATTTCGTCATAACCCAAAAACACCAAATAGATGAATACCACCACCGAAATGCCCGTGGTCACCACAAAGGCCATATTTAAGCGCTTCAGCAACATGTTATGCAATTAATATCCTTGCGCTTCCCACAGTATGGCCGGCCATAACAGAAATACAATGACTGTAGTAAGCTTTGATACGTTCTGAAATCCCTTTTGAGGTTAAAATGACTATTGCTATAGTCGCAATAATCGCTGTGTTTTTGATGAATCGTTTCATAATTTTTGTTTTGATGATTACGAAGCAAAACTGCAAAAGTTTCAATTCGCACAAAACACATATTTTTAATAAAACTGACGATATGTTTTATTAATATTATTAATTATTTCCTATTTTTATTATACCTAATAAATATTTACTGACGACTAAATGAATGATTTAAATACCATTGTTTCCTCGTTTTCCAAAGAAGACCAGCTTCGTTTTCTTTCATTTTTAGAGAAAAAGAATAAGCGCCGTGATGCCAAAAACGTTGAGCTGTTTAAACTTTTGGGGCATGCCGATTTGGATTCAAAAGACATCTGTTTTCAGCTATACGGTAAGCAAAATAGTGGCGCTTATCACGCCTTGCGAAAACGGTTGTTTCAATCGATTATTCATTTTTCTGCTAACTCTAGCTTGGAAGATGAGAACTCCATTCAAATGGACGTGATTAAATATATTTTAGCTTCTCGAAATTACTTGCAACAAAAACAGTTCAATGTAGCCAATAAAATTCTGCGAAAGGCAGAGCTGATTGCCATAGAACATCACTTATTTCCGCTTCTAAATGAAATCTATCACACGCAAATCCAATATGCCCATGCCTATCCATCAGCAGATTTGAACGACCTCATCCAAAAGTTCAACAAGAACAAGGAAAAGCACCATCTGGAAGACCAACTGAACATTGTGTATTCCAGAATTAAACAAAAGTTGAGCAAAGATGACACCAGCGATTTCCAATCCATACTGGATGACACCTTGAAAGAATTCAACATGGATATCATCAGTAAACTGTCCTTTAAATCCCTATATCAGTTAATAAGCATCGTAACTGTTTCGGCTTTTGCAACAAATGATTATCTGAAAATTGAAGCTTTTCTAATTAAAACCTACAACACCATTTTATCATATAAAGACAAGGAAAGGCAACCATTTTATCATATTCAAATACTGTATCACATAGCAAATACGCTCTTTAGAAATAAAAAATTTGAAGCCTCTGAAACGTTTTTAGAAAAAATGCACCAGTTGATGCTTCTGCATAAAAACAAGTATTTCAATACGTTCAAATTGAAATATCATTTACTCCTGAGTTTAAACTACAATTACACAAACCGTCAAAGTATGGCTATCCAATCGCTGGAGCCTTTTGTAAACCTAAAGCACCCGGATATCGAGTCTATCTTAGACATCCATTTAAGCCTCATTATGTTTTATTTTCAAAAAGGCGAATTAAAAAAAGCTCACCAATTGTTCTCAAAATTTTACCATAGTGACAAATGGTATACGCAAAAAGCAGGAATCGAATGGGTGATAAAAAAGAATTTGGCCGAAATACTTTTGCACGTTGAATTAGGGAACATCGACCTTGTGGAATCCAAATTATTAAGTTTTAAACGCCATTATTTGGGCTTTTTAAAATCCATTGGCCAATCTCGTGTGGTTACCTACCTCAACCTTGTGGAACAGCATTACAAAAACCCTGAAAAAGTGACCTCGGAGCAATTTAAAGACAAAGTGGAGACCTCCTTTGAATGGATAGAGCCAGAACAAGAAGATATTTTTGTGATGAGTTTTTATGCATGGCTAAAAAGCAAAATGGACAAGGAACCGCTTTACAATACGACTATGGAACTTGTAAAACGTGCCCAATTTCAAAAGTAAATTGAAGTATATTTGCTCGATGTTTAAAAAAGCCCTGATAATTTTTACTGTACTTTACGCTACATTGTTGTTTTCGCAGGAACGCGACAGTATCGTCTTTAAAAATGGCATTGACAGGCCCAGTACTTTATCCACACATCATTTCGGTATTTTTAGCGCAAGGATTAATCAGAACTTTAAGATTGCTCCACCTCAGCGCGATATATTTTCAGTTAATTATTCTAGCGGCAATACCTTCCATCCCTTTGTTGAAGCCTATTTTCCTGAGGATCCTATGGTCAGGGATGCACAGAGCAAAAAGGTATGGTACCAAAGGGATTTTAATTTTGTAGACCAAGAAACGACCCCTGCTGAATATATGAATATTGTGATTGATGCCGTTATCAAGGAATTTCGATTTAACTATAATTTTGCTCTTGGCAAAAATCACGAAGTGGGTTTGACTCTTCGATCCTATTTGATTACGCGGGGCAAGTATCCATTTTCCGTTTTCACCAGTGACGAAGGCATCGAATGGTTTCATAGCAATGTAGCCGGTGGCGAGGATCCTTTTGGAAGACGCTACTATGGGTTAAACCAAGTGAACTTTAGATATCTTGACAGAAACGGCCGGACGCTCAAACTTAATACCAACGATTTTTTTATCGGTGGATTGGAATTCAATCACTTCTACTATCCTGAGTTTTTAAGAAATGAAGAGAGAATGGTCTATGGAAAATTTGGAAGTCACATCGGGTTAAACACCTCCAAATTCAACAAGTCGCTAGATTATGGGATATCGGCAAATGTGGTAAAACGACTTATCCTAAAAAACCAAAATGAATTCAATTTTGGCCTTGGAGCCAGTGTACTTCGGAAAAATTTTATTGCTGGGAAAGGCAACATAGATTTGGGAAATAACGCTTATTTAGGAGCTTTTGAAGCCCATGCAGAATTCACGAAATACACTAAAAAAGGGAATTATCATGCTTTTGGTGTGAATTATCACGTACAGACGCGATACAACAGAAAAGAGGAAGCCGATTATTTTAGGTTGCTCGGCAAATGGAAAGAAATCAATGGAGGTTGGCAAAATGGGGTAGCTACACTATACCAAACCCTAAACGACTGGAATTTTATCTATACCTACGGCAGGCCTAACTACAAAATCTCACTATTCATCAAAGAAGACCTTGAAGTAAACAATGCCCCTGATTTTCAAACAGGTATCACCCTAGAAATTCCAATTTCAGGACATTAAAAAACTCTTCTTTTTGTTAATTTCTCGTTAAAACCACTGGTGTTTTTTAAACCATTTTTGGGTTTCACAGTCAAAGCATCAAACAACTTAAAATTTATTACGATGAAAAAACTTTTAATCCTAGCCGTGGCCATATTCGCAGTTCAAATGACATCTGCCCAAGCCAAAGAAAGAGGCCAAAAAGGAATGGACTTGACAGCTGAAGAAATGGCGACTATTCAGACCAAAAAGATGACTTTATTTTTAGACTTGAACAAGTCCCAGCAAGACGATGTGTACCAAGTTAATTTGGAAAATGCAAAATTGAGAAAAGCACACTTGGCTGAAAGAAAAGCCAAAAAGGAAAGTGCAGAGGCAACGAAGCCCTCAAAAGAGGAGCGTGTAGCAATGATGAATAAAATGTTAGATCATAAAATTACCGTTAAAGCAAAAATGAAAGACATTTTAAATGATGAGCAATACCAGAAATGGGAAAAAGCGCAGGCTAGAAGGCATGCTAAAATGAAAGAAAAAGCAAAAAACAAGCGCAAAGGCAAAAGAGCTTAAAAATATTGATTAATGATTTAGTTTAGTGATTTTTATTATAGTTAAAACGAAGAACGTCTCCAATCCCGATAGCCATCGGGAGGAGGCGTTTTTTTACAAAGTCTGCGCCACCTTATCGACAGCTTTAATCGTAAAATCTAAATCTTCATAGGCCAATGCATCGGTGATGAACCAAGTTTCAAATGCACTTGGGGCAATATAGACTCCTTCCTTAAGCATACCATGGAAAAATGCCTTAAACGTATCGTTGTTGCCTTTGGCTGATGAATTAAAATCGGTTACTTCACCTTCAGCAAAATGTACCGAAATCATAGACCCCACACGATTTATGGTATGCGTAATTTTATTATCGTTCAAAACTTTTGCCATCCCTTTATGCAGATACTCCGTCTTTTCAGCTAAACGATTGAAGATTTCTGAATCATTATTTAACTCGGTCAACATTGCCAAACCCGCGGCCATGGCCAACGGATTACCACTTAAAGTACCTGCTTGATATACTGGCCCCAATGGCGCCAAATGGTTCATAATTTCGTTTCTGGCCGCAAAAGCACCTACCGGAAGTCCTCCCCCGATAACTTTTCCAAAGCAAACGATATCGGCATTAATGTTGAACAATTGTTGCGCTCCACCTTTTGCCAATCTGAACCCGGTCATCACCTCATCAAATACCAATAAAATCCCATTGGCATCGCATAATTCCCGAAGCGCTTCCAAAAACCCTGCTTTAGGCGGAATACATCCCATATTCCCAGCAACGGGCTCAATAATAATACAAGCAATTTCATTCGGATTGGATGCAATCAGAGCCTTTACATTTTCAATATCGTTGTAGTTCGCCAATAAAGTATCCTTGGCCGTGCCTTGGGTTACCCCCGGACTATTGGGCGTTCCAAAAGTACTGGCACCACTGCCAGCCTGAATCAAAAAGGAATCGGAATGCCCATGATAACAGCCTGCAAATTTTATGATTTTATCGCGACCTGTAAATCCTCTAGCCAAACGCACCGCACTCATACAGGCTTCAGTACCTGAATTCACAAAACGGATTTTGTCAATATTCGGCACCATGGAAACGGCCAATTCGGCAATTTTGGTTTCGATTTCTGTTGGCATGCCAAATGAAGTGCCCTTTTTAGCTTTTTCAACTACGGCATTCACCACAGGCTCAAAAGTATGCCCCAAAATCATCGGTCCCCAAGAATTGATGTAGTCTATCAATCGATTACCATCCTCATCGTACAAATACGCACCCTTCGCGGCTTTCACAAAAATGGGAGTACCCCCCACGCCTTTAAACGCCCTTACCGGCGAATTCACACCTCCCGGAATCACCTTTTCTGCTGCCGCAAACAAGGCACTACTTCGTTGATAAATCATCTGAAATTTATTTGGTTTTTATCTTAAGCACCTGCCCAATGGAAATGGTCGTGCCCGTTAAATTATTTTGTTGTTGCAGTTCTTCAACACTAATATCGTGCAACCTGGAAATGGAATACAACGTATCCCCTTTTGCTACAACATGGATCGTTTCGTTAAAATTTTCTTTTCTTGAAACTGTTGCACCCAGCACCTCATCGTCGTATTTGTACAATTTGTATCGCTCTATCAAACTGATAAGTTTTTGGGGATATTTTTTATCGGTGGCATAACCGGCCGCTTTTAAACCCTTTGCCCAAGCCTTATAATTACGGACATTTAAATCGAAAAGACTAGCGTATCGTTTTCTTGTGGTTAAAAACAAGGAATGGTCCCGGTACGAATATTTGGCGTGGTTGTACTTTCGGAAGCACTCTCCTTTTTTATCATCATCGTGATAGATTTTAGCTCCAGACCATGTATGACACTTGATACCGAAATGATTATTTGCTTGCACTGAAAGCCTACCTTTTCCAGAAGCAGATTCCAAAATCCCCTGCGCCAAAGTGATACTTGCCGGAATGTTATACAGTGTCATTTCCTTTTGAGCAATGGATTTATAGGTTTCGATGTAACGTTCAGTCGCACTTAGATTTGTATTGGAATTAATAGGATCAGTTTCCTTCTCGGGCTCCGATGATTTCTTTACCACTTTGACTTCCTCTGTCTCAGTTTTTTGCGATTTTTTGGTGACCACAGTTTTTTTTGAGCCACAACTAAACAACACAACGCCTAAAAGAAATATGACGACTATTCGTTTCATTTAAATTTCAATTAAAGGTAAATTCTTCGTTTTTAATACCTGGTTCATTCCGACGATACCTTGAAGACCTCCGGTATGGATTGCCAATATTTTTGAGCCTGAAGGGAAATACTGTTTTTTAATCAAGTCCATAATTCCAAACAGCATTTTACCGGTGTAAATAGGGTCTAACTGAATATTATTTTCCAATTTAAACTGATTGATGAAATCCACTAATTCGGCATTCACCTTACCATAACCACCAAAATGATAATCCGCTATTAACTCCCAGTTAGTCTTCGATACAAATTTACTAATATCATCTTGCAAAAACGCCCCTTTTAAGGCAGGAAATCCCAAAACTTGTTGACCAGGTTTTGAACAATTTATAAGGCCGGATATAGTACCACCAGTGCCTACCGGACAGCAAATAAAATCGAAATTATGCTCCGTATCCCTTAAAATTTCTTCGCAACCTTTTACCGCAAGTGTGTTTGTTCCGCCTTCGGGAACCAAATAAAAATTATTGAACTCAGATTTCAATTCGGTCAAAAACCTTTCGGAGGTTTTTTCTCGATAGGTTTGCCGGGACACAAACTTAAATCGCATTGCGTTCTGTTTTGCAAAACTTAAAGTGGGATTAGAATCAATTTTAGCACTCAACTCCTCCCCGCGTATCACTCCGATGGTTTTGAATCCTAAAATTTGGCCAGCCAAAGCAACGGAGGCTATATGGTTTGAAAAAGCACCACCAAAGGTCAGCAACGTATCGAAGCCCAGCTTTTCGGCTTCTTTTAAATTGTATTTTAACTTTCGATACTTATTTCCAGACACGAAAGCATGCAATTCATCTTCCCTTTTGATGTATAATTCCACATCGACTTCAAAAGGAAGGTTTATCTTTTGATTTCTGGTATGCTCAAACTCAAAATTCACCGTTTGCGAAGATATAGCTAAATCAACACAAAATAACATGAATCTTTTGACTAAAAAACCAAATTTCATCGTTAAAAATCATCGCCATAACAAAGGCTATGTCTCAAATTTTTGCCTTGAACTTTGATTTTTTTCCTTAAAATCTTCGATGCCATTTTATATCAATTTAGCTATACTTCAAAAATCGCCAAAATGACCTTTTTTTTAAATACTTCAAATCCTTTTCATTGGAATATGCCTCTCTTTCAAAAGAAATATTAAGATAGGCCCTGTGCCAATTTTTAAATTGTACCAATCTTATCAAAAATTCGATGCCGTACCAAATGTAAAACGGTAACACCAATAACTCTAGCTGTTGCCTCAAATGGATTTTCTCGTGATTGATCAAAGTGGCGCTAAATTTCAATTCCTTTCGGTGTAAAAAAATGAAGGGGAAAATCGAAATACCATCATAGCCTTTGGGCACTATGTATTTTGAAATTAGAATCATAAATTATTCAAGACACGAATTACACTAATTTACACCAATTTTATTTTGACTGAACCCTTAATTTGTGATCATTCGTGAAATTCGTGTCTAAAAAATATCGGAAAACAGGCCAATCACTCAGCATAAATCATAATTCTTCAAATTTAAATATCTTTGTAATAATGAAAAAATTTGTCCCCATTGAAGAAGGCGATTATTACTTAACCCCCGAAGGCTATCGCTGTTTTACCGAGCAGTACCATTTAAAGCGCGGCTACTGTTGCGAAAGTGGTTGTAGACATTGCCCTTATGGATACGACCCTTCGACTGCGCTCAGGACAGGCAAAAGAAACGAATAGAGTAAAAACAATTGAAAACCCCTCAAAATCAAGGTTTATGGTATGATTCTTGATGCTTTTTGTTTTATAAAATATCCTAGCTATGAAAAAAATATTTAAAACGTTACCGTTAATTGCCCTTTTAATTGTTGGAACTTCCTGTTCCTCTGTTCGTGTTTCAACGGACTACGATAAAAAGGCAGATTTCAGCAATTTTAAAACGTTTGCCTTTTTTAAAACAGGCATTGACAAAGCTGAAATTAATGATATTGATAAACGCCGTATTCTACGGGCCATTCAGGATGAATTGATGGCCAAAGGCTTTACCAAATCCGATGATCCGGACTTGCTCATCAGCATTTTCACCAAATCCAACCAACGTGTTGATGTTTACAACAACGCTTGGGGCGCTGGCGCCTGGGGTTGGGGCGGATGGGGTCCTTGGGGCTGGGGAGGCTGGGGCTGGGGTCCTGGCTGGGGCTGGGGCTGGAACCAACCCGCAGTTTCTACACGCACCGAAGGCGTATTGTTTGTTGATCTGATCAATGCAAAGAAAAAAGAATTAATCTGGCAAGGTATGGGCAAAGGCTTTTTAGCTAGCAAGCCTGAGAAAAAAGAAGAACGCATTAAGGAATTTGTAGCCAAAATTATGGAGGAATATCCTCCCGGGACGGAAAAATAAAAACCTATCTAAATAAAAGAAAAAGGCATAAAAAAGAGGGCGATCGCCCTCTTTTTCTTTTAAAACCATTCATGGAAAATATGGCTCCGCGTGTCCATTGTCCACTAACCATTGGTTAAAGTCTAGTCCATTGTCAAGGATAATATTGGCTAAATAGCGCCCGTATTTCCCTTGTTTATCCTTGTAAGAGCGAATGGTAACTTCCTTATCCAAAATCATGTCCCTAACAATATCCCTAACTATTTTTCCCTGCTCCTTCTCTGCTCCCCGTAATTCTGGAGTGTCGATACCGTAAAGGCGCAATTTCATTTCCTGAAAATGCAGAAATCCTAAATCCACTACCGCTGTTACAGTATCGCCGTCATAAACATCAATAATTTTTGCTTTATACGTGTACATATTTCATTCATTTTTTTAATTACATTACTATATCATTTTCCCATTTATAAGGTTCGGGAATATCGGTATCATCAATCAATTGACGGATATCTATTTCTATGCCACGACTCATATCGGTAATGGGTATATCGTTTGGCCCGCCCTCAAATGGGTTTTCGGTGTTTTCACCAATCACCTCCATGGTATGGAACACCCAAGCTATAAGCGCACTAAAAGGTATTGAAAACCACACAAAATGCTTTGCAATAAATTCCTGAATACGATGCGTAAAGGTTGAATGGGATTTATGCGTCATCAAATCTTCCAAAATATGATCTCCGATACCTTCAAATCCTTCCATAATCCCGAAGGGCAACAAAATAATAAACACCCAAACAAACACATAGTTTAGCGTGGCGAACTGCCTTGGATATGGGAAATTTTTGATACGTTCCGATTTCCCCTGAAGGGTATAAAACTCCACCAACATATTGGCCATTTCCATGTGCCTAAAGTCTTCAATCAATCCTTCCTCCTTCAGTTCCTTCAATCGCTTGGATTGAATGCCCAACAATTGCGAGGCCTGATTTCCTTTGGAAAAAATATTTTTGATATGCCTTCGGGTCCACCTTAAAACCCCCTTAATGGGAAAGATACGTCTTGTGTACATTGTATTTAATTGAAATTAGGATAACTAAATATATTGAAAACTTTACTAGCATTTTTGCTCGTCGCTAGCTCAATCTTAAAAATTGAAATAAACGTTAAAAATTAATCATTTTAATGAATTATTCGTATTTTTAAGTACTATTTTAACACAAAAATTAGCAATGTCGAATTCTTTTGAGTCCAACGAAATATTACGAAAGTTACCAAAACACCTAAAGCAGTTTATCAAACCTCAAAATTATGAGGACTATTCTGCTATCGACCAAGCTGTTTGGCGCTATGTGATGCGCAAAAACGTAGACTTTTTGAGCAAAGTGGTGCACCATTCCTATTTGGACGGTCTAAAGCAAACCGGGATTTCCATCGAAAGCATACCGAATATGTATGGCATGAACCGTATTTTAAAAGACATTGGATGGGCTGCTGTGGCCGTTGATGGTTTTATTCCACCCAATGCCTTTATGGAATTTCAAGCCTATAATGTTCTGGTAATCGCTAGTGATATTCGACAGTTGGAACACATTGAATACACCCCTGCCCCAGACATCATTCACGAAGGTGCTGGGCATGCGCCTATCATTGCCAATCCAGAGTATGCGGAGTATTTAAGACGTTTTGGTGAAATTGGATGCAAAGCCATTTCATCGGCCAAAGATTATGAATTATATGAAGCCGTTAGGCATTTATCCATTATAAAAGAAGCTCCAAATTCAAATCAAGATGATATCGCTTCCGCGGAAAAAAAGGTTGAAGGGCTTCAACAAAATATGGGTCAGCCCAGTGAAATGGCGTTGATTAGAAACCTGCATTGGTGGACGGTGGAATATGGTTTAATCGGCACGGTTGAAAACCCGAAAATATACGGCGCGGGCTTATTGTCCTCCATCGGCGAAAGCGCGTGGTGTATGACCGACGAGGTAAAAAAACGACCTTATGATATTAATGCGACATATAAAGATTTTGATATCACAAAACCCCAACCCCAATTATTCGTCACACCAGATTTTGCGCATTTGAGTTTGATTTTAGAAGAATTTGCGAATACTATGGCTCTACGTAAAGGTGGACTGTCAGGGGTTCAAAAATTAATTGATTCCAAAGCTTTGGGTACAGTCGAATTGAGTACGGGGCTTCAAATATCGGGTGTTTTTACGGATGTGATTTCACACGACAATAAACCTATTTATATCCAAACCATTGGCAAAACTGCATTGGCTTATCGCGAAAAGGAATTAGTTGGACATGGTAACAAGACCCACGAAAAAGGCTTTGGTTCCCCTATCGGAAAACTAAAAGGCATCAATATTGCCATTGAGGACATGAGCCCAAGGGATTTATCTGCGTACGATATTTATGAGGAAAAAATTGTGACCCTTGAGTTTGAGGGTGGTGTTACCGTTTCTGGTGAAATTATCACTGGAAAACGCAATCTTCAAGGAAAAATCATTTTGATCAGTTTTAAAAATTGTACCGTTAAACATAAGGACACTTTACTTTTTGAACCCGAATGGGGCGTTTATGATATGGCCGTTGGAAAAGATATTATTTCTGCATTTTCTGGGCCTGCGGACTTAAACAGCTTTGACTTGATTACCCACGTACCTTCTACCAAAACTATTCATGTTAAAAAATCTAAAGAAAGATTGGAACTGGAAGCATTGTACCAACAAATAAGAGATTACCGCGAAGGCAAAAATAGAACTATTTCCCGAACCAAAGTTTTGGAGGCATTGATGGAAAACCACCCCAACGATTGGCTATTGTCCGTCGAACTTTATGAGTTGGCAGTTTCAGGTAATGAAAATGAATTGGCCACCAAAATTTTAAAGCATTTGGAACACATCAAACAAAACAAACCTGAATTTGGGCATTTGATTGATGATGGGTTAGGGATTGTAAACTCTGTAACAATTTGATAATTTTCAGGACAAATAGTTGATTAAAAAAATCGATACAGAATAAATAAAACCATACCTTTAAATTAATGAGTTTCGGAGCTGGGCACATAATGGATATGATAAATCGGATAAAACAAAACCGATCTCAACGTCCATCCAATAGAGCTAAATTCAAAGAAAATAATGGAGAGTCCATCTATTCCGAAAACTCAAAAACCAAACGACCGACTTTTAAAACAGTTCCCGAAAAAGAATTAAATACCATTAAAAAAAAGATTAGAGAAAGAGCTAAATCAGAACAGAAAAAAGAGCTTTTTACAGTATTCTTTGTTTTCGGACTAATTATAATTCTTTGCTTACTATTTCTGTTAAACTGAAAGCACTAAAACTAAAATCACCTAAACCGCTTCAAAGTTTTCTTAGTAAACTTGCTCAAAACCAGCTTTCCACTAATTTCAGCACGTTGTTCTAAAAGTTTATCCCAGTTTTCGGTGCCTTTCCAAAATACTTTTTTCATTTCAGCTAAAGCTTCGGGGTTATAACCTGCTAGTTTTTCGGCCAAAATTTTTACGGCAATATCTAGATCTTCGGTAGTTTCAAAAACATCCGAAAATAGGCCTTTTTCTTTTGCAAAATTGGCGTCATAAAAGGTTTCGGCATCTATGGTCATTTGAGACATCGCCGTAGTTCCTATTTTTCTTGACACGGCCGGTTCAATCACGAATGGCCCGATACCGATACTTAATTCACTCAGTTTTATCGAGGCATATTTCGAAGCCAAACAATAATCCGTGGCAGACGCCAAACCTAAACCGCCACCGACAGCCTTGCCCTGAACTCTACCAATAATCAATTTTGGGCATTTACGCATGGCGTTAATCACATTGGCAAACCCCAAAAAAAACTGCTTCCCGGTTTCAGTATCTTCAATTGCAATCAATTCGTTAAAGCTTGCCCCTGCACAAAAGGTGCGGTCGCCTCCGCTTTTTAGAACGATCACTTTTATGGCATCATTAACTCCAGCCTCAACAATGGTTTTTTCCAATTCAGATAAAACAGTACTTGGCATGGAGTTTCGATTAGGGTGAAAAAACTCAACATAACCAATATGGTTTTCAATAGTCAACGTTACATAGGGCTCCATGACGACAGCTTTAATTTTAGCGGAATATACATAAAATAAAATGCATTTGAGCCCTTATTTAAATCAACAAATGGTAAAAAATTGACTAACTTTATAAAAATTTAAGCCGTGGGCATTTTACGTTTTTTTTACAAGAGAAACTCTCGGAAAATTACGGAATTCCTAAAGCGGGACGCCGTAATTTTAGATGTGAGGACACAACTGGAATGGGAGGAAGTGCATCTTACCGACGCCATTAATATCCCCTTGAGTGACTTGAAGGATAATATTGAACACCTGAAAGCCATGAACAAACCCATCATAGCGCATTGCAAAAGTGGCGTGCGGTCTGCAAGGGCTGTTAAACTTTTAAAATTCTACAACATAGAGGCTGTAAATGGTGGCGGAATTGCAGATTTGCAATTGCTCATAACTTAATATGTTCCCAATCTTCGTGGTTTGTTATGGGTGTATCGTCGTACTTCAAAGTCCACCCCAATGAATTAGTCAGGATATAAAATTTGGCCAGTTCGCTTATCAATCTGTTTTTTGCATTTTTCTTTAAATCCGACCGTTCAATTTTTTTTTCGAGTGAGCCTTTTACTGTTGCATTAATAGCATTATAATCCTTGGCCTCAAAGGGGTTTAAGTAATCCGCCTTTACATCATAATACTCTAAATCAGGATGTATTTTTACTTCCTCTTCTGGAATATTTGTAATGGTGAGCGTTTTTGAGGTTTCATCGATTTCGAACTCAATTTTGCTCAAATCGTAAGCAATAGTGACCTCGGCATTCACCACGACCAACGCTTTCTTTTCAGCAGACAAGAAATCGCCAAAAACGTCCTTTGAGTTTTCGTAGGTGAACACCTCGCTAAAGTGCCCTTCAGTGACCACCAACTTTCCAACATTATTGATTTGCTCCTGAATTAAGGTAGAGCTTTCCCGCAAAATCAGTCGGTCTTCTTTTTTAGTATCACAGTATTTATAGGTGAAGAGCACAATCAATGTAATCAACACGCCAAACAGAATTTTTCGCATGCCCTAATTTAGAAATATTTTGAGAACTTGATGAAATGGCCTTGAAATTTGGGCATAAAAAAACATCAGTTTCCTTCGACATTGAAGTCTAACTAATGCATCTATGTTATTTCAAAATAACATTGCAAATGTACACACACTTTGTTTATGGCGCATTAACAGGACGTTAAGCAATTGTTATACTATACTAAAATCCGATAAAGCCTTTCGACTGCGCTCAAGGTGACAAGTGGATGTTCAAATTAAATCAAGTTATTGCGCTTGGCTTTTTGCACCGCTTCCAACTTATTGTGTACTTGCAACTTTTTATAAATATTTTCTATGTGCTTTCGGATGGTACCGGTAGATAAAATCAGATTATCAGCGATGGCATTGTAGCTCAGGCCTTTGCTTAATTGTTCCAACACTTCTGTTTCTCTTGCGGTCAAAGTGATATCCTCCTTGTCTTTTTGGTTTTGAATTTCAATCGGGTTTCGCAACAATTTAAGGGTTTTCATGGCAATGGAGGGATTCATGGCCGCACCGCCATTTAAGGTTTCAACGATCCCATCGTGCAAATCCTTAGGATTGACTTCCTTTAACAGGTAACCGTCTGCTCCAGCCTTTATGGCATTAAAAATATTTTCATCGTTATCAAAAACCGTGAGCATAATGATTTTAATATGTGGATACTTTTTTTTGACAATTTCGGTGGTTTCAATGCCATTTAAAACGGGCATTTCAATATCCATTAAAATGACATCCAGATTGTGATTGTCCCCAAGTTTTTCTAATAAATCAGAACCATTCACGGAAGAAAACTTTACATCAATATCGTCAAAAAAAGACAGCTTTTCTTTTACTGCGGTAATCAAAAACGAGTTGTCGTCGGCTATTGCGGTTTTTATATTCATTTATGCGTTATATGTTTTGTAAAAATCATGATTTATTGGGTGAATTGCAATACGTAAAACATCGTATTTAGTATTTAACGAGGACACTAATATTTGTTCCTTTGCCCAATTCGCTTTCAATATTGATAGTTGCCCCAATCTCTTTCGCCCGCTTTTTCATATTGTTAAGCCCATTACCGCCTTCAACAGCTTTTGGATCAAAACCTTTGCCATCGTCTTCAACTTTAATTTCAAGATTATCTTTTGCATCCAAAATACTTACGGAAACATGTTCGGCATCCGCATATTTAAAGGCATTATTAATCGCTTCCTGAATAATACGATAGATATTCATCCCTTTAATGGCCCCAAATTCGATATCTTTTGAAATGGCATCATCCACCGAAAAGGTAAACTTTGTACCATCAGCATGGGCATTTGCTTTTTCAACAAAATTTGAAATCCGAACCTGCAGATCCTCTAAAGAAATCTTGTTTTTATTCATCGCCCAAATGGTATCCCTTAACTCGTAAATCGTTTCTTTTGTAAAGGCACTAATACTCTGCAACTTGGCCTTTAATTTGCTATCCGAAATTTTAAATCCGTATGGCAGGTTTTCAATGGAGGAAATGATGAAGGTGAGTTGTGCACCAATATTATCATGTAAATCCCGTGAAATTTTCAAACGTTGTTCATACAGTTTCTTTTGATAGGCGATGTTTTCCTGAATCAACAAATAATAGCGGTGCGCCATGGCGATGGTCAACACAAAAATCTCAAAGAAAATGACAAATTCCCATTCAATGGGACTGTAACCCGAAGTCAATTTCAAGGCAGTCATTAAATAATGAATTACCACCAGCATCAATGGAAAATAGGCCATTACGAAATAATAGGCCATAATTTCCTTTTTAAAACAAAGTTTAATGGCAATGGTATAAAAGCCAACCGTTACTATTAGCAACAATAATTTTGCCGAATAATAAGAGAGGGCATAAAACCATTCGAATCGTCTTAAAAATAAGGCCACAACAAAAAATAAAAACGTGAGCATCGCGATGCGCCCAATACCCTTGTACAACTTTGGATAGTATGTTTTCAAATAAAAGAAATGCCTCAAATACTGCATGACGAAAAAGGCCTGCACCAGAGTAAACATTTCTAAAAAATTGTTTCCAAAAAAAAGGTATTTCTCAAAAAACAAAGGCGAAATAAAATAGCGCAATCCCAATAAATTGGCAAAAATTACGGCCACAAAACCCGCATAATACAAATACAGCCTTTGCCTTGAGAAAAAGAACATCGCAATGGAAATAATGATGACCAAAACCGTAAAACCCGTAAAGAATATCAAATACGAACTTCGGATCTTTATATCTTTTGTTCGCCGTTCGTAGCCCTTTTTAGTCCAAATTTTATTCACTACCCGAAACGCGCCGTCGTTTACCACGGCATGGATGTAAAAACTTATCGTATCGTTTTTTGAAATGTTGATGGGATAGGTATATGCATATTTGTTGGACAAAAATGAAGAATTATTATTGGCTTCAAAATGTAATCCCTTTTTTGGAAAGGCCTGCACGATTTCCCTGCCTTTGACCACATAAAACTCCAAGGAATCGATGTATGTTTGATTAAATTCGAATACAAAATCAGATTCATTTGATGTATTTAAAAATTTGATTTTTAGCCAATTATACGGATGGAATACCCCTGAATTTAAAAATGATTTTTCTTCAAATTGAAATAACCCATCATCTTCCAAAACTTGATGGATACTCAGGGCATTTTCGCTTTCTCTAAAGGTATAATGCTTTGAAATGGTAAACTCGTCAAAATTGGCAGATAGCTTATTGATATCCAAGCCGTTTTGAGCAAAGTAGTTCCCGAAGTTAGCAAGAGAAACTATTAAAAGAATATATTTGACAAGCCACATAAAATAAATACTTGTTCAATGATTGATTAGTATTTAAACGGGATTGAGGCTAAAATAGTAAAAAGAAAAAACACCAACCGTGTCCTTTTTGGAAAGAATCCCACGATCGATGTTTTCTGTATGAACTGATTAATAGCATACTAAATCTAGTAATTAATGCGTGTTTCACTATCAATTTTTCGATAAAGCGTTATAAAAAAAGATTAAGCGCAATAATTGGATTATCGCGCCCAATCACAAATCTCAACAACAAGATTTACTTCTTCCCAAGTACATACTTTTCAAGGGCACCCACATTGGCCCTAACAACAGCGCTGACGAGCTTGTATAAATTTGGGTCTAAGCCTACGGCCTGTTTTCTTGTTTTTGTTTTGCCCTTTTTATTCTTGTATTCCACCTCCTCTATCAAGAATATACCACCGTATGTTGGTTTTTTCTCGTAGGGGCTAACGCCAAACTTTACGCTAACTACCTCGTTATAATCGCTGTAAATGGTCTTTGTGCCACTAGCCGGGTTTTTGTATAAAATATCAGATTTTACATCTATAAGCTTATTTCCAACAACCGACATGCCTATTTCAATAACTAAAATAGCATCCAAACCTAGTTTATTAAAAAAATCGTTTCTCTTTTTTACGGCCTTTGGAAACGAGCCAAAATATGGCAATGTCATATTTCTGTAGCCCACTACTGGCCCTGAATTACCTTGACCGGTTAGTCCAGAAAACGCCTTGACGCCTTTCAATTTTTTCAGCTCATACTTATGGTATAAATCTGTCTTTTCCTTATCGTCCAAGTAGTCATGGATTTCAAGTAGTTCCATGCCCTTGTCCTTAAAGGTACTTTTCATGGTTTCAATAGTATTATCGTAAATTTCATTGGCAACGGCACTTGCGCCTTCCTTGGTTGCTTTTGATGTGGTTCTAACGGTAGTGTACCCGTAACTTACTGAAGACGAATTACTTTGGTCTGACACTACAAAAGCTAATATGCCAACCCGTTTTGGCATAACATAGTCCCTTTCTGAAGCAAAGCCTTTTTTAATTTGCCATTTCCGAATCGTAGGAGCCGTACCAGAGTACACAAAGGCCTTACTGTACATTTTATTGGGGTTATCCAATAATTTTTGAAGGTTTTTAGATTGTGCCGACAAATTTATGCTATGCCCAAATGTGAGAGCAATTATTGATAAGACAACAATAACTCTTTTTTTCCCGATTGCATGTTTTAAATATCCCATTGTTGAGTTTGTTTCTGTTAATAATAACAGTGAAGTAGCACTTAATTAGCGCCACCTCACTTTTACAAAAATCTATGTTGTTTGCTTAGATAGATTGAACGAACCTTCGGTAATGTTTTTTACCGATCCATCTCCGTTAACATTTTTACCCATAAAGCTGAATGTGCCTTTTACATGGGTATCGGTCTCCTCCGAAACGGAAACTGAACCCACCTCGGTATTGTCGTATGGCGCCTGCCAAATTTCGGTGGTCGAGGCCGCAGGGTTGCTTAGGTTTACCTTTGTTTGGGTATAGGATGCCGTATTGGTAACCGCAATATCAGCCCCTGTTAATTTATAGGTACCCGCCCCTGTATAACCGAAAATGGTCATTGCAAAAGCATTGCCATCACTGTTGGAAGCAATTATAACAAGGTTTTTTGTGCCACCTGCATTTGCCACAGTAGCCGAGGACGAAATTTCCATAGATTGGAAAGCAGTGCCGTCCACTGTTGCCGTTAAAGTTCCTGAGGCCGCATTGGATGGGCCTCCGCCGTCATCATTGTTTGAACACGATGTAAATGTTAGTAATGATCCCACCATTACGAATAACATGATTTGTTTTAAATTTCTCATTGTTGAATAATTTTATTGATTAATAACATTACAAAGCTGCAACAATGAGCAAGGGCAAACAATACGACGAATTGCGTATATTTCGAAATACGATATACGATTTTTTAATTACAATTGGTGTAAATCGTTAGAATTTAATGTGCGGAAATTGTTTTGCAACCCTTGCCTTTTGAGCCTCCAAGTTTTGAAGAAATTTTTGATGGGCTTGTGAATTTGGGTTGAAGGGTTTATGCTGAAGTCCCCTTTGAATGGTATCTACGGCTTCCATAGTTTGAAAACTATCTTCGGATATCCAAACGGATTTGAAGCGTTCCCAAATGTAGTTGATAGCTGTTGGATTGGGATGAATCATATCCTCGCTGTAAAATCGATAGTCCCGAAGTTCGTCCATCATCATTTCGTAAGATGGGAAATAAAGCCCCCTATCGCCCATAGGGGGAATCATCTTATGAATTGAGCTTATTAAATGCGACTTACTAAGCGTATTTTCGGCAAAGCCATCCTTTAGGTGACGCACTGGTGACACCGTAAAAATTATGGTGGCTTTGGTGTTGACGCTTTTTACTAAAGAAACGATGTTTTGAAGAGATTCAAAAATTGAATCGACCGACAGCAATTCTTTCTTGAATTGATTTTGGGGCACTTTATGGCAATTAGCAACTATGCTATCCGATTCGATTTGCCTATAAACCCAAGCTGTTCCAAGAGTGATAATAATATGTGAGGAGTCTTTGAGTCGCCTCCCTGTTAAGTCGATTCCATAGTTAAGTTGATGACGCAAACCTTCTTTTGATGATTGGCTTAATTTTGAATGTGAATCAAAACATTGCCATTGCTCGTTATGAAAAAACACATCACTATCTTTATACACTTTTTGGCGGACTGCATTTTCAATAAGCGTTTCAATTGCCTTTGGATTGAATAAAATACCGAAAGGGTTTTTAGTGTTTTGGAATTTGAAATAGTCGAGTTTTTTACCGATGTTTTCTGAAAAACAGGAACCGATGAGCAGGATATTAGATTTATAATCAATTAGATTATTGGACTGTTTAAGTAATGGTATTTTGGTTTGAAGGTTCATTTTTTCTCTCGCAAAGGCGCTAAGTCGCAAAGAATTTTTATAAATTATTCACAATTCTCGTTATACCATTTTTGATTAAGGCCTCATTGAAGTTTATTAATAAACCTAATTTCAATTCTGATATTTTCAAATATGTTAATAATTGCTTTGGGTGAACAGGTTCTAATCTTTGAACTGATTTTAACTCAATTATCACCTTATTTTCAACTATAATATCACATCGAAAACCTACGTTCATCTCGACTTCTTTGTAATATTTTTTGTGGCTTAAACTCTAAACCCTCCTGTTCCAACTCATAACACAAAACCTCTTCATAAACAGACTCCAAAAGACCTGGTCCGAGTTCGACATGAATTTGATAGCATTTGTCAACTATAACCTTCGCGATTTCATTTTCCGTCATAACACTTTGCGCCTTAGCGTCTTTGCGAGATTATTTAACGAAATTGCGAGCTTGATCGAGTGCCTCAGCAATCCCATCTGGATTCTTACCGCCAGCTGTAGCAAAAAATGGCTGTCCGCCACCACCGCCTTGGATATATTTACCTAATTCGCGAACTATCTGCCCGGCATTCAAACCTTTACTATCAACAAGTAGTTTTGAAATATAGCAGGACAATAATGCTTTTCCATTTTGCTCCGTAGCCAATAACAAAAAGAGATTATCAAACTGACTGCCCAATTCAAAAGCCACATCCTTCAAACCACCAGCATCCAAATCCAATTGTTTGGCTAAGAATTGAACACCGTTAATATCTTGGAGTTCATTTTTAAGTTCACCTTTAATGTTTTTGGCTTTATCTTTTAACAAAGCTTCAATCTGCTTCTTTAAATTTGTGTTTTCATCTTGTAGATTTTGCAACGCCTTCACTGGGTCCTTTGCATTGTTCAATAAATCCCGCATTTCAAAATAGGCTCTATTGTTTTCAAAATAGAAATCCTTTACAGCATCGTTGGTGATGGCCTCAATGCGTCGAATCCCAGCCGCTACAGCACCCTCTGACACAATTTTGAAATGCCATATGTCGGCTGTGTTGTTCACATGCGTACCCCCACAAAGTTCAATGGACTGCCCAAAACGAATAGAACGCACGGTATCCCCGTATTTCTCCCCAAACAGGCTCATCGCACCTTCGGCAATAGCTTCTTCTTTTGGAATACTACGCTTTTCAACCAAAGGTAATTTTCCCTCGATACGTCTGTTTACGAAATTCTCAACATCACGTAATTCCTCTACCGTCAACTTTGAAAAGTGGGAAAAATCGAAACGCAAATACTTGGAGTGTACTGCACTTCCCTTTTGCTCCACATGAGTGCCCAACACCTCCCTTAAAGCTTGATGCAACAAGTGCGTTGCTGTATGGTTACATTCCGTGCGATGACGCTGTTTGGCATCCACCACAGCCTTAAACGTTTCATCCAAATGCTTCGGCAAATTTTTTGCAAAATGGATAATCACATTATTTTCCTTTTTCGTGTCCAAAATATAAACCACGTCTCCATGCGCATCTTCCAAATACCCCTTATCCCCCACTTGGCCTCCGCCTTCTGGATAAAAGGGCGTAATATCAAATACCAATTGGAACATGTCACCCTCTTTTTTGGAGGACACTTTTCGGTATCGTGTTAATTTTACATTCGCTTCAAGCGTATCATAGCCCACAAATGCTTCGTCTGAGTTTTCGGTTAGAACCGTCCAATCATCAGTAGACATTTCACTAGCTGCTCGGGAGCGGTCCTTTTGTTTTTGCAGTTCGGCCTCAAATCCTTTTTCATCCAGTTTTAATCCTTTTTCAGAAAGAATCAACGCTGTCAAATCGATTGGAAAGCCATAAGTATCATACAACTCGAAAGCCTTTTCACCTGAAATGGTTTCGCCTTTAGTTTCTACAACAATACCGTTCAATAATACCAAACCTTGCTCCAAAGTCCTTAAAAAAGACTGCTCCTCTTCTTTAATCACATTTTCAATCAATTGCTTTTGAGCCTTCAACTCTGGAAAAGCTTCTCCCATTCTATTGCTCAACACGTCCACCAAACGGTAAATAAAAGGTTCTTTTTTATCTAAAAAAGTAAAACCATAACGTACCGCGCGACGTAAAATCCTTCGGATGACATACCCTGCACCGGTATTGCTGGGCAACTGCCCATCAGCAATTGAAAACGCCACCGCACGCACATGGTCGGCTATTACCCGAATGGCTACATCCACTTTTTCACCCTTACCATAGGATTTATTAGTAATAGTTTCTACCTCACGGATTATCGGGGTAAACACATCGGTATCGTAATTAGACTGCACGTCTTGCAATACCATGCATAAGCGCTCAAAACCCATCCCTGTATCGATATGCTTGTTCGGCAAAGTTTCCAATTTCCCGTTGGCCCTTCTATTGTATTGCATGAATACCAAATTCCAAATTTCCACAACCTGCGGGTGGTCCATATTCACCAAATCCTTACCGGAAACTTTGGCTTTTTCTTCTGGCGAACGGATGTCCACATGAATCTCAGAACACGGCCCACAAGGACCCTGGTCGCCCATTTCCCAAAAATTGTCCTTTTTATCTCCTTTTAAAATACGGTCCTCGGAAATATGTGCCTTCCAAAAATCATAGGCTTCGGTATCCATTTCGGTGCCATCAGCTTCATCACCTTCAAAAACCGTCACATAAAGGATGTCCTTATCAATACCGTAAACTTCAGTCAGTAATTCCCATGCCCAGGCAATGGCTTCTTTTTTAAAATAATCGCCAAAACTCCAATTCCCCAGCATCTCAAAAAGCGTGTGGTGGTAGGTATCGTAGCCCACTTCTTCCAAGTCGTTGTGCTTCCCGGAAACACGCAAGCATTTTTGTGTATCTGCAATTCTGTTGCTTTTTGGCTCCGCATTCCCCAAGAAATATTCCTTAAAAGGTGCCATGCCTGAATTGACAAACATAAGGGTGGGGTCGTCCTTTAATACCATTGGTGCAGATGGCACAATACTGTGTTTTTTACCCTCGAAAAAACTTAAAAATTTGGACCTTACTTCTTGAGATTTCATGGATGTAATTACGCTAATCTTCGTTAAATTATAGTTTTTGTAAAACAATTTTTATCTTTATCCTCCATTTTGAAAATCAAACTCGGAGTTGGACAAATAAATCACCCATTTTATTATTCCCTTTTACAAGGCAATAAACTATAAAAATTTGGGTTGTAATTGTTGGTAAAATTCAACTTCCACATTAAATTTTATAGCTGCAAAAATAGCATAAATTAAGTAATGAGTAAGGTAAAATATTATTACGATCCTGAATCGCTTTCTTACCGAAAAATTGAACGCAAAAAACGTAACACTTTTAAGTTTATCATGGTGTTTTTGCTGGCTTCGGCGCTGTTTGCCTTTCTCTTCGTATTCATTGCTGGGCATTATGTGGAATCCCCAAACGAAAAGGCTTTAAAGCGCGAACTGGAAAACATGCAATTACAGTTCGATTTACTGAACAAAAAAATGTCTGAAGCCGAGGCGGTTTTGGCGAGTATTGAAGATAGGGACAATAATATTTACCGCGTATATTTCGAAGCCAATCCCATTCCAGGAGAGCAACGGCGCGCTGGTTTTGGAGGTATCAATCGCTACAAGGATTTGGAAGGCTATGACAATTCGAAGCTAATAGTAAGAACCAGCAAGCGCTTAGATATATTACAAAAACAGATTGTAGTACAATCCAAATCGCTGGATGAAATTGCAGTTTTGGCAGAAGAAAAGGAAAAATTGTTGGCGGCCATTCCAGCCATTCAACCTGTGAGCAATGAGGATTTGACCAGAATGGCATCCGGATATGGCATGCGTTCCGACCCTTTTACCAAAGTGAGAAAGATGCACAAAGGGATGGATTTCACTGCTCCGCGAGGCACCCCAATTTATGCTTCCGGCGATGGCGTAGTGGTTCGCGCAGATTCCAGGGCAAGCGGTTATGGGAAGCATATTCGTATTGACCATGGATTTGGGTACATGAGCCTTTACGCCCATTTGTATAAATACAATGTTCGTAAAAATCAGAAAGTAAAACGTGGCGATTTGATCGGTTTTGTAGGTAGCACTGGACGTTCTCAAGCACCGCATTTACATTATGAAATCATGAAAGACGGTCGGCATATTAACCCAATAAACTTCTATTACGGCAGTTTAACGGCTGAAGAATTCAACAAACTTTTAGAAAACGCTTCTTTAGAAAACCAATCCCTCGATTAATGCATATAGAACTCCCCGAAAAACGATATTATGGTATTGGCGAAGTGGCCAAAGCCTTTGGGGTGAACACCTCCCTCATCCGATTTTGGGAAAAGGAGTTTGACATCCTTAAACCGAAAAAGAATGCAAAGGGCAACCGTAAGTTTACCCCCGAAGACATCAAAAACCTCAAATTTATCTATCATTTGGTAAAAGAACGTGGGTTTACTTTAGAGGGTGCAAAAACCCATTTGAAAGAAGATAAAAAAGAAGCCTTGAGCAACTTTGAAATCATCAATAAGTTGGAAAACATCAAAACCCAATTGATAAAAATCAAGGAGCATCTTTAAAATTATTTCATTTGTCGCGATTTTTCATCCGCCCCACCCATTTTCATTTTAGTTAATTTCGAAAGGAAAAAACTAGAAGTAACTTTTTAATCAATTTTGAGTCTAACAGATATCACTAACATCATATTTAATTTATTATGAAAAAAAGAGTAATTGGCGGTTTAGGCTGCATTGGCCTATTAATTATAGGTGTAATTGCCATAGGGGGAATTGGCTTCTTGTATGGCTACAATTTTAACAATACTGCCGTGGAATATGAAGCGGACGCAAAAACAGCTTGGTCCAATGTTGAAAGTTCGTATCAACGCCGTGCGGATTTAATTCCAAATCTTGTTGCAACTGTTAAGGGCTATGCGGCTCACGAAAAAGAAACCTTGGAAGGTGTCATCAAAGCACGTTCCGAAGCGACAAAAACGACAATTAACGCTGGCGATTTGACTCCTGAAACTATGGCCCAATTCCAGCAAGCACAGCAGGGTTTAAGCGGTGCATTATCCAAACTTTTATTAACTGTGGAGCGTTATCCAGATTTAAAAGCAGACAAAAGCTTTTTAGAATTACAGTCACAGTTAGAAGGAACGGAAAATAGAATTAACGTGGCTCGAGATCGTTATAATCAAGCAGTAAACATCTATGATAAATACACAACAAAATTCCCTGGAAAACTATTTGCCGGATGGTTTGGATTTGAAGAAATGGCAAGATTTAAGAGCGCTCCAGGAAGTGAAAATGCTCCAAAAGTAGAGTTTTAATGTCCAAAATCGAAGACTTTTTAACTGCTGACGAAGAACGGGAAATTATTGAAGCCATACGACAGGCTGAGCTCAATACTTCGGGAGAAATCCGAGTGCATATTGAAAAAACGTCGAAAGAAATGGACGCATCCAATCGTGCTTTGGAGTTGTTTCACATCTTAAAAATGGACAATACTAAACTTCAAAATGCGGTATTGATTTATGTGGCGGTGGAGGACAAAACCTTTGTGATTTATGGTGACAAAGGCATCAATGATGTAGTTGAAACCGGTTTCTGGAACAGCACCAAAGACATAATGCAATCCCACTTTAAAAAAGGAGATTTTAAGCAAGGGTTGGTGGAAGGGATTTTAAAGTCTGGTGAACAGCTTCAGACTTATTTCCCTTATGAAGATGGGGACACGAATGAGTTGACTAACGAAATTTCAAAAGGATAATTGGGCAGTATGCAGTATTCAGTAGGCAGTTCGCAGTCGCAGTATAGGCAACAAAAGAAAACTGTACTTATCCTTATGTTGGCGCTTTTTTCTTTTTGCACAACTTATGCCCAATTCGATATTCCTGAAAAACCAGAATTTCAAACCAGTGTTTATGATTATTATAATCTTTTAAATGCTTCAGAAAAAGGTGGCCTCGAGCGTAAACTCATTAAATACTCGGATACTACTTCTACACAAATAGTTGTCGCCATTATTGCTTCTACCAAAGGCGAAAACATTAATTATTTAGGGGCTAATTGGTTGACTGAATGGGGTATTGGACAAGCAAAAGAAGACAATGGTATTTTAATTATTCTTGCAAGAGACGATAGGCGTATTGCCATAAATACGGGATACGGCGTGGAACATTTGTTGACCGATGCCATGTCCAAACGGATTATTGAGCGGGACATCATCCCATTTTTCAAAAGAAATGATTACTATGGTGGCCTTAACCGTGGCGCGGATGCCATTTTTGAGGTTATGAATGGGGAATACAAGGGTTCGCGAAAATCGAATAACAATGGGTTGCCCATTGGTTTCTATTTTGTGCTTTTCCTAATTTTTATCTTGATACTTATTGCCATTACCAAAAATAGACGCGGTGGAGGTGGCAATAGAGGACATCGTTCTACCGGGCAAGATATTTTGGAGGCCATCATTTTTAGCAATATGGGCCGTGGCAACTATCGTGGCGGTTCCAGTGGCTGGGGCCGAAGTTCAGGCGGTGGTGGATGGTCTTCCGGAGGCGGTTTTGGTGGTGGCTTTGGAGGAGGTGCTGGTGGTGGAGGCGGTGCTTCTGGGGGGTGGTGATTTATTTCAATTACATAGGCCTTATGATGAATAAGAAAGGCAGTCTAAAAAGTCACTTTTAGACTGCCTCTTTTTGTAAAATCTTTACACCAAAAAATATGTTATTTAGCCATTTCTGCCTTAAATATCCTTTTCAAACTGGTATTGTCCATATGTGGCATTTTGGGTTTCACGATGTTACCTTCCTTGTTTACCAATGTATAATGCGGAATACCAGAGATATTAAATTTTTCAGCTAAATAATTCCACTCGTCTTCCGACACTCTGTAATGTTCTCCTTTTATATTTGCTATCGCATTCTTCCATGTTCCCTCTGGCGAGGTTTGGTTGGTTATGTACAAAAACACCACATCTTCATCTGCCATTTCTGCTTTTAGAGGAGCAATTCTTTTTATACCTGATTTACATGGGGCACACCAGGTAGCCCAAAAATCTACGTAAACTACTTTACCTTTAAATTTTTCCAACATGGAGGCAAACAACTCATCGCCTTCACTTTTCTCCACACTATGTACGGTATAACCTCCTTTGGTTTTGTTAAGCTCCATTTTTTCCTTGGTTTGCTCATTACAAAATGCTAAATACTCTTTTAAAAATGGTGTATGAATCTTCTCTTGCGCCTTGACCAAAGTCTCATTATTATAAACTTTATAGTCTTCAAACTTTTTACTAAGTGTTTGTATTTTCATTACATCTTGTAAAAAGGAATTTTGCTTCCCAAAAAACGCTCGCATTTTCTTGTCTCTAGCTTCACTCAGCCGTACCCTAAAAATCTCAGATGAATGTTTATTGTATTTGTCATAAAACGTTTTTACGGCACCTTCAAACTGTTTTTTAAATACACGCTCTTCTTCAATTTCAATAGGTGTCTTTAAAACCGCTAAGGCCTCTACCATTTTAGCTTCTTCATCTGTAATTTCAATATTTTTAGTTTTTAAATAGTCCACAACATTAAGGATAAAATGATGTTTGTATTGGTCTTTTTCTTTTATAAACTTCCGAACATCTTTAAAATGTTTCCTATACTTTTTATAAAACGCTTGTTCAGTATCACCATGCGCCTTTCTGAATTTTTCTTCTTTGGCGCGTATTTCTGGAGTTTCTATTTGCTTACTTGACTCCACCATATTAAGTTCTTCAGTAGTTAATTCTATGCCTTTTTTCTGCAACCAATAAGCCATTTCTGCCCTGTTTAATTGAGACAATCGATCTTCTCTAAAAATCTCAGCATACATTAACCTATTTGTAAAAAAGTAATAGCTGTTAGACAAGGTTAATAGCTTATTATCTGCAATAGATTTGGGCAGAAAACTATAGTAATCCTCATCTACCTCAAACTCTTTATAAGGTACTTTATCCTTCTCGTTTTTGGCTCTTTTATTTTTTGAAGCCATAGAACGGCGATACATGTCATAACTCAGTAGCATATCGTAAAACCCCAATTCGATTTCTGTGTTCTTTATTTGCAATGCTTTTTTACTAATAAAGTTATCCTTTTGAAATAACCTAAGTTTACCCAGAGATTCTTCCTTTAATTCTTGGCATAATTTTTTATAATCCTTTGGAGATGTTTCTCCTATTTTTTTATACTGTTTCTTACTTAAACTAAGTGTAATGTCTTTTAATTTTTGTAAGTCAGCATTAATTTGGGCGTTATCGCCCATAAAATAGGAGTCTCTGTTATGGATATAATGAAACGCTTCTTTATTAGGCTCTAAAAACACATCGTATCTACCGATTGGCGTTTTTACGTACACCGTTTGCGGATGAGTTAACGGAAGTTCCAGTTTAAAACTGCCATCCTCACTTACTTTAACCAAATGCGATTCTTGGCCTCCTAAAAATGGGTTATTGACATGAATCATGCCTGTTTTTTGCTTCATCCTTTTTGAAAACCCTTTTATCATTCCAGAATATGTAGCAGTACTTATTTCAAACTCCACGTTTTCAAAAGCCACATCGTTTGGCAATTTAAAATCTGGGTTGAACACCTTTTCTAAACTATAATCTTGTAGTGACTTAGGTGAACCGCCAAAAGCAACCATTCCATTTTTTCCGAGTTTTGCATTTATGGTTTTAACCTCGCCACCTTTCTCTAAAGTTATAGTATATTTTTTGCCTTTTTGGTCAACAGATTTATAATTCCAAACTATACCATCTACAATGGCATATTTGGAATTAAAACCATAATCCCAACGATTACTACCATCAACTAAAAACCAGTTCCCCCGAAGCTCTTTCGGTAATAATACACTATTTTCATCTTCTTGTATTATAATATCATAAATACCACCGCCACCTTTTTTTTCTACCCCAAACTCAATAGTTTTAACAGTTTTGCTTAAAGGCGGAAAATATAACTGATATGTAACTTCTCCGGATTTTGGAAAATAATTTCTTTTAAACTCTGCTCCAGTGAGTTTAATAGTAAATAGTTTTTTATCTCCACTTAAATCTTGGATATAAGACTCTTCGTGCAAATGAAAATATCCCCACGGCAACTTTTTTAATTTGAAATGCAACACCGTTGTGGTGTCTAGCATTTCAATTTTTGTAATTTCTCCTGGATATGTAGCGAGCCCGTATTCTGGATTTTCAATGACTTTTTGAGCGTAAAGGTGAGATGATACTACCCCAACGAAGAGGATAAAAAGGAATTTGTTCATAATTGATAGTTTATTTGATTGATGCTTCGAAATTTTTGGATCCAGGAATACATTTTTCGTCGTTACAGGTCATATAGTGTATGGTGCCCTTTATATCTATGGGCTCATTATTTAGTTTAATAATACGTTGTTTAAAAACTGTTTTGTTTTCAAAGTATTTTACATTCATTTCAAAAACGGCTTCATATACTTCCTTGGCATTTTCTTCTAATGGTTGCCCTTCACATTTATAATTGTCATTAGGTTCAAACTTAAATACGGTGGGCAATGGTCCGCCTTCGGAAAGGTATTGTGAATATAAATGCCAACTGCTTTCAATATCCACAGTAAAAACTATATCATATTCGTTTTCCGAAATCTTTTCAAGTGAAGTTTCCCATGTAACGGGATTTAAAATTTGAGAATAACTTTGTATTGATATTAATACAAATAGGAATGTGATGATTTTCAAAAGATGGGAAAAATTTAAGTGTTAACAGCCAGTCCTAATGTAACGAAAGTAAGATTAAAACAGTATGTGTTTTCTTAACAAATAGCCAATTTTAGTAGTTGTAATGTTAAAAGTTACTTTAAGGGTTTTCTAACTTTAATAGAATCGCCTTTAGCATTCTTATAATACTCATAGGTAATCCCTTTAGCAGAATCTTGTTTTATTAATACCTCTATATGAGGTTTTGCAGCGTCTTTCAAACCTAAATTTAAAAGCGTCCGGCCGCAAACTTCATTTACAAAACGATTATTTGGCTCCAATTTATGAGCTTTATCTATCCACTTCTTTGCAAGTTTTAAATTAAAAGTATCCTTGGTTAAATTAAATTTATCATTCAATAAACTTGCTGCACTTGCGTAGTCATAATAGCCATTGTAATATTTAAAATATTCTTCTGATATCACTATAAATTCTTCTATTTTTTCAATAGAATCCTTGTTTTTTTCAAGCCATTGTCGGGTATAGTAAAAATCTGTTCGTGCTTTTTTCTTTTTATCATATTCTTCTTCATGAAACATAGAATCTACATGCCAACTCACTAATACAAGAGTTATAAATGCTAAAAAGCCAATTAAAATATAATTACTTGTTTTCATTGGGATCGTTTTGTTTTAGTTCGTCAATTAGTGCTTTTAAATCGTTACTATCCAATTGCAGTAGCTTTATTTTTTCTAATAAAATGGGGAGTTCATTTTTAAAAAACTCTTTTTTATTTCTGTTTTTAATTAATTTCACGGCGTGTTCTGCTACAAAAAAACCTACACCTCTTTTATTATTAAAAATTTCTTCACCCTCTAAATAACTGTAGGTGCGCATTACGGTATTTCTATTTACCTCCAATTCCGCTGCCAAATCGCGAACAGAAGGCACCCTTTCATTTGGCTGTAGTTTACCTTCCAAAATTTGGTTGCAAATACTATCTGCAATCTGTAAATAAATACCTTTGGTTGCCTTAAATTCCATTATGCTTCCTTTTCTTTGAGTTTAAAGTAGGCGAATGGCAATAAAAATAAACTTGATAATGCACCAATACTATAGAGTGCAACATGACTGCTCTCGTACTCATCTTCTAAATCTCTAGAAATAACTTCAATACCGAAAACATCCACTTTACTCGGCAGTAGAATATGGTACAAAATTAATGTCACAACATACGCAAATAAGAATAGCCCTCCTAAAGCCAAAATAGTTTTGAATAACGCATATTTTTTGAAACAGCTTGCACCCGCGAACATAAACGTGGTAAATGAAAACAACGACAGTAAGGCTACGTTTCTATCTAATTTATTTTTAACAAAATCAAGTGAATCCAAGATTCCAAAACTAGGTATGTCCATGAAACCCCGACTATACTCTCGGGCAAACATAAGGGTAGCTAACTTAAAACTTAACCAAAAAAACAGCAAATACAATAGATTAAAGAGCACTACTCTAATAAGAAACTCATAAAAGAACTTTTCAAAGTTGGATACCGGTAAACTTAAATAGGTTGAAGTTCCCTCTTTATCTCTAAAAAAACTAAACGAGCTACCGGCTACTACAACTGAAAAAATTAAATAAAACCAAACAAAATAACTCACATAATCCCTGTGCTGTTTATCAAAATTATAACTATCCGCATACTCCTCAAGAATTCTATAGTTATCATCCAACAAATAATAACTAGCAAAACATAATACCACAAACATAACTAGTGCAAACAGTACATACTTCTTTTTGTGAAGCGCTATATCATATTGTAAAAACTTAAAAAAACGGCTTAAATTAAAATATCTATTCATAATACCTTAAACTATAGTTTAATATCGGCTTTATTTAAAACGGCTTTAAAAAGTAGCTCTATGTCAATTGGGGTTTCTTCTTCATCATTTACCGGCATGATAGTATCATGACCCCCCACACTTTTTTCAGAATAAAAAACCTCTTTTTCTGCAAGAGATGCAACTCTTTTAAATTGAATCTTCTCAACAATGGCTGTCACCTCCTTTTCAAAAATGATATCGCCTTTATCCATTATGACAATTTTATCGATTACAGCTTCAATGTCTCTAACTTGATGCGTAGAAATAACGACTAATTGATTTTCATCAACAGAACTAATCAAAACTTTTCTAAAAACACTTTTAGAATGAATATCCAAACCATTAGTGGGTTCATCCAGTAACAACAATTTACAATTTGTGGCCAAGGCAAACGCTATAGTAAACTTTTTTTGCTGCCCATGTGAAAGTTTATGAAGCTTTTGGGTTTCATCCAATTCAAAATCATCGAGAATTTTACTCATTTTTTCTTGATCGAAATTTTTATACAATTTTCCATAAACTTTAACATAAGACTTTATGGATAACGATGGGTAAAATGGCGTTTCTGTTACCAAAAAGACATCGTTTAAAAAATCCGGTTCTCTTTTAAAAGGGATGTGCTCGTTTATACTAACCTTTGCCTTCTTAAGGTCGAGTAAGCCAGACATCACATTTAAAAGCGTTGATTTTCCTGCACCATTCTTTCCAAGTAACCCAACAATATTACCTGCTTCTTGATTGAAGTTTAAGTCTTTAAATAAGCTACTCTTTTTACTGTAACTGTAAGAAAGATTTTGAATCGATATCATTACTAATGTATTAGTGTACTATTTAAGTATGACACAAAGATAGATTTATTATTGAAAAGAACAATTATTTATTGAAAAAAGTTATTTTTTCCGCATATAAACACTAATCGGGACACCTGTAAAATCAAACTTCTCCCGTAGTTTATTCTCCAAAAAGCGTTTGTAGGGGTCTTTTACATATTGAGGTAAATTGCAGAAAAACGCAAATTGTGGTTGAGGCGTGGGCAATTGCATGATGTATTTAATCTTCACGAACTTGCCCTTGTAAGCCGGTGGTGGGTAATGCTCAATAATGGGCAACAAGACGTCATTGAGCTGACTTGTCTTGATTTTCTTTGCTCTATTTTTATACACCTCAACGGCGGTTTCAATAGCTTTATAAATACGTTGTTTGGTCAATGCCGAAATAAAAACAATAGGCACATCTGTGAAGGGTTCCATCTGCCTCTTAATGGCTTTTTCGTAATCCTTTACTGATTTATGGTCTTTTTCTACCAAGTCCCATTTGTTGACCAACACCACAATGCCTTTTCGATTACGTTCCGCAAGCCAAAAGATATTCTGTACCTGACCGTCAAAACCACGATTGGCATCCAAAACCAACAGACACACATCACAATGTTCAATGGCTCGAACACTTCGCATCACCGAATAAAACTCCAAGTCTTCTTTTACCTTAGACTTTTTTCGGATTCCAGCAGTATCCACTAAATTGAATTCAAACCCAAATCGGTTGTATTTGGTGTCAATTGAATCCCTAGTCGTACCAGCTATATCGGTTACAATATATCTATCTTCGCCAATCAATGCATTTATAAAAGAGGACTTCCCTGCATTTGGCCGACCAACCACTGCAAAACGGGGTAATTCTTCCACGTCCTCCTCTACTTTTTCGGGAAGTGCGTCCACTAGCGCATCCAATAATTCGCCCGTACCGCTACCGTTGATGCTGGCCACAGTGTAGTACTCGCCCAGTCCAAGTGAATAAAACTCTACGGCATCCTCCCCTCTTTTGGCATTGTCCACTTTGTTCACCACCAAAAAGACAGGTTTTGATACTTTTCGCAATAGTTTTGCGACATCCTCGTCCATACCTGTAACACCGCTCTCAACATCTACCATAAAAATAATGGCATCCGCTTCGTCAATCGCCAGCTCCACCTGCTTATCGATTTCGGCTTCAAAAATATCGTCGCTTCCTAGCACGTAACCTCCAGTGTCAATTAGGGAAAACTCTCGTCCGTTCCATTCACATTTGCCATAATGGCGATCCCGTGTTACACCACTTACGGCATCAACAATGGCCTCTCTTTTTTGAATCATACGATTGAAAAAGGTCGATTTCCCAACATTTGGCCTTCCAACAATTGCGACTATATTTCCCATGTTTCTTAAATTGGGAGCAAAGGTACTACTTAAAGTTGAAGAAAAAACACTAATTTAACGATGCAAACTGAACATTATGCCCGCCAAAAATGAGATTGTATTAAGGCCACGTTTCAAAGTGGAATTAGAAGAAGACAACCAGTCCGTTTTGCAACGTTTTGAGAATGCCAAGAAAACCCAAACAGATTTCACGGTGACCCGAATTGACAATCACGTATTTATAAAATATCCCAAGAAAGACCAGCATTTTTGGTCGCCACAACTCCATTTGGAAATTGACGAAGTTGATAAAAATTCAAGTCTGCTCCATGGTCTATTTGGTCCCAATCCCACCATTTGGACGATGTTTATGTTTTTGCATTTTATTGTAGCCACACTTTTTCTCGCATTTGGCATTTGGGCTTACACCAATTGGACTCTAAATAATGAATACATCCTTCAGATAAGCCTGATGGTTTTGATGGTAATTATTTGGTTTGCGCTATACTTCGGCGGACGTATCGGGCGGGATTCCAGCAAGCCCGAAATGCATGATTTGCATGACTTTATGGAAAAGATTATTGCGCAAAAAAAGCCCTAGTTGAAGGAGGATACAACCTAAGGCTTTTAAAAACTAACTAACTCAAAACTAAACCAAACTAAACAAAGTTTGAGATATGCAAATATTGAATTGTTATATTAACTAATGGTTACCTAATCAAGAAGTTAGTATTAGGATTTTTACTTGATCTAAAAAAGCCAGAGCAAATTAAATACTCTGGCCTTTCGTTTTTTATGACTTGTGATTTATTTTGAATAAATATTCAAAGTAGCATCTTCCGGAAATTCGTTGGAAACGACTAACAAGGTTTTAGCGTTTGGGCTATCCTCTGCATCTACAACCAATAAACCTTCGGGCGAGGTGTTTCTTAATCTTTGGACAAAAAATGGATTGTAAATATCACGAATATTGTAAATCAGTACATCCCCACTTCGTTCTAAACCAATAACCGCATAGGTATTATCGCCTTCTACAAAAGTGGTTACCGCTTCCGGCTCTGTTCCTTTATCGTCCGACCTGTTTTCAGGATAATTTCCAAAGTCAAATAAGGTCATTAAAGTGAATTCATTTCCAGAATCGAAAAGCAATTGCCCCGATGTGCTCCAAATGGAGAATGAACGCGCACCGTATCCGTAAATTTGGTCCACGTCGCCATCACCGTCGGTATCTCCATTGGCAGTAGTTACTTTTAAACGACCTAGATTTTCCTCCGCTTGAAGTTCAGACGGATCACCAAAAATTGTAGGGTCTAAAGTCAAATCGTCTCCTCTTTCCTCTTCGGAGTAGCCATCATAATCCCTTGCATCCCCTTCATTTGCAGTAATAATATAGCCGTTGCCACCAATTTCAAAATAATCAATGGCGTCTGGCTGATAAAAACTCAACACTGGCCAAAATTGAAGGTTCCCGGTATTACCATCTTTATCACTTAAATCGAAAGCAACTTTTGAATAGTCCTTAGTTCCCAGAGGATAGATATCTGTGATCGTTTTAGAATCGATATCTAATTTGGCTATACCGTTGTTCTCTTGCAATGCGATAAACGCAGTTTTGGAATTAGAAGACACCGTAATATATTCCGGCTCAACATCCGTACTTAAATCCGCACCTGGGCCAAACACCCTAAATCCTTTTTCTTCCAAGGTGGCTTCTTCAATATTGAAAGCATCAAAATATATTTGAGTAGCTGTTTTTGTTTCGACTTCTATTAAAGTGATAGAACCTTTTGGATCTACATCATAATCATCGTTTGGCTCACCTTCATTGGCGGATAAGATATACTTTCCATCAGGAGTAAAAGTTACCATATCTGGCAATGCTCCAGCTGTAACATCAGCATAAGGCGTCAGTAAATCGTCAGTTTTAAAAACCACAACTTTACCGTTAGCCTGCTTATCCTCAGCTTCAATAGCAATGGCCAAATAGCCATTTTTACAGGCCACGGAATTTACGTTACCACCGTAAGCAGTCACATCGATCGGCATTTTCACTTCTGGGTTCCCTACATCGGAAATGTCGATTACCTCAACTTCTTTTGCTTCAGAATTTGTTGAAAATACAGTTTGAGTTTGGACATCATAGGCAGAAATTTCTGGAACGCCATCTCCAAAAGCAACTTTGGCAACTTTGGCAAAGGAGGTAACATCCATACCATCTTCACCATCCTCACCATCTTCTCCGCAAGAGGTAAATACGGTAAAAGTCCCCAAAAGGGCAATACTAAATAATTTGAATACGTTTTTGAGTTTCATAATTTTTGTTGATTAATTAAACCACAAATATGAAACCCAACATTAAAGCTAATGTTACGAAATCAAAAAATAAAGGTTAGAATTTAGCGCTGATTGTAACCAAAACGTTTCAGCTGGTTTTGATTGCTACGCCAATTTTTATTCACTTTGACGTAAAGTTCCAAGTGAATTTTTTTATCGAAGAAGATTTCCAAATCCTTTCGAGCCTCCATACCCACTCGTTTTAGAGCGCTCCCTTTATGACCGATAATGATACCTTTTTGGGAATCGCGCTCCACCATTATTACCGAACGGATTCTAATAATTTTTTCCTCTTCAAAAAACTCTTCGGTTTCAATTTCAACGGCATAAGGAATTTCTTTTTTATAGTGCAAAAGGATTTTTTCCCTAATTTTTTCGTTTATAAAGAAACGTTCAGGCTTATCCGTCAACTGATCCTTTGGATAAAATGGAGGTGACTCGGGAAGCAATTCAATAATACGATGGAACACTTCTTTTACATTGAAACCCTCCAAAGCCGAAATAGGAAATATTTCAGCATTGGGTACTTTTTCAGTCCACAATTGCACTTGATTTTCTAATTGTTCCTGATGCGATGTATCAATTTTGTTCAATAACAATAAAACGGGAATTTTTGCACTGGTTATTTTTCGAAAGAATGCTTCATCTTTTAAATTTTGCTCACCGATTTCAACCATGTAAATTAAAATATCGGCATCCTCGAAAGCAGATTTTACAAAATCCATCATGGATTGCTGCAACTCATAAGCTGGTTTAATGATGCCCGGGGTATCGCTAAGCACTAACTGAAAATCGTCACCATTTACAATCCCTAAAATCCGATGACGGGTGGTTTGTGCCTTTGAGGTAATAATAGATAGTTTTTCTCCCACAAAGGCATTCATCAAAGTAGATTTCCCCACATTGGGGTTACCGATTATATTTACAAAGCCAGCTTTATGCGCCATTTATAAGTTTCTTTTAAATACAAAGTTACAATGTAATAAGTCTCAAATAAAAACAGGAAGCTAAATTGCCTCCTGTTTCTATAATCTAAATATGTATAAAATCTATTTTTTATCTAAAATCTCCAATAACTCTACCTCAAAAATCAACATAGAGAATGGCTTGATGTTTGGCCCAGATTGTCTCGCACCGTAAGCCAATTCCTGAGGAATGAAAAATTTATATTTTGCACCTTCGTTCATTAATTGTAAACCTTCGGTCCAACCTTTAATCACTTGGGTTACTCCAAAATCGGTTGGTGTACCTCTGTCAACAGAACTGTCAAAAACAGTACCATCAATCAAAGTACCGTGATAATGTACCTTTACCCTATCAGCAGTGGTTGGTTTTTCACCATCACCTTCTTTCAAAACAATATACTGCAGGCCACTGTCCGTGGTTTTAACATCAGGATTTTCTACATTTTTCTTTAAGAACTCTTCGCCTTCGGTCTTGATATGTCCAAATGCCTTCTCAGCTTTTTTAGCGGCGATTTCCTGTTGCCTTTTCATGATTTTCTCACGATTTTTTTGAAAATAACCTTGTACTATATTTGCAGCCTCATCCTTATCTATCAATACTTCTGCCGAATCCAAAACATTCATATAACCTGCAATAAACAAATCGTTATTGATGTTTTCAAAATTTGAACTCACACTGTTTCCTACATCCATTCCTATGGCATAGCTTACAGAGTCTATTTCGGTTTTTAGCGCATCTTTGCTAACCGCTCCCGGCTTGTTTTGGCATGATGCAAAGCTTATCACTAATGCTATAATTGATAATTTAATAAGTTTCATAATCCTTTCTTGTTTTTTAAATTCCGCCAAAAGTAATGAAATTAAGCACATAAAAAAAGGGTATTAACGTTCTATTTGGTTTTGTAAATCTATTTAACCAAACACCTGAAAAATAAGGGTTTTACGTAAAAAGCAGAGCGTAAAAAAATTATTCGGGCCTAAAATCGACAGCCTTGGAAAGGATAAACTTATCAAACTCAAAACCGTCCTCCCGCATGGAAAAGGTGACGTAGTGTATGCCTTTTTCCTTGATATTTAAAGTTATTTTTTGAGGAATACCACAATGTTTTTCCTTTGTTCGTTGTGCTGAAGACCAGGCCCAAGAATTTTTCCCTTTACACCATTGCATTCTTGCACCACTTTCCGGCCATTCTCCATCTAAACCAACATGCAAACCATTATCCTCACTTCCTGTAGAATATGCCCTAACCCATACGTAATAAGTGCCGGGGTTTTGTATTTTAACTTTATAAGAAACCGTTCCACCAGTCCCTGGAACACCGAAAAAATTCTCGTTTTTAACGAGTGTATCATCATGTGTCACCCGGGTATCAGGTAAAGCTTCAAGATAAGCTTCTCCACTTGCTGAATCGGCATGATCCTCCAAGATAATGTCCTTAATTGGGACAATACTCGTTTTGGACCTCACGTACCAATCACGAGGCGACCCATTATTGGATTTATGGTGAAAATCCTCAGCCTCAACCTCTAAAAGACCTTCATTTTCCTCAAACGGCACCACATCCTTTAGTAAGGCTTGCAGGAATTCCTTTTTGTTTGATAGTAGTTCTTTCGGGATAAGATCCAAGCCCGTCCAGCGCCCCCGGGACCAAGCAGTGCCATCATTTTCAGGGATTTCACCATTGGTCACTGCTTTAGATTGAATTTCAACGATATCATTTGTTTTCAACATAATTACGTCCAAATCGTGGGTTACCCTTTCAAAAGATACCTTGGTTTTCGGGTTGGTAATGGTTATAATCTCATTACCATTCAGCAAAATTTTATACACGGATTCGCCGTCATTTTCGGTCATTGTGCGCAAAAATGGCTTGTAAAACCCCGGTTTACCTTCAAAAGTAATTTCAGCGCTTGCAAACACATCCCTTTGAGATTTATCCGCCGCATTCACAGCCAGAGCACCGTTTCGCTTATCTTTATAATATGTTGCCTTCCCACCTTCCGCTATTTTAAAATCGCTCACCGCCTTTAAATTCCAGGCTTTCGAAACGGCTTCACTGTTAACACGATCTTCCTTAGACTGCCCAAGGGCAAGGCCTACGTTAAGAAAAACACATAATACTAAAAACAATACTCTATTCTTCATCTGCTTTTTTTTAGCGGTTGAACCATTCAGTAAATCTAAGGGGACAAATTAAGATAATAAATTGTATTTTCAACAAAATACAATCAAACGTTCGCTATAGTTACAGCTTTTAATCACTACAGTGATATCGGAACGCTAACGGTGTAAAGCAACCTTAATGAATCCAATAATGCAAAAAAAAAACTCGTTCTCCTTCTGCCATATTTTTCTCTTATTGTGCTTGGTCAGTTTTAAGCTAAGTTACTCACAGCAAGATATTTGGATCGATAAAGATGAAAATGAAGACTATGAGGCGCGCCACGAATGTTCTTTTGTTCAGGCCGGTGATGCATTCTATATGTTTGGCGGACGGGAAAAGGCACAACAATTGGATGTTTACGATTTTAAAAATGACAAGTGGTCCATCGGCGGGAGTGCTCCAAAGGAGTTCAATCATTTTCAGGCAACATTTTATGAGGGGTTTATTTGGGTAATTGGCAGTTTTAAGACCAACAAATTTCCACGGGAGGAACCTGCCGATTTTATTTGGTTGTACTATCCGCCCACAAAAACTTGGATCCAAGGCCCTGAAATCCCCAAAGATAGACGGCGAGGCGGTGCAGGTTTGGTAATCTATGATAATAAATTTTATTTGGTTGGTGGTAACACCATAGGCCACGACGGCGGTTATGTAAACTGGCTGGATGAATATGACCCAAAATCAAATACTTGGACGGCATTGTCCGATGCCCCAAATGCACGGGACCATTTTAGTGCATTAACAGTCAATGACAAGCTTTACGCTTTAGGCGGAAGACACTCAGGTGGTGATGGTGGGGTTTTTGGGCCATTGATTGCACAGGTTGATGTTTATGATTTTAAGTCAAAAAAATGGTCTATTTTGAGCGAACCTCTCCCCACACCTCGTGCGGCACCGGGAGTGGCTCTATTCCATAACGAACTGTTTGTTATGGGTGGAGAAGGCGAACAACGGGGGCCAGCATACAAACGTGTTGAAGCTTATAATTTGGAAACAGACACTTGGTCAAGGAAAGCCGATATGCACTATGCCAGACATGGCACGCAGGCCATTGTTTCCGGCGAAGGTATCTATATTGCCGGAGGTTCGCCTAAGCGCGGTGGAGGCAGACAACTTAATATGGAGGTTTATAACGAAGATGCTCCCAGGGGATTACCATTAATTCCAAGCAAATTAAAGGGGCCCAAAAAAATATGTATCAAGAAAGGTGAAATGGAAATTGTCAAAGTGAAAAACACAAATGGAAATACAGGCAATTTTATAAATTCTATTAAGACTGAAGGGAAAAACGGAGATCAGTTTAAAATTCTCGAAAACTTTGATCTTTCACTTTTGGGGAGCAAAGAAATTGCGTACCTGAAAATCATTCATTTAAGGGAGAATCAAAATGACACGGCACAGATTGTAATAACTTATAATGGCAATTCAAAACTAATCATAAAAGTTGTTTCCAAATAAAAAAGCCTTTATGAAATCATCATTCATAAAGGCTTTTTCAAGTCGAGTTTAGTTTTAGTTTAGTATAAAATTTTGGGTTTTAAATGTAGCCCCAATTTTCAAGTATATTTTTGACCAAACCAATAGCGGATCAGTATTTTACTATCTACCCATCCAGCCACCGTCAACCACTACGATAGCACCATTCATATAGGCTGCAGCCTCCGAAGCCAAAAATACGGTTGGACCTGCAAAATCTTCCGGTTTCCCCCATCGACCAGCCGGTATCCTGGATAGTATCGATTCTGCCCTTGCAGAATCATTTCTCAAAGCTTTTGTATTATCCGTGGCGATATATCCGGGAGCGATGGCATTTACGTTTACACCCTTTCCTGCCCACTCGTTTGAGAAAGCCATGGTAAGTTGCCCAATGGCACCTTTACTTGCGGCGTAACCCGGAACGGTAATCCCTCCTTGGAATGTTAAGAGTGACGCGGTAAATATAATTTTACCCGAACCCCTCGCTACCATTTCCTTTCCAATTTCTCTGGTAAGCACAAACTGCGCATTTTGGTTGACTTCAATAACTTTATCCCACATTTCATCAGGATGTTCAGCGATGGGTGCCCTTAAAATAGTACCTGCATTGTTTACCAAAATATCTATTTTAGGATGATCTGCTTTTACGGCTTCAATAAATTTATACAATGATTTTCTATCCGAGAAATCGCATTGATACGCGCTAAAGTTTTTGCCCAACGCACGCACTTCTTTTTCGACATCGCTCCCGCTCAATTCCAAAGATGTGGAAACACCAATAATATCAGCGCCTGCTTCGGCCAAACCTACGGCCATTGCTTTTCCGATACCTCTTTTACAACCAGTTACCAATGCTGTTTTTCCTTCTACACTGAATGTGTTTAAAATACTCATTTTTATCTATTTGTTTATGCCTGCAGGACATGAAAAGAGTTTGCAGGGAGTTTATACTTTGAAATTTAATAAAACGTCATTAGGGCTAATTCTTAAACCATTTCACAAAATATAGAAACGGTACACAATTGAAGTCAACTGCATTATTAAAGATACTAGGACTCAAATATCCTAATTTTGATGAAATTTCCAAAGTATCGGCGGCAACAATTTCACTTTTTTTTTGGGGATGCCTCTGAAATAATTTGAAATGTTCAGGTGCAATTGCATAAAACGTGTTACCGCTCTAGTAAAACAATCGGGAAATTAGAAGTAATAGTGAGGGTTTTATTTGTGACAACAGCTTCTTGACCGGAATATGCGTCATGAATTTTTTCGCCCTCGGTAAAAACCCCAGAAACATTGATTACTTTTTTTCCAGTGGACAACCCCAAACCTATCACCACATTATCCTCAAACCTGTTCTTGCTAAAAGATCTTGAAAATACAAGTGGATCTTTCGAAATGATATGATGCACACCAGCGCCAACGGCAGGATGTTTGGCTCTAAATTGGCCCAGTTTCTGCCAGTGTTTCAAAATATCTTGAGTTGTTGCATCATTCTGAATCGCTTCCCAATTCATAAATGATCGTAAGGTAGCATCACCTTTAGTATCTTCAACAACCAATGAACGTGCAGATTCATCTCCATAATACACCTGTGAAGCACCTGGACACAGCAATAGTTTCGTTGCGGTTTCAAAAGGTTTTTCCCTTGAAGGGTCAAAAGGATCTCCGTCATCGTGGGAGCTTAAATAATTTAATACGCTGTACCCTTTTAAATCGGAATTCAAAATATCGGAATAGCTTTGAAAGAACTCGGCAATGGGTAATTCCTTTGCATTCCACTTAGCCTCAAAATTGATGAGCCCATCGAAGTCGTCATCAAAATAATTCACTTTTTTATCACCAAAATCAAATGCTTTTTTGGCCGATATACCATAATTGTAAACTTCACCTACCAAATAAAAATCGTTGTCATCCAAAACTTTTTCAGGGTTGTTTTTTTTGAACTCTGAGAAAGCCACATCACAAACATCTTTAAACTCTTGCCACACGTAAGGTTCGGTATGCTTCACTGTATCCACCCGATACCCATCAATGCCAAATTCCAAAATATAATCGGCCAGCCATTTCATAATGTAAAAACGTGGCGCACGAGGGTAGCCGGTTTTCTTAAAAAAGGCGTCCAGTTCTGCAACCTCATCCTCAAAACGGTCCTCAGACTTCCATTTTTGAACTAATTGGGGAGGCAACTCCACCGTTTCATTACTTTCTGTTCTGATGTCCGGGAGGTTTTCCACCAAAGTACAGGTCACCGTATTTTCAAACGATTTATAATCACAAGTTGGCTCCGTACGCACCCACTCATTAGGCCAAAGCGGGTCTTTTTCGGTAACCGGACCCGTATGATTGATGACAGCATCCAAAAGAATTCGAATGCCATTTTTATGCGCGGTTTCAACCAACTGACGCAAATCTTCTTTTGTTCCAAAATTTGGGTCGATGGCTGTCCAATCACTGGCCCAATAGCCATGAAACCCATAGGTTAACCCAGTACCTTCATCTGTCCCTCCATGGATTTGTTCAACTATTGGCGTCATCCAAATGGCATTGATACCCAAATCAGTAAAATAACCTTCGTTAATTTTTTGGGTGACCCCTTTGATATCACCACCTTCAAAACCACGGAGTTTTCCTGTTTTAAGGGTTCTGCCGAAGTTGATGTCGTTTAAAGTATCGCCATTATTGAACCTATCCGTCAACAAAAAATACACGTTCGCGCCCTCCCAGATAAAAGAGGTTTCTACGTGCTTAACAGGGGCTTGTTTTTCGTCTTTACAATTGAAAATGAATACAACAGCTAATAAAAGAAGTAAATGCTTCATGGGTTATTTGATTTTTAAAATGAAGGATTGCAAAGGCTTCAATCGAATATTGATGCTTCCTTTCCCCTTTTCAACCTCCAATTTTGAAACATATTCGCGGTAAAGAACGTCACGCATTAGGTAATCGCCGTCGGATAACTTCCAGTTTTTAATAATACGCTCAGGGATTTCTAAATCAAATTCATAGGTATTGACATCATCAAAATTGGCGACTATAATCAGTTTTTCATTGTCACTCCACCTCACAAAGGACAGTACTTTATCATTATAGCCTTCGGTGTACTTGCGATTGTAACTGTGGATATCTGAATAATTCCCAACTAGGGCATCACTTTGAATGGTGAAATTCAACAATCTTTTATAAAAATCACGCAAGCCTTTTTCATCGTCAGATAATTGTCCCCCATCAAACTTTTTATCGTTCACCCATCGCTGATGTGCGGGTACACCAACGTAGTCAAAAATTGAGGTGCGGGTTGGCGAACCAAAACCAGCATCCTCAGAACCATCCTCCCCAACTTCTTGTCCAAAATAGATCATTGTGGGCGAGGTTGTTGATGTTGCTGAAACTACCATCGCCGGCTTGCCTTTTTCAGGATTCCCAGCAAAATCCTGGCTTGCTAATCGTTGCTCATCATGGTTTTCTAAAAAGTGAAGCATGTGATGCTCAATATCCTTCAATTCATCCAAAATCGGGGGAATATTATCTGTTTTCCCATTGCCTTGCATTACACTTTTAATGGTATCGTATAATTGAACCTTATCATACAGATAATCCATTTTTCCTTTTTTGATGTAATCTCTATATAACAAAGGATTGTACACCTCTGCCAATAAAAACGCATCTGGATTTTTCATTTTGATGGACGAATTCATAAAGCTCCAAAACTCTACTGGCACCATTTCTGCCATATCATATCGAAAACCATCCACTTCTTTGTCCAACCAATACAGAGCAATATCTCGAAACTTTAACCATGAATTTGGTACCTCTTTGTCCTTCCAAAACTCAAAATGTTTTACGTAATCTTCATTCTCGAAACCGTCAGGCAGTTCATCAAAATCCTTTCGGCCTTCGGGAGAAATACCATAATTGACTTTCACGGTTTCGTACCAATCGTTCATGTCGGGTTGGGATAATCTCGACCCATTTCCTGTCCATTTTGCCGGTTGCTCAGGAAATTGGTCATCTTCAAGTGGGTGCTTTTCATCACCTAATGGAGAGTAACCGTTCTTCCATTCGGGTACCTTAAATGATTCATCTGGATTGTAGTAAAAGTTATTATTCTTGTGGTAGGCTAATGAAGCGTTATCGTCTTCTCCAAAACCCCTGACACCTTCGGGCCTGGAAATACTTTTATAGTTCCTCGCAACATGATTAGGTACAATATCAATGATAACCTTTAAACCTGTATCGTGTGTGCGTTTGATAAGTGCTTCGAATTCCTGCAACCGGTTTTCTACATTTACCGCTAAATCTGGGTTGACATTATAGTAATCCTTTACGGCATACGGCGAACCAGCACGACCCTTTACCACATCGGGATCATCATTTGAAATGCCATATTCCGTATAATCGTTGATAACAGCATGATGTGGCACACCCGTAAACCAAATATGGCTCACCCCAAAATCTTTGATTTCCTTCAGTGCTTTTTCAGTAAAATCGTTAAACTTGCCAACGCCGTTTTCTTCAATTGTACCCCAAGGTTTATTCGTGGTATTGGTATTTCCAAATAAACGCGTAAACACTTGGTAGACCACGTATTTTTTCTTGGATATTTCAACATCACTTGTTTGGGCTTTAGCTTCTTTTTTTTCATTCGTACAACTTAAACCTACCATCATTAATGCTATTAATATGTATTGAATCGATTTCATTTTAATCTTGTCCTAATAAAAAAGTAAATGGAATATCAAGTCGCTTATTCCACGCATTTTCAGAATGGTTTGTTCCTTCAAACTTTAAATTTTTGAAATTGTTTTCACTGTACCCCTTTGAAATCAAAATCTCATTTACAGATGGTGCATATTGCGGATAGTGGGCATCCAAAGTTTCCGTGCCATAATCAAAATACATCTTATGGTCGGTTGGATCCGGAAGGTTGTTTTCCATGTATTTAAGAATGGCCCATGGTAACGGGTTATTGTCAATGGGTTGTGCTCCCGGCCAATGGGTTGAAATACACCCTGCGCCTCCGAACACATCGGGATATTCACAAATAGCATACATGCTCATTAGGCCTCCCATACTTGAGCCCATCACAAAAGTGTTTTCTTTGTTTTTATGCACTGAAAACTCGGCATCCACAATCGGTTTCAATTCTTTTACCAAAAATTTTAGGTAATTATCACCGTTAAGCTTGCTCCCTTCTTTAATATGATTTTTTTGCTGATTGATTAGCACTTTATCTTCTTCTGATAGCTTTGCAAAAGCCTTTTCAGGAAATAAATCTTGCCAGCGTTCTGCTTTGATATTGTGCGTAGCCACAACAATGAAATCCTTTGTTTTGTTTTCATCCATTAATTTCGATGCCCATTCGTCCACTTTCCATTCTTGTTTGTTCCAAGTGATTGTTGAATCAAATAGCATTTGTCCATCGTGCATGTAAACTACAGCGTATTTTTTCTCTTTTGAATAACCCTTTGGCAACCAAATATCAACAGGTCTTGGCGTGATGTATTTTGATGGAAAACTGTCCATTCGCATTAATTTTCCGCTTTCCAGTCTTGCCTTGGGGTAATCTTTAAAATAGGTTTCTGATTTTTGATGACTTATTACATCCTGATTCTTAACTTCACTTCTACAGGATAGCCCTAATATTAATATCAGGATTATGAAATACTGATGTTTCATTTTTAAATGGTATTAAATGTTGAAGAGGTCTTTGCCTTGTTGAAAAGAAATTAATCCAATTTGGTGGTTAAAAGTGTGGTCCCCTTTTCGGTCAAAACAAACTTGTCTTTCCAAAGTATGTTGGCGCCAGTTAGAATATTTCTTAGTGTCTTTCCATCTAAACCAACTTCCTCAAATCGCTGTAATTCCAGTTCTATCGGCTCCACATTTTTGTTCATGATATGCACCACAACTTCGTCTTCGTGAATCCTGAAAAGCACATAAACACCATTTTCAGGTGCAAAATGAACGGTTTTACCCTCGTGAATGGCAGTACTTTGTTTCCGATAATTCAATATCTTTTTAAGATAGGCCTGCATACCTTTTTGAACGTCGGACAGACCTTCGCCTGTAAATGCATTAACAGCATCCCCTTTCCATCCTCCCGGAAAATCGGTTCGAATCAATCCATGGTCGCCGGGGTTGTCAAAATCGTGCATTAAAATTTCGGTACCGTAATACACCTGCGGTATCCTTGGCAACATCAAAATATAGCTCAATGCCATTTTGGTATTAACTATATTCCCATGCAATTGGGTGAAAATCCGACTCATATCGTGGTTATCGGGAAACACCATAATATCCTTCGGACTCACATAAATAAAATCATTAGCCAAGGCCCTGTAAATTTCAATAAAACCAGTCCCCCAAGTCTCCTCTTCGTTCAAGCCCTTGACAATTTTTTCTTGCATCGCAAAATCCATCGGAGATTTTAAATTTGAATTGTAACCGTCCTTATTCACGTTGCCTTGTTGCCAATACGCAATCAACAACGGATTACTTGTCCATTCTTCCCCGACAATATTGAAATTTGGATATTCATGCATAATTTCACCCGCCCAACGGCTCATAAAGTGCTTATCGGGATAAGGGTAAGTATCTTGTCGAATACCTCCCAAATTAGCTGTTTCAATCCACCAAATACTATTTTGGATGGTGTATTGCGCCATAAAGGGATTGCGCTGGTTTAAGTCCGGCATCGCTGAAACAAACCAGCCCTCGTTCATACTTCTCTTGTCAATTTTAGAGGCATAAATATCTTGGTTTGTAGTGCGTCGATGGTTTGTAGTAATATTTTTTCCAGCATACCAATCGCCCTCTCTATTTTCATATTTTTCTTGATGGTTAATCCAGTCCCCAAAGGGGAAATCCTTCATCCACCAATGCTCTACCCCGCAATGGTTGGCCACCTGGTCCATGATCAATTTCATGCCTTTTTCAGACAGCTTTGCAGACAGTTCGAGATAGTCCTCCATGGTGCCGAAACGGGGATCAATTTGATAATAATCCGTAATGGCATAGCCATGGTAAGAGCCCTCAGGCATATCATTGGTCAATAACGGACATGGCCAAACGGCCGTAAACCCTAAATCCTCAATATACTCTAAATGGTTTATGATCCCCTTGATATCCCCGCCGTGCCTGGCATAACCGTCGGTTCTGTCCAAACTGGTGTCCTTCATTGAGGTTATGATATCATTTTCAGGATTTGCATTTGCAAATCTGTCTGGAGTAATTAAATAAATAGCATCAGAACTATCAAATCCTATATAATCCTCAGAAGATTTTGTCCGTGCTTTTAACTCATAGGTATGCACCAAACTGGGTTCACCTTCCTTTTTGAAAATAATATTGAATTTTCCTGGCTTTGCAAATCCAGAAATATTCAAATCCAAAAAGAGATAATTAGGACTATCGGCTTTATGAACCTTCTCTAGCGAAACGCCTTCATATCGAATTTCGGGCGTCCATTCTGAAATTTTAGGATGGTGCACCAAAAGCTGAAGCGATGGGTTTTTGAACCCCACCCACCAGTTGAGAGGCTCAATACGCTGAATATCTTTTTTCTCTATAAATGAAGATGTTTCAACCTCCTCTTCCTTATCCATCTTGCTTTGTTGTTTACATGATAAAGTTACAGTATATACGCACAGCAACCCAATTAAAGTTACTTGTTTAATGATTTTATGATACTTTTTCATAATTCCCTATTTTAATTCTGTTATACTAATCGCATAACCTCCACCCGGGGCAGACAACAGTGATAATTTTGATTTGCTGGTTACTCTTTTGGTTTTAATGGTATAGGCCTGCGGATTCGTTTTATAATGTGCATCCTTGGCATCGGCATAAATGGTCGCCATGTACTTTTTCCCTTTTTCAAGAAAGTCTAATTTGATGGTGGACGTTCTTGGTGCAACTCCATTCACGTTGCCAACAAACCAGTTATTGCTCCCTTTTTCCTTTCGGGCTATGGTGATATAATCTCCAGGCTCGGCCTCCAGATAGACGCTCTTATCCCAATCGATGGCCACATCTTTTATAAATTGAAAAGCATCCATGAACTGCTCGTAATGCTCAGGTAAATCGGCCGCCATTTGTAAGGGACTGTACATCGTAACATATAAAGCCAATTGATTGGCAAGCGTACTATTTACATGGGAATTATTATCTGGATTCAACTTACTGATATCCATTTCAAAAATGCCTGGGGTGTAATCCATTGGCCCTCCGATTAATCTGGTAAAGGGCAAAACAGTCACGTGGTTTGGCTTTGAACCACCAAAAGCCTGAAATTCCGTACCCCTTGCAGATTCATTTCCTATTAAGTTAGGATAGGTTCTGCATATTCCCGTGGGACGTACGGCCTCATGGGCATTAACCATAACTTCGTATTCCGCCGCTTTTTCTATAGCATATTGATAATGATTCACAATATACTGGCTGTAATGGTGTTCTCCTCTGGGGATAATATTGCCCACATACCCACTTTTTACCGCATCGTATCCATTGTCCTTCATAAATTGATACGCTTGGTCTATATGACGCTCGTAATTTCTGATAGAACCCGAGGTTTCGTGGTGCATAATCATTTTTACCCCATTTGACTTGGCATACTCATGAATTTCCTGCACATCAAAATCGGGGTAGGGCGTCACAAAATCGAATACGTAATCCTTTGATTTCCCAAACCAATCTTCCCAACCTTCGTTCCAGCCTTCCACCAAAACGCCATCAAAACTATGCTTTGAGGCAAAATCGATATAGCGTTTTACCTTTTCGTTATTTGCGGAGTGCTTACCGTTTGGTTTGACTTTTGAATAATCGGTTACTCCCAATTGTACGGCTGGCAATTCATCCGTATACGCCCAAGAGCCTTTACCGGTTATCATTTCCCACCAAACACCTATGTACTTCACTGGTTTTATCCAAGAGGTATCTTCAATGGCGCAGGGTTCATTTAAGTTCAAAGTGATTCTGGATGCTAGAATATCGCGTGCATCATCACTAACCATAATGGTACGCCACGGCGAATTGCACGGGGCTTGCATATAGCCTTTGTCACCATTTACATCAGGTGTCAACCAAGATTCAAATACCATATTCTCATCATCCAAATTCAAATGCATACAGGCATAATCAATCAAAGCCGCTTCATGTAAATTGATGTACAAACCCGTATCAGTTTTCATCATTAACGCCGTTTGCACACCTGTTTTCGAAAACTGTTCCTGCGATGCGTTGTGCGTTACCGCTGTATCAAACTTCCCCCGGATTTCGGACAATTTAGACTCGGTATAATCATATTCTTGAGAATCATAATCCCCGGGAATCCAAAATGCGGTATGGTCTCCAGTCATAGCAAATTGTGTGCGTTCTTCTTTAATTACGAAATACACTAAATTGTCTTGTTGTGGAAATTCATAACGAAACCCCAAGCCTTCATTGAACATCCTAAAACGAACCAACATTAATCTATCAGTTTCTTTTTGTTTTAGGGTTACAGCCAACTCGTTATAATAGTTTCTTATTTTGCTTTCTTCGCCCCAAACCGGTTGCCATGTTTCATCAAAAGCTGATGTCTTTGTATCAACAATTTCAAAATCGTTAAGCAATGATTTTTCATCATCCTTTAGCTCTAAACCCAAATGACTTGGTCTGATGACCTCTTTATTTTTATAGGACAATTGATATGTTGGTTTGCCATCTTCTTCCAAAGAAAATTGTATTGAAAGAGCTCCATTTGGGGAAGCTAACTCCTGAGCATTGCCAAAATTGAACAACGCCAATACAACAATGGTTATGAAAAATTGTTTCATTTTAATAATAGTTTTTAGTTATGAAAGCAGTTTTAACTCACTGCTTTTAACACATTACTTTCCAGCGTTAGCGGGGTATCGTTCACCAAAATTTCGAGAGCTTCCCCACAAAGCATTTCAAAATTGGTTTGTTTTTGTGTGACATTTATCCTTAATATATGATTTCTAAAATTCACTTTAAAAGAATAGCCCTTCCATTGTTTTGGAATTTTAGGTGCGAAAGACAGTTTTCCATCTTTCACCCTCATGCCTCCAAAACCTTCCACTATACTCATCCAGGTACCAGCCATTGAAGTAATGTGCAGACCTTCGCGGACTTCGTGATTGTAATCGTCTAAATCCAACCGCGACGTTCTTAAATAGAAGGTATAAGCCTGTTCCATCCTATCCAATTTTGAAGCTTGGATACTGTGCACGCAGGGCGACAACGAACTTTCGTGTACCGTAAATGGTTCATAAAAGTCAAAATGCCGTTCTAATTGCTTATCTGAAAAATGATCTTCAAAGAAGTATAAGCCTTGAAGCACATCCGCCTGCTTGATGTAGGGCGAACGTAAAATCCGATCCCAACTCCACTTTTGGTTGATGGGTCTTTCAGATTTTGGTAAATCTGCAACGGTAATCAGTTCCTTGTCCAAAAAGCTATCCTGTTGCAAATACACATTGTGTTTTTCGGAATACGGGAAATACATATTATCGGCAACGGCCTTCCAAAGTGCCAATTCTTTTTTTGATAATTTCACTTTTTTGGCAATTCGCGAAAAATCCTTGGTGTATTCCTCCTCCACCTTTTCAATTTGAGCCAAGGTGTAATCGATACACCATTTTGCGAGATAGTTTGTATACCAGTTATTATTGACGTTATTTTCATATTCATTAGGCCCCGTAACACCAAGAATAACGTATTGGTTTTTAGCCGTTGAAAAGTTGGCGCGCTGCTGCCAAAAACGCGCTATACCAATGAGCACTTCCAATCCTTTTTCAGGAATATATGAGTAATCGTCCGTAAAGCGACAATAATTGTAAATGGCGAAGGCTATCGCTCCATTTCTGTGTATTTCTTCAAAAGTGATTTCCCATTCGTTGTGGCATTCCTCCCCATTCATGGTTACCATTGGGTACAATGCAGCACCATTTTTAAACCCAAGTTTTTCGGCATTTTCAATAGCTTTCTCTAAATGGTTATAGCGATATTCCAAAAGCGTTCTTGCTACGTTTTGATCTTTGGTCGCCATGTAAAAAGGGATACAGTAGGCTTCGGTGTCCCAATAGGTACTGCCACCATATTTTTCACCTGTAAAGCCTTTTGGTCCAATATTTAATCTGGAATCTTTCCCCAAATACGTCTGGTTTAATTGAAAAATATTAAAGCGAATACCTTGCTGTGCTTTTACATCCCCTTCAATAGTGATATCTGCCATTTCCCAGATGTTATCCCAAGCTTGTTTTTGTTCCTTTAAGAGAGCATCAAAGCCCTTATTTATGGCACTTTTTAAAACTTGTTTTGCCCTTTTGACCAATTTGGATTTGTCATGATTTCGATCCACCACATAACCACCAAACTTCTGAATGCTGTACGTCTCACCCTTTTTCACGGGATAGGCATAGCTAAACGCCACACGGTTTGAATCGGCGGTAATATTATGTTCCACTAAAATGGGTTTTTCTGAAATATAAACCTTGGACTCCATAAAGGTGCAGGTATGAAAATCCGTCTTCATGGTTTTGGCTTCAATAAAAGCCTGGTGGTTGAGATGACTAACATGGGTAGTATCCCAAAACTTATCGTCCCAATTGGTGTCTTCGTTTGTGATTCCAGAATCCAAATACGGTTGAAAAACGATTTCGACATCCTTGTTAATAGGTTTTATTTCGTAATTGATAGCGCCAACCTCGTCCAATTCCAAGCTTAAAAATCGCTTTGCAGAAACCTCAACTTCAATGCCGTTTGGCAAAGTGGCCACAAAATATCTTGACAACCAGCCTTCTTTCATATTGAGCTCCCGCCTAAATTTTTTGACGGATTTACAGGTATGCAAATCCAAAGGTTCGTTATTCACCAAAACATTGATACCAATCCAGTTTGGGGCATTCAATACTTTTGCAAAATATTCGGGGTAGCCATTTTTCCACCAGCCTACTCGGGTTTTATCCGGATAGTACACTCCGGCAATATAGCTCCCTTGAAAGGTGTCGCCGGAATATTGTTCTTCAAAATTGGCACGTTGTCCCATGGCACCGTTGCCTATACTAAACAAACTTTCGGAGGACTTAACACGCTCTGGATCAAACCCTTCCTCTATTATGGACCAACTATTTGGTTTAATATAATTTTGATTCATTCTTCTTCAATATTTTTTCTGAAATCACCTTGGTAAAAAAGTCACTTGGTATTTCAGACAGATCTTTAAAATTGTAATCGGCTTGGTTAAGTGTTTTTTTGTCTCCTATACCAACAGAAATCATATTTGCTCTATTGGCAGCTTCGATACCTGCGATGGCATCCTCAAAAACCACACAATGCTCAGGTTTTAGATTCAATTTTTGGGCTCCTATTAAAAACACCTCTGGATCGGGCTTGGCTTTTGATACGCTATTACCGTCAACGATCCCTGCGAATCTGCTTAATAGGTTCACTTGTTTTAATATCAATGGCGCATTTTTACTTGCTGAACCTAATACATAATGAATACCCAAGTCATCTAATGTATCCAGAAGTTCGCTTGCTCCAGGCAAGATTTCATCAGGCCCCATTTTGTGGATATACTCCAAATAATGTTCGTTCTTGCTGATGAGATACTCCTGTTTTTTTTCTTCGGAAAGCTTTACCTTTCCTATATCCAATAAAATCTCTAATGACCTTACACGACTTACGCCTTTCAGCAGTTCATTATGGTTTTCAGTGAATTCAAACCCCAATTCATCGGCCAAATCTTTCCACGCCAAATAATGGTATTTTGCCGTATCTACAATAACACCATCCAAATCGAATATTACTCCTATTTTATACATTCTAAAAGTCCCCTAGTCCCGCTTACAGCGGGAAACTCTTACTCGGGTAGTTTAAGAGTTTTGTTATTATTTTTATTGAACTATATCATCAACATCTTTAACCTTGAATACTAAAGATGCGGCGATTAAAAAACTAACGCCACTCATCACTAATGCGAATATGGCCTGATTGCCGTAAGCATATTTTACGAGTGGCCCACCAATTAAGGCATTTATAATTTGAGGAATCACAATGAAAAAATTAAAGATTCCCATGTAAACACCCATTTTTTTTGGAGAAATTGATCCTGCTAAAATTGCATAAGGCATAGCCAATATGCTTGCCCAAGCAATCCCAACACCTATCATCGAAAGAATAAGCCAGTTTTTATCCGGCATAATGTAAATAGACAACAAGCCTATACCACCAATAATTAGAGACACAGAGTGCGTTTTTTTACGACCAATTTTCTTAGCGATATAAGGCAGCGCAAAAGCATAAAATGCAGAAATAAAGTTATAAACACCGAAAAGGATGCCCACCCAATCGCCTGCATCTTGGTAACTACTACTGCTACTATCCGTATGCGGTAGGCCATAAATATGCTGTGCTATTGCTGGGGTTGCAAACACCCACATCCCAAAAAGCCCAAACCAGGAAAAAAACTGCACCCAACTTAACTGGCGCATGGTTTCTGGCATCTTTTTGAAATCTTCAAAAATATCCAATAAACTAGATTTTTCTTCTTCACCATCTTTTTCCATGGCTTCGGAATGGTCTTTTTCATCTTGAAAGCTTGCCAATTCTTCAGGAGAATATTCCTTTGTGGTAGTAACCGTAATCAGGATTGATACTACCAAAACAGCAGCACCTATGATAAAAGACAAAATCAAATTAAGAGGCACCGAGCCAGCAGTCGTTTCATTTGAAACGCCAAACCAATTTGCTAAAACATAGGGCAACCAAGAACCTACTACGGCTCCAAAACCAATAAGTGCAGTTTGAACGCTAAAACCTAGCGTTCGTTGGTCTGTTCTTAAGTTATCTCCAACCAATGCTCGGAAAGGCTCCATGGCAATATTAAATGAAGCATCCATAATCATCAGCATCCCAGCACCAACCCATAAAGCAGGTATAAATGCTATAAAAATATCGGCCTGTGGCATTAATATTAACCCAATTGAGGCCAGAATAGCTCCCACCAAAAAATAAGGCTTTCTTCTGCCAAATCTACCCCAAGTTTTGTCGCTATAATGTCCAATGATGGGTTGAACAATAAGCCCCATTAAAGGTGCAATGATCCAAAACCATGATAATTCATGAACATCCGCTCCAAAAATCTGAAGTATTCTACTGGCGTTTGCATTCTGAAGGGCGAAGCCCATCTGGATTCCCAAGAAACCGAAACTCATGTTCCAGATTTCCCAGAAACTTAATCGACGCTTTTCCATTAAATAGTATTTTTAATGATTAATACTATTTGATAAGCGATATTTTAGATATTACTTACCAAAACTTATGCGAGAAGTGAAAATATAAGTTTTGATTTCGAATCAAAGATATAAAAGAATTTGGATTTTCCTAACGGCAAAATTTTGTTACGAAACTATTTAGTAGATTCCCTTTCAATGATTTCGGTCTCGATAACCACCTTTATAAAGTCTCGTTTTTGGTCGTTATTTGTAAAGTATTGCTCGCTTTCCGCCTCCTCTGCTTCCAGTCTATCAATCAATAAATTAGCGGATTGCTCTCCCATTTTTTGGCCGTGCTGGCTTACCGTTGTCAGGCTTGGCGTAGCATGTTTTGAAAGCACGCCATCCGTAAAACCAATCACCTGCATATCGTCGGGAATGGTCAACCCTAATTTTCGGGCCACCTTCATTGCCGAAACAGCATAAAGCTCGTTTACAGCAAATACGCCATCGATAGAAGGATTCGATTTAAAAAAATGGGCGATTTCAGTTTCTAAAAGTTCTATATGATTCTCAACGTCCAAGCTATCGTCAATCTTTAGTATCAGGTTTGAATCAGCCTCAATCCCGCTACTTTGCAGAGCATCCAAGTAACCTTGAGTCCTAAGCCTACCAACGCTCACGTAGTCCATTGTGGTTATTAGTGCAATGTTTTTACATTCATTTTCAATCAACTTTTTCACGGCCTTAACCGCTCCATTAAAATCATCCACAATCACCTTATCACATTGTACCTCATTCACTACCCTATCAAACATTACGATTGGCATTCCTTGATTGATCGTTGCATTAAAATGATGGTAATCCTGCTTTAAAAGTGTCTCTTTAGAAATGGATAAAATAAAGCCGTCAATACTACCGTTGGCCAACATTTCCATATTGATGATTTCCTTGGTAAACGATTCATTGGAAAGTCCAACAATAACATTGTATCCACGACGATTGGCCACGCGCTCAATACCCCGAATAACGGTAGAAAAAAAGTGGTGAACAATTTCAGGAATAAGGATACCAATAGTCTTAGTTTTCCTGTTCTTTAGGCTAAGGGCAATGTTATTGGGCTTGTAGTTATAGAGTTTGGCAAAGGCTTGTATTTTTTGGGTGGTATCCTCACTAATCTCCTTACTATTGCTCAATGCCTTGGAAACCGTTGATACTGATACATCTAACTCCTTGGCTATCTGCTTTAATGTTATCTTTTTCTTCATGGATTGAAATTCACTCTAAAATAACAATTATTCCATTCTTTTCTACACTATGCATGCATAATTATTTGATAGCCTAAAAATGATTATTTCTCAATTTTAGAGCCAAATAATAAAAAGTTGTCAACACGAAAACGTTTTCGTTAAATATTTCGTAATTAAAAATTATTTCTTAACAATTCCTTTACATAATTTTGACGTGAGAAGTGAAAGTATAACTGACTAATTAATACATTAATTTAACAAACTGTATGAAAACAAATACTAAAAATTTACTGTTTTTGCTACTGGTTTTCCCGGTATTTTTATTCGGGCAAAATTTGGTTAAGGGAACGGTAACAGAACAGTCAACTTCCATCCCACTCCCGGGCGTTAATGTTGTTATTAAAGGCACAACAACAGGTACGGCCACGGATTTTGGTGGAAACTACCAGATTGAAGTCAATAACGGCGATGTTATTGTATTCTCCTATGTGGGCTATCAATCCAAAGAAATCACTTATTCTGGTCAAACCTCTTTGGATGTTCAGTTATCCGAAGACGCGGCGCAACTGGAAGAAATTGTGGTGATCGGTTATGGTTCCACAACCAAAAAAGACGCTACCGGTTCGGTTGAGGCCATAACACAAGAAGACTTTACCAAAGGTAACATTGTAACAGCCGAAAACCTTTTAAACGGTCGTGTTGCCGGTGTGAGTGTTAATACTAGTGGTGCACCAGGTTCTGGTTCCCAAATCAGAATTCGGGGTGGTTCTTCAATTAATGCATCCAATGACCCTTTAATTATTATTGACGGTTTACCTATTGATAATAAAGGTGTTACTGGATCCAGAGGTGTGTTAGCTTCCATCAACCCAAATGATATCGATTCATTTTCCGTTTTGAAAGATGCGTCGGCCACCGCTATCTACGGGTCTCGAGCTGCGAATGGTGTAATCATTATAGTTACCAAAAAAGGTAAATCTACTTTTAGCGCTACATATGATACACAATTTAGTTTTGGCGAGGTAACAGACTATATCGACGTATTTTCTGCTGATGCCTTCCGTCAATTAGTGGCTAGCCAACCCATCAACAATCAAACTATTGATGAGAGTTTATTGGGAAATGCTAACACGAATTGGCAAGAGGAAATTTTTAGAAGCACTGCAGCTTCAAGTCAACATAATATATCAATGCAAGGCTCCTTACTTAAGGTGCTACCAACTAGATTTTCCTTTGGAGCGGTGAAACAAGAAGGTGTATTACAAACTTCAGATTTTGATAGACGAAATTTAAGTATCGCTTTAAATCCAACGTTTTTTGATGATCATTTAAAAGTAAACTTAAACGCCAATTTGGCTTTCGAGGACAACCGTTTTGCGGATGCCGGACAAATCGGTGCAGCTATGCGCTACGATCCTACGCAACCTGTTTTTGATCCTTCTTCTCCATTTGGAGGTTATTACCAGCACAGGGATGGTAATATTATATCCATTGGCACCCAAAACCCTGTAGCTTCTTTATTACAAAGAAATAATACAGGTGATGCCAATAGAGCTTATGGTAATTTGAATTTCGATTATAAATTCCATTTCTTACCAGAATTAAGAGCAGTATTGAATTTAGGTTTTGACCAAACAAAATCTACAGGTTTTGATATCAAGGACAGAGGAGCTGCTACAACCGATCTGCAACAAATATTCCTAGGTGAATTCAAACAAAATAATCAAATTAGAATCAACAGACTTTTAGATGGTTATTTAACCTATAAGAAAGATTTTGACAAATTTGGCACTGAATTTACGGCTGGGTATTCCTATCAGCGTTTTATTAACAACGGTAAAAATGGTAGAAATATTCAAGATCCAGCAGATGTAGATGATAATTATGCAGACCCTGATATTGTTTTAATTGGATTTTTTGGAAGGGCAAATATCAGTTTCCTCGACAAATACTTATTAACTCTTACCTACAGGCGAGACGGAACCTCCCGTTTTGGTGAAAACAATAGATGGGGCAATTTCCCTGCTGCAGCGTTCGCATGGAATATTAGCGATGAAGATTTCCTTAAAGATTCCGAAACCATTTCAAATTTGAAACTAAGGGTTGGTTTTGGTATTACTGGACAACAGGATATTGACGAGAAAGACATATTCTTGAACCGCTATAGAAGTGGTGATGGCAATTCTCAATACCAGTTTGGCAATTCAGTAATTCAATCCTTGATTGCTTCGGAAATCAATCCAGATCTAAAATGGGAAGAGACGACCACGATTGAATTTGGTGTTGATTATGGCCTTTTTGGCAATAAGGTTTCGGGTTCATTAAACTTCTTTCAGAAGAATTCAACCGACTTATTATTTACAGCTACAGTTGCTGACGGTACCAACTTTTCAAACAGTGTCATCCAAAACATTGGTGAACTACAGATTCAAGGTATGGAATTCTCTGTAAATACTGACGTTGTAAACACTGATGATTTTAAAGTAGATTTTAACTTCAACGCCACATTATTGGACAGAGAAATCCAAGAATTAGCACTTGGCCAAGATGTGAGAACAGGAGGAATTTCTGGAGGAACGGGTAATAATATTCAAATCCATAGGGAGGGCGAAGCGCCTAATTCCTTCTACGTATTTAAGCAATTGTACGACCCATCCGGCAACCCAATTGAAGGTGCCTATGCGGATTTGAATGGCGATAATGTGATTAATGATGAAGACCGCTATATCAAAGAAAATCCTGGTGCTAATACCATTTTAGGTTTTCAATCGAACATCTTTTACAAGAATTTTGATTTTGCCTTTAACTTAAGGGCTAACCTTGGCAACTACGTTTACAATAACGTTAGATCTTCAAAATCTCAATATGCATTGTTGTTGGATAACGGAATACCGGCCAACGTGCCAACGTCTGTTTTGGAAACCAATTTCCAAAATACCTCGGACGTCATCACCTCTGATATTTATGTAGAAAACGCTTCATTTTTAAGAATGGATAATATAACTTTAGGCTACACCTTTAATGAGATATCTAATTCACTTAAAAGTGTCAGAATTTGGGGTGGTGTTCAAAACGTATTCACCATTACCGAATACAGCGGATTAGACCCAGAGGTAACGGATAACGATTCCGATCTTACTTTGACTTTAGGAATCGACAACGTAGTTTACCCTAGACCAAGAACTTTCTTGGTGGGTGCTAATTTTAAATTTTAAAAAAACCAAACTATGAATACAAGATTTAAAATACACAACACATTTGGCTTGGTATTGTTGTTTATCGCTACATTGACCTCATGTACGGATGACTTAAATATCACACCAAACGACGATCAAACCACATTAGGTGAAGATTTGTTTCAAGACGAACGAGCCTATAAGCAAGTTTTAGCAGGTATTTATGCTAACTTAGCTTTAACGGGAACAGATGGCCCTGAAAGTTCAAACTTAAAGGGTATCGATGCCGGTACTAGCCAATTTGGGCGGGTACTACTGTATACTCAAACTCTATCGGCCGATCAAATGATTTGGTCCTATGAAAACGACCCTGGAGCTCGCGAAATCCAAAGAAACATTTGGACTTCCCAAAACCCATTATTGTTGGGTATGTTCAGCAGGGCGCATTTATCTATCGCTTTAGCAAACAACTATTTACGCGAAACCACCGATGGCGCATTAGACGGTCGTGGCGTTTCTTCAGCTATTCGCAGTGAAATTCCAGCTTATCGTGCTGAAGCTAGGTTACTAAGAGCTATGGCTTACTATTATATGATGGATCTTTTTGGGCAGGCCAACTTCTCAGATGAAACCACTCCTGTAAATGATCCAGAACCTGAAGCATATAACAGAATTCAACTCTTCGATTATATAGAATCTGAATTACTGGCCATTGAAAACGATTTGGCAGATCCTGGCCAAAATGAATACGGTAGAGCTGATAAGGGCGTAGCCTACATGCTTTTGGCAAAAATATATTTGAATGCTGAGGTGTATATCAATGAGGCCCATTACACAGAATGCCTTACGTATTGCGAAAGAATTATTAGTGGCGGTTATCAATTGGCCGATAGCTATCTGCACAATTTTATGGCAGACAACAACACCAATTCTGCAACCAAGGAAATCATCTTCCCAATTGTTTCGGATGGTATTACCGTACAAAACTACGGGCCTACCACAGTGATGATCAACGGATCTGTAGGTAGTATCGAGAAAAACGGATCCGAAGTTGGCGTAGGTGCTGGCGGATGGGGCGGAGCCCTTAGAGTAAGAAAGCAATTGGCGGATTTATTCGGAGCTGGCTTCAATACTGATGATAGAAACACGATTATTTCAGCAGGCCGACCTATTGAAATCACCGATATCTCAGACAAGGATACTGGATATATTCTTCAAAAGTATTCAAATGCAACTTCTACCGGAGATTTTGGCCCAGACCAAACTTTTGTTGATACGGATTTCCCGTTGTTCAGATTAGCTGATGTCTATTTGATGTATGCTGAAGCCCATTTAAGAGGTGGCGGCGGTACACTTTCAGCTGCAGTTGACTATTTCAATGCCCTAAGGACTAGATCTAACAATCCAAATACTATTACTTCAGGAGAACTGACTTTGGATTTGATCTTAGATGAAAGAGCACGTGAACTACACTGGGAAGCCCACAGGAGACAGGATTTAATCCGATATGGAAGGTTTACCGGTGGCAGTTATAACTGGGTTTGGAAAGGCAATGGCAGTAATGGTATATCACTTCCTGCACACTTTGACCTATATCCAATTCCTGTAGGTAGCTTAGCGGCCAACCCTAACCTTACGCAAAACCCTGGGTATTAATATTTAAAAGATTTATGATGAAATATATTAAAAACATATCAATATTTGTCCTTGCGGTATGCACCGCAGTACTGGCAAGTTCGTGCGAAGATGGGACAGATGAATTCTTGGTCTCAGAAACGGCTCCAGTTCTATTATCCGATTTATCGATTAACAACATAGAGTTGGATCCCGTAAACGTTAACAACCCAGCAATGACATTAACCTGGACGGAAGCTAATTACGGTCAACAAGCTACTGTAAACTACAATATAGAAATTGCAGCAGACGAGGCTTTTACGAACCCTACCACAGCCTCGAGCGTAAGTGGGAACAATACCGCTACGCTTTCAGTTAGTGAGCTAAACTCTGCGGCAGGTACGCTTGGATTACCGCCTTTTGCGTGGAATACCTTATATGCACGTGTGGTATCTTCCTTAGGAACACAAAACGGAATAGCGGTAGCTTCTAATAGCATTAGTTTTATGGTATTCCCATACTTTAACTATCCATTTGATGACTACTATTTAGTTGGAAACGGTGTGGCTCCTGGATGGGACAATAACGCCAACAACCCAGCATTGTTTAGAGATGCAGGCAATCAAAATCTATATCATTATACTGGTTTTTTTACCAATAGTTCTGGCGACTTTGGAGAGGGAAGGTTCAAAGTTTTAGAATCCAGAGGGCTTTGGCAACCGCAATGGGGAGTAACGGATAATGAAGGTGATGATGTCATTAAAACAGGTGGGGATATTGCCGGTAATCCTGGAACTCAAGGAAGCGATCCAGGAAGGTTTGGAGTTGCCAGTTCTGGGTATTATCACTTCACCATTAATTTCGGTGACCAGAGTTACACTATGGAGCCTTATGATGCTTCAGGCGCAACCGATTTTACTTCTATGGAAATCCAAGGTTCCGCCACTACGATAGCAGCCATGACACAGTCTAGTTTCGATAGTCATATTTGGAACATTCCAAGTGTACGCCTTGTACCTGGCGAGCTCCAATTCGTCACCAACACAGGAAGCAGCTGGGGCGGCAGCACTGAATTTTCAGGACAGGCAACAGAAGGCGGAAGTATCCCTGTGGTTGTAGAAGACGATTACGAGGTTTGGTTTAACGATTTAGATGGTCGTTATATACTAATTCCATTGAATTTATAATCATAAAAAAAATTAGATATGAAAATATTAACAAATAAAATAAGTTTTCTTTTTCTTTCACTTGCCTTGATATTTACCGCATGTGAAACGGAGGAAACTCTTGAAATAACATCACCTGACCCTGCATTCGTATTGCAGCAGCCAGGTATTAGCACAGTGTTCCTGAATTTTGGCACCCCCGATAATGCCGCATTAAGTATGGCATGGAACGACGAAGTAACAGGAAGTTCGTCCTATGACGTTGAAATGGCCTTAGATGCTGATTTTACTTCAATAGTAAACTTAGGAAATGTGAACTCCAATTCATTTTCAATTAGCGTCGCTGATCTGAATGATGCCATTAGAAATGCTGGCGCAGCCAATTTTAGGGATATTGCAGTTTATTTTAGAGTAAATGCCGGGGGCACTTTAAGTAATTCAGTGCTTTATTTGGTGACTACCTATCCTACAGATGCTCCTATGATGTCAAATCCATCAAATAATGATGCATACGTTCTAGCTTTGGCCACTTCAGGGGAAACAGCAATGACTATTAATTGGGAGGATGCTGTTTTATCTTCAACCTTAGGTATCGAAGTGATCTATACCATTGAAGCTGCCGCGGCCGGCACGGACTTTGCTGCCCCAGTTACCGTAGGAACTGTGACCAATGGCACAACTTTATCCGTTACACATTCTGATTTAAATGCTGTAGCCATTGGCTTGGGCCTTGCTCCTGATACTGCAGGAAATGCCGATATGAGAATCATTGCCAGAAATACCAACCAAAATGGAAACACTTTAGAACGCGTCAGCGATACCACTACGGTTTCAATTACTCCGTATAATGTATCCTTCCCATATTTATATATGGTAGGAGATGCCACTACTCCAGGATGGAGCAATGACAATAACAATACACCCATATTTAGAGATCAAGATGTACCCAACGGCTATTTCTTTACAGGATACTTTGGTGCAGGAGCTTTCAAATTATTAGAAGTAAAAGGACAGTGGCAACCACAATGGGGAACAAATGATGGCTCAACCTTGGCAGTTAATCCAGGTGGTGGATCAGACCCCGGAACGTTTAACGTGGGCGCTGCTGGTTATTACACCTATACCTTCACCACAGTTGGAGAGGGAGGAAGCTTTACAGTAGCCCCATACGATGCTTCAGGAGCGCCAACATATGGCACTATTGGCATAATCGGAGATGCCACACCAGGTGGATGGGGCTCTGACACTGATTTCACTCAGGATCCGAACAACCCACATTTATGGTACCTAAATGGTGTTACATTAAATAATGGTGGACAAATGCTAATTAGAGCAAATGACGACTGGGCCGATGTTTGGAGATACACAGGCTCGTCTGAACTCTATGGCACCTCAGTGCTTGCAGGAGGTGGAGATAATATCCCCTTTAACGCACCTACAGGAACCTACGATGTTTGGTTCAACGATTTGGATGGCGCATACGTCATCATTCCTAACTAGGAATAAAATTTAAAAGTGTTAAGTGACTAAAAAGGCTGTGCCAATTATATCGTACAGCCTTTTTTGCCTAAAACTTGCACCATGTTTTCATTAAACATCGGGGTGCCTTAACATTTTACATACTATTTCGAAGTTAATAGATAGCTATAAGCTTCGACCTAGTCCACTATCACAAAAAAATAATGCAAATGAAAAAAATTACATATATCCTGTTCTTTATATCAGCTTTTGTTTTGGCACAAAAACAAACGGTTACGTACAGCGTTTCACCACTTCCCTTTGAAGAGGATGACTCAATAACGATTACCTTTCAAGGCAGCAGTATTAACGAAGCTACATGGGGCGTTACCGGCAATGCACTTTACCTTTGGGCCTGGTCCTGGGACACAAATATCTCTAACCAGCAAGATTGCCCTACCAACGGCACATGGAACAATTCGAACGAAACCAATCGACTCACCTACAATAGCGGTAGCGATACCTATACCATTACTTTCACCCCTACCTCTTTTTACGGAAGAACAGGCATTGGACGCATAGGATTTCTAATTAAAGCAAAGGATGGCACAGGAGATAAAAAATCTCAAGACTTAGATGAGGATGTGGGCACCCTTCAACTGACACTTACATCACCTACAGACGCAACAACCATTATATCGTCAGGTGGAAATCTTAGTATTTCTGCTACCAACACCGGTGGCAACGCCAATTATGTGCTAAAGGCAAATGGTGCTACCATAAACACTCAGAACGGCATATCTTCCTATTCCTTTACGGATATGAATATTTTGGAAAACAAAAATTACGTTTTGGAAGCAACTATTGGAGGCACAACCAAATCGGCCGAATTTTCAGCCATTATTGACCCGGGCACCAACAATGCAACCATGCCGGAAGATTATGAAGATGGCATCAATTACGACGACTCAGACCCAACAACTGCAACATTGGTGTTAAATGCCCCGGGCAAGGATTTTGTATATGTTGCCGGAAGCTTCAACGGATGGGAACCCGAAATCTCGGATGCGATGAAATATGATACGACACGAAATAAATTTTGGTTAACGCTTACAGGTTTGACTTCACAAAAAATTGAAACCTATCAATACTGGGTGGTGGATAAAACGCCGATTGCCAATTCCCCGGAAATGGTAAAGACGGCGGATCCTTTTTCTACTTTGGTATTATCCCCTTTTGATGACCCATTTATTCCTGCATCAACCTATCCGGGCTTACCAATGTATCCAACAGGGCAGGAACGCGAGGTTACCGTTTTACAAACGGACAAAACACCGTACAATTGGCAGGTCACAAATTTCGTAAAACCTAAAAAAGAAGATTTAGTGATTTATGAAGTATTGATTCGCGATTTTGATGCGGACCGAAATTATCAGGATTTGATTGATAAGATTGATTACTTCAAAGATTTAAATATCAATGCCATTGAACTGATGCCTGTTATGGAATTCGAGGGCAATGAGAGCTGGGGCTACAATACTTCGTTTCATATGGCTCTGGACAAGTTTTATGGCACCGAGGACATATTTAAAGAGTTTATAGACGTATGCCACCAAAACGGTATTGCCGTTATTTTGGACATCGCCTTAAACCATGCCTTTGGCCGCAATCCTATGGTACGCATGTGGATGAATGATGCTGACAGAGACGGATGGGGCGAGCCAAGTTCTGATAACCCTTATTTTAATACATCTCCAAGGCATGCTTATAATGTGGGTTCGGATTTTAATCACTCCAATACTATCACAAAAGATTACACAAAACGTGTGGTAAAACATTGGATTGAAGAATTCAACATAGACGGTTTCCGTTGGGATTTGACCAAGGGATTTACACAAAATTGTACTAGCGGAAATGAAAGTTGCACCAACAGCTATCAAGCAGATCGCGTAGCCGTTTTAAAAGAATATGCAGATTATTCCTGGAGTTTGGACGAAACCCACTATGTGATTTTCGAACATCTAGGAGGTGATACAGAAGAAAGCGAATGGGCCAATTACCGATTGGGAGATGCCATTCCAAAAGGCATTATGATGTGGGGAAAAATGACCGACCCCTATGCCCAATTGACTATGGGATATTCCAGTAGCTCCAACATTAGCCGTATGGGACATAAGGCCCGCACAGGTTATACAGCACCGCGTGTAGTAGGCTATGCCGAAAGTCATGATGAGGTAAGAACAATGGAAAAAAATTGGCGTTTTGGCAACAGCAGTGGAGGCTATGACACAAAGGATATCAACACTGCTTTGTCTAGAATATCTGCTTTAGGTGCGGTTTCCTTAACCATTCCCGGACCAAAAATGATTTGGCATTTCGGAGAATTGGGCATGGAAAACTCTATATTTACGTGCTCCAATGGCACATTAAACCTACCAGATGATGCCCCTCCCGGAGGCGATGGCGGTACACCATCAGGCGATTGTAAATTAGATACCAAACCACAACCACAATGGACCCAAGATTGGATTAACGATGTCAATAGAAGCCCTATATACGAAGCGTGGTCTAGAATCAATAATTTAAAAATTAACGAACCTGTATTTGAGGGGGACTATAATATTTCCTCTGGAAACCTCCGTCCTCGGATAAGCATTTTCACCGGAAATGAAAATACTTCGGGTTCTGAATTAAAAAATGTGATCATTATCGCTAATTTTGAGTTGACTACTATGAATATCAATCCAAATTTCCCTTACGGGGGAACTTGGTATGATTTAATGGATACCTCAGGCTCACCAGCAACTATTGATGGCAGTACTACCTCAATCAGCCTAGCTCCGGGCGAATTCAAAATTTATGGGAATCAGTTATCAACACTTTCCTCAAATGATTTTGAAACAACACGCAACGTTACTTTGTATCCCAACCCTGCCCAAAACGAGTTTTCATTAAATGTTGATGTCGCAACAGTTTCCATTTATGACATACATGGTAAACTGGTAAAATCATTCGATGGCAATTTTAGAAGTGGATATAATTTTAATATTTACGATTTACCTAAAAGTATTTATGTTGTAAGGGCTAAAAACGATTTAGGAAATACGTTTACAACAAAACTTGCAAAGTTTTAAAAGATAGTAAGTAACTAGCTTAATGAATTAATTAATAGCACTATAGTTTGTTTAGTTTAGTTTGGTTATTGGTTGAGCAACCGGTAACAGAAAAAGGTTTTCTTTCTAGAAGGCCTTTTTTGTTTATCAAAGCGAAATACACTTTGAGACATAAGTCCTATCAAAAATATCATATGGATGAATAATCCAATCCTACTTTTTCACGGAACGAACCGTCTGAATGGTTTCTCCGGAGCCCAGTGTTTTTTCAAAAAACTCAAGCACAGCATCCAATTCGTCATAAGGAATATGGTTGACTTCGTGCCCTCCTCCTATTACTTTATGTAGGTAGTACGATTGGTTCAACTGGTGCAATCTATTGGCAATACTTTCTGAGCCATTTAAAACCAAAAAACCTGAGTCATCCTCAGAACAATAGCGGTGCGGGGCTTCCCCAAAAGGCACCAATTTATCTTCAGTCCCATGGAACAAAACAGCTGGAACGGCATTGTCCTCGGAAATATAGCTGGTATCCATGACAGCACCAGCCAATGCAAAAACACCGGCAAAGTTCACTTTGGCGTATGTTTTAACATCATCAAGCAAAAATCGTTTTAAATACACGGCATGCAATACCACCTCCGCTCCGGCGCTACTGCCTCCTGCAATTATTTTATCAATATCAATCCGGAGTTTTTTCTTTCGGGCAACAATGTATTTGGTCGCGTCCAAAAAATCCATGGTGGCCTGACGGAATACTTCCTTTTTTAAAGACGCAGGGCAATTGCATCCAAACCCGGTTTTAGAACCTTTTAGCAACAATCTATACGAAATCGACACCCCGATATATCCATTTTTTGTTAGATATTTCATAAAGCGGGTCTCGGTAGCGCCATCCCTTTCTCCTCCAGAAAAGCTCCCTCCATGCATCCAAATGACCACAGGTAAACTTTCTCCTTTTTTTAGGTGCTCGGGGGTGTAAACATCCAATCTCAACTTCTTGGAATCCTTTTTAGCGTAGGTATAACTCCTTTTATTTTGAGAAACCCCTAAAAGGCTACAACCAAAAACAAAAAGTAAAAATAAATTTCTCCTCAGATATATAGGCCAGTCGAACATGTTTTTTGTAGCCAAAAGTTGTACATTAGAGTGTACGGTTTTTAAAAAGACAAGATTTCTTGGGCATAAAAAAAATGCGGCTCAAGTCTATTTTAAACCGCATTGTCTCTTATGTTTCCGTAGAATCTACTTTGTAGCGGGAACTGGACTCGAACCAGTGACCTTCGGGTTATGAGCCCGACGAGCTACCTACTGCTCTATCCCGCGATATTGGACAGCAAATATACAACCCTTTTTAGATTTGGCAAGGCTTCAAACGAAAAAAATTATTGCTCGATACTAGTGGCCTGAAAGTCTGTCAATTCCGCTTCGGAAAATTTTACAGTGAGTTGAATAGGGTTGCAACATACTTCACAATCCTCTATATAGGATTGACTGGAGACGGATTCATCGATCAACATCGAAATGTTTTGCCAGCAATAAGGACAGGTAAAATAATGTTCTTTCATATATAAACAAAAAAAGTAGGTGCAACTACTGCACCTACTTTGCCATTAACTTATTGATAAATAACTTTACTAATTAATCTTTTTCAATGTCCATTGTGGCCGTAGCGCTTTGGGTATTTAAACGCATCAAAGCTGGTGGATTCTTACCTGAAACACTGATATATTCTTGGTTCAGGTTGTTATCGCTAACCATAATGGTGTTAAGGTTTGTCAAATTAATCAACTCCATTGGCAAATCACCAGTAAACTGGTTGCTTGACAGTAATAACTCTTCCAGGTCTTCCAATTGTGCAATCTCAACAGGAATTTCACCATCCATTTTATTGTCCATAACGCTGAATTTTTTCAACTTGGTCAATGCAAAGATTTCGGTTGGAATATTTCCAGTTAAAAAATTACTACCCAATAACAACTCTTCTAAATTGGTCAAACCCATAATAGAAGAAGGAATATTTCCCGTTAGTTGGTTGCTATATAATTTTAAGGATTTTAAGTTTTTTAAGTTACCTAATTCAGAAGGAATATCGCCTTCAAATTTGTTCATAAACAATTCAAGAGCCTCAAGGTTTGTCAACTTGCTCAACTCTGATGGAATTGTTCCAGTTAAGCCATTAAAACCAAGATTTAAGGTTTTAAGATTTACCAAACTGGCAATTTCAGCAGGCAATTCACCTTTTAGGTTATTAAAAGGTAAGTTGATTTCGGTTACCGTACCGTTTTCAATTTTAACACCGCTCCATGTATCTATGGAGGCATTGATATCCCAAGTAGCATTCCATTGAGCGCCATTGGTACTGTTATAAAGGGCTAAGAGCGCCTCTTTTTCACTATTCGAAATATTCGCAAAAGCAGAAACTGCTACAAATAGACTAAGAATTGTTAGCTTTAAGGTTTTCATCTTTAGGTCGATTTTAGGACTAATACTCAACGAAATTAGCTATCATATAGATGAAAAACTATTTTATTCGACGAAATACATAAAATTTTAACATTTAATTTCTTCAAAAATCGACGTTCAGTAATTCTCCACTTATTCTCAAGACTTCCAACTCCGACACTTTAGCCTGATATTTAGCCTGGTTTCGATTGAGTTCTGCATTTATTAAATTAATCTGAGCTTGCCTAAATTCAATAGAATTGACCTGGCCTAGTTTAAATTTCTCTTGAGTTCTTTCAAAATTATTGGATGCTGTGATAATATTATCCTCCTGCATCCCCAAAACAGTGAGTTTGTTTTGATAGTCCTCCCAGGCGTTATTAAAATTCCGCTCAACGTCCATCAGAAGTTGCTCCTTTTGAAGTTCTTGTATTTCCAGATTGATTTTGGCATTCTTTGTTCTAGTAATAGAAGTACCGCCATCAAAAAGGTTCCACGTTAAGTTTACCCCACCCGAAACCCCACTGCTCGTACTTTGGAGTACGAACGCTATGGGATTGTTATTATTTGCAGTTTCGTTCCAACCATAAGACCCCTGTAACCCCACCGAAGGTAAAAATTGGGCTTTGCTAGCTTTTACATCAAATTGACTGATACTGATATTTTTTTCGGCCCTTAATAAGTAAATGTTGTTCATCCGAGTTTTTGAAAGTAACTCTTCTTTGTCCAAATTAAGCATAAAGCTGACATCCGTTTGCACATCAAACTCAATCGGCATTTTATTACCCAAAACTACCATTAAGTCTCGTTTTGCATTTCTCAATTGCTGTTTGGCATTAATCAGGTTGATGCTATCGTTGTTTATATCTACTTCGGCATTCAGCACATCCAACTTCGTGCTTTGACCATAGTCAAACTGATACGTCGCTCGGGTTAGTCTATCTTTAGAAATGGTTAAGGTCTGCTCCAAAATCCTAGTATTCTCTGAGGATTGCGCAACGGTGTAATATATTGAGAATAATTGTGCAATTGTAGTCTCCACGGTTTCCCGTGCGTCCAATTCGGACAACTGATATTCTTCCTTTAAGCGTTTGTAATTATACATTCTGCCCAACCCATCGAACAATACATAATTTAAATTTAGGGAAGCATTATATCGCCTCGTCTCAGCTCCATTAGCTATACGAGGTGGTCTTTGAATAGCTGGGCCATCAGGGTTATCTGGATCGGGCTGAGGAGCCAATTGCCCTTCGGTATTTTGCCTATCAATAGTTGCCCCTGCATTTCCTGTAAGCGTTGGTAAGTAGCCTGAATTCAAAATATCGGCATTGTTCTCGGCCAATTCCGCTAGATTATTTGCGATTTTAATACCATAATTATGCTCCAATGCCAATTTCAGTGCATCTTCTGTACGCAATACTTGTTGGGCATTACCAAACATTCCAAGGAAAACTAATGCTGAGTATAGTACTATTCTACTTTTCATCGGAATTGTTTTGTTTATTTAATAGGGCCAATACTTCTTCCTCGGTTACATAATTATCATTTATCAAATGAGGCACCGTGCCTTCCAATTCCAAATCCTCGTCCTTTTCATAAACCACGCGCTCAACTTCTTCTTTTGAAACTTCCCTATTGAGCCATAACCATTTGGCTGTCGTTTTAACATTATTGCCAAAGGATAAAAAGATGGGCAACATAATCAATGTCAACACAGTGGCAAAGCCAATGCCGTATGCTATAGAAACCGCCATGGGAATTAGAAACTGCGCCTGCCTACTTTCCTCAAAAATTAAAGGTGCCAAACCTGCCACAGTTGTTATTGAGGTTAAGAAGATAGCCCTAAACCTTGAACGACCAGCCTCATAAAGGGCATCGTCAAAGGTCATCCCTTCCCGAAGGTTATTATTGAACTTACTTATAAGCACCAATCCATCATTCACCATAATACCAATAAGGGCAATGATTCCCAAAAGGGAAAGAATATTCAAAGTAAAATCATGAATCCAATGGCCCCAGGCCACTGCTGGCAAACTAAACGGAATCAAAATAATGAGCAAAAGCGGTTGACTATAACTTTTAAAAGTGAACGCAATTACAATATAAATAAGAATTAAAACTACCAAACCCACTGGACCTAGGGAACTGGTTAGTTTTAAACGTTCCCGGTTCTGGCCCTCATAAGATGGCTTAACCGTTGGGTATTTTGCTAGGATTTCCGGCATAATATCATTTTGTATCTCGGCCATAATATCCGTGGCGCTCGTTTTCTTTTGGTCTTTGATATCGGCAGAAACTTGAATTTCTCTGCGCCCATCCAAGTGGTTTATGGCCACATCGCCTCGTTCTATGCTATAAGTGGCTACTTCCTTTAATGGCACGCGCTGGCCATTAGGAGTTACAATACGCATATTGTCCAAATTTTTAACGGATGTTCTATCCTCTCTATCATAGCGTACCCAAACCCTAATTTCGTCCTGACCTCTTTGGAAACGTTGTGCCTGGGCACCAAAAAAAGCCGATCGCACTTGCCCCATTATTGATTGCAAGTTCAGTCCAAGCGCATAGGCGCTTTCCTTTAACTGCAAACGGATTTCCTTTATGCCTGCCGGGTCATTATCCGTAACATCTTTCAATAAGATATTATTTTCAAGATTTTGTTTTAACTCGGCTTTCACAGCTTTTAATTCATTGATATCATTGCCTAATAAAGAAACCGAAACAGGACTGCCACCAAAATTTCTACCGGATCCAAAAATTAAACTCTCCACACCAAATACAGGTCCTACCTTTTCACGTATTTTATTGGTAACCAAGCCGGCAGTTATTTCATTTGGGCGTTCTTCTCCTGGCAATAAGTTGACAGTTACTGTGGCAGTTGATGACCCGGGGCCCAATCGCTTAATGATATTTTCCACCAAATGCTTTTCTGTATTTTCACCTAAAAATTCATTATGGATATCATTGGTCGCTTCAATCGCCTTTAATTCAATAAAGGAAATAATGCTATCGGTAACTTTTTCATTCGTCCCGTTTGGCATATTCAACGTAATTTGAACACTATCACTGGCGATTAGTGGAAAAAAGGACACCCGAATGATGCCTCCCAAAACACTTGACCAAGTCAATATGAAGAAAACAACGAAAAAAGAGAAGGTTAAAAACTTATATTTCAAAGCGAATTTTAGGGTTGGGCTATACATATTGTCCCTCAGCCATTTCATGATATTATCGCCCAAGGTATTGATATACCTAAGCTTGGAAAACACCCTTTGAAAAACACCAGCTAAACCCGATTTCGTCTCTATGCTTTGCTTCCTGAGCGCTTTGGAATGGGCCAAATGCGCTGGTAAAATAATTAAAGCTTCCACTAAGGACACTATGAGGGTAAGTATTACAACAACCGATACTTCCCCAAAAAACTCTCCTATTCTGCCATCCAAAAACAGGAATATACTGAAAGCCAATACCGTGGTAATTATTGCTGATATAATTGCTGGCAACACTTCCATTACGCCGTCTATGGCCGCTTGCTTGGGGGATTTGCCCTTTTCGTATTGCTGATAGATGTTTTCGGCAATCACAATACCATCATCCACCAAAATACCGATTACGATAATCATTCCAAACAAGGACAGCACGTTAATGGTGACATTAAAAAACCCTGCAAACATAAACATACCCAAAAAGGCCACGGGTAGCCCAAAAGCCACCCAAAACGCCAGGCGGATGTTCAGAAAAAGGGATAAAAAGGTGAGCACTAAAATCATGCCTATAATGGCATTCTCGGTAAGGAGATCTGTTCGTTGTACAAGCGTAGTAGACAAATCCCTAACCACATTGAGCTGAACGTTGTCGTATTTTTGATTAAACTCTTCAATATATGCCTTGGTTTTCTCGGCGGAAGAAATTAAATCTTCTGTATTCGTGCTAGTTATTGTTACGTTAATTGCCAAATTCCCGTTGAAATATGAGGCATTGGGTGTTTCTGAAAATTTATCACTTACCTCAGCAATATCTTTCAACCGAACAATACGCCCAGAAGGATCTGCTTTTACAACAAGGTTGGATAATTCATCGGCATAATATGAGCGGGCATTGGCTCGTATTAAATATTCTTCGGCTACGGTCTTTATTGTACCTCCCGTAGTTATAAGACTGGACCGGTTGATAGCCTGAGAAACTTCGGCAAAAGAAAGGTTGTATGCCAATAAACCGGTTTCGTTAACCGCAATTTCAATTTCTTCATCTGGATAGCCGGTAATTTCAATTTGGGAAATGCCATCAATACCTCTTAAATCATTTTCAACTTGCCTTCCTATTTGCTTAAGGGTTGCCAAAGGAATGTTGGAACCACTAATAGAAAAGGTTATGGTGGGGCGCATGTTCTCTATTTTGGCCACTACCAAAGGCTCCATCCCGATAGGGAAAGACGGCACTCTGTCCACAGCATTCTTGACTTCAAGCAGCATAAAATCAACGTCTTTTCCTTTTTCAATTTCAACATTAATAGTACCGCTATTCTCCCTAGAAGTTGACGTGACGCGTTCCACGCCGTTAAGTCCCTTGAGATTATCTTCTATTTTCAGAATAATACCTTCTTCTACTTCTTGTGGCGAAGCACCAGGGTAGGTTACACTGATATTAATATTTTTTGAATCGACTAAAGGAAAAAAAGAGGATTTAAGTTTTGAAGCTCCGAAAAGGCCAAAAAGCAAAAATCCAATAACAACAACGTTGACCGCAACACTATGTTTGATAAAATAGGCAACCAGTTTTCTCATGCCCTATTGCGCTTTTCTTGTCATAAGTTTTTGAGGAGCTTCCTTTTGTTTTATCCCGAAAGGCCGTACCATCATGCCTGCGTAGGCTCCTGGAACGGGCTTTTCAATAATCACAGTGCCTTCTGGTATATCCTTTAGCACCACTTTGGTATCCGAAAAATAGACGGGATTGACATCTATCACATCCAAAACACTATCTCTTACTACAAAAATCTGTTCTCCGTCCAGCATCAAACTCCTACTAATTTCTATGGCATTTTCTTCTTTTTTAGCATTGAGATTGGCCTCAAGGTACATGCCTTCTTTTAGGCGCTCATCTTTCACCTCAATAAAGGCCGTAACAGTTTGGGTAGTGGGGTCGATGCGTCCATTAACTCTGGAAACTATCCCAGAATACGTTTCAGTATGCTCCAAATTATTAAGCGCTACTTGCTCCCCAACTTGAAGAAAACCTGCATAGGTCTTACTAATGGCCACCTCCATCTCATAAACTGAAGGACTGATGAATTCGCCTAATTTTTGTCCGTTTCTGATCAACGAGCCCTCAGTAACCAAGGCCTCCGTTAAAATTCCTGAAAATGGCGCACGGATATTGTATTTTGCCAAACGTTGTTCCAAGTTTTTCACATTGTAGTAACTGGATACAATGCCTCGACCGGTGATAAAAAAGTTCTCTTTTTCAGAAGTCATTTCGGGTAATTTCGGTGTTGACTTCTCTAAATTGAAATTGTTGAGATAGGTTTGCCACTTGGGATAAACTTCAGGAAAATCCAACCTCAAATCCGGCATTATCGAAGCAATGGAATTATAAAGATTGCTTTTGGCCGATTGCACATTGGCAAAGTGTTCAGAAGCGTCAATTTTAATGAGCGTTTCCCCCTTGACATATTTTTGCCCAGGCCTAAAAAGCTTTCCGTTAGACCGAAATATGCCCTGTACTTCGGCAAACAATTCCACACGTTGTTTGGCCACCAAATTACCATTGGCGGGTATTACAATTTGAACGACACCATTTTGAATCGTATCGGTGAACACAGTTTTTACTACCTTTTTGGGAACAGGCCGCCTTTTCTTTTTATTATCAGCAATGCTATTACCAATAAAAACGGCCCCTACGATAAGTAAAAGACCCAGAAGGGATAAGATGATATTACGCATGAATGTTGATGGTTAGCGAATGCGAAATGAATTTGCCATTATACCAAATCGATTATAAAATATCACTAATAATTAATTTCTTTTTCTACTTATACTTAGGTGAAAAACAAAACCGTTCCCGATAGCTATCGGGATAAGGCTATGGTTTGACTTTTCATCTCGCATAAGCGAAAAATAATCTTAATTCTCATGTCACATTTTATAATCGATTTGGTATTACAATTTAGGCATTCTATGCGAAAGTATTCAAAATACCCACGTATTCCCGTTAAAAAAACCCTAAAAAGGCCGAATACCGCCTAGGACAAAGCTTCCAACTTATATTGAATGACTTCCCAGTCTGCCATGAGTTCCTCTAATTTTTGCTTTTTTTTATGGTATTTATCAAAGAAACTTTTATCGGCCACCGTAGGATCATAATTCGTTGCCAATTCCATATCGTCTTCTTTTATTTCCTTTTCCAATTGGGAAATTTTGGCCTCCACGCTACTCAATTTGTTATTCAATGATTTGAGCCTTTTCTGTTCTTCATAGGAATGTTTATTTTTTTGTTTAGGTGTTTCTTTAACCACCGTACGCTTTTCAACCTCGCGAAGATTCAACACCTGGCGTTGCTCTAAATAATAATCGATATCGCCTAAATATTCTTTGATCTTATGGTCCTTAAACTCGTACACTTTATTGGTCAATCCTTGAAGAAAATCCCTGTCGTGTGATACCACGATCAATGTTCCTTCATACCGTTTAAGCGCTTCTTTAAGAACGTTTTTTGATTTGATATCCAAATGGTTGGTAGGCTCATCCATTATCAGGACATTAAATGGCTGAAGCATTAACTTGGCCAGAGCCAATCGGTTCCGCTCCCCACCAGAAAGTACTCTCACATACTTTTCAACCTCGTCTCCCCTAAATAAAAACGATCCCAAAATATCGCGTACCTTACTTCGATTGGATTCATTGGCCGCATCAATCATAGTATCCAATACGGTTTTGTTGCCGTCCAAATACTCGGCTTGGTTTTGAGCAAAATAACCGATCTCCACATTATGCCCCAACTTCAATTGCCCTTCATGCTTTATTTCACCAACAATAATCTTTGCTAAAGTGGATTTTCCTTGACCGTTCTGCCCAACAAAAGCGGTTTTGCTGTCACGTTCGATTAACAAATCGATGGATCTTAACACCTCGTTTTCATCGTAACTTTTTGAAATCCTCTCTGCCTCTACTACCACCTTGCCTGGTGTTACAGATACGGGGAAATTTAAGGTCATAACGCTATTATCATCCTCGTCCACCTCGATTCGCTCAATCTTATCCAGTTTTTTAATGAGGGATTGAGCCATGGTAGCCTTAGAAGCCTTTGCCCGGAACTTTTCAATCAGTTTTTCGGTATGCTCAATCTGTTTTTGTTGGTTTTTTTGAGAGGCCAACTGCTGTTCGCGGAGTTCCTTTCTCAAAACCAAGTATTTTGAATAGGGCTTTGGGTAATCATAAATCCTGCCTAATGAGATTTCAATAGTGCGATTGGTAATATTGTCCAAAAACATTTTATCATGCGATACAATTACCACAGCTCCCGGGTAGTTCTTTAAAAAACCTTCAAGCCAAATAATAGATTCAATATCCAAATGGTTTGTAGGCTCATCCAAAAGGAGGATATCATTATTTTGAAGCAACAATTTTGCCAGCTCAATCCGCATGCGCCACCCTCCTGAAAATGTATCGGTTGGATTATTGAATTGATCGCGTGAAAAACCAAGTCCCTGCAATATTTTCTCTGTATTACCCTGATAATTATAACCACCTAAAATTTCATATTGATGTTGTAAATCATTGATATCAATCATCAATTGGTTGTAGCCCTCACTTTCATAATCCGTACGCTCGGCCAATTGCGTATTGATTCGCTCCATCTCTGTTTCCAAAGCCTTTATTTCCGTAAATGCTTCGTAGGCTTCCTCCAAAACCGTTCGCCCTTGAACAAAATCAATGTCCTGCTTTAAAAACCCTATCTTCAGTGCTTTATCAGTAGCAATCTGCCCCGAATCCGGTTCCAATTCCTTGGAAAGAATTTTGAGCATAGTAGATTTCCCAGCACCGTTTTTTCCAATCAGCCCCACACGGTCGCCATTACCTAGCTTAAAAGTAATATCTTCAAACAGGTATTCGCCTTGAAATGAAATAGATAAGTTATGGATATTCAGCATAGAAATGTGACTAATGTTACAGCCTTTTGGATTATTACAATTACTTTTGTTGCGAGCAAAAATACGATAAAAAATTTCTTAAAATTTTTTATTTAGATTCCCGTTTTCACGGGAATGACAGTTTAATTTGAAACCTCGCCACATTCGTGACGAGCCGACATATTTTTGAAATAAATGTTTAAAAAAGGAACGAAATTGTACAGCATTTTGACGGGAAGTTGCCCAAAATGCCATCAAGAATCGATGTACAGTAACAAAAATGCTTATGTGTTTTCAGAAACTTTGAAAGTTAATGAGCGCTGTTCGCACTGCAATACCAAATATAGAATCGAACCTTCATTTTTCTACGGCGCCATGTATGTGAGCTATGCCGTAGGGATTGCTTTTGCCGTCGCGGCTTTCGTTATTAGCAACCTTTTCCTAGGGGCCGGGTTAAAAGCGACTTTTATTTCGATAGTGGGAACCCTAGTCGTATTTATGCCAATCATCATGCGTCTTTCCCGAAATATTTGGATCAATCTGTTTATGAGCTATGACGAGAAACTGGCGAATAAAAAAGGACAATCTTAGCTGTACCGGGAAATATTTATAGCGGGCTCAAGTTCTTCTTCGTTTTCAATAAAATTATAAAGTTGATTTGCTACATATGGCCCTATCATCACCCCCCTCGTTCCTAATCCATTTAAAACATACAGGTGTTTATGAACTGGATGTTGCCCAACTAAAGGTCGCCTGTCCCTTACGGTTGGACGGATACCTGCCACTTGATCTACAATTTCAAACGGACAGGAAATCATCGTTTTTAAACCTTCCAAAAGTTTATTTTTGCCTTTTTCGGTAGGGTTATGGGTTAAGTCGTATAGTTCGTATGTCGCGCCAACGATATATAAATCGTCCTCCATAGGAATCAAAAACACTGGACCTTTTAATACGAAATCAATCTTCAGATCGGGCGCATGGATTATCAGTAGTTCTCCTTTGGTTGGTGATAATTGCAAGTTTTGAAAGAAGGGGTTTTGGACGACTCCATAGCCCTCAGAAAACACAATATGCTTTGCTATGATATTTTCATAAACCACTGATTCATTGTTGTTTAAAATATTTGAATATTCAAAAGATTCCTTCTGAAATAGTCCTCTTTTTGTCAAAAACTCGCGATAGGTTTCCATCAGAATTTTGACGTCAATACGCCCTGTATACAAGACTTCTCCAAAACCAAAGGAGGCTTGAATGGCCGGGTTTTCATTTTTAATAATGCCGGTTGAAAGATATGGCTTAAGCGCTGGTTTATCTGAGGCAGTAAACCAATTGTTTTGTTCTTCTACGGATGCAAACTTACGGTACACCGGGATTTTATAATCCAGTTTTACGTCCAGCAATTGCTCTAAATCTTGATACATTGCAAGTGCCAAGGGCAATTGCTCATCGCTTTTCCAAACGGCAGTAAAACGCTTTAAAACGACTGGATTGTATAATCCTCCTGCAACCGTTGAGGATTGTTGGGAACTGTCATCAAATACTACAAAGCTTTTGTTGTGCGCTCTTAACTGTTCGCAAAAGCAGATTCCTGCTAAACCCAAGCCGACGATAATGTAATCGTATTCTGTTTTCATTTGGTGCGAATATAATGGAAAAGGTGCATATTTTAGACGAACGTGAAGGAGTCTTAATCAATCAGACTTTAGACCCCTCCTAATTCCGCCTGTGGCGAAATTGTCCTCCCCTCGAAAAGAAGGGGAGGAGTTGGTTATCTACTAATTTTTGGGTTTTCGAATGCCATAAATAATAGCTCATAAATTCTGTGCAAATAAAAACGCCCGCTAAAAGCGGGCGTTCAAATTATACTTTAGGTTTTAAACTAGTATGTCCACATATCCAATTCAAAATCCCTGATTTTTGTTTTGATGCGCTCAGATTCAAGAAGCTGCATTAAAGCATTATCCGAAACGTATTCGCTAATCTTTCTATCGCCCTGCACATTTTCTTCTTTATAAATATAACCTTGAAAACGTCTGGCATTCAAGATATGATCAAACGAATGCGGAATGGCACTATTGGAATTGTTAAAGGCTTTAGCCTCATGCAATACTTCTCGGGCATCTGGAAAAAATACCCAGAATAACTCTACTAAATCTGGATTATCATCATCGATGAAGTTAACATCTGGCGCTACTGGAGCAATTCCCAAAAGTCTGTACTTCATTTCAGCGTGACGCTTATCGAAATACCAAAGTCCCTTAATATGGTACTCTTGAATTTCGGCGGCAGTAATTTCCCTTACGTCTATATACTCATCTGATAATTCTTCACCTGCATTCAACTGTTCAATACCCAATTCGGTAGTATCAATACTTTTCAATGCTGCTTGAATATCTTTAAGTGTACGCTTAGTAGTAAAATAAGAATCATCATAAATGTTTTTGATTTTCCCATTTTTGATGTTCTTCATCAAAACATCGTAAAGAGATCTCCTGTCGTTTCCAATATTATTTGTGTCTATTGGATAATACAATGGAAAGTTGGCGCGCTCATCAAGAACAACTTTTTCCCACGTCATTTTAGAAAAAAGGATATCTCTATCGTCAACATATCCATATTCCAATGGCTTATCGTTGTCAATTTCCTTTTGTTCCGCCGTTCTTACCCCGATTTCCTCAGGACTTTTGGCATTTAATATATTCGCTTGGGCAAATACACTAGATACCGTAAAAACAGCAACAACAGCTAACAAAACACTTTTCAAATTCATCTTATTTTCAATTTTATAAATATTGGGCCAACCGAGGTTAGCCCAATAGTTTCTTTTTAATTTGTAAGCTCAATAAATACTGGGGATACCTTTTTAAGTATCACACTTACGCCACTGGCTTTAGCTTCGATATCAAATATCTGAACACCAGAACCACGCTTGGCCTTACGCAAAGCACTTTTGGCTCTACTATCTAACTTACTTCCTCTAACATTTATTGTTGGTTGTCCAGGAACTTTAAATTTAAATCCTGTAACACGCAATGGTAATTCAAAGTCAAAGTCTTCAAACATAGCACCAACAGTAGATTTTTCTAAACTCTGACGTTGCATTTTTGCAGAAGTTTCACCTCTAATAGTACCTGTTGGTCTTGGTAAATCCTTAATTCTGAAGGTTGCTCTATCTGAAACAGGTTTACCATCAGGTAATTTCCCCGTAACGTTAATAGTTATTTCTCTACCTTTAGCTAATGTAGCATCCATAACATATTTGCTTCCACTAACTCTTTTTAAGTATTGTCCAGCACTAGCCGAAACTTTGTTATCAGGAATACCGGCGAAAGAAATCGTCATTGGGTTTTTTACACCACGGTACACTACGTTCATTTTATCAGCAGAAATAGTTGCTGAATTTGGTTTTGCCACAGTAGCGAAAGATGAGTTTACAGGAACTTTAATTTCCTCTCCACCTTCACCAAAAATAAGGTCACCTGTGATTTTGTGCTCTCCAACACCACCAGTTCCTAATTTCAATTTCACCTTACCATCTTCAATTGTATATTGGTTTTCAGAAAGCGGTCTGCCATCCAATTTTAATTCTACTCTTTTAGGCTTGGTTGTAGCATCTTTACGACCTAGTACTATCTGACCATCAAACTGCTCTCCATTAAAGTAGGCAGATTTAGAGGTCTCCATTAAAGTGGTATAATTTGTCATAGATACCTGGCTAGACAACTCACCCTCTAACATTTTTGATAAAATCTCAGATTCGGTAGTCTTGATATCAGCTTGTAATTGTGTCATCTTGGTTAAAGAAGCTACCAATGGGAACCCTTTGTAGTGGTAATCCAACCAATCTACCTTGATTCCATCACGGTTTACTTCTTGCTCAGTACTAAATTTGTCCTGAACTTCCTTGATGATGCCTTCCATAGCTTTGTCACCTGAAAGTACTTTAATTACACCATCTCTAAATCCATTGATCTGATTTAGGAACTCCTCTCCTTCAGGTTTCAGCTTGTCCCCTTTAAAGAAGTTTTGATCTAGGTAATCGCCCTTATCCATGATTTCATAATCTGTAGGGTCGTCTACCGTAGCGGTCATCTTACCCTTTAAATCCACTAAATAAGAATCAAACTTATGCGCTAGAGCATCAATCTGATCTGCTTTAGCCTTTAAAGGCTTGTATTTTTCAGGCTGATCTGAAGCCTTTTGATCCAAACTAGCTACGAAACTCGCGTTTCTAGCCTCGGTAGCCTCATTAGACTCCGTAAGCTTTTCGTTCATTAATCCGAAGGCTGATAAAACTTCCTTTGACATATTTAATGCGAGCATCGCAATAAATATCAAATACATTAAGTTTATCATCTTCTGTCTTGGTGATAAATTTCCTCCTGCCATGTTAATTAGGTTTTAATGGTTAATTAAATTTGGGTTAACCCCTAATTACTTTTTGTTCATTGCAGACAACATACCACCGTACACACCGTTAAGTGAGGATAAATGAGACGCTAAAGATTCCATTTGTTCTTTTACCTTGGCTGCGTTTTCAACAGACTCTTCGTTGATAGAAGCTTGTTTGTTAATGCTATCCAATTGAACTTTATATAAGCTGTTCAAAGATTCCATTTGAGCGGCCGCTAAAGATAATTCTTCACCATATTTTTGAGTAGCTTGAATTGAATCTACTGTAGGAGAAATGCTTTTAGCAGCACCTTCAAAGTTCTTAATGCTATCGCCTAAACTGGCCATTAATTCTCCATCAATCTTAGCTTCCTTTAATAATTCATCTAATTTTTGAGATAATACACCTTTAGGGTTCTCTTTTTCCTTAGCAGATCCTCCAGCTAATTCTGGGTATACTAAAGACCAATCTAAATCGTCATCTACTGGTTCAAACGCTGAGAGCGCGAATATAATTGCTTCGGTAACAAGACCTATCGTTAACATAACGTTTCCGGTAAGGAATCCAATTTCAAAGTGTGTAATTTTGAATAAAGCTCCAACAATTACAATTGATGCTCCCAACCCGTAGGCCATATTCATGAACCTTTTACTTGCTTTTGACTGTGCCATAATTTCTGGTTTTTAATTTTGAGTAGTCTAACTACTCAAGTAGGTTAAATTAATAGTTATTATTTTGATTTTACTTGTTTCTTGCGTTCCGGGTTACGTTTGTCCCCATGTAATCCTGAACTGTTCTGAAACCTATATAACTTCTCGCAGAATCTGCGTATTCGTAATCTCTAGTACTTACCTGTAAAAAGTAAGCCACATCTTTCCAAGACCCACCACGTATGATTTTACGCTTGTTGTCTGGATCATTAACGCTTGGGTTAATGGTTGAATTATACTCATATGATGCAGGGTCGTATGATGCGTTTACCCATTCAGCAACATTACCTGCCATATTGTATAAGTTGTAATCGTTTGGTTCATAGCTTTTCGCCTCTACCGTGTACAATGCTTGATCTGCTGCATAATCTCCGCGTACTGGCTTAAAGTTAGCCATAAAACATCCTCTATCACTTTTGGTATATGGGCCTCCCCAAGGATAAGTTGCCGCTTGCAGACCACCTCTGGCTGCGTACTCCCACTCTGCCTCGGATGGCAATCTAAAGGTATTGACCATAGCCGCTCCTTTTCTTGATTTTTGATAAGAATTCTTGTTGATGGTTCTCCACTCACAGAAGGCCTTGGCCTGTTGCCAAGTTACACCTACTACAGGATAGTCTCCATAAGCCTCGTGCCAGAAATAATCATTGTGCATTGGCTCATTATAAGAGTATTGAAAATCGCGGATCCAAACGGTTGTGTCCGGATAAATTTCGATTTCTTCCTTTTTAATTACTTTACTTCGCTTTACACCTCTATTCCTAGCAGCTTCCTGAATGTCCATAAAGCTATACTGGAACTTGAATTTCTTCACATCCCAAGTGCGTTGTCCGTTATAAGATTCTTCCAAAGGCAAATACATTGTATCCATTACCTCTGCATAGAATTCATCCGGATAGTCTGCTGTATCCAAAATCAAATCGATATCTCTATTGATTTTTCTACCTTCATAACCAGTCGGGCCCAATCCAGTATAGTTTTCAAACATATATTTTTCGTAAACGGACATATTAGCAGTATCAGCATCCTTAAATGCAAACTCACCAATACCACCATCTTCAGGAGTTTTCCCAACTTCATCGGCAAGAATTGCCAATTTCATACGTAATATAGAATCTCTTACCCAATGAACGAACTGTCTGTATTCGCTATTTGTAATTTCGGTAGCATCCATATAAAAGGCTCTAACCGTCACGGTTTGACCAGGAGCATCATTTACCCCGGCAAGATCATCGTCAGCTTTACCCATTATAAAAGCACCACCAGGCACCAATTCCATACCATAAGGTTTTTCTGGATGCCATTTTTTTCCTTTAACTCCTACCAGTTCACCCTTATCGTTAGAGCCACAACTAGTGAGCAGAGCTAAAACTGCGGTTAATAAAACAAACTTCTTCATATTCATAGAAAACTCGAGGTTAATTATTTATGCTTCAATTTTGAGAGCGTAAACATATTTATATATTTTAAGAAAAACAACTATTTGTCTAAAAAATTAACGTTTCATCGTGAAAAGAAAGCATTTCATCGATAAAATTAACCGTTTGACCATACTTTGTCTATTACACGGAATTCTTCTGGAACGCTTTATACCAGCGGTCTGGGACCGTATTTTTAGTGGCATCTACATAATCCTGGTGCGTGCATGGTAATAACGTATGTCTTTTTAATTTATTATTCACTTCTGATAAAAAAGGAATCTCAATCCACCAACGCCCCGTTTTATTGCTTTTATAAAAGACAAGCTCTTGTTCTTCAACCAATACGGTAAACTTTTGATAGCTACTTTCATCCGTGAAATCATCATCCTTCACCCGGCAGTTAACACCTTCGATAAAATACCAAATGATTTGAGCTACAAGCATCGACGAAAGGGCATCGTCACTTGAAGGTTTATATTCATAAATACCGAAAGAGCTGACTTTATTACTGATGCCAGCATAACGGGCAATGGCACAAACCTCTTTGCCATCCAATCCATTAGGCGAAAACTTTTGGCGCAAACTCACTTCGGCGCCCTTTACGCATCTTAAATCTAAGCTTACGATATTGGCATCCCGCAATACAGGCTCTACGACGGTGATGTCCTGATTAATTTGCCCCAGGCGATAGGATTCAAAGTAGAGGCGCTCCATCAAATCGATTTCTTCCTGTGAATTAAAATAGGTTTGGTACCCAATATTGGAATAGTTGAATAGATTATAGGGTTCGTCGAGAATAATTTTCCCAACATAGCTATTGTTTTTGATGGGCTTAGCCGAATCGCCCAAATCGAACTTGCAATCTACATTGACCAAATTCACCATTGGGATAACACTATCATAGGCCCTATAGTTGGCATAGGTCAAATCCTGACTGCCTCCCAACAAAATGGGAATGATATTTTTCTTTACCAGAATGGCAATGGTTTCCTGAAGAGCAAAATAAGTATCTTCAACACTTTCACCGGCATTGATATCTCCCAAATCTGCAATGGTTGTAGACCAACTTCCCGGGAACAGGGCGTAAAGGGATTTTCTAACTTCATCCAATTCAAAGGTCCCACCAATATAATCTACATCATTTCTATTTTCAATGATGCCCAATAAGGCGATATTGACCCCGTCCAAATCCGGAATACCGTGCTGATTAGAATGCACCCGTAGCTTCCTTCCCAGGCCTTGCATCGACAATAATTCGTTATGGGCTAAAACATTGTCAGATACTGGGGAGAGAAAATTGAAGTTCATGTTTGGGTATTGTGTTTATTTTTTTGCGCTTGCTTTTTTTGTAGTTCGCTTTTTGGTCGCTCTTTTCTTTGGTGCTTTTGTCTCGATATGGGCTTTGGCTTCCTCCAAGGTCATATCCGTAACATCAACGGTTTTGGGCAATTCTACTTTTATTTTGCCTTTGATGACATTGTGCCTGCCCCAGCGAGCCTTCTCAACTCGGATACCTTCATCTTCCCAATGGTGAATCAATTTATCCTTTTCCTTTTGAATTTTATCTTCAATCAATTCCACAATATCGGAATCAGACAAATTATCCCAATCGTACTTTTTGTTCACATTGATGAACATATTGTTCCATTTGATGAATGGTCCAAAACGCCCTTTACCTTTTTGTACCGGCAAATCCTTATACATATATATAGGTGCATCCGCCTTTTTCTTTTCTTCTATTAAATTAATCGCTTCGTCAAGCTCCACACTTAAAGGATCGACACCTTTTGGCAAGGACACGAATGACGAACCAAATTTAACATAAGGCCCAAAACGCCCATTGTTCACCTGAACCTCCTCACCCTCATATTTTCCCAGGGTTTTTGGTAGTTCGAACAAAGCCATGGCCTCATCGTAAGTGATGGTATTCAATTGCTGGTCTGGGCTCAGGCTGGCAAACAATGGCTTTTCTTCGTCATCCACTGTACCTATTTGAACCATTGGTCCAAATCGTCCAAGTCGAACACTGACTTGTCGCCCTGTTTTTGGGTCTTCACCTAAAATACGTTCACCAGATTCCCTATCGGCATTCTCTTTTACATCTTCCACCACGGGGTGAAATTTCTTGTAAAATGATTGCATCATTTCCGTCCAATCTTCCTTGCCATCTGCAATGTCGTCAAAATCCTCTTCAACTTTGGCCGTAAAATTATAGTCTAAAATAGCTTCGAAATGGTTTACCAAGAAGTCCGTTACTATCATTCCTATATCGGTTGGGACCAATTTTCCTTTATCGGCTCCCGTTTTTTCGGTAAGGTTCTTTTCTTTAACAGTCCCGCTTTTAAACACAAATTGCTTGTACTTTCTTTCAACACCTTCATTGGAACCTTTTTCAACATAATTTCTATTTTGAATGGTGGAAATAGTTGGCGCATAAGTTGACGGACGACCGATACCCAATTCCTCTAATTTCTTTACTAAAGATGCCTCGGTATATCTGGATGGAGGGCGGGTAAAGCGCTCCGTTGCCGTGATGTATTGGTTATTTAGGGTTTCACCAACTTTCATATCCGGTAAAATACCATCCTGCTCCACATCTTCGTCATCGGTACCTTCTAAATACACCTTTAAAAAGCCGTCAAAGGTGATGATTTCACCATTGGCCACAAATTGCTGACTAACAGCCTTTGAACTGTTGACTTTGATTTTCAAATTGGTACGCTCCAATTCAGCATCACTCATTTGAGAGGCGATGGCACGTTTCCAAATCAATTCGTATAATCTAGCTTGGTCCCTTTCGATAGCCAAGGAATGTCTTGAAAAATCAGTTGGACGAATGGCCTCATGTGCTTCCTGCGCTCCTTTGGATTTGCCCTTATAATTTTGAGGTCTGCTGTATTTATCACCATAGGCCGAAAGAATTTCGGCTTTTGCCCCGGCCCTGGCCTCATCAGATAGATTCACACTATCCGTTCTCATATAAGTAATCAAACCTGCCTCATACAAACGTTGGGCATTGGTCATGGTCCTACTCACAGAAAACCCAAGCTTTCTGGAGGCTTCCTGTTGCAAGGTTGATGTTGTAAATGGGGGTGCCGACGTCTTTTTTGCAGGTTTCTTTTCTAAATCTGAAACCTGATATGTGGCACTGATATTTTTATTTAGAAACTCAAGGGCTTCCTTTTCGGTTTCAAAATTCCTTGGCAATTTCGCCTTAAAGGTCTGACCGTCTTCATTTGAGAATTCTGCATCGATTCTATAAGAAGCAACCGGCGTAAATCCTTCAATTTCCCTTTCTTTTTCAACAATCAATCGTACCGAAACGGATTGCACCCGTCCGGCAGACAAACCGCCTTTCACCTTTCGCCATAAAACGGGGGACAATTCATACCCTACAATTCTATCCAGCACACGACGCGCCTGTTGCGCATCCACCAAATCGTAATCGATACCTCGTGGATTTTCAATTGCTTTTTGAATGGCCGATTTGGTAATTTCATGAAACACGATACGCTTCGTTTTGGATTTATCCAATTTCAGCGTTTCGGCCAAATGCCATGCAATAGCTTCTCCTTCCCGGTCTTCATCACTGGCCAACCAAACCATTTCAGCTTTTTTGGCAAGTTCTTTCAATTTTTTTACAACATCTTTTTTGTCTCGGGATACTTGATATTTCGGTTTAAAATCCCCATCCACATCAACGCCCAACTCCTTTGAAGGGAGGTCAGCAATGTGTCCGAAACTGGATTCTACCTTAAAATCCTTTCCTAAAAATTTCTCTATTGTTTTGGCCTTTGCAGGTGACTCAACTATTACTAAATTCTTCGCCATACATCATTTTTGAGGCTACAAATGTATATGAAAAAAAGTTTATCTACCTAATTTTCGGATGAACTGTATATTAATTAAATAAAAAAAGCCCGCTTTTAAATACTAAAAAGCGGGCTTTAAATTTTGGCTTTGGAATATTATATTTCCCCAGTCCCTATGCGGTCTATATCGGTTTTCTCATCAAAGCCTACGGATTCTTTATAAATGTAATATAAAGGTATATAAGCAAATGCAGAAGTAGCAAGGATTCCAATAAAGCACATCAAAAATCCGACTAAGGATGCCAAAATGCCTGCAACTATCATCAAGCCAAAGGTGATTAGCCATTTTTTATTTCCAAGCTTAAAACCAGCTTTAACTATATCAGAAGTTGATAAATCAGGGTTAAAGGCGTAAATCACATTTATAATAGAAATGGGCACAACTGCGTAAATAATGGGCAAGAAGCACAGCAAATACGCCCCAATCATAATACCAAAGGAGATGGCTCCTACACCGAACGTTTTCCCGAAATAAGGTTTCTTGAAGAAATAAAAGTAGTCGTCATTTTTAGCTTCGTTGAAATCCTTCTGTTTGCATATTCTGAAAAATGCACCTTTAAGCCCAACACCGATAATCGTTGCAAAAAATGAAAATACGGCGCCCAAAGCATAAAAAGGAATAAGCACCGATATATCCGGTTGCCCTCCACTGTTGAAAGACTCTGAATCCATCATTCCTGAGGCAATAAGTGGCACATACATTAAAAGGTAAAAGGGCATCATTAAAAGCATGGTTAACAAAATGGTGACCAAACCCTGTACCCAAACCTTCTTAAACAGTTCTATAGATTGATTAAAAATAGTACCAAAGTCCAAATCCTTGGCATTCTCTATCCTTTCTAATAAAACATTGATTGCATTCATTTTTAATAATTTGGTTAGTATCTAATTTCAATACAATAATACACAAAAAAAATCTGCCCGAAGGCAGATTTTCCAACAACGTTTAGTTTATTTAGTTGAGTCTGAAAGAGCTAATTAGCCCTACGTTGTTTGCCATGTATTTGTATTGATAAAGGGTATTGTCCCCAATCATTATTAGACTGTTTTCTAAAGGAATCACATCCGTTGCTTGTATATTCTTTAGATTTCTCACCATGTTTAACTCCACTGGTGTTTCGCGTTTAAATAGCTTCAAACCAGCTGTACCGTCGCACACATAAAGCATATTCCCTTTTACGCCCAGCCCGTATGGGTTTTCTAAAGTGTAGCGTTTCGCCAAGGTTGGATTTCCTTTATCACTGATATCAATCACTTCAAGTACACTTTCCAGTTGCCCGCATAAATTACCTCCTCTTAAAGTTAAATAAGCATAATCGCCATCCACAACAACGGGATCGCAACCTTCCCAGTGCACAAATTCGGATACATATTCCGGGGAGGCTGGATTCTTTAAATCATAAATGTACATCCCGTTTACACTACCGAGGTACAAATAATTATCGGCAGCAAACATGGTTTCAATATTCCAACCTGCGCTTTGAGTGGCCTCTAAAGTGGGATTGGCCAAATCTTCAATATCAAAAATCGCCATACTGTAAGAACCCACAGTATATAGATACTTATCCACTATTTGAAAACGCGCCAAAGACCCCCCTGTCCCAACGGTATTGGTAGACTCCAGAACCCTAGGGCTACCATCAAAAGCAACATCAATCCACAAAAGTTCCTCAACATCTTCCCTGCGCTCTTGCTTTGTAGTCCATCCTACGATAATGTCGGTTTCATAATTAAATTCAGCCCAATCAGTGGCTTCGGCTTCTAATGGCACATTATAATTGTAGCGCTCAAACACATCCTCCAAACGCTCCACCATTTTAATCCCATTGATATCCGAAAGATCAAACACCACCAGATCCGTAGCACTATCGGCATATAAAAAATTATTCTTCACCGAAATATCTTCGTTTCCGGGAATGGTTAAATATTTGATAGCCTTTGGAAACTTTGGGTTGGTATTATCAATAATATGCACACCTTTATTGATGTCATTCACAAAAAGATAGTCGCTGTAGGCATAAATTTTACCGGGAGTCTGTATCGGCTGTGGCGGCAGGATGTCCACAGATTTTCTGAATTGTGATTTGCTCATGATTTCGGGCGTAGCCACAGTGACCAAATCAAGGTTTTCATCGTCGTTGCTATCGCATGAAATACATGTGAAGGCAATAAAAAAGACGCAAATGGCAAATTTTAGTTTCATTTTAGTTTGATTTTTTAGTTTTTAGCTAACTTTTATTTAATAGTTATAGGTTAAACTCTCTGAGAACCCCTCAATATTCAAAATGATTTGATTACTTCCTTCAATTTGTAAGGGTCTTATATCAAAACTTTGCTCTCGGGTAAAAAATGCCAAACAATCTTCATTATTAACAAGTTGAAATTTCAAAAAACGCTGTTCCGGCAAGGATTCGGCTACGGCTCCAGAATCTACCATCTTGTACTCCCAAGAGCTACCGCTACATCCGGAGGCACCGAAATTTATGATGAGACAATCTCCCGCTATAGTTGCACTGCTTAATCTATAAGTGTCCGAGGAAGTATTTTTATACAATTCCGAATCAATTATAACCACATCCTGACATATGGTATCTTCTGGCAAATCCACATCATCATCATCATCATCTTTACATTGCATGTTCAAACAGCAAAGTGATATTGACGATATGAACAGCAGTTTTTTCAATAAGTTAAAAGTCATAGCTAGTTGATTTGAAGTTTATTTTATAGATACCCAAAAGTAAAAATGGTTGCGTTATATCTTGTTTTATTTCTGAAAAATCAGGTCTAAAAATAAACTGCCACTTTGTCATAAGAAACGATTTAATTGTATCTTTGCACCCTCCTGATTCAGCAGGGCACGAAAATTGACCCACAGTGGTTTCAAGCAAGATATGGAAAAGATTATTGACGAAAGTAAGCAAGGCGAATCCTTAGTTCTGGATAAAAAAGAGGGCAATACCCGCAAACTTTTTATCGAGAGCTATGGTTGCCAAATGAATTTTAGTGACAGTGAAATCGTGGCTTCCATTTTGACCGAACAAGGATACAATACCACCCAAAGTTTGGAGGAGGCCGATTTAGTTTTGGTAAACACCTGTTCCATTCGTGATAAAGCGGAACAGACTGTCCGAAAACGTTTGGAAAAATACAATGCCGTAAAGCAAGAACTGAACCCAAATATGAAAGTTGGGGTATTGGGCTGTATGGCAGAACGTCTGAAAAGCAAATTTTTGGAGGAAGAAAAAATCGTGGATCTGGTGGTTGGCCCTGACGCTTACAAGGATTTACCTAATCTTTTGGCCGAAGTTGAGGATGGGAGGGATGCCATAAACGTAATTCTTTCCAAAGAGGAAACTTATGGCGATATTTCGCCAGTGCGATTGAATTCCAATGGGGTAACAGCATTTGTATCTATTACCCGTGGCTGTGACAACATGTGTACCTTTTGTGTGGTACCCTTTACCCGTGGACGTGAGCGCAGTCGCGACCCGCAGAGCATTATTGAGGAAATCAATGGACTTTGGGACAATGGCTTTAAGGAAGTAACTTTACTTGGCCAAAATGTGGATAGTTATTTATGGTACGGCGGTGGGTTAAAAAAGGATTTCGATAAAGCCAGTGAAATGCAAAAGGCTACCTCCGTAAACTTTGCCATGCTCTTGGATATGTGTGCCAAAGCACAGCCCAAAATGCGCTTTCGTTTTTCTACCTCAAATCCTCAGGATTTTACTTTGGACGTAATTGAAACGATGGCCAAACATCGCAATATTTGTAACTATATTCATTTACCTGTTCAAAGTGGTAGCAATCGTATTTTGAAGGCTATGAACCGTCTGCACACCCGTGAAGAGTATTTTGAATTGATTGATAACATCAAGCGTTTAATTCCCGATTGTGCCATTAGCCAGGATATGATTGCCGGTTTTCCAACGGAAACGGAAGAGGACCACCAAGATACCCTGACTTTGATGGAGTACGTCAAATACGATTTCGGATTTATGTTTGCTTATTCCGAAAGACCAGGCACTTTAGCCGAACGCAAAATGGAGGATGACATTCCCGAGGATGTGAAAAAACGTCGTTTGAATGAAATCATCGCACTACAGCAAAAACATAGCTTATTGCGCACCAAAGCCCATGTTGGTAAAGTTGAAGAAGTGCTAATTGAAAAACCATCAAAACGATCCGACGCCCATTGGTCAGGCAGAAATACGCAAAATACCGTGGTAGTTTTTCCAAAAGAAAATTATGAAGTTGGAGATTTTATAAACGTAAGAATTACGGATTGCACGAGTGCCACATTGATTGGAGAGGCTGTGGGATATTCAGAAAACAACTAAATTCTCATGTCAGAATTCAACTTTAACGACAAAGTTTTTTCGCTTTTAGACAACTCTGAAAACGGAAAGGTGAATTCCGACACAAAGTTCTACTATAAGCAAAACGGACATTTGATAACGGCCGACTACTATGGAGGAACGATAAAATATGGCAAAATTATCGGGCATTTAAAAAACGATAAAATTGAAATGCTGTATCAGTGTTTAACCACTGAAAATGAATTGAAGGCAGGGAAAGCCTTGGCTTCAATAAGCAAAACACATACAAATAAATTAAAACTGAAGCTGGATTGGGAGTGGCTAAACGACGCCAATGAAAAAGGAACTTCAGAATACATAGAAAATTAAATGGAATCCATTCAAGCAATAAAACAGCGCTTTGGCATTATTGGGAATACCCCATCGCTTAACCGTGGCATAGAAAAAGCCATTCGTGTGGCGCCCACCGACATTTCGGTTTTGGTTACAGGGGAAAGCGGCGTGGGAAAGGAAAGCATCCCTAAAATTATTCATTCCCTTTCGCACCGAAAGCACAACAAATATATCGCGGTAAACTGTGGCGCCATTCCCGAAGGCACAATTGACAGCGAATTGTTTGGCCATGAAAAAGGGGCCTTTACAGGTGCCACACAAACGCGTAGTGGTTATTTTGAAGAAGCTGATGGCGGTACTGTTTTTTTAGATGAAGTTGGAGAACTGCCTTTAACAACACAGGTGCGATTGCTTCGTATTTTGGAAAATGGCGAATTCCTAAAGGTAGGATCGAGCAAGGTGCAAAAAACCAATGTTCGCATCGTAGCTGCTACCAACCTCAATATGATCGAAGCCATTGAAAAGGAAAAATTCCGCGAGGATTTGTACTATCGTTTAAGTACTGTGGAAATCCATTTGCCACCACTTCGAGAGCGACAAGAGGATATCCATTTGCTGTTCCGAAAATTTGCCAGCGATTTCGCTTTAAAATATAAAATGCCAACCATAAAGCTTACGGATAGCGCTATACAATTATTACTAAAACACCGTTGGGCGGGAAACGTTAGGCAGTTGCGCAATGTGGCCGAGCAATTATCGGTGTTGGAACAGGATAGAACTGTTACAGCTGAAACGTTGCGAAGTTACCTCCCGGCTTCGGCTTCCACTAACCTGCCGGCCGTTGTTAAAACCTCCAAAAGCGAGAGCGATTTTAGTAGTGAGCGTGAAATCCTATACAAAGTGCTTTTCGATATGAAAAGTGATTTGAACGACCTTAAGAAGCTCACTATGGAATTGATGAAAAGTGGCAACTCAAAGGATGTGGAGCGCGACAACGAGCATTTGATTCAAAAAATATATGGCGACAATACTGATGCTGAAGATGATTTCTCTTTTGAAGAGGAGGTTGCCGAAAGCCCAGAAGTATTATCCATTCCAGAGCATGTAAACGATACTAACAGCTCGGATAAATACCACTTTGCTGAGGAAATTGAAGAAGAAGAAACTTTATCGCTTCAAGACAAGGAGCTCGAATTGATTAAAAAATCATTGGAACGCCACAACGGAAAACGTAAATTGGCTGCCGCGGAATTGGGCATTAGCGAACGTACGCTTTACAGGAAGATTAAGCAGTATGACCTTTAGTTTAGTTGGCAGTGCCCAGTTGGCAGTAGGCCAGTTCGCAACATATTCAAAAATTAATCGTTACAATTAACTAATCTGTCATTCCTGCGAAGGCAGGAATCCATTCAAATGAAATTGAAGTCGTTCTACGCAATCATTATACTTTTTCTTTTTTCAACAAATTGTAAAGTAAGATATTCTCAGACAGGAATTAATATTGGAGATGCCAAGACCTTTCAGGTGAATTTATTCGAAAACAATGCCAACCTAATTGAACCAGGGATTCATAGAGATTTAACCCTGAACTTACAAGATTTTATTTTGAATCAAACACCTTTGCAATTGGTAAAATCCAATGGAGATATTTTTTATGAAGGTGAAATTTCGGAATATCGCATTTCACCTACAACAGCAACATCACAGAATACGGCGGCACAAAATAGACTAACGGTTTCCGCAAAAATCCATTTCATCAACAAAATCAAAAACAAGGAATTCGATAAGGTTTTCTCTTTTTTTCAAGATTACCCGGCAAACAGCCAATTAACAGGAAACCTAAAAAATGAAATTCATCAAGACATTTTAAATCGATTGTCTCAAGACATTGTTAATGCCTCTTTGGACGACTGGTAAAATTCATTTAAATTGACCCCTCAAATGAAAAACATAAAATTTATAGCCCTTATTTTAATTGCAGCTTTGGTTTCAAGTTGTGGCATATACTCCTTTACAGGTGCCTCCATTTCACCTGACACCAAAACATTTCAGGTGAACCGATTTGAAAACAATGCGCTGTTGATTGAACCGGGACTGGACCTTTTGGTAAGAAACACGATGATTGAGATTTTGGAAAATCAAACCAATCTCAACAACGTAAACTCTAATGGTGATATCGTTTATGAAGGCGAAATTACAGAATACCGTATTTCTCCCACAACGGCTACTTCACAAAATACGGCTGCCCAAAACCGATTGACCATTAGCATTAAAGTGCATTTTTATGATAAAAACGACCCAGAGGCCGAATTTGACAAGTCTTTTTCGTTTTTCCATGATTTTGACGGAAGTGCCCAACTAATTGGTGCCCAGAAAGACACGGCGCATGAGGAAATATTGGAACGTATCACGCAGGATATCTTTAACGCGTCATTGGCCAAATGGTAAGCATAAATTTTTAATTTGAACAGTCACGATTTTACATATCTGCTACAAAATCCCAAGGAGGTTAACCTTCAGAAAACTGAGGCATTACGGTCTATTTTAGAAGACTATCCCTATTTTCAATCTGCAAAAGCCCTTTATTTAAAAGGACTAAAACATCAGGAAAGCAGTGATTATAATCAGGCCTTAAAAACTACTGCAGCCTATACGACAGATCGAAGTATTCTCTTTGATTTCATTACTTCCGACAGTTTTGTTCAAAATGAAATTTCAAAAGCGATAAAGAAAAATGTAACCTATCTCAATGATATTGAGGTTGTGGCCGATGACATTTCGGTAAACAAAAGCACCACGATTGATGATGCGTTAAAACAACAAATCAAAGAAACCTCTGGGGTTTTGGATCCCGAATTGTTTCAACCGAAAGACCCTTCAGAAAAACGGACAGTGCCTTTCAAATTGGACGAATCCGAAAAAATCGAAGACGTTACCGGAAACACCAAAACTCAGGAAGCCAGCGCAGAGGATATTTTAAACCTCGGGAAGCCCTTGCAATTTGATAGACGCGAATCGCATTCCTTCAACGAATGGCTGAAACTCACCAGATATAAGCCCATCAAAAGGGATGAAAGCCAAAAAATATCGGAACCTCCGAAGACGGAACAAAGCCGTGAAAAAACGAAAAAATCAGAACTTATTGATAGGTTTATTGCAGAAAATCCGAAAATCACACCTTCAAAATCCCCATCAATAAAAGGCAATCTGGCAAAAGCGCAAATGATACAGCCCGAAACCTTGATGACAGAGACTTTGGCGCGTATTTATGTAGAGCAAAAAAACTATAAAAAAGCCATTCAATCCTATAAAATTTTAAGTTTGAAATATCCAGAAAAAAGTAGTTTCTTTGCAAACCAAATTAGAGCTGTAGAACAATTACAGGAACAAAATAAAAAAGAATAATGAGCACGTTTACAATATTTTTAATACTTATCATATTTGTAGCATTTTTGCTTATAGTAGTCGTTATGGTGCAAAACCCTAAAGGAGGCGGATTATCATCTTCATTTGGAGGCGGTGGCACACAACAATTGGGAGGCGTTAAAAAAACCACAGACTTTTTGGATAAAAGTACATGGACGCTGGCCACGTTATTATTGGTGTTGATTTTATTATCAAACGTAGCCATACATGGTGGTGGTGATACTACTGACTCTAAAGCCTTGGATCCAAATGCGCAAAGCACCCAACCATTGCCATCACAAGATGGAGCGGTTCCACTTCCTACTAATGACAATAGCACAACTACTGTTGGAGATTCGCTTTAAAAAACAAAATAATCACAAAAAATGCCAACTTTACAACGTTGGCATTTTTTGTTTCTGCCTATCTTCAATCAAGTCTGAAAGTTTGTCAGTTTCCCCGCCATGGCACATTTTTGGCTTAAAGAATAATCGTTAAATAATAACCTTAATAAATAAAATATAAAACAAAAATGGGAGTAAACATCAAACCATTAGCAGATAGAGTTCTTATTGAACCTGCTGAAGCTGAGACCAAAACAGCATCAGGAATTATAATTCCAGACAACGCCAAAGAAAAACCACAAAAAGGAACTGTTGTTGCGGCCGGGCCTGGCACCAAAGACGATCCAATTACCGTAAAAGTTGGTGATACCGTTTTATATGGGAAATATGCCGGAACCGAATTGAAATTTGAAGGCAACGATTATTTAATCATGCGCGAGAGTGATATTCTTGCGATAATCTAAAAGACAATTAGCTATTAGCCCTTGGCTTTTAGCTCCAAAAAATTAATCAATAAACTTCACGCTAATAGCCAATGGCTAAAGGCAAAAAGCTAAAAAACATTAAAAATGGCAAAAGACATAAAATTTGATATTGATGCTCGCGACGGATTAAAACGCGGAGTAGATGCATTAGCAAATGCAGTAAAAGTAACCTTGGGCCCAAAAGGGCGTAACGTAATCATCAGCAAAAGTTTTGGTGCACCTCAAGTCACCAAGGATGGAGTTACTGTTGCAAAAGAAATTGAACTGGATGACGAGCACGAAAACATGGGTGCTCAAATGGTGAAAGAAGTGGCTTCCAAAACCAACGATTTAGCAGGTGACGGTACTACTACAGCTACTGTTTTGGCTCAGGCTATCGTTAAAGAAGGTTTGAAAAACGTAGCTTCTGGCGCTAATCCAATGGATTTGAAACGTGGTATCGACAAAGCTGTTGAGGCTATCACTGCCGATCTTCAAAAACAATCCCAAGAAGTGGGCAATTCTTCTGAAAAAATAAAACAAGTTGCTGCAATTTCTGCAAACAATGATGATACCATTGGTGAATTGATTTCAAAAGCATTTGAAAAAGTTGGCAAGGAAGGTGTGATTACCGTTGAGGAAGCCAAAGGTATGGACACCTATGTTGACGTTGTGGAAGGTATGCAGTTCGACAGAGGATATTTATCCCCATATTTCGTTACCGATTCTGATAAAATGATCGCTGATTTGGAAAATCCGTACATTTTATTGTTCGATAAAAAGATTTCCAACTTACAGGAGATTCTTCCAATTTTAGAGCCTGTGGCGCAATCTGGCCGTCCATTGTTAATTATAGCCGAGGATGTTGATGGACAGGCTTTGGCAACTTTGGTAGTAAATAAATTACGTGGTGGGTTAAAAATCGCTGCAGTAAAAGCTCCAGGATTTGGTGATAGAAGAAAAGCGATGCTTGAGGATATTGCTATTTTGACAGGCGGTACCGTTATTTCAGAAGAAAGAGGCTTCACTTTGGAAAATGCCGACTTAAGCATGTTAGGTACTGCGGAAACGGTAACGGTTGATAAGGACAATACTACCATCGTAAATGGCTCAGGCGACGCAGAAGCTATTAAAGCTCGGGTAAACCAAATCAAAGCACAGATTGAAACTACCACTTCAGATTACGACAAAGAAAAACTGCAAGAACGTTTGGCTAAATTGGCCGGCGGTGTTGCTGTATTGTACGTTGGTGCGGCTTCTGAAGTTGAAATGAAGGAAAAGAAGGACCGTGTGGATGATGCGCTGCATGCCACTAGAGCTGCCGTTGAAGAAGGTATTGTTGCCGGTGGTGGTGTAGCTTTGGTGAGAGCGAAATCAGTTTTGGAAAAATTGGAAACGGTTAATTTGGATGAAACCACAGGTGTTCAAATCGTAAATAAAGCTATCGAAGCACCATTAAGAACCATTGTTGAAAATGCAGGTGGAGAAGGTTCGGTTGTTATCAACAAAGTCTTGGAAGGCAAGAAAGACTTTGGATACGATGCCAAGTCTGAGGAATATGTAGATATGCTAAAAGCTGGTATTATCGATCCTAAAAAAGTAACGCGTATTGCTTTAGAAAATGCGGCTTCGGTTGCTGGAATGATTTTAACAACAGAGTGTGCTTTAATCGACATAAAAGAAGATGCGCCTGCTATGCCTCCAATGGGAGGCGGCGGTATGCCAGGGATGATGTAAGTCGAGAGGCTCGATAATCAATTTATACAAAAACGCTTCCACAAATGGAAGCGTTTTTTCTTTAATACTATCGTCTCTATTTAATATATTAGGAAAAACATTCTCAGAATTGTGTTAAGACCGCAAGATTTTTTCCATTTTTCGGCCTTTTGCCAATTCGTCTATCAACTTATCCAAGTACCTACACTTCTTCGTTAATTCATTATCGATTTCCTCAATACGATAACCGCAAATTACGCCCTTAATTAATGTTGCATTTGGGTTAAGATTTGCTTCATTAAAGAACTCTTCAAAAGTAACTTTCCTTTCTATAAGCTCTTGTATTTTGGCTTCATCAAACCCAGTCAACCATTCAATTACAGCATGCAGCTCTTCTTTGGTTCTTCCCTTTTTCTCAACTTTCGTAACGTAGTGGGGGTACACTGAAAAGAACTTCATGGTCCTTATACGTTCGTTGTGCTCTAGCGTAGTTTTCATACTATAATTATTTAAGTTTTAATTAAACCAAACCGCATAACCCTTTCTGCGTAATTCCAAAGCTAAGGCTTTTTCCTTTTTTAATGCATCCGCTCTGGAGGACATTGGGTCAATATGATTATACAAGCTGGGTCTCAAATACGACCCATATTTCTCGACAATATTGGAAGATAGTTTATATCCTTTTTTATTTCGGTATCCCGATTTATGTTGCAAAAATCGCTCTTTAGGCGTTTTACTGGTCATCCCCACATACAAACATTCCAAAACACCGTTGAATTGCGGATTGGCATTTCTGAATTTGGCATTTTCCGTAAACACACGTTTCTTCAATTCAATGACATAAATGCGATATTCGGTTTTGGGCATACCTAAATCAATGGGGTACTTTAAGACTTCTTTTCGCCCTCATGAGCATCCTTAATAGCATCATCTCGATACTGGCAACAGGGATGTACTTGCGCGTAGGCCTCATCAGTTGCCTTTTGCTCCTGAACGTCATGCCCAGCTTCCAAAACACTATTTGTAATAATTGCCGTATTCGTTTTACGTTCATCAAAAATCAGCTTCAATTCGTGGGTATCGATATTCCACTGGGCATATTTCACCCCTTTGGTATTTAAACAGGCTTTTTCGATTCGAGCTTTGCACATGCCGCATACGCCATCCACCTCCATCGAAGCTTTGGCGTTTTTGTTTTGGGCAAAGGTTGTTGTTGCTATCAGTAATAGTACTATTGTTATTATGTTTTTCATTTTGTTTTTCATTTTGTCATTGCGAGGAGGTACGACGTAGCAATCTAGGATTTTGTATTTCTTTAGAGATTACTTCGTCCTTCGTCCTCGTAATGACGGTTTAATTCAATTTGTATCGCAATCCAGCATAATACATACTCCCAAAAATGGGGCCGTACACAAAAGTGGAATCAAAATTCGCACCAAAGGGATCATCCGCACCTAAAATGGGGTTGGGTTGTCTAACATTCGTTACATTTTCCCCTCCTAAATATACTTCAAATTTAGGAGAAAACACTTTTGTGATCTGGGCATTCAATGTTGCTACCGTGGGTGTTCGTTCTGGTAATCGGTATTGTATAGGGTTACTTTCAGTGGACGCAAAACGTTGATCTCCCAACCAATTGAAGGTGGCATCAAATTTCCATCGTCCACCATTTTCCTTTGCTTCAGTTTTGTAACCCGCATTGGCAAAAAACCGATGCCTTGGCGTTAACGGGCGCTCCAATCTACCTGGATTGTAATCCGTTTTCACGTCGTAAAACTTATAGGCAGTACGAATATCGGCACCTTCAAAAGGACTATAATTCAGTTCCACCTGAAAGCTGTTGGCAAAACTTTTTCCTTCCAAATTGTAAAAGCTAATTTCCTGAGGATTTTCCCAATCCACCACAATTTGATTGGTGAAATCGGTTTTATAAAAATCGAAAGTGATATCGCCTTCCCGTCCGAAAAGATTAAATCCTTGAAGGTAGGACACTCCATAATTCCAAGCAATTTCAGGGTCAAGTCCGTAAATTTCACCACCGGAATTCATCACATTGATTTGCCGTGAAGTAGCGAACAGTTGCTGGTTTTCCGTAAAGATATTGGCACTTCGTTTTCCTTTTCCGAAGGAGGCCCTAAAGGCCGATTTCGACCATGGCGAATAGCGCAGGTGAAATCGTGGGGTAATGAAAGTTCCCAATAAATTATGTCGATCAATCCTAATTCCTGCGGTTAAATTCAACAATTCCAAATTATCGTAACTGTATTCGAAAAATGCCCCGACGGAGTTCTCGGTTCGCTCATAATTGTTTGTGTTCACCAATTCATCATAATGGTCGTAAGTATAACTCAAACCGGTCTTAATTTTATGCCTGGAATCGCTAATTATGGAATTATAAATCGCATTGGTATACAGGCTGTTGTGTCGAATCTCATAAATATTTATCCCAAAATAGGAGTCTTGTTTATGATGACTAAATGCCGTTTGAATCCCTAAACTCTGCCAAGGTATTTCGGGATTGACGTAGCCCATTTTTGCAGAGGCTTCAAAACGTCTTGTATCAATTTCACTACCCCAACTGTTCGTTGTGAATTTATCCAAATCCGGATCAAAGTCCAATTGACCCGTTTGTTTTTCATCATTTAAAAATTTCACATTAATGAAACTTACGAACCCATTTTGAGCATCGGTATATTGCCAACGATTCATCACATTAATTTGACTGGAAATTGGCATATCCAAAAACCCGTCATCATTCACGTCATGCTCCTGTTGTAAAGTGTTTCCATGGATGTATAATCCTGAGTGCCATCTGTTGCCAATCTGCGTATTCAAATGGGTATTCAACTCTAAACGCGAGCTATTGGCCCCGTATAAATTAACAAATACCTTATCATCCGTCGATGGCTTTACTAGCTCCGTATTGATTTGCCCCGCGATGCTTTCAAAACCGTTGACCACACTACCGGCACCTTTTGTGATTTGAATGCTTTCCACCCAAGTCCCCGGAATAAAACTTAGACCATAAGCTTGCGATGCCCCCCTTACGGATGGAATATTTTCCGTAGCAATCAAAATGTACGGACTGGTCAAACCCAGCATTTTGATTTGCCGTGTCCCGGACACCGCATCGGCAAAATTCACATCAATAGACGGATTGGTTTCAAAACTTTCAGACAGATTACAACAGGCCGCTTTTAGCAATTCATCACTGCTGACAACAGAAACGTTTTCAGCCTTTAAAAAAGATTTCGCCGTGGCTTGTTTTCTGGTAGTTACTGTAACTTCCTCCAAATCATCCGTTGGTTGCAACCAATGACGAACAAACCTTGGCGCATCAATGGTGAGGGTATCCGTTTTGAAACCCACGTAACTAATAATGAGTTTTTTGTACCACGGCTCATATGAAATGGTAAATTTTCCATCAATATCCGTCACTGTTCCCACTTCGGTATTCAGCCAATACACATTGGCACCAGCCAAACCTATACGCTCGTTTTCGGGGTTGGCCTCCATCACCATGCCGTTGATATGGTCTTGTGCAAACCCAACAAATGAGCATAACATTATAAAATATATAGCCCGTTTCATTTAACTGTAAATTTTAATCAGCATCAAAATCGCCATCACAATCATAATGCTGTTTTCAATAAACGTAGCTTTGGTCATCGGGAGTTTTAATGCCGTTCCCAAGCAGGCGCATTGAATCGTTTTTTTATCCAATAATTCCTTAGTAACCCCAATGGTGGTTACTCCTAAAACAAGGAGCGTGGCGATTAATACAATTGGAATTTCAAAACGCATTAAAAACATAAGCCCCAGCGCCACCTCGATAAATGGATAAATCCAAGCATACACAGGCACAACCTTTGCCAGCGGGTCGTACTTTCTGAATGATGCCGGAAATCCTTTTAAGTCCAATAGCTTAAAAAAGCTAAAAACAATATAAAACAGCCCCATAAAATCGAGCATAAAGCTATTGGTGTTCCAAGGGTTTCGGTTCAATAAAACAGAAGCAATTGTGATGTATCCAAAGATTAAAAACAATGGAAATAATTGTTGCAATTCGCTTTTTTCTTCGACTTCGGTAGTCTTGCCAACATCGAAAATATTTTGTTCCGAAATGGAATATTTATCAGAAAGTGCTTGTTGCAGTTTCACTGTTGAAATGTGTTCGGTCATTTCAATAATTGCTTTGGAAGCTTCTAAATCCACTGAAGCCTTTTTTACTTCGGGAAGTGCATTTAAAGCCTCTTCCACTGAAGTTTTGCATCCGTTACAGGTCATTCCTGTAACTGTATATGTATGTTTCATTTTGAAATGTTTTGATTTGATGTATTTAATTAGACTTGTCATTCCTGCGAATCCCGATAGCAATCGGGAACGAATCCATTAAATTTCCAATCTTACTTGGACGAGATTCCCGCGTACGCGGGAAGTAATCAAATCAAAAAAACCTGGTCTAACACCTGAATGTCGTGGACCAAATTGGGTGGTGAGTAATCTTTATGGGGGATGACCTGCCTTGGCAGGCTTTCAAAAAGATTGATATAAAATTGGGTGAATGCAACCAAGAATTGTTGCTGTTCTATCTCTAAATCTTCAAATAAAGTGATTTTGAGTTCGTCCTGTCCTTCAACAATATCGACTTCGTCTTTACAACAGGATTTTTTTTGAGCCATTGCCATGGCCTCCATACCACATTTTTCAGCTTCAGCAAACACGGAAGCATCCACTAAAACATCACCGCAATAGTGCTTTTCAATAGTAAAGGATACCGTTGAAAACAGCACTAAAAAAGAGAGTGCAACTGAAAATAACTTATGTGCAATGGTTTGAATCATCGGTGCAAATTTACAAAAATTGGATTTTAACCTTTAATGTTTATCAAATCCTTAACACTCAGGATTTCAGCTTATGGTAATAAAATGCCGGTAACAGCAGTATCAAAATAATGGGTTGAATCAAAAAACGGCGTACGTTAAAAAACAGGTAGTAGTCTTCTTGCCGTGGGTTTACCACAAAATACAAGTAAATGGCCATCAACACCACAAAGGCAATACTATAAATTATCCCAGAGAATTTCACAATACTTTTATCTTTAAATACCACGAACAAAATAGCTAACGAAATCAGTGTATTCAAAGCAAAGCGCAATGTGGTAAAACCCACCAGTTTTGCAACTTCCCTCCTAGGACTGTCAATGTACAGGTAGTCATTTTGAAAAAATTTCAAATAGGGGTCGTAAAACAATGCGTCTTCAAAAAAGCGGATTAAAACCAGTAACCCCACCAGCAAAATTAGCCCTATAAATTTCATCGGTTTACGCATGTTTTCGATTTAATTTTGAAAACCGATTCACCCAAAAAATCCAAAGTAAAAACACCATGCCGTAAATTATCGCTGGGAAGATTACAGTATGGAGCACATCTTCATATTGGGGGTAATGGTAAAGCCCAATGGTCAACAGTACAATGCGAATCAAATTCACCACATAAATCAGAACGCTACCCGAAAGGATGTAAAAAAAAGTAGTTTTTAATTGCCCCGAAAATGCTACAATAAAGGACAAAAACAGAATGATGACACTTATGGAATTACAACCCTCAACCACCCTTGCCAAATAGTTGCCATTGAGCATCACTTTTAAGGAAGGTTCATCCGCGTGAGGGAGTAATTGGGCTTGGTAACCAAAATTGTTTAACAAAACTTCGGTTTGTAATCCCACTAAATTTGTAAAATAATCGGGGTAGAATTTTGAGCCATCCGAATATTGCAAGTAAAATTTATAAATGACCGCACAGGCAATATACACCACCAAAAAGGTCAAAATAAATTTGATGACCGACCTGTATTTTATGAAAAGTGCTTTCAAGTATTTTAATTGTGAAGATCGAAATTACGCCTTTTTAAATACTTTTGCCAAAATTCTTGACCATATGATTTTTGAAACCCTAAAACCTCAAGTACTTGCCATTGTTGAAAACCAAAAACAATCTGTAGATGAACGTTTATTGGCCATCTGCAAATTACTGGAAACCCATGTGGACTACTACAACTGGGTAGGCTTTTATTTTCGGAATGGCAACAAGGAAGAGTTAGTTTTAGGCCCTTATGTTGGCCCACCTACGGACCACACGGTTATTCCTTTTGGAAAAGGTATTTGTGGACAAGTGGCCGTGAGCAACCAAAATTTTGTGGTGCCTGACGTTTCGGCTCAGGACAATTATATAGCCTGTAGTATTTCGGTGAAATCTGAAATTGTTATTCCGATTTTTGTGGACGGTAAAAACATTGGGCAAATTGATATTGATTCCGAAACTCCTGACCCCTTCACGGAAGATGATGAGCGGTTCTTAGAATTTGTCTGCGGGAAAGTATCTGAGTTACTTGAACCCTAAAATCATAGACCATTATTCATTTTTTTTCGAGTCTTGACCAACTTTAAACCTTGAACTTTAAACTTGGAACTTTTAAGTGTTAACAACTTCCCTTTTTCGTTAAAAAAAGCCAATCTTTTTGCAGATTTCCCAATTGAAATTCTAAAGGAAATAACTACTTTTGCACTTTATTAAAAAATCAGAGGTAACTCCCTGAAAAACAATAACTATTTGGTTCCTTTCAAAAGGAATATAAAACATTTTATTACAACAACATGAGCAACGAAAAACGTATCAAATCGGCATTAATTTCTGTATTTAGCAAGGACGGTTTAGCGCCTATTGTAAAAGAATTGGATAAACAAGGGGTTACCATTTATTCTACCGGTGGTACAGAAAAATTCATAAACGATTTGGGCGTAGGTGTGGTTCCCGTTGAGGACGTTACCTCCTACCCTTCCATTTTGGGTGGTCGCGTGAAAACATTGCACCCAAAGGTGTTCGGCGGTATTTTGAACAGACAAAACCACGATGGGGATGTTGCTGAATTGGCTGAATACGAAATTCCTCAAATTGATATAGTGATTGTGGATTTATATCCGTTTGAAAAAACTGTTGCATCGGGTGCTAGCAATCAGGATATTATCGAAAAAATCGATATCGGTGGTATTTCTTTAATTCGAGCAGCAGCAAAAAATTATGCGGATGTGATTTGTGTGTCTTCCGTTGATGATTACGCTGAATTTTTAGAATTGATTTCTGAAAACGATGGCACCATTTCGGAAGAAGACAGAAAGCGTTTTGCGGCTAAAGCTTTTAACGTGTCGTCTCACTATGATTCTGCGATTTTCAATTATTTCAATCAGAGTAATGAAGAAACAGTTTTAAAAATCAGTGAAAGCAACGGCAAGGTGTTGCGTTACGGTGAAAACCCACATCAAAAAGGGTTTTTCTTTGGAAACTTTGACGAATTATTTACTAAACTTCACGGCAAAGAATTAAGTTACAACAACCTTTTGGACGTGGACGCGGCGGTTAATTTGATGTTGGAGTTTAAAAATGACGCACCAACTTTTGCCATTTTAAAACACAACAACGCTTGTGGTTTGGCGCAAAGGGACACCCTACACCAAGCTTATGTGGATGCGCTTGCCGGCGACCCGATTTCTGCTTTTGGTGGTGTATTAATCAGTAATACTGAAATTGATTTGGCCACTGCCGAAGAGATTCACAAGTTATTCTGTGAAGTTGTGATTGCACCTTCTTTTTCAGCTAAAGCTTTGGAAATTCTTAAAGGCAAGAAGAATAGAATTTTGCTACAAATCCACGATGTAGAAATGCCTCAAACCAACGTCAGAAGCTGTTTGAATGGTATTTTGGTTCAGGATAGAAATAACATTACCGATAAAGCCGAAGATTTAAAAACGGTAACCAGTATTGCCCCAACAGATGCCCAAATAGACGATTTACTTTTCGCTTCAAAAATCTGTAAGCATACCAAATCCAACACCATTGTTTTAGCTAAAAACAAACAATTGTGCGCTAGTGGCACAGGACAGACCAGCCGTGTGGATGCTTTGCAACAAGCTATTCATAAAGCAGGAACTTTTGATTTTGATTTAAACGGTGCGGTGATGGCCAGTGATGCGTTTTTCCCGTTCCCGGATTGTGTCGAAATTGCCGATAAAGCTGGCATAACCGCTGTAATCCAACCAGGAGGTTCCATTAAAGACCAATTGAGCATCGATTATTGTAATGAAAATGATGTGGCCATGGTAATGACGGGCACTCGCCATTTTAAACACTAATTTATTAGGACTGGATTAAAATGTTAACCACTAACGGCTCATAAAAAGCCGAAGTTCCGCGTTAGGGATTGAACGTCCCGATAGCTATCGGGAGTGGGTAACGCCCAAATAATAAATTACAACATCCAAACATCGACGAACGACGTATAAATCAAAGTTGCATTGATTTAAAAAAGATTTTGAAGCCCCGAATAACTTATATATTTATGAAGTTTTATTACATTTACGGGATTCGTTTTTAAACCGCCAAAAATTATTAATAGCACATGGGATTTTTTGACTTCCTAACTGAAGATATAGCCATAGATTTAGGTACCGCAAACACATTAATTATCCATAATGACAAGGTTGTTGTGGATGCACCGTCCATTGTGGCCCGCGACAGGGTTTCAGGAAAAATTATTGCTGTGGGTCAAGAAGCTAGTTTGATGCAGGGAAAAACCCATGAAAATATTAAAACCATTCGTCCTTTGAAGGACGGCGTAATTGCCGATTTTGATGCTTCAGAGCAGATGATCAGTATGTTTATCAAAAACATTCCTGCCTTAAAAAAGAAGTTTTTCGCACCGGCCTTACGTATGGTAATTTGTATTCCATCAGGTATTACGGAAGTGGAAATGCGTGCGGTTAAGGAAAGTGCCGAGCGTGTGAATGGCAAGGAGGTATATTTGATTCACGAGCCTATGGCGGCGGCTATCGGTATTGGCGTGGATATCATGCAACCGAAAGGAAATATGGTGGTGGACATCGGTGGTGGCACAACTGAAATCGCCGTGATTGCCTTAGGGGGTATTGTTTGTGACAAATCTGTTAAAATAGCGGGTGATGTGTTTACCAACGACATTGTGTATTATATGCGAACGCAACACAATTTGTATGTGGGCGAGCGCACTGCAGAAAAAATAAAAATCCAAATTGGTGCAGCCACTGAAGATTTAGAATTACCACCTGAAGATATGAGTGTTCAAGGTCGGGATTTGTTGACCGGAAAGCCAAAACAGGTCTCTATATCTTTCCGAGAGATTGCAAAAGCTTTGGATAAATCCATTTTACGTATCGAAGATGCCGTAATGGAAACCTTATCCCAAACACCACCAGAATTGGCTGCGGATATTTACAATACAGGAATTTATTTAGCTGGTGGAGGTTCCATGCTACGCGGACTGGACAAACGTTTATCACAAAAAACGGACTTACCGGTTTACATCGCTGAAGACCCATTGAGAGCAGTGGTTCGCGGTACCGGAATTACACTAAAAAACTTACCGAAATACAAAAGTGTATTGATAAAATAGGGCAACAACAGCCGTAACCCATGCAGCAGATTATAAATTTTATAATACGGAACAAAAACTTTTTATTGTTCGCGTTGCTCTTTGGGATTTCCCTGATTTTCACTATCCAATCGCATTCATACCACAGAAGTAAGTTTATCAATTCGGCCAATTTTTTAACCGGCGGTATTTATAATTCGGTGAACAATGTGAGCTCCTATTTCAACTTAAAATCTCAAAACCAGTTATTGGCTGAAGAAAATAATAGATTGAATGCTCGTCTCTTCAACCAAAATATGGAATCGGATTCCATTCCAACGGATAGCAGTTCGACTTTAAAATATAAGTTTACGCCAGCTAATATTATACGAAACAGTTATGCCTCAAGTTCTAATTTCTTGTTATTGAACAAAGGTAAAAACGACAGCATTCAGGAAGATTTTGGGGTTATTTCGTCCTTGGGACTGGTTGGAATTATTGATCACACCTCTGGCAATTACGCCACAGTTATCTCGATTTTGAATACCAGTAGCCAGATTAGTGCACAGTTGCAGAAGACGAATCATTTTGGTACACTGAAATGGGATGGCAAATCCCCAGAAATTGTGCAATTAATCGATATCCCAAAGGCGGCCACTTTCACAAATGGCGACACGATTGTGACTTCAGGGCGCTCCTCTATTTTCCCAAAAGGCATTCTTGTTGGTACGGTTGAAAATTCAAAACTGGATGTTGCCGAAAATTTCTATGAAATTAATGTGCGATTGTTCAATGACATGACCAATCTGGAACACGTTTACATTATTGAAAATAAGGATAGGGAAGAAATTGAAAACCTTTTGAACACCGCAGATGAATAGCTTGGTTACGGCACATATCATCCGATTTGTCCTGCTTGTACTCTTTCAAGGGATACTGTTTAACCATATAAACTTTTTGGGGTATATCAACCCCTTTGCTTACATCCTGTTCATCATCTTTTTCCCGGTGAAAAACAATCGGTTAGCCTTTATTTTTATAAGTTTCATTTTAGGGCTCACCATTGATATGTTTACCGATTCCGGGGGCATTCATGCGGCGGCCTCGGTGACTATTGCATACATCAGACCCGTCTTTTTAAAGTTTGCCTTTGGCTCCATGTACGAGCACCAAAACATAAAGTTTGACAATACCGACTTTAGCGCCAAAGTGGTATACATCGCCATCTTGACGATTCTGCATCACATTATCCTGTTTTCATTGGAAATTTTTAATATTTCCAACATACTATCCATCCTTCAAAAAACGTTATTCTCTGGAATATTTACTATCTTAATGATTGTACTGTTATCCATCATTTTTAGTCGAAAAACCAAATGAGGCAACTCTTACTTTTTTTATTGGTCATTTTATGCGGTTTTACCTTTATAGGGCGATTGTTCTATCTGCAGATTTATAAGGGCAGTTCCAGCAACCTCTATGAGGATAATGCCATCAGAAAGGTATTTGATTTGCCCAAACGGGGCTTTGTTTATGATAGGAACGGCAAACTTTTGGTGTCCAATCAGCCCTCCTATGACGTGATGGTGATCCCCCGTGAAGTGGAACCTTTAGATACTTTGGAATTCTGCAGGCTGCTGAAAATTTCAAAAGAAGATTTCATTAAAAAATACAACAAGGCACGTCATTATTCACCCCGTTTGGAATCCGTTTTTGTATCGCACTTATCCAAAGAAGACTATGCTGTATTGCAAGAAAAAATGCGAAAATACAAAGGGTTTTATATCCAGAAACGTTCGTTGCGACATTATGAAACCACGATTGGGGCGAATGTTTTAGGTGATATTGGGGAAGTAAACAATCGTATTATTAAGAAAGACCCATATTACCGAATGGGCGATTTGATTGGCAAACAGGGTATCGAGGCTTCTTACGAAAAAACCTTGCGCGGTGTAAAAGGCATAAAATTCATTCAAAAGGACAGGTTCAATCGGGATATTGGGCCATATAAAGATGGTAAGTTTGACACCATTCCAGAGCAGGGAAAGGACATTACCATCACCATTGATGCCACATTACAGGAGTACGGCGAACTACTGATGAAAAACAAACGCGGTGGTGTAATTGCATTAGAACCTTCCTCGGGCGAAATTTTAGCGATGGTGGCGGCCCCAACCTACGACCCCAACATTTTGGTGGGACGAGAGCGTTCGAAAAATTTCAACAGGTTATTGCGGGATTCTATTGCCAATCCTTTATTCAACAGAAGTATTCAAGGTGTTTATGAACCTGGCTCTCCTTTTAAATTAATGAATGCTTTGATTGGTCTTCAGGAAGGTGTAATCACGCCAAATGAAACCGTAACTTGCTATATGGGGTACAGATACGGCAACCGTATTATGAAATGCCACTGCAATTACGGCACACGAAACAACCTTATTGGAGGTATTCAACGCTCGTGCAATGCTTATTTTGCAACCACTTACAGAAAGATTCTGGACAAAAATGGCAACGCCTCCGAAGGCATCGATACTTGGAGCAAACACGCACAAAGCTTTGGTTTGGGCAACTTTTTGAATAACGATTTATACGTCGGCCAAAAAGGGAGAATTCCTGACAGGGATTATTATAAGCGTATTTACCCAAAAACGTTTTATTCCACTTATACGATTTCCAATGCCATCGGCCAGGGAGAAGTAGCTACTACTCCGATTCAATTGGCAAATATGGCGGCCGCAATTGCCAATAGAGGGTATTACTATACGCCTCATGTTATTAAAAAAATCGAAGGCGAAATCCTCCCGGAGAATTTTACGAAACCAAAACGAACAACAATTGACAGAGCGCATTTCGAGCCTGTAATTGAAGGCATGCTTCAGGTTTACAAAAAAGGGACGGCAGCTTCCCTTCAGGTGAAAGACATTGAGATTTGTGGAAAAACAGGAACGGTGGAGAATTTTGCAATTATTGATAGTTTGAAAACACAGCTGACCGACCACTCTATTTTTGTGGCCTTCGCACCCAAAGACGACCCTAAAATTGCTATTGCGGTATTTGTGGAAAACGGGTATTGGGGTAGCCGATTTGCGGGCAAAGTAGCCAGTTTAATGATTGAAAAGCATATCAAAGGCTATATCACTAGAACCGACCTTGAAGACTGGTTATTGAGACATTCGCTTGAGGACGAATATGCCAAACCTTATTCTGGAGAGCCTTTTAGAATCAATGGGGAAACGAAGCTACAGCTTGTGGACGACAAAGAATACCATCGCCTAAAGAAAGAATTGAAACGACTGAACGCAACTACGGAACATGGTTAGGGAAACAAACAAATATTTTAAATTCGATTGGGTAACCATTGTTTTGTTTTTGCTTCTGACCGGTTTTGGATGGCTTAATATTTTATCGGCATCACATACAGGGGCAACCGTCAACTATTTTGATTTCTCACAACCTTTCGGAAAGCAATTGATTTTTATTTTCCTTACGTTCATTTTGATTATACTGCTACTTGCTATTGATGCTAAGTTTTATGAGCGCTTTTCAAGTATTATTTATATCGCTTCCATGCTGTCCTTGGTAGGCTTGTTCCTCTTCGGAAAAACTGTAAACGGGGCAACTTCTTGGTACGCCATCGGGAGTTTTACTCTTCAACCCAGCGAATTTGCGAAGGCTGCTACAGTTCTGGCTGTGTCGAAATACGTCAGTGATTTAAATACCAACATCAACAATTTTGGTGACCAACTGCGCACCTTTGCTATCATACTGATTCCGGCCCTATTGGTATTGCTTCAAAATGACACAGGAAGCACTGTCGTTTATGGAGCATTCTTTTTTGTACTATACCGTGAAGGATTACCAAAGATCTACCTCATCATAGGCGTATTAGTTGTATTGCTTTCTGTTTTGGCTTTAAAATTTGGAGCCATTATTACGACTATAATTGCAACCGTAATTACATTAGTTTTAAGGTTTTTCAATAAAAGAAAGCTGTCGATTTTACAATCGGCATTTGTTATTATTTTAAGTGCTTTACTGTGTTTTGGTGTACAATTCTTTTACAAGGACGTTTTAAAACCGCATCAGCAGGACCGAATTAGCTTATGGCTGCGTTTGGAAAAAGATCCTCAAAAACTGGAGGAAATGAAGCGCACATTTGCATACAACCTCAACGAATCAGAAAAGGCCATTAGTTCGGGCGGATTTACCGGTAAAGGCTTTTTGGAAGGCACGCGCACCACAGGAAAATTTGTGCCAGAACAGCATACGGATTATATTTTTAGTACCGTTGGCGAGGAATGGGGCTTCTTGGGGAGTACCTTCGTGGTTGTACTTTTTGTGTTGCTATTGTTGCGTATTCTGCATTTAGCCGAACTTCAAAAATCACAGTTTAGTCGCGTGTATGGTTATGGGGTAGCCTCCATTATTTTTATGCATTTTATGATTAATATCGGAATGGTGATGGGCCTGATTCCTACTATTGGTATTCCTTTGCCTATGTTTAGTTATGGTGGTTCGGGACTCTGGGCATTTACCATTTTACTATTTATTTTTATTAAATTGGATTCCAATCGCATCAACGAATGGTGAGTCGATAATCGACATTAGATTATCTCACTCGGACGGGAATTGACACGTAATGTCATGTTGAGCCCTTCGACTGTGCTCAAAATGACAAGTGCGTATTTTTTAGTTACAATAGTTACATCATTACTTATGAATAGAATTGTAATAATTGCCTTAATTGGACTTTTTTTTGTTGGATGCTCAGGTTCGAAAAACCTGAAATCGGATGGGTTTTCTTCGGAGGAAAAAGGACTCATTTTGAAGGCCGATAGTTTGAAACCCATGCGTGTTTATAAAATCACCAATACAAGCGATTCCCTGTTATTACGCAAAAAAAGCACCTATATCAAACCCGACCCGAAAAATAAAACACTTCAACAATTTGTAAAACGGTTGTATGCCACCGTAACCGATAGCCTGTCGTTGGGCGTGGGTATTGCTGCGCCACAAGTCGGTGTTTTAAAAAACATCATATGGGTACAGCGTTTGGATAAGGATAACTTACCTTTTGAAGTATACCTCAACCCCAAAATCGTTAAATATTCTGAGGGGACGCAAACCGTTAGGGAAGGCTGTTTATCAATCCCTGATAGAAGTGAAACCCTCAACAGTCGCTCGCAAAACATTAAAATTGAGTACTACACCATGAAGGGCGAGCACCAATCCGAAACTGTGGAAGGCTTTACCGCCGTAATCTTTCAGCATGAAATTGACCATTTAAATGGGATTTTGTATTTGGACCATTTAGAACGGGAGATGAAAACTTCCAATTTGAAATAGAAAGACAACTTGACTTTGTAGAAATTTTCCGCTAACTTCGCCTAACAGACGATAAAGTTCATTAAAACGCAACTCTATCTTAGTGTTACATGCAAGCCAAAAAAAATCTTCAATGGAAATCAATAAAAGATTAAATTACATTTTAGTATGTCTCTATTTTGTTTCTTGTGTACTCCATTCACAAGTTAATAGAAATGTCATAGATACTATGGCAGATAATTTCCAAAAATTAACAGACAACCAATCCTTAGATAATATTTACCTTCAAACAAGCAAGGATATTTATGAAACCGAAGACGACTTATGGTCCAAAGCCTATATTTTAGATGCAGAACATCTTATTCCTTCTCAAAAAAGTAAAACACTTTACGTACAGTTAATTAATAAAGAAACACAACAAGCCGTTTGGGAAGAAAAATATGAAATAGAAAATGGCTTTGTTGATGGGCATATTTATATTCAAAATTCATTAAAAACAGGACAGTACGTTCTTGTCGCTTATAGCGAACATTCATACTTTGAAAACCAAAAAGCACTTTATGCACTTAAAAAAGTTCACATTGTTAAAAATATAAAAGAATATATCAAAGCTACTTCCATTAAAAATGATACCATATCTCAATTTTCATTATTTCCAGAAGGGGGTTATTTAGTTTCTGGTTTAGAAAACAAACTTGCATTTAAAGCTATAAACAATGAAGGACTACCTGTAGAATTTTCAGGAACTTTATACGAGAACAGTTTACCCATTTTTAATATTAAGAGCGCGCATGCAGGAATGGGAAGTTTAAATTTTACACCAAAAAAAGCAAACACTTATTATATCAAACTATCTGAGTCTGATAAAAAATATCAATTACCTAAAATTAAAACTACGGGAAAAACACTAGGTTTAACAGAAAGCACAAGAGATTTTTTAACCTTTAAAATATCTCAAAGTAAAAACCAAAAACCAGAAACTATATACTTAAGGCTACAGATAAGAGGTGTTATTTACAGTATAGCATCTGCTAAATTAAATGAAGAAATAATTGTAAAAATGCCTTTAGAAGATGTGCCTCAGGGCATTGCAGAAGCAACCCTCTTTAATTCTGATTTAAAACCAATTGCTGAACGATTAGTTTATGTAAAACAGGATCAAAAATTAAACATAAAAACAATTTTAGATAAAAGTGAATATGAAACCCGAGAAAAAGTAACCTTAAAAATAATAACTACTAATGAGAACGGAGAACCCGTTATGGCACATTTAGGTTTAAGTGTTTACGACAAAGTTTATCAAAATAAATTTGAACCAAAAAATATACTCACCCACTATCAACTATCTACGCAATTATATGGAAATATTTATAACCCGATTTATTATTTTAATGAAGATAACAAAAATAGATACGAAGCTTTAAATCTACTACTGCTCACACAAGGGTGGAGACGGTACGTATGGAATGAAGACAACTTAAAAGAAAACAAAAAACTAAGAAAAAAGATACTTTCAGACACCATTATTGGTAAGGTTCGATTAGCAAAAATAAAGAAGCAACCAGAAATACAAGGACAACAACTTGTAGCGTACTTTGCCCCAGAATCTCCAAAGGAGCAGGATACTTTCGAGACAGATTCCATGGGGGTTTTTACCATAAATTATAAACATTTAAAAGCGACAGAAAAGGGTTATTTTTATTTGAAACCGTTAACACCAAAAAAACCTAAATATGTTATTGATATTACAGATACTTCATTTAATATTATTGATAAGAATAATGAAGCAGTGACAACAAATTATCCGTTTCCAAAATTAATTGAAGAAAAATTTGAATATGTAAGACCACCATTAATTGTATCGGATGACGTTAATAAGCTTGACGAGGTTGTCGTTTCAGCAAAGAAAAAGCAGGTGTTCAGAGATAAGTTTTTAAGCTCTTTGGCCAATTCACTACCATCTCCAGATTATGTCTGTGGCTATGGTTTATTAAATTGTGTAAATTGTATAAGTAATAATCAACGATTCAAAATTAGAAAACCTATTGATGGTGAGACATACATAGCTGAGGATAGACGAAGTAAAATTATATACAGAAAAAACAATAATCTAAACTATACAGAAGAAGAAGTTCTAGAAAAGTTCAATCTAAAAATAATAAAAGGGTACTACGGTAAACGAGAATTCTACCAGCCTATTTATAATAATGAAACTATAAATGACCCTTTCCCTGATTACAGAAATACCGTGTTTTGGAAACCAGATATAATTACTAATGCAAAAGGCGTAGCTAGAATAGAGTTTTATTGCTCTGATATAAATACTATTTTTACAGGAACTATTGAGGGAATTGGTGGTACTGGCTTACTTGGTGCTGAAGGTTTTAATTTTAAAGTATATAAAAGAGAAATTAAATAAAAGCCTGTGTAACACCTTTTAAAAATAATTTCCTGGTTCTTGGCTCCCTGAAAAAAACCTGAAAGATTTTCATCTGGCTCGTTTCATTTTTGGCAAGTTTGCTACTTAATTAGGCAACTATTCTTATACGCACGGTTAAACGAAACAACCCAAAATCGAGCCTCAATCCATATCAAATCGTACCCCTACCGAAATATTATTCTGGTCAATCATTTGGTCTTTAAAAATGGGGGATAAATCATATTTTACGTAAAGGGCAGTGTCTCCAAAGGCAATATAACCGCTAAGGCCGTACACAAAATTACTGGTATTAAAACTACGTTTTTCTTTGTCCTTTATCCTTTGACCATCCAATTCGTATTTTAGTTTTTGGCGCGTCCCAATATTAAATCCGGCGTAGCCCCCTAACCCAATTTTAAATTGGCTGTGAGTGGAATACCTAAAATAGGTATCCTTTTCAATCTTTTTGGAAGGCCCAAATTCAAAATGTACTGGAAAGACCAAATTGCTTATCGTCAGTTTGGATTTATCCAAGTTTTCTTGAAACTCTTCCAATCGGGTAGTATTGCCATCCATCACAAAATACTGGTTGTTGTCCGGTTTTAGTCCATTGATCTGCACGGACGCCCCGTATTTAAATCTCATAAAATTGGTGTTTTGAAACACACGGGTGCGCCAGGCCCACCCGATTTCAAAGAAGCGGGAACCTCCAATTTTATAGGGCGTATCGTCAAAACTTTGCCCATCAATAATGGCATTGTTAAACCCAAGCGCCAATACAAAATCGCTTTCTGTGCGTCGGTCATACTTCTTCGGTTTATTTTCCTTTTTGATTTTGAATCCGGCAAAACTACCTTCGTCATTGCCAATGCTAATGCCTACCTTATCCATATCTTCTTCATTAACGATAACGTAGCCCTCGTCATTCCTTTCTAAAAGCGCAATTTTGTTAGATAAAATTGCTGTACGGTTTTCAATATTCAATGCCCGCTTTTTCGCCACTTTCATTTTTAGATCGCTGGCTTCCTCGGCAGTGATTTCACCCTTTTCCAATCGCAAATTTATGGCTTCTACCTCCAGCTTTAAATACTCCTTTTCCTCTGCTTCAATTTGGGCTTTTGTTGTTTTTAGAATTTTGATGCGCTCGGCATTCGGTGTTGCGGGAATACTATCCTGTGCGTTGATGAGGTGCACGCTTAAACTTAAAATTAATAGAATAGAATACTTAATAATGGTTTGCATAACTGTTCGTTTTCGCCCACACTGGGCTTTGATTAATGATGAATTTATTTTGATTGATGATGAATTTTGTTGTCTAAAACTATTATGAGATTCCTGCTTTCACTTCGACTCCTCTCAGCGACCGCACAGGAATTACTAATCATTTCGATGGGCTATGGCTGTTTTTACAGAGCCATAGCTTTTCTTGAGGGTTTCAAATACTTTATCCCTAAAGGATTTATCCAGTTCGAATTCCACTTCCTGCAAGAGCAGGGCGACATCTACGACAGCTTTGTTCTCCCCCTTCATTCTGTCCAGAAGTATTTCACGTTGCGCCACCTTCAGCAACGAATCAATATTCTCGCTGGTAACACCGGAATCGGTTTCACTTAAATTAAAAATGGCATCTGCCACCTCCTGCACTTTTTTAGTTTCAAAAGTTAAGGCCTCGGCATTTTTAATGGGTATAACTTCTTTTTCCAGTTCCTCCTTTTGAACGGTCTCTTCTTGAGCGATCTGCACCGAAGCTTCCTTTGGCACTAGTAATTGTTCCTTAGATTGACTCCGAATCCTTTGCTTGGAGCCCACTTGTTTTTGAACTGGAACTTCAGTTTCAACAGCAACTGTGCTTTTTTCAGCATTCACTAACTCAACATCCTGCTCCTTCTTGGGTTCAATAACACTATCCTTAGTATCCACAATCACAGGTGACTGCTGTTCCGTTTCCCTATTGAAAAATTGAAATGCAACAAATAATAGTCCTACAACACTGGCGGCCACGGCAAACCACCAAATGCCCTTGGACTTTTGGGTTTCGCCGTCTGCTTCATCCAATTGCGCCGACAGTTTTTCCCAAGCATCTTCGGAAGGTTTAATTGTACGCTGGTCCAACTTATCTTTAAAATCGTCTTCAAATTTAATGGGTGCCATAGTTTGTTTTATTTACTATTTTTATCTGTTCCTGAAGCATCTTTCGTGCTTTAAACAATTGTGATTTTGAGGTGCCCTCACTAATATTGAGTGCATCGGCAATCTCATGATGCTTATACCCTTCAACGGCATACATCATAAATACGACGCGATAGCCTTCGGGCAAATCATCGATAAGCTTTTGAATGTCGTTGACTTCCAAATCAGTTTGAATACTAGCACTATTATCGCTCGAACTCACATCTGCGTCGGATAAAAACTCAACCTGTTTTTTATATCTGAGATATGAAATGGACTCCCGCACCATTATCCGTCTTATCCAACCTCCAAAACTGCCTTTGCCCTTAAAGCTTTTCAAATTTTTAAAGACTTTGAAAAACCCGTTCAACATCGCTTCCTCGGCCTGATGAATATCCTTGATATAGTAGCGACAAACACTCAACATTTTTGGAGCATGCATTTCAAAAAGCACGCGTTGTGCCTCGCGATTGTGCTTTATCGCTTTATTTATCAATGCACTTTCGTTTTTATGCAGTGGTATAACCTTCAACAAGGATTTCATTTAGTGTTCTATGTATTAAGACGCAAAAAGTTTGAAAAGGGTTGCCTGTTATTTTATTTTTTAAAGTAAATGATTTCTGTAGACTTTTTAAAGATTCACATTTTATCAAAATTATTTTACTGAAAAATCATTTTTATTCAACGAATTAAATATTTTGATAATTTATTTTTATTAGAATAGTTAAATTTTTGAAAACAATTTAGCAATACCTATCTTTGAGAAGCAAGATTATCCAGTGTATGCACAATTCTCCGCTTTTTTCTTCATATGATTTCCTCAAGGATACTTGGGACGAAATGTATACCAACGACGCCAAACTCAGGTTGCAATACCAAACTATTATCGATTACCTGAAAAAAACGCCGATTGATGAACTAAGGAAAAAAGAGGACCTATCAAAAACCCTTTTTATGAATCAGGGTGTTACATTTACCGTGTACAGCGATAAAAAAGGCATCGAAAAAATATTTCCCTTCGATATCTTGCCCCGTATTATTACCCACGACGAGTGGGCCAAAATTGAAAAGGGCATCAAACAGCGCCTAATTGCCCTAAACCTTTTTATCAAGGATATTTACCACGATCAATTTATTTTGAAGGACAAAGTTATCCCTTCTGAATTGATTTATTCCTGTCCGTACTTTTTAAGGGAAATGAAGGATTTGGCGCCTCCGTTTGATATTTACACGCATATTTCGGGGATAGACCTGATACGAAACAATGATGGCGAATTTTATGTTTTGGAGGATAATCTGAGAACCCCTTCTGGGGTGAGCTATATGCTGGAAAACAGAGAAATTTCTAAACGGATTTTCCCGGGGGTGTTGCCACAAAACAATGTGCTGTCGGTATCTAACTATCCCGATTTACTATATAAAAAATTACAAGGTTGCAGTAATCAGAGCAACCCCAACGTGGTACTGCTAACACCAGGTATTTATAACTCCGCTTATTACGAGCATACTACCCTCGCAAGAATGATGGGCATTGAGCTTGTTGAAGGTACAGATTTGGTGGTGAACAACCATTTTGTGTACATGAAGACGACAAATGGCCTAAAAAGGGTAGATGTGATTTACAGACGGGTGGATGATGATTTTTTAGACCCCTTGGAGTTTAATCCCAATAGTGTTTTGGGCGTTGCCGGAATCATGTCGGCCTACCGAAAAGGTAATGTTACCATTGTGAATGCTCCCGGTACCGGGGTGGCGGACGACAAGGCCATTTACATATTCGTTCCGGATATGATTCGGTATTATTTAAATGAGGAGCCTATCTTGAAGAACATTGAAACATATCAACTGGGCAAGCCTGATGAATTGGAGCATGTTAAAAAGAACATCTCCAAAATGGTAATTAAAAAAACAGACGGCAGTGGCGGTTACGGTATGCTCATGGGGCACGAAGCCAGCGAAAAAGAAGTTGCGGATTACTTCAAAGTTGTAAAACAAAATCCTTCGGCATTTATCGCCCAGCCCATTTTAAGGCTGTCCACCGCCCCGTGTTTTATTGATGGAACTTTATCCCCACGTTGTGTGGATTTAAGGCCTTTTGCGCTTTATGGCCCAGATGGCATTGATATTTGTCCAGGCGGGCTGACACGGGTGGCACTTAAAAAAGGCTCCTTGGTGGTCAATAGTTCGCAGGGGGGAGGCAGTAAGGACACGTGGGTAATCAAATAACAGAATCAGTATGCTAAGCAGGGTTGCAAATAATTTGCTTTGGATGAACCGTTATATGGAACGCGGTTATGGCATCATTAGGTTGCTTAAGGTTAACTTTTACGCCAATCAGGATTCACCAGAGTTGTTTTGTTGGTCGCCAATTATCAAAAATTATACGGATGCTAGCAATACATTTTCTACCGAAAACACCATTGAATGTATCGATTTTATGGTATTCAATCTGGATAACCCTAATTCAATAATCAACTTGGTTACAAAATCCAGGGAAAATGCCAGAAGCGCGCAGGAGCACATCCCACGGGAATTGTGGCTGGGTTTAAATAGCTACTTTTTATATTTGACAGATCAAAACCTGCCCAACAGGCTGTACACCGAAGACCCTTTAGACTTGCTGGACAGTCTTTTAAACTATCACCTGCTTCACTATGGCAATATAGACATCACCCAAGAACGCGGTGCGGCCTATTATTTTATGAATGTTGGGAAATTTTTAGAACGTGTTACTCTTATTTCCGATTTAACATCTATGAAGCTCAGGGAAATTGAGAAAACTTCTGACGAATTGGAACGTAGCTCCCATTGGAAAAATCTTTTGCTATCCATTGGGGCATCTCAGTTGTTTTTGAAAAAATACAAATCTTCGTTTCAAAAGGATTTGGTAATCAAAACCGTTTTTCAGGAGGAACTATTCCCAAAATCCATGTATTACTGCATCAATAAATTAAGCCGTCATATCCAGGAGCTTATCCGTATGAAGGAATTGGAAGGCTATGAAATGGAATTTTTAATAGGAAAGTTGGAAAGCACGGTAAAATACACTACTATTGATAGTATCAACGAGCAGGGTCTGGATAATTTTATCGAAAGCATTAAAGCGGACATTAGAAATATTTCCGTGACCATAAACAAGGTTTATTTTTCTAAATACTAAGGGTTAGCATGTCGTTATACTATATTAAGCATATCACTAAGTATGATTATAGCGGATACGTGTATGATGGTGCCAATCAGATAAGGCTATACCCTTTGAACAATGAATTTCAAAAGGTAAATTGGCAAAGGATTACCATAAATGGTAACCCCGATGTTCATAATTATCAGGATTTTTATTCGAATAAAGTAGGTTCGTTTTCTTTAGTAGAACCGCATAGTAACCTTTCCATTGTTTCGGATATTGAAGTAGAAACTTTTCCTATTGTGTTTCCAATGGACTCAAAGCCAGTTTCGGAACAATGGCAGGAGCTGGAATCCATAAAGTTTGATACGCAATTTATGGATTACCTAAAGTACATAACTTTTGATGGCACTAAGGAAATCTTTGAAATGATACAAACTAAAGATCTTTCTCAATTATCACCATATAAGATTGCCCTTGAATTTTGCGAATTTATTTACACTAATTTTAAATACCATCAAGGGATTACCAATGTAGATTCTAAACTAGACCATGTTTGGGCACTTCGGGCAGGCGTTTGTCAGGACTTTACTAATATTTTATTGCAGATGATGCGGATGCTTGGTATTCCTGCGCGCTATGTTAGTGGGTACATTTGTCCGGGTGGATCAAAAACCCGCGGTGAAGGCGCCACCCACGCCTGGATTGAGGTGTTTATCCCTTTTTATGGCTGGCTGGGACTAGACCCTACCAATAATTTGATAGCTTCGGACCACCATGTAAAACTAGCCGTTGGCAAAAACTACAAAGATTGCGCACCCATAAAAGGTGTCTATAAAGGATTGGTAAAAGACACCCTTTTCGTAAAAGTGCACATCAGTACAACAAAAACATTCGAGGAAGAAATTACTGTGTCTCCATATGACGTGGAGAAGTCGAAAACAGAGGAAAAACCAAAACAGAAAAACAGCTACCGGCAACATTTGGAGTTCATCCAACAACAGCAACAGCAACAATCCTATTTTGATTGATTGTAATTAATGAAATATTTTAGGATTGGTCTCCTATTTCTTCCTATCAATCACATAATTTACCATCAATTCCAACGAATTTTTATAGACAGAATCTGGATAACTTTGCAATAATTGGAGTGCCTCTTCCTGAAACCCTTTCATTTTTGAAATGGCATAGTCCAAACCACCATTGTCTTTTACAAAAGCAATGACTTCTTTAACTCGCTTTTTGTCTTTGTTGTGATTCTTTATGGAATTTATGAGCCAGTTTTTATCTTTTTTGCTAACATTATTTAAGACATATATCAAAGGCAAGGTCATTTTTTGCTCTTTGATATCTATACCCGTTGGCTTCCCGATTTCTGTCTCACCATAATCGAACAGATCATCTTTAATCTGGAAGGCCATTCCAATGAGTTCTCCAAATTTCCGCATGGTATCCACATGTTGGGATTCCGGCTTTACGGAAGCGGCGCCAAGGCTACAACAAGCTGCTATTAAAGTCGCTGTTTTTTGACGGATTATGTCATAATACACGGCCTCCGTAATGTCCAGTTTTCGGGCCTTTTCAATTTGAAGTAATTCTCCCTCGCTCATTTCCCTAACAGCAATAGAAATGATTTTTAGCAAGTCGAAATCATTATTGTCAATAGAAAGTAAAAGTCCTTTCGATAAAAGATAATCCCCAATCAACACCGCAATTTTATTCTTCCAAAGTGCATTTACTGAGAAAAAACCACGTCTTCTATTGCTATCATCCACCACATCATCATGCACCAGCGTTGCCGTATGAATCAATTCAATAACCGAAGCCCCACGATAGGTACGTTCACTAACCTCACCTTCGGACACCATTTTAGCCACCAAAAACACAAACATAGGGCGCATTTGCTTCCCCTTTCGGTTTACGATATAATGGGTAATCCGGTTTAAAAGTGCCACTTTGCTAGACATAGAAAGCTGAAACTTTTGTTCAAAAAGTTCCATTTCAAAGGCTATGGGCTGTTTTATTTGCTCTACGATTTTCAAAGCGAAGTACCGTGTTTGATTCGACAAACCTACTAAAAAAGCGGATGAATTCCATAAATAATTTCGCCCCTCTAGCAATTAACATTTTGATTTCCAAATCCTCAATTTTATTTTATATATTGTTACTCTATTAATCCATTCATTCTCTATTGCTTATGAAAAAAATTACTTTATTTACCACCACCCTCTTTCTTTTTTTAAGTTTTAATTTAAATGCCCAATTACTTCAATCCATAGACTTAGAGGGACTTGTTATTGGTGATGTAGGCACGGATATTAACGGTGTTACACCAGGCCAAGACGGCTTGTTTACCCTCACTAATTCTGGAGGAAACTCAGACTTTCAGATTGTTAGTATTGGAGGCGTTATTGGTCAGGCCCTTCAAATTACTGGTTCAGATTCGCCTACAGGCTCAAAGTTTGTTTGGAAGGACGGACTTGGTACCGCTTGGGCATCGCGCACTACAGGAAATGATTACATACAAGTAGAATACAATTTCTATACTGGCAGCGCCACTACAAGTAAAAATGTTGAGGATGTTTTGCTCTATAATAGTGATTATTCCATTCTAATTGCGGGATTACGGTTTATACCCGAGACAAAAGAAATTTTAGGACTGGCCTATTTCGATAATGCTGGAACTCTAGATACGTTCCTATTCAACCTTGCGGCATCTCCCGTGGTTTTGACAGCAGATACTTGGTATCGAGTTGGTTTTGCATTTAATCCTACCAATGGTGAGGTGATTTGGAGAGGTGTCGATTTTTATTCGGGCGTTATGGGAGCCGCAACAGGAGTCGATCCATTTGAGGTAGATTTATCCGTTCTCCCTGGAACCGGAAATGCAGTATCCTCTACCTCCTATTTTGATAATATCAGAGTAAAAGCGGAAGCCACTGAAAACTTGCTTTTAAGCATTGAGGACAACCAGATTTCGAAATCTATTGCGTTGTTTCCAAATCCTGCGAATGATGATATTAATTTAACAATTCCTACGGATGTTAATGTGACCAAAATTGAAGTTACCGATATTAGTGGAAGGACGATTAAGACTATTGGAGAGAAGAACATTAATTCACCGATCAACGTTTCAGACCTAAGTAGCGGTCTCTATCTCTTAAATATTTATTCGCCCATAGGAAAAGCCACAAAAAGGTTTATGAAAAACTAATAGTATTCTTTTAAATTTATAAATAAAAAAAGCTGCATATGCAGCTTTTTCTTTTTAGTGAACCAAGAGCCACGAAATGCCCCCTTATATTATATTTCCTATATTGCACCTCCGAATCAACCTAAAATTATACCACTTATGAAAAAAAATACTTTTTTACTTTCTTTGTTTTCATTTGCCTTTTTAATTTGGAAGGCTAACGCTCAAGTTTTACAATCTGATGACTTTGAAGCACTAACTACTGGAAATGTAGGCACTCATATTAACGGCTCCACAATGGGGCAGGGAGGCTATTATACGCTGACCAGCAATGGACAAAACTCTGATTTTCAAATTGTTGATATCGGAGGTTCTAACTCAAAAGTACTACAGATTACCGGCTCAAACAGCCCTACCAATTCAAAATTTGTCTGGAAAGATGGCCTGGTCGGTAGTTGGGCATCAAGGACATCTGGAAATGATATTCTTGAAATAGAATACGATTTTTATACCGGTGGTATCACCGCAAGTAAAAATGAATCCGGTGTAGATTTCTTCAACACTTCCTTTGTTGTAGTAGCAGGCTTTGTCTTTTACCCGGAGACTAAAATCCTTGCTGGTCGTGCTTATTACAACAAAGCAGGAGATTTAAATACACATGTTATTAAGTTGGGCGCGGGAGATACGGATCTTGTTTTGACAGCCAATACATGGTATAGGGTTGGTTTCTCATTTAACAAATCAACTGGCGAAATAAAATTCAAAGGATCTGGATTTGACGTAAATCAAGCCGGAGATGCCACTGGTACGGATGCAGCAGAGATTGATTTTACGGTCAATCCCGGAAGCAGTAACGCGGTGTCCTCCATAAACTGGTTTGATAATCTTGTTGCAACAGCTAAGGATGCAGGAAGCTTATTGCGCAATGAACTTAATGAAATTAATCAGCCTATTACACTACATCCTAATCCTGCCGATGGTTACCTGAGTCTTACAATAAAAAAAGATATTCAACTATACAGTATTGAAATAAATGATATTAGCGGCAGAACTGTTAAATCCATATCCCATAAAGACCTTAGTAAGCAAATAGACGTCTCAGACTTAAGTAGCGGTTCATACCTTTTGAACATCCAGTCTTCATTAGGAAGAGCCACTAAAAAGTTTATGAAAAAATAGGAAAATTTCAGATTGAGATTACCATAAAAAGAGCTGCGTTCGCAGCTTTTTTTATTTAACTTTTGTTGGCCAATTGCCCACATGCCGCGTCGATATCCTTCCCTCGGCTTCGGCGGATGGTCACGGTTATATGGTTGGCTTCCAAAACATTTTGGTACATTTCAATGGCCCCGGAACGGGCTTGTTGAAACTCGCCATCATCAATAGGGTTATATTCAATTAGGTTGACTTTGCTTGGTGCAAACTTACAGAATTGCACCAAAGCATCCACATCTTTGCGCTGGTCATTGATCCCTCTCCACACTACGTATTCATAGGTAATTCTGTTTTTGGTTTTTGCATACCAATATTCCAGTGCTTCCCTTAAATCCGCCAACGGAAAGGTTTCATTAAATGGCATTATGGAAGTTCGCACTTCGTCTATGGCCGAATGCAAAGAAACAGCCAATTTGAACTTTACGTTATCGTCAGCCATTTTTTTAATCATTTTAGGCACTCCCGAGGTTGAAACCACAATACGTTTTGGTGACATACCCAAACCTTCAGGCGAGGTAATTTTATCAATTGCTTTTAAAACGTTTTTGTAATTCATTAGTGGTTCGCCCATGCCCATAAAAACAATATTACTCAACGATCTATTATGGTACAATCTACTTTCCTTATCAATGGCTACTACCTGATCGTAAATTTCATCTGGATTCAGATTTCGCATACGCTTTAATCGGGCTGTTGCACAGAAGCGACAATCCAAACTACAACCTACTTGACTGGACACGCAGGCAGTGGTTCTGGACGCCGTCGGTATTAATACGGACTCCACCACCATTCCGTCGTGTAAGCGCACGGCGTTTTTAATAGTGCCGTCGCTACTGCGTTGCATGGTATCTACCTGGATATGGTTGATGACAAAATTGTCCTCAAGCATTTGTCGGGTTTGTTTTGAGATATTTGTCATGGCCTCAAAACTATGTGCAGACTTTTGCCAGAGCCATTCGTAAACCTGGTTACCCCGAAAGGCTTTATCTCCCTGACTTACAAAAAAATCCCTTAGTTGTTCTTTGGTTAATGCGCGTATGTCCTTTTTGGAAATGTTCATTATGCCTGCAAAAGTAATGAATGAAACGTCGAATTACGAATTATTAAGCCTGCACGGCGTTAGGGATTGAACGGCATGTTTGAAATCCCCGATCCCGATAGCTATCGGGAGAGGGATTGAGTAGTGAAAGCCCCACCCTCCCGATAGCTATCGGGAGTGGGTAACGCCCAAAAACTAAAAAGCCCTAAATTAACAGGGCTTGCAATGTTATAATATCAGCATAGCGTCGCCATAGCTGTAGAATTTATACTTTTCCTTAACGGCTTCTTCGTAGGCATGTTTTATAAAGTCATGGCCTGCAAATGCCGATGCCATCATCAATAGAGTGGATTTTGGCGTATGAAAATTGGTAATCATGCAATTAGCAATACTAAAATCGTAAGGTGGGAAAATGAATTTATTGGTCCAACCTTCCATCTCGTTTAAGAGACCATTGGAGGACACAGCACTTTCTATGGTACGCATTGCAGTGGTTCCCACGGCACAAACACGTTTTTTGTTCAAAATCCCCTTGTTGATGGTGCTCACCGCTTCAGGGCCGATAAAAATTTCTTCACTATCCATTTTATGTTTGGACAAATCTTCAACTTCAACAGGATTGAAAGTTCCCAAACCTACATGCAAAGTCACTTCTGCAAAATTTACACCTTTGATTTCCAATCGCTTCAAAAGGTGCCTTGAAAAATGCAACCCAGCTGTTGGTGCGGCCACAGCACCTTCGTTTTTGGCAAAAATGGTTTGATATCTATCTTCATCTTCAGGCTCCACCTCTCTTTTGATATACTTTGGCAATGGGGTTTCACCCAATTCCCTCAATTTTTTTCGAAATTCCTGATAAGAACCGTCAAAAAGAAAACGTAAGGTCCGTCCTCGCGAAGTGGTGTTATCAATAACCTCGGCAACAAGATTTTCATCTTCGCCAAAATAGAGTTTGTTTCCAATTCTTATCTTTCTAGCAGGGTCTACCAATACATCCCACAAACGTTGCTCCTCATTGAGTTCCCTTAACAAAAACACTTCAATTCTTGCCCCGGTTTTTTCTTTGTTACCATATAAACGAGCAGGAAACACCTTTGTATTGTTCAATATCATCACGTCATCCTCATCAAAATAATCAATAAGGTCCTTGAACAGTTTGTGCTCAATTTTCTCACCATCTCGGTGCAATACCATTAAGCGGGATTCATCTCTGTTTTCTGAGGGATATTCTGCCAACAACTCGGGCGGTAAGTTAAAACCAAAGTGTGATAATTTCATGGATTAGATGTTTTCTTTAACGTTATAATTTTTCACAAAGTTGCAAATATACAACCTGCGAACTGGGGTTGTCAAGTAATTAAGGGATTATTATTCGGTAATTTTAAATCCGAGGGATTTCAGGTCTTCCCAAAACGCTGGGTAGCTTTTTGAAACCACAGCTGCATCCTCAACCTTTAGAGATTGCTTTATAGCTACAGGTGCAAATGCCATAGCCATTCTATGGTCATGATAGGTACCAATGGACACCATTGGATTAATGTTTTTTGATGCCGCCAAATGCAGTGATTTATCGGTGACTTCAACTTCGCCTCCTAATTTTTCGATTTCAGTTTTAAGAGCTTCCAAACGGTCAGTTTCCTTAATTTTAAGGGTATGCAATCCCATCAAATCACATGGTATGCCCAAAACGAAACAAGTAACCGCAATGGTCTGCGCGATATCAGGGGCATTTTTTAGATTGAGCGATAAGGGCTCCAACGCTTTTGCTTCTTTTCTTAAGATGAGTGTGTTCTCCTTATAGCTAGACGTTACTCCAAAATGTTTATAAATCGTCACCAAACAGGAATCGCCTTGTAATGAGCTTTCTTTATATGACGACAAGTGTATCTCAGTTCCAACTTCACTTATGGCCAATATACTGAAATAATAAGATGCGGAAGACCAATCGGATTCAACGGTCAATGTATTCACTTTTGGTATTTCATTAAAAGGCGATACTTTAATCACATTATCATTAAATGAAGTTTCCACGCCAATTTCATCCAAAAGGCTTAAGGTCATATTGATATATGGCACTGAAGTGATGTCACCTTCCAAAGTCAATTCGATGCCGTTTTCCAATTTTGGAGCAATCAACAACAAAGCCGAAATATACTGACTGCTCACGTTTGCTTTGAGTGACACCTTGTTTTTATCCAGCTTCTTTCCATTAAGTTTTATGGGTGGATAGCCTTCGTTTTCAACATACGAAATATCAGCACCCAATTCGCGCAGGGCATCCACCAAAATTTTGATAGGGCGTTCCTTCATTCGCTTGGAACCCGTCAAAATGGTTTCCCTACCTTCCTGCACGGCAAAATATGCTGTTAAAAAACGCATGGCCGTACCCGCATGGTAGATGTCCACAAGGGTTTCGTTGGAGTTCAACGCCTTAGCCATTAGCTTACTATCGTCCGAGTTTGAAACGTTTCTTAATTCAATTGCAGGAAATAAAGCTTGAAGCAGCAGTAATCTATTGGATTCACTTTTAGAACCTGTTATTGCTATATATGACTTCCTTTGAATTGATGATTTGTGAAGGGTGATATCCATTATAACCTATTAAAAAACGCCTCTAATCCCGATAGCTATCGGGATAGAAGCGTCAAATATAAATATAAATTATTTTAATTTCTGGTTATTGTGATGCCTATCGTGGTCGCGTTTGGCCTTTTTGTCCATCCGTCTATTAAATGCTTCCTGTAAGTCTACACCTGTTTGATTGGCCAAACACAATACTACAAAAAGCACATCCGCCAGCTCTTCCCCCAAGTCTTTGTCCTTATCACTTTCCTTTTCGCTCTGCTCCCCATAACGGCGGGCGATGATTCTTGCAACTTCGCCTACTTCTTCCGTTAATTGAGCCAGGTTGGTCAGCTCGTTAAAGTAACGAACGCCATGCGTATTAATCCAATCGTCAACTATTTTTTGTGCGTTTTTTATGTCCATCATGCTTTTGTAAGTACAACCTGCTCCGCCTCTTTTGTAATCATTTTATGAAATAATTGTTTTAAAAAAGGAAAATCCACAATAGTTATTATTGCTTTATTTATTTCAAAATTAACTAATAATTGTAAACTATCTCCCGTGGGCCTGGTTCTATACACAAACTTACCTAAGTTTTTTGGCATTTTCATAGCAACTGCCTCTGGCTGGGACTCTACAATATATCCGTCTGGGAGTTTGATGTTAATGATATATTTCTGACTGAAAGGCGCACCAAAATCAATAGGGCACTCCCTTTTATCTTGCTTAAAAGGGTTCTCTTCCATCGCAAAAAACATGAATGGGTTAAAAAGTAGTTTATCCCCAACTACGTCCACTGCATTTTCGTAGTAAAAATCAAAAGATTCATTTACAAACCCTTCGTGGTTATTTATGTTTTCTAATTCATATTCTGAGATTTCTATATTCTCCAATGCGGATTCCCTTTCGGCAATAAAAGCCTCCAAATCTCTATTCTTAAATTTCTTTCTCATCTTGAGGGCACTATGTTTTGAGCATCTTGCACTTAAGTGTCCTTCTATGCTTCCGTCTTCATTTAGCTTTGTCTGAACCATATACTGTTCTTTTGATTGCTCAGGTTGCCTAATATCAATTAAGGTCCATCTTTTTTTTGCATTATTTATGTAAATGCCTTTCCAATTATAATCCTTTATTGGAAGAACGTTAATATCACTGAATTCATCAGTAGCATCTAAGAAGTATGTCTCATCCCCAATTTTGGCATAGGCAATTACATAATTTAGCCTGTCCACTGTAGGGAAAAAAGGTATAATATTATCTTTTGTGCTTAAAACAACTGGATTTGCATCTATACCAGCATATCGCAACATGGCTACAAGGGTCAAATTAATATCCGCTACATTACCTTTTTTTTCTTTTAACGCTTTTTTTACACCATTGTAAAAGTATTTACCGTCAATACCATTCCATGTCATATTATCTTTTACGTATTTAAAGAGAAGTTTCATTTTCTCTTCTGGCTGGCTCAATCCTTTTAAGAGTATATCTAAATCATCATCGAATGATCTTGTTTTATCAAGTTTATCTTTATAATCTTCAGAACTACCAATTGTTTTAGCAACATCTGACCAACTAGTAGCATAGGTACGTGGTACTTCTCCTGGTATAATTATTGAAACCAGTTCAAACATTACTCCGGTCCTGTAATTGTCCATATTATCAACGTAGGGTTCTTCTTTTAAAGCTGGAACATTTACCATATTGTATTTAACATTCTTCATGTCAGTACCATGAAAACCAGATTGAGATTTAATAAATAAAAACCCTTTTTGAGTGGCTCTAAAATTAAGCACGTCTGGTGTTCTAAGTTCAGCATCTACTTTCTTTATCGGAATGTCGTACTGAAATTTAAATTCATCGATATTCCAAACAAAAGGCGATGTGATTTTATATTTAAATTCTATAACAGAACCTTCTTTAATATTTGGCATTGTAAAACTGACGCCCCTGTAGTTATAGCTTATTTCCTCATCAAAAATTTGATCTTTATCGAGTTTAGTTTTTACAATCTCCCCTTTTTCAAGATTATAGGTATAGGCTCTTAATCTGGTAAGCATTTCTCTGGTTGAACGTGATTTAAAAAGACTTATTTGTTTGGTGGCATAGTCAAAACCTTCTTTATTGTAAATTTTTATACGTTCGTGCACTTCTGTAATTAAATCGAAATTGCCTGAATAATATGTAAGCCTATTTTTGTAAAGAACGACGGCATTGGCTGATTTATCATGTACATATTCCTTTTCTAGTAATTCATTCATTGTTACCTCTCCAAACTTAATTTCAGTTTGAGATGGCAAAAATTGAGCACATATTAGTAGTAGTGCTAAAGCATAAAATGTTTTCATTTTTAGGTGGTTTTCTTCAGTGCTATTTTCAAATTGTCGTTTCGGGAGATAGATTTTCTAAACATCCTGTAAGCCTTGTATTCAGTCTTAGGGTAATCCCCCTTTTTTATCAATAATTTCCTTGTAACTCTAATTATGTTGTTTTCCTTACTAAAGCTTATCTGATACTCCCCGTATTTATTCGTTATGGTTTGGTTTTCAGGAAGAGCTTCCACTGTGTATCCAGAAGGAATTTTAATTTCAAAAGTATCTTCATCAACATAACCTCTTTGGATTTTAAAGGGCAGTGTTCTATTTCGATATCTATCTGGGACAAAACTATTTCTATTGAATACGTTGGCATTAAAAATAAGTCTGTCTCCTATTTTTGACGCATAATTCCTAGCGTAAACCGTTAAATCTTCTTGAAACTCAACATCATTTTTATCATTCTTGAACTTATAGACTTCTATATCCAAACCATTAACGTATCCCCAAAGCTCCTTATAATATTCTAAAATATCTCTTTCCGATTGATTCTCTAGAAAAAACCTATTATCATATTGGACACCTCTTGTTTTTATTTTCAAAGAAGCTTCCATACTCGTGTCCTCTTTCAAATCTATTTTAGCTGAAATAGATTGGCGATTTATGTCTGCTGGATAAAATTCAGTTTTTATGATTTTGCTATCATCTTCCTTAACGACTAATACTGACCTGTCGTCGGTAAAGTCCCCTATAAAACCAAACGGATGTGTCTGGCTAGTACATTCTAACCATATCTTGTCTTCTTTATCAGGGATGCATAGAATGATATGGTTTCCTTGGGCTAAGGAGGGAAAATCTTCCTCAAAATCTATGATGTCTTGACCGGCCTCTACAATGGTGTAATAGGACTGAACACCAACAAGATTCAAAAGGGCTTGTGTGTAATTAGTAAGGCCTTTACAGTCGCCATATTTAAGCTCATCTACTTCGCTGGCAGCTATGGGCTGAATGCCTCCAATACCTACCTGAACACTAATATATCGCGTGTTATCCTGAACATAGTTATAGACGAGTTTTGCTTTTTTTATGGGATCTTGCACACCTTCAACCAATTTTAGGACAATATTCTTGGTCTCTTCTGAAACTTGGTCTCTTCCATCTAACAAATCACTTTTAATCCAATCTCCCATTTCCTTCCAGTTGCTCGCATTTCCATCCAAACCATTATAATGAAATATTTCTGACATAATTAAAGCACTCGGAACTATTTGAACTAAGGATGGACTTAAATCTTCAGGTCGTAAAGCTTTAATATTCTCAGCGCTATATTGCAATGTATTGGTGCTTTCCTCAAAAGTAACAGAGCTGTAATTTTCAAAGTTTTTTTCTTTATGCTTTAATCCAAGATTTGCGTTATCAGTAATTTTGTAGGTGCTCTTTTCTATACTTACAAAGTAGCCGCCAATGGGATACCAAGACGGAATAGCTGCCGTATTTGGTGTTTTTACTTCGCAAATAAACTCAACCGTGTAAGGATAATTTGTTGGTGTGTATCCCATAAATAAAACTCTAGAGTCTGAATATAAGGTACCGCCATCAACAGCACTGTGATCTATAAAATCCTTCTTCTTAAACTTTTTGATCTGCCTACCTGTTGCGTCATAAATAATAGCATCTATCCCCTTTACTTTTCTATAATTGTCATATCCAACAAAAGCCTCAACATACTTATTCCCTGCTTTATTTAAAACTGTAACTACTCTTTTTTGTGTTACAACCATATTATTTCTGGACTCTATATTTATTATAGATTCATCTAGTCTCACAACCGCGTTGGCGTGTTCTTGTAAACTATTCGGTATAGATGTACTTGAATAAGAAAACTCTTGAGATATGGATTTAACCGTAAATAAAAGACACACTAAAAGTACCATGTTTTTTAGCATAATACGGATATTTTTAAGGTATAAAAGTAGATAAACGTCAATAACTAGTTAATGACAAATGTCATATTAATCTTTTCAAATTAAATAAAACTCGTACAATTAAAATAATGAAATATTGAAAAATCGACAAACGTCACCTTTTATCCTTTGTGTCCATGATAATTGTTACAGGCCCATCGTTAACAAGATTAACCTGCATCATGGCCCCAAATTCACCAGTTTGTACTGGTTTTCCTAAAATACCCTCTAATGTTTGTACAAATGCTTTATACAACGGAATAGCCACATCAGGTTTTGCGGCCTTTATATAGCTGGGTCGATTCCCTTTTTTAGTCAGCGCGTGCAAAGTGAACTGGCTCACAACAATTACTTCACCTCCCACATCCATTAAGGATTTGTTCATTACACCATTGTCATCCCCAAAAACCCTTAGATTTGCTATCTTATTACATAGCCAATCAATATCCTCTTTTGTATCTTCATTAACAATTCCTAAAAGTATTAATAGGCCGTTGCCAATAGAAGCCACCTCCCCATTGTTAATGGTAACGCCTGCTTTTGACACTCTTTGGATCACTACCTTCATTCGTTATCCCAATTATCGGTTCTATAGGTTTCATCATCGCCTTCCAAAATTTGCACGTAACTGCGATACCGCGAAAAGGCAATTTCGTCATTGTCCAAAGCATCTTTTACAGCACATTTTGGTTCCTGTAAATGCAAGCAGTTGTTAAACTTGCAATCCTGTTTTAAAGCAAAAATCTCAGGAAAATAATCACCTACCTCCTCTTTGTCCATATCTACCACTCCAAAACCTTTTATCCCGGGTGTATCAATGATTTTTCCTCCAAAGCTGGTGTCAAACATTTCGGCAAAGGTGGTGGTGTGCTGGCCCTGCATATGCTGGTTTGAAATTTCTTTGGTTTTTAAATCCAAAGAAGGTTCAATGGCATTGACCAAAGTGGATTTCCCAACGCCCGAATGCCCCGAGAACATACTCACCTTATCTCGCATTAAGGATTTTACTTTCTCAACATTTTTTCCCGTTTTTGCCGAAATTCCAATGCATTCATAGCCTATTTTTCGATACACATGGGCTAAATATTTCACTTCTAAAAGGGTTTCCTCATCGTACGTATCAATTTTATTAAAAAGCAAAATGGTTTTAATAGAATACGCTTCGGCCGTTACCAAAAATCGATCTATAAAACTTGTGAAAGTAGGCGGGTTATTAATCGTAACCATCAAAAACACCTGGTCGATATTTGCCGAAATGATATGGGTCTGTTTGGAAAGGTTTACCGATTTCCTAACGATGTAGTTTTTCCTATCGTGAATATTATGAATAATCCCCGAAACCTCATCGTTTTTGGTTTCCAATTCAAAATCCACGACATCACCAACCGCAATAGGGTTAGTGCTTTTGATGTCCTTAATACGAAATTTACCCTTTATGCGACATTGGTAGAACTCCCCCAATTGGGTCTTTACCGTGTACCAGCTTCCTGTAGATTTATAAACGCGTCCTGTCATGCATAATGTTGAAGTACAAAATAACGATATTTAAATCAAAAAATTACTGAATAATTGCTTTTTTGGAGGCGATTTGCTTGCCATTGGCATTCAAATTTATAATGTAGATTCCTGACGAATATTCACTTAAATCCAAGCTCATGGTCTTATCCGAGGGTTTATTTAACAAGCCTTTTATAAATTGACCCGTAATAGTGTATATCTGAATGTCCACCTGCTTAAAATCTTTTAAAAGCTTTAGTTGAAATCTTCCTGTTGTAGAGGGGTTTGGGTAGAGTTTTTCAGTTATCACATCTGATTTGAACCCCATCATATATTCAGATTTGATTACTCCTATACAACAACAAACAGTTCTGCACATGTGGCTTCCATAAGCTGTAATTCTTACTTCGTCCAATGCGATATTTCCATCTAATTTCACCTCCAAATCCTCTTGTTTTCCAACCATTATTTCTTTGGAATCATACCCCAAATAAGTAATAACAAGGGTATCTCTGGGTTTCACAACAATTTGAAAATTGCCTTCTAAATCTGAAGTTGCACCCTTTTGGGAATCTTTTATTATGATATTTGCTCCCGCAAGTGGTCCGTCATTATCAGAAACATTGCCACTAATTTTAGTTTGCGAAAAAAGTACATTGACAACAAGCAGAAAGCTAAGTGTAATGATAGGCTTCATAGTTTAAAAAATTTTGGTTAATACTATAAACCTAAACCAAACCCCAGCAAAATGAAACTTTAATTGAGTGAATGCAACCTTCCGATTAGGGAACTGTCAATAAAAGTACAATGATCAGTTTCATTAACTTTGAAAAGGATGATAAATATCCGCTTCGTTTAATCTTTAGTTTAAAAATACAACACCATGAAAAGAGTAATTTTAGTATTGGCAATTGCCATGTTTAGTTTTATTGAAACCAGTGCCCAAGTTGAATATAAAATCGTTACGAGCGTGGAATCCATTGTACCCAGCGGACTTGGACGTTCACGCTTAATTTCCGCCAGCGTTGATAGGGATTACGAATCGTTTACTTCGGAACAAACCGAAGAAGACAACACCAGAAACAAATCAAAACGAAAGGATATCCGTGTCAAAGACTTTGAGGAAACCAAACTTTTAAATTTCTTCAATTTAGCAGGTATCCGATTTCAAAATATTGCCTCAAATGACGCGCTTGTAAGCTCCAAACTTAGTACTATGGCAGAAGAGGGCTGGGAATTGGCTTTTGTCACCAGCGGTGTGGAAAGCGATAGTGGCAAGGACGATGGCCAGGGTATTTTTATAACTCGCTATATTTTTAAAAGAAACAAATAAGCTACAAACAAAAAGCCCCGCATTGCGGGGCTTTTTAATCGGAAAACTATCCGTTAATAATCTTCTCCTGATGGTTTATGGATTCTTGGTGAATCGCTTTAAACATCTTCAAAATAAAATCCTCGCTCAAGCCATGCTCCTCGCCTTCCAACACCATGCGTCCTAAAATTTCATTCCAACGCTTGCTTTGCAATACAGCAACATTCTTTTGCTTTTTTAGTGCGCCAATACCGTCTGACGCCTTCATGCGTGTGCCCAACAATTCAATAATCTGATTATCCACCACATCAATCTGAGCCCTCAATTTATCCAACGCGGTATTATATTCAGACTCCGCATCGGTTTCCTTTCTAATTTTTAAATCTTTCATAATCTGAACCAAAGTTGCAGGGGTTACTTGCTGTGCCGCGTCACTCCAAGCATTGTCAGGATCAGTGTGTGTTTCAATCATCAACCCGTCAAAATTCAAATCCAACGCCGTTTGTGATACGTCAAAAATCATATCTCGCTTACCGGTGATATGAGATGGGTCATTTATAATCGGTAAATCTGGAAATCTACGTTGTAGTTCAATGGCCAATTGCCATTTCGGTTTGTTTCTATATTTGGTCTTTTCATAAGTGGAAAACCCTCTATGGATCACACCTAGCTTTTTGATATCGGAAGCATACAAACGCTCAATAGCCCCAAGCCACAAAGGTAAATCTGGGTTAACTGGGTTTTTCACCAAAACTATTTTGTCAGTACCTTTTAAGGCATCTGCAATTTCCTGAACAATAAACGGACTCACCGTTGAGCGAGCACCAATCCACAACAAATCAATGTCGTGCTCTAGGGCCAACTTCACATGCGCCGCATTGGCTACTTCTGTTGCAGTTTTCATACCTGTTTCCGCCTTAACCTTCTGTAGCCATTTTAAACCCAAGTGCCCAACGCCCTCAAAATTCCCAGGGCGGGTTCTAGGCTTCCAAATTCCAGCACGGTAATAATTAACGTCCGTGTCCTTCAGCTCATGTGCAATTTTTAAAACCTGCTCCTCGGTTTCTGCGCTACAAGGCCCGGCAATTACCAACGGATGCTCCAATCCTAAGTCATCCAGCCAAGCTCTCATTTCCTTTTTGTTTTCCATTTTTACTTAATATTTAGCTACTTCAGCTATTGCGTTTACTATTTATTTATGTTGTTTTATTCTTCTTTTTTTGGGCGTTACCCACTCCCGATAGCTATCGGGAGGGTCGGGCTTTCCGTTCCAAGTCCTCGCTCCCTCTTTCAGGAGGCGCTGTGGGCTTTCCTCTACAATCCCTAACGCAGATCAACCAGCCAACTTCCTGCTTCCTGCTCCCTATATTATTCCGTTCAAAATATCCTTAATATGATTGGTGTTTTTCATTTCGTCATAAATCGCCCCAAAATCATCATTTTTCATCAGCTCCTTAAAGTGCGTCAAATTGTTGATATATTCCTCTAAAGTTTCAATCACATTGGTTTTATTCTGCTCAAAAATCGGTGTCCACATTTCTGGCGAACTTTTTGCCAAACGCACCGTGGAAGCAAATCCACTGCCTGCCATATCAAAAATATCCCGTTCATTTTTCTCTTTGTCAATCACTGTTTTTCCCAACATAAACGAACTGATGTGTGATAAGTGAGACATGTAGGCAATGTGCCTATCATGCTCCACTGGGTTCATATACCGCATCCGCATCCCGATATCCGTAAACAATTTAAGTGCAGGTTCCTGCAGTTTAAAAGCCGTTTTCTCAACCTCACAAACAATATTGGTTTTACCCTTAAATAATCCTGCTACGGCGGCAGTCGGACCTGAATGCTCGGTTCCCGCGATTGGGTGCATAGCCAAGAAATTCCTTCGTTTCGGGTGGGTTTCAACCACCTTGCAAATATCCGCTTTGGTTGACCCCGCATCTACGACCAATCCAGCATCGGGAATCTTATCCAAAATAGTCGGCAACAATTTCACCGTAGCATCCACGGGAATTGATATAATCACCAAATCGGCATTCTCAATATCATCTAAGGTCGCCTTTTGGTCAATCAGCCCTAATTCCAAAGCAGTCGTTAAGGTAGCATCCTTTCTACTCACACCATGTATCACTGCGTCAGGGCGATGGGTCTTGATATCCAAAGCAAGACTACCACCTATTAAACCTACTCCTATGGCATATATATTCTTCATAAAACAGCCCCTCCTAACCTCCCCAAAGGGAAGGAACTCAACTCAGACGGATTTTTATTCTTTAAAATTCATTATCAATTCAACCTAAACTACTTCTATCTTCATTCTTCATGCTACGTGCTTCAAACTTCTATCTAGACTAAAACTGCCTACTGCCTACTGAACACTGCCAACTTATTTCACTCGTGCCAAAGCTTCTTCTAAAATCTCCGTTGAAGCACACAGCGAAAACCTAATGTACCCTTCGCCCTGGCTACCAAAAATGGTTCCCGGGGTAATAAACACATGATTGTTCTTCAACACTAAATCTATAAACTCTTCAGACTTTAAATATGGCGGCAACTTTGCCCACACAAACATACCAGTGGCATTTTTATCATATGTGCAGTTTAAAGCCTCGGCCATTTGCCATACCAATTCGCGTCGTCTTTTGTAAACACTATTCAAAGTCACAAACCACATTTCCGAACATTTTAAAGCTTCAATAGCGCCTTTTTGAATGCCGTAAAACATTCCAGAATCCATATTGCTTTTTACCTTTAAAATATTGCTGATATGCTCACTATTTCCCAAAACCATACCCACGCGCCATCCGGCCATATTAAAGGTTTTGCTAAGTGAATTCAATTCCAAACACACATCCTTGGCACCTTCAACTCTTAAAATACTTTTTGGATTCTCATTCAGCACAAAACTATAAGGATTGTCATTGACAATCAAAATATTATGGCGCTTGCCAAAAGCTACCAATTCTTCAAAAACGGTTTCAGTCGGTGTTGCCCCTGTTGGCATATGTGGATAATTTACCCACATTAATTTCACCCTACTTAAATCCTTTTGCTCTAAATCCGCGATGTTGGGCATCCAATTATTGGAGGCATCCAAATCATAGGTTACAATTTTAGCACCCACCAATTTCGTAACCGATTGATACGTGGGGTATCCCGGGTTTGGAATCAGCACCTCATCGCCTTCATTGAGATAAGCCATCGAAATATGCATAATACCTTCCTTACTTCCCATTAAAGGCAAAATCTCATTGGCTGCATTCACTTTAACCCCAAAATGCTCTTTATAAAAGGCCACCATTGCCTCGCGCAATTCGGGCAACCCCTGGTAACTTTGGTATTTATGAGCCGTGGCATCGCCTAAACTACCCGAAATAGCATCTATCACTTTCTGCGGTGGTTGCAAATCCGGACTACCAATGCCCAAGTTAATGATAGGCTTTCCGCTCGCAATCAACAAGCCCACCTCTCTCAATTTTCTAGAGAAGTAGTATTCTTCAACCGTATGTAATCGCTTCGCTACTTCAATCATAACTTGGCATTTTTATATTCCCCGAGCAACTTAAAACTCGGGCTCATAATTTCAATTAAAGACTTCGCCTTTAAAAAATCTGCATAAGCGTCAAACGTCACATCCACAAAAAAGGCATATTTCCAAGGTGTTTCAATAATGGGCAAGGACTGAATCTTTGTTAAATTCAACTTACAATCACTCATCACATTCAATATCGTTGCCAAACTCCCGCGCTTATGGTCCGCCTCAAATTTAATCGAAGCCTTATTAATTTCGTTTTCAGGTACTTCGGAATTCGTCCGTTTTACCACCGCAAAACGCGTTTCATTATGTTTTATCGTTTGGATGCTATGCGCCAAAACATCTAGTTCAAAAATTTCGGCCGCCAGCACGCTGGCAATCGCGCCAATATGTTTCAACTTATGTTTTTGAATACGATCTGCAACCTCCGCCGTGTCCTTATCCTCTACTAATTTAATATGCGGATGTCCCCTAAAAAATCTTTTACACTGCAATAACGCCATCGGGTGCGAATACACCTCTTTTATATCTTCAATTCTTTGACCCGGCAGTGCCATTAAATTGTGCTGAATATCCAAATAATGCTCCCCAACGATATGCAAATAATTGTTATCAATCATCGCATAATTAGGAATAATCGAGCCCGCAATAGAATTTTCCAAAGCCATAATGGCCGCATCGCACTCACCGTTAATAAGTGCTTCCACAACCCTGTCAAAAGTCATACACTCAATAATATCCACAGGTTTTTCAAAAAATTCCCGAGATACGATGTGGTGAAAACTCCCTTTAACTCCCTGTATGGCTACCGTATTAATCATAAAAAAAGTCTCGATTTTCATCGAGACTTGCATTAAAATATATTGTTACTATTTATACACACAACGTCTCGATTTCTTTCCCAAAAAAGAAATAAAAAAAGCTAAAGTATGTATAAAATGTTGTCGTTCTCATAATTACGTCGGCTAAAGTAATTAATATTTCAAGAAATCAAAGCACTCCAAAACGTTTTTTTTGACTTTTTAAAAAAGATTTAAAGAATTTACAGCAAAATTAGAATTGCATTATAGAATCGCTATTTTTGACAAAACAAATCAATCAAATGTCTATTGAAGTCAATGGTGTTTCCAAATTGTACGGCAATCAAAAAGCCCTAAACAACATTTCATTCAACGTGGCACAACCTGAAATTGTAGGCTTTTTAGGCCCCAACGGCGCGGGCAAGTCCACTATGATGAAAATTTTGACCACTTACATCCAGCCCACCTCGGGCAATGTAAAAGTGAATGGTTTTGGTACCGATCAACGCCAAGATATTCAAAAAAGTGTGGGATATCTGCCCGAACACAACCCTTTATATTTAGACATGTACATAAAGGAGTATTTAGCTTTTAATGCGGGCATTTACAAAATAGACAATGCAAGAATTGCCGAAGTCATCGAAATGACGGGATTAACGCCCGAAATCCACAAAAAGATAGGCCAACTCTCCAAAGGCTATCGCCAGCGAGTAGGTTTAGCAAGCGCTTTATTACATGACCCGGAAGTTCTAATTCTGGATGAACCCACAACGGGATTGGACCCCAATCAATTAATTGATATCAGGAACCTTATCAAATCCATCGGCAAAACCAAAACCGTTTTCCTGTCCACGCATATTATGCAGGAAGTGGAAGCCATGTGCGATAGGGTTATCATTATCAATAAAGGTGAGATTGTTGCCGATAAAAAACTGAAAGACCTTCGCAACGAAAAAGTCCAAACCGTAATTGTGGAATTTGATTACCGTGTGGAGGATGCCTTTCTTTTAAAGCTCCCAAAAGTTGAAAAAGTGGTAAACACCTATGATTTTGTTTACGAAATTACATTTAAGACCTCCGAAGACATGCGCTCCTATGTGTTCGATTTTGCGCACGATAATCAATTAAAGATTTTACAACTCAATCAAAAAAATGCGAGTTTGGAGTCACTTTTTAGAGAATTGACATCAAAATAATTTGGACTACCCTCATCAATCCCAGAAATTTTGTTGCATAAAATTAAAGTATGATAAAAATCATCTTCCCATAAACAACAAGGCTGTAATTTTGCCGAGCAAATCACAAAATAGTTATAGTTATTTTCTGGTTAAAACACATAAAAAACTATCTTTGTAAATCTACAAAATATCAACAATGAGCAAGGGAATTTATGTAGCAACCATCGAACCCAACAGTGGAAAATCCGTGGTTGTTCTGGGCTTAATGCGCATGCTTTTAGGTAAAACTGCTAAAGTGGGCTATTTTCGTCCCATTATCGAGGACACGAAGGAAGGAGAACCGGACAACCACATCAATACGGTAGTCTCCTATTTTGAACTGGATATTAACTACAAAAAGACTTTTGCTTATACGAGAAGCCAGGTTTTGGATCTGTACAACAGAGGAAAATCCGGTGATGTCATAGACGAAATCATTAAAAAGTACAAACATCTTGAAGAACGTTTTGACTTTGTATTGGTTGAGGGCACTGATTTTTCGCATGAAAATTCTAGTTTGGAGCTTGATATCAATATTTTGATTTCAAAAAACCTTGGATTGCCCGTGATTATTGTTTCACAGGGGGATAAAAAAGAGCTTTCTGAGATTGTAGAAAACGTGCAATTAGCCCACGACACCTTTAAAGAAGAAGTGGACGTACTGTCAATTATGACCAATAAGATTGACCCCAAAGATGTCGGCACCCTAAAAGGGCTGATAAAGTCCCGAATCAATGAAGGCACGGACATTACCGTCATTCCTAAAATTGGCAGTCTGGCAAGCCCAACGGTTAAGGAAATTGTTAGAAAACTAAAGGGTACGGTGCTTTTTGGCCAGGAAATGATCAACAATCAATCCGAAAACTACAGCGTGGGTGCCATGCAATTGCGCAACTACTTAACACATTTAAAAGAAAACGCGTTGGTGATTACCCCTGGCGATAGGGCAGATATAATTTTGGGAGCCTTACAGGCAAACATTTCGGCTAATTACCCAAAAATATCCGGCATTATTTTAACTGGTGGCCTCATTCCAGAAAAACCCATACTTAGACTAATAGAAGGCCTTTCAAGCGTTGTACCGATTATCAGCGTAAAAGATGGTACTTTTTTTGTCACCAATGCAATTGGCAAAATAAAATCCAGAATTTATGCCGAAAACATTGAAAAAATCGAAACCTCGATTGCTACTTTCGAGAAGCATGTAGATACCAATAAACTGGCGGAGGATTTGATAACTTTCAAGTCCGATATTTTTACTCCAAGAATGTTTCAGTACAATTTGTTACAACGGGCCTTAAAGGATAAAAAGCATATCGTTTTACCGGAAGGCTATGACGAAAGGGTTTTGAGAGCAGCGGTCCGGCTTATTGATGCGCACGTGGTGGATTTGACCCTAATTGGAGAAAGAGAAAAAATACAGGAGCGCATTGACAAACATGACATTCCTTTGGACTTAAACACCGTTAATACTGTTTTTCCAATAGAATCTCCAGATTTTGAAGATTATGTTCAAACTTTTTATGAGTTAAGAAAGCACAAAAACGTTAATATGGATATGGCCAGGGATGCCATGTCCGACGTGTCGTATTTCGCCACAATGATGATATATAAAGGGCATGCAGATGGAATGGTTTCAGGAGCCCTGCACACCACTGCACACACCTTAAGGCCGGCCTTACAATTTATCAAAACAAAGCCAGGCGTGAATATAGTATCCTCTGTATTTTTCATGTGTTTAGAAGATAGAGTTTCCATTTTTGGAGACTGTGCCATCAATCCGAATCCGAATGCCGAGCAATTAGCAGAAATCGCGATTTCATCCGCTGAAACGGCCCGTAATTTTGGGGTTGAACCGAAAGTAGCAATGCTATCCTATTCCTCAGGTGCCTCCGGAAAAGGTGAAGATGTAGATAGGGTAAGAAAGGCTACCGAAATAGCAAAAGCCGCCGCCCCAGACCTTAAAATCGAAGGCCCCATACAGTACGACGCAGCCGTGGATATGCGCATTGGAAAAAGTAAATTACCAGATTCTGAAGTTGCGGGACAGGCCAGCGTGCTGATTTTCCCTGATTTGAATACTGGAAATAATACCTATAAGGCCGTACAGCGCGAGACAGGTGCCTTGGCCATAGGCCCAATGTTACAAGGCCTAAACAAACCAGTTAATGACTTAAGTAGAGGCTGCACTGCTGATGATATTTATAGCACCGTAATCATAACCGCAATCCAAGCTCAAGATTTTTAATATGCAGGTACTCGTTTTAAACTCAGGGAGTTCATCTCTAAAATTTCAATTGTTTTCAATGCCTGATACTAGGATTTTGTGTTCAGGAATAATTGAGCGCATCGGTTTTGAGGATGCCATTTTCAAATTCAAAACAGATAAAGATACTATTGAAGTTGTGGAATCCATTCCCAACCATAAGGTAGGCCTAGAAATGGTTTCCAAACAATTGTTGGACAAAGATACTGGAATTATCAAATCAGCGGATGCTATTGATATTGTGGGGCATCGTGTGGTACACGGAGGCAAGCATTTCAGCAATACAACTGAAATCACAGCAAACGTTAAAGCAAAAATCAAAGCTTTATCCTCTTTGGCTCCTTTACATAATCCTGCCAATTTGGAAGGTATTGAAGTTGCCGAGGCCATTTTTCCAAAAGCCAAACAGGTGGCGGTTTTTGACACAGCATTTCATCAGTCCATTCCAGAACACGCCTATAAATATGCCATTCCTAATGAATATTCAGACATGCATAATATTCGGTTGTATGGATTCCATGGCACGAGTCATAAATATGTGTCCGCGAAGGCCATCGAATACTTGGACAAAGCACATTCAAAAATCATCACAATTCATCTTGGGAATGGTTGTAGCATGACCGCCATTAAAGATGGCAAAAGTATTGACCATTCGCTAGGGTTTTCGCCCGTAAGCGGTTTAATTATGGGTACACGCTCTGGAGATGTAGACCCTTCCATTATTTTTCATATGGCCGAACGTTTTAATCTCAGCCTTTCAGAAATCAATACCATTCTTCAAAAGAAAAGTGGTATGTTGGGATTGACAGGACACAGCGATATGCGAGAAATTCAGGCAAAAGCAGACAATGGGGACAAAAATGCACAACTAGCACTGGACATGAATGCCTATCGGATAAAAAAATATATCGGTAGCTATGCCGCGATTTTGAACGGTCTAGATGCTATCGTATTTACTGCGGGTATTGGAGAAAATTCAATAGATATGCGCCGACGCGTTTGTAGTGAATTGAATTACCTAGGAATCGTCTTGGATGAAGACAAAAACAAGGTAAGACCAGATAAACTTACAGACGTAAGTGCTGAAACTTCCAAAGTAAAAGTACTGATTATCCCCACCAATGAAGAGCTTGAAATCGCGAAACAGTCAGTGGAATTATTCAAAAATTAGGCGTCCTTTGTAGAGTTCTTCAACCTCTACAACTGGTGGCCGGTTTACAGCTATAACATTTCCAGTACTGGATATTGTACCTGTTATTTCAGCCTGCGGATTAACCACCATATCATTGGAACCACGATTAAGTACCTCAACGTTTTGAGCAATTAAGTTCCGCCCCTCAAACCTTCCGTCGCCAGCAAAAAAAGAAACATTCAAATTATTTACCGAACCAGAAACAAAACAGCTGGACAACCCATTAAATGTCGCTCTAAAAGTGTTACTATTTACCTCGAGAATAAAATCCCCGACCGTAAAAGTACCTGGAGTATTAAAATCTTCAGACAGCACATTGATTTCAGGATAAGTCAACACGCCATCAGATTTGATACTGTATTGGGTGGAACTTCGTATCTCTCGAATATTTGGTGAGGTGATATAAACTTTGGTAATGCCATAATCGCGAACGTAATTGCAGTTGTTATTATCCGTCAAGGTAATTCTTCCGTTTATGACCGACACCTCAACATCGTTCAATAGATTTTCACCGGTTTCTACAACCACCTTTTGTTCAGCACCATCTTTCAGTATCAATTCTACATCGCGATTTACTAAAATCTTATCAAAAGATTCAACAATCAATTCCTTTTGAACCAGTGGCCCGGCAGTTTGAAAACAGTCGTTGGCATTTTCGCTGTCACAAGCAAAAACTAATAAAATTAACGATATGCAAGCTATTCTTTTCAGCATAAACTAAACTTCAGATGTATTACCCTTCTCATCCATCGGCAAGAATGGATTGAATGCTATTTCCCATAAATTTCCATCCATGTCTGCAACATAGCCACTATAGCCACCCCAAAACACTTCTTCAGCTGGTTTAACTATAGCAACCCTTTTTTGCTTCAAATCTTCAAAAATGGCATCCACTTCTTTTTTTGACCGTGCATTATAAGCCAGGGTAAAGCCTTTAAATCCGTTGCCCTCATGAGACACTTTGGCATCTTCGGCTAACTTCTCCCTTGGGTATAAGGACAACAAGATGCCATTCATTTGGAAAAACGAAATACCGTCATTGCTTGATTCGGTTTTCTTCCAACCAAATTTTTCTTCATAAAACTGAGTTGCCGATTTCAAATCGCTTACACCCAAACCTACAATTGTCAGTCTCTGTTCTATAATTATAATCTTAGGCCAACCCCAAATTCAACCGCTTCTGCCCTAAATCCATGTGATTTTAAGGTTACGGCCCCAAACCACTTTTTGCCAAAATAGCGTTTTAATCCCGCTCTGATATAAGTTCGACCTTCAAATTCAAATGGATAATACACATAATACCCCACTTGGCTTAACAAGCTCAATTTGTTGATGAACAATTCGTGGCCAACAAACACGCCTACTCTTTTAAAGTCTTCATCACCTGAAACGTTTTCCTCAGGAAATGCCACGCTTCTAAATTTAATTAATTCCTTCAAAAAATTAGAAAAGAACAGATCTGCCCCCAACTGCAAGGCACTTTTTCTATTGATACGTTTGTCGGCATAGGCCGATAAAATATAAAAAGGATATTGCCCACTACCAATCAAGTCGCTTTCATTAACCCCTCCTCTGAATACCACATTGTATTTGATTGGTTCGGTAAATTTTCTGTCTGCTTTTCGGTCTAAAGTACGCTGATATTCCAGATTTTCGTCATCCAAATTATACGTTACCCCGACATTAAATGCAATAGTATTAGTGCCATTGTTCGGTGCCTTAACATTGGCGTTGGAATAGTGAATCAGGGAAAATCCAGCCTGCAACCCAAATTTATCAAAAATCCGTTCCTTTTTATACTGCAACATGGCATAAGTACTACTCATAAATGTAGAGCCGAAAGCCACATTCTTAAAGTTGGTTTCCCTGTCGTAAGGATTGGAATTATAGGCCATCCCCTGACCAATCCGAAGCATTAAATTCCGGTTGAAAAAGTAAAAATTATAGTGGGCGTAAACCGAAAGGTTGTTTCCTAAAACAGAATTGTTAAAGTTTTGATAGGCTAATGAAAATCCTAAGTCTGGGTAGCCAAAACGTTGTTCCCAATCCTCGTAACCAAAGGTTTTTTTATTCCAGCTTACAATAATACCTTGGGGATGTTCCTGAATTAAATGCAGTATTTCATCGTTGTGAAGCCCAATGTAGCCTGAGAAATAATTGACATCCAGATAGGACGTATGGGTTTTGTCTTGCGCCAAACATACAGCACAAATCAACCACAACAGGCCGGTATAAAATAGCTTCATTTTGGGGAATCTGTACTGCAAATGTACTATTTAAAACAATGCTTTTGCAATGGCATGAATATTATCGCTCTTGCCCATTGAATAATAATGCAATACAGGTACACCAAAATCCAACAGTTCCTTGGATTGCTGAATTGCGAATTCAATTCCAACCTGACGTACTGCCTTATTATCCTTGCAATCTTCGACGGCATCGATCAAATCCTGGGGCAAATCTATTTTAAACACCTGTGGTAACAATTGCAAATGTCTCTTTACCGCAATCGGTTTAATCCCTGGAATAATGGGCACATCTATCCCCATTTCCCGAGCCTTTTCCACAAACTCAAAATACTTTTGGTTGTCAAAAAACATTTGGGTCACCACATAATCCGCTCCGGCATCTACTTTGGCTTTTAAACGTTTTAAATCGGTGGCCAAGGATGGTGCTTCCATGTGCTTTTCCGGATAACCGGCCACGCCGATACAAAAATCGGAGTAATGCTCCACCTCAATGTCATCGTGCAAATATTTACCACGGTTTAAACTTGCAATTTGCTCCACCAATTCGCTGGCATAAGCATGCCCGCCATCACAAGGCTTAAAATAAGGTTCATCCTTCATAGAATCGCCACGAAGAGCCATCACATTATCCAACCCTAAATAATGGCAATCCACCAACACATATTCCGTCTCCTCCTTTGTAAAACCACCACACAACAAATGCGGAATCGCATCCACCTGATACTTATGCATAATGGAGGCACAAATCCCAACTGTTCCGGGTCGCATCCTGGTAATCCTTTTATCCAAAAGGCCGTTACCTTTGTCAATATATACATACTCCTCCCGCGAAGTGGTCACGTCAATAAACGGTGGTTTAAACTCCATCAACGGGTCAATGTTATTGTATAAATCCTGAATATTCTTCCCCTTCTTCGGTGGAATTACCTCAAACGAAAACAACGTCTTTCCGTTGGCGTTCTTAATATGGTCTGTTACTTTCATTCTACTTTCCTGCGAAAGCAGGAATCTTATTTAGTTATACTTTTTTATTTTTTGGGCGTTACCCAAAGGGTCGGGCTTTCACTACTCGCTCTCTCCCGATAGCTATCGGGAGAGGAGCTCAAACATTCCGTTCAATCCCTAACGCGCCACTCTTGCTCTTAAACCCATCCCTAGCCCATCTACGGAGGGGAACTGTTGCGGTTATCAGACCCGTCAGGATTTAAAAAACTGATAGGTCTCACGCGCACGAGTAAGAGTCCCTCCCCTTCGGGGAGGTTAGTAGGGGCTTATATTAGGATGCAGCCACTTCCGTGCCTTCTCAATGTCAATGCCCTTTCGCTTCGCATAATCGGTTAATTGGTCATCAGTAATTTTACCTAAACCAAAATATTTCGCTTCTTTGTTTCCAAAATAGTAACCTGAAACCGCAGCTGCTGGCCACATGGCTAAACTCTCGGTTAAGGTAACACCAATCAATTTTTCAACTTCCAACAATTTCCAAATGGTTTCCTTTTCCAAATGGTCTGGACACGCAGGATATCCCGGTGCGGGACGAATGCCTTTATAACTCTCTTTTATCAATTCATCATTGCTCAAATCCTCGTCTGAGGCATAGCCCCAATGTTTCGTTCTAATTTGTTTGTGTAAATATTCAGCAAAAGCCTCGGCAAATCGGTCTGCAATGGCTTGGGCCATTATAGCGCTGTAATCATCATCTTTGGCCTTGTAACTGTCCGCCAATTCTTGAGCACCAAAAATGGCAACACAAAACGCTCCAACATAATCAGTTTTACCCGTACTTTCGGGTGCAACAAAATCAGCCAATGCATGATTTGGAACACCTTCGCGCTTTTTTAACTGCTGGCGCAAGGTTCTAAACACCGCAATTTCTTCCCCTTTTTTCTTTACTGAAATATCATCTTCATTAATGGTATTGGCTTCAAATAAACCAAAAATAGCTTTGGGCTTCAACAATTGCTTTGCCACAATTTGCCGAATCATCTCTTGCGCATCTTCATATAACTGACTGGCTTGTTCGCCAACCACCTCATCCTTCAAAATGTCGGGGTATTTCCCATGCAGATCCCAACTCCTAAAAAACGGACTCCAGTCAATAAATGGCAACAGATCTTTTAAACTCAATTGCTTTAGAATTTGAACACCCATTTCCTTAGGCTTCACTATTTCTGATATGTCCCAATCAATTTTAAACTTCTTGCTTCGCGCTTCTTTAATCGAAATATAAGACTTCTCTTTACCTCGTTTTAAAAACTTGGTTCTGAATTCTTCGTAGTCTCGCTTTAACTTTGCTACATATTCATTTGACGTTTTCTTGTTCAACAAATCCCCAACAACGGTCACGGCTCTTGAGGCATCATTAACGTGTACCACCGCATTTTCATATTGCGTATCAATCTTAACGGCCGTATGTGCTTTAGACGTTGTAGCACCACCAATCAAAAGCGGAACTTCAAAATTTTTGTTTTGCATTTCCTTGGCTAAATACACCATCTCATCCAGCGACGGTGTAATCAAACCGGATAAGCCAATAGCATCCACACCCTCACTGATTGCGGTTTCAATAATTTTTTCGGGCGGTACCATCACTCCTAAATCCACTATTTCATAATTATTACACGCTAATACCACACTCACAATATTTTTTCCAATATCATGAACATCACCTTTTACAGTTGCCATCAAAATCTTTCCAACGGGCTCTGATTTATCTGATTTTTCTGCTTCAATAAAGGGATTCAAATAGGCCACGGCCTTTTTCATCACTCTAGCTGATTTCACCACTTGGGGCAAAAACATTTTACCGGCTCCGAATAAATCGCCAACCACATTCATTCCAATCATTAAGTGACCTTCAATAACTTCAATAGGTTTTGAAGCTTCTTGTCTGGCTTGTTCTACGTCTTCAATAATAAAAGCGTCAATACCTTTAACCAAAGCATGTGTAATTCTATCTTGAATGGAACCTTCACGCCAGGTTAAATCCACTGTTTTTTCAGCTTTCGTGCCTTTTACGGTTTCAGCAAATTCCAATAAACGCTCTGTAGCATCATCGCGTCTGTCCAAAATAACATCCTCAACATGTTCCAATAAATCCTTTGGAATATCATCGTAAACCTCCAACATTGCTGGGTTTACAATACCCATGTTCATGCCGTTTTGAATGGCATGATATAAGAACACGGAGTGCATCGCCTCCCTTACTGTGTCATTTCCCCTAAAAGAAAAGGAAACATTACTTACACCTCCACTTACACTTACGTTTTCTAAATTTTGACGCACCCATCGTGTGGCCTCAATAAAATCGATGGCATTTCTGCGGTGCTCCTCCATACCTGTTGCCACAGGGAATATATTCAAATCGAAAATGATATCTTCTGACGGAAAACCAACTTTGTTCACCAGAACATCGTACGACCGTTTAGCAATTTCAATTCGTCGCTCATAATTATCGGCTTGGCCCACTTCATCAAAAGCCATCACAATTACGGCCGCACCGTAACGCTTAATCTGAGTAGCCTCCCAAATAAATTTCTCTTCACCTTCTTTCAATGAAATAGAATTCACCACACATTTCCCCTGCACTACCTGCAATCCTGCTTCAATAATTTCCCATTTTGAGGAGTCGATCATAATGGGTACGCGACAAATATCAGGTTCGGCAGCGATCAAGTTTAAGAAACGCACCATCGCTTCCTTTCCATCAATCAAACCATCGTCCATATTGATGTCGATAATCTGAGCACCACCGTCTACTTGATGTCTCGCGATATCAAGCGCCTCATCAAATTTTTCTTCTTTTATTAAGCGCAAGAACTTTCGAGAACCTGCCACATTGGTGCGTTCCCCGACGTTAATAAAATTGCTGTTCTCGTTTAAAACCAAAGGTTCTAAACCAGAGAGCTTCATGTATTTGGTTTGTTTTATTTTCATTTTGAAATTAATGAGACGCTTCGACTGCGCTCAGCGTGACAATTTTCCGGGGTTGATATTTTGAGGCGATATCTGCTATAACACTGATATGCTCTGGTGAAGTACCACAGCAACCACCAATAATATTGATTAAATTCTTTTTTAGATATTCTTCAATTTGCTCTCCCATTTGTTCTGGGGTTTCGTCATATTCCCCAAAGGCATTTGGTAATCCGGCATTTGGGTGCGCCGAAATGGCAAAATCCGTTTTATTGGCAATGGCCTCTAAATGGGGTTGCAATAAATTGGCTCCCAAGGCACAGTTGAATCCGACGGATAACAAGGGCACATGCGATACTGAAATTAAAAATGCTTCTGCGGTTTGCCCGGACAGGGTTCTTCCCGATGCATCGGTAATCGTGCCACTTAGCATAATTGGAACATCTATATTTCGCTCAGCTTTTACTTCTTCAATGGCAAAAAGCGCAGCCTTCGCATTTAATGTATCAAATACCGTTTCAACCAATAACAAATCCGCACCACCATCAAGCAAAGCTTCAACTTGTTGCTTGTATGCAATTCGTAACTCATCAAAAGTTACGGCTCGATATCCAGGGTCATTTACATCTGGGGACATGCTTGCCGTACGGTTTGTTGGGCCAATTGAACCCGCTACAAAACGTGGTTTGTGGGGTTCCCTGGCCGTGAATTCATCAGCGACTTCCTTGGCTATTTTAGCCGACTCATAGTTTAATTCATATACCAAATCCTCCATTTGATAATCGGCCATGGCAATTGTGGTGCCTGAAAACGTATTGGTTTCAATAATATCGGCACCAGCCTCAAAGTATTTCCCATGAATGGTTTTAATAGCGTCGGGCTGCGTAATGGACAGCAAGTCGTTATTCCCTTGCAAAGGAATAGGGTAATCCTTAAATCGCTCACCCCTGAAATCTTCCTCAGTGAATTTATAGGCTTGAAGCATAGTACCCATGGCACCATCTAAAACCAAAATTCGCTCTTTTAAAGCTTTTCTAATATTTGACATTTTCAAACATTTAATACCTACAAGGTTTCGGAAACCTTGCAGGAAGTTTAATTTTTTTTATTCAAACAATGTTGAGGATAAATACCTATCCCCTCTATCGCATATTATCGCAACGATAACCCCTTCTTCAATTCGTTCAGCAATGGTTAAGGCACAAAACACAGAACCTCCACTGCTCATTCCTGCAAATACACCTTCTTCTTTTGCCAACTTAATTGTGGTGGCCTTGGCGTCATCTTCAGATACATCTACAACAATGTCCACACGTTCTGGCTCAAAAAACTTGGGAACATACTCTGGCGACCACTTTCTGATGCCAGGTATTCTAGCACCGTCTGCTGGTTGTGCTCCAACAATAGTTATGTCTTTGTTTTTCTCTTTTAAATATTTTGAAACGCCAGTTATGGTTCCTGTTGTTCCCATGGCCGACACAAAATGGGTTACTTTACCTTCGGTCGCTTCCCAGATTTCTGGACCGGTGGTTTTATAATGGGCTTTCCAGTTGTCGTGGTTTTCAAACTGATTTAAAAGGGTGTATCCTTTTTCATCTCTCAACTTAAATGCTAAATCTCGAGAGCCTTCGATACCGATATCCGCAGGGGTTAAAATCACCTCTGCTCCATAGGCCCGCATGGTTTTCACCCGTTCTTCAGTAGAGTTTTCAGGCATAATTAAAACCATTTTCAACCCCAACAATTTTGCGATAAACGCCAAAGCAATACCTGTATTTCCACTAGTTGCTTCCACCAAAGTGCCTCCTTTTTTGATATCACCTCTTTTCAACGCCTCATTTATCATATTGAAAGCAGGTCTGTCCTTAACACTTCCTCCGGGATTATTCCCTTCCAACTTCAAAAACAAACGCACACCTTTTTTATTGATAAGATGCGTCGCTTCCACCAAAGGCGTATTCCCTATTTGACCTATGATACTATTTTCGAATCCCATTCTTTTTCGGTCTTATTTTAATTTCAGTTTGATAGGTGACCAACGAATTCTCGGGTACCGGCTCAGTAATCCATACGTTTGCTCCAATAATACTATTGGCACCAATTACAATATCGCCACCTAAAATCGTGGCATTGGCATAGATGCAAACATCATCTTCAATAGTGGGGTGACGTTTGGTTTTAGCCAAACTCTTCGCCACTGAAATACCTCCTAAAGTAACCCCTTGATAAATTTTTACACCCTTGCCAATAATCGAGGTTTCACCAATCACAATACCTGTACCGTGGTCGATATAGAACGATTCCCCAATGGTAGCACCGGGGTGAATATCAATCCCCGTAATACCGTGAATGTATTCACTCATCATTCTGGGTAAAATATGCACATTGCGATTATAAAGCGCATGACTTAAACGGTAAATCGAAATGGCATGGAAACCAGGATAGGCCAGATAAATTTCTCGCAGACTATGGGAAGCCGGGTCGTTCTTCTCAAAGGCGATAGCATCCAAATCCAATTTTTGTCTTATTTCTGGAAGCTCGGCTTTAAAACTGGCCCAAATTTCTGTAACGTTTTCAATCTCCAACGCCGAAAGTATCTTAAGGAATGTCTCCTCTAAATATTCACCATGGGCTTCTTCCTGCTCACAATCGAATAAAGAGTAAAACAGTCTTTTTGTAAACGTCTTCACCGTGTCCTTTAAGCAAACGTTGTAACTTTTCATTCCCTTGATTACATTTTAAAAATTTCAGTGGATAAAAATATAACTTATCCCTAACAATCTGGTGTATTTAAACATTAAATCCCGCGAACTTAAAAGAAAACTCGCGGGATTTTTATTTATAAAGCTTAAACTTAATTTATAGCTTGAACTACCGCTTTTGGTGCTTCCTTTCTTGTGCCGTCGAAACCGTTAACCCCAGAAACTGTTGTATATTTTAGCACGAACTTCTTTCCTGGATTAATAATTTTGTAGGCCGCTTGGCACATTATAGTCGCTTCGTGAAAACCACAAAGAATCAACTTTAACTTACCGGGATAGTAATTACCGTCCCCAATTGCAAAAATGCCGGGTATATTGGTTTGGTAATCTAATGCATTATTTACCTTAATCGCATTTTTCTCAATCTCCAAGCCCCAATTGGCGATAGGGCCTAATTTAGGAGACAACCCAAATAAAGGTATAAAGTGGTCTGTTTCCAACCTAAAAGGTTCCTCGTCTTTTTTCGTGATTTCGATTGCTTCAACTTTACCATCACCCATAATGTCGGTAACCTCAGCCGGGGTAATCAAATTGATTTTACCATCATCTTTGAGCTCCTGGACTTTTTCAACTGAATCCAAATGCCCCCTAAACTCATTACGCCTGTGTATTAATGTTACGCTTTTAGCAACATCAGCTAAAAAGATACTCCAATCCAATGCAGAATCCCCTCCACCGGCAATCACAACATTTTTATCCCTATACATTTCGGGCTCTTTAATCATATATTCAACGCCTTTATCCTCGTAATCCACAAGGCTGTCAAGCGCTGGCTTTCTAGGTTCAAAACTACCTAATCCACTGGCAATAGCCACCACCGGAGCTTGATGTTTTGTCCCTTTATTTGTGGTAACAATAAATGTTCCATCCTCTTGTTTTTCAACTTTATCGGCACGTTCTCCTAAAGTGAACCCTGGCTCGAACTGCTTACCTTGTTCCAGTAAATTTCTAGTTAAGTCACCTGCCAAAATCTCTGGGAACCCTGGAATATCATAAATGGGCTTTTTGGGATATAATTCTGAACATTGTCCTCCTGGTTGAGGCAATGCGTCAATTAAGTGACACTTCAACTTTAACAATCCCGCTTCAAATACCGTAAACAACCCTGTTGGACCAGCTCCTATGATAAGTATATCCGTCTTAATCATTTTATGATTCTCTTTTTTGTATTAATCCTTTTGTGAATTCATTGAGGGTCTCTACTTTTTCCTCAAAATCACCTTTTATGGTTTTTCTATATTCGTTTAAATTCTTCACCAAATCGTCAATGTTTTCAGGAATGACTTCCTCAAAAAATTGTCTCAAACGTTTGGCCGTTGTTGGCGATTTTCCGTTGGTTGAAATCGCTACTTTTACATTGCCTTTTGTTACAATGCCACCCATATAAAAATCACAGTATGGTGGGTTGTCGGCTACATTTACCAAAATGCTTCGCTTTCTACAATGTTTATGCACCTTCACGTTTACCTCTGGCACATCTGTCGTAGCAACAACAATATGTTTACCCTTCAGATACTTCTTTTTATAGGTATCCTCAATCAGCTTTACATCTCCTTTTTCAGCCAGATCTATCGTGCCTTCCCTAAACATAGGCGACACCATAGTTACATGGGCATCTGGACTTGATTTTAATAAGAAAGTTAATTTTTCTTCAGCAACGAACCCTCCACCAACAATCAACACATTTAGGCTTCGTGCCTTTAAAAAAATGGGATATAAATTATTCCTTTCCATAATTTAACCCTGGGTCACTTCACTATAAATAGAACTCAAAACCGCTCTTTCCTTAACTACATCTCCGATAATAATAATTGCCGGGTTGGCCAATTGCTTTTCTCGGGCAATGCTCTCGATAGTTTTGATAGTCCCAATACCTACATTTTCATCTTCCCTAGTTCCATTTTGAATAATAGCTACGGACGTATCCGCTTTTCCTTCTTTTGAAAAAATCTCCACGATTTCCACTAATTTGCCCATCCCCATCAATATCACAACTGTTGCGGTTGACTTAGCTGCCAAGGCCACATCGGCCGATAGTTTGTGTTGTTTTGTGGTTCCTGTGATTACCCAAAAACTTTCGGAAGCACCTCGTTTTGTTAACGGAATGCCCTGATATGCTGGAACTGCAACCGAAGATGAAATCCCCGGTACTACAAAAGTTTCCAAACCAAATTGCCGTACATAATCAATCTCCTCTGCACCGCGACCAAAAATAAATGGGTCACCCCCTTTAAGCCTTACCACATGTCCCTTTTCTTTCGCTTTTGAGACTATCAAATCGTTAATTTGCTCTTGTTGAAACGCATAACACCCCTTACGTTTCCCAACAAAAATAAATTCGGTAGCTTCCGAAGCATACTTTAGCAAGGATTCGTTGATAAGCGCATCGTACAGAATGACATCCGCTGATTCAATAGCCTTAATCGCTTTAAGGGTAATCAAATCCTCGTCACCAGGCCCTGCACCTACAACCGTTAATTTTGGGGTTTTTATACTCATTTGAATTATTAAACGGCTTTTTTAGCTGTGTTCAACTCCAATTCTCGGTATGCTCTTGTCTTATCTAAAAAGTCTTGAGCGCTTTCTATATATTGACTAGCAAACTCAGCGTTTGGTACAAATTTATTGATTTGATAAACGATGTCAGTAAAAGAACCTTCTAATTTTATAGCTCCCGTTTCCACAAACAACTCATCAAATTGCTTGATAATTCCGGAATGCGTGTTTGTTTTTTTATTCTCTGCGGTCAACAACGCCTTAGCGGTATTTACCATTGAACTGTAAGCGTGGTAAATAGCTCCAGAATACACTTTGTTTCCCAAAGATTCTTTGGCATTTTCAATTTTCTCTTCACTTTCTAAGAACAAGGTTGCTACTAAATCGATTACCACACCGGCACATTCGCCGACACCAATTTCCTTAACATACTTTTCATCCGTTCCCCAATCAATAAGATCGGCGTCAGTTAAATTGCTGACATCTTGTAAATCTTGAAGGAAATCGTAGAAATACTTCTCCCCTTTTTCTTTATAGTAGTCAACAAATAATTTTCCATTGGAATTAGCCTCGTAATCGTCTAAAATTCTTCGCAATGCCTCTGGACCTCTTTTACTAGGTACTTTTACCACTTTATCTGCAAACACGCCATTGCCATCACCTAAGTTTCCACCCCCTAAAAGCACTTGTAACGCAGGCGCTACCAATTTATCAGGTGTACGAACAGACATCCCTTGGAAACCAATATTCGCCATATTGTGCTGTCCACATGCATTCATACAACCACTGATTTTAATCACTAAATCTTCGTTGTTTAAATACTGAGGATATTCGGCTTTAATCACTCGCTCCAACTCATCAGCAATACCTGTACTACTTGCTATACCCAAATTACAGGTATCTGTACCTGGGCATGCAGTGATATCCACGGCTTTATTATAACCAGCTTCTACAAAACCTAATTTTTCCAATTCGGTATAGAAAAATGGCACTAATTCTCTTTTCACAAAAGGAATCACAATATTTTGACGTAACGACAAACGAATTTCACCAGCGGCATAGTTCTCTACTAAATCAGCTAATAACCTCGCCTTGTCCGTATAGAAATCACCTAACAACACCTTGATACCGATAGCCACATAACCTTCTTGTTTTTGAGGAATTAAGTTAGTTGACTTCCAAGTTTCAAAAGCCTGTTGGTCTTTAATAGTTACTTCTGGAATTTCAGTGATTTCAACTGGAACAGACGCTTCAAAGGCATCAGCATCGATAGCAACCGATTTTAATTCAATCGCATTTTGCTCAGCTTCAACCAATTCCTTAAAAGCATCCAAACCTATATCCTTAATTAAAAATTTCATTCTCGCTTTGGCGCGACTTTTACGCTCACCGTGACGGTCAAAAATTCGCAACACACCTTCCATTACTGGAATGATTTTATCAGTTTCCAGAAAATCATATAGCACATCAGCATGACGTGGTTGCGAACCCAATCCACCACCAATCATCACCTTAAATCCGCGAACACCATCTTTGATTTTAGCAATAAAGCCTAAATCGTGCATGTATGACAACCCTGTATCTTCATCGGAAGACGAGAAGGACACTTTGAATTTACGACCCATTTCCTGACAGATCGGGTTTCGCAAAAAGAACTTGTATAATGCATCAGCATAAGGCGATACATCAAAAGGTTCATTGGGGTCGATACCCGCAGTTTCAGAAGCTGTCACGTTTCTTACTGTGTTGCCACAGGCTTCGCGAAGTGTTACGTCATCACGCTCCAATTCCGCCCAAAGCTCAGGTGTCCTGTTTAAATCCACATAGTGGATTTGAATATCCTGACGCGTAGTTATATGCAATCTTCCTCTCGAATATTCATCAGAAACATCAGAAATTCTGTGCAATTGATTGCTTTTTACCTTTCCGTAAGGCAATTTAATACGAATCATTTGCACGCCTTCTTGACGCTGACCGTAAACCCCACGTGCTAAACGTAAGCTTCTAAATTTTTCTTCATCTATTTTTCCGTTGTGAAACAGCTCAATTTTATTGGCTAATTCAATAATATCTCTCTCAACAACTGGATTTTCTATTTCTGTTCTAAAACTCTGCATTTTCTTTTTCTATTGAATGAAACCAGCGCCAACAGTATTGTTAGACTGTGTATCTATTATAATGAATGACCCGTTAGTTCTATGGTTTTTAAACTGATCGTAAAAAATTGGTTTATTCAACTTGAATGTTACCGAAGCAATATCGTTGATTCCCAAACTTGTCACGCCCTTTTCAAAACCAGAATAGTCAGGGTTGATTTTATGATTGATACGATCGACTTTAGCCAACACTTTATTGATACCATGTTGTACAATATATTTGCCACCAGGCACTAATTCATCAGTATCCATCCAACAAACATTGGCTGTAAATTGTTTATCGATGGTTGGCAAATCACCTTCCTTTACAATCATATCACCACGGCTTACGTTAATATCGTTTTCTAAGGTAATCGTTACTGAAGAACGTCTTGACGCCGTTTCGTAGTTCTCATCATAAAAGAAGATATCCTTAATTTTTGAACGCGTTTTTGATGGCAATACAATGATGTCATCACCTACACTTAAATCGCCTCCGTACACTTTACCAGCATATCCTCTAAAATCGTGGTAATCCTCAGTTTTAGGGCGAATCACGTACTGCACAGGAAAACGTGGCGTACCAACATTAAAAATATCGGCCTTATCCAACCGCTCTAAATGCTCAAGCAACGCCTCGCCTTTGTACCAAGGCATTTTGTTGGATTTGTGAACTACGTTATCCCCTTTCAAAGCACTTACCGGGATAAATGATATTTTCTGGTCTTGATAATCACGTTTACTCATCAAAACTTCAAAATCTGCCTTAATTCTATTGTAAACTTCTTCCGAATAATCAACCAAGTCCATTTTATTGATAGCCACTACAACATCCTTAATTCTCAATAAATTATTGATAAAAAAGTGACGATTGGTTTGCTCAATCACTCCCTTTCTAGCATCAATCAAGATAATAGATGCTTGGGATGTTGAAGCTCCAGTAACCATGTTTCGTGTGTACTCCACATGACCTGGGGTATCCGCGATGATGTAGCTTTTATTTTTTGTTGAAAAATAGATGTGTGCCACATCAATTGTAATACCTTGCTCTCTTTCTGCTACTAAACCATCCGTGGCTAGAGAAAAATCCAAGTAATCGTATCCGCGCTGTTTACTTGTTTTTTCAATGGCTTCCAATTTATCCGTAGTTAATGACTTTGTATCATAAAGAATACGCCCGATAAGTGTACTCTTTCCATCATCTACACTTCCTGCTGTTGCTATTTTTAATACTTCCATATTTTTATGGCTGTTAGCCTTTAGCTTTTGGCTCTTGGCTTATTTATATTTTAAATTTGTTTTCAATTTTCAGCTAAAAGCTAATAGCCAATAGCTAAAGGCAAAATTTGCTATTGCAAATTTAAAAATACCCCTGTTGTTTACGTTTTTCCATGGCTGCTTCGGAGCGTTTGTCGTCAATACGAGCACCACGTTCTGAAATTGAAGAATCTCTAATTTCTTCAACTACTTTTGAAATTGAAACCGCATCTGATAGCACAGCCGCCGTACAACTCATATCTCCAACCGTTCTAAAACGCACCATTTCCTCAAATACCTCTTCCTCTTCATCACGGTAAACGATATCATCCTCAGCAGACCAAATCAAACCATCTCTTAAAAACACTTTACGTTTGTGTGCAAAATAAATTGATGGGATTTCAATGTTTTCTTTTTCGATATAAGACCAAACGTCAAGCTCTGTCCAGTTTGAAATTGGGAATACACGAACATTCTGTCCCAAATCGATCTCCCCGTTCAACATATCGAATAACTCTGGTCTCTGATTTTTTTCATCCCACTGACCAAAATCATCACGTACGGAGAAAATACGTTCTTTTGCTCTTGCTTTTTCTTCATCTCTACGCGCACCACCAATGGCGGCATCAAACTTGAATTCTTCCAAAGCATCTAAAAGCGTAGTGGTTTGCAACATATTTCTACTGGCGTAACGCCCGGATTCTTCTTTCACTTTTCCTTCATCTATAGAATCCTGAACATTGCGCACAATCAATTCCAAACCTAATTCTTTCACCAAACGGTCTCTAAATTCAATAGTTTCAGGGAAGTTATGTCCCGTATCAATGTGCATCAACGGAAATGGGATTTTAGCTGGATAAAATGCTTTTTGGGCTAACCTTACTAAGGTAATGGAGTCTTTCCCACCTGAGAACAACAACACAGGCTTTTCAAACTGTGCCGCTACTTCTCTAAAAATGTATATCGCTTCGTTTTCTAGTGAATTGATATGTGATGTGTCTTTCTTCATAATAAAGGCCCCTCCTAATCCCGCTGAGGCGGGACATTCTTACTCGGGCGGAGCAAGAGTTTTTGTTATTATTTTAATTTCCTATCTGTTTCACTGGTTACTGTAACTGCCTACTGATTATGCGTGTAAACCGCACTCTCTATTTTCTAATGCTTTAGTTGGGTCAAAATATTTAAACTCGTTTGGCAAGTTGTTCTCTTCTAAATAAGTATCCAATTTTTCGTCAGACCAATAATAGAATGGGCTAACTTTTAAAACACCATCCTTACTTAAACTGAAAATACCGATACTGTCTCTAAAAGCCGTTTGCCCCTGACGCAGGTTAGTGAACCACACATTTGGCTGATGCTCGTCCATTGCCCTTTTGAATGGCTCCAATTTCACTTGCTCCGTAAACTCTGCATGTTTTGGGTCGTCAATAGAAGGAATGCCCATCACTACGTCGCGATGTGCTGAAGTTTGCTTTGGCACATATAAAAAGACATTCAAATCCAAATCCTTAATCACCTGTTCCGCGTGACGGTAAGTATTAGGCGTATTATAACCTGTATCACACCAAACTACTGGAGTTTTAGCTTCCACCTGGCTAACCGCATGAAGGATTGCTGCCTCATAAGGTCTAAAATTAGTGGTAACAACAGCTTTGTTATTCAGTTCAAAAGCCTTTTGAATAATTTCAGCAGGCGTTGAAGTTTCAAACTCTTTATTTAATGCTTCTATTTGATTTTCTGTAAACATACCCATATCAATTTATTTCCCCCATTTGATAAGATTCCAAAAACGCTCGTGAAAGAAGTACAAAATCAACTTCGTCACAAAATCCACGGATGCTATTGAAGCGGCAAGAGATATTCTTCCTGTTAAAATATACGAAACCAAAAGCGTATCCAAAGTCCCTACTACCCTCCAACTTAACGCCTTGGCAACACTTCTAATTGGTTTTTCGCCGGCACTATCTTCCTTATAAGTGGACTTCTCTTTACTTTTTAATAACATCTGCGCAATCATTTGTCGTTATTTTATATTAATCCTATCAATTTAATAGGGATTACAAAAGTAATACTTTTTTCCGCTCTACAAAGGTTCGAGCTTACTTTTTAGAATATTGGAGTATTTTGACGATAAAATGAACAAAACTTACAAGGAAATGGCGTTATACTATTAATTTTTCAATGGCTAAACCCTAGATAAATCTGCTAAAGTGGTATTCCTAAACACTTTAAGGGTGCTATCACGTACCTCAATCATCAATCTGTGCACGCTACATTTATGCTCGTCCGGACAATCATCACACTTTTCATAATAGTTCAAACTTACACAAGGCACCATTGCGATTGGGCCTTCCAAAACACGCATGACGTCAGTCATTTTGATTTCAGAAGGTTTGTTTCTCAGATAATAACCTCCATGTTTTCCTTTTTTAGAACCTAAAACTCCTGCTTTTCGCAAGGTTAATAAAATACTCTCCAAAAACTTCTGAGGAATTTGCTCGTTTTTCGCTATAGCACTAACCTGAACTGGAACATCATCCCCACTTCTTGCGATAAAAGTTAGAGCTTTTAAGCCGTATTTTGTCTTTTTGGAAAGCATCGTGCTAAGATATAAATTATAGCTTCAATTTTGCCTCAAAAATGGTAATTGCTTTTCCCTTTATTTCTACTTTCTCGTCATTTAAGACAAGGTGCAAAATACCCCCTCGCTTAGAAATCTGATGAGAAATCATTTGATTTTTTCCGAGTCTTTCGGCCCACAAAGGGGCCAAAGCACAATGCGCGGACCCCGTAACTGGATCTTCGTCTATGCCCGCTTGGGGCACAAAACAGCGCACCACAAAATCAACATCTTCTGATTTTCCCTCAGAAGTTACCATTAATCGACCGAGTCCGTTTGCTTTGAGAGCATTGAAATCGGGCGTGCAGTTTTCAATAGCTTTCCGGTTTTCGGCTACTGCCACAATCCAATCGTAATCACTTTGATACATGGCAATTGGCTCAAAGCCCACTAAGCCATAAAAGTTTTGGGGAGTTTCAATTTCTGAAAGGTTATATTTTGGAAATGTCATTCCGATAAAATCCCCTTGTTTGGAAATAGTTAAACCCCCACCTTTTGCTCTAAAGTGAATCAACTCATTGGTTGTTTTAATTCCCAATTGATACATAATGTGGGCAGAAGCCAAAGTAGCATGCCCGCATAACGCAATTTCAACCGTTGGCGTAAAATATTTAATATCATAACCGAGACCATTTGGCACAACGAAAGCTGTCTCAGATAAATTCATCTCCATGGCCATGTTTTGCATCCATGTTTCAGAGGGCAATTCATCTAAAATCATTACTCCTGCAGGGTTACCTCCAAAAGCCTCGTCCGTAAATGCATCAACTTGATATATGGTTTTGTTACGCATCAATTTAACCGAGAGCTTGTTCAATATCAGCAATAATATCATCCACATGCTCTAAACCAACGGAACACCTTACCATACCGTCCGTAATGCCGGCGGCAGTCTTCACTTCTGGCTCTACCTTTGCATGGGTTGTACTTGCAGGATGAGTAACAATCGTTCTTGTATCCCCAAGATTGGCCGATAAGGAACACATTTTAATGCCATCCAAAAATTGCCTTCCAGCCTCTAGTCCACCTTCCACTTCAAATGCCACAATATTTCCTCCTAATCGCATTTGCTTTTTAGCAATCTCATGTTTAGGATGTGACTTTAAAAAAGGATATTTTACCCATTTTACTTTGGGACGGGTTTCCAAATATTCGGCTAATTTTAATGCATTATCACAATGCTTTTCAACGCGAATGGCCAACGTTTCCAAAGATTTTGACAATACCCAAGCGTTAAAGGGACTCATGGATGGGCCTGTCAATCTGGAGAATAAATAAATCTCCCGGATCAATTCTTTTTTGCCAACGGTGATGCCTCCTAAAACGCGACCTTGACCGTCCATCAGTTTCGTCGCTGAATGAATGACCAAATCTGCACCAAATTTTATAGGATTCTGCAGATAAGGCGTAGCGAAGCAGTTATCAATCACCAATAACAAATCATGCTTTTTGCAAATGGCACTTAAAAATTCCAAATCCAAAACATCAACCCCAGGATTTGTGGGCGTTTCAGCATAAATAAATTTGGTGTTTGGCTGAATTAAGCTTTCAATGGAGTCCAATTCATTAATGTTGAAATACGAACATTCGATATTCCACTTCGGGAAATATTTGGTAAACAATCCGTGGGTTGCCCCAAACACCGAACTACAGGATACCACGTGGTCACCTGCATCCAACAGTGTGGCAAAGGTGGAAAACACGGCCGCCATGCCGCTTGCAAATGCAAAACCGTCTTCTGCGCCTTCCATCTGGCAAACCTTTTCCACAAATTCGTTAACGTTCGGGTTGCTGTAGCGACTATATAAATCGCGGTGTTTTTCCTCGGCAAACGAGGCTCGCATATCCTCGGCGTCATCAAATACAAACCCCGATGTTAAATATAAGGGTACAGAATGCTCCGAAAATTGTGTGATTTCAGATTGCGTTCGTATGGCTTTGGTTTCGAATTGTTTTTTCTTGCTCATTTTATTTCTTCAAGAGGTTTAAAACCCTTGGAACCAATTTTAATTTATATGTTTAGACAGCCTCAAAATATCTCCAAACACCCCACGTGCAGTAACTTCCGAACCTGCACCTGCACCTTGAATCACGATAGGTTGCTCCCCATAGCTTTCAGTAAATATCTCGAAAATGGCATCGCTCCCTTTTACATGGCCTAAAGTACTATCTGCTGGAATCGATACCAATTTCACTTCCAAATGGCCTTTGTCCTGAGACAAATCCCCTGACAAATCCCCAACATATCTGAGTACGTGTCCTTCTTTTTGTTCATCCTTCAATTTTTGATATTGCGCATCCAACACTTCTAATTGCGACAGGAAGTCTTCTACCGAAATATCGCGATAGGCTTCTGGAATTAAATTCAACACGGCAACATCCTCAAATTCATTTTGTAAATCCAACTCTCTTGCTAAAATTAATAGCTTTCTTGCCACATCATTTCCAGAGAAATCCTCCCTTGGGTCTGGCTCGGTAAATCCCTTTTCCACAGTTTCTCTAATAATGGCACTAAAGGGTTTGTCATGCACCGAAAAGTTATTAAATAAATAACTCAACGTTCCCGAAAACACCCCTCTAATTCGAGTGATATTTTCACCCGATTCGTGCAACAACTTAATCGTATCAATCAAAGGCAAACCGGCACCAACGGTGGTTTCGTACAAATATTCTTTATTGTGTTCTTTCAACTGCTCACGCAATTCTGTATAAAACTCATGCGAAATGGTATTCGCAATTTTGTTGGACGATACCAAATCAAAACCTGCTTCAATCAACGGGATATAATTGTTATAAAACACATCACTCGCCGTATTGTCCACAGCAATTAAATTTTCCAAATGGTGGTTTTTCGCGTAGGTGATAATATCAGCAATAGAACTGTCATAAGTACTATGTTTGATGGCTTCCTTCCAATTTGAAGCAACGCCATTCTTGTCCAAAATCAACTTTGTGGAATTGGCAATGGCAAATACATTTAGATTGATACCTTTCCTTCGTTCAATCTCATTTTTCGATTTTAAAATCTGATTGATAAGCGCTCCACCAACCCCGCCATGACCAAATATGGCTATATTAATTTTCTTCGAAATCCCGAAAATTTCACCATGGATCACATTAAGCGCCTTATGCAATTGTGATTTTTTCAACACCAAACTTACGTTCTTTCCTGTGACTGTATTGTTGAACAATAACGGCGTAATCTGGTTTCGAATCAAAGCATTGAAGGGTTTATGGAACGAACTCAATTCAATACCCACAATGGAAATCACCGCCACGTCATCTACCACATCAATTTTGTTCACATCCTGTGAATAGAAATCGCTTTCAAATTCACGCTCCAAGGCAATCACTGCTTGGGTAGCTTGATCGGCATCAATGATCAGCCCAATGCCCCGCTCTGAAGACCCCTGTGAAACAATACTCACGCTAATGCCATAATTACTCAACGCACCAAAAATTCGTGCGTCTACGCCAATTTTACCTAATAAGCCACGCCCTTCTAAATTCAACAAGGCTACATTATCCAAAACGGATAACGAGGTCACTTCTTTGTTACTCGGTCGTGCCGTGATCAAAGTACCTTCATCATCAGCATTAAAGGTGTTTAAAATCCTGAGGTTGATATTTTTTTCCACCAAAGGAATAATGGTCTTGGCGTGCAACACCGAAGTACCAAAATTGGCCAACTCGTTCGCTTCACTGTAAGACAATTCCCTGATTTGTTTTGCATCGGAAACTAAGCTCGGGTCGGCCGTATAAATACCGCTGACGTGAGTGTAGTTTTCCAACTCCTCAGCATCCAAGAAATTGGCCAGTAAAGCGGCTGTATAATTGCTACCATTTCTACCCAAAGTAGTTGTTTCATTCTTCAAATTTGAAGCGATAAAACCAGTAACCACATTTACGGCATCCTTGTGCTTTTTGAAATATCCTAGTATATTTTCCTTGGACAATTTTGACAGCGGTTGCGCATTTCCAAAGGCCTCATCGGTTTTTATCAACTCCCTTGCGTCCACGGCATTGGCCTTTATACCTTTGGCGTTCAAAATTTCGGTAATCAGCTTTACGGACAGCAATTCACCCTGCGCCAATATGGTGTCTTTGGTCTTTTTGCTGTAATCCCGCAACAAGCTTACACCTTCAAAAAGCTTGTCTAAAACTGCAAATTCCTTTGAAAAATCCACCGATTTTAGAGGCTCCACCTGATACGCTTTAAATGCTTCAAGTTCCTCCTTATAAGCTTCACCTTTTAAAGCTTTGTTTAAAAGCCCTTCCAAATCGTTGGTAGCAGACCCTCTTGCCGAAACCACAATGCTAATCCGTTCGCCAGCATTTACCTTATTTTCAATAATTGAAAGCACGGTATTCAGCCCTTTTCCATTAGCCAAAGACTTACCTCCAAATTTTAAAATCTTCATACGTTTACGTTTAGAATCGGGCACAAAAATGCCCTCTACTATTTCCTCTAATTGGTCATATTCCATTAAAAAAGCATCATGTCCGTGCACCGAGTGAATCTCATTATAAGTCACGTTGGGATGAGCCTGCGCCAATTGGCGATGCGTTTCCCTATTTTCTTCCGCAGTAAAAAACAAATCCGAGTCCACCCCAACAATATGGATGTTGGCCTTGATATTTTCAAGCACATTAAAATTGCTTGCCCTACCTTTGGTGACATCGATCGTTTTCAACAACTGATTCATCAATTTATAGGCAGACAGTTGAAAACGTTCCTGCAATTTTTTTCCGTGGTGCAACAACCAGCTTTCCACATTAAAAATTTCCAGATCCTCATTTTTAGACCGTTGGAAACGCTCCTTAAACGACTCTGGCGTACGGTAACACAGCATGGCATGCATGCGTGCATCGTGTACCGGATTCTTCGAATTCAACAGAAACTGCTCCTGAATTTGGCAATTTGCAATCAACCAATCCGTAGATTTCCAATCCGTGGCCACCACAATTAAATGCTCGGTAAAATCAGGTGCCAAAGCCGCCATTTCCCAAGCAATACCACCACCCAAAGAACCTCCAATCGTTGCAAATAATTGGCCCGTTTTCAAGATTTCCAAACCTTTCAAAAAGATATTCGCAACGTCGCGCGCCACAAAATCCTTATAGTTGTCGATCACAAAACCGTCAAAGCCATTTCCGGGAATATTAAATGCCAAAATGGTGTACAATTTGGTATCAATCACCTTGTCCACACCAATCAAATCCTGCCACCAACCATCATCACCGGCCACGTTACTATTCCCAGTCAGCGCATGGTTTACCAAAACAATTGGCGCACTCCCCAAAGCTTGCCCAAACACCTGATAACTCAATTTTATCTCAGCATTTAGCGCACCACTTTCAGTAGTGTAATCTTTAATGATGATATGTTGTAAATCGTTTTTCAATCTATTTTTATTTGGGCGTTACCCTGCGGGTCGGGCTTTCACTACTCGCTCTCTCCCGATAGCTATCGGGACCTCCAAGGAGGGGAATGGTTAACCCTATGTTTTAAATCTTAGCAAACGCCTGTTTCAAATCTGCTTTCAAATCCTCAACATCCTCAATACCTACGGACAATCGGATCAAATCTGCCGATACCCCAGCCGATTCCTGTTGCGCTTCATCCAATTGCTGGTGTGTCGTACTTGATGGGTGAATAATCAAAGATTTAGTATCTCCGATATTAGCCAATAATGAGAAAATTTGTGTTTCGTCGGCCACTGTTTTGGCCGCTTCAAAGCCTCCTTTTGCACCAAATGTCACGATACCACTTTGTCCATTTGGCAAGTATTTATCGGCCAAAGCTTTATATTTACTGCTTTCCAAACCTGGATAGTTTACCCAAGCCACTTCGGGCTGCGCTTCCAACCATTTAGCAATTTCCAAAGCATTTTCGCTGTGTTTTTTAATACGAACCGGTAAGGTTTCCAAGCCTTGGATTATGTTGAATGCATTCGTCGGACTCATAGCGCCACCAAAATCCCGTAATCCTTCTAAGATTAATTTAAAGGTATAAGATGCCGCCCCTAAAGTTTCGTGATATTTTAAGCCATGATAGCCTGCTGATGGCTCAGTAAATTCAGGGAATTTCCCGTTAGCCCAATTAAAAGTTCCTGCATCAATAATTGCTCCACCCAAAGAAGTTCCTTGGCCACCAATATATTTGGTTAAGGAATGAATTACGATATTCGCTCCATGTTCAATCGGATTCAACAATGCGGGAGTAGCCACCGTATTGTCCACAATAAATGGCACACCGGCCACTTTAGATTGTTCTGCAATGGCCTCCAAATCCAACACATCTAATTTTGGATTTCCTAAAGATTCTACAAAAAAGGCCCTAGTATTATCCTGCACAGCATCTGCAAAGTTTTGCGCATCCGAGGCATCCACAAAAGTTGTTGTGATGCCCAATCTTGGTAAAGTTACGTTCAGTAAATTATAAGTACCACCGTATAAGCTACTTGAAGCCACAATATGATCGCCAGCCTTTAAAAGGGTTAACAACCCTGTTGAAATTGCCGCTGTTCCGGAAGCAAACACTACAGCCCCAATACCACCTTCAACTGCCGCCAAACGTTCCTGTAAAACCTGATTAGTGGGGTTGTTTAATCGGGTGTAAATAAACCCTAGTTCCTGTAATGAAAACAGGTTGGCTGCATGGTCTGAATTGTTAAAGACGTAAGACGTGGTTTGATAAATTGGCACTGCCCTAGTACCCCCGTTGGCTTTTACATCGTGTCCTGCATGCAATGCATTTGTCGCTAATTTTTGTTCGCTCATTTTTCTAGTTTTTTTCGATTTAATAAATAAATTAATTCAAAAGTCAAAATACACTTTTAAAGCGTACTTAATAGAAAAATGTTATGAAGAAGTTTGAAATTACAGTGTGTAATTTGTTTGGTTATCTATCCAAGCTTCGATAAATGAATCGGGGCTTAAGTAGAATTTAGCACCTTCTTTAGTAAGTCTAAAGGGTTGCTAAGGCTTCACCGGGTCTAATCCCTCCACCTTTCTTGATAACATTTCAATACCTGTCTGAACTTTTGTGAATGCAAATATTCAAATAGAATCCGTTAATTTCCAAATTTTTCGAACAAAATTTTTATTTTTTTTCCATGCTATTTTGAAATTTGTCCCTAATAACCTCACCAATTGGTCTATTTTCAATTTTGGATTCCAACCAGGAAATAATATCTAAATACAAGAAAGCGCGGCTCTGGTATGGATCATCCTCAAACTCTTTTAGTTTTTCATGAAGTTTGATAAATTCCCGTTTTACTTCATGTGGATAGATATCACCCAACACACGTAAAAACTTAATAAACTCTTTTTGCACTTCGTACAAATCTTCCATTTTAATAAGGAACTTGTATGTGCTTCTGATCAATACATCTAAATTGTAATCTAGCCCAGCTTCATAATGGGCTACCAAGTTCAAAATTCTGGAAAAACACAACAAATCCTCTCGCATTTGCAACGATTTATTATTGATGATTTTTTCCAGATAATGTATGCATTTTCGGTTTTCTCCCGCCCCAAAATACATGCTTGCTATCTTATAATAAAACACCATAATATGATGCTCATCGATACGATTTTGGTAACTTTTCAACTTTTCCAAAACCTCATCAATCAACCGCAGGCCTTCCTGAAAACTGCCCTCGAAAAAATGAAGGTTGAATTTGTTGGTGTAGATATACAAAAAGGCCAACGACTCATTATTGTCATCCAGCGGAAACCATTTTTCAGTAACAACATCTTCAAAATTGGACAGCGTATCCTTAAACTTTTCATATTTACGCAGGTAGAACAATGCTTCCAGTAAATAATGATTTCCCCTGAGGAAAAACACAGGGTTGAGCACAATCATATCCTTGTTTTCATAAAACAGATCCACCCATTTTGAGGCGTATTTATAACATGATAGAAAATCCACCGTTAAGAAACTATACCACAGATATGATTTGTATAACCACAGCTTCTCCCTGAAACCAAGCCTGTTGATGTCATAGGCGGGCAACCTGTCGTTAAAATACTTGGTGATAATTTTATGTTCTTCGTCATTTTTGATGTAGCCAGTTTTCAAAAACAAGCCATACAGTTGTAATGACAAATTAGAAAGTTTACTGGCTACTACATTTTGCAAGCTCAATTCTTTGGCCTGAATGGTCAACTCGTCTGCCCTGTTACTAATGCTCCTTGTAATATATTGTGACTCAATTACTTTCTCTAATTCTACGATTTCGTATGCCACATTTTTTTCTTCGTGGGCGATCGCTAAGTTTTTGGCTTTGTCCAATATTTTCAAACTCTGTTTGTAAAGTCCTTTGTGGTACAAAATCGTTGCAAAATCAAGCTGTTCCCTGATTTGGATTCTAACATTTTGATGAGAGGGGTTTAGACGTAAACTGATCAATATTTGTTTGTAGAGATGAGCTTTTAGGTTAGATAGTTGCTGTTTCTTTACAATGCCCTTTTTTAAAATAGACGCCTCATCATAAAACTTCAACTTATCCAAAATATTGAACAACATCAGAAACTTGGAATCCTCGTTAACCCCTAGTCTTCCTACATAAAGCTTGAATTGTCGCTTTTCAGACTTGGAAAGCGATTTTACCAAAACAAATAAATTATCTTTTTGCTCTTTTAGCATAGTCATAAAATCAGATTTAAAAATCTGATTTTCAGTTATTTAACATAACAACATACAAGTTAAACATCGTAAAAAAAGCTATTGCAGTAGTAGTTTTTACGAAACCAAAATATACATTCGTAACACAATAAGAAAATATATTCTAATAAATGTCTGATAATCACGTTCAAATTTTTGACACCACGCTACGCGATGGTGAACAAGTTCCTGGCTGTAAGTTAAATACTGACCAGAAATTGGTTATTGCCGAACAGCTTGACCAACTTGGGGTAGATATTATTGAAGCAGGTTTCCCCGTGTCAAGTCCAGGTGATTTCAAATCCGTTGAGGAAATTTCAAAAATAGTAAAAAATGCAACTGTTTGTGGCTTAACACGATCGGTTGAAAATGACATAAAAGTTGCTGCAGAAGCCTTAAAATATGCCAAAACACCAAGGATTCATACAGGTATCGGCACTTCAGAATCGCACATAAAGTTCAAATTCAAATCTACTCAGGAAGATGTGATTGATCGTGCGGTAAAAGCCGTGAAATATGCAAAATCCTTTGTGGAAAGCGTAGAGTTTTATGCCGAGGATGCAGGCAGAACCGATAACGAATACCTCGCTCGCGTGTGCGAAGCCGTAATAAAGGCCGGTGCAACAGTACTCAATATTCCCGATACTACGGGCTATTGCTTACCAAGTGAGTACGGAGCAAAAATTAAGTACCTAAAGGAAAACGTTAAGGGGATCGAAAAAGCCATTATTTCTTGCCATTGTCATAACGATTTAGGTTTGGCAACGGCCAATTCCATCGAAGGAGTAATTAATGGCGCGCGCCAAATAGAGTGTACGATTAACGGTATTGGTGAGCGTGCCGGAAATACGGCCTTGGAAGAGGTAGTAATGATCTTAAGGCAACATCCTTACCTTAATTTGGATACTAAAATAAAATCTGAAATGCTTTACGGCATCAGTCAATTAGTTTCAAACAGCATGGGTATTTATACCCAACCGAACAAGGCCATCGTTGGTGCCAATGCGTTTGCGCACAGTTCAGGTATCCATCAGGACGGAGTGATTAAGAATCGGGAAACGTATGAAATTATAGATCCCAAAGATGTCGGCGTAACGGAATCCGCGATTGTGCTAACGGCAAGGAGCGGCAGGGCCGCGTTAGCATACAGGGCGAAAAACGTAGGCTATGAATTGACCAAACTGCAATTGGACGAAGTTTATGCCAAGTTTTTGGAATTTGCTGATCAGAAAAAGGAAATTGATGACAGCGACATCCATCAAATAGTAGAATCAACAAGTGTTTATAACGAAATCATTTCATCATAACTATTAAATAATGAAATTGAACATTGCCGTATTACCAGGAGATGGTATTGGCCCTGAAGTAACCGCTGAGGCGGTAAAGGTCCTCAAGGCTATTGGCTTGGCCTTTGAGCATACGTTTAATTTTGATTACGGGTTGGTGGGTGCAGCGGCCATTAAAGAGCACAATAATCCTCTTCCTGAGGAAACTATTGCGCTTTGTAAAAAAGCAGATGCCGTGTTGTTCGGGGCAATTGGAGATACGGCCTACGACATTGACCCCGACGCCAAAGTACGTCCTGAACAGGGTTTATTAGGCTTGAGAAAAGCTTTGGGGTTGCATACCAATATCCGTCCGGTAATTGCTTATGATGATTTGTTGAACAAATCATCACTTAAAGTCAAGCAGATAAAGGACACAAATATTTTGATTTATCGTGAGTTGACCGGGGGTATTTATTTTGGTGAGCGCAAACTAAGTGAAGACGGTAATACGGCTTCCGATTTGTGCGAGTATCACCGTTACGAAATAGAGCGAATTGCCCATGCCGCCTTTAAGGCTGCACAATCCCGAAAACGAAAACTAACCTTGGTTGATAAAGCCAATGTTTTGGAAAGCTCTAGGTTATGGCGTCGTGTGGTTTTGGAACTGGCCAAGCAATATCCCAATGTTACCATGGATTTTATGTTTGTGGATAATGCCGCTGTGGAACTCATTAAAAACCCGAGACAGTTTGACGTAATTCTTACGGAAAATATGTTTGGGGATATCCTATCAGAAGAAGCTAGCGTTATTGTTGGTTCTATCGGTCTTTTGGCTTCGGCCTCTCGCGGGGATAAACACGCGATGTTCGAGCCCATCCATGGGGCGTACCCAAAAGCCACCAATAAAGGTATCGCCAATCCGATTGCGTCAATTTTGTCGGCAGCATTATTACTGGATCATTTTGATTTATCTGATGAAGCAGCACTTGTTCGCGAAGCGGTGGATAAATCGTTGCAATTACATATCACAACTCCGGATTTGAATACGCGATACAATAATATTACCACTAGTAAGGTCGGTGAATTTATTGAGGATTTTATAAACAATCCAGAAGAAACAAATCTAAACTTTACCAACATTCACCTAGGACAATCCACCATTATTTAATTATTTGAGTTAGTCACCGATGCAATTAAATATACTAAACTAAAAGGAGACGTCCAGAAAACGAGAGCCCAATTCTAGGGCTCTTTTTCTTTAGTAAAAGCTTAAACAGGAAACTTATTTCTGATCTTATCCAAACTCAAATTATGGATACTGCCAATATGCGTGTGCTTTTTTGAAGTATCAGGCTTGTAAGTTCCGTCCTGAACTTGTCCACCAATTTTTTGATAGGCTTCCCTAAAACTCTTGCCTTCTACTACCAAAGTATTAATATTATCCACAGTGAAGAGATATTTGTATTTGTCGTCATTCAAATCCACATCCTTTACAATGGCTTGTTGAATGGAATAATTGAAGATATCCAAAATGTCCTTTAACTCCTCAAAAGCCGCAATCATGTTTTCTTTCAGCAATTGAAAATCCCTGTGATAGCCACTGGGCAAATTATTGGTAATCAAAACCATTTCAGTCGGTAGCGCCTGTATCTTATTGCATTTGCCACGTATCAATTCAAAAACATCAGGATTCTTTTTGTGGGGCATAATGCTACTTCCCGTGGTCAATTCATCAGGAAAGGAAATAAAATCAAAATTTTGGCTCATGTACAAACATGTATCCATTGCAAATCGCGCCAAAGTATTGCCCAAGCTTGCTAAAGCGACCGCAATTGTGCGTTCGTTTTTACCCCGACCCATTTGGGCGGCCACCACGTTGTATTTTAGGGTAGAAAACTCCATTTCCTTGGCAGTCAACTCCCGATCAATAGGAAAAGAACTACCATATCCAGCTGCGGAACCTAAAGGGTTTTGGTCCACGGTTTTTAAAGCCGCGTTTAACAGATACACATCGTCTATCATCAATTCGGCATAGGCCGAAAACCATAGCCCAAAAGAAGACGGCATGGCCACCTGCAAATGCGTGTAACCCGGTAATAGTTTGTATTTGTGGGTTTCGGCTAAATCCAATAGCGTATCAAAAAGCGTTTTTACCTTGGATAAAATCAATTGCAAATTCTCCTTATAATACAACTGACAAGCCACTAAAACCTGATCGTTTCTGGAACGCGCCGTGTGGATTTTTTTTCCAACTTCCCCAAGCGATTTGGTGAGTTCAAATTCAATTTTAGAATGCACATCTTCAAATTGGGCATCAATTTCGAAAGTACCGGCTTCAATTTGTTGCGCCAAAACATCCAGCCCACCTAATAATCGTTCCAATTCTTCTGAAGATAATATCCCAATACTTTCCAACATTTTGGCGTGCGCCTTGGAAGCAATTACGTCGTATTTCGCGATATGGATATCAATTTCACGGTCGTTTCCAACAGTAAATTGTTCTATTTTTTTATCAATGGATATGCCTTTGTCCCAGAGTTTCATAAATTCCTGAGAAAGCAGGAATCTCTGCCTTCTTTTTAAGTTAATATTTTAGACCTACAAGGTTTTTTGAAACCTTGCAGGAGTACTTGTCATATTTAGATTCCTGCTTTCGCAGGAATTAGTACCCGATTCAACAATTCAACATATATCTTAATCCCTTCTTCTATTTCGTGTAAATGGATAAATTCATCTGCCGAATGTGAGCGCGTGCTATCCCCTGGCCCCAATTTCAATGAGGGGCAGGACAATACTGCTTGATCGGATAAAGTTGGCGAGCCATAGGTTGTTCTACCCATGGCAATACCAGCCTGCACTAAAGGATGCTCCATTGGAATGGAAGACGAATTTAATCGTAAGCTACGTGGTGTAATGCTAGTTACCGGGGCTTCTTTTTGCAAAATTTCAGCTATTTCTTCATTGGAATACGCATCATTCACACGTACATCAATTACCAAACTTAAATCGGCCGGAACGGCATTATGCTGTTTCCCTGCGCTGATTTGGCTTACAGTGAGTTTTACATCACCGAGAGCATCAGACCCTTTCTCAAATCTAAAATCTTTGAACCACTGCAAGGTTTCAATCGACTTATAAATCACATTGTCGTCATTAGGATGTGCCGCGTGACTTGGCGTTCCTGTAAGCACCACATCAAAAACCACTAACCCCTTTTCGGCAACAGCCAAATTCATAAGTGTTGGCTCACCAACAATGGCTACGTCAACATTTGGAATAATTGGCAACATACTGTTCAGCCCATTTGGCCCACTGCTTTCCTCTTCCGCGGAAGCGACAATTACTAAATTATATTTTAAATTGTCGTGATTATAATAATACGTAAACACAGCAATTAAAGACACCAAACATCCACCTGCATCGTTGCTTCCCAAACCGTATAATTTACCATCTTCAACAATGGCTTTCAACGGATCCTTGGTATACGCGGAATTCGGCTTTACGGTATCGTGATGGGAGTTTAGTAACAAGGTCGGCTTACCTTCCTCAAAGTTCTTATTGACAGCCCAAACATTATTTCCATTGCGTTTGTACGCGATTTTATAACGCTTAAACCAATCTTCGATATGTGAAGCCGTCACCTCTTCTTCGGAAGAAAAAGATTGAGTTTCGATAAGCTGTTTTAAAAGCTCAATAGCCCCTTTTGTAAGTTGCTCTATCATAAATACAAGGTAGTAAACTTTTGCTCTTTATTACTTATCACCGTTGGGTTTCCTATAAACACCCTAGACACACCGGATTCGATGGCGTGAAAGCTATTATCCAATTTGGGAAGCATCCCGTCATGAAATGTGCCTTGATGTTTTAATATCTCATAGGTGCCGTAATCCATATATTCAATAACCGAATTTTCATCTTCAACCGACTTTAGCACACCATTTTTTTCAAAACAATAATACAACTCCACATGATACAATTTTGAAAGCCCGATGGCTAATTCAGAGGCTATCGTATCCGCATTCGTATTCAGCAATTGCCCATTGCCGTCATGGGTAATGGCACAAAATACGGGCGTAAAATCAGCTTCAATTAATTTATTAATTGACTTATGCGCCACAGTTTTAACGTCTCCCACATAACCAAAATCAATTTCTTTTACAGGTCTTTTTTCAGAATAAATACTGTTAATATCTGCACCTGTTAATCCAATCGCGTCAACATTCAATCCTTGGAGTTTAGCGACAATATTTTTATTCACCAAACCACCATAAACCATGGTAATGACTTCCAAAGTATCGGCATCGGTAATTCTTCGGCCGTTCACCATTTTGGACTCAATTCCCAATTTGGATGCAATATGGGTAGCTCTTTTGCCACCACCGTGTACCAAAATTTTTTTGCCTTCTAACTTCGAAAATAGTTTTAAAAACGTATTTAGAGCGTTGGCATCTTCAATAACATTGCCTCCTATTTTTACTATGGATAGTTTTTCCATTTTATTATTTTGTAAAGCTGAAATTCAATACTATCAATGCAGATCTTTATAATTTATTTTACTTCGATTAATCTTTTTCATTTTATATAGAAACAATTCCTTCAGTCTTTGATTGAATTCGTGCTTTTTATTAAAAGCATCATTTCCTTGAGAGTCAAAAATCATTAAGCAGGCAAAATAGTCATTTATAGTTTCTGTACCATCCGCGACAATGGTAAAAACCTCTTCAGAACTCTCAAACAGTTTTAAATCCTCCCAAATAAATCTCTTAATATTTTTTTGGTACTTCCCTTCCGCTTCTTTATCCCAAGTACCATAGTTTTGATTTATCAAACCAATTCCATCCAATGCAGATTTAATGTTGTAAAATCGTAATTCATTAAGGAACAATGTATCTTTTTCATTCTCATAAACGAATGGCACTTGGACTATTTCATATTTAACGTCATTCTTTTTCTTATCAATATTTTTAGCTACTGAACAGTTTAAATACGTTAAAAGTGTCAACATAAACAGAACGTTTTTCATATGCTAAACGCGCTTACAAATTCTCCAATAATTTTTTCAAAACCAATTGCGCCGCATAAGTCCTGTTATTGGCCTGTTGAATTACTAACGAACTATCAGAATCCAGTACCGCATCTTCAACCACAACGTTTCGTCTAACTGGCAAGCAGTGCAAAAATTTAGCTTTGCCAATTTCATCTTTTGTAATCATCCAATCTGAGTCTTTTTTGATAACCTTCCCATAGCTTTCATACGAACTCCAGTTTTTGGTGTACACAAAATCGGCATCCTTAAAGGCCTCCTTTTGATTATGGAAAATGGGTGTGTCGCCAGTGATTTCAGGATTTAGGTCATAGCCTTCCGGATTGGCAATCACAAATTCAACATCCATCTTTTGCATTGCTTGAACAAAACTATTTGCCACTGCATGAGGCAATGCTTTAGTGTGGGGTGCCCAACTGAGTACTACTTTTGGTTTTGAAACCTGAGCATGCTCCGAAATTGTCAAAGCATCCGTAAGCCCTTGTAATGGATGTCCCGTGGCACTTTCCATATTCACAATTGGGACGGAGGCATATTTTACAAACGATTTTAACACCTGCTCACTTTCATCCTTTACTTTGTCCGTTAAGGTTGGAAACGCCCTTACCGCAATAATATCGCAATATTGCGATACAACGGCCGCCGCTTCCTTAATATGTTCTGCAGTGGTACCATTCATCACAGTGCCATCTCCAAACTCAATGCCCCAAGCATCACCCGATACATTCATCACAATAGGGTTCATCCCCAAATTCAATGCTGCTTTTTGTGTGCTTAACCGGGTACGCAAGCTGGAATTAAAGAATAACAAGCCTATGGTTTTGTTTCGGCCTAATTCGACATGTTTTAGCGGATTCGCCTTTAATGCCTTGGCTTCCTCTATCCAATTGCCCATATCGTCTATATCGTGAATGGATGTATAATGTTTCATTTTCTTAATTTTTCAGACCTGGCAGGTCTCAATTTCGTCATTTTATTTTGGTAAGTGGCACTTTGCCTTCCATAGCATTCACTATAAAATTGTCTTCTAAACCATTTACTATCCAAGTTTCAATATTTGATGCTTTGGCTACCTGAGCTGCCTCTATTTTACTCTTCATACCACCACTCCCATGGGAGGATTTCGAATTGATCACCTCATCGGCCAACTCATCAAAATCACTTACATTTTCAATGGTTTTTGGTGTCCCATTTCCCATAGATGCCTTTGTATAAATACCATTGGTGTTGGTTGCTATGATAAATAAATCTACATCCAAAAGCGAGGCTGTTAAGGCGCCCAACTTATCGTTATCGCCAAACTTGATTTCATCTGTTGCCACCGTATCATTTTCATTAATGATCGGAATATAATTATTGTTCACCAACACATTGATGGTATTCATAATGTTGGTCCGGCTTTCCTTTTTCTCAAAGTCCGAATACGATAGCAAACACTGCGAACTCAACAAACCATATTCCCGAAAAATCTCCTGATAAATTCTTATTAAATGGGGCTGACCAATGGACGCCAAAGCCTGTTTTACAAAGATTTCCTTTCGCTTGCTTTCCAATTTCACAAACTGCTTGGCCACCGCAATTGCTCCAGAACTCACGATAATAAATTCACAGGAATCCTTTAATTGAGCAATTTGACTAGCAATATCCTCAATCTTTCCTCTTGAAATATTGTCGGTTTCCTTGGTAAGCGTATTGGAGCCTACTTTTAGCAATATGCGTTTCTTTTTCAGCATTCTATCGTATTTGACCGTTACCATGAACGTACCATTTATTGGTGACCAAATGTTGTAATCCGATTGGTCCTCTTTGGTGTAATTTATCGGTACTTATTGCCAATTCTCCTCCTAGCCCTAACTGACCTCCATCCGTAAAACGGGTAGAGGCATTGTGATAAACTGCTGCGGTATCTACATTAGCCATAAAGGTTTGTGCTTCGGTTTCATTTGTGGTGATGATAGACGATGAATGCCCTCCGGAATAGGTATTAATTTTTCCGATGGCATCTTCGTTCGAACCAATTTCACCAATCACGATTTTATAATCCAAAAACTCCTCATACCAAATATCATTCGATTCATATTTTGAAACCCCATCTATTTGTGAAGTCGCTTCATCACCTAAAATCTCAACACTGAATGACTTTAATTTTGAAATCAATGTTTCAACAAACTCATCTTTATTCGGAAGATTGGCATCAATCAAAACTTTGTCTACAGCATTGCAGGCAGAAATTTTTGCTGTTTTTCCATTAACGATCACATCTGTCGCAATGTCTAAATCGGCTTCCTTGTGCACATACACAAAGTTATTACCACGACCGCTGACAATCACCGGACAGGCTGCATGCCGTTTTACAAAGGCAATCAAACGCTCGCCACCACGAGGTACAATTAAATCTACACGTTGCGTTGGCTTTTCCAAAAATGCTTGGGTTTCTGTTCTGTTGAATTGCAGATATTCCACCCAATCCGTAGAAGCGCCTTGTTCTTTTAAGGCTTGATGCCACAATTCCACAATTTTCAGATTGGAACGTAGCGACTCCTTGCCTCCCTTGAGTAATATTTTGTTGCCGGATTTAAAAGCAATCCCGGCAGCCTCTACAGTAACATCAGGCCTAGATTCGTAAATAATCAATATGGTTCCAAACGATGCAGTTTTATTGTACACCTGCATCCCGTTTTCATGCTTGAAGCTGAAGCGCTCTACACCCACAGGGTCATCTTGTGAAGCCAAATGGGTTACTGCCCTTTTCATTTCATCTACTTTGGAATCGTCTACTTTTAAACGGTCAAACATGGAAATATCGTCGCCATCATAACTATCTAAATCGGTTTTGTTGATGGCAATGATTGCCTTTCTTTCCTGTTCCAAAAGTTCGGCCATTCTTAATAAAACGGCGTTTCTGGTTTCTATGGATAATAATGTGTTCATCTTATCTAGTTTTCAGTCGCAGTCTCAGTTTACAGTTTGTTCAACTTCGTTTAAAGCTTTCTTTAGTGCCTCAAAAAATTGATCAATATGCTCTTTTTTCACATTCAACGGTGGCAAAATTCGCAATAACTTTTTATTCGAAGCTCCTCCAGTAAAAATCTTATGGTTATAGATTAATTCCTTTCTTAATTCGCCCACTTCAAAATCAAATTCCAACCCCAACATTAAACCCCTTCCTTTGATTTGCTTTATCTGAGGGATTGCTTTCGCCTTTTCAACAAAGTAAGCGCCCATGTTATTCACATTGTCCGGCAAGTTTTCAGATTCAATCGTGTTTAATACGGCTAAACCTGCCGCACATGCCAAATGATTGCCACCAAAGGTGGTTCCCAACATGCCATATTTGGCTTCAATATCTGGGTGAATCAAGATACCTCCAATTGGGAATCCGTTACCCATGCCTTTAGCCAAGGAAATGATATCTGGAGTAACATTGTAATGTTGAAATGCAAAAAACTTTCCAGACCTGGCGTAACCACATTGAATTTCATCTGCTATAAACATGGTGTTGTTTGCCTTGCACAACGCATCCACTTGCTCAAAGAACGCAGCCGTTCCTTGGTCAAGTCCACCAATTCCCTGAATAAACTCTACAATTACCGCACAAACATCCCCTTTTTCAAGCTCTCGTTTTACACCTTCAACATCATTCAGTTCTAAAATTGTAACCTCTTGCTGTGCATTTATTGGTGCAATAATATTTTTATTGTCCGTTGCCGCTACCGCTGCCGAAGTTCTTCCATGGAACCCTTTGGTAAAAGCAACTACTCGTTTTTTACCTGTTTTAAAGGAAGCCAATTTTAAAGCATTTTCATTGGCCTCCGCTCCCGAATTCACTAAAAATAATTGGTAACCTTCACAACATGATAGTTTTTCTAATTTGGAAGCCAACTCCTTTTGTAATGGATTTTGAATGGCATTGGAATAAAATCCTAAGGTCTGCACTTGGCTTGTAACAGCCTTTACATAATTTGGGTGCGCATGCCCAATTGAGATTACGGCATGTCCGCCATAAAGGTCTAAATACTCAGCGCCCTGGTCATCATAAACATGGATGCCTTTACCCGAAACCGGGGTAACATTGTATAATGGATAAACGTCAAATAATGGCATGGCTAACTGTTTTTAATTTGATTAATTTTTTCAAATGAAGCGTTAATCCCTTTGATTAAGGATGAACTTAATCCTTGGTGCTCCATTTCATTCAACCCTTCAATAGTGCATCCACTTGGTGTGGTTACCCTATCGATTTCCGCCTCTGGGTGTCTGCCCGATTCTTTCAGTAAGCTTGCCGCCCCGTAACAGGTCTGCAAGGCTAGTTCATGGGCTTCTTCTGCTTCAAAGCCTAATTGAATAGCACCTTGGGTAGTAGCCCGCACCAAGCGCATCCAAAAGGCAATACCACTCGCACAAATTACTGTAGCCGCCTGAATTTGCTCCTCAGGAATCACCATGGTAGTTCCCAACTGATTGAAAATATCCTTGGCCATTCCCAATTTATGTTCGCCGCTATCATTAGCCGAAAGGCAGGTCATGGATTTACCAATGGAAATCGCTGTGTTTGGCATTACACGGATGATTTGTTTATCGCTTCCTATAATACCCTCTATCCTTGAAATCTCAAACCCAGCCGCTACCGACATGACCACGTGATCATCAGTTATCAAAGGCTCGACTTCTTTTAAAACACCTTCAATATGACGCGGTTGCAACGCAAAAATTACCACATCGCTATTCTCCACTGCCGTGGCATTGCTATTCGTGATTTTTACGTAGGGCTCATCCACAAATTGATTCACCGCCGAGGTGTTTTTATCACTTAAATACAACGCCGAAAAGGACTTGTTTTTTATCAGCCCCTTTGCAATGGAACTCCCTAAATTCCCAGTACCTATAATTGCTATTTTCATAATTAAATAAAAGCCTCCCCCAACCCCTCCGAAGGAGGGGAGTACTTACTCATATTTTAAAATTATTATTTCATTTTTAGCTTATCTACTTTTATCTTTTTTGTCGTTACTCAAACGTAAAACTCCGCAAGAGTTTCCTCCCCTTTGGGGAGGTTAGGTGGGGCCTGAGGCTTTAGAAATACGTTGCCTTTAATCCTAACCCTGCGGTTTCTTCCAAACCAAACATCAAGTTCATATTTTGAATTGCTTGACCAGAAGCACCTTTTAATAAATTATCAATAATACTCGTTACTAGTAATTTACCATTGTGTTTATGCAGATGAATTAAACATTTGTTAGTGTTGACCACTTGCTTTAAATGCAATTGATTCTCAGAAACAAAAGTAAATTTCGCGTCCTTATAATACTCACTATATATTCTTATGGCATCTTCAACAGAACCGCTAAAATCCGTATAAATAGTAGCAAAAATACCTCTTGAAAAATTACCCCGATTGGGCATAAACAATATTTCTGAGTTAAACCCTTCTTGCAATTGATTCACGGATTGGTTAATCTCTCCCAAGTGCTGATGCATAAAAGGCTTGTAATACGAAAAATTGTTGTCCCTCCATGTAAAATGCGTGGTAGCTGACAGTGATGTCCCTGCTCCCGTAGCTCCAGTTACGGCATTGATATGCACGTCGGTATTCAACAATCCTTTATCTGCCAATGGCAACAAACCTAATTGAATAGCCGTTGCAAAACATCCTGGGTTTGCAATATAATTTGCACTTTCAATAGAGGACTTGTTCAATTCTGGCAACCCGTAAACAAATGTTTTTCCATCAAATACCTTATCGGCTTCCAATCTAAAATCATTACCTAAATCGATGATTTTGGTGTTTTCAGAAAAAGAATTTGCTTTTAAAAACTTTACTGAATTCCCATGTCCCAAACACAAAAACAATACGTCCACATTAGGGTTTACCGTATCAGTAAAAGTCTTATCTAAAGACCCCACTAAATCTTGGTGTACTTTAGAAATTTGATTTCCTGCATTAGATGTACTATATACAAAATTAATCTCCGTTTCAGGGTGATGAATCAATAACCTAATTAATTCACCAGCCGTATAACCCGCACCACCTATGATTCCAACTTTTATTTTTCTCATTTATATTTTATTTCCTTTGTCATGTCGAAATGAGGAACGATTGAGACATCGCATCATCAAAATTACGTGATTTCTCCATTCGTCGAAATGACTTTAGTTCTTCATTATTATTTCAAACGTACTGAGATGCTGAAACAAGTTCAGCATGACAAAATGATCAAGAGTTTACTTGTTGATAAATCTTGTTTTGATTACCTAGGATTTTAATAAACCCTTTAGCATCATCGGCAGTCCATGCTTTGTTTTCCTCGCCATAGCTTCCAAACTTTGCACTCATTAGGTCGTGCTTGGAAATAATGCCATCCAATGCAAAATGGTACGGCTTCAAAGTAACGATAACATCACCTGACACCTTTTCCTGACTGCTCTCCAAAAAGGCCTCAATATTTCGCATCACTGGATCCAAATACTGTCCTTCGTGCAAATGCATCCCGTAAAAACTGGACAGATAATCCTTGTGTTGCAATTGCCATTTGGTTAACGTATGTTTTTCCAAAAGGTGATGGGCTTTCACAGTAATCAAAGCGGCAGCAGCCTCAAAACCAACCCTTCCTTTGATGCCCACGATGGTATCGCCAACATGAATATCCCTGCCAATAGCATAGGCCGAAGCAATATCATTTAACTTTTCAATATTCACTTCCGGGGCATTCCTTTCACCATTAAATGCAACAAATTCACCCTTATCAAAAGTCAAAGTTACCTTTTCCTCTCCTGTTTTTTCCAATTGGGATGGATAGGCTTCCTCCGGCAAAGCTTTTTCAGAAGTTAAAGTCTCTGCCCCACCAACGCTGGTACCCCAAAGTCCTTTATTGATGGAGTATTTTGCCTTTTCCCAAGACATGTCAATACCATTGGCCTTCAAATAGTCGATCTCCTCCTGTCTTGTCAATTTTTGATCCCGAATTGGAGTGATAATTTTTATCCCTGGCGCCAAAGTTTGAAAAATCATATCGAAACGCACTTGGTCGTTTCCAGCGCCTGTACTGCCATGGGCGATATATTCCGCATCGATACTTTTGGCATATTCAATAATCTCAATCGCCTGAATGATACGCTCAGCACTCACAGATAACGGATACGTATTGTTCTTCAATACATTTCCAAAAATTAAGTACTTCACCACTTTTTGATAAAATGTGGGTACTGCATCAATATTTTTATAAGTACTTACGCCCATTTTATAGGCGTTGCTTTCAATATGTTGAATTTCTTCGGCAGTAAACCCACCTGTGTTAACGCTTACAGCATGCACGTCATATTCCTTTGACAAACTTACTGCGCAATATGAGGTATCCAATCCGCCACTGTATGCAATTACTAATTTCTTCATCTATCTATCCTTATTTTTATCTTTTTTAAGGAACAAAGCTTCCTTTATTCTTTTTAATCTTTTAAATGTCCTAGCTTTTATCTGAGTTTTCTCCTCTTTTTCCACTTTTTTAGGGTCGTAGAGCATCCCTGTACATAAGCACATTTTACGACTGGTTCTGGACAACACATCGTAATTTTTGCAAGTTTGACAGCCATCCCAAAAGGTTTGGTCATCAGTTAATTCTGAAAAGGTAACAGGTTTATAACCCAAATCGCTATTCATTTTCATTACGGCCAAGCCTGTGGTAATACTGAAAACTTTGGCATCCGGAAACTTCTCTCTGGAATGCGCAAAAACCTTAAGTTTTATCTTTTTGGCTAAACCTTGGCCTCTGTAATTTGGATGCACAATCAACCCCGAGTTGGCCACAAATTTACCGTGGCCCCATTTTTCGATGTAACAAAATCCCGCAAATTTATCACCGTCCAATGCAATTACTGCGTTGCCGTTTTCAATCTTCTTGGATATATATTCCGGGGTCCTTCTAGCGATACCAGTACCCCTAACGGAAGCAGACTCTGCAATGGTCTCGCAAATTTCCTCGGCGTATTTTATATGTGATGTGTCGGCTATAACAACCTTCATGTCTGTCGTCTTTGTGTTTCTGTTAAAGTGTTTTCTGTGGAATACTGAACCGGACGCACCTGGGTTCAAAAATAAATAATATACCCTTACGGGCGACGGGGAAAACGACGACGCATCATAAGCCCTTGGTTAATTGTTGAATTAACTTTGATTTGATTTACTATGATTTGGATTTTTGACACTGTGTTGAAAAATTAAAAATGACGTTTTAGGTTTACTTCGCTTTAGGGCATTAGAAGCGACGGCGCCTGCGCACGGGGAAACCGGGAGTGGTAAAACGTATGTTGTTTTTTAAATTTTTCATGCCGTAAAACTAAGACATTATTTTCTAAACGCCTAAAAATGACTCAGTTTTTAGAAATAATTGAGGAAATTTCAATTTTAGGAAGATTTTGTTTCAAAAAATTAAATATTTCTTGGAATAGCTAAAAAAACAAGCATTGCAGAACTAAAACAAGTCTTCAACTAAAGTCTTGTTACACTGTATAATTGAACTTCGGATGTCTTTCCCCTTAATAGCAGTTTATCGACTTCTTCAAATGAAAAAACATCCGCATCACCCAATCTCTCTCTAAGTTCTTTCGATATCAAAACTTTAGAATTCAATGCATTGCATTTATCCTGTATACGAGAGGCGGTGTTTAGTATATCGCCTGTATGAACTATATCCTTTTTTATGATTCCTATTTCACCCGTTGTTACTTTGCCTATGTGATACCCGGCCTTAAATTCTGGCACCAAACCAAATTTCTTTTGATAATAGGATTTCTTCCTATTCACAGCATCTTCAATCTTAAAAAAACAATGCAAACAGTTGTTATTCTCAATACCTGATTTTTCATTCCATGTAACTACAATTTCATCACCTACATATTGATACACTTGCCCTGAAGTCTCTAATATAGCGTTAGACATGTTTGCGTAGTATGCCCTTAATAACTCAAAATACGTTTCGCTGCCCAAACGTTCCGCAATCGTTGTGGAGGATTTCATATCCAAAAACATAAAAGTACACACTTCCTCTTTCGGCCTGTGATACCTGCCCATATATTTAGGCAACAAATCCGTTCCAAAATATTCTTCCATTTCAGAATAAAATAGGGCCACATCCAATGCAAGCCCAACGTAAATAACAATAGCCCAAAAAGAAAATGTTTGGACAAATTGCGTAATCAACTCCAAAACAAAAGGATCAAAAACCGAAACTTGATTGACCCTGGCCGTATATACCAAACCAAAAACCAATAAAAACGTGACGGTAAGTGCCAGGTAAAACACGCTCTTAAAGAGCATTTTTACCCATAAAGATTTATTTCGAAATTGCTTTTTGAGCCATAATACCTCAATACCACCTTGGATAAATCCCATTAAAAATGAGCCGATGCAGATCGCAACCAGTGAAGACCTGAAATGGTATTTATTCCCAGTAGCTGGATAGAAGCCCGTCCTACCAATAATTCCATACTCCAACAGTGCATAGCAAAAGCCGAAAAACAACCAAATTACAGCAAACGACAGGATAAGCCGAATATTACGAATATGGTTGGCATGAAGTGACATTTCGTAAAATTAAGCAAACCCAAATATAAAATCGAAGGAAATGGAAGGATTACGTCTTCATAAATTGAGCCTTCAACAATTGGGCAAATCTCTTGATCACAACTTTAACAACTAATCCAACTCCCGAACCCAAATATTGCGGTAGCTCACACGACTATTATCCCCATGGTCTTGAAGTCTCAAAGAGGCTTTTCCATGTGCTTCGTTTTTTGGCCATCCAGTATATTCGGTGGTACCTTTGATTTCAAAAAGATCTTGAATTAACACCCCATTGTGAAGCACTGTTATTGTCGCCGATTTGGTTTTTTCACCTTTATCATCAAACTCTGGCGCATGATAGATAATGTCATAACTATTCCATTCCCCCGAAGGTACCGAAGCCATAGCTAAGGGTACAGACTGTTTATAAATGGAACCAACCTGCCCATTTACATAGGTATCATTATTATTGTTGTCCAATACCTGCACCTCGTATCTACCTTGTAAAAACACACCGCTGTTCCCTCTGTTTTGTCCTTTTCCCTGGATTTCTTTAGGCGATTGCCATTCAATGTGAAGCTGGACACTGCCAAATTTTTGCTTGCTTTGAATATCGCCTGATTTATCCTTAACGGTCATCGAACCGTACTCATTTAAAATCCATTCCACGGGTCTGCCATCCTTAGAATGTTCCCAAGCTTGAAAGCCAGACCCATCAAACAAAATAATGGCATCACTTGGCGCACCATTTTGCCCAAATGGATTTACCGTGGGTGGTACCGGTTCGTAAAATTCGGTTGCCTCTGGTTTCGTAGGCTCCGCAGGAACCTCAACTTTCTTTTCAGATTTCTGTTTGGCTGATGTATCATTATTTTGAACGCAGGCAAAAACAATCAAACAAGAAAGAAAAAAACATAATCGATGCATATCTATATCCCCAAAACACTCTTTAAATAATCCTCATCAATATCACCACCAGCAAAATCATCAAAACTACGGGTTGCCGCCTCGATAATATGCTTTTGAATAAATGGCGCTCCCTCTCTGGCGCCTTGCTCGGAGGATTTTATGCAACACTCCCATTCCATAACGGCCCATAAATCCAATCCGTATTTGGTCAGCTTAGAAAAGATCGCCCCAAAATCCACTTGTCCATCTCCTAAACTTCTAAAGCGTCCTGCGCGGTCTTTCCAATCTGCATATCCTCCATAAACCCCTTGTCTGCCTGTCGGATTAAACTCTGCATCCTTCACATGAAACGCTCGTATTCGTTCGTGATAGATATCTATAAAATCCAAATAATCCAATTGTTGCAGTACAAAATGGCTAGGGTCGTATAATAAATTAGCTCGCACATGATTCCCCGTAGCTTCCAAAAAACGCTCATAAGAAATCCCATCGTGCAAATCCTCCCCCGGATGGATTTCATAACATACATCAACCCCTTCTTCATCAAAATGGTTCAAAATAGGCAACCACCGATTTGCCAGCTCCTTAAACCCCATTTCCACCAACCCATTCGGTCGTTGTGGCCAGGGATACACCGTATGCCACATCAATGCGCCCGAAAACGACGCGTGAGATTTTAATCCCAATCGCCTGCTGGCTGTTCCACATTTTTTAACAAAATCAATGGCCCATTCTGTTCGCGCCTTGGGGTTGCCCCTCACCGCTTCTGGTGCGAATCCATCAAACATAGTGTCATAAGCCGGGTTTACAGCCACCAATTGCCCCTGCAAATGGGTCGATAATTCCGTAATTTCCAAACCATAAGAATTTACCTTTCCTTTTAGTTCATCACAGTAGGTTTGGCTTTCGGCAGCTTTTTCAATATCAATCAAACTCGCTTCCCACGTAGGGATTTGAATTCCTTTGTACCCCAAATCCGAAGCCCATTGACACATCCCGTCCAATGAATTGAATGGCGCTTCACTTCCCGCAAACTGCGCCAAAAATACCGCTGGTCCTTTTATGGTTTTCATGCTTTTAAATATTTTTGGGCGTTACCCTGCGTGCCGGGCTTTCGGGAGTCACTCTCTCCCGATAGCTACCGGGAGAGAGCTTCAACAAACCCCTCAATCCTTAACGCAGGCCTATCCGCCAACTTTAATTGTTGTAGTTATTTAATCTCTGTCCAAGCCGCGTTGTTGCTATCACTTTCTACCGCAGCGTAAATAAATTTCATGCCGCGAACGCCATCTTCCACCGTTGGGTAATCAGGATGTTCAATAGATTCACCTGTATTTATAGCATTCAAATGCGTTGCGAAATTCTTGTAAATCGTTGCAAAAGCCTCCAGATATCCCTCAGGATGTCCCGCTGGAATCCGACACACCTCCAAAGCTTCAGGATGCAAACCATTACCATTTGGTGTGTAGGTTTTTTTAGGTTCTTCCAACCAACGTGTAATTAATTCATTTGGGTTTTCCTGATACCATTCCAAGCTACCCTTAGTGCCATATACCTTAATGCCCAGATTATTTTCTTCACCTAAAGCAATCTGCGAAATCGAAATCGTTCCTTTTGCACCATTCTCCATTCTGATCAGCATATTGCCATCATCATCAAGTGTTCGGCCTTCTCCAAATCGGCCCAAATCGGCCGCAATCTCTTTGATTTTTAGTCCGGTGATATATTCAATTAAATTTTCGGCGTGTGTTCCAATATCGCCCAAAGCACCACCAATACCTGAGCGTTTTGGGTCTACCCGCCACGCCGCTTGTTTCTGCTCCGTTTTTTCTATAGAAGTAGATAACCACCCTTGAAGGTACTGCGCCTGTATTTTTCTGATGGTGCCCAACTCTCCCTTTGCTACCATAGCTTTGGCTTGTTTTACCATAGAGTTGCCTGTATAATTATGGGTGAGCGCAAACAACTTTCCGCTTTTAGCTACAATTTTTTCAAGTGCTTGCGCTTCTTCTAAAGTCAAAGTAACCGGTTTATCAGATACGACATGGAATCCATGTTCCAAAGCCATTTTAGCAGGTGGAAAATGCATGTGGTTTGGCGTTACGATAGCCAGAAAATCCATGCGTACACCATCGGGCAATTCGGTTTCCTTTAGAATCATTTCCTCAAACGTGCCATAGCATCTGCTCTCATCCAAACCAAGGGCTTTTCCGGAGGAAATCGACTTTTCAACAGTACTACTAAATGCACCGCATACCAATTCTATCATACCGTCAATGGCAGCCGCTTTTCTATGGACATCGCCAATGAACGAACCGGCACCTCCGCCAACCATTCCCATTCTTAGTTTTCTACTCATAAATATTTTATACTGCTAAAGTTTTACTTCTTTTTTTCATGTAAATATGTAACCCTAAAAATGCCACAATCAGTATAGCGGGTAAGATAGACATTGTCCTAAGCGCTTCACCTGCACTAGCATTGTCCATTAAATTCCCCATTACAGGTAGCACGATGGACACAGAAAACATACCTGCCCCGCCCATAATCGAAAGCCCCAAGGCTCCAGTTTCGGGCAAGTATTCTGCCACAAAACCAAGCATTGTCGGCCAAAAGAATGTGACACCAATGGCAAAAACCGCTGCGGCTACAAATGTCATTCCACCGGTTGTTATGGTCAACATCCATAACCCCACAAATGTAAAAATTGCTGAATACAGCAACATTCCCGAGGGACTTAGCTTATGAACCACTTGACCCGCGGACAGACGCCCCAATGCCATGATTCCGTTGATAAACGCCAACACCAAAAGTGGTTTAGCAACCGACTCTTTTAACAGGGATTCAATGCGTTGGGTTGTTCCCAATTCCGATGCAGCCGTCAAAAACATACACGCCACCATGAACAAAAATAGTGGTTGAAGTACACTTGAAAACATCTTCTTATTACTGATACCCATCTGCACTCGCTCGGTAACCGGTATGTTTTGTCCCCAAAACAAAATACCATAAATTATCAAAGGGATAAACAGTGTGCCCACCATGATTTGCCAACTTAAACCTAGCACATCCATCACGAGCCACCCTACCAATGCCCCAATAACAATACCTCCCGGAAACCAAACATGGAACCTATTTAACATTTTGGTCTTTTCTTCTGGATACATGGAAGCTACCATTGGATTTAATGCCGCCTCAACAAAACCATTGCCAATTCCAATAAATAATGTGGCAACAAACAATGACGTCATCGAGTCTGCCAATAAGGTAAGCACAATACCAACGGCATGGGTTATAAACGCCATCCAAGTAATTTTTTTGATGCCCAATAAATCTACTAATGGTCCACCAATTATCATGGCGATTGTAAATCCAAAAAATGCGGGCGCAAAGGCATAGCCGATCTGTTCTAAAGTAAGCCCAATGCCCTCAGGCCCAAACACGGTTTCCAAACGCGCTCTAATCGCAAACGTCATCGCCGTAGTTATTAAGGCTAGGCAACTTCCTAAAAACAATCTATTCTTATTGATATTTTCCATATATCCAGTTTAGTCAAAATTTTTTAAGTCAGTTCTTTGCCAACTTTAATCAGCAAGTCACGTGTGGCCCTTATGCCTTCTTCTTCTGGAATTGTCTTACCTTCAAACTCCACACCAACAAAGCCCTTATATCCGGAATCCTTTACCATTTGCATGACGCGTTTATAATCAATTGTGGTTTCATTCCCGTCGGCATCAAAAGCGTAGGATTTTGCACTTACCGCTTTGGCAAAGGGTAATAACTCCTTCATGCCTTTATACCTGTCATAGGCCTCCAAACAATTTCTGTCCTTATCTTTTTCAATACAGAAGTTTCCAAAATCGGGTAAAGTGCCACAATTTTCATTTTCTATTTGCGAAAACACCTTATGCATCCATTCCCCATTTGAAGAAAATCCGCCGTGGTTTTCTACCAAAATATTGATGTTGGATCCTTTGGCAAATTCTGACAGTTTTATTAAGGAATCCACCCCGCTTTTAATAGCATTTTCATAATTTATTCCTCCCGCGAGATTCACACGAATGGCATGACATCCCAAAAAATGGGCAGCCTCCACCCACTTGTAATGGTTTTCAATAGCTTTCAATCGCTTCGATGCATCGGCATCAGCCAAGCTACCTTCACCATCTATCATAATCAACACATTTTGTTGTCCTTCAGCATTTGCCCGAGCATTCATTTCTTTAAGGTAGGCCATATCCTTGGCTTTATCCTTAAAAAAACTATTCACATATTCAACACCTTCAAACCCCATGGCACTTGCTTTTGATGCAAAGTCAAGATTTTTCATCTCTCCTTTTTGTAGGGCCCTGTGCAAAGACCACTGCGCTAAGGAGATTTTAAAGAATAGTTCATTTGTTGCTCCCGTATCACTTACCTCATCGGCAACCACTTTTTTTTCTTTTGAATCTTTACAAGCGTACCAGCCAAGTGCCGAAAGTACAATACCTGATTTTGAGGTTTTTATTATAAAATCCCTTCTTTTCATAAAACGTAAATATAAACTGGATTAGACCTCCACATGAACTATTTAAATAGAACCTTTTGAATTATTAGTAGGCACAAAATAGCCATTTTTCCAATTATATTGATATTTTTATAAACTTATCACAATAAATCTGTTAAGTTATTACCATATTAATACATTAAACACAACCCTCAAAACATGACCGATACATTAAAAATGGCCAGTACAAAATTTGACGCGATAGTTATAGGCTCTGGAATGACCGGTGGCTGGGCAGCAAAAGAACTATGTGAAGGCGGCCTTAAGACTTTGGTACTGGAACGAGGACGGATGGTGGAGCATATTAAAGACTATCCAACAATGAACTTAGACCCATGGGATATGGAACTTCGAGGCGACCCAACTGCCGAACAAAAAGCGAGACAATATAAACAGGCCAGAACAAGCTATGTTGTAAAACAGGATTCCCGACATTGGTTTGTTGATGATATTGACCATCCCTACAATGAAAAAAAACGATTTGATTGGATTCGCGGCTACCATGTTGGCGGGCGTTCCATAACCTGGGGAAAACAAACCTACAGATTGAGCGATTTGGATTTTGAAGCCAATAAAAAAGACGGTTATGGCGTAGATTGGCCCATTCGCTATAAAGACATAGAACCATGGTACAGCTACGTAGAGCGTTATATCGGTATTAGTGGCGAGGCTCTGGGCTTGCCTCAATTGCCTGATAGTGTTTTTGAGCCGCCGATGGAGCTGAATTGCGTGGAACAGCATCTTAAAGCACAAATGGCGAAAAACCAAGGTCGGGTTTTAACCATTGGCAGGGTAGCACATATTACGGGAGATGAACCCCACGAAGGGCGTGGCAAATGCCAATACCGGCATAGATGCCGACGAGGATGTCCTTACGGCGCCTATTTCAGTAGTGTTTCTTCTACTATTCCGGCCGCAGAAAGAACTGGTAATTTAACGTTAAGGCCAAATTCCATAACCTATCAGATCATTTATGATGAATCGACTAAAAAAGCAAAGGGAGTAAAGGTAATTGACGAAAAAACAAAGGAAAAACTGGAGTTTGAGGCAGATATCATTTTTTGCTGTGCCTCGGCCATTGCTTCAGCTTCTATTTTAATGCAGTCCAAATCCGATAGGTTTCCAAATGGATTGGGAAATGACTCAGGCGAATTAGGTCATAATATTATGGACCATCATCTAGGGTCGGGCGCCTCGGGTACAATTGATGGGTTTGAAGACAAATATTACAAGGGAAGAAGGCCCAACGGCATATACATTCCCCGTTTTAGAAACCTTGGCGACAAGGAAAGCAGACAAAAATCATTTCTAAGAGGTTACGGCTACCAAGGCGGCGCTGGCAGACGTGGTATTTCCGAGCATGTTGCCGAACTGGGCTATGGTGCCGAATTTAAGGAAGAACTGTTAAAACCAGGGCCATGGCGCATGCACCTTGGCGGTTTTGGAGAATGCCTTCCTTACCATGACAATAAAATGACCTTGGATTATGATAAATTGGACCAATGGGGATTACCTACCATAACCTTTGATGCCGAATGGAAAGAGAACGAGCTTAATATGAGAAAAGATATTATCGAACAAGCCGTGGACATGCTTGAAAAAGCAGGATTTAAGGACATTCAAACCTTTGATAGACCGTCCGGGCCTGGCATTGGCATCCACGAAATGGGTACTGCAAGAATGGGAAGAGACCCCAAAACTTCGCTGCTTAACAAATACAATCAAATCCACAGCGTGCCCAATGTATATGTTACCGATGGGGCGTGCATGACTTCTGCAGGTTGCCAAAACCCCTCCTTAACCTATATGGCATTAACGGCTAGGGCCGCAAACCTTGCCGTTAAAGAATTTAAAGCCAAAAACTCATGAAACGAAGAGACGCATTAAAAAATATAGGTGCAGCCATCGGCTACACTGTTGCTTTACCCAGTGCTTTCAGTTTATTGCAAAATTGTACATCCGAAAAAGAAAAATGGATACCACTTTTCTTTTCAGCAGATGAAGCCATCGTGATCAAAAATTTGGTAGATCTCATTCTTCCAAAAACGGATAAAACTCCAGGGGCACTAGATGTTAATGTCCCCCAATTTATCGACTTGTATGCCCACAACGTTTACGTTGAAGAAGAATTAGAGGAATATCGACTTGGCATCGATAGTATTCTTAAGGCATTAGCTATCCCTGAAACTGGGGCAAAAGATCTTAAATACGAAGACTACGATAACCTGTTAAAAAAATACCTTAAAGCCAGCAAGGAGAAAAAACAACACTATATCGCAGAAGAAAATATAACTTTTGAAGCTCTGATGAATTTAAGAAACCAATCTGTTTGGGCTTATAAAACCAGCAAAACTATCGGAAAAGACGTATTAGCTTATGACCCCATACCGGCCGTTCAAAAAGGATGTATTTCTGTTGAAGAAGCTACGGGGGGAAAGGCTTGGTCCTTATAAATATTTTAAAATGAAAGATTTTTTAATCCAACTTACAGTTATTTCGACATTGCTCTATTTCACTTTATCATGTAAGCAAAAACCTGAGAATTCCATCTCAAAACCAGAATGGATAACCCTTTTTAATGGCGAGGATTTAGACGGATGGACACCAAAAATAATGGGTTTTGAATACGGCAATAATTACAAAAACACGTTTATAGTTGAAGATGGCCTATTAAAAGTTTCGTATAAAGCTTACGATTCATTTAATAATGCCTTTGGACATCTGTTCTACAAAACGCCATACAGAAACTACAGATTTAAGATGGATTATCGCTTTACTGGCGAGCAAGTTGCAGGTGGAAAAGCTTGGGCATTGAGGAATAGCGGGATTATGATTCATTGTGAAGACCCAAAAGGCATGGGGCTAAGTCAAAACTTTCCAGTATCCATTGAAGTCCAACTGTTGGGGGGCAATGGCATCGATGAACGTTCCACCGGAAATTTATGTACGCCGGGGACACATGTATATTACAAAGATTCTCTGGTAACAGAACACATCATTAAGTCCTCATCCAAAACCTATCATGGCGATCAATGGGTAAATGTTGAAATCGAAGTACGAAACGATTCCATGATAAAGCATTTTATAAATGGAAAAGAAGTATTGATGTATCACAAACCCCATATTGGGGGCGGTGCCGTAAACACAGGCGATAAATGGAAAGCCAAAGAAAATCAGCCCTTAAAAGGCGGTTATATTTCCCTGCAAAGTGAAAGCCATCCCATAGAATTTAAGAACATCAAATTGCTCGAACTTTAAATTTCAGTGCACTTAATGAAACGTTTTGCCGTATTTATTTTCCTAAGCCTCTTTTTGGTGCATTTTAATAGTGCAAATGGCCAGGAGAAATCCCAACCATTGGTATATGTGTTTTCTAAAACAACAGGGTTTAGGCATACCTCTATTGAGCCCGGCATTGAAAGTATTAAAAAATTGGGCAGCACAAACAGCTTTAGGGTTAAGGCCACCGAAGATGCTGATGAATTGATTTCCAACTTAAAGAAAATTGACGCCGTTGTTTTTTTGAGTCCTTCAGGGGATATTTTAAATGATAAACAGCAAAAAAAGTTTGAAAAATTCATCAAAAAAGGAGGAGGCTTTGTAGGCATACATGCCGCCACTGTGGCCGAGACAAACTGGCAATGGTACAATTCTTTGGTGGGCGCCCAATTTAATGGCCACCCAAAAGAAAAACAAAATGCTGCTTTAAGTGTTTTGGATAAAACACATCAATCCGTAGCCTTTTTGGATGGCGAAAACTGGATAAAGTTCGACGAATGGTATAACTTTAAAAACATGAACTCCAACGTAAAGGTAATCCTAACCGTTGATGAAGACAGTTATAGGGGCGGAAAACATGGTAAGTTTCACCCCATTGCTTGGCACCACGAAACGCTTGGTGGTCGTGCCTTTTATACTGCCTTGGGTCATACGAATGAAAGTTATTCAGAACCATTATTCCTGCAACATATTTTAGGCGGCATTTTATACGCCATTGGGGAATAACAGTAATTGGCTTGCTATTGCTCAACAATAAACTTCCCTTTCATTAAGGCATAATGACCAGGGAAACTACAGATAAAATCGTAAGTACCAGGAGCAGGCGCATCAAATTCGATGGATGTGGTTTGGCCACCACCTATCATATTCGTGTACGCAATAATATCGCCTTCAGCACCAGCAGGAATGTATTTTGTGTCTCTCGCGGTAGCTGCTTTACCAGCAAAAGCTGAAATGTCCACACCTTGTTTTAATATAACAACATTATGCCCCATGACATTAACATCCATCTTACCAGTGTGCCTTAATGTTAATTTTACCTTTTGGCCTGCTTTTACCCTTAGCTCTTTTTTATCAAATTGCATGGCATCAGTCCCAGCAATGACTAGGTTGGCAACATTGCCATCTACTTTTTTTTCTTCTTTTTTGGTACCTAATTTTATTTTTTCCTTCGGGGCTTCTTTCTTTTTATCACCACCGCAATTGAATAAAAGTGTTGTCACAAAAACTGCCGTTAACAGGTATTTTAAGGTTTTCATTTGATATATAATTTTAGTGATTTTTTGCCTAACAAAGATAATTATTACTGCTCGATTATTGTAAAGTTTTATACGGTGAAAGGCAATAAACTTGTTATCGATTCTGTTTTTAGTCAAAAAAATGAACATATAAAAATGTCATTTTTGTTTCTTTATTTACCCATAAATAATACTCACTAAAAGTATGGTCTAAAAAATCTCGTTTATAATAAACTAATTCAGTGTTTTCATTTGGTATTTGCATCCATTTAGGATGATGGGCGTCCCTCTTCAATTCTTCAATTATGTGAAGAAATTCAGAACTATTTTTTTCAGCTACATTAAGAGGTTGGTCATGTGCTATTATTTTACTAAAAACCTCAGAATCGTATGTAAATGACATCCAATGAACCTCGGTATCGTACATCCCCCAATTCTTCAGCTTTATTTTTTCAACAGATTGAGGTGGTTTAAATCCAAAATTATCCTCGAAAGAGGATACTAGCTTTTCCCTATTTTGTGACTCAAAGGCACATCCATAGCTAAAAAGGAAAATAAATAACACCCATGATTTTAGAAATGTATTCAACCCTTTTCCTTTCATCAATATTATTCCCACTTTATTTTTTACAACCTATAAAATATAATCCGTACTAATAAAATTGGAGGTTTTCTTATCCAGCAACTCATTTAGAATTGCATTATTGTAGTCGTTGTCCTTGGAGGCCACGAAAGTTCTGATAGAAAACGAACGTAGTGCATCGGTAACACTTAAAGTTCCAACAGCAGAGTCTTTCCTTCCCGTGAATGGGTAAACATCTGGCCCTCGCTGACAAGAGCTGTTCAAATTCACACGACACACCAAATTTACCAAGGTATCGATTAATGGGGAAAGGGTATTCACGTTCTTTCCAAATAGACTGACCTGTTGACCGTAATTGGATTCGGCCATGTCATTCAGCGGTTCTTCAATATCTGAAAAGGGAACCACGGGAATTACTGGACCAAACTGCTCTTCTTCAAATACTCGCATGTCTTTAGTTACAGGAAACAACACTGCTGGAAAAATAAAATTCTCAATAATTTCACCGCCTTTTTTATTCAAAATTTGAGCGCCTTTTTTGGTAGCATCGTCAATCAATTCTTGAATATATGATGGCTTATCTACTTCTGGTAGTGGTGTTAATTTTGCACCATCCTCCCATGGGTTTCCAAATTTTAATTGATCTACTTTATAAGCAAAACGTCTGTTGAATTCTTCCACAATCGACTCGTGTACATACAACACTTTCAATGCCGTACAGCGTTGCCCGTTAAAGGACAAGGTACCCGTGATACATTCCTCAACGGCCAAATCCAAATCCGCATCGGGCAAAACAATTGCCGGGTTTTTGGCCTCCAAGCCCAACACCATACGGAGCCTGTTGCCCTTTGGGTGCTGACTTTGTAGTGCGTTAGCAGATTTACTATTGCCAATCAATGCCAAAACATCCACCTTGCCAGATTCCATTATTGGTGTAGCCAAAACACGACCACGGCCGTAAACAATATTCACCACACCTTTTGGGAAACTGTTTTGAAAGGCTTCCAACAAAGGTGAAATCAACAACACTCCCAATTTTGCGGGTTTAAAAATGGTAGTATTTCCCATCATCAGAGCAGGAATCAGCAAACAAAATGTTTCATTCAGTGGATAATTATAAGGCCCTAAACACAGTACAACACCCAGAGGGCCTCTACGAATATGGGCATGTACTCCCGAATGTTTTTGAAAACGTGCTGAATCCCTGTCTATATCCTTGTAAGCTTCAATGGTATCGTAAATGTATTCTATGGTTCTGTCGAATTCCTTTTGGGAGTCTGGCAGGTTTTTGCCAATTTCCCACATCAAGAGTTTCACCACCTCATCCCGTTTGGCCTTCATTTGCTCCACAAATTTTTCCATACAGGCAATTCTATCTTCCACCTTCATGGTTGGCCACAATCCTTGCCCATTGTCATACGCCTTTACGGCCGAATCCAAAGCTTCCATAGCCTCATACCCCCCCAACTGTGGAATAGTGCCCAACAACGTTGGCTTGTATTTTTCTGTTGAAGATATGGTGGAATAAATCTCGGCAGTAGCTCCATTCCATTGTTTTAATTCACCATCCACCAAATAAGTCGTTTGGTGCAATAACGATTGGATTTGAAATTCTTCTGGAATACGTATTGATGTTTTATTCATTGTTTTAGTTTTTAGGAGTGCTAAGATACCCATTATTTAGGATAACTTCTTTTAATTGAAGTCGTCAAAACAGAATAAAACTTAGGATTTAACAGCAATTTTACGTTGAAAATCGCCTATATCGATTGCGAGGGTATTACAATGGTAGAGTACCATTTTATGACACACCCCTTCCCAATAACTATCGGGATCCCATCTTCTTAGAGGGGACGCTCAAACGCAACCAAAATTATGTATTAATTTGATGAATAGATCAAACCAAAAATCGGAACAAGTCGGGAGAGTTGTTGAGATAATCCCCATAAAAGTTTCGCTCTTTCATTTTGGTAATCAGTGGCTCCAAATCTGCAGAAGATTTCAGTTCAATACCAACCACCGCTGCGCCATTCTCACGGTTGGTTTTTTTTGTATATTCAAAATGGGTGATATCATCATTTGGGCCTAAAATATCCACCACAAATTCCTTTAACGCTCCGGCCCGTTGGGGAAATTTTACAATAAAGTAGTGCTTCAGGTTTTTATAGAGCAATGCTCTTTCTTTAATTTCAGGGGTTCGGGTGATGTCGTTATTGCTACCGCTAACGATGCATACCACGTTTTTGCCTTTGATCTTATCGGCATAAAAATCCAAAGCGGCCAAACTTAAAGCCCCGGCAGGCTCAACTACAATGGCATCCCGGTTGTACATCTCCAAAATGGTTTGGCAAATCTTTCCTTCTGGCATCGTGATAACATCGTCAAGATTCTGTTGACAAATCGGAAACGTTAAATCTCCAACACGTTTAACCGCAGCACCGTCCACGAACTTGTCTATCTTTTCAAGTGTGGTGTTTTTGTTGTTCTTAAGCGATGTGACCATAGAAGGCGCTCCTTCCGGTTCTACCCCAACAATCTTTGTTTTTGGAGACAATTTCTTAAATACCGTTGAAACCCCGGCAGCCAGTCCACCGCCACCAATAGGCATGAACAAATAATCTATCTGATCCTTGGACTGCTCCAAAATCTCCAGGCCAATTGTAGCCTGTCCTTCAATGACTTTATGATCGTCAAACGGGTGTATAAATGTTTTGTTGAGTCGCTCGCATTCTTCTTTAGCAGCGTAAAAGGCATCATCAAAAGTATCTCCAACCAGCTTTATTTTAATAAAATCCTCACCAAACATTTCCACCTGTTCTACCTTTTGTTTAGGGGTAGGTGTTGGCATAAAAATAGTACCTTCAATTTGAAGCAACTTGCACGACAGAGCTACACCTTGGGCGTGATTCCCTGCGCTGGCGCATACCACTCCTTTTTTTGCTTCTTCAGCAGACAAAGAGCTGATTTTATTATATGCTCCACGGATCTTATAAGAGCGTACCTGTTGCAAATCTTCTCGTTTCAAAAACACGTTTGCACCGTACTGTTTGGAGAATCTTAAGCTTTTACCCAAAGGCGTCACCTCCGAAATATTTTGAATGGTAACAGCCGCTGTTTTGATATCGCTAATATTTGGAAAATAGGTGGTACTGTGCATGATATAAACCGAAACTTTTCAACCTTGAAAACTGATGGACAATTTTAACTGCAAGTTACGCAAATTAATATTTTGAGATACCCTTAAACACATCTTTAAAAATTTATGCATAAAAAAATCCCCATGTGAATTCACGTGGGGATTTCGCAACATTTTTCAATGTGCCATATAGTTTAGTTTAGCTTAAACGATTGGCTTCATGGCGGTCATGGACTCTCTTAAGAATGTACCGATTTTTTCAACTGGGTGATTTCTTAAAGCCGCATTAATTTCAATTAACTTAGCATTATCCACGCCTTCACCGTTGTCCTTGGCATAAGGCTTTCCAATAACATCTACATCAATACCCTTCATGAAGTCTTTCAATAAAGGCTTACACGCGTGGTCGAACAAGTAACAACCGTACTCCGCAGTATCTGAAATCACACGGTTCATTTCATATAATTTCTTTCTAGCGATAGTGTTTGCAATTAATGGTGTTTCGTGTAAAGATTCGTAATAAGCAGATTCATCGATAATTCCTGATTCAATCATAGCCTCAAAAGCTAATTCCACACCTGCTCTTACCAATGCTACCATCAATACACCATTATCATAGTATTCCTGCTCTGAAATTTCAACATCACCTGCTGGCGTTTTTTCAAAAGCGGTTTCGGCAGTTTCAGCTCTCCAACCTAACAAATTAGCATCATTATTAGCCCAATCAGCCATCATCGTACTTGAGAACACACCTTCCATAATGTCGTCCATGTGCTTTTGGAACAATGGACGCATGATGTCCTTCAACTCTTCGGACAATTCGAAAGCTTTGATTTTTGCAGGGTTGGACAATCTGTCCATCATGTTTGTAACTCCACCATATTTTAAACCTTCTGTTACGGTTTCCCAACCATATTGGATTAATTTTGAAGCATATCCTGGATCGATACCTTTTTCAATCATTTTATCAAAACAAAGGATAGAACCGGTTTGCAACAATCCACAAAGTATGGTTTGCTCTCCCATTAAATCCGATTTTACCTCAGCTACGAAAGACGATTCTAAAACACCTGCTCTGTCGCCACCAGTTGCCACTGCGTAAGCTTTTGCTTGTGCCAAACCTTTTGCTTCAGGGTCGTTTTCAGGGTGAACTGCAATCAATGTAGGTACACCGAATCCTCTTTTGTACTCCTCACGCACCTCAGAACCTGGTGACTTTGGAGCACACATGATTACAGTGATATCTTCGCGTACTTTCATTCCTTCTTCTACAATATTGAAACCGTGGGAATAAGATAAGGTAGCTCCTTTTTTCATTAAAGGCATTACGGCATTCACCACATTGGTGTGCTGCTTGTCTGGAGTAAGATTTAACACTAAATCAGCCGTTGGGATCAACTCTTCGTAAGTCCCCACTTTGAATCCGTTTTCAGTAGCGTTTACGTAAGATGCACGCTTTTCTTTTATGGCGACCTCACGCAAAGTATATGAAATATCCAATCCGGAATCCCTCATGTTCAATCCTTGGTTCAACCCTTGGGCTCCGCAACCTACAATCACAATTTTTTTGCCTTTTAATGCATTTACACCGTCAGCAAATTCCGAGGCATCCATAAATCTACATTTAGACAATTGGTTTAATTTCCCAGCTAATGTAAGTGTGTTAAAATAATTTTCCATTGTTATTTATTAATTTAATAGTCTGTTCGCATCTTTAATTTTTGAGATGCTTTTATTTAATTTTGATTTGTTATTGATTTCTAAATTCTTCTAGTATTTCAGAAACTTTCATTTCATCCTTGGTAACGGCAATACGCCCCGAACGCACAAATTGCATGATACCAAAGGCATCCAATTTCTCTCTTAACTTTTCAATTTCATGACGTCTTCCAGTACTTTCCAATACAAAAAATTCACGATTAACAGTAACGATCCTTGATTCACTGTCTTTTATAATATTTTGAATTTGCGGTTCTTCAAAAAGCAATTCACTCCTTATCTTGAACATGCAGTTTTCAGTAAAAATGGTTTCTTCATTCGTATGATAATACGCCCGAATAGTTTCTACTTGCTTTTCAATCTGACGTACCACTTTAATGGCTTGGTCTTCAGTAATTTTTACCACAATTACAAAACGATTGACGTCTTTAATTTCAGATTGCGATGTGGTTAAACTTTCGATATTGATATGCCTACGTTGAAAAATAGCCGAAATACGATTAAGTAGTCCGATATTATTTTCAGTGTAAACCGATATTGTGAATGTTTTAATGTCTTGACTCATTGTAATCTTTTTAAATACTGACTTAACTTAGCCTAATGTCTGAAACCGAGGCTCCCGAAGGAATCATTGGGAATACATTATCTTCTTTTTCCACACAAACTTCCAAGAAGTATGATGCATCAGATTCAATCATTTCCTTAACAGCATCGGCTAGCTCTTCTCGCTTTGTAACGCGCTTGGCATCAATATGATAACCTTTAGCAATAGTTACAAAATCGGGGTTGGTCATTTCAGTAGAGGCATAGCGTTTGTCAAAAAACAACTGTTGCCACTGACGTACCATTCCTAAAAATTCGTTGTTTAACACCACTATCTTAACAGGCACCTTCTGTTGGAAAATTGTTCCAAGTTCCTGAATGTTCATTTGGTAACCACCATCGCCAATAATGGCAACAACCTCTCGACTTGGTTCTGCCATTTTTGCACCAATCGCCGCCGGCAAAGCAAAGCCCATTGTACCCAAACCACCTGATGTGATATTACTTTTAGACTTATTGAACTCTGCATAACGGCACGCAATCATCTGATGTTGCCCAACATCCGAAACAATGGCCGCATCACCATTAGTACAATTATTGATTTCCTTTAAAACCTCACCCATGGTAAGGCCTTCCTTCTCAGGTAATAAATCATTTTTGATGACGGCTTCGTATTCAATGGCATACAAATCCTTAAATTCCTGGAGCCATTCGTCATGGGAGTTCTCTTTTAGTTCATTAAGCAACATGGCCAAACTCTCTTTTGAATCTCCCAAAACTGCCAGATCAACTTTTACATTCTTGTTGATTTCGGCTGGGTCAATATCAAAATGAATTATCTTAGCCTGTTTTGCGTAAGTATTTAAATCACCAGTAACACGGTCGTCAAAACGCATCCCAATAGCAATGAGCACATCACACTCATTCGTCAATTTATTTGGCCCATAGTTACCGTGCATGCCCACCATTCCCACATTTAACGGATGCGATGTAGGAATTGCCGAAGCCCCCAAAATTGTCCATGCTGCCGGAACGCCTGATTTTTCAACAACCGCTTTTAGCTCTTCTTCGGCTTTACCCAAAATAACGCCTTGCCCCCAAACAATCATAGGTTTCTTTGCATTATTGATGATTTCGGCTGCCTCCTTTACAGCATTTATATCCGTTTTCGGGGTAGGGTTGTAGCTTCTTACCGCCGTACACTTCTCATATTTAAAATCGAATTCCTCAAATTGGGCATCTTTCGTAATATCAATAAGTACTGGTCCTGGCCTACCGCTTTTGGCTATGTAAAAGGCTTTTGCCATTACTTCAGGGATTTCTGAAGCTTTTGTGACCTGAGCATTCCATTTTGTTACAGGAGTTGAAATACCCACAATGTCCGTTTCCTGAAACGCATCGCTTCCCAACAAGTGTGAGGGCACCTGCCCAGTAATGCACACCAATGGTGTAGAATCGATTTGTGCATCGGCAATGCCAGTAACCAAATTGGTTGCCCCAGGACCGGAAGTCGCCATAGCTACGCCCACTCTTCCAGAAATCCTGGCATAGCCCTGGGCGGCATGGGCCGCGCCTTGTTCGTGGCGTGTCAGCACGTGATGAATTTGCCCTTGGTATTTGTACAACTCGTCATAAACCGGCATTATCGCCCCTCCGGGATAACCGTAAAGGATATCAACGCCTTCGGCAATCAAACATTTGATAATAGCCTCACAACCTGTGATACGTTCTGTTTTTGCCGATTTATTTTCTTCTTTTTTTATGGTTTCTGTATTCATAATCCCCACTTAAATTTATGAGATTTCTACATTCGCAGAAATTTAGAATGCATCCGTTACACAGCCTTTGGAAGCTGAAGCAACCGATTTTGCAAACTTATAAAGTATTCCTTTTTTATGTTTTAATGGTGGTTCTACCCACGCTGCTTTTCTTTTAGCCAATTCCTCCTCTGACAATAGAACGTTAATTGAATTGTCTTCCGCACTAATCCTGATTCGATCCCCAGTTTTTACTAATGCAATAGCACCTCCAGACTGTGCTTCGGGGGTGATGTGTCCCACCACAAATCCGTGGGTACCTCCAGAGAAACGTCCATCTGTAATTAATGCTACTGATTTACCCAAACCGGCACCCATAATCATAGAGGTGGGCTTCAACATCTCTGGCATTCCCGGTCCGCCCTTAGGGCCGACATAACGGATAACGACAACATCCCCTTTCTCCACATCGCCATTGCTTATCCCTGTATTTGCCTCTTGCTCGCTATTGTAAACGACAGCTTTTCCTTCAAAAACCAAGCCTTCATTTCCAGAGATTTTTGCCACAGCACCTTCAGTTGCTAAATTCCCGTATAAAATCTGTAAATTACCCGAAGGTTTTAAAGCCTTGTCCGCTGGATAAATGACATCTTGGTCGTCTTCAAATTCCAGTGGTTCTACGTCAGCTAAATTCTCAGCTAAAGTTTTCCCGGTAACGGTTAAACAATCGCCATGCATATAGCCTTTTTCCAACAAATATTTCATCACGGCAGGTATGCCTCCAACGCCATGTACGTCCTCCATCAAATATTTACCGCTTGGTTTTAAATCGCCTATTAAAGGTGTTCTATCACTTACACGCTGAAAATCCTCCAGCGTAAAATCGATATCAGCAGCAAAGGCGATGGCCAAAAAGTGGAGCACCGCATTGGTAGAACCCCCAAGGGCATTCACCACGGTAACAGCATTTTCCAAGGACTTTTTAGTGATGATATCCATAGGCTTTAAATCCCGTTCCAACAGGTTTTTGATGGCCCTTGCATATCTTTCTGCTTCCGATAGCTTATTGGGATTTTCAGCAGGAATGGAGGAGTTATATGGCAAGGCAAATCCCATGGCCTCAATGGCTGATGCCATCGTATTTGCAGTGTACATCCCTCCACAAGCTCCAGCTCCTGGGATAGACCGCTTGATAATTTCCCTGTATTCCTCTTCATCTATTTCACCGGCAACTTTCTGTCCTAAAGCTTCAAAAGCGGAAACCACATTCAATTTTTTACCCTTGTAGTTTCCAGACTTAATGGTACCCCCATACATCATAATGGAAGGTCGGTTTAACCGTAACATCGCGATTACGGCACCTGGCATATTTTTATCGCAACCCACTACCGGAATTAGCGCATCATAGCTTTGCGCTTGCATCACAGTTTCAATGGAATCCGCAATTAAATCACGTGATGCCAAGGAATAATTCATCCCTGAGGTTCCCATCGAAATACCATCGCTTACGCCAATAGTATTAAACCCCAAACCAACTAAACCAGCAATATTGCATTCCGTTTTCACCTCTGCCGCAAGACCGTTCAAATGCATGTTGCAGGGGTTGCCATCATAACCCGTGCTAGCAATGCCCACTTGCGCTTTTTTCATATCTTCATCGGTCAAGCCTGCCGCATACAACATGGCCTGCGACGCCGGCTGAGATTCATCCTGGGTCAGTCTTTTGCTATATTTGTTTAGTTCCTTCATTTTTATTGAAAATAGTTTTAGGTTATAGTTGATTTAGTTGCGAATATTTCTATTTCATTAAGAATTTTAACAATAATCCTTTAATTCAAGAAACGAAAATACTTCTTTATGCCGTTCCTTGAATCCCTTCTCATTTTAACAGGTTAAATTCACTGCATTAAAAATTTTAACAAACAATTGATTTACAGTTAATTAAACTCAATTTTTTATGATGTTCAAATGAAAAAAAAGTCGTAAAAAAAACCTTCCCAATAAATTAGGAAGGCTTGTATATTTTTTCTCGTATTAAATAGCACTTCCTATCAATGTGAAATAATCACAATCACAATAATAGAAATGATATTTAAAACTTGTTTTTTCATTTGAGAATAACAAATATTTGGAAATAAAATGAATTGACCTAATTTCAATATGAAAAAAACTAAAATCCCCATTCTTTTTCTTTAATTTTTTTACTTTTGCACCTCATAAATCACAGAGGAAAGATTTGACTGATTGCAACCTCTTACATCTTATCTTAAAAGATGTAGAAAAAATGCTAAAGGCAGTGTAAACTCCTGAGACGTTTTCCGTCAAATCTTGCTTCTTTAATTATAGTAATATGCCATATTTATTTACTTCGGAAAGTGTTTCTGAGGGACATCCAGACAAAGTCGCTGACCAAATTAGCGATGCACTAATCGACAACTTTTTAGCCTTTGATGAGAATTCAAAAGTAGCTTGTGAAACCTTGGTTACTACTGGTCAGGTAGTGCTTGCGGGAGAAGTAAAATCCAAGACCTATTTGGATGTTCAAAAGATAGCTCGAGACACCATCAACAAGATTGGCTATACGAAAGGAGAATACATGTTTGACGGCAATTCCTGTGGTGTGTTTTCAGCAATTCATCCCCAATCTCCAGAGATAAACCAAGGTGTTGATCGTGCCTCTAAAGAGGAACAAGGTGCTGGTGATCAAGGGATGATGTTTGGTTACGCCACCAACGAAACCGAAAACTATATGCCTCTGGCTTTGGATTTATCGCATCGTATTTTAATTGAACTTGCTGCCTTACGACGCGAAAACAAGGACATTACCTATTTGCGCCCGGATTCCAAAAGTCAAGTAACTATTGAATATAGTGATGACAACGTGCCTCAGCTTATTGATGCTATCGTGGTATCCACCCAGCATGATGAATTTGCGGATGACGACACGATGCTAGCAAAAATCAGGGAGGATATTATAAATATCTTAATCCCAAGAGTGGTGGCCAAACTGCCAGCGCACATCCAAAAGTTATTTAACACGGATATTGTCTATCACATTAACCCAACTGGAAAATTTGTTATTGGCGGGCCACATGGCGACACAGGCCTAACAGGCCGAAAAATTATTGTGGACACCTATGGAGGTAAGGGGGCACATGGTGGTGGTGCATTTTCAGGTAAAGACCCAAGTAAAGTAGATAGAAGTGCCGCTTATGCCACGCGTCATATTGCGAAAAATTTGGTGGCCGCTGGTGTAGCTGATGAAATTTTGGTTCAAGTTAGCTACGCGATTGGTGTTGTAGAACCTATGGGTATTTTTATCGATACATATGGCACCTCAAAAGTGGATGCTACTGATGGCGAAATTGCTAAAAAGGTTTCCGAAATTTTTGATATGCGACCTTATGCTATTGAAACGCGCTTAAAATTGCGCTCTCCAATGTATAGTGAAACAGCAGCATACGGACACATGGGGCGCACCAACAGAACAGTAACCAAAACGTTTAGTCAAGCCAATGGAGCGAATGTAACCGTGGACGTGGAACTGTTTACTTGGGAAAAGCTAGATTATGTGGACAAAGTTAAAGACGCATTTAACCTATAATCCACCGTTATAATACTTCGAAAAAAATCCTTTGAGCAACGACGCCCAAAGGATTTTTTATTTTTTATCGGCCTAGAGGGTAGGAATTTATCGATGTAAACTGTTATATTAGCAGATGACTGCTATAGCAGTCATCACCCAAATTGTTTAACCTACAAATAATCATGATTATGAAACTTAAACTATTGTTTGCCCTTTGTCTTTTGGGGACGGTTTTGTCCTGCGACAAAGACAACGTTTCTGGTGACGACCAGCAAAACAACGAACAGACCAATTTCAGTGAAAATTTTGGCAGTGAAATTACAAGATCATTCCTGGGGAATGTTGTGGACACCAACGGCAGTCCTTTAGAAAATGTAACCATTACCATTGGTGCAAACCAAGTGCAAACCGATGAAAATGGTGTGTTTAGCATCGAGGATGCCCAAGTGAACCAACGCTTTGCTTACGTCAAAGCTGAAAAAACCGGATACATTCACGGCTCGCGTGCTTTGGTACCAACCAATGGCGTGAACAAAGTAAGCATTATGCTTTTAGCCGAAACCGTTGCGGGCACAACGTCCAGTGGCACAGAAGAAACTATTGCCATCCCGAATGGTGCTTCCGTAAGTTTAAAAGGAGATTACATTAAAGCCGATGGTACGCCCTACTCTGGAAATTTAGATGTCATCATTCATCACCTCGACCCTACAGACGAGAATGTGAACATGCAAATGCCAGGTATGCTTTATGCTGCAAACGCATCCAATGAAGAGCGCATGTTGCAAACCTTAGGGATGCTTGCCGTGGAACTGCGAGGAACCGGTGGCGAGGATTTGAATTTAGGAGAAAATAGTTCAGCAGAAATCAAAATTCCGGTGGATGCAAGTTTGTTGTCTATGGCTCCAAGCACCATCCCGCTTTGGTATTTTGATGAGGATAAAGGCTACTGGATCGAAGAAGGCGAAGCAAATTTGGTGGGCAGCAATTATATCGGAACGGTGAAACACTTTTCGTTCTGGAACTGTGATATTCCGGCCGAAGCCATCAACCTTTGCGTTACCGTAATGAATAGCGATGAAACGGCCTATGCCAATACCAGAGTTACCATTACCAGTACTACATTTGGAACCCGTAGCGGTTACACCAATGAATTAGGTGAAGTTTGCGGATTAGTCCCCAGCGGTGAAACTCTGGAAATTAATGTTTATGATTTTGCAGTTTGTGGTTCAAATGTGATTTACACCTCCATGATTGGCCCTTACAACGCCGATGACAACATCACTGTAGTAGTCCAGGAAGACACCAATATTATCAGTGAAACGGTGATTGGCACCTTTGCCGATTGTAATGAAACACCAATTACCAACGGATATGTGGTATTAACTTATGGCGATCAAACTTTTTATGATAGCGTTACCGATGGTGCTTTTGAAATCAATTTGCTACGTTGTGCTACCTCCGACAGTTTTACCATCGAAGCAATCGATACCGATAATTTGCAAACCACAGGTGCTATTAATTATACCTTCGATACCGAAGCCACAAATTTAGGCAACCTATTGGCCTGTGATGCTGTATCCGAATTTATACAGTACACCGTTGATGATACTGAAGAGTTATTAATTACTACTAATATCCAAGCCAGCTTTATGGCTACAGGAGGCAATAGTGACAATAGCTTAAACATTTCTGGACAAACAGAAAGTGGCACCAATAACGGTTGTTTCTATCTATTTGGAACCTTAGACGATGCCCCACACACTGGCACATATGACACCCTGGATTTTCAAGATATGAACGACACCGGTATCTTTATTGGCGAGTGTATCTCCATTTCCGAAAACAATAATAACATCATGTACAATGTAACCGCCCTAGGCAATGTTGGTGAATATATCGACATTAACTTTAGCGGTAGCTATGAAGACCGCCAAGGCAATCCGCATACCATTACGGGTGTGATTCATGTGTTGAGAGATTAATTTTTAGAATTATTATAGTATTGAAAAAGGCCACTGTTTAGTGGTCTTTTTTAGTTATTTTCAACTTGACTTTGTAGAATTTTTCCGCTAACTTCGCTTATCGGATGATATAGTTCATTAAAACGGAACCATATCTTGATTGCTAGCAAATATAAAATGAAAATATATAACGATGAAAAAGACAAAACTATTTATCCTACTTTTTTTAAGCGGTATTTCTGCATTTACCCAAGAATGGGAAATTCAAAATGAAGTGCCTCTTGGCAGTCGATTAAGATAGGTATCTTTTGTATCCGAAAACGTAGGTTATGCTGTTGGGGAGAATGGTAAAATATTAAAAACTACTGATGGTGAAACTTGGGAAGATATATCACTTAGCACCCCAACTTATATTTTTTCTGTACATTTTATAGATGCTAATACAGGCTATATTGCAGGAGCATTGGGTATGTTGAAAAAAACAACAGATGGAGGGTTAAACTGGGTAGACCAGGAAATAGAAACAGATGAATACTTATACTGTGTGAGTTTTTTAAACTCAAATATAGGTTTTGCTGTTGGTGCAAAAGGCACAATATTAAAAACTAGTAATGGAGGAGAGAATTGGGTGGATCTAACGAAACCCAGCTTCGGTGCAGATATAAATGATGTTCATATTATTGATTCAAACATTATTTATCTCGCTGTTTATAGTAGTGGCGGGTCTGATAGCCTTCGAAAAACTACTAATGGAGGTCAAGATTGGGTGTCATTATGGACAGGAACTAATGGACCTCTTTCCTCTGTCCACTTCTCCAATAAAAGTAATGGTGTAGTTGTAGGAGAAAGAGGTGCATTATCTAGAACCATCGACCATGGGGAAAATTGGCAATTAACAAGTAGCAAAACACCTTGGGACTTGTGCTCTATTGACTTTATAGATGACAATCATGGGTATGCAACTGGTCATTTAGGTACAATTAGCAAAACAATTGATGGAGGAGAGACTTGGGAGAAAGAATCAAGTGGAACTAATAATATTTTATACGCAGTTGAAATGATTGAAAACTCAATTTATGCCGTTGGAACCCAATCTATAATACTGAAAAAAGTTGATGAAAATTTGTCTATAAATGAGAATTCTAAAAGTAATAAAATATTATTATATCCAACGATTACAAGTGGTAAAGTAAAAGTGTCTACAAGTTTAACTCAGACTTTATCCCATATCAAAATAATTAATTTACAGGGAGAGATAGTTCAATCTGCCGATCTAAACTTAACAACAGATGAAACTATTACGCTTAACCCAACATTGCAAAATGGGTTATACTTCATTAGAATCTCAATGGGTAATTCAATAATTTCAAAAAAGATTATACTAAAAAAATAATCATTCTTTAAAATGGCAATTTCAGAATCTGTAACGCAAACCAAATTACGTTTACAAACTCAAGACGTGTATATTCAATTGCTAGCTTCTTACCTACTAGTAAAAATCATCGCTGATTTTCTATTTAGTCCGTATTTGTTGTTTTTAATGCCTAAACATCGCATCTGAAACATATACAAAAACGATAAGCGAGACCCCTAAATCTCATACCGCAATCGAAACGTCACAAACCGAGGTTGTATAAAATACTCCGAAGCAAAAACCGATACATTGTTATTACCGTTTTGCACTTGCCGTGTGGTGTTTAGCAAGTTGGTAGCTTTAATGGTATATTCCCATTTGGCATCCCTATTCTTTCTATAAGATAGCGAGGCGTTCCAAATTTCAAATTCCTGTGGGGAGCCGTTGGGGTTGCTTTGGCGGTTATAGGTATAGTCGGTTAAAAACGTAAATTTCTTCCAGATATAGGCATCAAAGTCGATGGAAGGCGCATTCGTGGTAAACTTGGTGCTTCTGCCTCCTTGTTCGTTGTTATTTACAGCATATCGGTATCGAATTCTAAAGTTTGGGGCTTCCTTAAAATTACTGCGAATCTCTGGCGTGTAGCTTTGGGAAAAACTTTCGTTTATGGAGCGTTCTCCTTGCACGAACTGATTGAACTTACTATAACTAACCCTCGCGTTTAAGCTCAATCGAAACTTACCAAATGTGCGCTGTATTCTTCCAAAAGAAGATACACTTTCGTCCGCAAAACCTGAATTAAAAAAGTTGTTGGTCCGAACTACACTTTCAAAGTCCGCAATAGACCGAATTTGGTCTACCGCATTGCTATAGGTCACCGAGGCAAACACATTGGTGTAATTAAACAGGTTAAAACTGCGATAAAACAAGCTGACATTATTGGTTACCGCATTTTGCAATTCCGGATTCCCAATGTTAATACTGTTAAAACTATTCAATACTATACCACTGGCCAAACGGGTCACATCAGTAAACTGGTTGCGCATATTATAGCGCAAAGTCAGACTTTCGCTCTTTTTAAACTGGATTCGGGTTTCAAAACTTGGCAATACCAATCCAAAATTATCCTGGGTTTCTACTCCAAACTGTTCGTTGCCGTAACGGTAGGCATGCGCCGAAACACCCGGGGTAAAAGTAAAGATACCCGCCTTCAAAGTGTATTTCACTCCCAAATAATAATCGCTAAAATTGTATTGAGTATCGTTGGTATCCAGTCCGTCATTATCCGTTGGAACGGGGTCAAAACTGCTACCATCATCCAATAGCTGAAACAAGTTGGAATTGAAATCCTGTCGGCTCACCATGGCGCCAAGGGTGAAATTGATATTACTGCGATCGTTCAAAATGTTCCAATAATCCAATTTGGCGTCCATTTGATTGGACTTTACGCGTCTGTTTTGATTCACATTATAACCTATTTGATCGGGGTCGAGCCCTAAATTATCTGCAATGCTTCCATAATTATCCTTATCCTCTAAAATGGCGTTGTAAAACGGATCTTCATCCTGCAATAAATGTTGTACCTCTAAAGCGAAAATATTATCGTCATTCAAAGTGTAATAATAGTTCAAATTCTGACTGATGCTGTATGGCGTATTATCTTCAATCTCATTTGTATTCCCTAATACAAAGGACTCTAAATTCTGTTCTTGAGATTCTTTGGTCAACCGCCCTAACACATCATAATCCAATTGATTATTAATATTTGGCTTATAGACAGTGCTTAATTTCAACAGGCCAATATCCGATCGTTGGGTGGTCATTTGGTCGGTTTCATCATCCGGTATCCCTGAATTAGGATTGGAATATTGGATAGACCGTTTTTGGCGAATATCCACACGACTGCTATTAAAAATACCAAACCCGCTAATATCCAAAGCTTTAGTGGGCGAATAACTGAAATTACCCGAGGCCAATTTGTTTTCAATATCCTGGGCACGATTATTTTGTGTTGCCAAAAATCCTAAACTATTATTACCTAAACTTAAATTGGTACCGCTATCTCTACTTGGCGGACGAAAGCCCCCTCCAAATCCCCGTAAATCACTTCGCGTAAGTGCGGGTTCTCCGGTATTGTTCAAATCGCCAATTAGGTTGATGCTGTATTTTGGGCTGTAGTAAAACAGTTTTGGTTGAAATAAATACAGTTCATTGTCCGTTGAAGCCCCGCCTCCGGCCGTCACATTCCCAAACCAAAAACTCTTTTTGCCTTCTTTTAGTTTAATGTTAATGGCGTAGTTATCCTGATTGTTGGTTACGCTACTTAACTGTCCCACTTCGGCATAATTCTTTAGCACTTGTACTTTGTCCACCGCATTGGAAGGTATATTTTTAGTGGCCAGCTTTGAATCGCCATCAAAAAAATCCTTCCCTTCTACCATCACCTTAGAAACGCGTTGTCCTTCCACTTCAATTTGGCCTTCATCATTCACCTCCACCCCGGGGAGTTTTTCTAGGATATCCTCCAGCTTACGCTCGGTGCCATTTTTAAAGGAATCGGCATTATAAATTAGGGTATCCCCACTAATGGTTACGGGCATTTCATAGGTGAGTTCCACGACATCCAATTGGTTATCCGAAACCATACTTATGTCCTTATCAATATCTTCGGTAGTGGTCTTTAAAATCTCCTCATATGTTTTCATCCCGATATAGCTCACCTGTAATTTATAGGTGGAATTTTTACTTAGGTTGAGGATGAACTTGCCCTTATCGTTAGTGATGCCATAAGATTCCAAAGCACTGGTTTCTTGATTAATGGCTACTACATTAGCAAGCTCCAAAGGGTTACCAATACTGTCTTTTACAACACCCTGTAGTTTAATTTGAGAATATCCTAGTGACACTACAAAGGCCAAAATTATGGTCAGTTGTTTTTGCATTTGCTTTTGATTTGTGTTATTGGATTAGCCCCGTTGTCCTCCTCTTCGGCCACCGCCCCGTCTGAAGTTTTCCCGCATTTCCTGAAACTTTTGGGTAGCGAGTTCAATATATTCTTCCTTGGTGACCTCCTTACCTTTTGTTGGCTCTTTTATGTTGGCCTTATCCTCGGGGTTCAGCACTATTTTCGAACATAAAATCGTCGTTTTATCCGAACTTACTTCGAGGATAAGCCCAGGCAATCCCCAATAATTTCCGGGACCTTGGTTCACAGGGATTTGCATCGTGTACCAAGCGGTAATTTCAGTTTCCTTTGGGGCTTCCTCCGTTTCAGGTTCTTCACTTTCAGCTTCATCTTCGTTTCTTGGAGGCCTTCTAATTGAACTAAAATCAAAATCTTCCCATGTTTTTATAGCTGTCGCCTTAAAGCACATATAATTGCCTATTTTTTTGGTTTCGCCTGTAATTTTCCAATTCAATTGGGGCAGTTCTTCTTTCACCAAAAAGAGTTTGCCGAAGAGTTCCATTTCTGTAAGCGACGCTTTCTTTTGTATGTTTTTGTACTGAATACCTTCCAAAGCACCAGACATCATAGCCCCAAATCTAAATCCACCTTGGTTAGGAGCTTCCAACTTTTCTTCTTCTTTATAAATAGATTCTGTTCGGTTAAAAGTGAGTACAAATGTTTTCTCAAACATAGTTTTTAAACGTTCTTCCATACGTTTGCGCTGTTCCTCGCTCATCTCGGGTCGTCCAAAAGTGCTCATGTCCACCGAAGTTTTGGACATATAAATGGCTTTACCTTGAAAGTCTTGGGCATTTATAAATACTGAAACAAATAAGAAAAGGAGTATAGGGATGTGTTTAAGGGAAATAAATGTCATAATGAAATTTCAATTGGATAGGGTTAACAAATTGCCCAAAAAACGTTTTGAACATTCATTTGACATCAATTAAAGCCCTTGGTTTAAACCAAAACTATTAAATATATGTTAAAAAATTGACTAAGACCTGTTGTATCGTCTTCCCCCTCTGTTATCCCTGAATTCCTTCATCTTTTGGAAAATGATGTCTTTATATTCCTTTTTGGTAGCTTCCTGTCCCTTTTTTGGTGCCTCAATTTTTATTTTCTCTTGGGGATTAATTACGATTTTAGAGCACAGAATGGTGGTGGTGCCGATATTGAGTTCCAAAATTAATCCAGGAAGCCCCCAAAACTCAGACGGCCCTTGGCTAATTGGGATTTGCGGAGTGTACCACGCCTCCACCTCGGTCATGGGAATTTCTTCCGGTTCTTCCTTTTCGTCCGAACTTGCCTCAGCAGTTTCCACTGAATCCTCTTGCGTTTCCTGGCGCAACCTGCCCCATGAAAATTCCCAAAAAGCCAATTCCGAAGAAGGTATCAATGCCATTGCCTTAAAGCAATTGTAGTTACCAATTTGTTTGGTTTCAGCATCCATTTTCCAGTTGATTTCGAGTAGCTTATCCTTAATCAAAAAACGTTTTCCATAAAACTCCTGATCTTGCACAAAGGTGTTAGTCTTTAAATTTTTATACTGTTCCCCTGGCATAAAATTTTTGCCCCATGAGTCTGTCGCCCCAGAGAGGGCATCCAACTTTTCATATTCGTTGTACACAGAAGCTTCTTTATTAAAATCTAATATATAAGTCTTCTCCAGCCTGTTTTTCAACCGAGCGGCCACTTGTTTTTTTTGAGCCTCGCTCATTTTCGCCCCCCATCGGCCCAAATTCATTTGTGCCTTGTAAACGTATTCCGCCCTCCCTTGAAATTCTTGCGCAAAATTTAAGGAAGGTAAACAAAACAGGAGGGTAAGGATAGTGATTTTTATGACGGTGGTTTTCATGTTTTAAAATTTTGTTTAACAAATATACAAAATTGTTGAACATTAATTTTGGTGAAATCTAAATTCGTAACAATTGAAAGCATTATGAAACGTTTATCAAAACAAGATACGTCCAATAATGGTTCAATTTTTGTACTTTTCAATCTGAAATGAAGCAGACCCTTTTTCTTGTTTTTATATGCGTTTATTGCAGTGTTTTTTCTCAAAACCCTGTTGAACTGTTGCAGACGAAAACATTAACGCTGAAAGCAGACCGTATCGTCGGTATTGATAATTTTGGCACCATTTTTTACACCAAAATTAATACCATCTACAAAAAAAATAGGGACACTACGATTAGTTACAATAATTTACAATTGGGGAAGTTGACCACAGCGAACAGCTTCAACCCTTTGAAAATCAATTTATTTTATCACGACTTTAATACCGTAATTATTTTAGACAATCGTTTAGCCGAAATTTTCAAGGTAGATTTCAATACACTAAGGAACTATAGAAATATTTCCCACGTTTCTACAGGTTACGACAATACGATCTGGATTTTCAATCAAGATACTCAATTATTAGAAGTTTTCGATTACAAAACAGGCATCACCAAAGCCCAAACTTTGAAACCTATTGACAGCCCGATTTTAGATTTGAAGAGCAATTATAATTATGCCTATTTATTGACTGAAGATGCGCTTTGGGTTTATAACTATTTTGGGAGTTTGGTGAAAAAAATCAAAAATGATGGTTTCACCGAGATTGCTGAGAATAATGAAGCCATCTATCTAAAAAAGGAAAATACACTTTCCTATTTGGCCAAAGATGCCAAGGAATCGATTCCCATAGAAACTGATAATATTTTGATACCTCAGTTTTTTGTAACCAATGAAACCTTGTATATTTACAACTTTGAATCTCTCCAAGAATTCCAAATAAAAATGAAATAAACTATGCATATTGCTGTTGCCGGAAACATTGGCGCTGGAAAAACTACCCTGACAAAACTCCTAGCAAAACATTACAGATGGGAAGCCCAATTGGAAGACGTCGTGGACAATCCGTATCTGGATGATTTTTATAACCAAATGGAACGTTGGAGTTTTAATTTGCAGGTTTACTTTTTGAACAGCCGATTCCGTCAGGTACTGCAAATTCGTGAAAGCGGGAAGAATATTATCCAAGATAGGACCATATACGAAGACGCCCATATTTTTGCGCCCAACCTGCATGCCATGGGCTTGATGACCAACAGGGATTATGAAAACTACAGGACGCTATTTGATTTGATGGAATCCTTGGTGCAAGGGCCTGATGTATTGATTTATTTGAGAAGTTCCATACCAAATCTGGTAGCCCAAATCCATAACCGTGGGCGCGATTATGAAAATTCTATCAGCATAGACTACCTCAGCAGACTGAACGAACGCTACGAGGCGTGGATTCATGGTTATGACAAAGGAAAATTACTAATTATGGATGTGGACAAACTCAATTTTGTGGACAATCCAGAAGATTTAGGGCACGTTATCAATACCATTGATGCTGAGATTAACGGGTTGTTTTAAGGCGACCTTCTCGATTTTGCAGTTAAAAATCTATTAAATATTCCGCCATCTTTCGTCAAAGTAGATTTATTACTGTTATTTTGTAATGATGCAACCAATAAATCGCCTAATCTACACATACAGATTTAAGCTCAAGATGAAACAATTCCTATTTGTATTTTTACTTTTATGTTCCAGTTTGGGGTTTTCCCAGTTGTACAACCCGGTAAAATGGAGCACTGAGTTAGAGAAAATTTCGGATTCGGAATACAACTTAATTTCGATTGCAACGATTGAGGCAAAGTCGCATTTGTACGCTCAGGACATTCCAGAATTTGGCCCTGTTCCAACGGAGTTCACCTATATAAAATCTGGTGAAGATTTCGATTTAATTGGAAAGACAATAGAGGAGGAAGGCGTTACCGTCTTTGACTCGGTGTTTGAAATGACCATCAAATACTTCGAAAAAACGGCCATTTTTAAGCAAAAGGTTAAACTCCTAAAAGAAGTTGAAATCATTAAAGGTTCCGTTTTGTTTATGGCCTGTGATGATGAAAAGTGCACGCCCCCTACAGATGTTGAACTAATTTTCAATTTAAGTGGCAACACACAAACAAATAATACCTCCGGCATTGTCCCCAAAATAGATAATGACGAAGCCAATGAACTACTGTACGGGATGTCCCCTACTGATGTTCAAAAAGCGGATTTCAAATGTGAAAATGAGACTAGCGCAACAGCCTTGGAAGTAGATTCCAGTTCCAATTCATTATGGCGGATTTTTGGATTAGGGTTTTTGGGAGGGCTCCTAGCATTACTGACTCCTTGTGTATTCCCTATGATTCCTTTGACCGTTAGTTTTTTCACAAAAAAAGGTACTTCTAATCAGGGTGCTGGTATTTCAAAAGCTTTGCTTTATGGGTTTTTTATTTTTTTGGTGTACGTGCTTTTAAGCATACCGTTTCATTTACTGGATTCCGTCAATCCCGACATTTTAAATGAGGTGTCCACCAACGTTTGGCTTAATATCATTTTCTTTTTGATTTTTATGTTCTTTGCCTTTTCGTTCTTCGGTTATTACGAATTGACACTGCCATCAAGTTGGACTACGAGAACCACCCAAGGTGAAAGCACAGGCGGTTTGGTAGGTGTATTTTTTATGGCGTTGACTTTGGCCATTGTGTCCTTTTCGTGTACGGGTCCCATTTTAGGTTCGTTATTGGCAGGCTCGTTGACCTCTGATGGAGGGGCATGGCAATTGACCTCTGGAATGGCCGGTTTTGGGGTATCCCTAGGTTTGCCTTTTGCACTTTTCGCGATGTTTCCTAACATGCTTAATGCCTTGCCAAAATCCGGAGGGTGGTTAAATTCAACAAAAGTTGTTTTGGGTTTTTTAGAACTGGCTTTGGCCTTCAAATTCCTTTCCAATGCCGATTTGGTAGCCCATTGGAATCTTCTTAAAATTGAACCATTCCTCATTATTTGGATTCTCATTTTTGCTGGATTGGCCTTGTATATCTTCGGAAAAATTAAATTCCCACACGATTCACCGATTAAAAAACTATCCTTTTTCCGAATAGCTACAGGCATTATGGTGGCTTCTTTTGTCATTTATCTGGCTTCTGGTTTTAGGGTAAACAAAGACACCAATACGTTTACGCCGTTGACTTTATTAAGTGGCCTCGCACCTCCTGTAGGTTATAGCTTTTTATATCCTAACGACTGCCCCAATAATCTGGATTGCTTTAAGGATCTAAAAGAAGGGCTGGCCTACGCCAAAAAGGAGAACAAACCTGTGATGATTGACTTTACAGGTTTGGCCTGCGTGAATTGCAGAAAAATGGAAGAGCACGTTTGGCCCGACAAAACTATTGACAACTATTTACGAAATGACTTTGTATTGATTTCCCTATATGTAGATGACAAAAAAGAACTTCCGGAAAGCGAGCAAATTTTTGTGGAACGTTTGGATGGCGGCACAAGAAAACTCAAAAACTACGGGCATAAATGGGCACATTATCAAACCCAGTTCTTTCAAAAGAACTCCCAGCCATACTATGTATTGTTAAGCCCGGACGCTAAGACCATTTTGAATGTTCCAGTGGCCTATACGCCTAATGAACAGGAATACGCCTCATTTTTGGAATGTGGATTAGAAGTATATCTTAAATTGAGTGAGACAACTCCCCAATTCTTTACATCGAACTAAGCTTAATCGCTAAATGTTGATCGCAACACTTGCCTTACACTTACTACTTACCGGGAATAAAAAAAGCCACGCAAAACGTGGCTTCAAAAATCAAAAAATAGTTGTTTAGTTTAGTTAGTTTCCTATTTAGGAAGCATCTTTGATTTTTAGTGCTTGAATTTTAGCCTCAACCTCAGCTTTCTTTCCGGTAATCGTTTCATATGTGGTGGACGTTTCACCATTTTCAACAGTTGTGGTAGTCACTACAGCTTTTACTATACCTTCTTCATTAGTTTCGGTCAATTCTACTTTCATTTCCTTTTGGATTTCAACTTGCTCAATTTGATTGTCCTCAGAAACATAGGCAGTCACTGCATCAGCAGATAAGGCAATACTTGGCGCAATCACCAATGCCACAACGGACATCAATTTCAAAAGAATATTTAATGAAGGCCCTGAAGTATCTTTGAATGGATCGCCAACGGTATCGCCAACAACGGCTGCTTTGTGTGCGTCAGTCCCTTTTCTGCCTTGCTCCTCAATCATTTTTTTAGCGTTGTCCCAGGCACCACCAGCATTAGATTGGAATATTGCCATTAGCACACCACATGTGGTTACACCTGCTAATAAACCTCCTAGCATTTCAGCGCCACCTATAAATCCAACTGCAACAGGCACTGCAATGGCCAATAAACCTGGCAGTACCATTTCCTTGATGGAAGCTTTTGTTGAAATAGCAACACATTTATCGTATTCCGCAACACCATCGGCTTCATCAAAAACCTTTCTTTGTGCATCAGTCGCCTTAGACATGTCTGAATCTACCGCACGCATCACCTCCAAAGCTGCTTTCAATTTTGGGATGTCCCTAAACTGACGGCGCACCTCTTCAATCATGGCCATGGCCGCACGACCTACAGCGTTCATAGATAAAGCAGAGAATACAAATGGCAACATACCACCTACTAATAATCCTGCCATGATTTTCGGTTGTGACACGTCAATAGCCTCAACACCAGCTGTCTCCATAAAAGCAGCAAATAGAGCTAAAGCCGTTAAAGCCGCAGAGGCAATAGCAAATCCTTTGCCGATAGCAGCAGTTGTATTTCCAACAGCATCCAATTTATCGGTGCGCTCTCTAACTTCACTTGGCAATTCGGCCATTTCAGCAATACCGCCCGCATTATCAGAAATTGGCCCATATGCATCAACTGCCAATTGGATCCCTGTGTTGGCAAGCATACCAACTGCCGCAATTGCAATTCCGTATAAACCAGCAAAGTGATGAGATACCAAAATCGCCGCAGCAATTAAAAGAATTGGAATCATTGTAGACATCATACCTACGCCTAACCCTGAAATTATATTAGTTGCGGCGCCTGTTTCAGATTGTCTTACAATAGACGTGACTGGTTTTGTACCCGTACCTGTGTAATATTCGGTCACTTTTCCAACGGCTAAACCAGCGACTAAACCAGCTATAGTTGCCCAAAACACACCCATCGAACTATACTCAACATCTTTAAAAATATACGTTTCGGGAATTAATGCGTTAATAATAAAATAGGATGCCACAACCATTAATCCAGCAGAACCAAATTCTCCAAGGTTTAATGCCTTATGAGGCGAACCACCATCCTTTACTTTAACAAATAAAGTTCCGATGATAGACATTATAATTCCAACAGCAGCTAAAACCAATGGTAAGTAAACAGCCCCGATGCCATCAAAATCTGAACCTGTGGAGATTAATGCCCCCAAAACCATGGTACCAATAATAGAACCTACATAAGATTCAAATAAATCGGCACCCATTCCGGCAACATCTCCCACGTTATCTCCAACATTATCGGCAATAGTTGCAGGGTTCAATGGATGATCCTCCGGGATACCAGCTTCAACCTTACCCACTAAATCCGCACCAACATCGGCAGCTTTGGTATAAATACCACCACCCACACGAGCAAATAGGGCAATAGAGGATGCTCCTAATGAAAAGCCTGAAAGCACATTCAAAACTTCATTTAAGCCCCAGCCCATTTCACTATAAATCATAAATAAACCGCTAAGTCCAAGTACCCCCAATCCAACAACGCCAAGCCCCATTACGGCACCTCCGGCAAATGCAACTTCCAATGCTTTTCCGAGTGATGTTCTTGCAGCACTTGTAGTTCTCACGTTAGCTTTGGTCGCTACTTTCATACCGATAAAACCAGCCAATGCCGAACATATCGCTCCGATAATAAATGACACTGCCACCATACCGTTTGAGCCTACTTCATTGCTTCCCTTAAAGAATAACAGCACAGCAACGGCAACCACAAAAATGGCTAAGATTTTGTACTCCGCCTTTAAGAAGGACATGGCACCATCAGCGATGTTCTTCGCTATCCTTTTCATCTTATCCGTACCTTGATCCTGTTTGCTTACCCATGCACTCTTTATAAAAACGAATAGCAAGGCCAACACTCCAAACGCGGGCAATCCTTTTATTAATAATTCCATCTGATTATTACTTAGTTTTTGGTTAATAGATTTTTTTCAATGTCGCCAAAAATAGGAAAATCTATGTGATAAAAAAAACCACCTTTGATTAAAGATGGCTCAATTTTTTTTGCGATAAATTATCAATTTGATAATTAGATTACGAAGGTACGCTTTTTCTTATGCTCACTTTCTTCATAACGCTTAACGCACTCATGATAAATTTTACGAGCTTCCTCAGCATTGCTCCATCCACCTGTATCTACCTTTTTCTTCTCAAGGTCCTTATATACTTGGAAAAAATGCTCTATTTCCTTTAGCCTATGGGGGTTCAAATCGAGGATATCACTGCGGTGGCTCCACACAGGATCGGTCACCGGAACACAGATGATTTTTTCATCCGGCCCTTTCTCATCGGTCATGTGGAACACGCCTATTGGCCTCACTTCCATAACCACCATTGGATAGGACGGTTCAGTTGAAAGCACCAAAACGTCCAACGGATCTTGATCTAAAGCTAAAGTCTCCGGAATGAATCCATAATCTCCTGGATACATCATCGATGAAAACAATGTACGGTCAAACCTAATTTTATTTAATGTAAAATCGTATTCGTATTTATTTCTGCTGCCTTTCGGTATTTCGATCAATACGTCAAAGGTCAATTCATTTTTATTTTTAGCCATAGTCATAGATTTAGGCCTCAAAGGTATGGATTGACAGCCCATTTAACAATAAATGTGATACCTTTCAAGCTTTTTCAGAGTGCTTTTATCTAAATCGAAAAAAAGCGATGACCGTATTAGCTTTTTGACAAAATCGACAAGAATTACATAAAGAAATTAGACAATTGGTCATGGAATCTTAAGAAAAATGATTTACAACCATAAAATCCACCAATCTTGAAGCCAATAACGCCGTTTGTGTATCCCTATCAAATTGCGGATTAAGCTCTGCAATATCAAAGGACATCACCTTTTTACTTTTTAGAAGAACCTTTAATGTTTCGAAAACGAATTGTGGCGTAAAACCTAATGGCGAAGGTGCGCTAACTCCTGGTGCATAAGCCGAAGCAAAACCATCCATATCAATGGTGACATACAAATAATCATTATTGTCCGAGATCGAGCGTAATTTTTTATGAAGTTGTTTGATACCCGTTTTTGAATGGAGTTCATCATGCAACATGAAGTCAATATTAAACTTTTTCGCTATTTCAAATAATTCTTTTGTATTGGATTGCTTTTGAATACCAATAGGGAAATAATCCACATTATCATATTGCTGAAGAATTTGATAGAAAGGCGTTCCAGAATTCGGCTGATGTTCCACGGGACGCAAATCAAAATGCGCATCAAAATTGATGATACCGATGCGCTTATCTGGGAAGGTATTTTTCAATCCTCTATAATGCGCAAAGGCCATATCGTGCCCTCCTCCAATTCCGATGGGAAATACATTATTTGAAATAAGTGTCGCAATACTTTTTGAAAATGCTACCTGACAGGATTCCAAATCGTCGCCATTACAGATAACATCCCCAAAGTCAACGACTTTTTTATTTTCAAAGTGAATAGGCACACCTCCTAATTTCGCCCTTAAGCACCTTGAACCGTCTTTAGCTCCCGGCCTCCCCAAATTTCGCTTCACACCTTCATCACAGGCATAGCCAATAATTCCGAAACCAAAGGCATCCTTGCCAATTCCTCTTATATCTTCACATTGAATTGCTTGACACCAATATTGTGCCCCTAAATCCGGGTTGGTCGGTCTTCCTTTCCAATCTGATTTATCTCCGGGTCGATATGTAATATTGAGATCAGCAAACATGGTCACACTATTTCTTTTCCTTTCAAATACACCTTTTCAATATGATTTGAGCCGAAGGCATAAGGTATGTAACTATAAGACGGTATTGGCCTTGTTAAAATTAGATTAGCCAATTTTCCTTTGGTAATAGATCCTACTTCATTTTGAAGCCCCATGGCATAAGCCCCATTTATGGTACTGGCATTAACGGCTTCTTCTGGTGTCATTTTCATTTTGACACAAGCCGAAGACACTGCAAAATTCATATTGCCAGACGGCGCAGAACCTGGATTATAATCTGTGGCCAAGGCCAAGGGCAATCCGGCATCCATCATTTTTCGAGCGGGGGTATATGGGATCCCCAAAAAATAGGAACACCCTGGAAGCGCGACGGGCATGGTACGTGTATTTTTTAATGATTGAATATCCGCATCCCGCATTTCCTCAAGATGGTCAACCGAAAGGGCATCATATTTTACGCCAACCTGCACCCCCCCAATTGCGGTAAATTGATTCACATGGATTTTAGGTATCAATCCAAACTGTCTTCCAGCTTTTAAAATTGTATCGGTATCTTCTACCGAAAAATAACCTGTTTCGCAAAACACATCTATAAACTCGGCCAACCCCTCCTTGGCAACCCTTGGAATCATATCTTCAATTAACAATTTCAGATAGCCTTTCTTATTAACTTTAAATGCCTTTGGAAAAGCATGTGCCCCTAAAAATGTTGCTTTAATTGGAATGGAATAATCCTCTTTTAGACGTTTAATGACCCGCAACATTTTCAATTCTGCATCCAAGGTTAACCCGTATCCCGATTTGATTTCAATAGCACCCGTACCTAATTTGACCACTTCTTCCAATCGAACTTTGCTTTGTTGGTACAAATCTTCTGCTGAGGTTTTTTGGAGTTGTGTTGCTGAATTTAGGATACCGCCACCGCGTTTGGCGATTTCTTGATACGACAACCCTTTTATCCTATCTACAAATTCAGCTTCTCGATGGCCAGCGTAAACTAGATGGGTATGTGAATCGCACCAGCTTGGCAATACCATTTTTCCAGTAGCATCTATGGTTTTATCGGCTTCAATTTTAGGGCAATTTTCCATTGCACCAAAATCTTCAATGTTGCCATTTTTTACCAGCAAATATGCGTTCTTGATAGTTGGCAAAACGGCCATATCCACACCCGAAACAAAATCAATTCGTTCCTCCCTAACCTGCAATAATTCTTTTATGTTTTTGAATAACACAGTCATTAAAACAAAGATTTTAAAATAGAATTGTCCACCCTATTCGGTAGGGTTACCTTCAGGTTTGGGGTGCGCTCCATTTCTCGTTTTATGGCAAAAAGGGCGCCTTCATTTCTGGCCCAACTTCGTCTGGAAATTCCATTATTTACATCGTAAAATAACATATTCTTAAGTCGGTCTTCTGCTTCTCTAGTGCCGTCCAACAGCATGCCAAACCCACCATTAATGACTTCGCCCCAACCCACTCCGCCACCGTTGTGGATGGACACCCAAGTAGCACCTCTAAAACTATCCCCAATCACATTATGAATGGCCATATCTGCTGTAAACTTACTACCATCATAAATATTTGAGGTTTCCCTATAAGGGGAATCTGTTCCGCTCACATCGTGATGATCCCTACCCAAAACCACTGGGCCAATTTCTCCGTTAGCAATTGCTTTATTAAATGCCAAAGCAATTTTTGAACGCCCCTCAGCATCAGCATACAAGATACGTGCCTGCGAGCCAACTACCAATTTATTTTGTTTCGCATTTTTTATCCATGTGATATTGTCCTGCATTTGCAACTGTATGTCTTTTGGAGCATTACCTTTAATGCTTTGCAAAACTTCCAAGGCTATCTGGTCCGTTTTATCCAAATCTTTGGGGTTTCCTGAAGTACACACCCAACGAAATGGCCCAAAGCCATAATCAAAACACATGGGACCTAAAATATCCTGTACGTAGGATGGATATTTAAAGTCAATGCCGTTTTTAGCCATCACATCTGCTCCAGCCCTTGAGGCTTCCAGTAAAAATGCATTCCCATAATCAAAAAAATAAGTGCCTTTTTTTGCGTGTTTGTTTATGGCTTCAGCATGTCGTTTTAATGATGCCTGTACTTTTTCCTTGAACAAAACCGGATTATCCTTTATCATAATGTTTGCCTCCCCAAAGGTGCAATTCGCTGGATAATACCCTCCCGTCCAAGGAATATGCAACGAGGTTTGGTCCGAACCCACATGCACAAAAATATTTTCCTTATCAAATTCCTCCCAAACCTCAACTACATTTCCGATATAGGCAATAGATACTACCTCTTTTTCTGCTTGGGCAGTTTTTACAAAATCTATTAATTCATTGATATCTTGTATCAAAATATCCACCCAGCCCTGTTCATGTCGTTTTTTGGCCGCTTTGGCATTCACCTCGGCACAAACCGTGATACACCCTGCAATATTTCCCGCTTTGGGTTGTGCACCGCTCATGCCTCCCAAGCCAGAAGTTAAAAATATTTTTCCCTCAGGTGTTTCTCCTTTTGGAAGAATTTTTCGAAAGGCATTCATGACGGTTATCGTGGTGCCGTGCACAATGCCCTGCGGGCCGATATACATATACGACCCCGCCGTCATTTGCCCGTATTGTGTTACGCCCAAAGCATTATATTTTTCCCAATCGTCCGGTTTTGAATAGTTAGGAATCATCATACCGTTGGTCACCACAACCCTCGGCGCTTCTTTGGAGGACGGAAACAAACCCATGGGATGACCAGAATACATGTGCAGGGTTTGCTCATCGGTCATGGTTGCTAAATATTGCATCGTCAACACATATTGCGCCCAATTTTGAAATACCGCACCGTTGCCACCATAAATAATCAATTCCTCCGGATGTTGCGCCACTTTGGGATCAAGGTTATTCTGAATCATCAGCATAATGGCCGCCGCTTGCTCTGATTTGGCTGGATAGGCATCTATTGACCTTGCATATATTTTATAATCCGGCTTGAAGCGATACATATAAATACGACCGAATTCTTTAAGTTCCTCAGCAAATTCTATAGCTAATTCCGCGTGCCAATCCTTAGGAAAATAGCGCAATGCATTTTTAATTGCCAATTGCTTTTCGGCTTTGGTCAATACATTCTTTCGTTTTGGTGCTCTGTTGGTATCCTTTGGATATGGCTTTTGTTTTGGCAACGTAGCTGGTAAACCTTGTAAAATTTGTTCTTTAAAGGTCATCTTCAATTTATTTTAAAATGAAAGCCTGATTTGCCACCAATTCAATCATGGCATCAATATCATCCTTCAACAGCCGATCGCCTTCTAATTTTGGCACTTTTTCACGGATGACTTTAAAATTCGCCTCGATAATATCAGAAAAGGTATTGGGCCTCCTAAATTCCAATGCCTGTGCCGCATACATCAATTCAATAGCTAAAATCTTCTCTAAATTCCCCAAAACCTGATTGAATCTTCTGCCCGAAATACTGCCCATGGAAACGTGGTCCTCTTGGCCCAATGCCGTTGGTACGCTATCGGCTGAAGCCGGAAAACACAAGGATTTATTCTCCGTAACCAAAGCTGCAGTGGTATATTGTGGAATCATAAAACCGGAATTCAGCCCTCCTCCAGTAGTTAATAGTCGCGGTAATCCGAATTTGCCTTCTAACAATAGAAAGCATCGTCTGTCCGAAATATTCCCCAGTTCCGAGGTGGCAATTGAACCATAATCCAATGACATGGCCAAAGGTTGCCCATGAAAATTCCCTCCTGAAACGGCTTCGGTATCGCTTAAAACAATAGGGTTATCGGTTACGGAATTCAACTCGATTTCAGTGAGTTCCCGTAAATGATAAAAGGCATTTCGGGATGCCCCATGGACCTGCGGAATACAACGCATAGAATATGGATCCTGCACACGCTCGCAATTTTCATGAGAATCCACATTTTGCGACCTATAAAGCAAAGCGAACATACGTTCGGCCACCTCAATAGTTCCCGGAAAAGGTCTGATTTTGTGCAATTCATCCTTAAACGGGGCCGAACTACCTTGATAGCCCTCAATACTCATGGCTCCTGCCACATCGGCCAAATCCAGCAGGTATTCCATTTTTTTTAGGCCAGTGACTGCGTGCGCCAAAATAAACTGGGTGCCGTTTATTAAGGACAAGCCTTCTTTGGCTTTTAGTTTGATAGGTTTTAAATGATGCTGAATTAAAACTTCTTTTGCCGGAACAACAGTATCATTTGCCCAAAATTCCCCTTCGCCAATTAACGGCAAAAACAGATGGGATAATGGTGCTAAATCTCCCGATGCCCCTACCGAACCTTGCTCAGGGACCACCGGCAGAAGATCATTTTCAATAAAATATAAAATACGTTCGATGACTTCCAAACGAATGCCCGAATAGCCTTGGCACAGTGAATGTACCTTGCAAATCATCATGAGTTTGGATAGGGTTTTATCAATGGGCTTACCCACACCAACGGCATGCGTCAGCAACAGATTTTTTTGCAAAAGATTGGTTTCGTCCGTTGAAATTCGAACGTCACATAACGGGCCAAAACCAGTGTTAATACCATAAACGGGCTTGTTGGCATTTGCAATTACCTCAACTTTTTTTCTACAAGCAATGACTTTTTCTTTTGCCTCTGAAGTTAAGGTTGCTTCCAAATCACCATTGGCAATTCGGATTACCTTTTTTACGGTTAATTCATCTATGCCATATCGGAACATCGGTTAAATTTTTAATAGATTATTACAAAGTTATCCCTATTTTTGATGTTTAAAAAGACTATTTATGTTACTTTTTGATAACTATGGGTAATCAATTAGAATATCGACATTTGAATTATTTTTTGGCTGTTGCCGAAGAACTACACTTTAGAAAAGCGGCCGAGCGCCTCTATATTTCGCAACCTGGCTTAAGCAGACAGATCAAACAAATGGAGGAGGGTTTGGGGGTGCAACTTTTTGAGCGACACAACCGGAAAGTTATATTGACCAAAGCTGGCGAATATCTAAAGCGCGAACTCGTCATCAATCTAAAGCAGCTTGATGATATTTTAAATCACACTAAACTTTTGGGGCACGGCAAAAAAGGTCAACTGAAGTTTGGATATGTGGGCTCAGCAATGCAACGTATCATTCCAGAATTGCTATTGCACTACCGGGATACAAATCCGGATGTGGTGTTCAGCTTAAAGGAAATGGACAATCAAAAACAGATTGAGAATCTGTTGAATTTTAAAATTGATGTCGGTTTCGTGCGTTTGGAGCATATCCCACCTTCCATTAAGATAAAACGTGTATTGAGCGATACCTTTTGTTTAGTATTGCCAAAAAACCATCCGCTAGATACCTCAAATTTTGAGGATTTGTGCCAACTTAAAGAAGAATCCTTTATTCTTTTTGACCCCCAATACAGCCAATCGTATTACAATAATGTCATGCAGGTTTTTCGGGACAGTGGTTTTGCGCCTTTGGTAAGCCATCTTACTATTCATGCCAGCTCTATATACAAACTGGTAGAAAATAATTTTGGGATTTCCATAGTTCCAAAATCTTTAGCCTCAAGCCATATTAAAGGGATAAAGTTTATTGAACTGGATATGATGCCACAGCGGACCGAGCTATCCATGGTTTGGCATAGTGAAAATCGCAACCCTATTTTAATGGGATTTCTGGACGTTGTAAAACAACAAAATCCATGATAATGTCATGGATTTTGTTCTGATTTCAAAAGGGGAAATCATGCTATTGACCAACTCAAATCATCTATTATGAAGATAATCTTTTGAAGATTTTTATAATCTTACATTGTAAAGTTACAACTAATTTTAGATTAATTTTTATTTATATTTTTTATAATATTCATTTAAATAAATTATGATTATACTCAAAGGAAAACCCACGAAAATTCATGGGTCTTCAACAACAACATTTAACTATTAACTAAACTAAACCAACCAAATATTTTATTCCCCTTGCCCCAATGAAAAAGCGCGTTTTCCATTGAATTCATAAAGGTTTTCTGTTTTTATGACGTCCATGCCTTCATTATGCAATTTTGATAACAAAGCGATAACCTGCTCATATTCCACGGGTTCGTAAACAGGTTCGGTTTTATCAATATTCGCATCCATCGCCACAAATCGGCATCTCCAGTGGTCTGTACAATAGGTTTCCTTTAGCCCCCTTGGGAACACTTTAACCCCCCTATTGGTAATCATTTTAAGCTTGAGCTTATAAACGCTTATGTTTGAAAGCATTTCACCTATTTCCTCAGGGTTTGAGCCTTTCCAATCCATAAAAACATCCACTCCCAGTAATTGCTTTTCGGCCTCTTTGCGCTTATATTCTGGAATTGTAATTTTTCCAGTACCACTGGCCATGCTACTTTTCGGTAATTTTACAGGGGACTCCCCTAATCTAGCAATAATGGCATCGGCGAATTCACTAGTGGACACTCTTTTTATACTGTATTGATTATTGTAAATGTCCGCAGTATGGTAGCCCTCTTCCAATGTAGTTAACCACGCATTTTTTATGTTATCCGCTATTTCAGTTTGACCTATATAAGCCAACATGTTGATTGCGGCATTTAATAACCCAGACGGATTGGCAATATTCCGCCCCGCAATATCAGGTGCAGAGCCGTGGATGGCTTCAAACATAGCAATATTTTTCCCAATGTTGGCCGAACCAGCCATCCCCACGGAACCTCCAACCTCGGCCGCGATATCAGAGATAATATCCCCATATAAATTTGAAGTAACGATCACATCATATCGCTCAGGGTGGGCCGCCAGATGGGCCGCGCCTATATCAATAATCTGGGATTCGTTAATGATATCCGGGTATTCCGCCGCTATTTCTAAAAACACTTTATGGAAGAGTCCATCGGTCAATTTCATAATATTGTCCTTAATCATACAGGTAACCTTCTTTCTACCAAAAGCTCTGGCATACTCAAAAGCATAACGTACGATGCGCTCACAACCCGGCCTGGTAATCAGCTTTAAACATTGTACAACGTCGTCTGTTTGTTGATGTTCTATACCGGCATAGAGGTCTTCCTCATTTTCACGCACAATCACCACATCCATATCTGGGAAGTTAGTCTTTACATAAGGATGCAAGGCCGTTACGGGACGCACATTGGCAAACAACCCAAGTGATTTTCTTAAGGTAACATTCAAGCTTTTATAGCCCTTCCCTTGTGGCGTAGTTACTGGCGCTTTTAGTATAATCTTTGCATCGCCGATAGTTTCCCATGCTTCAGGTTTGATGCCCGAGGTATTCCCGGATAAATACACCTGCTCGCCCAATTCAATAAAATGAGGCTCAATTTTGGCGCCTGCTGCCTTAAGGATTTTTAGGGTAGCCCCCATAATTTCGGGGCCAATACCGTCGCCTTGGGCAACGGCTATTTTTACCTTTTCATTGCTTTTCCTAATACCGTTTTCAGACCTCTTTTTGTGAAAACTGCCGTTTAATAATTCTGCTTCCATATCTTTTTATTTAGAACAGTTCAAAATTATAAAAAGAAAATCATATATTTTTATTTATATTTTTTATTTAAATAATAAATAATTTTAATGATTAATCAAAAACTCCAAAGTAGGAAAAGCTGAATCTATCAGAAAATCACGAATTTCGTTCCTGCAGATAAGTAGATAGGCTACCGTCGACAAACTTTATTAAAATACTAACTTAAGGTGTACAAACTACGGCGGATTTCAATGCGTCCAAATTTATTAGGAATAACCAAATCCAGTGTCAAATCGAAATAAACGCTAATCTAATCCATAACTGGCTATGATAGGAGTCCACTAAACACGCCCTAAAAATTAAACCCAAAGCGCCCCGTGATACCAAACTTTCGTGCATTGGGATATTGCTCAGCGCCTTTGTAGTTACCTCGGAAGTTAAAATCGAGCCTAAACACCTTAAAAATATTACCAACACTTAGGCTGTACTCGTAGTAGGGCTCTTTTGACGGTGCTACCAATAAGAGGTTTGCTGGATTGCTGGGGACGTTGCTCAATGCAATATTTTCATCTGAAATACTAGCCAGAACACCTCGAACACCAATAATTTCGCGCAGATTCAGCTTTTTTAACAGCGGAATCCTAGAAAATATGCGACCGTTAAAATTATGCTCTATATGAAATGAGGCATAAGTATCCGAAACGAATTCATAAAAATCCAGTTGGGAAAAGGTGTTGTAAATAGAAAAATACGTTTGGTTCCCAGGAATGACACTAAGCAGCCCCAAAGGCACTTCCCCAAAGGTTTTCCCCACCTCAACAGAAGTGGTCAATCTTCCAAAACCACCAATTTGCCATGGCTGTAAGTAAGACAACTGCACTTTAGTATAATCAAAATCGCTTTCTAAAATACTTCGGTCCGCCCGGCTGACCTGAGCAAAAAAGCGGGCAAAATCATAATTTGCGGTTCGGCGTTCCACTCCAAAACCTGTCATCTTTCTTCCCGGGTAATACTCCAGGGACAAGGTAGTCTCAAATTGCTTGATTCTGGAACGGACACCATCAGGGGTATTATAATCCAAACTAAAGGTAGGGGATGCCGACTCCAAAGTACGGTAGTTACCACCAAGCCTAAAGATCAGATTCCGAAAGGGCTCGGTTTCCACAGCAAAACTAGTGAGGTTAATAGCCGTTAATTTATCATTGGAACCCGTATTGGCCACCGAAGAGGATGCCAAACTTCTTCCCAGCACATCTGAACTGGTGGTTAAACTTGCCCCGATTTGTTCAATATCTCGGCGATTACCTCCCGATAAGATTACTCGATTCTTTTTATCGACCATCCATTTACCTGAAATGCCGTATTTAAACTTATCGTCCCTGAACCCATAAGCCATAAAGCCTTCCAGTCGCCATAAGTCATTCTGTCCGAAATAGGTGCGCCCTCCAGCCCTTACGCGCCAACCCTCTACATCATTAAAACCAAATGAGGAAAAAATAGGCCCATAATCCAAAGGCAAGGAGTTAAATTCAATATAGCCAGAAGCCAAAATACTTCCCAAATTATAAAGGCGCTGGAATTTCTTTACCGTTTTTAGGGTGTCCAGCATTTTATAAACGGCCTTTTCATCCTTGCTCAATTCTTCCATACGATTGGCCTTCCAAAAGGCATCATCCCTGTCGTAGGCATCCACGTTATAATTGTACACCTCGGTCTCATAGAATTTTTCATCCTTAGGAATATCAAACGCATAATTATCGTAAAGCGTGGTACGTTTCCCATAAATACCTCTGGCCTTTTCCTTTTTACTAAAGGAGAAATCACTCATCATATAGTCCCGCTTAATTAAAATCAGGGAATCATTCAACACATCGTACTCCTGTTCAATATAAATATCCTTTACCCAGTTGATATTGGCACTTTTTGAAGCCTGAAGATTAATTTCCTTGATGGCATAAGTGGTATCGGCTACCCAAAAATCGCCCTTAAAGGTTAGTTCGTTGGTTCGTCTTGGGTAATATATAATATTGAAGCACCATTTATCGTCAATGAATGTGCTGTCAGATAGTACGTAATTATAGGTATTGATTCCTGTTCTGGATAATGGGCTGACAAAGCTCTTATCAAAAAACTTCAAATAATTGTCATAAATATTGAAATCGGAGTACAAATCGCCCACAAAATCAATAATGACCTGATTATCACTAAACCCTGAGTTTTTATTGCCTTGTAATACCTCTTTTTCCTTATTGGTGGTGTTGTCTCCATATACCTTGGAAACTGCCTCGTTGATAAACATGGGTAAATAGGTTTTCCCCGTAACGCTAGAGGTGTCCACTTCGTCAAAAACAAACTCCATCCCCCTAAAAAGGCGACTTTTTATAAGCCCACTGTCAATACTATTGATATCAAACTCTACTTTTTCGTATTTATCGTATTCGTACTGCTTGAACTGTTTCAGCCCATTTTGGCGTTTATGTTCCCAAATCTTTCTCAGAATATCGATAGCAGGATTATTCTTTTTGGATTGTTTTCCAGAAACGATAACGACCTCGTTTAGCTGGGACGCTTCTTCCTTTAAAGTGAATTTTAAATTATAATTGACTTTTTTGGTCAGTGGCACTTTTAACGTATGATACCCTAAAAATGAGACGGTAAGTCCATCCCGAGTTTCATCGGATTCCAAATAAAACTTACCATTTTCATCCGTAATAGTTCCTTCGGAAGTGCCCGTAAAAATTACGTTGGCAAAGGAAACCGGCTCGTCAGTTTCATCAAACACGTAGCCGCTCACCTTAGTTTGGGCCATGGCAATACCAATGCTGAAAAGAAAAAGGGCAAAAAGCAGGTTTATCTTCATTCAAAAAACTTTATTTCCTTTTATAAGACAAACAAAATTGATATTGGTTGCATGGGTTGGCAAATAGGGCTTGGTTCATCTTAAAACAAAAACTTCACCAACAACCGCGCAAATTCTATGCCGATAGTGGATGAAGTTTATATAACGTAAAACGTCAGAATTTATTTGTAAAGTACTTTCTTTACCGCTTTGATCACATCCTCGTGGTTTGGCAACCATTCTGCCAATAATACTGGCGAATATGGGGCCGGGGTGTCGGCGGTATTAATTTTCACAACCGGAGCATCCAAATAATCGAATGCTTCGCTTTGCACCAAATAGGTAATTTCAGTCGCCACATTTCCAAAAGGCCATGCTTCTTCTAAAACTACCAGACGGTTAGTTTTCTTAACGGATTCCAAGATGGCTTTTCTGTCCATCGGACGCACGGTGCGCAAGTCTATTATTTCACAGGAGATGCCTTCTTTTTCAAGCTCATCAGCTGCTTTGTAAGCCTCTTTGATAATTTTTCCAAAAGATACGATGGTTACGTCATCACCTTTTCTTTTGATCTCGGCAACACCAATTGGTAAAATATATTCACCTTCTGGCACTTCGCCTTTATCGCCATACATCTGCTCACTTTCCATGAAGATAACAGGGTCGTCATCGCGAATGGCCGCTTTCAACAAACCTTTAGCATCGTAAGGATTTGATGGCACCACCACTTTTAAGCCCGGGGTATTGGCAAACCAATTTTCAAAAGCCTGGGAATGCGTTGCACCTAATTGACCCGCCGAAGCTGTTGGCCCGCGAAATACGATGGGGCATTTAAATTGCCCGCCAGACATTTGTCTAATTTTTGCTGCATTGTTTATAATCTGATCAATTCCAACCAAAGAGAAGTTGAAGGTCATATATTCCACAATAGGCCTGTTACCTGTCATGGTGGAACCGATGGCCACACCAGCAAAACCAAGCTCGGCAATAGGGGTATCTATAACCCGCTTTGGTCCAAATTCGTCCAACATGCCTTTGGAAGCTTTATAGGCCCCATTGTACTCCGCTACTTCCTCACCCATTAAATATACACTTTCGTCTCTGCGCATTTCCTCGCTCATGGCTTCGCAGATCGCCTCTCTAAACTGAATTGTCTTCATAAACTTGCTTTTAAGTCAGACTGCAAAAATAACAATATTTCATTAGAAACATGACAAAAATTTAACGTAAAAATATACCTACGGAATTATGTTTTTTCGTACATTTATAACGTCTCTTTAATTCATTTTTATGAAACGACGCTACTTCCTTTTAATACTTTTTGCTATTTCCTTGCTTGGAAATGCTCAAACCAACCTATTATGCCCTTCAATTGTAGAAGGTATGTACTTTAAAGACGAACCCTTAATTACAGAAAACAACGATGGCACATTGACCTTAACCCACCCAAATCAAACGGTAACAGAAATATTTGCCAAATACAAAATATTCGACTTCTATGAAGCTTGGAGTAGCAGAAAAATCTACGGCGTAGCTTTTAATAGCAAAGATTTGGTTGTTGAAATTGAAGATAAAGTTGCTCGAGAAATCATGTATATCTCGTACGGTTTTCTTTCTCCCTACACCTATACGTCTTCCACCATAAATGCTGAAATTATTGAATTTTTAGATGGTAAAAAATTTAGTTTTAACAAATATTGTGATGATATACCTGGCTTTGGCCCAGATTGCTCCCTTAATGAAAATAGTGTCCCGCAGGATTTTTCCTTACAATTAACGTTTGATTATGATGAAACCGAAGACATATTGTTGGCTAGAACAGATAACTTAACCCCTTGCGGCAATTCATTTTCTATTAAATTAAAGGGAGGGGCAACGGATAACACATTAACACTATGGGAAGTGGAATCCGGGACTGCCTCCGAGAGCACGAATGAACAGCCATGTTATTCTATTGAGCAAAGACTTTATTCAGTCCTTGACATCACCTGTATTCCTTCTGGAGCTATTGGATACATTTATGTCGATTTAGATATTGATAACAAAGTTTTTACTTTAGAAAGAGCTTTCAACGTATTTACTGGTACCATAGTTAAATTTGAAGAAGAAGTATTGTCCAGTAAAAACTTTCAGTTGAATGATATCGAATTCTTCGAAACTAGAGCAAACTCTTATCTACATATTTCAAATATGCCTCATCAGCCTCTATACACCGAAATGCATACAATTACAGGTCAAAAAATTAGGAAAAGGCAAATATTGGTGGATAATAAAATCCCAATAAACACTTTAAGTAGTGGGCTATACCTACTAAAAATCTCGAACAAAGAGAACCACTTCAAGGTCTTTAAATTCATTAAAAGGTAAATAGTAAGCATAAATTCAAACTATTATACAAAATTCAAAATTTATTATGCGTGCATAGTATTTTTCAAATAAAATACCTACCTTCGTGCAGTTAAAAATAAACGTATTTTAATAGTAATAATGTTATGAAAATATTAGTTTGTATAAGTCATGTGCCGGACACAACTTCGAAAATAAATTTTACGGGGGGCGATACAAAATTTGACACCAATGGCGTACAATTTGTGATTAATCCCAATGACGAATTTGGGTTGACACGAGCCATGTGGTTTAAAGAAAAACAAGGTGCTAACGTTACTGTTGCCAATGTGGGAGGTGCTGAAACCGAACCTACATTGCGCAAAGCGCTGGCCATTGGTGCTGACGAGGCGATTAGAGTAAACACTCCTGCCACGGATGGTTTTTCAGTGGCAAAACAATTGGCTAAAGTTGTTGCCGACGGAGGTTATGATTTGGTGATTGCTGGGCGCGAATCCATTGACTATAATGGCGGTATGGTGCCAGGTTTACTCGCCGGGTTGACGGGTGCCAATTTTGTAAACAATTGCATCGGACTTGAAGTGGATGCTTCGACAGGCTCAGCAACCGCTACAAGGGAAATTGACGGTGGGAAGGAAACCGTTTCTACAGGTTTACCACTGGTGATTGGAGGCCAAAAAGGATTAGTTGAAGAAAGTGATTTGAAAATCCCCAACATGAGAGGGATTATGATGGCACGTAAAAAACCTTTGAACGTTTTAGAACCTGTGGATACAGATGCAAAAACCCAATCGGTCTCCTTTGAAAAGCCTGCTCCAAAGGGTGCCGTAAAATTGGTATCTCCGGATAATTTGGATGAATTGGTGGATTTACTTCATAATGAAGCGAAGGTGATTTAATAACCAAATTCCAATTACTAAATTCCAAATGTTTGGGATTTGTTTTTTGGGATTTATATTTTGAAAAAATATTATGTCAGTTTTAGTATATACAGAATCAGAACAGAATAAGTTTAAAAAATCGGCTTTTGAGGTGGCATCTTATGCCAAGGCAGTAGCCGACCAGTTAGGCACTACCGTAACTGCAGTGGCCATTAATATTGATGACACTTCTGCCCTTGGCAATTATGGCGTGGATAAGGTTTTGAACGTATCTAATTCAGAATTAGATAGTTTTAATGCGAAAGCTTATGCCTCGGTCCTTCAACAGGGTGCAGAAAAAGAAAGTGCCAAAGTTGTGGTACTAAGTTCCAGTGCGGACAGTAAATATCTGGCACCTCTTGTAGCCGTTGGATTGGACGCTGGTTATGCCTCAAATGTCGTGGGTGTTCCGTCAAGCTCCAGTCCCTTTACAGTTAAGAGAACTGCCTTTACCAATAAGGCGTTCGAAAATACCGAAATTACGTCCGATGTAAAAATCATTGGAGTTTCCAATAATGCTTTTGGACTGGTTGAAAACAGTGGGAGCGCGTCTTCTGAAAGTTTTGCACCTTCTTTGCCAGCTTCAGACGTAAAGGTAGAATCCATCGATAAAGCCACTGATAAAGTAACTATTGCCGATGCTGAAATTGTGGTGTCTGGTGGCCGAGGCCTAAAAGGCCCAGAAAATTGGGGTATGGTGGAAGAATTGGCCGACGTACTTGGAGCGGCAACTGCCTGCTCAAAACCTGTTTCAGATTTAGGCTGGAGACCCCATGGTGAGCACGTTGGGCAAACAGGTAAACCTGTGGCTTCCAACCTTTATATCGCCATTGGCATTTCAGGAGCCATCCAACATTTAGCTGGGATAAATGCATCAAAAGTTAAGGTGGTGATTAATACCGACCCCGAAGCCCCTTTCTTTAAAGCCGCAGATTATGGGGTGGTTGGTGACGCTTTTGAAGTGGTGCCACAACTCATAGAAAAATTGAAGGTTTTTAAAGCCCAGCAATAAAATATTTTATAACTTGTAAGTTCGAAAGACGAGGAACTGTTTAAATTTGGCGAATTAATTGTAAATCTGCCTATGGCAGTTGGTAAATTCCAAATTTAAGCAGTTCTTTGCGTTTTAAAATAGTATGAGTTTAGTAAGATTGAACATAAAGGGCATTTCCTATAGCCAGACCCAGAATGGAGCGTATGCCCTGATATTGAATGAAATTGAGGGCGACCGAAAACTTCCTATCGTCATTGGTGCTTTTGAAGCCCAATCCATAGCCATTGCTTTAGAAAAGGAAATCCGCCCACCACGACCTTTAACTCACGACCTTTTTAAGAATTTTGCCGATAGATTTGATATCGTAGTAAAACAGGTCATCATCCATAAATTGGTAGATGGCGTTTTCTATTCCAGTTTGATTTGCGAACGCGATAAGATTGAGGAAATCATCGATGCCAGAACGAGTGATGCCATTGCTCTGGCCTTACGTTTTGACGCTCCTATTTTCACTTATAAAAATATCTTGGATAAGGCTGGTATCTATTTGAAAGTCGACACCAAAAAAGAAGACGAAGACGAAACAGAGGACAGCGTTTTAGTGGATGATGTCTTAGCTGGTGAGCTGGAACCTGCCACCTCCCAAACGGACTATTCTTCAAAATCTTTGGATGAACTTCACAAGCTATTGGACGAAGCCGTAGCTAATGAGGACTATGAAAAAGCTGCACACATCCGGGATGAAATCTCCAAACGGTAATTAAACATTTCTTTTATGAAGCAATTGGTTTTCAGTATCATGTTTATCCTTTGCTTGATTACAACACCTTCATTTTCACAAAACGACACTGCACTTACCGAAGGCAATCCCACTGAATTAATTTCGCAGGTTGAAACGGAAATCAATACGACTCTTGTTGGCGACACCACTGCCACTGCGACTGCCAATACCAAACTTAAAAATACCTCCGCAGACTCGCCTGACGAAATTATTCCTAGTCAGGGCTTTTCATTCAACAGCCTTTGGCGCGGTATTTTGGGTATGCTATCCTTGGTGTTTATCGCCTTTTTATTCAGCAGTAATCGCAAAGCGATCAACTGGAAAATTGTGGGTATGGGATTGGCGCTGCAATTGCTAATTGCAATTGGCGTGCTAAAAGTGCCATTTATTGAAAGCATATTCGAGTTTCTCGGAAGCATTTTTGTTCAAATTTTGGAATTCACAAAAGCTGGAAGCGATTTCCTTTTCAGTGGCCTAATATCGGATACGCAAACCTTTGGCTATATATTTGCATTTCAAGTCTTACCGACGATTATATTTTTCTCGGCGCTCACTTCTGTATTGTTCTATTTAGGCATTATTCAAAAAGTGGTAAAAGCCATGGCATGGCTGTTAACCAAAGCCTTAAAAATATCGGGGGCGGAAAGTCTTAGCGTGGCAGGGAATATCTTTTTGGGACAAACTGAAGCCCCATTATTGATAAAAGCCTATTTGGAGCGCATGAACAAATCCGAAATACTGTTGGTGATGATTGGTGGGATGGCCACAGTTGCGGGCGCTGTTTTAGGCGCATATATCGACTTTTTAGGTGGAGACAGCGATGTGTTAAAGTTGTTTTACGCCAAACATTTATTGGCCGCTTCAGTGATGGCAGCACCTGGCGCGATTGTGATTTCCAAAATACTTTATCCCCAAACAGAAACCGTAAATACGGATGTGTCCGTATCACAAGAAAAAATTGGTTCTAACTTTTTAGATGCCATTGCTAATGGCACTACTGAAGGTCTTAGGCTTGCGGTTAATGTTGGTGCCATGTTATTGGTATTTTTGGCGTTCATCGCCATGTTCAACGGTATTCTTTTTTGGATTGGCGATATCACTTCTTTTAATGGGTGGATTGCCAATAATACCATTTATGATGAATTTTCTTTAGAGCTTATTTTGGGGTATCTATTCGCTCCTTTAATGTGGTTAATAGGTGTGGCCAAGGAAGATATGGCCTTAATGGGACAACTGCTGGGCATCAAATTGGTCGCCAGCGAATTTGTAGGCTACATCCAGTTGGCGGACCTGAAAAACGCATCAAAAGCCGTTCATTTGAATTATGAAAAATCTGTGATAATGGCCACATACATGCTTTGTGGTTTTGCCAATTTTGCATCCATTGGTATCCAAATTGGAGGCATCGGTTCCTTAGCGCCTGGGCAACGTAAAACGTTATCCAAATTTGGAATGCGCGCTTTACTGGGTGGCACAATTGCATCGTTGATTTCAGCCACTATTGCAGGGATGATTATTGGATAAAAAACACCCAATTTGCTCAAAATATTTGGAATAATAGAGGTGCTTCACTAATAATACTTTCAGTCTCTAAATCAACGATGTTTGTTTTAGAAATAATTTATCATTTTAACATAATCAATAAAATATAAATATGTTTATTATTAATATTTTGAGATATTCATTTTTTTTTCATTGAATTATAACGATTATTTTTACAATGATTCAGATTATTTTGTAAATTGTAGCAGTTCAAAGTTTTTTTTGAACACAAACCTTCTCCTTTAAACTAAATAATTATGACTACTTACATTACTTTAGGCATAATCTTGTTACTATTTTTAGCAATGTATGCATACGCCTATGGCTCTGTGTATTTAGAGTCCCTCAGAAAAGAACGCTCATTAAAACAATTAGAGGAACGGCAAGAAGCGAACCGCAGATTAAAAATGAGCAAACAACGGCAACGCGAAGAAAAGTTACAGAAAATCCGTCAACGAAGTCGAGAAATTAAAGAGCGTATAAAAGAAGTAGAACGCGAAAGGGCTTTGGTAGCTCAAAAATTTAAAAATACGGTAAAAGTAGAGCTTATTAAAAGCACATTACAACAGGACTCCACGCAACAGCAAGCGGGCTAACCAACCTTTTAAAAACAAAAAAACCGTTCATTCTAAAGATAGAGTGGTTTTTTTGTTTTGAAACAACATGACTTATCGTTAATAACTTTTTGATATTCTCCCTCATATTAATGAAAAATTAACTTGTCTTTTTCTTTAAATTCGTGACCGCTGTTATTACAATGCAGCCTATGTTTAATCTTAAAGAGATTCCCGTGTCCATGGGAAGTTAATATGAAGCAGTACCACGACTTAGCAAAACACGTTTTAGAGCATGGCAATGAAAAATCGGACCGCACGGGTACGGGCACCAAAAGTGTGTTCGGATATCAAATGCGATTTGATTTAAGCGAAGGGTTTCCGATGGTAACCACCAAAAAATTGCATTTAAAATCGATTATTTACGAACTGTTGTGGTTTTTAACGGGCGATACCAATATTAAGTACCTAACAGAAAACGGAGTGCGGATTTGGAATGAATGGGCCGATGAAAACGGTGATCTTGGACCAGTGTACGGGCATCAATGGCGTAACTGGAACAGTGATGAAATTGACCAAATCAAAGACGTTATCCACAGCTTAAAGCACAACCCCAACAGCCGACGCATGCTGGTGTCTGCTTGGAATCCATCGGTATTGCCGGACACTTCAAAAAGCTTTAGCGAAAATGTAGCCAATGGCAAAGCGGCACTGCCTCCATGCCATGCGTTTTTTCAATTTTATGTAAGCCCCCCAGCCCCCGAAGGAGGAGCAAATAAAAAGCCTAAATTATCTTTGCAACTCTATCAACGCAGTGCGGACATTTTTTTAGGCGTGCCCTTTAATATTGCTTCCTATGCATTATTTACCATGATGATGGCGCAGGTTTGCGGTTACGAAGCTGGTGAGTTTATCCACACCTTTGGTGACGCCCATATTTACAGTAACCATTATGAGCAGTTGGAATTGCAATTATCCCGTGATATCCGACCATTGCCAAAAATGATTTTAAATCCCGAAGTAAAAGATATTTTTGATTTTACCTTTGAGGATTTTACTTTGGTGGATTACAATCCGCATCCGCATATTAAGGGGGTTGTGGCGGTGTAAACTACCATGATTTAGTATTTTATTTTTTTGTCAGAAAATATTCTTATACTATAGGGACTCAATAAACAATGGCTGCTTTTTAGTTGCCATTAACAAACCAACCAAATGAAAACCACACTGACAAAAACTAGGAGAATACACTCCATGGACTCCCTGCGGGCTATTATGATGCTTTTAGGTCTGGTATTGCACTCAGTTATAACCTATGGCACCTTTGATTACAAGGTTTGGCAGATCCAAGACCCCAATACTACCCACCTTTCAAACGACTATATGGTTGGCTTGATTCATGCCTTTAGAATGCAAATATTTTTTATGGTGGCCGGATTTTTTGGCGCCATGCTATTCTATGAGCGCACGCCTATAAAAATGATAAAAAATCGCCTAGAAAGGATCCTATACCCCTTTTTGGTTTTTGTGGTTTTACTTTGGCCAACCATTGTATTTGGTTTTGCTTATACGGGACGTATTTTTCAAGGTAACGCCAATGCTTTGGAAGACACTTTGTCCCTGTTCACCAACTTGGGCATATATATTCCCCAAAGCACATTTCACCTGTGGTTTTTGTACTATTTAGTTCTGATAACTGCGGTCTCTGTGCTATTCGGTTTTATATTTAAAAAGCTCCCAATTGTTTCACTTAGAATTTCAAATGGATTTAACTGGGTTATTAAAAGGCCTTTACTTCGTATTTTGGTTTTGGCAAGTATCTCGGCCTTAGTCTATATTATAATGGGAGTTTCTTATGTATCCACATCGATCTCTTTTGTTCCTGAGTTTAACACCTTTATTTATTACTTCACCTTCTATAGTATTGGCTGGGTATTGTATCAATCTAAACATCTATTACATGTTTTTATGAAACACGATTGGATAAATACCTTATTTGGTGTCATCCTGTTTAGCGTATATTTTTTCATGCGTAGTTCCATTGGTTACGAAGGACTAATCATCTTAAAATCCGTAATGGTTTGGTTCTTTATTTTCGGCATCACGGGTTTATTTATTCGCTATACCAGTAATCATTCCGCAAGAATGCGATATATTTCCGATGCTTCTTATTGGGTATATCTGGTGCACGTTACTATAGTGGTAATGCTTCCGAGTTATCTTGTGGATTGGCCAGTAGCCTCCACTATTAAAACGCTAGTTGTAGTCATTAGTGCCGGGGTTATCAGTTTTGCAAGCTATCATTATTTAGTCCGGTCTACTTTTATTGGAAAGTTTTTGAATGGTAGACGCTATTCCAAAAAGTTATCGGATATAAAGAAAGCTGAGGCATTAACCAACTTAAAACCGCTATTAGATAATTAAGGAGTACCCCGAAAAGGGTTGTTTCTTCCAATGCTTCCGCGTTAGGGATTGAAGCGGCCGCTTTTGGGGAGACGTGCTCCCGAAAGCTTCCGGGAGAGCCAAAACTATGAGCGGAAAGCCTGCCTGACGGCAGACAGGCCCGACCCCTTAGGGTAACGCTCAAAACATCCCAGCGCCCTAAAGTAAATTTAGGCCGTTAGTTAAAATGGGCGTAAAACAAAAAAGCACCTCCAAAAGAAGGTGCCTTGTGTAAATGTTTTAGTAAAACTTATACGGTTACAACGCCGTTTTCAGCACCTGCAAAATCGTTCCAGGCATAAGAATCTGCTTCAGAATCGTTAACATAAGCACCGTCAACAACATACTTAAACTCGTAAGAGCTGTCTTTGTCTAAATCAACGGTACCTTTAAACGTACCGTTCTTTAATTTTTTAAGTGGTGCTTTTTTAGCATTCCAATCGTTGAAACTTCCAACTACAGATGCTTTTTTTGCGTCTGGAGCTTCTACCGTGAAAGTTACTTTACATATAGGTTTACTCTTTAAATACTGTTTTTTAATAGCCATAATTCTAGGTGTTTTTTATTGGTGCAAATTTATAAAAACTACCAGAACTGGTATATGATAACCCGCTTATTTTTAAATAATTATCAATTTGATAATCTGTGTTTCGCATTACTTTAAAGTATGCAAATAATCCCATTGAAATTTATGTTTTATGCAATTTTTGAAGGCATTTATAATTGATTATCAGGCCATTTGTTTTTTTGGCGTGATAACGCAGTTAAATTCCTATTTTTGCGCTCCAGTAATTAAAAAACTTTAACTTTACTTTTTAAACGTTGAACATGTTCGGGAAGAAAAAACAAGCACCTCAAATAGATAAGGAACAACTGGAACTTATTGAAAACGCCCAAAGACGGGTAAAACAGAAAAAAAGGCTGTATGCGCATTTTGTACTGTTTTTGATTGGTTGTGTTTTTCTAATCGTGGCCAACACGGTTCTTGGTATTGGCAAGGATTTTACCATTGCTGGCATCAACTGGTTTGTTTATGCGATTTTGATTTGGCTTTTCCTGTTTCTATACCATCTCTTCAACGTGTTTGTGACCCACAAATTTATGGGGAAGGCATGGGAGCAACAACAAATGGAAAAATTGGTAGCCAAACAGCAGGAGCGCATTGATAAAATGAAAGAAGGGTTTAGAAAAGAGGAAGAAATCAAAGCGAAGAGCGAGGTGTACAACGAAACCTTGGCCACAACTGAAAAAACCACCCCCAAAAAAAAGACCTCTGAACTCACTATAATTGCCGCGGCCGCGGAGAACGATGCCATCGGCAGGGGCAATCAGTTGATTTGGGATTTAAGTAATGATTTAAAACGTTTTAAGTCATTAACAAGTGGACACCACATCATCATGGGACGAAAAACCTTTGAAAGCTTCCCCAAACCCCTGCCCAACCGCACCCATGTGGTGATAACAAGACAAAAAGATTATAAAGCTCCTTCAGGAGTTATAATAGTGCATTCCTTGGAAGATGCCATTGATGCTTCAAGAAATGACAGCCAGCCGTTTATTATCGGTGGTGGACAGATTTATGAACAATCCATGGGAATTGCAGATAAAATTGAACTCACCCGAGTACACGAAACCTTTGAGGCAGATGCCTTCTTCCCAAAGATTGATACTTCAGTTTGGAAGGAAACCGAAAATGTTTTCCACCAAAAGGATGCAGAGCATGACCATGATTTTTCGTTTATTACTTACGAAAGAATTTAGTGCTTTTTTCAGATGACCGAAAAGGAAAAAATGATTGCTGGGGAAATGTACAACCCCAAGGATGAGCAACTGGTTGAAGAGCGCCATATGGCTAGACTACTTTTTCAAAAAGCAAATAGTCTGAATGACGATAACAAAACAGAACGAAACCGGTTGCTGTACCAACTTATGCCCCAAGCAGGCAAAAACCTATGGATTGAACCTCCTTTTTATTGTGATTATGGCTACAATATAAAAGCTGGCGACAATGTTTTTATGAATTTCAACTGTTGTATTTTGGATGTTTGCCCAGTAAACATTGGCGACAATACCATGTTTGGACCCAATGTTCAAATCTATACAGCTACGCATCCATTGGAGCACAAAGCACGTAATAGTGGCAAGGAATTCGCAAAACCCATAAACATTGGAAAAAATGTTTGGATTGGTGGTAGCGCAGTGCTATGTCCCGGAGTTTCTATTGGCAACAACGTGGTGGTAGGAGCGGGTGCCATAGTTACCAAAAGTTTTCCGGATGATGTGTTTATTGCTGGCAATCCCGCAAAAATTATCAAAACCATTGATAATAGCTAATTATTATTATTTTTACTAAACAGAAACTGACTAATCAACTAACTATGAAAGCATACGTATTCCCTGGACAAGGTGCCCAATTCACTGGAATGGGACTGGATCTTTACGAGAACTCGCCAGAAGCCCAAGAACTTTTTGAAAATGCCAATGACATTCTGGGCTTTAATATCACAGATATTATGTTTGAAGGTTCCGCTGAGGATTTGAAACAAACTAAGGTAACCCAACCCGCTATATTTTTACATTCCGTAATACTTGCAACAACTTTGGGCGATTCGTTTCAACCTGATATGGTTGCTGGACACTCCTTGGGCGAATTATCAGCGTTGGTAGCTAATGGCACACTGACTTTTGAAGACGGCTTAAAACTGGTTTCAACACGTGCTATGGCCATGCAAAAAGCCTGTGAATTACAACCCAGCACTATGGCGGCCGTTTTAGGTTTAGAGGATGATATTGTTGAAAAAGTATGTGCTGTGACAGAAGGTGTTGTTGTTGCCGCCAATTACAATTGCCCTGGACAATTGGTGATTTCTGGTGAAATCGATGCCATAAACAAGGCCTGCGAAACCTTAAAAGAAGAAGGTGCGCGTCGTGCCTTAGTTTTACCGGTTGGAGGTGCATTCCATTCACCATTAATGGAGCCTGCACGCGAAGAGTTGGCAGCAGCAATTGAAAGCACCACATTTAGCACACCGAAATGCCATATTTATCAGAATGTTACGGCCAGTGCCGTAAGTGACGAAAATGAGATAAAAGCGAATTTGATTTCCCAATTGACTGCTCCGGTGCGATGGACACAATCCGTACAGCAAATGATAGCCGATGGTGCTACTTTATTTACCGAAGTGGGCCCAGGGAATGTATTGCAAGGCTTGGTAAAGAAAATCAATAGAGAAGCACAAACTGCATCTGCAACTTTTGAAGCCAATGCCTAAATGAAAATCACACGTCGCTCCGCGTTTATTTTTATTACTACAATTGTCACTATTGCAGTGGACCAGATTTCTAAAGTTTTGGTTCGAGCAAATGTTGAGCCCGGCTCTTCATCACCAATTGTCGGCGACTATCTTCAACTGATGAATGTTGAAAATACCGGTGCCTTTTTGGGAATGGGCAGTGAGCTAAATGGCACTTTGAAAATCATTTTACTTTTAGTGTTACCCGTGATAGTCTTGGCTCTTGTCATGCGCCATATACTGAAAGACAAAAGTTTGGATAATTGGTCTTTGTTTGCATTTGCCAGTATCATCGGTGGTGGTATTGCTAATGTTTATGACCGGTTTGCTTATGGAAGCGTTACGGACTTTTTATATTTGAGATTAAACGATACGTTAAGGACAGGCATCTTTAATCTGGCCGATTTATCCGTAACTACCGGCATGATTATTTTGGTGGTGATGATGTTTCGAAATAAAAAGAAAACAAAAACCGAGGAAACCAGTTCCTCGGCTTAAGTCAACACTTAGGTATAGCTTAGTTTGGTTGATTTTTCAGTAGCTAATTTATTTGAAAGGTCTGTTCTTCTCCAAAGCCATAGGCCCCATCACCCGAAATGATGACGTTGTCATTATTGGTAATAGTATAAGGGCCTCCACCATCTCCGAAAGCATCCAACATGATTAGCTTGTACGTCCCAGATTGCAAACAAAACGATTGGCTAAATTCGGTTTGGTCAGGATACGGTCCACCAGAAAACAGCAAACTATCACTGGCATCATACAATTCCCAAGCTTGCTCCTCTGGAAAGCCATCAAAAGTAATGCTTAATGTGGTTTCGGGAACTGGGCAAATTTGTTTGATATTCAAGGTAATAGGTTCGCCTATAAAAAGGCCGTCTTCATTTTTAAAAACTAGTACTAAAGTTTCTCCTTCCGCACTAATATTTATATCTGAAATGGTAATGGGAAGTTCTCCAACATTGGTATTGGCTGGCACAATCACGGTTGAAGGCACTGTGTAAGCTGATGGGTCAACCGATGAAGCTTCGGCATCTACTTCCACACTGAACTGCCTATCACTTCCAGAAAGTTGTGTGGTGTACACTTTTATTTGGTTTGTGCTACTCCCTTGGATATCCACTCCAAAATCATAAACTGTGTTTTCAAATGCTATGTAATTAATAAGTTCAAAATCCTGAGACTCCTTACAGTTGAACAGCGTCAATACCATAAGAAATAGAACTGCTTTTATGGTTTTTTTCATAATAATTCTTGGCTTAAAGATGTTATTGATTTATACTGTCGTCCATATTTGGATTCGCGTCAATTTCTGATTGTGGAATCGTTAAATAGAACAATTCGCTATCCGCAGGCACATTCACCACCACACGATGGACAGCATCTCTATTTATGGGCATTCTCAACCTTTTGGCATCAAACCATTCCACTCCCATTTCGCCATAGAGCTCCTTCCTTCGTTCTAATAAAATTTCCTGTAAAAGGGCATTCCCTGAATTTGTGGACATGGTTGCATTCGGATCCCTCGCACTCTGCAGGGCGAATAGCAAACTTCTAGCCTCTCCTTCATCTCCTAAACGATACTGCGCCTCGGCATCTACCAATACCATTTCCGATTTTCTCATAAATGGTACGTCCGAAGCAAAAGTGAAGTTAAACTTGGTGGTGATAAATTCCCGATACGGTGTTGAAGACCCATAAAAATCTTGGAATAATTTCCTAACATCGGTATCCGAAAAGGTGTCCCTAAAATTAGTATTGATGTAGGCCGCATTGTAGGACAAATTCATATGATCGAACATAGCATGTGGCGACAACCAGAAAAAGTTGGTTTCGTTGGAGCCGTCCTGAAACATGCCCCATAGCCAATCTTGATCAGTTAAATCATCAAAACCTTCACCCCAGTTTGTGGATGCCACAGCTATACTGGCATCCCCCCCATAGGCTTCCCGTGCCGAAGATGAGGCCAAGGCCCAATCGTCCTGGGTGACTTGTAACACCCGAGCCAAAATACCATTGGCCACCGTTTTGTTGATGTAACTTTTACCCAGCCTTTCCTCTGGTAAATCTTGAATCGCATCTTTCAAATCGGACAAAACCATATTATACACATCACTTAAAGGACTTGGCGCGTTTCCTTCCGAAGCGCCCGTTGCAGGTTTCGTATAAATTGGTATTCTGGCCACCGATCTGTCATTGTTATAGTTCGGTGCAAATTCTAAGGCCAGTTGAAAATAATGAAAGGCTCTTATAGCCTTGCCCAAGGCAATAAACTCTTTTTTGGTAGCTTCATCCAAGCTTGGGCTACTCTCTACACCATTAATGATAACGTTGGCATAATTGATAATTTCATAATTAAAGGTCCATGTAAAACTTGTTCTTCTGAAAGTTGGCGACCGATTCTCGTGCGCATAGTCAAATAAAAACCACGAGGGCGCTTGAATGACATCGTTGCCTTTAACGGTTCTTGCATAATACATTGCGTATAATCCTCCTGTATCGGTATTTGAATTATTAACCCCATCGGTTAAATCATCGTCCCATTGCCCTTTGTACCTAGCATAAATTCCTGAGACAAAAGATTGCACAATCTCCCTATCGGAAAACACCACTGATTCTGGAAGACCCGCAGTATTCCTTGGTTCATCTAAAAATTCTTTGGAACAACTCCATAATACCGTCGCCAAGGTCAGCACCGTAATAATCTTGTTTGATATAAATGTTTTCATTTTCAATTTTTTTAAAATTCGATGATTAGTCCCGAAGTAATCGTCTTGGACAAGGGCGACCGATTGTTAGCCACGCCGTTAAAGGCCTGCTCTGGGTCGATCCCTTTGTGCGATTGCCAGGTGAAAATGTTATCGGCCTGCAAAAAGAGCCTCAGTTTGGACAGCCCAATACGCGACACAGTGGACTCCGGCAGATTGTACCCAAACGTTAAACTCTTCAGCCTTACGTAATCATTTCTAAACAGGAAACGCGTAGAGCGCGACGCGTGATCGTTATTGCTGGCCAGCAATAATGGAAAATCGGCAATATCCCCGGGGGTTTGCCAAGCATTGAAATTATCTGGATGTGCACTGATACCAGGGTTTTCAAAGGGATTTATTAAGCCTGAATAGTCATTATCCAACAAATATTGCCCAAAACTAAAGTTGAACAGTACATTTAGGTCAAATTGCTTGTACCTTAAGAAGGATGTGAAGCCCCCTTCTATATCTGGCAAAGAACTTTTGCCTTGATCGTACCGGGTAGCATCATCATAGCTTTTGGTGGTAACTTTATCGGTTACCACCCCATTGGCATCCACCACATCCATAAACCACATGCCACGCCCATCGGCAGGATCTACACCTGCCCACTCGCGAATAAAGAAGTCAAAAATAGAACCTCCGACCACGTAGCGTTTTGAGCCGTCCAAAATTTCATCCTGTGGCAATTTGGTCCATTCATTCTTATTTAAAGCGAAATTAATTCCGGTACTCCAAGTGAAATCCTGGGTATTGAAATTCATAGAACGTAGGGACACCTCCCATCCAAAATTTTTGATGGAACCGATGTTGGTTACAATCTTATTGACGCCCAATGACCTTGGTAAAGGTTTATCCAAAATCAAATCGACGGATTCTTTTTCATAGTATTCCACCGTTCCTGAAATTGCCCCGTTGAACAATTCAAAATCGGCACCAATATTTAATGACTCCACTTTTTCCCATCTTAAATCCACATCCGAAACACCTTCCAGTAAAATTCCTGAATTGCCTTCGTTGACAAACCCTGTCTGGAAAACCGATTGGAAAGGAAAACGACTTGTAGTCCTGTTGTTTCCCAACTCCCCATAGGAACCGCGAAGCTTTAGGTATGTCAATGTATTGCTTTCGCTTAAAAAATGCTCCTTGGAGACTACCCAACTTAAACCCCCGGCCAAAAAGTTACCCCATCGGGTATCCTCATTAAATCTGGTAGAGCCATCCCTTCGGAATGAAAACTCACCAAAATATTTTTCACCAAAATTATAGCTTGCTCTACCTAAATAACTATTGATCCTTGAGGTGATCACATTGCCACCTAAGGTTTCGGGTACTGTGGCACTATTTAAATTTTCCACACCGGGAAGAAATCCAGTACCTTGCGCGTTCAGATCGTCCTGCGTATTGGTATAGGCTTCAGTAATCACATCTACCGAAATATTATGATTGCCAAAACTATTGGTATAGTTTAAGGATTGGATGGCATTAAGCGTAGTGGTTAAATCCCTGTCCTGATCCACCCTCCCCTGCACATTAGAAGCAATCCCTATCTTGTCATCATCAAAACTAAAGGAGTCGAACAGATAGTTTTCATAACTTAACCGAGACCTAAATGTGAGTTCCGGAATAATTTTGACTTCAGCAAAAGCATTGGCCAAATAATTGGTTCGTATTCGTTTTTCCCTGCCCAGGATTAAACTTGCCAACAGGTTTTCACCTCCAAAAATAGGTCTCGTGTTGTTTACAGGCTGGCCCGGTGCTTGACCGTTTCCTAAATCGTAAATCAACTCTCCAGCACTATCCCTAACAAAGTCCCCATCAACATCTCGTAAATAAATAGGGTAAATACTGGCAATACCATAAATCCACGAAATGGCTTGTATAGTGCTACCACTGGTTTGATCGGGGTTATTGGAATTGGAACGTGAAAAACTGGAATTCAAGCCCACTTTAAACCAGTCGTTTACCTGAGTTTCCAAATTTAAACGCGTTGCCACCCTTTCAAAATTGGATGGGATTACTGGGCCATCTTCATCTAAATAATCAAAGGACAAGAAGTATCGCGTTTTTTCGCTACCACCAGAAATACTTAAATTATGATTCACCCTGAGATAATCGTTTCTAATGACTTCTTCTTCCCAGTTGGAATCCCACAGCAAATTGGCACCAGCTACCAAGTTTCCATTGGTATCAATTGGATTTGTAACACTATAGGGATTATAACCCAAATAATCAATGAGTCCGTTGGTAGCGCTTTGGGCCGCCTCGGAAGCGGTCTGTCCGTTTTCGTATTGATTGGTGTTTTTTAGGGCTTGCCATGTTAACTTTAAATAATCCTCTGGCCCGGCTAAATCGTGGATTCCAATAGTAGGATTTGAAATTCCGACCTGAGAGCGAATAGTAACCTTTGGTGTAGCACCGACGCTCCCTCTTTTAGTAGTTATCAAAATAACGCCACCTGAAGCCCTTGAACCGTACAATGCCGAAGACGAGGCATCTTTTAATACCGAAACGCTTTCGATTTGATCCTGGCTTATGGTGTTCAGATTTCCGGAAAATGGAGCGCCGTCCACAACAATTAAAGGCCCTTGCTCCAAACTCTCACTGGAAATTCCACGTATTCTAATGATTGGATTCGTGCCAGGTTGCCCACCGTCCGTTAACAAACTTAATCCTGGAACAGCACCTTGGAGGGCTCTCAAGGGAGAGGTTACCTGTTGGGTCTCGATCACACCACTGGACACCACGTTTACCGCACCCACGATAGATTCCCGGGTTTGGGAACCATAGGCGACGACCACCACTTCCTCTAGCGCCGTGGTATCTTCCAGAAGCGTTACACTGATCGTATTTCCTGAGCTAACAGTAATCTCCTTGGTAGCATAACCCACAAAACTAAAAACCAAAGTTGCACCTTGACTCACCGTTATGATGTAATTACCATCAAAATCCGTCGTAGTTCCCGCAGTTGATCCTTTGATTAGGACCGTAGCTCCAGGCAGGGGAAGATTGTTTTGATCTACAACTTTGCCCGAAACTGCCTTTTCCTGTGCCAATGCAGATAGCAAACCAAATATTACCAGCATTAGCGCTAAATAGTAATTTTTTAATCTCATAAGTAAGTATTTGAATTAGTCTATGCAGATTGAAGAAAGGGGGGCAAAAAAGATTTTTTAAGTGACTAATTCAAAAAATTATACTTTACAGGAACAAAGCTTAGTGTAATTCCAATATATTATGTAAAGCTCTTAGTCGCCCCACCTTTGACAATTGCATTGATAAAAGAAAGGATTATGAAAGTTGACGGGGGTAAATCTTATAATAGTTTACCCTACCGAAGAAAACTTACTTATGGTTTACCCCAGTTTTTTACGAAGTCTTAATTTGGATTGTATATATTCAGAAGGTGTTTGCGAAGTTTCTTTTTTAAAGGCTTTATTAAATGTGACCTTATTGTTGAAGCCCACCTCATATGCAATATCAATGATATTAAGGCTACCATGAACATCATTATCCATAATGCTGAGGGCTTCCTTAATTCTGAAAGTATTAATTAGTTCGAAAAAATTCATATCGAAATGCTCATTAATGATTTGGGAGGTGTTATGACGCGTAGTATTTAGTTCTTCAGAAAGCCTCTCCAAATTGATGTTGCTTTGCTTGTAAATCTTGTCTTCCACAAGTAATTTAACTAAGCTTTCTTTAAGTTCTTTAGAAAGCCCTTTGGTCAGCCCTGACTTTTGGTATTTTTTAGTGAACAGTCCATCCACAGGGTTAAACTCATTGGTAAAAATACTCGGTTGCACACTCGCTTTGTAGGCAATATAAATCACCATAATAGACATGGCACCAACTTGAAAGTAACTTAGAAAATCAGAAGTAAACACCAAAATACCACTTACGGGCAAACCATAAATCACATAACTAATGACGTACGCCACATGTAAACGATAAATAGTTTGTTTCCACTTGTAAATGGGTTGACCGGTATTACTAGAAAGTATCTCATTATTCTTAGTCGCATATTGCAATTTCCGAATCAAAATAGCATAAACGGAAAGTGAAATTACCTTCGAAATAAAAACAACATACCTATTTATATCATAGGACGTATTGAGTTCTAACATGATTTCAATCTTCTCTGAACCCGACAGTGCATACATTGGAAAGAGATACAGCACCAAAATTATATTGGGCACAAAATGCAACGCATCCAAAGGCTTGAACTTGTAATTATGGGTGGCGCTTTTAAAGTAAAAATAAAGCAACGGACCATATAATAATGCCGTACTTGCCGCCATTAAGTACACATGTGGATACTCATAGCGATAGTTAGACAAATACATGACAAACTCCAAAATAAATAGGGAATGCACCCCAACAAAACCGCTAATAAACAACTTGGCACGCGTATTGGCCTTACCTGACAAATTGATAATGACCATAAAGAAGAAACCAATCAGCGAAGCGTAAAAAAATAGAAATGTAACGAAATTGACCTTTTTAACGAACTTGTCGGCAATGGTTTTATAGGCTTTGGAAGTCTTAATGGTATCGTACGCACTATCATTTAGAATATCAAAATCCAGTGTATTGTTGATATACTTTTTGGTGTAAAGAATGGAGTTTTCAGGTTGATTGAGTTTTGCATTGAGGAGTGCGAGATTTTTGAAAATGGCTACCGAATCATGGCGCTGTTCTTTAATAGCTTCTTGGTACAGTACCAATAAATCCTTACTGCCCAAAACTTTATCGGCATCCTTTTTTTGGATCGAACTATCTATTGGTGCTGGTGAAGTCTCGGAAAACGCAAATAAACCACTTATACTTCCGTAAACCACAAGGCAACAAAAGAAATGCAGTATTTTTGCTTGGTTGACCATTAACTTAGTTTGAAAGTAAGAATTTAAAAACAACAACGGGATATTGTAGCCACTTTTTATGAATTTATAAATTATGTCGTCGTCAACTCTTAAAAATATCTTAAAATGGTAACCCCCGATAATCTTTTACCTTCTGATTCAAAAAATAAAATTGAAAAACCCCATTCCTAAATTTAGCAATGGGGTTCAATATGTTTGAATAAAAATATTCTAATTTTCTATGACTTACCTCTCACTTTTTGCTCCCATTTCCATGCGGAGCGAATAGCATCGTCCAAGGATAATTTGGTCTTCCAACCCAATTCATCATTTGCCTTGTTGGTATCAGCATAGGCCGAAATAATATCGCCCTCTCTTCTTCCTACAATCTTGTAGTTCAACTTTTCTCCTGATACCCGCTCAAAAGATTGCACAACTTCCAAAACTGAACTTCCTTTTCCAGTACCCAAGTTGAAGGTTTCGTAATTCGATTTATTTTTGTTTTGAAGCAATCTTTCTAACGCTACTACGTGCGCTTTTGCCAAATCCACCACATGGATATAATCACGAATACATGTGCCATCCGGTGTTGGATAATCACCTCCGAATACCGATAACTGGTCTCTTAAACCGATAGCTGTCTGGGTAATAAAAGGCACCAAATTCTGTGGCACCCCAATGGGCAATTCACCAATTTCCGCTGATTCATGCGCACCAATCGGATTAAAATAGCGCAAAGCAATCGCCTTTAAATCTGGTACTACCTTGCAAGTATCTTGAATAATTTCCTCCCCAATCTGCTTAGTGTTTCCATAAGGGGACTCTGCTTTTTTTACAGGTGCACTTTCCGTAATCGGCAATTCATCTGACTGCCCATAAACCGTACAAGATGAACTGAAAATAAAGGATGCCGAAGACAATTTCTTCAACTCCTTCAAGACATAAACCAAAGTGGCTATGTTATTTTCGTAATACAACAATGGTTTTTGCACACTTTCACCCACCGCTTTACTGGCGGCAAAATGAATTACGCCTTTAACATCGTTATGCTTGGCGAAAAATGCCTCGACACCAGCCTTATCCTTTAAATCCAGTTTTTCAAAGATGGGTTTTTTTCCTGTGATGGCCACGATACCATCCAGCACCTTTTCAGATGAATTTGACAGGTCATCAATAATGACTACCTCATAGCCTTCGTTCTGCAATTCTACTACCGTATGCGAACCGATAAACCCTAGCCCACCAGTTACTAATATTTTATCCATTAATAAATTTTATGATTGTTGATGTAATAAATTCAATCTGTTCGTAATCCAGTTCAGTATGCATCGGTAATGAAATCACCTCTTTTACCAATTGATTCGTTACTGGAAAGTCGGCTTCATTATATCTCTCATCCGCATAGGCCTTTTGTTTGTGTAAGGCAATAGGGTAATATACGCCACAAGGTATGCCTTGTTCGTTCAAATGTTTTGCCAAAGCATCCCTATCTACACCAATCACTCTTAATGTATATTGATGAAACACATGACAATCGCAGTTCTCACAAATACTACCTTCACCACAGCCCCCGGTAATTTTTGGGGTAATTATTTTATCTACATTTTCGAATGCCTTGTTGTATTTCTTTGCCGCCATTTGCCGGGCTTTATTGTAGTTGTCCAAATTAGGTAGTTTGGTATCCAAAACCGCCGCCTGTATGCTGTCCAACCTCGAATTTACACCAACCACATCATGGTGATAGCGCTCATACATACCATGATTGACAATACCCCTTATGGTATGTGCCAAATCGTCATCATTGGTAAAAATTGCACCACCGTCACCATAACACCCTAAATTTTTTGATGGAAAAAACGAGGTGGCACCCACATCGCCAATCGCTCCAGCCTTTACTTTTGATCCATCTTTATAAGTATAATTTGCCCCAATAGCCTGAGCATTATCTTCAATTACATACAAGTTGTGCTCCTTCGCAATTTTCAAAATAGCCTCCATATCGGCACATTGACCAAATAAATGCACTGGCACAATAGCTTTGGTTTTTGGAGTAATTGCTTTTTTAATGGCCTCAATATTGATATTAAAATCGTCTTCATTGACATCAATTAAAACGGGAGTCAATTGTAAAAGCGCAATCACTTCAACGGTGGCAGCAAAGGTAAAATCGGCCGTAATCACCTCATCACCTGGCTTTAAACCCAATCCCATCATGGCTATTTGTAGGGCGTCAGTTCCATTAGCACAGGGAATCACATGTTTCACCCCTAAATATTCCTCAAGATTCTTTTGAAATTCGTGGACCTTCGGTCCGTTTATAAATGCAGTGTTTTCAAGAACCTCCTGAATAGAGATATTAACAGTTTCTTTTATACCATTATATTGCCCTTTGAGGTCAACCATTTGGATTTTCTTCATCTTAAAAATTTGAAGACCTTTTTGCCTGAAAAGCAATGGTCGGTTAGTTTAGCTTAGATTATTTTCACAGCCCATAAAATTACAAAATTCACCAACGCAAGCCATAGATTTATTCCAAAGAAATGTATTTTAGCACGAAACTCGAAGAGATTGCGTTTCATCTATAACATAGGCATTGGCATAACTGGTTTCGTCCTAAAATGTATTGGGCTGTTCAATGAGAAAATTAAAAAAGGGGTAACAGGCCGCAATGCAGCTTTTGAGATTTTAAAATCCAATTTATGTGCATCCGATAAAACGCTTTGGTTCCATTGTGCATCCTTGGGCGAATATGAGCAAGGACTTCCCGTGTTCCAAAAACTAAGGAAACACTATTATGATTATAAAATCATTTTGAGCTTTTTCTCCCCTTCGGGCTACGATATTCGCAAAAACTCGCCTATTGCTGATGTGGTGGTATACCTGCCTTTGGACACCAAAAGAAACGCAAAACGGTTTTTGGACTTGGTACATCCCAAATTGACCCTATTTGTGAAATATGATATTTGGCCAAATTTTTTAAAAGAACTGGGGCATAGAAATTTAAGGGCGATCCTGATTTCGGCTTCTTTTAGAAAGACTCAAATCTATTTTAAGCCTTACGGCGGACTATTCAAAAAAGCACTGCTCTCATTTGAACATATTTTTACTCAAAATGAAAGCTCGAAATCCCTATTGGAATCCATAGGCTATCAAAACGTAACAGTTTCGGGCGATACGCGCTTTGACCGTGTGACAAGTCAGTTGGAAAGTGATAATACCCTGGGATTTGTTGAAGCCTTTAAGCAAGACAAATTATGTGTGGTTGTGGGCAGTTCGTGGCCTGAGGATGAGGCTCTTTTTATTGAGTTCATAAACTCTAGAAGGAATTTGGGGGTTAAATACATTGTAGCACCTCACAACATTAAATCCGGCCAAATCCAAAATTTTGCTTCAAAATTAAGGGCAAAAACGGTTCTATATTCTGAAAAAGATAACGAAGAGTTAAAGCATTTTGATGTTCTAATTATTGATACCATCGGCCTACTCTCAAAAATTTATAGTTCTTCGGATATCGCTTATGTGGGCGGTGCGATGGGCACAACCGGGTTGCACAATATTCTGGAACCAGCTGTATTTGGCCCACCAATTGTTATCGGAAAAAATTACATTAAATTTCCTGAAGCTCAGGCCATGATTGATAATGGAGGTGTTTTTTCAGTATCAGATCAAATGGGCTTTAATGCTATTCTAAGAAAACTTATTGCGGATAGTGACTTTCGTCGATTATCCGGGTCTAAAAATACAGAGTTCATCAAAAAAAATACGGGTGCTGTGATCCAAATACTTAATTACTTACGTATATAAAAGAGTTTTGATGAAACCGAAAAGAATTGTGCTCACCTGTAAAATAAGCCAGTTTTGCACAACTAAATAATTAACACTAAAAACAAAAACAATGAGAAAATTAGTTTTAGGAACAACTTTAGTACTAGCTTTAGGTATGTTTTTTACATCTTGTAGAGATGAAAAGAAATCTGCTGGTGAGCATTTAGACAACGCTATCGAAGCCACTGAAGACGCAGCTAAATCTGCAGGTGACGCCGTTAAGGATGCTACAAAAGCAACAGGTGATGCTGTTGAAAACGCTGCTGAAAAAGCTGGGGATGCCGTTGATAATGCAGTGGACGCAGCAGGTGATGCGGTAAACAATGCTGCTGACAAGGCTGGAGAAACAGTTGATAAAGCTGTAGACGCTGCTGGAAAAGCCGCTGATGATGCTGCGAATGCCGTTAAAGACGAAGCAAATAAACTGAAAACCGAGCACTAATTCTTGGTTTTACAAGTTTATACATTTTAAACCACCTGTTCAGGGTGGTTTTCTTTTTGCCCCAAAACTAAAAAGCCTTTTCAATTTTAATTGAAAAGGCTTTGTTCATTACTTTTTACATTACATTGACCTGTTTTATCTGTAGACCAGAAATATCTTGAGAACCACTAAAAGCTTCTTTCAGGATGAAAAGCAAATACATCCATCTCAGTCTTTCTCTCAGAAATTATATCTGAGACTAGCTTTCCAGTTGCTGGGCCTAAGCTCCAACCCATCATAGCATGCCCTGTTGCAATAGTTAGGTTTTTGTATTTTGAAGTTTTACCGATATAAGGCAAACCATCAGGGGTACAAGGGCGCAAACCGCATTTTGCCTGTTCTTTTTCTTCAATAGTTATATTTAGTTGATTATAATACTTAGCACTTGCTTCCGCAATGGCTTTTACACGTGCAGGATTAACTCGATGATTAATCCCTGAAAGTTCCATAGTACCAGCAAAACGCGTAAAACCATCCATTGGCGTTACTGCCACTTTTGCTTCGCACAATATAGCTGGAATCCTAATGTTAGTGTCTTGCCTTACGTTAATGCTATACCCCTTGCCTGCCTGAACGAGCAATTTTAAACCTAACTTTTTTCCAATTTTTGGACTCCAACTTCCAGTTGCCAAAACCACTTCATGGCATGATAACTTTTGGGTACTGGTGATTACTTTTGAAATGTTTTGATTGTCCATTTCGAAATCAACCACTTCTTCCTTCTTAAAAATTGAAACACCACTTTTTTTCAAGTGAACAATCATTTCTTCCATAAAGTTATTTGGTGTCATGTGGGCATCAGAGTGGTAGTAAATGGCACCTTTAACATTTATATCTGCTTTAGGCTCTAATTTCGAAACCTCATTTTGAGACAAATGCTCCACCTTAAGCCCTTCTTGTATGCCACGTTTACCTACCTCCCATTCTTCTTCGCCTACTTTATCTGTCTTGTAGCACATTAAAAGGCCTTTTTTTTCATAGTGAAAACTAAAGTCTCCGGATTGATTCAAATCTTCATATAATTCCCTACTAAGCAAATTGATATCCAATAATGGTTTTATGGACTTTTCTACTTTTGAAGGTGTTGCAGATTTTTTAAACGACCAAGACCATTTCAAAAACTCTAAATCTAATCTTGGTTTTATATAAAGCGGACTTTTAGAATTAAACATCCATTTAATGCCTTTTGACAAAGTACCCGGCGAGGCCATGGAGATAAAATGACTAGGCGTGATGTAACCCGCATTGACATGGGATGCTCCGGAATCCATGTTAGATTTATCAATAACCGTAACTTGATGTCCTTCTTTATGAAGATAATAGGCCGAACACAAACCTATAATTCCACCGCCTATAACAATAACAGTTTTGCTCATTTATAGCTTTAGACTAAAATTCCAAATGGGCTTTTCACCTAAGAGGTGTTCAACAAAATAATTCCAACGCCTTTTAATGAAATAATCTCGGTACTTGCCAACATAACCATGTCGCTGACTTGGAATTATTAACATGTCAAAATCCTTATCTGCCTTAATTAAAGCTTCAGCAAACTTAAATGTAGCCGAGGGGTTTACATTATCATCTAAACCACCGTGAACTAACAACAATTTTCCTTTTAAATTTTTGGCATTGGTAATATTTGACACGGCTTCGTAAGTTTCATCCACCGGCCAACCTTGGTACATTTCTGGCCACCACGCTTTTTCCATTCTAAAATCATGGTCTCCAGAGCTAGCCACACCAACTTTATAAACATCAGGAAATGCAGTCATGGCCCTTCCTGTGTCATAACCACCAGCAGAGTGCCCAAATATGCCAACTTTTTCAGTATCTATCCATTTGTATTTTTCTCCTAAATATTTAATAGCTAAAACATGATCTTCCAAATTATTGCCCATGTCTTTATAAGAGTGATTTAAAAATGCTTTAGAGCGCCCAGAAGTGCCCAAGCCATCAACTTGCATTATTATAAAACCTAATTCTGAAAGGTCTTGATTGTAAAATGCAGAACGGAAAGATTTAGGGAATCTTTGTGTATGCGGTCCTGTGTATGTAGCATCTATTATGGGGTACGATTTTAAGCTATCAAAATTTGTGGGCTTCCAAATAGCACCGTAAATAGTGGTTTTACCATCTTTAGCTGTAAGCTGAAAAACCTCTGGTGCCTTCCATCCTTTCGAAATGACCTTAGATACATCCGCTTGTGTCAATTTTGCTAAAACTTTACCATTTTTAGAACTCCTGACAACCGTTTTTGTTGGAATTTGAACGGTTGAATAATTATCTGCAAAATAGAGTCCATCCTCAGAAAAGGAAATATCATGGTGTCCTTTTTCGGGGGTCAATAAGGTTACTTCCCCTTTTAAGGATACTTTGTATAACTTTTGATGATATGGATTTTCACCATCTTCTTTACCTGATGCCAAGAAATAAACCACGCCATTATCTTCATCGATGTAACTTATATCATTTATAAAATAATTACCGTTTGTAAGCGGTGTGATTTTACTAGTTATTAAGTCCAAACTATAAAGCTGTCGCCATCCGCTTTGTTGAGAAAGAAATATTAATCTACCTTTCTTTTCTAGAACTTTATAATAAAAATTATCAATATTAGTTTCGCTAGTTTCCTTGATTAGGATACGTTCGGAATTTGTGCTCAAATTAACTTCTTTAACAAACGAAGTTTTGAAACCTCGCTCCATATAATCAGCGTAAAAAATACCCGAACTATCTGACCAGCGAACTGAAACCTGATTAATATGAGTGTTTTTTGGAAGCTTTGTTTTCACCTCCTGCTTCGCTTCAATATTATAAAATACAGGTTGCACATGTACCATTGTTGTATCTCCTGGAGAGCCACGGTAGTAGGATAATAATTTTGGCTTGTACAAAGAATCTATACTCCAATCTAAGAGATACATTTTTTCTGCCTGTTGCAAATCAATAACATTTGTAGCCAGCCATTTGGAGTCTGGAGACCAATTGACCTCAAAGCGTTTTGGCCGCTCACCATTTTCACCTTCCATTTTATCATACCAACCATAATAACTGGCATACTCATAATTCTTTTTGCCATCATTACTCAGCTTATACTCCTCATCAGTAGCTACAGATTTTATAAACAGGTTATAATCCTTTGTGTAGGCTAGCCATTTTCCATCGGGGGATTTTTTCTCGAATTCATTCTCAAGTTCTTTTTGCCTTTCTGTCTCTTTCAGCTCGAGCTCGTAAGTCTCTAAATTTAAATGGAATGTTTTATCAAATGCGCTAAAAGAAAGTAATACGTCGTCTATTAATTCAATTTTGGACAGATTTAATTCATTGGCGCTTACAGTGTCCTTCAAAATATTACTAAGCGAATTTGCAAGCTTGTTATGATCAAAAAACAGCTCGGTTTTGTTTCTTTTAAAGCTGTACTTTTTGTACTGCCTCCCTTCATCTGAATACTCAATAAACCACAGGCCAGATTTATTTTTAAACCAGTTAACTTCCGTATGCAAATTGAAGACTGATTTATTGTAGGCATTGCTATAACTATAGCTTACAGCTCTTTCATAATCTTCCATGGTTAAACTTTGCCCATTACCAAAGTAAAAACCTAGAAAAGCAAAAAACACAAAATTGATAAGATATTTCATCCATTAAAAATTAAATTACCTGAAAACCATGCGCATAGGGATCATCTTCCTCATCTATAATTATGGTATTATACCCATAAATTTTAGCCCAGCCTTGAATACTTGGTATGATTGCTGGATTCTCCCTGATAGAGGTTGCAGCCTCCACACGACCAATAAATTTACTCCCTATAAAACTCTCATGAATAAATTCCTCGCCCACCTCTAGCTTACCTTTAGCAAAAAGTTGCGCCATTCTTGCCGATGTTCCTGTACCGCAAGGACTTCTATCGATAGCTTTATCACCATAAAACACAGCATTTCTTCCAGAAGATGTGGGGTCTATCGGTGTCCCTGTCCAAAGTAAATGGGATACCTCTCTGATGGTCTCGTTTTCCGGATGTATAAATCTATCGGGATATTTTTGATTGATAGCCTCACGTATTACTTGTGAATACTGAATTAGTTTACTTGCTGAAAAATTTTGAATGCCAGAGAAATTTTTTTGAGGATCAACAATAGCATAAAAGTTTCCACCATAAGCCACGTCAAAAATCAATTCACCTAATTCGGGACAATCTATCGTCAAACCTTCCTCGGCCAAATAACTTTTTACATTTGTTAATCGCACCCAATCTACTTTATTACCTGTCTGTTGATATTTGATTTCCACTAAACCTGCTGGGGCTTCCATTTTAATTTTTCCAGGTGTTTTAGGAGTTATCAAGCCTTCTTCAACAGCAATAGTAATCGTACCAATAGTCCCATGACCACACATGGGTAAACACCCAGAAGTTTCTATAAATAGAATCGCAAAATCGTTTTCGGGATCGTGTGGCGGATACAATATACTCCCGCTCATCATATCGTGACCTCGAGGTTCAAACATTAAGCCTTTTCGAATCCAATCGAATTCCTTTAAAAAATGCTGTCTCTTTTCGCTCATGTTGGCACCCATCAATTCAGGACCGCCATGTTTAATCACTCGAACTGGATTTCCGCAAGTGTGGCCATCAATACAAACAAAAGTACTTCTACTCATTTTTCACACGATCTATATAGCTGTTGACACGATTTTCTAAAATGGGCAAAGTAACCGTCCCTTGTTCTAAAACAATCTCATGAAATTCTCGAATATCGAACTTTTGCCCCAGTGCTTCCTCGGCCTTTTTACGAAGCGCCCTAATTTTAAGTTCTCCCATTTTATAGGATAGGGCTTGTCCTGGCCAAGAAATATAGCGATCTGTTTCTGTATTTATTTCGTGTATGGATAGCGCTGTGTTTGAAGCCATATAATCTAACACTTCTTCTCGCGTCCAGCCTTTAGCATGAATACCAGTATCTACCACCAATCTACACGCACGCCACATTTCATAAGTAAGTCTTCCAAATTGCTCATAGGGTGTTGTGTACATCCCCATTTCATCCGCCAAAAATTCAGAATATAAGCCCCAACCCTCACCATAAGCAGATAGGTATAAATCTCTTCTAAATTTGGGGATACTGTCTCCCAATTCGTTATTCAAAGTAATCTGAAGGTGATGGCCTGGCACAGCTTCGTGTACCGTTAATGAAGGTAACGTGTATAATGGGCGACTAGGCAAATTATAAGTATTTACCCAATAATAACCGGGGTCTGTGCTCTCCTTAGTCGTTTCCACATAGCGCCCTCCAGTATATTTTGGAGCTATGGCATCTGGCACTGGATTAACACCGTAGGGTTTTCTAGGTAAAGTTTTAAAGAATTTGGGCAATTGTGCGTCGGCTCGCTTAGACATGTCTCTGGCTATCATCAACAATTCTTTTGCACTTTTAGCATAAAATTGTTCATCTGATCTTAAAAATTGCAAGAAATCCAGAAAATCCCCATTAAAATTAAGGTCGTTTATTATGGCCTGCATTTCAAGCTTTATGCGAGCTACTTCCCTTAGTCCTATTTGGTGGATATCATCAGAGGTGTATTTTGTGCTTGTGGTGTAGTAATTAATTCTATTTTGATAAAAATCTTTTCCATTGGGTAGGTTTAAAGCTCCTAAACTGGTTCTTGTTTTTGGAAGGTACTCCGTCTCAAAAAAAGATTTTATTCTCTTGAATTGAGGCGTTACTATGTCTTCAATAACAGCTTTAGCAACTCTAAGGACCGAATCTTTTTGAGACTGAGTTAAACTTTGTGGAAGATTTTTAAATGGGGAATAATAAAAACTATCTTTATAATCATCAACAATATGGTCATTGTATGTTGACTCATAACCGTTGAAAACAACCCTAGATTGTGAAATACCTTTTTCTAATCCTTCACGTAAATTCGCGAAATGCTGATCTACAAAATCAGGAATCGCATTAAGCGTATTCAAATAGGTTTTTATTTGATTGTAATTTGTCAAAGGTCTTACGTTATAGGTTAAATTATTATGAAATCCAGAATCAGAAAGCAATGGATTTAAGTAACATTCAAATCTATAGAAGTCAATTTTATCCTGAAGCACAAATTTGAGAAGCTCATAAGAAATCTGCTCAGTTTCGGTTAATTCATCAACATTAATGTTTGATAGCTCTTCCAACTTCGATAGGGCAAAGTCGGCTTCATTTTTGTAATATTCTTTCGTAAAGACCCCTAAAGGAAATTCTTTTTCGTCAAAACCCTTATGATCCTGATAGCTGTTTATAATATTTTTTAAAAACTCAGAATTATTGACGTTTTGGGAGGTAGTATGTGAAACAAAAAGCAAAAACGATATGAGCAGAACTATCCTAAAATTTTTGCTTTTGGTAAAAATAAAATCTATTCTATTCATGTCGATTTTGTTGTTTAGTACTGGCTTTTCAAAGCCTCTGGTAATAATGCCTTCGGAAAGGATTGATAACTCACAGGGCGCACCCAGCGTTTTATAGAATTAGTACCAACTGCTGTAAATCTAGAATCGGTTGATGCCGGATAAGGGCCTCCATGTTGCATGGACGGACACACCTCTACCCCAGTTGGCACACCGTTAAAAATGAGGCGTCCTACTCTGTCCTCAAGAGCGTCAACAATGTTATGAAGTTTAGCATATTCGTCTTCTTCAGCAATGATAGTTCCTGTTAACTGACCTTCTAAATTTTCTATTATTTTGATAAGTTCTGCCTCATCCTTAGCTTTTACGACTAATGAAAAAGGGCCGAACACCTCTTGTTGCAACTTTGGATTGTCTAAAAAGTCTTTTCCTGAGACACTAACAACTTGTGATGGTGCGTAATTGGGTGCAACTTCGGTTTCAATTTTAGCAATAGTTTCAGCACCTTTTTGAGATGATACCTTGGCGCCATTGTGCACAAAACCCTCTTTAATATTTGGATGCAACATACATTGCGCCTCTATATTTACCGTTTTTTTAGCCAAATCTTCAATAAAAGCCTGACTGCACTCACCGTCAATAGTCAAAATTAAGCCTGGATTTGTGCAAAATTGCCCTGTACCCAAAGTAATAGAATTGGCGTATTGCGTTGCCAAAGCTTCGGAACGTTTTTCGAGAGCTTTTGGTGTGATAACCACAGGATTGACACTTCCCATTTCGGCAAAAACTGGTATGGGTTCTTCGCGTTTAGAAGCCAAATCGAACAACGCTCTTCCGCCCTTAGCGCTCCCTGTAAAACCTACAGCTTTTACTTTTGGGTGCTTTACTAAAGCGGTGCCCACCTTAATACTTTTCCCGTTTAAATTTGAAAATACGCCATTGGGCATACCCGTAATTTTCATGGCTTTTATAATTGCACTGGCTACCAATTCGCCTGTACCCGAATGCATGGGATGCGATTTTACGATAACTGGACAACCCGACGCCAAAGCACTCGCGGTATCGCCCCCGGCGGTTGAAAATGCCAATGGAAAATTACTCGCTCCCAATACCACTACTGGCCCTAATGGAATAGAGGTTTTCCTCAAATCTGCTTTGGGTAGTGGCTCTCTGTTGGGTTGTGCTTCGTCAAAAATATTATCGCGCCAATCTTCATTATGAATTAAATCCGCAAATGAACGTAACTGAAAAACAGTTCTACCACGTTCACCAATAGCACGTCCTTCAGGTAGTCCAGATTCAGACATATACATATCGATAAGCGTTTGGTCCAACGCTAAAATTTCATCGGCTATGGCGTTTAAAAATTCTGCACGTTTTGCGCCCGAAACTTTTCGGTAAACTTTAAAAGCATCCCAAGCTAGGTTTACAGCTTCGTTAATTTCGCTATTTGTTGCATCGTGAAATTTAGTTGGATTCTCGATGTTTAGTTTCGGATTTACGGTTTTGTACGTATTAGTTCCTGAGGCTTTTAAGGTTTGCCCGATATAGTTTTTTCCGGTAATCATAATGACTTATTTTTTATTCTTTATCCAAATTTACTCGTTTGCAAACTTCCTTTTTTTGATAATTTAAAAGAATCAACTTGTTAAATCCAGTGCTTCAAGTCTTTCTTTTGCCAGAAGATATCTTGCACGGACATCATCAATTTGTTGTTTAGTTAATTTCTTACCAAAAGTACGCAGTCCTCCGGCAATATCATTATGGTGAATTCCCATAGCAAGTTTAAGATATTCCAAAAGCAGAGGCTGAGCATCCAGATACGATATGGAATTTAAAGCCTGAGAAATTTTATTTGCCTCAGTCCATTCACCATTTAAAACATACTCCTGCATGGTAACACTTGCTTTTGGGAAGATATTACCTACACCTGTAATCCCACCACATGCTCCAGCAAGTCCTGCATGTACAGTGACTGTATCTACTCCTGCCAAAACTTTTAAATCTTTGTTCTCTAGCATCAGCGTTTCAATAATTGAAACATCTATAGTCGATATTTTAAGAGCAGTTACTTTAGGAAGCACAGAAAGTCTTAAAAGAAGATTAGTTGAAAGCGAATGATATCCAGCTGCATCAGGATTGTTATAAGGCATCATTGTTACACCTACATTGTTTGCAGTTGCTTCGGCATGTTCATAATACTCATACATTTTTGTTTCAGAAGGAACCGTTTTAGTTTTTGGTGGCATGACCATAACTGTATCAACTCCAACTGTTACAAGTCCTTCAATGATTTTGGCAAGTTCTTCCTTAGTTTCTGCTGAAGCACCACTGATTAACGGAACATTGCATTCTTTAGCAACCTCAGAAAGGGATTTGAGTAAAGAAAGACGCTGTTGGGTACTTAGGTAGCTATTCTCACCTAGAGTACCAGAACCAACAAGTCCGCTCATTCTGCTTCCTCCCTTTCCTTGAGCTTTTAAAATACCTGCCGCCTGTTTTTGTGTGGTATCAAAGTCAATTTCAAGAGTGCCAGATTTTGACTCTTTCAACCATGTAAACACTGCAGGCATTACACCATCCCAATTGGATTTCATATTATTTTATTCTTTTTAATGAATTGTAAAACTATATAAATATTGCTAGCAACAATACTACTAAATTACTCCTTTATAATATTATATTATCCATTTATTAACATATTATTTATATTTTTGGAGTATTATTCATGTATTTTTAGCATGAAAATTGAGAATAAACCATGAAGGTTTTACCCTTTAAAATACCAAAGCCTGAGTTAAATGCTGTTGTTTTTCAAGAAGACAGGGGAGCGACTTTTTTTGGAAAATTACATCAGCATGAAGAAATCCAAATTAGTTTAGTCCTTTCGGGTGAGGGCAATTTGATAGTTGGAGACACCATTAATCGGTATAAGGAAGGTGATATTTTGGTAATTGGGAGCAATATTCCGCATGTATTTAATAGTGATACTCAAAAGAAAAAACAATCTAGAATGTTCACGGTATTTTTCTCAAAACGGTTATTGGGCGATGCCTTTTTTAAGTTGAATGAGCTAAGAGAAGTTTCCAATTTTTTTAAGCGTTCAAAATATGGATTCAAAATTAATTCTAATAAAAGATGGGCTACCGATTTAATTCTAAAAACCGAAACTGCTAGTCAATTAGAGCGTCTTATCATTTTAATCCAACTCCTAAAAGTTGGAAGCGAATCGCGATACACACCGCTTTCTACGTTCATATATGCCAGGAATTATACTGATAATGAGGGTAACAGAATACGTGATGTTTTTGAATATACTATGACCCACTACAAAACCGCTATCACTTTGGAAACCATTGCCAATGTTGCTAACATGACCAAAAACGCTTTTTGTAAATATTTTAAAAAACGCACCAACAAAACCTATATTACGTTTTTAAATGAAATCCGCGTGGAGCATGCCACACGATTATTGGAGCAACAAACCGATTTGCCGATTGTTGAAATTGCCGAACTCTCAGGGTTTCAAAATTTATCAAATTTTAACAGGCAATACAAGCAGGTAAAGGGATATGTACCCTCTCAAGTAAGGAAGAGAGTTTAATCATTTATATTTCGATTCTTAAAGGCTGGACTCCAAATATCTTTATAATCTGGCTCCTTATTTTGCATGAGCTGTTTGCGGATATGATAGGTTACCTCCATCCATGGTTTACTTTCATCACCCAATGGTGCCATTAACGTGGTCTACCTAGACTGTATAAAGCCTTTAATTCGTGAAGTTCGTTATTATGTATTGAAGAAAGGTCTTTGGTTTCGGTTTAGCAATGGTATATTGAATATGAACAAAAGCGGCTCTGATTCTCTACTTTTAACTGGTTCCTAATTTGGAAAGAGATGACATAGTATCAAGAACCCAGTACAATTGGTTATTGTAAGAACAGCTAAATTAACCAAAATATAAAAGATTGGAATTTGGATTTTCAAAAAACAATTATGGTTCCCAAATCACTTATAAAATACTTTTGAGGCTACATAACAATACCGAAATCATACCAAAATGATATTTGACAAAATAAAAACCCTTGAAAATCAAACGATTAACAAGGGTTACAGTACTGAAGGCGGGACTTGAACCCGCACGGCCATAATGGCCATTGGATTTTAAGTCCAACGTGTCTACCAATTCCACCACTTCAGCATAATTCGACAGTGCTATTGCACATTGAATTGGTACATTTTGAAAAAATCAGAGCGAAAGACGGGATTTGAACCCGCGACCCTCACCTTGGCAAGGTGATGCTCTACCCCTGAGCTACTTTCGCATTATTTAATGAACGTATAATCCTGAGATTGCGGATGCAAATTTAAACTATTTCTAGGAAATCCAAAGTCTTTTAGAAAATAAATCCAACTTTTTTAAGCGTGCTTTTTCTTCACCAACATGCGCTTAATCTCATTCAGTTTCATAAGCGCTTCCACAGGAGTTAATGTGTCAATATCCGTGTGTAGAATTTCATCTTTAATGTTTTCCAATAAAGGGTCGTCCAAATTAAAAAAGCTCAATTGCATATCGTCATGCAGGGTTTTTACCTTATCCGTGAGCTCTTCACTGGAGTGCGATTTCTCCAATTTTTCAAGAATTTTATTGGCCCTTCGCAACACTTGCTGTGGCATTCCCGCCATTTTAGCCACATGAATTCCAAAACTATGGGCGCTACCGCCTTCAACCAGTTTTCTTAAGAACAATACGTTGTCCTTTAATTCTTTTACCGAAACGTTAAAGTTTTTGATACGTACAAACGTTTCACACATTTCATTCAATTCATGATAATGCGTTGCGAAAAGTGTTTTTGGTTTTGAAGGGTGCTCATGTAAATATTCACTGATGGCCCAAGCAATAGAAATACCATCGTAGGTACTGGTACCACGCCCAATTTCATCCAACAACACTAAACTTCTATCCGAAATATTATTCAAAATGGAAGCCGTTTCATTCATTTCTACCATGAATGTGGATTCGCCCATCGAAATATTGTCACTTGCACCAACTCTTGTAAATATTTTATCTACTAATCCGATTTTTGCTTCTTTAGCAGGTACAAAACTTCCTATTTGTGCCAACAAAACGATTAATGCGGTTTGCCTTAAAATAGCAGATTTCCCGGACATATTTGGCCCAGTAATCATGATAATTTGCTGAGATGTTCTGTCTAAAAACACATCGTTCGCAATATAAGATTCTCCGATTGGCAATTGCTTTTCAATCACTGGATGGCGACCATCTTTGATATCCAAATCAAAAGAATCATCTATTTTCGGATATACATAATGATTGTCCTTTGCCAATTGCGCAAACCCGCACAAACAATCCAGCTGACCTATCAAATAAGCATTTTGTTGCACTGCTTTGATATACTGATTCATCCAGCTCACCAATTCAGCAAACAATTGTTGCTCAATAGCCAAAATACGCTCTTCCGCCCCTAAAATTTTAGCCTCATATTCTTTGAGTTCTTCTGTAATATAGCGTTCGGCACTTACTAAGGTTTGCTTTCGAATCCAATCCTCGGGTACTTTGTCCTTATGCGTATTTCGCACTTCAATATAATACCCAAATACATTGTTAGAAGCAATTTTCAGTGAGGTAATTCCGGTACGCTCACTTTCCCGCTCCAGCATATTATCAAGATAATCTTTCCCAGATTTGGACAAGTTTCTAAGTTCATCCAATTCTGTTGAAAACCCTGAAGCTATGGTATTACCCTTTAAAACATTTACGGGCGCTTCTTCATTTAAAGTTGCTTTAATTTTTTCACGTAAGACTTCACAGCTCTGCAAATTATCGCCAATAATACACAAAGACTCATTCTTAGCATTTGAAGCAATACTTTTAATGGGCACAATGGCTTCCAAGGAATTTTTAAGCTGAATCACCTCGCGCGGGTTTACCTTCCCTGTTGCAGTTTTAGAAATAAGACGCTCTAAATCCCCAATATGTTTGATATGGTTTTGAATCTTTTGAAGTACCTCATCATTTTTAGCGAGAAAATCCACCACCTCGTGACGTTGCTTGATTTTTTCAATAGTTTTAAGTGGCAATGCTAACCAACGCTTTAATAAACGTCCACCCATTGGTGAGATGGTTTTATCAATTACGTTTAAAAGGGTTACCGCATTATTATTGGTGGAATGGTATAGCTCTAAATTTCGAATGGTGAATTTGTCCATCCACACATAGTCATCTTCGGCAATTCTTGAAATTGATGTAATGTGTTGCAATTTATGATGCTGGGTTTCGCCTAAGTAATGTAAAATAGAACCTGAAGCGATAATGCCTTCATATAAATCCTCAACGCCAAAACCTTTTAACGTTTTGGTATCAAAATGCTTGGTTAAGGTTTCGTAGGCATAATCCGTTTGATATACCCAATCTTCCAAATAAAAGGTGTGGAAATCATCGCCAAAAATCTCGTTGAAAAGTGTTCGTTTTTGTTTGGACACCAATACCTCACTTGGACTAAAATTTTGAAGCAGTTTGTCAATGTATTCTGCATTTCCCTGAGACGTTAAAAACTCCCCGGTTGAAATATCTAAAAAGGAGACTCCAATATATTTTTTATCAAAATACACCGAGCATAAAAAGTTGTTGGATTTGGAAACCAGCACCTCATCGTTCAATGCTACACCGGGTGTCACCAACTCGGTTACACCTCGTTTTACGATAGTTTTGGTTTGCTTGGGATCCTCCAATTGATCGCAAATGGCAACCCGCTCACCCGCTTTTACCAACTTGGGCAAATACGTATTTAAAGAATGATGCGGAAACCCGGCCAACTCGGTTTCACTGGTACTGCCCGCACCTCGTTTTGTCAAAATGATACCCAAAATACCTGCCGCCTTCACAGCATCTTCCCCAAAGGTTTCATAAAAATCGCCCACACGAAATAGCAACAAAGCATCCGGATACTTAGCCTTGATGGCATTGTACTGTTTCATTAACGGAGTTTCCTTTTTCGCTTTTTTAGCCAATGGACAAATGGTTTTTTAGTCTTACTTTTGTGAAAATTGTAGCATGCAATGTACTATTAATTTCATGTTTTTTGAAGTTGAAAAACCACAAGTTATCTACAATTGAAGGGAGATTTCAACAATGCTTTTGTCTTTTAGAACAAAACTAAAGATTTGAAATTTGCAAGGCGCTTCGTCCCGATAACTATCGGGAGCGCTCAGCGTGACAAAGAATTTAAAAAATGCGAAAACTAAAAAATAACGAACTGGACAGATTAAGTGTTGATGGTTTCAAACGGGCAGAAAAAACACCTGTCATCATCATTTTGGATAATATCCGAAGCCTGAATAATATTGGCTCGGTATTTAGAACGAGCGACGCATTTTTAGTTGAAAAGATTTATCTATGCGGTATCACGGCACAACCGCCACATAAGGACATCCACAAAACCGCTTTGGGAAGTACCGAAACTGTGGATTGGGAATATGTTGAGAGCACCTTAGATTTGATTGAAAGATTAAAAACGGACAACGTTAAAATCTGCGCCATCGAGCAGGCCGAAAATGCCGTCATGTTAAACGAGTTCAAAGTCGAAAACAACAACAAGTACGCGCTTATTTTTGGCAATGAAGTTAAAGGTGTTTCGCAGGATGTGGTTTCGGCTAGTGATATAGTGATAGAGATTCCGCAATACGGCACCAAACATTCCTTAAACATTTCGGTAAGCTGTGGCGTGGTTGTTTGGGATGTATTTAGCAAACTGCAGCGGCTTAAATAAATGTCTAAAAAAGCAAAAATGCCTTGGCCTACCAAAGAGGTAATGACCCAAATTTACGAGAAGCACTTTTGGGGCGGCAAAGGCCATGATTTTTATTCCGGTTGGGGTTCACACGACACAAAAATCACAAAACCTTATTTAGATAACGTTACCTCATTTTTAAAATCATTTCCAGAACCTTTAACGGTTTGCGATTTAGGCTGTGGCGATTTTAATATTGGAAAGCAACTTGTAAAATACACCAAAAAGTATATTGCTATTGATATTGTTGACACCCTGATTGAAAGAAATAAGACACTTTTTAAAAGTGATTGTTTAGAATTTCATTGCTTAGATATAGCAAAGGATGAACTCCCGAATGCTGACTGTATTATTTTGAGACAAGTATTGCAACATTTATCGAATACTGAAATTAAAAGCATCCTAAAAAAAACCAAAGATTACAAATATATTATTCTGACTGAACATATCCCAACAGGTATTTTTATTCCAAATAAAGATATTATTTCTGGACAGGGCAACCGTGTAAAACATAATAGCGGAGTTGATGTATTAAAACCTCCTTTTAATTTAAAAATTAAGGATGCGAAACACCTAAGGACATATTATTTGGAGAGCCCCACTAAAAGTAAAATTACCACCACAGTATATCGATTACCCTAAAAGGTTTCATATTCGCTTGTGTCCCTAAACAAACAAGGCTGCCTGAGAAGGCAGCCTTGTTTGTTTTACATATACTGAATACTCTTTTAATTCAAGTTCAAATTAGTTTTGAACTCTTTCATGCGTAGTATTCGCCCATCTAATTTGTGCTCTTCCGCCTTTAACTCGGTATGCACCGTATCTAATTTTCGATTGCGTCCCTCTTTCTGGATCGGGAATATTCCATGGATGTGCTTCACCTCCAATTATGGCATTGCAATAATGTATTTTCTTAGTACTATCGCTTGGATCTTCTTTAAAACCAACCTCTAACACAAAAGAAGTTATTGCATTTTTATCTACTGTTGTTAGATAAACAACTTCTCTGCCATTGCTTCCTGATCCTCCACGCTCTTTGATACGCTCTGCATAAATATCAAACGCCACTTGTATGTTTGCATTAACACCTGTACCATATTTGGGCTTTGCTAAATATAAACAAATAGCCGGGTCAGGAGAACCTCCACCACCAGTATGCTTCCCTTTGGCCTGTGCAATGTAAGTACCATTTTCAACATCAGACCCTGCATCACCCACTTCAAGAATTCTAAAATCCCCTGTGAATTTTGTAAACGACCCTACATTACTGTTGGCTATAGGCAATGCGCGTTCAATTCGCGGTTGTAATGTTGTACCAACATTATTTGAACCATCTGTGATATTATATACACCCCATGTAACGCCACCAACAATACTTTCTTTGTAATCAGCATAACAACTCCTGTCATCGATGGTACCAACATTTACAGCATTTGGTATATCTGCGAATTGTCCACCTTCCCCATCTGAGTTACAAGTGGTGTAAGCACCTATATCTTCATCCTCTGCTACCAATAGACCGGAATCTGGATCTGGATCCGGATCCGGATCTGGATCGTTCTCAATCGCTTTTATCGGTTTGGTGAGATCTATCTCATCAGTTGCACAAGAAAAGAAGGCTACAAAAACAATTAATGACGTAATTGTTAATATCTTGTAAATAGTCTTTGTTTTTTTCATAATTTTTTAAGTTTGTAGCAAAATTAAGGCTTAAAAGAAAACAATCCATCCTGACCTATCCTGCCTGTTTTTAGCGGTTTAACTCTAAGTTTTAATTGAAATCACGAAAGTTCAGTAAATTCCTTTCAATAAATAACTGAATTATTAGTCGATTTATTGTTTACAAATTGCGCCTGAAGTAGATTTTTTTTGTTACCGTAAAGAGTTTAAAAATATTTCATTCAGCACCAACAAATAATCAGCGCGATTACCAACAAAATCCCTTTCTGAAACATCAATGATTTTGATCTCAAAATCAGTTTGTGTTTTTAAGAATTTTAGATAGCCAGCATTGATATTTTCTAAATAGTCATCGGCTATGTTTTGTTCATAATCGCGTCCACGCTTTTTGATATTTTCCTGCAAACGGGCAGTGTTTTGATACAAATAAATGTATAAATCGGGTTTTGGCACGTCCTTATACATCAAGTTGAACAGTCTTCGGTACAACTGAAATTCGTCATCATTAAGAGTGATTTTTGAGAAAATCAGGGATTTAACCACGTAATAATCGCTCACTTTAAAATTTTTGAACAAATCAAGTTGTGACAAATCATCCGAAATTTGTTGATAGCGATCCGCCAAAAAAGACATTTCTAAAGGAAAAGCGTATCGGTTGGCATCCTCATAAAACTTGGGCAAAAAGGGATTATCGGCAAACCGTTCCAAAATCAATTTCGCATTAAAATCTTGGGCAATTTTAATAGCTAAACTTGTTTTTCCAGCACCAATATTACCTTCGATAGCAACATAATTATAGTTTGAAAAATTGAACTGCTTACTTGGGTTTTTTAACCAAATATTGATGGGTTCCAATACCGAATTGTCTTCACATTCTTCCAATAAAACAGACACTTCTTTATACAATTTTGGGTGTACAACTTTAGATGCAATATCATTTAGGGGCATTAGCACAAATTTCCGCTTTTGCATTTCAGGGTGCGGTAGCTTAAGGGTTTTGGTGCCAATAATAGCTTCACCAGCGAATACAATATCCAAATCGATGGTTCGGGCTTCGTAGCCTTTGGTTTTGCTTCTAGTTCTGCCTAATTCTGTTTCAATTTTAAGCAGATGGTTCAGTACTTTTTTGGGCTTCAAATCACTTTCCAGCACCAAACAGCAGTTTAAAAAATCCTCCCCCTCAAACCCAAAAGCTGGCGATTTATAGACTTTGGAAATCAGCTTGATAGCGCCAATGCGTTCAAAGATAGCATCCACAGCCAGTTGCAGGTTTTTAAATTTGTCGCCCTTGTTACTTCCTAGTGCAATATGATAGGTTGTAGGTCTCGTCATTGACGGCAAAATAAGCAAAACAATTTTTATTCCTTTATATTTACAAAACGTATTTATCCACAATTATAAATGACCCTAAAAGACAAACTCCTAGCCCAACGCATTTACCTTTTGTTGGGCGGACTGTTCATCACCTCATTAGTAGTTTCCAACTTAATATTTCAAAAGTTTTTTTATTGGTATCCATTTGATATTGAGGTTTTTGGAAGCAAATTGTTCGAGATTTCCGTTGGGATTTTGCCCTACCCTATTACCTTTTTAATCACCGATTTAATCAGTGAAATTTATGGTAAAAAACGCGCGAATGATGTGGTAGTAGTTGGGATTTTTGCCTCGTTGTTTTCGCTTTTGATTATTTATACTGGAGCAAATGTTCCCGCTACTTCGTGGTCGTATGTTGACGATGCATTATTTAGAAAAGTATTTGGAAACTCGGCCATCGCCGTTTTTGCAAGTATGCTTACCTATTTGTTTGCACAGTTTGTTGATATCCAAATTTACCATTTCTGGAAACGGCTCACTAAAGGGAAACATCTCTGGCTCCGTAATAATTTCTCGACCTGGTTTTCGCAATTTGTGGATACGTTTACCATCGTATTTCTGCTATGCTCTTTTGGTATTATCGATTGGGCTAACTTTAAAGGCCTTTTGGTCAGCGGATTTTTATTCAAGGTTTTTGTCGCCATTTTAGATACACCACTGCTGTATCTGGGCGTGTATTTTTTTAGAAAACGCTTCAGTTTAAAAGTGAACGAGGAAATCAATTTGCTCTAGTTATTTAACAATATATTCACTGTTTTCAATCTTTTAGCTCCATTTTTGCGTATATATTTGTGTACGTTAAATTTCTAAATGCTCCACTTTGAAGAAAGCTTTTAAGATTATCGGCATTACTCTTTTGATTATTGTTGCACTTTTGGTAGCCATTCCTTTTGCATTTCAAGGGCAAATCAAGGACATGGTGAAACGCTTCATCAACCAAAACCTAAATGCCAAAGTAGAATTTAGCGATGTCAGTTTAAGTTTTATCAAAAGTTTTCCCCAAGCTCATATTGGCGTGAGTGATTTGGTCATCACCAATTTTGAACCGTTTAAGGACGAAACCTTTGCCACGGCGAAGGATATTTCGTTTACGATGTCGGTCAAGGAATTGTTCAAAAAAGCTAGTGATGGCCCCATAGTGGTGAATACTATCAACATCAATGAAGCATTGTTAACATTGAAAACGGACAAGTTCGGCAACAATAATTACGACATCACCAAGGAAAAAGAAAACCAAACTTCATCCGAAAGCGATGGTGGATTTGCCTTCGATATTGAGGACTATCAAATCAAAAAAAGTGCTTTCACCTATATTGATGAAAGTTCGGATATTTTGATCCACATAACCGAATTGAACCACGAAGGCCATGGTACCTTTTCTGCAGAAACCTCGGAATTAAATACAAAAAGCGAAGCCAACCTGAGCATCACTTTAGATAGCACGAATTACCTCACCAGCAACCCCATAAAATTGGATGCACTTATTGGTTTGGATTTGGAAAATGAAACTTACACTTTTAAGGAAAACAAAGGCTACATTAACGAATTGCCCATTGAATTTGAAGGGTTTGTGCAACTAGTCGAAAACGGGCAACAAATTGATATTTCGTTTGAAAACCCAGAATCAGACTTTAAAAACTTTTTAGCCATCATTCCTAAAGAATATTCAAAGAACATTGAAGATGTGCAGACTACCGGAGATTTCAAAGTGAAAGGATTGATAAAAGGGTTGAGTTCTGAAGAAACCATACCGAATTTAGACATCAGCATCACCTCTAATAATGCGTCTTTTAAATATCCAGATTTGCCGAAACGGGTGAGTAATATTTCGATTGATACCCGCATTAAAAACGAAACTGGAAAAACTGATGATACTTATATCGATATTAAAACATTAAATTTTAAAATTGATGAAGATGTTTTTAAGTCGTCAGCAACACTAAAAAACCTGACCAAAAATATGCTGGTGAATGCCAATATTGATGGTGTACTTAATTTGACAAACATCACAAAAGCGTACCCCGTGGAGTTGGAAAATGCCCTCACTGGTATTTTAAAAGGCAAACTGAATACGGCTTTTGACATGAATGCCATCGAAACCAATGCCTACGGACGTATCAAAAATAAAGGGAATGCAAGCATAACCGATTTTGTGTTTTCTTCTGAAGACATCGTTAATCCCATTCATATTTCACAAGCGGATATGACCTTTAATCCTGGCACCGTTAACCTAAATAATTTCAAAGCGCAAACGGGTGATAGCGATTTGAATGCTACCGGCACCATCAATAATTTATTGGGGTTTTTGTTGAGTGACAATACTTTGAAAGGGAATTTTAATGTGAATTCTAACCTGTTTAAAGTAGGTGATTTTATGACCGCAGACGAGGTCAATGCTGAAAGTAATAAAACAACAAGCGACACCGAATCCCTTAAAATCCCCGCATTCTTGGAATGTGTTATCAACGCCAATGTAAATACGGTGATATACGATAACTTAAATTTAAAAGACGTTACCGGAAAACTTTATATCAAAGACCAGCAAGTCGCCATTAAAGATATGTCCTCCAATATTTTTAGTGGCAAGTTGTTGGTAAATGGGGATGTTTCCACTAAAGAAGAAACGCCAGTGTTCCATCTCGATTTGGGCGCCAATGATTTTGATATTGCACAATCCTTTCAAGATTTGGAGTTGTTTCAAAATTTAGCCCCAATTGCTGAATTGTTTCAAGGCAAATTGAATACCACTTTAAATCTGTCTGGGAGTCTGGACCAGGAATTTTCACCCGTTTTGAATTCCGTATCCGGGAGTGCCATGGCGGAGTTGCTTACAACGAAAATCAATACACAAGATGGGCTTTTAAGTCAATTAGAGGGCGCTTTGTCCTTTATCGATTTTGATAAATTGGATTTAAAAGACGTGAAAACCAAACTGGATTTTGCTGATGGAAAAGTGGCGGTTAAACCTTTTAAATTGAAATATCAGGATATTGATATTGATGTTTCGGGGACGCACGGTTTTGATAAAAGCATCGATTACAACGCTGTATTTAATGTACCAGCAAAATATTTGGGTAGTGAAGTGAACAGGTTGATTGGCCAAATCAATGATTCCGAAGTCAAAAACATCACGATTCCCGTTACGGCTAATATTACTGGGATGTTTACTAGCCCAAATGTAAAAACCGATTTGGCCAGCGGTATTAGAAACTTGACAAATCAGCTTATTGAAATTCAAAAGCAAAAATTGTTGAACCAAGGCAAGGACAAAGTGAAGGATTTAATTGGTGATGTTATCGGCGGGAATAAAACCAAAACCGATTCCATTAAAAAACAGCAAAATAATACGGTAAATGATGTTTTAAAGGATATCATAAAAACCAAAACTCCTCAAGATTCTACAGTGAATTCGACCGAAAAAGTGATTAATAATGTATTGGGAGGGCTTTTGGGCGTAAAGAAAAAACAAAAAGACACAATAAATTAGGTTTTCGCAATTAAAAGCCTGAACTTCGCCGTCCCTAAGGATTATTCCTAAATTAAATAAAACACATAGAATATATGCTAAAGATTATTGTAAAGGATGGCGAAAATATAGAGCGTGCCTTAAAACGCTATAAAAGGAAGCATAGAAATATTAAAGTAATGCAAAACTTAAGAGAAGGTCAGTTTTTTACGAAACCTTCTGTAAAGCGCCGCCGAGAAATTCAAAAGGCCGCTTATATTCAAAATTTAAGAGACCAAGAGGATATTTAACATTCTTCTTTCTTGATAAAACAAAAGTCCCGATTGCCCAAAAGCCATCGGGACTTTTGTTTTTTTATCTGTCTTAATATTGAATGGGATAATCCTCATAAAAATGCTCGAAGGTTTTGTCCGTGGTATACCGGTCTTTTAAAACTTTGTACACCATAACAACCACCAAAGCCTGACCTAAACACATCGTGTAAAACACCCAAGTGAAAGCCATATCCATGGAAACCATTACAGTTAAAAGGATCAACAGAAATGTTGTAAGTGCCACATAAAATAGTGCTGGAATTTTCATTTTTTTCTTTACAAGATACTAAAGAATCCCGGTAATCTATGTTAGTAACTAGTTAAAATAATTACTCTAAAATATTGAAATCTCAACAACCAACCCCTCATTAGCCCGCACATTAAACACCGTTTGGTCTTCAAAAATGAGATACTGCCCTTTTACGCCCACCAAAGTACCTTCGAAAGATTCTGCTTTTAAAATATTTAAGGATTTTGGCTTTTCGGGATATTGATGCACTGGAAACTCCAAATTAGTTTCCGAATTGCTTTCAATAAAATAGTCTTTCGCCTCCTCAGGAATATGCGATTTTAAACGCTCACGCCACTCCACCAAATTTTCATCTTTAATTTCATTTTTAAGCATGGTGCGCCAATTGGTTTTATCACTTACATGGTCTTTTAAGGCCACCTCGGTAATGCCTGCCAAATACCGATTGGGTACTTCCACAATTTCAATGGCCTCGTGCGCACCTTGGTCTATCCAACGGGTGGGCACTTGACTTTTCCGCGTCACCCCAACTTTCACATTGCTGGAATTGGCCAAATACACAACGTGAGGCTGTAATTGCACTTGCTTTTCATATTCCAAATCGCGGTCTTCTTTTCCTAAATGGGCGGTGCTCAACTCGGGTCGCATAATCCATTCTCCTGCTTGAGCGGTTTCATAAAAGCATTGTTTGTCAAAACCTTGGCGATAGATGGGTTTGTCCAATCCACAATTCAAACATTGGTACTTTACAAACTGCATTTTTATGCGTTTGTTAAGCAGTTGGTTGACATTAATAAAATCATCATCAAACACCAAATAGTATTGAATTGGACTGGAAAATTCGGTTTCCATTTTCCGTAAAACACCCTGATAGGTCATATAAAAAAAAGTATTATTTTAGAAACCTAAAGATAGCATAAAAATGCCAATTCCGTTAGTTAATTCCATTGCGTCCTGGTTCCTCAAAAAGCGATTTCATCAAATTGAATTGTTTTTAAAATACCCCAATGAAGTCCAGAATGAATTGTTAATAAATCTGATAGATTTTGCTAAAAATACCGAAATCGGCAGGCAATATGGGTTTAACTCAATTAAAGACTATAAAACCTTTGCTGAACGTGTTCCAATTAAGAATTATGATGGCTGGCAGGATATTATAGAGCGTTCGCGCAGAGGGGAACCCAACCTATTTTGGCCCACCCCAATTAAATGGTTTGCAAAGTCTAGCGGGACTACTCGTGCAAAAAGCAAATTTATACCCGTAAGCGAGGAATCTTTGGAAGATTGCCACTATGCGGCCAGTAAAGATTTGTTGTGCATGTATTTGAACAACAATGAGGACTCTCAATTGTTCACGGGAAAGAGTTTACGCCTGGGCGGAAGCAAAGAATTATACAAGGAAAACGGTACTGTTTTTGGCGACCTTTCGGCCATTTTGATTGACAATATGCCTTTTTGGGCAGAGTTCAGCAGTACGCCAAGTAATAAAGTTTCTTTGATGAGCGATTGGGAACACAAAATGCAGGCCATTGTGGATGAAACCATCGAAGAAAACGTGACGAGTTTGGCCGGAGTGCCCTCATGGATGCTGGTACTATTAAACAATGTTCTGGAAACTACCGGGAAACAGAGTTTATTGGATGTTTGGCCAAATCTGGAAGTGTATTTTCATGGAGGCGTCAGTTTTGTGCCGTATGCAGATCAGTACAAAAAAATACTTCCAAAGAAAGATTTTAAGTATTATGAAATCTATAATGCCTCTGAAGGCTTCTTTGCGATTCAGGACCAAAATAATTCTGATGAACTTTTGCTGATGCTGGACTATGGGATATTTTACGAGTTTATCCCCATGGATATTTATGCCACATCTGATGAAAAAGCGATTCCGCTGAGCGAAGTCCAGCTCAACAAAAACTATGCGGTGATTATTACTACTAATGCCGGTTTGTGGCGCTATAAAATTGGAGACACTATTCGGTTCACCTCTTTGTATCCTTATCGGATTAAAATTTCGGGAAGGACTAAACACCACATCAACGTCTTTGGTGAAGAATTGATTATCGAAAATGCTGAAAGCGCCCTTAAAAAAGTGTGCCACCGCACTGAAGCGGAAATTGTGGATTTTACGGCCGCCCCAATTTTTATGGAAGGCAAGGAAAAAGGTGCCCACGAATGGCTGATTGAGTTTAAAACACCCCCAAAGGATTTGGACTATTTTAATGAACTGTTTGACAATGCCTTGAAATCGCTGAATTCGGATTACGAAGCAAAACGCTACAATAATATTACCTTAAACAAACCCACCATAAACGTAGCCCGGCCAAAACTTTTCCACGACTGGTTGAAGCAAAATAATAAATTGGGAGGGCAACATAAAGTGCCCCGGCTTTCAAACACCCGGGATTATTTGGACGACTTATTAAAGCTGAACGTCTGATTTTTGTTGTCAGAATCCTCTCAACACCAGACAGTTAACGAATTAACCTGCGATTAGTCCAAGTTTTTTCATAACCTCTTGAATCTCTGATACTTTTGTATTTAAGTTAATCCTTAAACCCTCGCTTTATGAGAACCAAGTTACTGTTACTAGCCCTATTTGCGTTCAATTTTTCCATAGGTCAAAGTACTTCTTCAGATTTTACCGCCGAGATCAATTTGCCAAATATTCCAGATGTTTCAAGTGAAGCTGAAATCGGTGCAAACGGATTTCAATTCGAGGTTTTAGGCGCCGGCGTAAATACCAAATATTCTGAATTCGGTTCGGGCTTTTTTATGAATAAATTGATTATGGTATCCTCAAAAAAGATTGGAGGATTGGCCAAAATTGACCCAAAAACCAATGAGGCTTATAAGGATTTGTTCTGTTTGGATATTGAGGATAACGGCCAATTGAGTTCTCCGTTGCTCTTTTCCAGGATATTGAATACGAAGGATAGCGAGGATCAACTTACCTTTTCACCGGACAGAAAAACGGTTTATTTTACCAGAAGCTCACAAGAAAATTCATTGGAGTACAAATTATACAAAGCGGAGCTGGAGCAAGATTCCCATGGCAACTGGATTAACCAAAAACTGCTAAGCATTAACGATAAAAATGTATCCATTGAAACGCCTTATATGAGTCCGAAAGGGGATAAACTGTATTTTTCTTCCAATCGCGCAGATTCGTTTGGGGGTTATGATATTTATGTTTCCGAGGTGATGCCTGATGGCTCCTTGGGCACGCCAAAAAATCTTGGACCCAATGTCAATACTGCATCAGATGAAAAATATCCTGCTCTGTCTTTGGATAGTAAATATCTTTATTTTTCGTCAAAAGGGCATCAAAATATTGGTGGCTACGATGTTTTTATAAGTAGAATTTTGAAAACGGGGTATAAGGCTCCAAGAAATTTAGGGAATACTATTAATACGAGATTTGACGAGGTGGCATATTTTCTGGCCGCAAGATACAAAGGCTATATGTCCTCAAACAAGCCTAATGGTAAAGGGAGACATGACATTTACACCGTAACCCGAAATAAGGTTGAGCAATCCCTAAAAGGTACGGTTGTGGATTCCGAAACGCGGATAAAACTTCCAAATACTCTTGTTATAGTTAAAGACGAAGATGGTATTGAGGTTGCCAGAAAGTTAACAGATGAAAGCGGCCGTTTTAGTTTTGAAGTAGTCCCGTTTGAAAACTACACCATTTCTACGGAGAAAGATGGCTTCATCAATAAGACGTTTAATTTCTTTTCCAGCAAGGGTTTTGACACCGTTTACAACAAAAACCTGGAGCTTGAGACTACCGAGCCCGTGATAGCCGAAGTTGATGATAAACTGGCCATAGTAATTGAAAACATTTATTTTGATTTTAATAAATGGAATCTTAAGGAAGAATCTCATATTTCGATGAACAAGATTGTAAAGGTACTAACGGAAAACCCCGAAATGAAACTGGCCATAAATGCACATACTGATAATAAGGGTAGCGACAGCTATAATCTAAAACTATCTGACAGGCGCGCAGTTTCTGCGGTAAAGTATCTCATCAAAAATGGTATCAGCAAAAACAGATTAAAGTCTAAAGGCTATGGCGAACGTGAACCAATAATAGATTGTAAAGCCAATTGTACCGATGAGGAACTGCAAGCCAATAGACGGGTAGAGTTTATAATTTTGGATTAAACAAAAGCGGGCTACACTAAATTATCGATGAATAGATTAACGGTATTTCATTTTAGGCTTTAAACGAGTAATTTGCCCTGTCGTCTAAAATTAGAATTTGAAGGTTGTCACTAACATATAGTAACTCTATTTTTGACTCTGAAATTAAATACAGACGAAAACATTCAGTATTAATTAATATCCATAAAAATATACCGCGCTACACCAGCGTGGTTTTTTTATGCCCAAAATCCACTATCTTTAGTAAAAAAAGAAGATGCTATTTATGAAACAAATCCTATGCGCCTTTTTAATTTCTGCAGTTTGTTTTTGTGGCCACTCCCAACAGGATCAAAATGAATTTTGGAAAAAAGTAAGATATGGAGGGGGTTTAGGACTTAATTTTGGGAACGGGTTTTTCAGTGCCACAATAGCGCCCAGTGCCATTTATCAATTTGACGAACAATTTGCTTTGGGTTTAGGCTTAAATGCCACATTTAACAATCAAAAGGATATTTTCAAAACCACGGTTTTGGGCGGCAGCCTAATTGGGCTTTACAACGTTATCCCAGAAATACAACTTTCTGGTGAATTTGAACAACTCAATGTCAGCCGAAGATATGATATCAATATAAATGCCGAAGACGATAATTACTGGTCGCCAGCCTTATTTCTCGGGGCAGGATATAGAAGTGGCAATGTAATTGTTGGCGTGAGATATAACGTGCTTCATGACAGCGACAAAAGTATTTATATAGACCCATGGGTACCGTTTATTAGGTTCTTCTTTTAAAATCAAAGGGGCAAAAACGTACGACCTGATTTTACACTAAGGGCCAAATCCTTTATGGACTTTGTTTGTAATTGTTCTATGATGTGGTTTCGGGAAACGCTCAAGATATCATGTAGCGGACAAGGTTTTCCTTCATTACAATTTTCCAAACTCAACAAACATGAGGTTAGCCTTTTTTTACCATCAATCACTTTAATGATACTGATAATTGACTGCTCCAAATCTTCTTCACTTAAATAAAACCCACCCTTGGGCCCTCTAGTTGAAGAAATAATGCCCTCTTTTGCCAAAGCCTGCAACAATTTTGCAATATAAGCCTGAGGTACATTTATAGGATCTGCAATATCCTTTACACTTACTTTGGCACCCTCACTAGAATTCAAGGCCAAGAAAAGAACTGCCTTTACGGCATATTTTGATGAATTTGAAAGCATACCCTAAATTAATCAAAAATTCAATATATAAAAAGGATCTTTTTATCCTAAATATGATTTTAATCATATTTTTTTTCAGTATTGAAATCTATTTTTGGTGGATTAAAGACTACTCATATGAAAGCACTAAAACTAACGGCCCTAATCTGTATCATGTTAATTCTAAGCTGTGGAGGCAAAGACGAAAAAAAGAAAGAAAAAATCAAGCTACCTACAAAAACTGAAAAGAAGGCAGATAAAATTGCCGACAAAACACCTGCATCAAAAACCATTGATCTGGACAACAAAGGCATAGGGCCTATCAAATCTTTAACTCTCCCCTCAGAGATAGACCAAGCCATGGCAACCAAGGGCGCCGATGTATTTAAAAAACTGTGTACCGCCTGCCATCGTGCGGATAAGAAATTTATCGGGCCAGCACCTAACGGAATTTTGGAGCGTCGTTCCCCTGAATGGGTCATGAACATGATTTTAAACCCAGAGGAAATGACCCAGAAAGACCCTCTAGCCAAAGCTTTATTGATTGAATTTAACGGCTCCCCCATGGCAAATCAAAATCTAACTGAGGAAGAGGCCAGAGCCGTATTGGAATATTTTAGAACACTCAAATAACTAAATATGAAAACTCTAAAACATCTGTGTTTCGTTTTTATGGTGACAGCATTACTCTGCGCCTGTAAAAATGAAACCAAAGCAACATCTTCGACCTCAACAGATACAAATTCTGAAACATCAACCGAAAAGACAGGGCAAGCCTTTATTGAAGATGACGAAGGCACGCCAAACTGTTTGCAAATTGCCATTGGTTCACCCAACCATAAAACACTTGTTGCCGCTGTACAGGCCGCCGAAGTAGAAAACGCTTTGGTAAACGTTGGGCCTCTTACTGTTTTTGCTCCAACAGATGAGGCTTTTGCCGCCCTACCCGAAGGCACTGTAGAAAACTTGGTGAAATCCGAAAACAAAGGCACTTTGGCCAATATCCTTAAATACCATGTTACGCCAGGAAATTTAAGCACAACCATTTTGACCAAGCTCCCCAAACTGGGGCAAGCTAATAATCAATATATAAAGGTTGAAGTTGTTGACGGTAAACCGGTAATTGGTGGCGCAAATATTTTGGGCACTGTTAAGGCCGGTAACGGCGTCGTGCATGTTATTGATAAAGTATTGTTACCTCCATCTGAATAACCACTATTTCTAACTAAAAAATATAAGACATGAAAACCATATTAAAATCAATTGTTACAACACTCTGTTTGCTTGTTGGGATAACAAGTTGCAACACCACTTCTGAAAAAAAATCAGGTGCACTTGCGGGCAATGTAGCTGAGAAAGTTTATGTTGCTCCCGGTGAACACGATGAGTTTTACGCCTTTATTTCTGGTGGATTCAGTGGACAATTATCCGTTTACGGGTTACCTTCCGGAAGATTGTTTAAAGTGATTCCTGTATTTTCACAAGATGCTGAAAAAGCCTATGGTTACAATGAAGAAACAAAACCAATGTTAAATACATCACACGGTTTTGTGCCTTGGGACGATTCCCACCACCCCGATATTTCACAAACTAAAGGCGTTATAGATGGACGCTGGGTGTTTATAAATGGAAACAATACCCCTCGTATTGCAAAAATCGATTTATCAACGTTTGAAACCACTGAGATTATCGAAGTGCCAAACAGTGCCGGCAACCACAGTTCTGCTTTTGTTACCGAAAACACTGAATATGTGGTTGCTGGGACACGTTTTTCGATTCCGATACCTCAAAAAGATATGCCCATTAAAGACTACAAGGGCAACTTTAAAGGTGCTTTGACGTTTATTTCTGTTGAGCCAGAGCACGGCCACATGGACATTAAGTTCCAATTAATTATGCCAGGTTTTGATTATGATTTATCACACCCAGGTCGAGGAAAATCCCATGGATGGTTCTTCTTCTCTACATATAACACAGAGGAAGCCAGTACGCTTATGGAGGTAAACGCTTCACAAAACGATAAGGATTTTATTGCCGCTGTAAACTGGAAAAAAATCGAAGAATATGTCAATAATGGCGGCGGTAAAATGGCACCTACAAACTATGCCCATAACGTATATGATGAAAGCACACACATGGCAACTTCTACTATGAAAAAAGAAGTACTTACTGTAAACCCATTGGATGTTCCGGGTGCCGTATTTTTAATGCCAACACCAAAATCACCCCACGGATGTGATGTTGACCCAACTGGAGAGTACATCGTAGGTAGCGGTAAGCTATCCGCTAATTTGACGATACACTCGTTTACTAAAATGTTAGCCGCTATTGAAAATAAAAGTTTCGCGGGTGATGCATACGGTATTCCTATCATAGATTTTGAAGCTTCATTGGCTGGTGTCGTAGAGCAACCAGGCTTAGGGCCTCTGCATACCGAATTTGACGGTAAAGGCAATGCTTACACCACATTCTTTATTTCTTCGGAAGTTGTAAAATGGAAATTAGGCACTTGGGAAGTTGTTGACAGACAGCCTTGCTACTATTCGGTAGGCCATTTGATGATTCCAGGTGGCAATTCCAAAAAGCCATGGGGCAAATATGTAGTGGCTATGAATAAAATCACAAAAGACCGCTACTTGCCTACAGGCCCTGAAGTTACCCAATCTGCACAGCTATATGACATCTCTGGTGAAAAAATGGAACTGTTACTGGATTTCCCAACCGTGGGCGAACCACATTACGCCGCAGGGTGCCCAGCAGATTTAATAAAACCACGTTCTAAAAAGCTGTTCAAATTAGAGGACAACAAACATCCTTACGCTGCTAAAAGCGAAGCTGATACTAAAGTTGTTAGAGATGGAAAAACTGTTCATGTTTACATGACCACCATTAGAAGCCACTTCTCCCCTGACAATATTGAAGGAATAAAAGTGGGCGACAAAGTGTATTTCCACATCACTAACCTAGAACAGGATTATGATGTGCCGCACGGCGTAAGTATCATCGGAGCCAACACTTCTGAACTATTGATTATGCCCGGGCAAACCGAAACATTTTTATGGGAGCCCAAGCAAGTTGGCGTGTGGCCATTTTATTGTACAGATTTCTGTTCGGCATTGCATCAGGAAATGCAGGGTTATGTTCGCGTTTCTTCGGCTAACTCAAACACGCCCTTAAAATGGTCCCTAGGGGAAGACATAGAGTAAATTCTGGGAGATTTTTGTTTTAGTGTTTATTTCCCATTTTAGGCGAGAGTGAAGCTTCTTGCTCTCGCCTTCTTTTTAAAAATCATAATAAACCTCAACTATGAAAAGGTCCAACATCATCATGCTTATTGCAGCCATCCTACCTTTAGGGCTGTTTCTATTCCCCTTATGGCGCATTACATTGGAAGCCCCACAATACCCCATTCCATTGGCTATGAATATTCATATTAATGATTTTTCGGATGTACATCCTCACGACATCAAAAACATCAATTTGATGAATCACTACGTGGGCATGAAATACATCCCAGAGGCCATTCCAGAGTTTAAAATTTTCCCAATAGGGATTATTATCACCACCATTATCGGACTTATCATCGCCTTCAAAGGCAACTACAAATGGTTTTTGTACTGGTTCATTTTAATGGTTTTATTGAGTGCCGCAGGACTGTATGATTTTTATCTATGGGAACACGATTACGGCCATGATTTAGACCCGAAGGCCATCATGAAATTTACAAACCCAGATGGCTCAATAATGGGCTTTCAGCCTCCCCTTTTCGGGAGTAAAGATATTTTGAATTTTACCGCACACTCTTATCCGAGGTTGGGAGCATTGTTTTTAGGTCTCGGCATAGTCTCTTCATTCTTTGCCTATTTAATTGGAAAAAAAAGACATAAGAAAACATAACCCTCCATATTTTGAAAACACTAAAAAACACTAAAAATGAAACGTTTAATCCACTTTTGCGTATCTGGACTGCTACTTTTGGTCTTAAGTTGCAACTCAAACCCACAGCCTATAAATTACGGCAATGATGGTTGTCATTTTTGCAAAATGACGATAGTTGATAAAGTGCACGCCGCAGAAATTGTGACCCAAAAAGGAAAGGCATACAAATTTGACGCCACCGAATGCATGATCAGTTTCATGAAAGAATTTGATACCACTCAAATAAAGCTGTATCTGTCCAATGACTATAATACCCCCGAAGCGCTGATCGACGCTACTAAAGCCACATTTTTAATCAGCGAAAACATCCCAAGCCCTATGGGTGCTTATCTATCAGCATTCAAAACGAAACAAGAAGCCGAAAAAACCTTAGCAAAAAAAGGAGGCCGGTTGTATACCTGGGACCAATTGTTGGTAAAATTAAAAGGTTAGTTTCATGAAAAAAATCCTTGCTTTCATGTGGGTCATCACAATGACCGTTACTGGTTATGCTCAACAGATTGAAGTGTGCAACACCTGCCCTATCGCTTCAATCAAAAAGGCTGTTCTAGCGGCAAAGGATTTTGACACTATCCAAATTAAAAAAGGCCATTACAAGGAGCATGATATCATTGTGGACAAACCCCTAACCCTTATTGGCGAAAACTATCCGATAGTTGATGGGGAATCCAAAGGCGAAATCATTACGATAGTTTCAGATGATGTTACAATCGACGGCTTGTTCATCATAAACGTTGGAACCAGCTATACCGAAGATTATGCGGCCATTCGTGTGAAAAAAAGTAAAAATTTCACGCTTCAAAATCTAGTCTTGGAAAAACTGTTTTTTGGCATTTATATAGAAAAATCAAACCATGGTAAAATCTACCACAACAAGGTGATTGGTGATGCCGTTGAAGAGCATAATTCAGGAAATGGCATACAATTGTGGTATAGCAATCATATTGAAATTGAACATAATTATGTGGAGCATGTGCGTGATGGTATTTATTTGGAATTTGCCAATCATTGCTTAATAAAAAACAATGTGAGTGCCGAAAATTTGCGGTATGGCCTTCATTTTATGTTTTCGAACAATGATATTTACCAAGACAATATTTTTGAAAACAACGGTGCAGGCGTAGCCGTTATGTTTTCGAAACAAATAAAAATGGTTGATAATATTTTCAGGAAAAACTGGGGTACGGCGTCCTATGGCATGCTTTTGAAAGAAATAAATGATGCCGAAATAAAAGGCAATACTTTTGAGGAAAATACTATTGGGATTAACATTGAAGGCTCCAACAGGATTAACTATACCAACAACGATTTCAAAAATAACGGATGGGCGGTAAAAGTACGCGGGGCATGTTACGGCAATGCATTTAGGAGCAACAACTTTTTGTATAATTCGTTTGACATATCTTATAATAGTAAGGTGAACGACAATAGTTTTAACAGGAATTATTGGAGCAACTATACGGGTTACGATTTGGACAAAGACGGTATTGGAGACGTGCCCTACCGACCTGTAAAACTGTTTTCCTATATTGTGAATAAAACGCCAGAAACTATCATTTTGCTAAGAAGCTTGTTTATCGATTTAATTGATTTTTCTGAAAAAGTCTCACCTGTTTTCACTCCAGACAATTTAATGGATCGATACCCACTAATTAAAAAGGCAACATGGTAAGTATTCAAAATCTACATAAAAGCTATCAAAAAAATGTTGTGCTAGACGGCATTGAACTCGATATTAATAGTGGTGGTATTTTTGCGATTTTAGGACCTAACGGATCAGGAAAAACCACGTTGATTAAATCTATCTTGGGCATGGTGATTCCAAAAAAAGGAACCATTTCGGTACTTGGCAAAAACATTAAAAATGATTCTGAATACAGGCATCAAATCGATTACCTTCCCCAAATTGCCAACTTCCCGAACAACTTAAAAGTCAAGGAACTCATCAAAATGATAAAAGACTTAAGAGGGCAAACGGACCTTGATAAAGTACTTATCAAGCGTTTTGAATTGGAACCCTTTTTAGATAAAAAATTAGGAACACTATCCGGCGGGACCAAACAGAAAGTGAATATCATTTTGACCTTTATGTTCGACAGTCCGTTGATTATTTTGGATGAGCCTACCACTGGCCTCGACCCTATTTCTCTCATCCATTTAAAGGAACTCATTCAACAGGAAAAAGCAAAGGGAAAGACGATTTTAATCACATCACATATTATGAGTTTTGTGGAGGAAGTCGCCGATGAGATTGTATTTTTATTAGAGGGCAGAATATATTTTAGAGGTTCTATCGATTCCTTAAAGCAAAAAACAAATCAGCAGGATTTTGAACGTGCGATAGCCAATATTTTATCAGAAAACCATGCTTAAAATATTAAAATACAGCTTTTATGATTTAATGCGTAGCCGTTGGAGCTACATATACTTGGCATTTTACTTGTTGCTCGGTCTTGTGTTACTTTTTTTGAATAACGACCTTTCAAAAGCCGTAATCACTTTAATGAACGTCATCATTATTTTAGTACCATTGATTGGGACAATTTTTGGCGTCATGTATTATTATAATTCCAAAGAGTTTACCGAGCTATTGCTGGCACAACCTTTAAAGCGTTCTTCGATATTTTTAGGTCAGTATCTGGGGGTGTCTATCTCCCTATCCATGAGTTTGATTTTGGGCTTGGGGATACCTTTTATACTGTACGGCCTTTTTGAAAGTGCCACAATTTGGGATTTTTCACTGTTGTTGATTACGGGATGCTTTTTGACATTTATTTTTACCGCCCTCGCTTTCAACATAGCCCTTTCTAACGAAAATAAAATCAAGGGATTTGGTTTTGCTATCCTGTTATGGCTGTTCTTAGCGGTAATCTATGACGGTTTATTTTTGATGTCCTTAATTCTATTTGAGGAATATCCTTTGGATAAATTTTCATTGATAGGCACCATGCTCAATCCAATTGATTTATCTAGAACCTTAATCCTTTTGAAACTTGATATTTCAGCATTATTGGGCTACACTGGGGCTATTTTTAAAAAATTCTTTGGCACCAATTTCGGGTTGATTGCTTCATTTATCATGTTGGTGCTGTGGATTGTTTTGCCCGTAATAAGAATTCGCCTTAAGGCAAGAAAAAAGGATTTCTAAGAATATTTCGCCTTAAAAATCACCTTTTGCAATTCTCTTTTTAAAATTAAAAAAGTAACTTCTTCGGATAGTTTTACAACATCAAAACCGTCCAACTGCTTCACTTCTTTTTCAGGCACATCAACAATATATAGCAGATTGAGGTATTCCGTAAATTTCTGATTAATCAGTTGAAATACGGTATCCTGAAGCACTAATTTTAAGCTGGAGGGCAAAACCTCCTCATGCAAGTCCAATTCGAGATTAGCCAATAAAAAATCTTTGTTTAACTGACGAATAAGTTTTTTATATAAATCCAAATGGCTGGCCCTTTCTATCAGGCCGTCGAAGGTATTAGGCAGTTGCATCTAAACGGTTCGGTTCATAAGGTTAGTTCCAAAGCCTTTAAGAATTGCCTTTTTCTCATCAGATATATTGAGGGGTTCCAATCCTGAAAATGCCAAAGACGTATAGTCTGCAATGGCCTGTTTTGTAGCGTCGGCAGAACCTGAATCCACAAAAATCTTCTTAACAATATCGACTTTAGCTTCCGAATCTTTCAATGCTGTGGAAAACAATTCCGTTAGTTTTATTTTATCTTCATCCGAAGAAAATTCTAAAGCTTTTAAATACAAATAGGTTTTTTTATTCTCGATGATGTCACCGCCCACCTGCTTTCCGAAAGTCTTTGGGTCGCCAAACGCATCCAAATAATCATCTTGCAATTGAAAGGCAATGCCCAAGTTTTTCCCAAATTGGTAAATATGGTTTTGGTCTGCCTCGGAAGTCTCTGCAACAATAGCCCCCATTTTCATGGCCGCCCCTACCAAAACCGCAGTTTTATATTCAATCATTTTTAAATACTCAGGAATGGTCACATCGTTTCGGGTTTCAAAATCCACATCGTACTGTTGGCCTTCACAAACTTCCAGGGCCGTTTTACTAAATAATTTGGCCAAGGCCTGAAACGTTTCCGGTTCATAATTTTCAAACAATTGATAGGCCAAAATCAGCATGGCGTCCCCAGAGAGTATTCCTGTATTCACATCCCACTTTTCATGCACTGTTTGCTGACCTCTTCGCAATGGGGCATCGTCCATAATATCATCATGTACCAAGGAAAAATTATGAAACACCTCAACACTCAAAGCGGCATTTAGAGCTTCTTTATAATTACCATTAAAAACATCAGCAGTCATCAAAGTAAGTACAGGCCTTAAGCGTTTGCCCCCCAATCTCAAAATATAACTGATGGGCTCGTACAGGTTTTTGGGCTCTTTTTCGGTGGAATATGCTTTTAAATAAGCAATAAATTCCTGTTGGTATTTTTCTATGGAAAGCATCGCACAAAAATAATGGAATTCAATTTATAAGCGAAGTCAATTTAAAAAAGTTCAAAAAGAATGTCCTCCAGATTCCATAGTAAAACGTTATTAAAGTGAACCGAATGTTAAATAATGGCAATGATATACTTGTGTAACCCCTGAACCCATAAGGAATGTATGATTTAGGGGAATGTTAAATTTTTGTTATTTCAGTTCCTAAAACACTTTTTGTATGTGAAACTCTACCCCTTTAGAGTTTGTAAACATTATATAGTCCGTCTTTTGGAACTTTCGATAATGATATTGATAATTCCTTGTTTCTGGTTCAAAATCATTTAAAAGCTGAACAAAATCTTTAAGGTTCGTCTCGAACAGGACAACCTTGTTCCCGATTATGAGCGTATATAAGTTTCTAAGGTCTCTTAACATAGTGTAAATGTAAATAATTCCATAAATATTTACAAATATATTTGATTATGTAAATTAATCTGTGTATATTTACATATCTAATTAACAGACCATGTGCAACAAGACAAAAGACTTAAGGGATTTCGATAGCTTATATGAATTACTGGATTATTTCACCACGGATGAAATCTGTGAGGAATACTTAGCTGTTCTACGTTGGAACGGTGAGCCTACTTGCGCCTACTGCGAAAGCAACAAGGTCAAAGCTTTGAACGGAAAAACTAGGCGTTACAAGTGCTACGGGTGCAAAAAACAGTTCAGCGTTAAGGTGGGAACTATCTTCCATGACAGCAAGATATCCCTAAGAAAATGGTTTGTTGCCGTATATCTTGTTACCGCCCACAAGAAAGGGATTTCATCGCACCAATTAGCGAGAGACCTTAAGATTACCCAAAAAACGGCATGGTTCGTTCTGCAAAGGATTAGAGAAGTTTACAAGCCTGATAACGAGAAATTTACCAACGAAGTGGAGATTGACGAAAGTTGGATAGGCGGAAAGGAAAAAAACAAACACGCCAACAAGAAAACTAAGGCTTCGCAAGGTAGAAGTACTAAGACCAAGACCCCAGTTTTGGGCATATTGGAAAGAAACGGCAAGGTTTACGCTATTCCCGTTAAGGACACGAGAACACCAACGCTAGTGCCTATTATGGTAAATAAAGTTGAGGAAGGCTCTAAAATATATACCGACGAATACAGGGCTTATAAGTTTTTGGGGAACTTCTACGAGCATAGTTTCGTTAGGCATTCCGCCTCGCAATACGTTGACGGCGTTGTACATACCAACAGTATCGAAAACTTTTGGTCTCACCTTAAAAGAGGTATTGACGGTATATATCACCATGTTTCCAAAAAACATTTGGATAAGTACATCAATGAATATACCTTTAGGTTCAATAACAGAAATCTAAGCGAGGGTTCTAAGTTCGATGTGGCTATTGCCAACGGCGTGAACAAGCGTTTGGACTATAAAACTTTGATAGGTGAGCAAAACAAAGAATGACGAGATAGAACGTCCAAAAAAAGATGTAAAAATAGATAAGAGGAAGCCCAAATTTAAAGAGGTATTGGGTGCTATCGTAAACAAAAAACCTCCTGAGCCAAAAAAATAATCTATATTTGTAAATGAAAAAAGGGAGCGACCGCTAAATCAACTCCCTTTTCCGACATTAAGTTAAAAGCCCTATCCTAATGAGAGACGGCACACTTTTAACCGCTTGTCTGATACTTCCAAATGATGGAAGCCTTATATTTTAGAACCCTCGGCAAGAATCGAACTTGCAACCTACGGTTTCGGACACCATTGCTCTATCCATTTGAGCTACGAGGGGATTAGGACTGCTGGCACAGTCCTATTTTTTTGCCATATAAACTGCTTTTTTGCTCCCTTCTGGGTAATCTCTGTCAATTATACCTTCACTATACAATAAGGACAGATTAGACCTTGCCTTTTTGTACGCATAATCCTTGTTCATATTTTCCAATTTTGCCAATATTGCCCCAACATCATACGAAAGGGCTGTACCTAGATGATTTAAAATACGTTCCACTTTCTTTTTATAGGTATCGTTGCTTTTGTACCCTTCAATAACAGGCGCATCCTCTTTATCAAAATCAATTTCTATATCCTTAGGCTTGTTTTTGATTTCAGTAGGTTTCTCAGTTTTCTTTTTTTCCTCCTTAATTTTTCCAGTACCCGAGGGCTTGTAGTACTCCTTAAGGTTTTGAATGTTTTTCAGGGCTTTAAGCAGTTCTTCCTCTTGCTTTAGCAATTCGTGATAAAAAGATTCTTTTCCCATAATTATAAATTTTTGTATATTTGAATAAATAAAAAGCTTGTTCGGCAACACCGAATATGTTTTTCGAAAAAAGCGGAAGTTTTAGTTTGACGGCTAACTTCCGCTTAATTTTTGTAAATATAGACAAAAAAAACACAATAGGCGGAAATAGGCGGAAAAACTTTTCAACAGGTTTTTTGTCGATTATTTTTTATGATATTGTGTTTTTTTCAAAGAAGTGAGAAGAAAATATATTAACAAAAATTTAACCTGCCCGTCAATCCCTTGATATTTCTGGAATATTAGGTTACACAAGTATATCATTGCCTAAATAATTATTAAAACTATGGAAACTTTTTGGGTTTTTAAAGTTTCCTAGTGTACTTTTGCTCCCGATTATGAGAGACAAGATACTTCATGGTGCTACAGAACTGTTTTTGAATTACGGATTTAAAAGCGTTACTATGGACGATATTGCCACTAGTTTGGGCATGTCCAAAAAAACCATTTACCAACATTTTGATAACAAAACCAAATTGGTGGAGGCTACAACCATGGCTTTATTTGAGGTAATTTCGGCGGGTATTGACGGCATTTGTGCCATGGAGAAAAACCCGATAGAAGAGGTTTACAGCATCAAGCAATTTGTAATGCAACACTTAAAGGATGAAAAATCTTCGCCTTTGTACCAACTTCAAAAGTATTACCCTACCATTTTCAAAAACTTAAAGGACAGGCAATTTTGTGTCATGCAAGATTGCGTAATAGATAACTTAAATAAAGGGGTTGCCCTCGGTTTGTATAGAAAAGACCTTCATGTAGATTTCATCTCGAGAATCTACTTCAACGCAATGGTCGTCATAAAAGATGATGATTTATTCCCAAGGGATAAATTTTCCATCCCCATGCTGATGAGCAATTATCTAGAATATCATTTACGTGGCATTTGCACTCCAAAAGGCCTAGACTTTTTAAACAATTACATCAATTCTAATCAATCATAAAATGAAGCACAAACTGATTCTATGCTTTGGTTTATTATTCTTGTTCATTTCTAACGCACAAGAAAATCCACGAAGTTTTTCACTGGATGAGGCCATTGCTTATGCATTGGAAAACAACAGGAACATTAAGAATGCAGACCTGAGTATTTTGGCCGCTGAACATCAGGTTTGGGAAACCAAGGCTCTTGGTTTGCCCCAAATTAATGGTAGTGTTGATTACACCTTCAATGTGGTAAGACCAATTGAACCCGTAGCAGGTGATCCTTTTTCTTTTTTCTTTCCAAAACATCAATTGACGCCAAGTGTTACCCTTAATCAATTAATTTTTGATGGCGGTTACCTAGTGGGATTGCAATCCAATAAGGTGTTCTTGGAAATTTCCCAAAACGCCAAGGACAAAACGGTAAACACCATAGAGGCCAACGTGGTAAGCGCATATAACAATGCTTTATTGACTAAGGAAAGTATTGAAATCACCAAAAACAATATCAAGGTCCTATCTGATAACCTAGAAGAAACCAAAAAGATATTTGAAAACGGACTAACCGAAGAAGAAGACGTTGAGCAATTGCAATTAACACTCTCCAGCTTGCAAAATAACCTAAGAAGTTTGGAGACACTTTATGGTATTTCAAAAGGGTACTTAAAAATATTGCTTGGCATTGACCAAAGTGAAACTATCGAATTAACGGATACTTTGGAATCCCTTATTGTGGAAAATATTTCTTTGAATTTGATTAGCGATACGCATCCAATAAGCAACAATATTGACTACAAAATAGCCGCTAATGATACCGAAAGTAAGCGATTGTTATATAAACTGGAAAAGTCAGAGCAACTTCCAAAAGTAAACGCGTTTCTCAATTCAAATTACCTGGGTATTTCTGAATCATTTGGTAATTATTTTGAACCTGAACAGGAATGGTTTTTCTCTACGGCCACCGGGGTTAGTATCAAGTTTCCCATTTTCAGCTCTTTTGGAAAAAAATCAAGGAGACAAAGGGCAAAAGTTGAATGGGATGTGGCAAAAAATGACCTGATTATTATGGAAAATCAGTTGACCCTTGAATTTAAAAATGCCAAAAACGAATATCAATTAGCCATTGACACCTACGACAATAAACAGAAGAATTTGGCGCTTGCCGAAAAAATCGAAAGAAAAAATACCATAAAATTTAAAGAAGGTATTGCCAGTAGTTTTGATTTAAGACAAGCTCAAACCCAGCTATACAGTAGCCAGCAGGAATATTTGCAATCCATTATTGACGTCATCAATAAAAAAGCGAATCTTAAAAATCTATTAAATCTAAAATAATTGCCATCATGAAATATACAGTTGTAATATTATTGACCGCCATTTTACTGACTTCTTGTGGTGGAGATAAAAATAAATCGGTTGAAGACATTATAGCTTCAAAGGATTTAGAACAAATTCGTCAAAAGAAAGCTGAATTGGACGCATCTGCCCTGGAGATTGCAACACAATTGAAGCTCTTGGAAAAGGAAATTAAAACTCTAGATCCATTGGAAAAAATACCATTAATCACAACATTTGATGCCAAGGAAACAGAGTTCAATCACTTTGTAGAACTCCAAGGAAACGTAAGCACAAAACAAAATGTGGTCATAATGGCGGAATATGCCGGAGTACTTTCTAAGGTTTATGTAAAAGAGGGACAAAAGGTAAGCAAAGGGCAAACCTTGGCAAAAATTGATGATGGCGGTTTAAGCCAGCAACTGGCCCAGGCCAAAATTCAAGCTGATTTGGCTAAAACTACATTTGAACGCCAAAAGCGCTTATGGGACCAAAAAATTGGTAGCGAGATTCAATATTTACAAGCCAAGTCCAATTATGAGGCTCAGGAAGAAATGGTAAACCAGATTCAACAACAGGTAGGCAAAACCTTGGTTCGTGCTCCTTTTTCGGGAACAATTGATGATGTAATTACAGACCAGGGTAGCGTGGTGGCACCAGGGCAATCCCAACTTTTTAGAATTGTGAACTTGGACGATATGTACATTGAAACGGACGTGCCAGAACGTTATGTGGCAAATATTGTTCCAGGGAAATTGGTAAAAGTAAACTTCCCCGTTTTAGGCAAAGATATCGAGGCCAAGGTACGTCAAGCTGGAAACTTTATAAATCCTGACAATAGAACGTTTAAGGTTGAAGTGGCTCTTCCGAAGAACGATGCCTCCATTAAACCTAACCTTACGACAAAACTAAAGATTAACGATTATACCAATGAAAAAGCGATTTTGATTCCACAGAGTATCATTTCGGAAAATGCGGAAGGCGACCAATACGTTTACACAATTTCTGATAAACAGGGCAAAATGGCCAAAGCGAAACGTACCATTATTACAACTGGAAAAACTCAGGGAGATGATATCGAGGTACTTTCTGGCATTACAAACGGTGATGAAATTATTATGGAGGGGGCGCGTAGTGTTAAAGATGAACAGGACGTGAAAATTTTGGAACTGGTAACTGCTAACTAATCCAAAGACCAAGAAGCAATGACAAAAGATTTAAAAAACAAAAAAGTAGATAAGGAATTTCCGTTATCCTCTTGGGCTATCAACAACAAAACCACTATGTATGTTTTGATAGCCGTGATTTTGATGCTGGGTGCCAGTGCTTATTTTAGCATGCCACGCGAGAATTTCCCAGAGGTGAAGGAAACGAAAATATATATTAGTTCTGTATATCCAGGAAATACCGCAGAGGATATAGAAAAACTAATTACCGACCCCATCGAGGATAAATTAAAAACGGTAAGCAATGTGGTCGAAATCACATCAACCTCCCAGGAGGATTATTCACTTGTGGTTGTTGAGTTTGATGAAAATATTACGGTTGAAGCCGCAAAGCAAAAGGTAAAGGATGAAGTAGACACCGAAACCTCAAGCGAAGACTGGCCTACATTTAATGGTGCGAAGGTAGAACCCAACATCTTCGATTTAAGTATGTCCGAAGAAATGCCAATTCTCAACATAAATATTTCTGGAGACTATCCTGTAGATAAGCTCAAAGAGTATGGCGAATATTTAGAAGATGAAATAGAAAGTTTACTTGAAATCAAACAAGTGGATATTCGTGGTGCACAGGAAAAAGAGGTGGAAGTAGCTGTCGATATTTATAAGATGATGGCGGCAAAGGTCAGTTTTAGGGACATTACAGATGCCATCAGAAATGGAAATGTGACCATATCCGCTGGTAATTTAATCGCAAGTGGCCAGAGGCGTACAATTAGAATTATAGGTGAAATTGAATCTCCTAATGAGCTTGAACGCTTTGTGGTCAAATCCGAAATGGGCAACTCCATTTACCTCAAAGATGTGGCAACAGTCAATTTTAGAGACAAGGACAAAACCACCTACGCTAGAGAGTTTGGCCATCCAGTGGTAATGCTTGATGTAAAGAAGCGCGCCGGCGAAAACATGGTTGCGGCAGCAGACCAAATCAAAGTAATTGTTGAAACCGCCATTGCAAATGTATTCCCACCCGATTTGGAAGTTACGATTTCCAACGATCAGTCTTCAAAGACCATAGGACAAGTAGATGATTTGGTAAACAATATCATCTTCGGGATTATTCTAGTGGTTACGGTGTTAATGTTCTTTTTAGGGTTTAAAAACGCTCTGTTTGTGGGCTTTGCTATCCCAATGTCCATGTTCATGTCTTTAATGATTTTGAATACGCTTGGCTACACCATGAATACCATGATTTTGTTTGGTTTGATTATGGGGCTTGGAATGCTCGTGGATAACGGTATCGTGGTAGTAGAAAATGTGTACCGTTTGATGAGCGACGAGGGCATGAGCCGCATAGAAGCGGCTAAAAAAGGCATTGGAGAGATTGCATTCCCCATTATAATTTCAACCGCAACCACTGTAGCTGCCTTTATTCCTTTGGGGCTTTGGCCGGGTATTATGGGAGAATTTATGATTTATTTCCCAGTAACCCTTTCGGTGGTTTTAGGGTCTTCGCTGTTCGTAGCCATATTTTTTAACTCCGTATTAGTATCGCAGTATATGACAACAGAGGATAAGGAAATGCCCCTTCAAAACATTATTAAAATATCTGCGATTGTAGGCGGTATTGGTTTACTAATTATGATTTTTGGTGGCGAAAACCGTGCCTTTGGAAGTTTAATGGTGGTTGCGATAATTTTACTTTGGATATACCGCCTGTTTCTGCGCTCATGGGCCAATAGCTTTCAAAACAAAGTATTGCCAAAATGGGAGCGCTTCTATGAAAAGATATTGCGCAGTGCCTTAAGCGGCAGAAAGCCGGCATTTATTGCCATTGGCACTGTAGTACTTTTATTTATTGCTTTTATGGGATTTGGTGCCTCCGTTGGAAGTCAACGAACCAAAGTAGAGTTTTTCCCTGACAACACACCCAATCAAATCATTGTTTACATTGAATATCCTGAAGGCACGGACATCGAAAAGACTAATGCGATTACCAAGGATATAGAGGAACGTGTTTATAAAATCTTAAACGAAGAGGCCTACTTAAAAGGCGACTTCAATTTCCTGACTGAAAGTGCAGTATCCCAAGTGGGTGCTGGTGCCGGAAATCCGCAAACTGATGGTGGTTCCCAAGCAGAAATGCCCCACCGTGGCAAAATAACGGCCACCATGCGCGAGTATAAACTCAGGGATGGTGCCGACAGCAACGTTCTCTTGAAAAAAGTTCAGGAAGATTTGCAGGGCATTTACCCCGGCGTAGCCATTTCCGTTGAAAAGGATGCCGTTGGCCCTCCTGCAGGATATCCTATCAACCTAGAGCTGGAAGGCAATGATTACAGCGAACTGATTGCCACGGCTGAAAAAATGCGTGATTTCATCAATTCTAAAAACATTCAGGGCATTGATGAGTTAAAAATTGATGTGAACAAGTCCAAGCCCACAATGCAGGTAGAAGTGGACCGAAAAAAGGCTGGTGAATTGGGCGTTAGCGCAGGACAAGTAGGCTCACAGTTGCGAAATTCTATCTTCGGAGAAAAAGCAGGAATCTATAAGGAGGACGGCGAGGATTATGACATTTATGTCCGTTTTAATGAAGAGAATCGCTATAACACCAGTGCGATTTTCAACCAAAGAATCACCTTTAGGGATATGGCCTCTGGCAAGATTAAAGAAATCCCTGTATCTACAGTGGCCCAACAAAAGAATAATTCTGGATTTAGTGCCATCAAACATCGGGATGTACGTCGTGTAGTTACCTTGTATTCGGCATTGGCCCCAGGGTATACAGATGCAGGGGCTATCGTTTCAAAGATTCAAAATGAAATGAAAAGCTTTACTGAAAAGCCAGATAGTGTAAAAGTAGATTACACTGGTCAAATTGAAGAGCAAAACAAGCAGATGGCCTTCTTGATGGGGGCGTTCTTCACAGGATTAGGTTTAATTTTCTTTATTCTGATTTTCCAATTCAATTCTGTTTCTAAACCAGCGATAATCATGCTGGCCATATTCTTGAGTTTAATTGGCGTATTTGGCGGTATCGTCATCACGGGTAGTGCTTTTGTAATAATGATGACGATGATGGGGATTATCTCGTTGGCCGGTATTGTGGTGAACAATGGTGTGGTATTATTGGATTACACCCAACTGCTTATCGACCGTAAAAAGGTACTTTTAGATTTGGAGGATGAGCAATATTTACAGCAGGATGATTTAATTGAAGCCATCGTGAAAGGTGGAAAAGCTCGTTTGCGTCCTGTATTGTTAACCGCCATCACCACCATTTTAGGGTTGATTCCTTTAGCAACTGGTTTTAATATCAACTTCTTTACATTGCTCAGTGAATTCAATCCAAACATTTATATGGGAGGTGATAACGTAATTTTCTGGGGACCTTTGGCCTGGACTGTAATTTATGGTTTATTCATAGCAACGTTCTTAACGTTGATTGTCGTACCGATTCTGTTTTTCTTATCCACTAAATTCAAAATGTGGTTGTTCAAGAGGCGCAATGCCAAGGTAGGCCTGGTTTCCACTCAACAGGAAGTATTTAATGTCTCTGAACGTTTAGAAGGAGCATAAAAAATTGTTTTTAATTGTTGTTTGACTAACTCGATTAATAGCGGGAAGGAGCCACAGTTTTTGTGGCTCTTTTCATTTGACTTTGAAGTTTGAAAATGTCACCCTGAGCGCAGTCGAAGGGTTGTTTTAGAATCTCATCCCAACAAGCGCAAATTCAATCTTCAAATTCACTATAATAGTAATAACTTACGTAAATTTGCACCTCAATTTTTCACGACAATGTACAGAAGTCATACCTGTGGCGAATTAAGGGCGTCACATATCAATACAGAAGTGACCTTGGCCGGATGGGTGCAAGGCGTTAGGGACAAAGGATTCATGGTGTATATGGATTTACGGGACCGCTACGGCATCATACAATTGTATTTTGACGAAGAGCAAACCCAGGCCGCTTTATTAAAAAAGGCTCAAAAATTAGGACGCGAATTCGTGATTCAAATTACAGGCAAAGTTCAAGAACGGGCCTCAAAAAATCCAAACATCCCAACAGGTGATATCGAAATTTTGGTTTCGGAATTGAACATTTTGAACGAAGCCCTTTTACCGCCTTTCACTATTGAAGATAAAACCGATGGTGGTGAGGATTTACGGATGAAATATCGCTATTTAGACATCCGCCGAAATCCTGTGAAAGACAGTTTGATTTTTAGACATAAGGTAACACAAGAAGTTCGAAACTACCTTTCAAACGAAGGATTTATCGAAGTGGAGACGCCTTATTTGATAAAATCTACGCCAGAAGGTGCTCGTGATTTTGTGGTGCCTTCCAGAATGAACGAAGGTCAGTTTTATGCCCTACCACAATCGCCTCAAACATTCAAACAGTTGCTGATGGTTGGTGGCTTGGATAAATATTTCCAAATCGTAAAGTGTTTTAGGGATGAAGATTTACGGGCCGACAGACAGCCAGAATTCACTCAGATTGATTGTGAAATGGCATTTATTGAACAGGAAGATATTTTAAACACTTTTGAGGGACTGACACGTCATTTACTCAAGGAAATCAAAGGAATCGATATCGATAAATTCCCAAGAATGCAGTATGACGATGCCATGCGCTTGTATGGTAACGACAAACCCGACATTCGTTTTGAGATGCGATTTGGAGAGCTTAATGAAGTTGCACAGCATAAAGATTTCAATGTTTTCAATAAAGCGGAATTAGTCGTTGGAATTGCCGTTCCCGGAGGCAATAGCTACACTAGAAAGGAAATAGATAAACTCATTGATTGGGTAAAACGCCCACAAGTTGGCGCGCTTGGCATGGTGTATTGCCGTTGTAATGAAGATAGCTCTTTTAAATCGTCCGTCGATAAATTTTATGACCAAGAGGATCTTGGAAAATGGGCAGAAGCAACAGGTGCAAAACCGGGTGATTTAATATGCGTGCTTTCAGGGGAAACTCACAAAGTCCGTACCCAACTCAGCGCACTAAGAATGGAATTGGCAGAGCGTTTGGGCTTACGCAAGCCGGATGAGTTTGCTCCTTTATGGGTCATGGATTTTCCATTGTTGGAATGGGACGAGGACACAGAGCGCTACCATGCCATGCACCACCCGTTCACGGCTCCAAAACCGGGGCAAATAGAATTATTAAAAACGGATCCGGGAGCAGTAAAAGCCAATGCCTACGATTTGGTATTAAACGGCAACGAAATTGGCGGTGGTTCTATCAGAATTCACGATAAGGAAACCCAATCCTTAATGTTCGATTATTTAGGCTTTACGCCAGAAGAAGCCAAAGCGCAATTTGGTTTCCTAATGGATGCCTTCCAATATGGCGCGCCCCCGCATGGTGGACTTGCTTTTGGACTGGATAGACTCGTGGCCATTTTAGGCGGACAGGAAACCATAAGGGATTTTATAGCCTTCCCAAAAAACAATGCGGGACGTGATGTGATGATTGACGCCCCCGCTCCAATCGATGATGACCAATTGGAAGAATTGAGCTTAAAATTGAACTTAAAATCTTAAAAACTAAATCCCGTTAATGCGGGATTTTTTGTTACTTTTATTTCATTCACATGAAACAATTTTTTCTACTTGTAACGCTAGTGTTATCATCGATTGTATTCTCACAAAATATGACTGGGGAACAACTTTTGGAAAAAGCCATCGCCTATCACGACCCAAATGGCAATTGGAACAGCTTTAAAGGTGAACTTAACATCACCATGGAAATCCCGGAAAAACCCAATCGGGATAGCGAAATCCTTATCGATTTGCCCGGGCAATATTTTTCAATGACTTCCAAGGTAGAAAACGACGCTACAAAGTATTTTATACGCAAAGACAGTATCACTGTTATTTTCAATAGTGACAAAAGCCCTTCCGATCCCATTATAAAAAAACATAAAAAGCGGGCGCAATTTTTCAAAAACTACTATACCTATTTGTACGGTTTGCCAATGAAACTGAAGGATCCTGGTACAATTATTCACAATGAAGTGCAAAGCAAAATCTTTAAGGGTGAACCCTATTGGGTGCTAAAAGCAACTTATGAAGCATCGGTGGGCAAGGATATTTGGTATTTTTATTTCAACAAGGAAAATTATGCCATGGAAGTGTATCAATTTTTTAGGGATGAATCCAAAAATGACGGGGAGTATATTTTATTGACCGAAGAGGAAACTATCAATGGCATAAAAATGCCGAAAGTGCGGGCTTGGTTTATGAACAAGGATGATAAATATTTAGGTACAGACATTTTAAAATCACCCGGACAACCATGAAATTTAGAGCCCTTTTACGAAAATTTTTAATCTGGAAATACAAGCATATTTCTGAGCGCCAGTTCATTTATATCCTCAGTATTTTGGTTGGGTTTTTGGCCGGAATGGGCACGGTGGTACTCAAAAACCTGACACATACCATAAGGCATCTTTTTAACCTATATGTTTTTAAAGATTACCAAAGTTCACTCTATTTTATTTTACCTATCATCGGTTTGTTATTGGTGTATATCATTAAGCAAACCTGGCTAAAAAAACACATTGGCCATGGGATTTCCACCACCTTACATGCCATTTCAAAATTGAATGGCATTATTCCAAGATATAATATTTACGCCGCCTTGATTACCGCACCGCTTACAGTGGGTTTTGGTGGTTCAGTCGGGTTACAGGGTCCTGCAGTTAGCGTTGGATCGGCATTGGGCTCAAATGCCGCGCGTTTGTTTCACATGAACACAAAAACGCGACTATTACTCATTTCATGTGCGGCCGCCGGAGCTATGGCATCTATGTTTAAAGCACCCATTGCCGCTATTATTTTTGCCATTGAGATTTTTAGTTTGGACATTGCCTTTGCCTCTCTGATACCTCTTTTGCTAGCTTCCGTTTCTGCGGTGGTTACTTCCTATTTCTTTCTGGGAACAGATGTGTTGCTGCGCTTTGAACTTACAGACGAGTTTCAAATTAATGACCTTGGGTTTTATGCAGTTTTAGGAATTGTTACGGGATTGATGTCGGTATATTTTTCAAAGATTTTCTTTAGCATTACCGATTTTTTCAAGCGATTTGAAAGTCGAGCAAAGCGATTGCTCATAGGTGGTTTGGCCATTGGCACCATGTTGTACATAATCCCGCCCCTTTATGGTGAAGGTTACGGCGTAATGAACAACCTGTTAAAAGGCGACCATATTGCTGCAATTGGGACTACACCGTTTAATTTGGACTTGGAAAATATTTGGATAGTCATAGGCCTACTTTTAGGTATAACTATTTTTAAAGCCATTGCCATGACCACCACTTTTGGCGCAGGAGGCGTTGGCGGGGTGTTTATACCAACCTTGGTGATGGGTAGTGCATTAGGGAATGCCTTTGCGAAAGTTATCAATAATCTGGGCCTGGACTTTCATGTTTCCGAATCCAATTTCACCTTAATAGGAATGACAGGGCTTATGGCCGGGGTACTGCACGCGCCACTAACTGCTATTTTCTTGATTGCCGAAATTACCGGAGGTTATGAATTGTTTGTACCTTTAATGCTCGTGGCGGCGATTTCCTTCTCGATCACCAAATATTTTGTGTCCCATTCCATTTACACTTTGAAGTTGGCAAAACGTGGCGAACTAATTACCCACGACAAAGACAAAAATGTGTTGATGATGATGGAAATCGATAAGGTTATCGAGACCAATTTCATTATCCTAAAACCAGAAATGAAACTGAGGGAAGTACTGGAAAATGCAGTGGCCAAATCATCGCGAAACCATTTTCCTGTGGTAAGTAAAAACCATGAATTTTTGGGTGTGATCCGGCTGGACGATATCCGTCATATAATGTTCAACACCGATTTATATGATAAAGTAGATGTAGAAAGCCTGATGCATGCCGATGCGGGCATTATCAATTACGAAGAGGATTCCATGAACGATATTATGAAAAAATTCAAGACCAGTGGCGCTTGGAATTTGCCCGTTATCAAAGAAGGGAAATACTATGGCTATATTTCAAAATCAAAACTATTAACGGCTTACAGGCGGCAATTGATTAATGTGACTCAGTAGAAATGAAATACCTCATCCTCATATTGTTTCTTGCTTCCTTCGGATTGATTATCTGCGGTTTTGTTTTGGAAACCGAAAACGCTCAGAAACTTATAGGTTCAGGAGTGGCAGTGCTTTTTTTATTGGTCTTTCCGTTGTTTTCCTATTACCGCTGGAAGGATAAAAATTTAAAAGATTATATGCTCACCAAAGAGAATATGGACAAAATGCGCGAGAGTCAAAAAAGGAATAAACTTTAAATTTCGTCATTGCGAACACAGTGAAGCAATCTAGGGTTAGGTTTTTTTAGATGAGATTACTTCGTCGCTCGTTCCTCACTTCTCGTAATGACGTTTTAATTCAAATTCCGCCTCGTAATAAAAAACCGCTTTAACAAAGCACCGGCTTCCTCGGCCAAAACATCACCCTCCAGTTTTGTTTTTGGATGTAGTTTTGTTTTTAGGTTAATACAGCCACGCTCCAAATCCCTAGCGCCGTAAACAATCCTTGAAATCTGGCTCCAATATAGCGCTCCGGCACACATCTGGCAGGGTTCCAAGGTCACATAAAGGGTGCAGTCTTTGAGATACTTACCTCCTAAAAAATTGGCGCCTGCAGTAATAGCCTGCATTTCTGCATGAGCGGTTACATCGTTTAGTGTTTCGGTTAAATTATGGCCACGAGCGATAATTTTATTGTCAACTACAATCACCGCCCCAACTGGAACCTCCCCTTTTTCATAGGCAAGTTCTGCCTCTTGGAGCGCTTTCCGCATAAAATAGCTGTCGTCAAAAGGTTCTATCATAAACGTAAAAATACAAATTCATTCTTGTACTTTTGTCTTGTGGAAAACAATCTCCTAAAACATATAAATTCACCGAAAGAACTCCGCCTTCTAAACCAAAAAGACCTGACTCAACTTGCGAAGGAACTTCGGGAATTCATCATCAACATCGTTGCCACAAAAGAAGGCCATTTAGGGGCGAGTTTGGGCGTGGTGGAGCTGACCATTGCCATACATTATGCATTTGACACCCCAAACGACTTGTTAATTTGGGATGTAGGCCATCAAGCTTACGGCCATAAAATTTTAACCGGAAGAAAGGATAGTTTTCACACAAACCGTCAATTGGGTGGCATAAGCGGCTTTCCAAAGCGGGACGAAAGCGAATTTGATGCTTTTGGCACAGGCCATTCCTCCACTTCCATTTCGGCTACATTGGGAATGGCGATTGCTTCTAAATTGAAAGGCGAGGACAAACAGCACATTGCCGTAATTGGAGATGCTTCCATCGCCAGCGGGATGGCTTTTGAAGGCTTGAACCATGCTGGGGTAACCGATGCAAACCTTCTGGTTATTCTTAATGATAATGCCATTGGAATTGACCCAAGCGTAGGTGCCCTAAAACAATATTTAACCAACGTAAAAAAGGGTACGCAAAAGCGCAACAACATAATTGAAGCCTTAAACTTTGACTATTCAGGCCCCATCGATGGTCATGATTTAGATAAAATCATTTCGGAACTGGAACGCCTCAAAACCGTGAAAGGACCAAAATTGTTGCACGTCATTACGACTAAGGGCAAAGGTCTAAAACAAGCTGAAAAAGACCAGGTAAAATATCATGCCCCTGGAAAGTTTGATGCCAAAACAGGTGATTTAGAGGCCAAACCTAATGCAGAAATGCCACCCAAATATCAAGATGTATTTGGGCACACCTTAGTTGAATTAGCAAAACAAAACGAAAACATTGTAGGCATTACGCCGGCCATGCCCACAGGAAGTTCGCTAAAATATATGATGGACGAGTTCCCCGATAGGGCTTTTGACGTAGGGATTGCAGAACAACATGCCGTGACCCTTGCCGCTGGAATGGCAACCCAGGGACTCATACCTTTTTGCAATATCTACTCCACCTTTTTACAACGGGCTTATGACCAAATTATACACGATGTGGCCTTACAAAACCTTCCAGTGGTGTTTTGTTTGGATCGATCTGGTTTAGTTGGCCAGGATGGGGCTACCCACCATGGGGTTTTTGATTTAAGTTATCTAAGATGCATTCCCAACCTTATCATTTTTGCACCACGCAATGAAGTAGAATTACGAAACATCTTATATACTGCACAGCTGGGGTTAAAGCACCCCATTGCCATTCGATATCCGCGTGGCAGAGGAGTTACTTTGGATTGGAAACAGCCTTTTACTAAGATTGAAATTGGAAAGGGCATTCAGCTTAAAAAAGGGGAACAACTCGCTATTTTAAGTATTGGTACCATCGCCAAAAACGTAAGCGAGGCTATTGAAGATATGGAGATATCGCATTACAACATGAGCTTTGTAAAACCGCTAGACGAAGCTCTATTACACAATATTTTTAAAACGTACGAAACTATAGTAACTGTGGAAGATCATGTTGTTGCAGGTGGATTTGGTTCTACTATTTTGGAATTTGTCGGCAATCATAATTACAAAAACATTATTAAAACTTTAGGGATTCCGGATCATTTTGTGGAACACGGGAGCGTTGAAGAATTGCAGGTTTTGGTTGGATTAGATGCTGAGGGATTAAATCAAACTTTTAGTGATTTAATTAAGTAAAACTTAGTATCAGTTCGTTACATATCTATCCCAAAATTTGGCATGTGTATCAGCTAAATTCCCAATATTAAAAATCCACCAATTTTCTACACAATCTGAATAGTCCACACCGTCATAACGAATGTAAGACCATTCATGAGGAAATTTATTTGGGAATTTTTCGGTGATAATCTTATCAGCTTCAATCCAAAGTTTTCTTGCTTTTTTGTTTGATGATGATTTGGCTATAGCTATCCATTCGCTGTCTTTAGCTCGGTATTCTGGTGTTAAGTGTGGCCCACGATTTCCTTTTTCTGCACCATAGGCCTTATTGCCGTCGTCAATTGCAAAATAGGATGTTTTTTGTTTTACATAGTCTAAATCTGATGCTGTGGCATGGTCTTCGTTCCATTTACTATGTTGTACCACAATAACATTAGATTTAACAAGAGACTCGGGCATTTCTTTTACCACCTCTGCAATCCAATCTGCAGTAATATTGGATTGTCCTGCTTCTTGCACCCATACTTTTCCGCCTTTTTTTAATGTACCGACTACTTTTTTTGTAATACTGGCAACAGCTCCATTCCAATCTTCATGAGCATTGGCCCACTTATTACCAAATGCAAGTTTTAGTAATTTACTGGAGTCTATAAATGCACCACCTTGAACACCTACAGCACCAGCTACCACATAATAATCTATACCCTTTAAATCCTGATGCAATAACATTGATCCTAAAGCAGCTTGTGCGTGTATGTCATCAGGGTCTGGTTTACTATCAAATTGAGCAATTAAAATATCTTTCTTTTTATTGAAATTTGGACGCTCTGAAACGCAAGCTAAATTAAAAACAATAAGAATAATGATGAGTGATTGTCCTTTCATGATGTGATTTTAAATAGCTTTAGTTCAATTAGTCTTTTTAACTAAATTATAAAAAGATAATTAGATGGCGCGAAGCAACTTAAAACGTCACCCCTTCAATCTTTTTAAAATTACGGATGGCCTTGCTATCACTTAACAGGGCAACGTAGTGGCACACGGCCAAAAGCCTTTCGTATAAACTTGTAGCTCCAAAATCGATAGTTTCTGGTAAGCGTTTAAGAATAAGTTTATCATAATTTGATGCCACACCGTTAAAACTATTATTAACGGCACTTGAATATACATTAAGCAATTTATTGATGATTTGATATCCGGCAATTTCTTTATCGACTACCTCTTCAGACATATAAACATTTTCGATACTGATTTTAATAATGTCATTGATTTGTGCTTCAAATTTGCTTTTATCCAACAAGGCGCAATCAAAAGCCCCTTTTAAAATGGCCTCCTCATTTTTCATAAAAATGTCCACAGCATCATTAATAAGGGCATTAATAGCCAAGGCTCTGAGGTAACTTATGCGGTCTTCTTTAGTAGCCAGAGCGTAGTAATTCTCCGGTTTGATGTTTTCGCGAATTAATTTTGAAAGATATTCCAAAGCAAATTCCTCTTGGATTAACCCCAAATTGATACCGTCTTCAAAATCGATAATGGTATAACAAATATCATCAGCCGCCTCCACCAAAAATGCCAATGGATGACGGGAAAAACTCAAATGTTCGTTGCTTCTCTTTAGGAGCCCCAATTCGCTGGCCACATCTTGAAACGCTTCTTTTTCAGATTGAAAAAAACCATATTTTTTGTCTGAAATATGCTTGGTTGGCTTCTTGGGCAGCGATTCCTTTGGATATTTTGTAAAGGCCCCAAGGGTTGCGTAACTTAAACGCAGTCCACCCTCTCGCCCTGCCCTACTTTGAGTCAAAATTTTAAAACCATTAGCATTGCCTTCAAAATCGCAAAGATCTTGATACTCCTTATCGGTTAATTGGTCTTGATACTGTTTTCCAGCCCCGTTTTTGAAAAATTCGCCAATAGATTTTTCTCCCGAATGCCCAAATGGTGGATTGCCGATATCGTGTGCCAAAGCCGCCGTGGCCACAATAGCCCCAAAATCGTTAGCTTGATAGCCATGCACGTTTTGTAAATGCGGATGTTTCTCCAACACTTTCTGTCCCACTTTTCTACCTAAGGAACGGCCCACCACACTCACTTCCAAACTATGTGTCAATCTGGTATGCACAAAATCTGTTTCCGACAGAGGAATTACCTGAGTTTTATCCTGAAGACTTCTAAACTCTTGCGAAAAGATAATACGATCGTAGTCCACTTCAAACCCCAAACGGGTTTCATCTTGTTCTTTTCTCAGTCTTTTATTGGTATCGCCAAAGCGTTTTAAGGAGAGGAGTTGTTCCCAGTTCATTGTTTAAAAAGAAATTTAAAATTTGCTAAACGTTAATCTGGCTGAAAATGAAACTTTTATCTAAGATTCCCGCCTCCGCGGGAATGACAGTTTAAATGAAACTCCAACACTTTGTGTTGGAGAATTATTTTTCAATTTAAAGCAGGGGCAAGATACTAAAGAATTTGCTTTAAAATATTTTATAATCAACTTGTATTTATAGTTTATTTCAATTTAAGAAAGCTAATTTTTATCGACCAAATACATAAAACAAAGACCAATGGTGCAATTATAATTTCACTCAAAAATTCATCCATTTTCCCTTAACATTAGGGTAACATTTTAATCACTGTTGTTTAATCTTTCGGTAACATTTTGGTTATACTTAAGTACGTTCTTTGCAGTGTAAAATTAGGTGAGAACCGCATGAAATACACAATAGCAATACTAACATTTTTAATCGCCAGCGTTTCATTTGCGCAAAATGGTGCCATTAAAGGCAACCTATCCGATTTTGAATCGAATAATGAGCCGTTGATGTTTGCAAAAGTTTCTATCAAGGAGCAGGATGTAGAAGTTCTCACGGATGAAAATGGTGCTTTTAAATTTGAAAACCTAAAGGAGGGTACTTATACCCTTGTATATAGTTTTGTGGGTTACGAAACTGAGGAAAAACAGATCAATGTACTTTCAGGTGAAACCATATCTACTGAAGCTACTTTAAAAGCCAGTTCAATATCATTGGATGAGTTAATGTTGACATTAGCAAGTAATGCAGACGACCCAACGCCAGTAGCTACGGACAACTAAAACATACAATAAAATCAGAAAAAGCAGTCTATACTTCATTGTATAGACTGCTTTTTTATTGGGGAAAACCCAAAAACATCAATGTTAATTTAATGTAACCAATCACCTTTTTTGGCCCTAATTTCATAACACTAGCCTAACACTTTTATTACAGTTCTTTAATCGTCAGATAACACCATATTCACAAAACGGTGGTTTCTTTGCGGCAAGAAATTTAATTAAGATAATGAGACATTTTATACTGTTTTTATTGCTATTTGTAACCGTGTTCACATACGCGCAAACAGGTTCAATAACAGGAAAGCTTACCGACAAAGAATATAACGATGAACCTTTGGCTTTTGCTAACGTTTTAATAAAAGGCACTACAAAAGGTACTACTTCGGACTTTGATGGTCTATATGAAATTGCCAATTTAGATGCTGGCACATATACACTAGTTTTTAGTTTCGTAGGCTACGAAACTCAAGAAATTGCAGTAACTATTACTGCTGGAGAAACGGCTACACTTAATGTTTCTATGGCGGCCAGTGCTGCTTCTTTGAAGGAAGTCATTATCCAGGCCGAAACTAAGCGTGAAAGCGAAACTGCTTTATTGTTGGAACAAAAAAACGCAGTTGTTCAGAAACAAAGTATTGGTGCACAGGAACTTTCTCGAAAAGGCGTCAGTGATGCTGCTGGTGCGGTGACTAAAATCTCTGGTATCTCAAAACAAGAAGGCGGCGGTAATGTTTACGTTCGTGGTCTTGGAGACAGATACTTAAACACAACTTACAACGGTCTAACGCTTCCTGCTAATGATATTGAAAAGAAGAATATGGATCTTAACCTCTTTTCTTCAGATGTTATACAAAACGTTGGGGTAAGCAAAACCTATGCCGCTAATTTTTATGGCGATTTCGCTGCAGGAAATGTAGATATCGTTTCAAAAGAACATACCGGAAATTTCTTTATTGATGCAAGTATAGGCTCTAATTTCAACTCCAATGCAGTAGGTAAGAGTTTTGTGAAAAGTGAAGGTACGGGATACTTTGGTTTTTATAACAGATACCGAAATAACCCTTATGCAGTTATTTTATCTCATGGTGTGGATCCCCAAGGGATTGATGGCCCTCTTGGTACTGAAGGCAGTATTGCCGGCGGTGAGTCTTGGGAAATTGGAGAGGAGTCTCGCTTAAGTGTTTTTGCCACTGCTTCATTTGGTAGCAATTTTGAATACAGAAGAGGACAATTTGCCAACGTAACGGCTGCTGCAAACCAAATTTTTCAAGATGCTGAGGAATATGAATTCTCGCGGAATACTACAGCAATGGCCAACATTGTTTACCGTATTAACAGCGATCATAAAATAAAATTCAACTCTTTATTTATTAATGATGCTACTGATGAAGTTGGTCGTTTTGGTATTGATGGTCGTGGATATAACCGTAACACTATTGCCGATAATGATGATTTCGGGTTCTTTACGCAGAATGTTCAGTTTGAACAGGATATGATTTTTGTAAATCAAATCTTGGGAACAAGTACTTTAAGCGAAAAACTAAAACTAGATTATGGTTTAGGTTATAACAATGTATTGGCCCGTCAACCAGACCGTAAACGTATTGCACTTGAACGTTTTGAAAATACGCTTGACAACGACCCGAATACCAATGCTATTTTCTTTAGAAATGTTGAGTTTGACAACCAACGTTATTTTCAGAATATTGAAGATAGTGAATTCAATGCCCGTGTTAATTTAAGCTACGAGCAGTCCGAAAAATTAAATTTTAACTTTGGTTACAACGGACGTATTAAAGAGCGTACTTTCGACAACCAACGTTATGGTTATGATATTATCAATCCATTTACCGAAATTGAGGACGTTAATAATTTTGATGCATTCTTCTCTTTAGAAAATCAAGGTGTTTTATATAATACGAGTGTATTCCGACCTTTAGATCCAGCAAATGGTTTAGGAAAAGAAAACTTACCGGGTAGATTAGAAAATGCTTATGCTGGTAATTTAAGCGTCCATGCACTATATGTCGATGCTGTATATAAAGCAGGTGAAAAATGGACCTTTGTTCCCGGGTTGCGCGTTGAGCGGTTTAACCAAGAAATTAGTTACGATGTAATCAACCTTTCATTTAACAATCCCGGTGGCAACGAAGCTAACGAAACGTTTTTCTTGCCTAGTTTAAACATAAAATACGCCCTAAACGAAGACCAAAACCTACGTTTTTCTGCAAGTAGAACAGTTTCCAACCCAGAGTTTAAAGAAGTTGCGCCGTTTGTTTATGAAAACGTAACGGATCGTATAGGTGGTAACCCTGACCTTTTAAATGACCCGGCATTTTCTACTATTATAAACCTAGACCTAAAATATGAGTGGTTTATCAATAAAGGTGAAATATTATCAATTGGTGTTTTCAATAAAACCATAAACGACCCTGTAAACCTTGTTTCGGCCAACGACGCTACTGGCACCCAACGTTTCTTTAGAACTGGTGATCGTGCAGATGTTTTTGGAATTGAGTTAGAAGCTAGAAAGGGCATTATTAAAAATGAAGACGAAGAAAATATTTTATCCGCTGGGATGAACATTACTTATACCTCAACAACACAGGATTTGAAAACCGTTTCCGGAACATTTAACACAAACTTTAATAGAGATTCAGACGAGCTTCAAGGTGCTTCACCAGTGCTTATCAATGCGGATGTAAGTTATAGCCCAACTTTTGGAGAATACAAGCCTGTTGCGAACCTCGTGTTTTCTTATTTCTCAGATCGTATAGATGCTTTGGGATCTGGTCAGTTGGGAAACATCATTGAAAAAGGCGTACCTACATTGGACTTCGTATGGAAAAATACAATTAACAAGAACTTTGAGATTAACGCAAGCATAAAAAACTTACTTAACCCAACAATAGAGCGCGTACGAGAGAATGTATCTTTTGACCCAACATTAGCAAACGACCTAGGCGTAAATGCTGACCTTTCTGATTTTGCACTATCAAGCTACAAAAGGGGGGTAAACGCTAGTCTTCAAATAAAGTATAAATTTTAACTACAATCAAAAACGAACATTAAATCAATTCACACAAAATGAAAGCAAACAAATTTCTTTTAGGTTTATTAACAGTTGCAGCACTTACCATTGTTGGTTGTGCAGCAGATGACACTGCCGATGTAATTATTAATCAAGGTGGTTCTGGAGGAACAGATCCATCCGGCACTGAAATAGGAGGAACGCTAACAGCAGACCTTACGCTTACTTCAGGAACTGAGTACAGTTTAACAAGTGCCCTTATTGTTCCTGAAAACATAACATTAACTATTGAACCTGGAGTAGTTGTTAAAGCTACTACTGGATCTGATGTTTATGTTGCAGTACAACAAGGTGGCGTTATTATGGCAGAAGGGACATCTTCTAACCCTATCGTATTTACTTCAAACTCTGCAACACCTAACCCAGGAGATTGGGGAGGTCTTATTATATTAGGTCGTGCACCAATAAATTCTGTTGTAGGCGGCAATGCTACTTCTACATCTGAAATTGGTGGATTGCCTTATGGTGGCAGTATCACAAATGATAATTCTGGAATCATAAGATATGTACGTATTGAGTATTCAGGTGGTGCCGCTGATGCAGCATCAGAAAATAATGGATTCTCTTTTTATGCAGTAGGTAACGGAACCACTATTGACTACATCCAAGCCTTTGAAGGTGCTGATGATGGTGTAGAGTTTTTTGGAGGAACTGTTAATGCTTCTCATATCTCCGTAATTGGTGCACAAGACGACTCTGTAGATTGGACAGAAGGTTTTACCGGAACTCTTACGGATGTTTATATCGAACACAGACAATCGCATGATAAAGGTATTGAAGGCGACGGTTTCAACACCGACATAGGAAATAACTCGAATCCTGTTTTTTGGAGTGCCCCTATTGTAAACAATTTAACTATTAACGGATTAGGCTCAAGTAACGGTAATGAAGCCATCCGCTTAAGAGCAGGTACTCGTGCAATGTTTAACAATGTATTGTTAGAAGGTTTTGAAGAAGGTTATGATTTGGATGACGAAGAAACAGGAACTGGTGTTCTTGCTGATGAAACTGGTGTAACCAATATCACTTTTGATGATGTAACACTTACACTGAAAAATGACACAAATGGTGCTTTTGATGCCAATTCATTCTTCACTGGTGTAGGAAACGGAACTGGTGCAGATTACAATTCTTGGAATTCAGGTTGGACAAGAAACTAAAATTAGGCCAAGATTGTATTTTAGTTTTCTAATTACAATAATAGTCTTCTCAAAAAGTTATAAAGCAAAAATCCCGCTATTCGCGGGATTTTTGCTTTATAACTAGAGTTCGCTATAACGACGCTACATTTTTAGAATAGTCCACTTCCTTTAATTTTCCATCAACAACATAAACCCATTTACCTACTTTCTTGCCTTCTTTATAATAAGCGGTAACAATTTTGGCACCTTCCTTATCATATTTAATCCACTCGCCTTCTAATTTTCCATCGGCGGTATAGGATCCTGTTTGACTGATTTCACCATTATCATGGAAGTAAACCACATCAATCAAATTGGTTTCTTTATTAAGGGTTAATGTTCTTTCTTTTTGAGCAAATGCTGATGCTCCTACAAATAAAACTGCTAATATTATGATATATTTTTTCATGACTGTGGGGTTTTATTTAATAATTACTTTACAAATGTATCATTAATTTTACTTTCACGCAACATTTACATAACATTAAATTAACATTAAGAACATATAATTCTGATTTTCAATTCATTACCAATGTTAAATTTTTTAAATTTTTTGGTAACATACTTAACATACAACATTCCCTAGTTTTTTTTCATGCGAAACATAAAATCAGGGTGTAGAACATAACAATTCGTTAACATTGAGTTCGTCTAAAAACAAGACATTTGTTCCTTAATTATTTCACTCTAATCAATGGAGCATATTTATATCTACATGCTGGTTGCCCTTGCTTTTTTGGCAATTGCAGATTTGATTGTTGGCGTTAGTAATGATGCTGTAAACTTCCTCAATTCGGCCATTGGCTCCAAGGCCGTTTCCTTTAAAACCATAATGATTGTAGCTAGTTTGGGCGTAGCCGTCGGTGCATTGAGCTCAAGTGGCATGATGGAGGTAGCAAGGAAAGGGATTTTCAACCCCAGCGAATTTATGTTCGATGAAATCATGATCATTTTTATGGCCGTGATGATTACCGATATCCTCCTTTTGGATTTTTTCAACACCCTCGGGTTACCTACGTCTACAACGGTTTCCATCGTTTTTGAACTTCTGGGTGCATCCGTTTGTATTGCATCTCTTAAGATTGCTGGGGACAACCAACAAAACATTTTGGACCTTGGAAACTATATCAATAATGAAAAGGCTATTGAGATTATACTGGGCATTTTACTTTCAGTAGTGGTTGCGTTTTCAATAGGAGCAATTATTCAATACTTATCCAGATTACTGCTGACGTTTAATTTTCAGAATAAACCGATGGTTTTAGGGGCTATTTTTAGTGGTTTTGCGAATACTTCCATTTTGTATTTCATTTTAATTAAAGGTGTAAAAAATGCTGCTTTTATGAGCAGTGATTTTAAAACTTTAATTACGGACAACAATCTTGCTCTTATCGGAATCAGCTTCGTAGTTTTTACGCTGATTTCCATGGCCTTGATGCAGTTTTTTAAACTAAATATTTACAAAATCATCATTGTCATTGGTACGTTTGCCCTTGCCGTGGCTTTTGCAGGAAACGATTTGGTAAACTTTATTGGTGTGCCAATCGCGGCCTATAATTCCTATGAAGCATGGTCGGTAAGCAGTGTATTGCCCACGGAATACGCAATGGTAGCTTTAAGTGAACCTGTTGCCACAAAACCTTTTCTATTACTTCTTGCCGGGTTGATTATGGTATTGACCCTTTGGTTTTCAAGTAAGGCCCGAGCAGTTGTAAAAACATCCGTAGATTTATCCAGACAGGACGATGTAAAAGAACGTTTTGAGCCAAATTTCCTTTCTAGAAACATTGTACGAATGACAATTGCAGCCTCCGAAAGCTTTAATAGTTTTTTGCCGCAATCCACCAAAAATTATATTGAAAAGCAATTTGCAGACCATAAGGTAACCACGGCCATAAAACCAAAGGATTTGCCTGCTTTTGACTTAGTAAGGGCCTCGGTAAACCTAATGGTTGCCAGTGTATTGATTTCAATAGCCACTTCGATGAAATTGCCTTTATCCACCACTTATGTAACCTTTATGGTAGCTATGGGAACTTCTTTGGCAGACCGTGCTTGGGGAGCAGAAAGTGCGGTTTATAGGGTAGCTGGGGTACTCAATGTTATTGGTGGTTGGTTTTTTACGGCTTTAAGTGCTTTTATTGCCGCAGCCATTATGGCTTTAATTTTATATTATGGAGGTGCTTATGCCTTAACCGCTCTGCTGATTTTTGCCGCAGTTGTACTTATAAAGAACTACCTTACCCATAAAAAACAATCCAGAGAGCAAAAAATCGAAGATACCTTACATAAAGCCGAAAGCAGCTCTACTCAGGGCGTCATTCTAGAAAGTGCGGGCAACATCTCCAATGTAGTGAGGCGAGGTAATAAAATTTACTCCAGTGCCGTGAACGGTCTGGCCACGCACAATTTAAAACTGCTCAAAAAGAATAAGAATCAAATCGAAAAGCTGTCTAACGAAATTGACGACTTAAAGGATAATATCTATTATTTTATTAAAAACCTGGAAGATCCAAGCGTTAATGCCAGTAACTTTTATATCAGTGTCTTAAGCTTGTTACAAGACATGGCACAATCTTTAAACTATATATCAAATGCCAGTTTCAAGCATGTTAACAACAACCACAATAAGTTAAAATTCAGCCAAATAAAGGAATTGAAGGAAGTGGATGCTGTTTTGGAGCAGATTTTTACAAATACTAAACAGGCTTTTGATTCCGGATCTTTTGAAGAAATTGGCAAAGTATTGAGCGAGAAGCACAAGCTTTTTGACCTTGTTACTGAAAAAATCCAAAGACAAGTAGAGCGCACCCGGTCTGAAGAATCTAGCCCAAAAAACACAACGCTTTACTTCAGTTTGCTACTTGAAACCAAGGATTTGCTAAAAGCGACTATGAGCTTATTAGAGGAGTACTACAATGCCCATGATGATTCAGTACAACCTGCAACCGTTCATGGTCAGGAAGAGGAGTAAAGCAATTAAAACTCCCGTTTTCCAAATTCACTATCAATAAACTTGGATTTGTTTTTCCCCTGTTTAAAGGTATATGACAGATTTAGGATGATCATATCCACCTCGTAAATGTAATTGGTGGTGGTAAAAAATTCATTTTCCCGCCAGGTTGTAATGCGTTGTTCATTGGTATCCAATAGGCCCATGTCAATATTTTGCCATTGCAGGGTTGCTGTTAACCGATTATCCACAAACGATTTTTGAAACGTGAGATTTGGCGAGTAAAACCTTGAATCCTCACCTTGTGCTGTATTTCTATCCGAAAGATAATTGAATGTGAACTGCAACGAAGCATTCTCCCAAAACCGCCAGGTGGAGTTTAAATTAACGGAATAGATTGTGGCATCCGTTTCTACAGATCTATTATCAAAACTTCCATCTATGGAATAGTTGTAAATATTTGCCCCAATAAAATTAGTCCAGTTTTTGGTAGGTTTTAGTTCTGCCCCCACCTCCAAACCGATGGACTTTGCATTGCCCACATTGGAATATATCCTGTTTAAAATCGTATCGTTATAAATGGTATTTACACGATTTACCACGTTATCAACGTGCCTGAAATATCCAGTGGCAAAAATGGAATTACCTCCTTTTAACTTTTTCGTGACTCCAACTTCAACCAAATCAATAAACTCTGGCCTTAAGTTTTTATCCCCTTGTTCCAAAGTTTCAGAATGCTCGCGCTCTGCAAATGGATTCATTTTAAAAGTAGAATTCCGTTCCACACGCCTGCTGTAGGCCACTTTCATTTTTGTGTTCTCATTAATTTCATATTGGAACGATGCCGACGGATACAATTTCACAAAATCGTAAAACAATGTTTCATCTACGGTGTTGGTTTTATCTTTCAGTCTGAACTCCCTGTCCATCACCTCCAAACGCGCCCCCGCGGCGTACTCCCATTTACCACTTTTCCCAGAAAGTTGAGCGTATCCAGAGTGAATCGTTCTTTCCAAATCCACTTCACTTGAAAACTCAGGCACCAATTGAAAATCATCATTAAAATCTGTTCGCCTTTCATAAACAAAATCTCCAGTATGTGATAAATCTCGATATTGATATCCCGTTTCTAAAGTTCCAAAATCAAAAGGTTTGAACTTATAATCCACTTGAAAACGCACACCATTCAGAGGATTATCATTGGTATTGAATTCATCCTGAAATAAAATTGAACGATTGGGCTCGCCTAAATTTTGATTCACCGTAGGCCCTCCCAAAAGTGTGTATTCATAAAGAAAAGTGGCCGACAATTCCGAATCATTTTCAAAACTATGAGTCCAATCCAAGCTCCCTAAAACAAAATCCCCTTTGCGTTCTCTTAAATTATGGTTGAAATACTGAAAGGTATAATCCCTATTGTTGCTATCTGCCGGAGTGACGGAATGGTTGTCAAAATAAACGATATCCGCCAATCGTGCTTTGCTTCGCTTTCCAGCGAAAAAGCCAAACGAGTACGTATCTGATGCGCTTGGCGTAAAATCTACGGTAAATCTTCCACTATAATTCTCCTCGTCAAAACTACGTTCTCCGGCAGATGGAAATTGTGTTTTTGTATCATTGATGATGGTGAATACGTCTCCTTCCCGTCTTCCTCCCAAATCATTTCTCTGGTAATTTGCACCTAACGAGATATTCCATTTTTCAGTCCTGACATTATAAGTCGCATCAATACCATGGCGTTTGTGCGACACTTCGTTGCCATAAGTTTCAATGGAAGGTAATCCGCCTTTTATATTGATTTGACCAAAAGCACCATCCACAGCCCCTTTTTTGGTCAAAATATTAATAATACCGGCCTTTCCTTCTGGATCATATTTAGCTGACGGGGCGGTAATCACTTCAACATTTTCAATAGCATTGGCAGGCAATTGCGCTATGAGATTACTAGCATTACCTTGAATGGGTTTACCATTCAAAAGCACAACAAAACCTGCACTTCCCCGTACACTGATTTCACCTTGACTATCCACACTTACTGAAGGCAGATTTCGAATCACATCAATTCCAGAACCACCTTGGGCACTTTTAAATTTTGAAGCTTCAAACACCTGGCGGTCAATTTTATTCACCACCGTATTTCGCTCTGCGTTAACCACCACTTCATTCAGGTCTGACCCAAGCGACAATTGGATAACGCCCAAATCAATGTTTTCACCATTTCGGTTTACCACAATATTTTCAAAACGTTTGATTTCATAACCCAAAAAGGATGCTTCCAGATAATATGTACCCTTTCTGATACCTTCAATTTGAAACAACCCATTAATATCCGATACCACGCCTGTTATCAAAGTTTTGTCATCTTGGGCAAATAATGCCACGGTGGCGTATTCCAAAGACGCTTCTTGTTCATCTACAACTTTACCCATTATTTGGGCTTGAACCTGATTGACACCAATTAAACACAACAGTGCAAATACGGGAAGAATCGTTCGTAACATAAACGTTTTTTTGATAGAGTTCTTTTATCGCTGCAAAACTAAACAATCAAACCGTCATTATTCCTTTAAATGAACAGAATATGAGGGCATATGATTTTATTTTGACAAAGTAATTCACTTTGAACTTTCCTTTTGATAAATCGTAAAATATGATAAAATAATTTTAAGTCGAAACATCTAAATCTTAATCCATTACGTAAATGATACAAACCTAAAGTTATTAATTATGAAGAAAATTTCTATGTTGCTACTTGTAGCAATCGTCGCCTTTTCATGTGTTTCAAAAAAGAAATACGTAGCACTTCAGCAGGAAAACGGTGAAATCAAAAGCGAATTACAAAAAACAAAAGTTGCAAAAGAGGATTTAGAGGCTAAATTTGCTAAAATCGAGGCAAGAGTGGATGCTTACAATTCTAAAATTGCAACGCTTAAACAAGAAAACGACACTAAATTAGATGTTGTTGGTAACGTTGCAGTAATTTCTAAAGCCACAAAGGCAAAAATGCAGGAAACACTTAAAAATGTTGACCCGGCTAAATTGGCTGAAGCTAAAACTCTTAAGGATTCCATGAACCTTGCTGTAGCGTACAACTTGGAAAAAACCATCAGCGAAAGCAACATGAACGAAGATGAGGATTTTGCAGTAAACATCAACGAAACTGTTGTGATGATTTCTATAGCAGACGATATGTTGTTCAACACTGGAAGCTATAGATTGAGCTCTAAAGCTGATATTGTACTTAAAAAATTGGCTGATGTTATAAATTCTGAGCCTAGCCTTGACGTTATGGTAGAAGGTCATACTGATTCAAGAACAATTAGTACTGAGTTTTTGGCTGATAACTGGGATTTGAGCGTTATGAGAGCAACATCTGTGGTGCGTAAACTTCAAGAGAAATACGAGGTTGCCCCAGAGAAATTGATTGCTTCTGGAAGAAGTAGTTACCAACCTGTTGCTGAAAACGATACAAGAGAAAATAGAGCTAAAAATAGACGTACAAGAATTATCATTCTTCCAAACATTGATAAATTCTTTGCCCTAATGGCAGATAACGACAATACCGTTGCTGAAAATACTATTTTGGATTAAACTTTAAGAAAAGTTCATGCAAAACACAAAAAAGCATCACGCGAAGGCGTGATGCTTTTTTTAATTATAAATTTGGGGTTCCCCCTTTCGAGGGAACCTTTGTTTATATTACTAGCCTTCGCAACTAGCACATTCCTTTTTCTGCTTGAATTTTTGAGCTGCATTCATACTGTGCTGGTAGTACAATGACTTTAGCCCTAATTTCCAAGCCGTAACATATATTTTATTAATATCTTTTACTGGCATATCAGGATGTACAATGATATTTACAGACTGTCCCTGATCTATATGGTTTTGCCTGTTTGCCGCCTGATATACGATTGTTAACTGATCAATTTCAGAATAGGTTTTAAATACATCACGCTCTTCTTCTGTCAAAAATTCTAAATGCTGAACAGAACCATCATGGTCCCGAATACTTCGCCATACCTCAGCAGTGTTCATGCCTTTTTCTTCAAGAAGATTTAACAGGTAAGGATTCTTAATCGTAGTCTTTATTTTTGCAATATCTTTCACGTAAATATTAGACCAAATTGGCTCAATACCTTGTGACACCTGACCTAAAATAAACGCTGAGGATGTTGTTGGGGCAATCGCATTTAATGTAGCATTACGTCTGCCATAACCTTTTAACACTTCGGGTTCTCCAAATAATTTGGCCAATTCTTCAGATGCTTTATAAGACTTCTCTTCAATAGTTTTAAATATTTCACTATTTAAATTAAAGGCTTCCTGACTATCAAAAGCCAACATTTTAGATTGCAATAACGAATGCCATCCCAAAGCTCCTAAACCCAATGCTCTATTGGACTTTGCAAAATTGTAGGCACGCTCCATGAACATAAACGTTTGCCTATCGTCCAAATCATCCGAGTCTCTGTATTCCTCCAGTTTTTCTGTAAATTCTGTGATAACGGCATCCAAAAAGCACACCATGGTCTCAACGGCATCCGTATCTTTCCACTTGTCATAGTGCAATAAGTTTATTGAAGACAATACGCATACAAAAGACCATTCTTCATTTGACGGCAACATAATCTCAGTACAAAGGTTACTAGCTACAATTGGATGTTTTTTGTCTTTATAAACGTCCGCCGCTCCATTATTTGCCTTGTCCTTAAAGAATATATAGGGATATCCTATTTCTCCCCTACGCTGAATTACCTTGGCCCAAATAGCACGTTTTTCAACATCACCTTCAATCATTTCTTCCATCCACTTATCGGTAACAGATACACCATGAGTTAACTCTTGGATAGAATTTCCTTCTGTACCAATTTCTAGAAATTCATGAATATCTTGGTGTTCCACAGGTAAATAAGGCGAAAAACGACCTCTTCTTACAGAACCTTGGCTTACAACATCTACCATTTTTTCAAACAGTTGCATGATGTGTACCGCTCCTGAAGACTCTCCGTTATTTTTTACAGGAGCACCCCGATGTCTTAAATTTCCAAAATATCCTGACGTTCCGCCACCTAATTTAGACATCATCCCTACTTCGGACTGAGTGTATAAAATATTGCCCATATCGTCCGCAATATTGGATCCGAAACAACTTATCGGTAAGCCCCTCTTTTTTCCGAAATTGGACCATACCGGTGAAGCCAAAGAGAAAAATCCTTCGCCCATATACTTATAAAACTTGTCCGCAAACCCGTCAATTTTAAGAATCTGTTCAGCTCTATCGGCAATTTCACGAATACGCTGTTCAGGGGTTGCCCCTTCCGTTAAATAACCAGACGCTAAAAATTTACGGCTATTCTCTGTTAACCATTCAAATTTAGGCTCAGTTTCAGGTTGATTGGCATTCTTAAACTGCGCCTTTCTCGCATTAAGTAATTGGTCGTAGTTTGATTGTTGCTCTGTTTTGGTTTCTTGTAGGTGGTCTTTGATTTTCATAGTTTAAAAAAGGTCGTCACTGGTTATACTTTTTGTTCTTTTGCTATAGTTAATGGATCGTTTAACAAAGAAATCGCCGTGCTTGGTACCGATTATTTCATCATCAAACCATTCGGTTTGCGTTAACAAGTCTTCATTAATTTCAAATACCTTTTCTATGCCGATGCTTTCCAATGAATTATTGAATCGTTTTTTGATAAATTCATTAACCACATCTTTAGGTAAGAAATCTAATTCGCCTGCTTCAAAAATCCAATCTACAATGTCGCTTTCAGCGTTATAAGCTTCTTTGCATATCTCTTGAATTTTTACGTTATAATCGTCTCCAAACCAACTTGGATTTTCTTTCTTTATAATTTTAATCACATCAATACCAAAATCCCCATGTATTTGCTCCTCCTTTGATGTTGCTTCAACCACATTAGAAATACCCTTCAACATATTTTTGTGCTTGTTGAAAGCCATGATAATTAAAAACTGTGAAAACAGAGACACATGTTCTATAAACAACGAGAACAATAAAATAGACTCTGCATATTCCTGTATATTTTCGCTTTTCGAATTTTTAAGCGCGGTTTCCAAATAATGTACCCGACGCATAATTACCGGCTTCTTTTTAAGGGCTTTAAACTCAGCATTCAATCCCAATATTTCCAACAAATGAGAGTACGCATCGTGATGGCGCACTTCACTTTCAGCAAAAGTGGCTCCTACCGACCCTATTTCTGGTTTTGGCATTTTTTGATAAATGTCTCCCCAGAATGTCTTTACCGCTACCTCAATTTGAGAAATAGCCAACATTGTATTTTTAATTGCTGATTTCTCTACATCATTAAGACGCGCCTTAAAATCCTGAATATCACTAGTGAAGTTGAATTCAGTATGAATCCAATACGAATGCCTAATTGCGCTTACGTATTCATACAAATCTGGATACTCGTATGGCTTCAGGTTAACACGCTTTTCAAAAATATTAGTCTGTCGTTTCCTTGCCTGTTCGTCCCTATATAAAATGTAAGCCTTCGCCGCATCATGAAACGCACTGTCCATCAATTTATCTTCTACAATATCCTGTACCTGCTCCACATTAGGCACATACCTTGCATCAAGTGCCTTTCTAGCAAGCAGAGACTCAAAAACCCGGTTAGAAATATCCTGGGCATCCTGTCTTGTACCATGATTTACCGAAAGCATGGCCTTCTCTACGGCGTTTGTAATTTTGTCTAGTACGAAAGGCGTCGTTTCGTAATCCCGTTTAATGATGTGAGTTATTTCCATCTGTAGTATAGTGGTTAAATTTTGACATACAATATCCTGCAGAGACCAGCCCTGTTTTTTTAAAATTGGTGTTGAATCCATTTTTTAAATGCCTTCAACGCGTATTACGGATTGCTAAATAAATTTTCGGTTAATCTCTAAAACCTTTTAACAAATCCATTAACAAACTAAAAAATTTGTGTGTTTTGCCTAGAAATTAGCGAAACAAAGATTGCAAAATGATTAATAGGTTTTTAAGCACGAGCAAAAACCTTTTCAACAAGTTTTTAACAAACAATTAATCCCTTAAAAATCAATAAGTTTACACAAAAAAATATTTATAATGCTGATTATCAGTGATTTAATAAAAATTGAAATCGTAAAAGTTTACAGAAAAAAATAATGTCAAAAACAGCTTGAACCCTTATTTTTTCGGTACTTTAATAAGGTTTTTTTGTTAATTTTTTTTAGGACTGTTGAAAACTCTCGGCAACTTTCTCAAGCTCACTGTACCAATCCTCCCCAAATTTTCTTATCAAGGCTTCTTTTACGAATTTGTAGATGGGTACTTGCAGTTCTTTTCCAAGCGTACAGGCATCGTCGCAGATTTGCCATTTGTGATAATTCACGGCTGAAAATTCTGAGTAATCTTTTACCCGAACGGGATACAAATGACAGGAAATTGGTTTTTTCCAGGAAATCTCACCTTGGTTATAAGCTTCCTCAATGGCACAAAGTGCAACTCCGTTTTCATCAAAAAACACGTAGGCGCAATCGGCTCCATCAATCAATGGGGTTTCCAATTCCCCATCTTCGGTCTCAATATGTGCCCCCTGCTTTTCTATGGCTTCGACACCGGACTTTCTTAAAAAAGGTTTTACTTTAGGATAAATGGCTTTCAGAATCTCGATTTCGTCCTTATCCAATGGTGCCCCGGCATCACCGTCAACACAACACGCCCCTTTGCAGGCACTTAAATTGCACACGAAGTCTTTTTTAATAATGTCTTCCGAAACAATGGTTTTCCCCAGTTGAAACATAAAATTTGTAAACTAATGCGCAAAAATAACTAAACTTTAAATTCTTTTGGCGTTGCCGTTTCGTTATAAATACAGACATTTGCAAAAATTTACTGTTTAAGGTTATGCAATTGAATTTCAAGGAAATATTTACCGCTTTTATGGTGCTGTTTGCCGTTATTGATATTGTTGGCAACATCCCGATAGTAATTGATTTACGGAAAAAAGTAGGCCACATTCAAAGTGGCAAGGCTTCCATTATTGCAGGGTGTATCATGATTTTATTCCTCTTTTTAGGAAAAAGTATTTTAAATCTTATCGGTATCGATGTCAATTCTTTTGCCGTTGCTGGTGCTTTTATCCTGTTCTTTATTGCCTTGGAAATGATTCTGGGAATTACACTATACAAACAAGAAGAAAGCAACCCGATGACGGCGTCCATCTTCCCCTTAGCATTCCCATTAATGGCCGGCCCGGGCAGTTTGACCACGTTGTTATCCTTACGGGCGGAGTTTCGGGTAGAAAACATTATTATAGCTATCGTACTCAACGTTATTTTTATCTTTATTGTTTTAAAAACTTCGTCAAAAATCGAGCGTTTCTTAGGCGCAAACGGTATCAATATTGTCCGTAAAGTATTTGGCGTTATACTATTGGCTATTGCTGTGAAACTATTTACCCAAAATATTAAAGCTTTATTTATTTAAGTATGAAGTATGTTGCTTATGTCATCATAGTTTTAGCATTAGGCTTAGGCATTTTTAATGCTACCAAACTTGATTTTGATGCTCTTTTAGAAGGGGAAAGTATGGTTGGCGTCATTACGATAATCTGTTCCCTTTGTGCTATTATGCTGATGCTTATCCTGTTGATATCTAGACGCATTGAGGAAAAAACCAAAAACCGTAGCTAATGCAGTTTGACGTATTCATTATTGGTGGTGGCGCTGCCGGCATGTCCTGTGCCTTGGTTTTGGGCTCTGCAAAAAATAAAGCCTTCGCGAAGGACAAACGCATCGGGATCGTAACACATCAAAAGGCATCGCATTTACAGACCGCCCTTTTTAATAATGTCTTGGGATTACCCCCTGGCACAACAGGGGCTTCTATTTTGGAAGGTGGCAAAGCCCAACTTTCCAGTTTGTACCCGCATGTAGATCAAATTGAAAAAGAAAAAGTCATGTCAATTGCAAAGGCCGACGGATTTTTTGAAATCAAGACCAATAAGAATAGTTACACGTCAAAAATAGTAGTCGTGGCTGTGGGCTATACCAACTTAATGCGCATTAAAGGCTTAGAACAATATGTGGAGCCCCACCCCAGGGACAATATTGAAAAAGAACGCATCTGGTTAAAAAACATCGACCATTTGATTGAAGAAAATCTTTATGTGGCTGGCACTCTAGCAGGTTGGCGCAGTCAGTTTTCCATTGCTTCCGGAAGTGGCGCACATGTGGCTACGGATATTTTAACCCTTTGGAATGGAGGGAAGCATACCAAGGTGCATGATAAAGTAGAATAGCACTTCCTGTGCTAATCCTTAATCACCTTAACTATTACCGGCTCTTCTAAATAAGCCTTTATAAAATAAACCCCTTTGGGTTGATGCTTAAAGTCCAGTTCAATCTTACCATTTATAACTTTATAAATTGAAGACGAAATCAATTGTGATTGTATGGTATAAACCTCCAACTGTACCTCTTTTACTAAAACAGGCAACGCAATTTCAAAAAGGCCAGAGGTTGGATTTGGATAGGCAAGCATATCGCCTCCTAAATCCATTATTTTGGTCAGTTTGCCCTCACATGATTTGCTCGTTGCCACTTCAATCACATCGCCACTAAAACCATAAATATCAAAAGACTTTGAATAAGTTGTTAGAACGAGTTCACCATTTTTAGTAACCGAAAAAGGAGCTGTTCCGTTTTCAATATCAACTTCGACCCTTCCTGATTTGGTAGAAGTTGTTTTCCCAGAAACTGTTGGGCTTTCTTCTAGTGTTACAGAAAAGCACTGTTCATAAGAAGAGTCTTTTATACCTAGGCAAAAATTATAAGTGTCCGGAGGTAAGTCGCTAATGGTGAGGCTTTCAGTGAACCCATAGGACTGACCATTAAGAGTAACTGTATAATCATAAACTTCTTGGGCGGTAATTATAATCTGGGCATTATTTTTTTCAGGACAAGTTTCTCCGATAGTTTGGATATTGAAGTTAGTTGACCCCAGTGAAAAACACCCAACAGCATTTACTTTAATATTTTCACCTGTATTAGGACACTGATCCTTGTCATTCATGACACCGTCGTTATCGTCATCGAGTTGGCTATCTGAACAACCTTTGGCATCTACACTCTCGCCATTGGGCGTATTTGAACAAACATCTAAAAAGTTTAAAACACCATCACCGTCATCATCTGCATTAGGATTGGCGTCCATTAAATTAAGTTTTGCAACGTACAACTCCGAGCCACTAACATCAGTTCTTGCACTGAAGTATAATTTATCACCCGCGGAAAACAGGCCAGAAATATTATCAGAGCCGTCAAAGTTTTTGTCATTGTTGACATTGATATCTATTAAATGCAAGGAACCATTTTTGTTAGCTATTTTCAACTTTTTAGGCAAAAAAGAGTTGGCGTCATCATAAGTGTACACTAAACTATTTTGATGACAGGCAATATTGTCATAATAATTATCAGAACTTATTTTTATTGCCGAAGCCCCATCCGTTCTCCATAATTCTTGATCCAAACCAAACTTATCTCTTACAACAAAGTAAACATCACCACCACATACGGCCAAGTAATCGATATCCGCCGAAGCAATGGGGATTGTAGTATCTAAAGACGCATCGAATAATTTTATTGTACCCTCAATAGTACCGTTTGTTTTATAGACTGCTTTACTAAATGTAGTAGGGCTTTTGGCTACAAAATACATTTCATTATTTAAAACTTCCGCATACTGAATACTACTATCAATAGAATCTCCAAAAGATTTTAAATGGCTAGTGCCCGAGGCCGTACCATCCGAGACCCATAAATCATGTGGACCATATGTAGTTCCGGATGTTTCTGCAACTAAAAGCAGTTTACCCTCAATTTGTCTTAATACCCGAATATCGTTCAAATCAATAACCTTTACTGTCCCATCAATTGTTCCGTCAGTTTGCCAAAGCGCATCTAGACTGCTTCCCTCAACAATAAAATATATCAATCCGTTTAAAACACAGAACTGCTTCGGATAACTCCCGCCAGCCGTTCCATCAACCGTTCTTATATCCTTTAACAAATAGGTTCCGGCTTCTGTGCCATCACTTCTCCATAATTCATAGCCATGGATTCCATCATTCGCATAAAAATAGAGTACCTCATTTATCACAGCAAAAGTTTGCAACCCATTATCATCAAGACTGCCTCTTCTACCTACCCTAATATCTTTTATCATGTGAGTACCGTCTTTGGTTCCATCACTAATCCAAAGCTCAATACCATCCTCACCATTGGAACCCGTAAATATGAGTTTATCTTTAAAATTGATAAACTCAGAATCGTCTCCTACCAAAACTCCATTAGTTCCAAAATCTACATATTTAGTTCCTTTTTCAGTTCCGTCGGACACACATAGGTATTGATTACCACTATAAAAAAGCTTATCCTCTAATGCCAGGTGATTAATTACACTAATCCCGTCTTTGCGATTGGTGTCAACGAATAATTTTGCCTCATTGGTTGTTTCGTCTATAACCCATAGCTCCGTTCCGTTGGATTCTTTCTGTCCATTGAAAAATATCTTGTCTTCAAAGGTCAGAAAACCTTGGGTTACAACAGAACTGCTAGTCCCTTCAATATCTTCAGAAATAACAACCGTACCGCTTTCTGTACCATTACTTTTCCATAAAACGGACTTATCATAAGCACTGCTGTACGCAAAATAAATGATATGTGATTTTGCTTCGTTATAGCCGATCACTTTGGGAAATGATGGCGCTATAAGATATGTTCCACTTTCTGAGCCATCCGTAACCCAAAGCCCTGAGTTGTCCTGCCTATCCATGGCCGTATAGTATAGCTTATTACCAACCTGTTGCAATAATTGCCCATTATCCACCCTTGATTCTACTTTTGGGTTTTCAGTTTCAAATAGTTTTGTGCCAGATTCTGTGCCATCTGTCATCCAAAGTTTATTACCACTAACACCATCATTAGCTACAAATATTAATTTATCATTCAACACCTGTCCTTTTATAAAATCATTACTACTACCTCTACCGGGGTAAATGTCCTTTAATAAATTTGTGCCTTCTGGCGTGCCATCGCTTTTCCAGAGCTCAGACCCATGGGTGTTATCATAAGCAAAAAAGTATAGGTGCTGGTTATAAGTAATAAAACCTTGGCTATGTATCATGCCTCCATAATTTCCTTCATTCAAATCTTTAAATAGAACTGTTCCTTCTTCAGTACCATCCGTAACCCAAATCTCCCTATTAAACTCTTCAGTGTACGCAGTAAAATAAAGTCTATTATTGAATACGTATAAGTTACGAGGGTAACTGCTATTATCAACGCCCGCAATATCTTTAAAAACATTTGTTCCTTCAGGTGTTCCATCACTTACCCAAAGTTCATTGCCATAAGTTTCACTATGCCCTCCAAAAAAGACTTTATCCTTATATACGGTAATAGAAGGAATATTTTCAGTACTAGAATTTGTATTTCTGCTCGTAAGTTGAATTGTGCCTAGCTCTGTTCCATCAGAAACCCAAAGCTCTCTATTTCCTCCACCCAAATGTGCGGAAAAAAACACCTTTTCGCCCATAGGGGTTAAAAGAGAAATGTCATCATAGATTCCCGATTCAAAATCTTTAACTAAAAAAGTACCTTCCTTTGTTCCATCTGAGAACCAAAGTTGATCATCTTCCGAACTAAAAAAGAAACCATTTTCGGTTTTCGTAAACTTTTCTGGATAACCGTCGTTAGAAAATTGCAGTTCCAAAAGAGTAGCGTCTAAAGTCTGTCCTAAAGAAATAAAATGAACTCCTAATACTATTATCCAAAGAAGAGAAAATTGCTTGAAACGCATTAAATTTGAATTTACAAAAGAAATTGAAAGGTAAGAATTTAAAGAATGTCTTTGTGTGATTTTTGTCATACTACAAAAAAAAAGACGAACTACTAAGAATAAAATTAAAGCGGTGATAACTACTCCCCCGTACTCAACCGAATCACCTCCTCAATCATAATATCCCTTTGATTAATGACTTCGTCAAAAGCGCCGTCCCCAAATAGTTGGTCGGCCAAAGTGGCTTTGATGTATTGTTTCACTTCATCGTGATAGGCCACAAATGTAATTTTGGAATCTGCCCTGACATTGAGATAATCCTGAAACTCCAGTACCATATCATCACCGACCTCATAATTATCGATAAAATCCTGACGAGAATAGCCTTCAAAAATAGACCTGTCCCGTTCCAAAGTTTCGAAAACAAAATAACCGATAAAGCCCCTGCGCTGCAGGAAAGTCAATGTTTCGTTTTGCATGGATTTATCTACTGGCACAAACACATCAGGAATAATGCCGCCACCACCGTAAACGGTTTTACCCTCAGGCGTAGTAAATTTTAGGGAGTCGGCCACTTCTATTTTAGTACCATCGGACAGCTCACCAGCTTCCAAACGTTTATAATAATCTTCATAATAAGCCCTATTGCCTTTATCATACGGACGTTGAATGGAACGCCCGGTTGGGGTGTAATATCTAGACACTGTTAGCCGTACTGCACTGCCATCTCCCAAATCCATTTCGCGCTGCACTAAGCCTTTTCCATAGGAACGCCGCCCCACAATAGTACCCTTATCGTTATCTTGCAAGGCCCCAGCCACAATCTCGCTGGCCGATGCCGAGTTTTCATCTATCAGTACAAAAACGTTGGCATCCTCAAAATCCCCTTCTTTGGTAGCAAAGCTTTTTTCAATATCACCTCGCTTGTTTTTGGTAAACAAAATCAATTTGTCATCTTCCAAAAATTCATCCACAATCTGCTCGGCAATCCCCAAAAAACCGCCTGGATTTTCACGTAGGTCAATAGCAATCTGAGTCGCTCCCAAATCCTCAAGCTTATCCAATCCTTTTTTGAACTCTTTATAAGTCGTTTCCGCAAAACGATTCACCTTTATGTAGCCCAAATCGTCCGTCAACATATAGGCCGCATCCACACTTTTTATGGGGATATTATCGCGCCTCACCCTAAAATCAATAAATCGATCCTCGTCCTTGCGGTACACCTTCAGGTCAACATAGGAATACTGACTTCCCTTTATTTTAGCTAGAATATCGTTATCTTTTACATCATCACCATACAATGTATCATTGTCCACCATCACAATCCTATCTCCACCTTTGATACCTGCTTTGGCGCTCGGCCCACCTTCAATAGCACGAATAACGGTAATCGTGTCCTTATAAGTGTAAAAACTGATGCCGATACCTATAAAATCACCTTTCATATTTTCGGCAACCCGCGCCATATCCTCCTTGGGGATGTACACCGAATGCGGGTCCAAATTGTCCAAAATACCGTTTACGGTAACATCAACAATGCTATCCGTATTCACCTCATCCACATAATCGTAATCGATATAGTCAATCAGTCTGTTGAGCTTATCCTTTTTGCTATTTGAAGAAAAAAGTCTGTCCGGAGAATCCCTGAAACTCAATTTGCCACCTACAAAAATCCCCACGCCAATGGCGATGCCTAGCAACAATGGTAGATATTTTTTCTGTAAATGCATTATGCGTTTAAATCTTCAATTAACTTCAATTCTATCCCGGCACGCTCCAAAAACCGCAACCCAGAATCATCCTTATAAGCCCTGCCGTAAACCACCCTAACGATACCCGCTTGGTGGATCAGCTTGCTACACTCCTTGCAGGGTGAAAGCGTAATGTAAAGCGTTGCCCCTTTGCTGGACTGCGTGGAGGCCGCCACCTTCAAAATGGCATTTGCCTCGGCATGCAATACGTACCACTTGGTGTATCCTTCCTCATCCTCACAAAAATTCTCAAATCCAGTGGGCGTGCCGTTGTAGCCATCCGAGATAATCATCCTATCCTTTACAATAATCGCTCCAACCTGTTTCCGCTTGCAATACGACAATTTACCCCATTCCTGGGCCATCCGCAAATACGCCTTGTCGTACTTTAATTGTTTGTCCTCCTGCATATATATTATTTGGGCGTTACCCTCGGTTAAAATTTTGAAAGTTGAAATCCTATCCCGTGCTCGGGTCGGGCTTTCGGGAGTCGCTCTCTCCCGATAGCTATCGGGAGAGGAGCTTCAACAAATCCCTCAATCCCTAACGCGAATCCCTTTAACGAAAATACTAGCTTCATATTTCAAATACAATCCTTTAGGCGTTAAAGTTTTTACAAAAGTTGACCGAAACCTAGGCTTCAATTAGAAAAATTCACCGTTCAATAACATCGGGATGGTCAGTCCAATCACTATGGCCGAAATTACCATAATCCAATCCCGTTTCGAAAATCTAAAAATGGTTTGTACCAAATAACCCAAAAATAGGACGATAAACACGATGATGATTTGGGCAACTTCAATCCCTAAAGCAAACTCCAAAAGCAATAACCATTTATGGTCCGCATCGCCAAAAACCATCCGGAACTCCCTCGCAAATCCCAATCCATGAATCAATCCAAAAAACAGCGTGGTTAAAAATACCACGCCAATGCGGTCCTTTCTTGCACCTTTCCCAGCCGTAAACACATTAAAAATGGCCACCACCAAAATGGTAATAGGGATTAAAAACTCTATCAAAGCGGCACTGACAGACACGATGCTATAGGCCGCTAAAATCAACGATAAGGTATGCCCTAGCGTAAACACCGAAACCAATAAAAGCACACGTTTCCAATCCTTAAACATGTAAGGAATTGTGAGCACCATCAAAAATAAAACGTGATCGTAGGCGTTAATGTCCAGAACGTGGTTGATACCGTACTCGACATTTGAAAGAAAATCATCAAACATCTCAATTAGATTTTAGGGTTAGCCAAATATACGATTATTGCGCCGATTTAGCTTACAACGCCATAAAAAGCGGAGTATTACATGTTAGTCGTCGATACTTGTATATATTTGCAACAACGCTGAAAATAGAGCAAATGGGTTTAAAAACGCTTAGTATTTTAGTTATGATTTCATTCTTGCTTTCCTGCAACAGTGGCACACAGAGCAATACCGAAACTGTTGCCCAAGGGGACAATAGCGAACTGACCAAAGACGACATAGCCAACCTAAAATATCTTGAGTTTACCTTAGACCGCCAGGCCGAAACCATTGCCGAACCTTGGGACGCCTATTCTAGACTGAGGGAAGCTGTTGAAGGGGTAAAAAACGCAGATTTTTCATTTTTTAATGCCGAGGAAAAAGCCTCAACAGAGCTTATCAAAGACTTAAAAGCTACGGTTCCCGACACTTTAAATACCCCATCGGTTTTATCCAGAATTCTGGTTATGGAAACCATGCTCCAGAAAATGCAGGAAACCTCAGGGCTTTCTACCACTACAAAAGCAGAGCTTTCACAAGCCGTTAAGGATGTGCTAGTCGCCTATTCCAACCTTAACTTCCAGCTGAACAAAAAATTGGAAAAAGACAAGCAAAACATTCAACGTCCGATTTAAAAAAGGACAAACAATCCCACAATTTCACTAGAGACATGTTCCCCTCCTGGGATAGGAGAGGTTGCGCAAAAAAAAAGCGTTCCGAAGAACGCTTTACAAATTTTATTTCTATTTACTATTGCTTAGGCTCTGCCGCTTGCACCTGCATCGCTTGCTTTTGTCTTAGCAGTTGGTTTTTGGTTAACTGCACCATGTTGAAATTTGGAGCATTTTTTAAGGTCGCGTCCAAAATATCCATCGCTGCATCCAAATTATTTTTTCGGTCTTTTTGATAGACTTGCAGTGCATTCAAATACATAAAAGCACTTTTTAAATCTACTTGGTAAGGCTGCTGTTGTTCGTAAAAAGTCCATTTCATATCGGGCTTGGCATTGGCCAATCCATAATTTATATGTGTTAAGGCAGCATCAACGTTTTGCAATTGTAAATTAAGCTCTGCTAGTTCGTAAGCCAGTGGTGCACTTGGTTGCCTCTTAAATATTTCATCAAAGTGCTCCAATGCACGCTGAGGCTGTTTCACTGCTTTAAGCGACATCGCTTTTACTTCAACCGCAATATCGGAATCATCTATTTTTTTGTCAATCCCGATGGTATTTAGGGCTTGCATATACTGCCCTTCAGTCATATAAATATATGCCAAGGTATCCTTTCTGGCTTCTGAAGGCGCCAAAACATTTAAATGAGTCATCGCATTGATTACCCCTTGAATATCGCCCTGCAAACGCATTTGTTTGGCGTAGGCCTCAAAGTGCGCTATTAATGCCTCATTGCTCTGTGCGCTCATCTGTAGTGCCCCCATTAACACCACCAACATCACTAATCGTTTCATCTGTTTGTCTGGTTTAAAATATAACGCCCAAAACTATAAAAAAATACCAGTTTTTCTCTTAAAAGTTTATTAATTGTTGGTGGGGCTACTTTTTTACAGGAATAAAAACCGAAGGCTTTCAAATTTATTTCGTTTAAAAAACCAGAACATAAATACAACTGAAACGAAAGCATTTATTACCATTTTCATTCTGTCAATACTTTCTTTGAAATATGGAAATAATTTATTCATTAAACAAAATTTGAATTTCATTTTGAGACAATGCCTTGCCGTATATCCTAAAGTCATCAATATCGCCTTCAAAATAATTTCCTGAACAATAAACGGTTCTTCCAATATATAAGTCAAGGGTTGTCGAAAAATCAATCCCAGCTGAAATAGTTTCTTCAGCCTCTAATTGACCATCCAAATAGAAAGACAAACGACCGCCATCTCGCAGCAATACAGCATTATGCCATTTTCCATCATTTACTGCTTCTTTTGAATTAAGTAGGTAGTCATTTGATGATCTGACTCGGTATTGTAGTAAGTTTCCAGATGCTTGGCTGGTTTGACTCAATCCAATAGTTGGTCCAGATGCTTGAGAACAACTGCTAGTATTTCTTTTGTTCCAAATAACCCCCTCATCTGCAGTCGAGCTTTTAAACCATACAGATATTGTAAAATCAGAACCACCAAGGGAATTATGATTTGAAGATGGAACTTGTATAAAATCATTAACTCCATCAAAAGTATAAGCACTATTTGGGTTTCCATGCCTATCAGTCGTCAGCGTAGCACCATTCACAATTCCATTATTGCTATTTCCTGATTCGTCGTTGGCGTTGCCGTTAAAGGGGTAGTGGGCTATTAAACCAAGTGTATTATCATTTTCTAAGATATCTTCTAGACTATTGATTTCATTCTCGTTTTCTTCAAGTTTCAAATACTCATCCAATATATAGTTATCGATTACATTTAATACAGAACCAATGCACTCGTCGGCTCCATCACCAGTCGACACAAAACTCAAACATCCAAAAGCTACTCTGAACGAGTCAAAAATTTTAAATATATTTTCAACATCATCATAAACATCTTGAGGAACGTAAATTTTAAATCCATTATCTGCTAAAATTTCACCCCAACGTTCTCCTATATTAAAAAAACAATCAAACGAAGCAGGGATAGCTGCAGGATTTACAGATGATAAATGAACAGCCAGCATAACACAGGGAACAGCATCAATTCTGTTGCTTACATTATTGACAAGATTATAAATCCAGCTATTAATATCTTTACTATTAGATTTTTTTGAAAAAGATTGAGTATCCCAATTAAACTCAGTTTCAACATTCCTAAGAATTTCTACTTCCCCATTGGGTGACATAATGCCCAAATCTAAAGTGTTTCCAGAAAAATTTCTTAAAACAATGGTTGTATCCTCAAACAAAATCTTATCAAAATTTCCCTCTTCGTCATATAGAATTGTCAAATCTTTGTTAACCCCAGAATGATGAAATAAAACTGTTTTCGGAATTTCTATATTATTTTCATTTTTTTCTATGTATATATAGTCACTCGAACTTTTTGGCAACACTAGTAAATCAAAATTTGATTCATCACTTATATCTACTATTGCTAAATCCTTAAAATCATTTTCAGTCGTATTTTCACTACCTTTCTCACTACAGCCAAAAAATAATAAACTAAATATCCCGATAATTAAACTAAATCTATACATATTAAATTTGATTGGTTTTACAATTACTAATTTCTTAAACACTAAGCAAGCAAACAATACTAACATGTTAGTATTTTAATTAAAGCAAATCAAAATGAAAGGCATATTTGTACAGTTCGGTAAAAGTCTTCGTTTCCAGTTTTTCAAAAATCCGTTGTCTATGCGTCTTTACCGTATTTACAGAAATATAAAACTCATCTGAGATTTGGGGAGCCGTTTTCCCTATGGCCAATTCTTTTAGTACTTCTTTTTCACGTTTTGTTAGTGATTGAAATCTTTTGAAATTCTTTTTGAAAAAAGTATGCTCTTCCAACACTTTTTCGATTAAAGCGCCATGAGTTTTTAAGTCTTTAATGGAATGAGAAATAGAAATTAACCCGTTTTCTGATAACTTGCAGTTGGTAAAATACCATTCATAGTGTTTACCATATACTGCTTTAAGGCGTTGAAAAAAACTAAATGATTTAGTAGTATCTCCTTGTTGAACATACTTCAACAATAATGGTGGAATACTTAAAAATTCATCTGGATGTATAATTTTTTGCATTATAGGAATCCCCTCTTTAATTACTACTTCAACGGGATGCTTATACATTTCCTCACCAGACTTATCCATAAAACTTAAGGAAAAATCCTTTAAATAGTTGACATGCAAAGTCCCAGGCATTAGACTTCCAATCTCCTCAAGCGTTAACTTTTTTTTAAATAAAGAATCTATTTTGCAGATTGACCTATGTAAGGATTCCTGATCCTCCTTGTGACTTGATTTACGACTCATTATGCAGTTAATTACCACAAAAATCCAAAATTCAACTAATTGTAAAAATAATTGGGTTATAAAGGGCTAAAAATCTGTTTATGTGAAAAATATGCTAACATTAACGTTCAAGACAGCCATCAAAGGGCTATGGAACAAAATTTATTATTTGCACTTTCTAACTCGATGTTCATTAGCTTTCTTTATTCAAATTTAAAAAATGAATTTCATCAACATCAAAAAACATAAGTGGAAATAATTTTACATTAACCTGCTGTATCATTTTTGAATCATATCCTGATTATTAAAAACCACAATCATCAAGGAACAACAATCCGTTGCTTCAAAATCACCGCATCATTCAACACAAAAGGTTTAGGTATCGTATGCGAATAGCGTGCCGGGATATCAAATAAATCGTTATCCATCAAATCGTAAGAGGCCTCATAAATTGTGAATTCGGGGTTTTGGTTCTTTGCTATTTTGAATTCCATTTCCAGTGGTTTGTCGTCTGACACGTAATAGGTAAACATACGCTGGGAAGATCGATTGTTGTATTTGAATTTATGATCCTCTTCGATTTGCAATCCGTTTATTTTAAAGGATTGAAATTTATAAGATTTATTCGCAAACACCTCTATACGGTGCACTCTCCGTTGTGAGGTAATACAAACTTCCACCGTTTTGAAGTCACTGGGAAGCGTATCATTGGAAACTACCTCAACGATGGGTTTTGGCACATTTATAACCTCGGCTGGTTTTGTATGCACCAATGAGGTGCTGTATTTGCTGATAAACACATTATCTCCTCCAGCTTCTGAAGTTTTACCATCAAAAAAATTGGCCGTCCAATCGTCTAATAGCATGTCGTAAGTACCCCAACTGGCGGTTTCATTATCCACATCCAACATATAAATCAGGCTATTGGGTTTTGGGCGTTCGCGGGTAAAATCCGATTTAAAATGTGTACTCACCAAAAAGCAAAAGGCCAAAACAAAAAACAAATAGCTCCATCGTTTTTTATGTCGGAATACCGCAAAAACGCCAATCAGCAATCCAAAAACCAAGGCTATAAGGGCTGTGGAGGTCACAAGCATTTTTAACCCCAATCCTACGGGAAACATCTGAATCAATGGGGCATATATCATTATAGCTGGAAACGCCAAAAACGTCATGGTAAGTAAACTCGGTTTTTTTCGCTTTAACAACACGAACAAACTTACCAGCCCAAAATACAATGGCACAATAAAAAAACTAGCTCCATCCAGTTTAAAGGCTACCCCGGCACAAATCAATAACCAGAAGAACAATGGCCCTACCAATAAACTGGCTCCGTTTTCAGGCTTATAAACTTTGCTGTACGCCAAAAGGCAAATGGCTAAGGATATGCAGACAAATGCAGAAATATAGGCATACCCGTTATACGTAAATCCTTGGAGCATTTCGCCGTATTCCGGGTAGAGAACCATCAGCAATTTCCATCCGTAAACACCAACAACGGCACAGCCAATCAGTGACACCAAAAATGCCAAAAACCCTTTACCGACAGCCTTTATTTCGATTCTTCGTCGCTTGAAACCATAAAACAACAATAAGGCAAAGGCAAAAAACCCAATAATCAACATGGGTAAAATCCAAGAAAACGGATAGGTTACCATTCCAAAAATTGGCATATTAAAGTACACCAAATCATCAATACTTTTAAGCTTGCCCAAATCGGCTTCGCCAAAGTAATCCAGCAACGGCATTAAATAACTGCCTTGGTGTTCCAGCGATTTCCTGTCCAACCGCTCATAAGTATCCAACGATGTGTGATAATCAAAATGGTCATCGATAAAGGCAAAATTTAGACCTTCAATATCACCGTCGCCCCTCAAATACGTTAAATCCGTATCATTGGGCAACATTTTATAAATGCTATAAAATAAGGAGCTTCCAAAAGGAAATTCTACATCGGCTTCGGCAAACGCCTTTATTACATTGGCATTGCCCTTATTCGTTTCAATCAGCATAATACTTGCCCCCCCGCTGCCGCGAGCTTCAAAATTCAGTGCCAAGCCCACATTTTTAGCCCAAGGATGTTGATTTACGAACAAATCCGCCCCGTTGAGACCCAACTCCTCTGCATCTGTTATCAGTACCAAAATGTCATTCTTCGGTGTTCTATTTTTGGCCAAAAACGCACGCAATCCTTCTAAAATTGTTACAACGCCCGAGCCTGCGTCACTAGCTCCAAAAGAGGAATGGGGTTCACTGTCGTAATGCGTCATCAACAATAAGGCTTTACCATTACCACTTCCTTTTAGTTTTCCCAAAATATTTATGGGCTTTGAAAATTCCCCATCCTTATCAATCGCATAGCCTTCTTGTGTTTCAATTTCAAGGCCCAATTTCCCCAATTCGTCTAATATATAATGACGTACACTTGCATGCCCATCACTTCCTAAAAAATGTTTTTCCTTCGAAATTTCCTTGAGATGCACCAAAGCCCTTTGGGTAGAAAATTGGTCATCCGGGGCATCAATAGTAGAAATATCATTGGGCAAAATGGCCGAAAAACCCCAATAAATGGCAACGATAATCAGCAATATGGCAATACCTTTTTTAATCATAATTTAGAAATAGCAGTTTGTAAATATAAAAGTACGCAATTTAAGGTTGTGGTGCTTCTGCCAAAACATACTTTAGGAATACTGATTTTTTTTGCCTACATTTAGTTTATTAAACATCAAGATTATGGCAATTAAAAGTTTTCAAGGGGCGAGAAGACAACAGAACAATGCTGGCAATGATATCCCCTTAAAAGTAAGTGACTACATGACTAGGGATTTGATAACATTTACCCCTGACCAAACTATAGAGGAGGTAATGCAGACCCTCATTACCAACCGTATTTCGGGAGGACCGGTAGTAAACGATAAGTACGAGCTCATCGGTATCATTTCCGAAGGCGACTGTATTAAGGAGATTAGCGAAAGTAGGTATTACAACATGCCGATGCACGACAAGACTATTGAACGGTTTGTCACGCCCAATGTGGACACCATTGACGGGAATATGAATATTTTTGATGCGGCCAATGAGTTTTTAAAGGCAAAACACCGCCGTTTCCCCATTGTGGAAAATGGTAAATTAGTGGGGCAAATTAGCCAAAAGGACGTACTAAAGGCGGCAATGAAATTGAAGGGCCAAACTTGGAAGTAAGCTTATAAACGACTTCCTCGTTGTACTTTTGCTGACGGCAAATCCGTAATAATCAATTTTTGTTTACCGGTGCTTTCCAAGGTTGCAATTTTGGAATAATTGTAGCCTGAAATAGTAGCGTCCACTGCTTTCCATTTGGCAATACCGCCTACGGTAACGGTTTCGCCTACTTCAAGTATACGTTCGGCGTAGCGCAGGGTTTTATTGAACCCGAAAAAGTTTTCGCTGGCGATGTCAAATTGTTGCAACAATGCATCGAATTCTGGCGTGGGGTCATTTAAAAAACCTGACGATACTTTTTTGTCGGCAACAAAATAGCTCATAAAATTCTTTGGGAATTTGACAGGTTTCACCATGACTACTTCTCCATTTTGCTCCACAAAAAAATCCTGAATGTCCTGTTTCTCGACCAAGGTTTTCCAATAGGAATTTTTCCCTGAACTCTTTTTCTGCTGAATTTTAAATTCAAAAGCTACACATTTTCGTTTGCTAAAAGGCGCCACAAATGGTTCGTGCACATGCAATACCTTGCCAGTTAGTTTTGTGGGTTCGTTGGTTCTAAACTGCAAAATTGGTTTGGCCTTTAATTTGGACAATTGTCTTAAAACCTTTTGCTTTTTATTGAAATAATAGGAAAGAATACCAATGGTTGCAATAATGGCAACAAGTAATAAGGGGATAAGGAATGCTTGCATTAATATATGGATGGTTGCTAAATAAGTAGCTTTTTAGACGGAATAGTTACAACATCTCAGCTCTTGCGTTTTACCAAAGCGTAGTAGTCCCCCTCAATTGGCAAATACCCCTGATCATAAACAAAATAATAAATTTTACCAGCCTTGGTAGTATAAATACTTGTGAAATAATTGAAATCGAAACCTGCTTCAATAAGCGTTGCCCGGGATCTGGTTACCTTCCCATCGGGGTTTAGGGATTCTAATATCCGGTGGTTTTTGCGCAGGCGGTTATTGGTATTTCTTATCAGATTTTTACTGTCCTTGTTTACCCGATTGTTATAAGCATTTCTGCACCCGTCGCTACAGAATTTTTTATCGATGCGTCCAACGATTTTATCACCGCACTCCAAACATTGTTTTTCCATTAGTTACTAAAGTGTATTTACCAGTTACCGGCATAGCTCAAGTCTATATCAGAAGATGATTTTAAAAGTTCAAATTTATATCCAAGGATTTGTCGGATATGCAAATAGTCATGCGCCAACCAATTCCTGAGGAATAATTCAGCAGACAATTCGCCTAAATGCGGATGACGTAATGCCCGGCTCCAATCCGCATCGGTTTCCTGTTTAAGCCATCGCACAGATGCATCGCGTTCATTCAAAAACAATTTAAGCGTGTTATCATAATCTTTTGAACTATAGTTTCGTGTTTTTACCCATCCTTCGGGGTCTATTGGCACCAATTCCTTTTCAGGGTTTTCCAGAGCGTGTATCACTCTTGTCCTGAAATCATAAATTTCCTCGTCCAAAAGATGGCACACAATTTCCAAAAGGCACCATTTTTCAGGTTTTGGCCGCCATAAATACTGGGGTTCGGGAATTTCTTTCAGAAGATTTTTGAAAACATTTCTGTTGTTTTCGAGTTGGATTATGATTTTTCGGATTGCCATTTTAAAACTATTGACACGACAATTTATAAAAATATAAACATTTTGGTATCATTCCCTAGCAAAAAGAAGTTGTCTATTTTGATTCCTGTTTTTTTTAAGTAGATGCTATAGTAAATTTTGGTATTAATATGGAGAAAATGGTAAAACCTGCGACGGGAATAAAAATTAGATTTTAGCCAATAAAACTGGCACATCTTAATCAAAACAAAAAAGCTTCACAATTTTCTCTAAAGAAAAAAGGAAAGCTTCTCATTGGATCGCCCGTTATTATTGGGCTTTCACTACATCACATCTTTCGATGTGAACAACACAACTTTTTTAAGTTGCGGTCTGGACGGGACTCGAACCCGCGACCCCCTGCGTGACAGGCAGATATTCTAACCAACTGAACTACCAGACCGTTGCACAATTGCGAGGGCAAATATACACGCCTTTTTTTATATCTCAAATGTTTTTTATAGTTTTTTAAATTATTTTTTGAAGCCTTGGAAGCTAGAGTTTGAGTGGCGTTCCTCCCTTATGGGAGTCCCGATTGCTATCGGGAAGGTGGGGTTTACCCAAATTTTTGGCGTTCCACCATATACGTGGTCAAAACAGTATTGAAATCCTTATTGATATCCGCTTCAACATATTTGATTTTATACTGTGCGCATTTTAAGCGTAATGCTTCAAAATAATCACTGACTGCTTTGCTATAATTCTCTTTAATTGTATCAGCATACAAATTGATATGCTCTCCTGTTTCAACATCAATAAACCGCTTGGGGGTGTTATCAAAATCGAATTGCAATTCCTTTTCTTTATCAAAAACATGAAACAAAATCACTTCATGCTTATTGTATTTTAAATGCCGAAGTGCCTCAAATAACCTCACCTCGTCTTCTGCCGTTTGAAACATATCCGTAAATAGAAATATCATCGAACGCCTATGGATTTTTTCGGCGATTTCGTGTAGATATTTGTAAGTCTCTGTTTCTTTGTTTAGAGGCTTTGAAATTACGGCATCACTTAAATGGTTCAATAACATCTGATGGTGGCGTTCACTCCCCTTTTCCGGTGCATAATAATCATAAGCATCGCTATAAATACTCAACCCTACCGCATCGCGTTGTCGCTTTAAAATCTGCATTAAAGATGCCACAGCCAACACCGAGAATCCAATCTTATTTAGACTCTTAATCGAAAAATCCTCCATTTTTGGATAATGCATGGAACTGCTGTTATCTAAAATAAAATGACAACGCAAATTGGTTTCGTCGTCATATCTTTTTGTGTAAAGCTTATCAGTTTTGGCGAATAATTTCCAATCGATGTGGCGTGTGCTTTCACCACGATTATATATCTTATGCTCGGCAAATTCGGCAGAAAATCCATGAAACGGACTCTTGTGCATCCCCGCAATAAACCCCTCCACCACTTGCTTTGCCAGTAGTTCCAGGTTCTTAAATCCTTCTGCCTTATTTAATTCGCCTTGTAAATCCATTAGACCTTTTCTCTTATGCGTTTTGCCCTATACAATTTATCGGAAGCCTGCAGTAATTTATTTTTGAGCACTTCAGGAAAATTTGGGTTTTCCTTTAAAAAAGTCTCTAAAATGACATAAGCTTCCTCAGAACTATAACTTCCTATTGTAGCCGACAACCAACCTTTTGGGAAGAAGATATCCCCGGTTAATTGTATCTCTTCGGTCAGTTCCAAACATTGCTTCAAATAATTGATTGATGTTTTTTGGCGCAATGGATGGTTCAAATTGTACAGCCCAGATAATACCCAACTTTCTTTTTCACGATTTTCAGCTTTCATCAATGAAGCCATAAATCCATCCCGAATAGCTTCATTCCTCGAAACAGATGGTAACAAAAATTCGGCACGTTCCTTTCTATCAGGATTTGAAATATTTTCTATGGCCGTTTTCAAAATACTATCCGCTTGCTCATGTTCAAATAAGGCCAGGGTAAATGCTAATCCCGTATAATCATTCTCATTCAGTTTAAGGTTGGGCACCTCTATTTTCTTAGCCCAAATATCATGCAATACTTGGATTCCTTTTTCTGAATAACCCATTCCCTCAAATAAATAGAACAACGTTTTTTTTATATTTTTTGTGTCTTCTGATTTCAAAAGTCTTCTTCTCACCTTATTTTCAAACTGGGGAAACTCACCTACACGTTCCTTTTCAGACAAATAGTTCCAAAAAACAGAAGACGCATAGCCACTAACACTGCCCAATATCAATTCCTCCTTTTCATGAGAAACCCCTTCCAAAAGGATATTTAGAGCGTCTGTGGGTCGCACATTGCCAGCAAGTACATTTTCATATAAATTAATATAGGCATATCCCCTCGCGGCCTTATCTTCAATTTTAGGGATTGCCCATAAGTTTTGCGTATCAATAGGAAATACGCCATAGCCAAAGGCATCATAATTATAGATAATAGACTGCGGTTTGGGCAGGCCTACCAGCGCCTCAATATTTTGATTTCTATCTTTTAAATGAACTGGAACCACCTTTACAGTATGGGGATAAACCAAACCTATACTAAAACTTTGTGGCCAAATATTGGAGCTCCCATCTTCGGCCTTTTGATTGATAATGGCCTCTTTAATACTATCGTTTTCATACACAATACTATCAGAGATAATCGGCCTTCCCGATTCATACACCCAAACTTTGCTCCAAGCTTTTACATCTTCGTCGCTCACATCATCCAAAATGGCTACCATATCGCTCCAATCGGCGTTGCCATTGGCAAAGGTTTGAATATAGTTTTGCATCCCTTTTCTAAAGGCATCCTCTCCTACCAAGGCCTCCAGCTGTCGCATCATTATTGGGGCTTTATTATAAATAATGCGCCCGTAAATCGTACCTGCATTTTTTAAATTATCCAACTGCTGTTTGATGGGTGTGGCACCTTGCGTTCGATCTTCACTGTAGGCACTGGCATAATGCTCGCGCATAAAGTTAAGTTGATGGTTTACCTCTGGAAAAGTTTTCGCGGTGATTTTATCCGCCATAAAATTGGCAAACACCTCTTTCAACCAAACGTCGTCAAACCAATCCATGGTGACCAAATTTCCAAACCACATGTGCGCTGTTTCGTGCGCTATTAACTTGGCGCGCCCAAGCTCTTGGCTTTTAGTGGCATTCTCATCCAAAAACAAAGTGGGCTCTCTGTATTGAATGGCCCCAGTATGCTCCATACCTCCATATTGAAATCCGGGGATGGTTGCAAAATCCATTTTCTGAAAGGGAAATGGATACTGCGTGTAATCTTCCAAAAACTGTTTGGCCCCATAATGCAAAGTGAAAATTTCATCTGTGCTCGCAGTGATTTTATCTTCGTCCGTTTCCCGATACAGCATGGCCATTTCAAAGCCCTCGAATTCCTGTTTCGTTTTATTGAAATCCCCGGCTACAAATGAGAATAGATAGGTACTCATCAAGTCCGATGGCTTAAATTTGTATCTAATAATTTCACCTTTTTCTTCTTGAGTTTCCAATGGCGCACCACACAAAACCTGCCATGTTTTTGGGGCCGTAATGTCCAAAACATATCGGGCTTTGATATTCGGTTGATCAAAACAGGGGAAAAGCGTACTGGCCCTATCCGGCACCAAAAGTGTATAGAGGTATTCAGTATTTCTGTTCAAAGAAAGCTCTCCGGCATCAAAGCTAACCTCAACTACATTTTCGCCAACGGTCAAATGTTTTGGGTCAATAATAAGATGTTCTTTTTCATGAAGGATGGGGATGTAGTTGCCATTCACAGCAACGGCTTTCAAATGGTCGCTGTCTTCGTTAAAATCCAAATACAGAGGGTGGGTCAGGTCGTGAATTTGTAGTTCCAATTTCATTGCTGAAGGAATCGGTTGTGACTTCTCCAAAGGAATATCAAACGTCAAATGATACACCACATCCGACACCTGTTCCTTTCTATATTGAGCCATTTCCGATGGAATCCCCACACCCAATAAGATTTGCTTTTCCTGTTCATTTGTACAGGAAAACAGTAGCAATACTCCCAAAATAAAAATACACGGCTTAAACATAAATTAATTCCTAAATTGACGAAGCCTGTCTGTTTGAGCCCTTCGACTCCGCTCAAGATAAACTAAAGTCGAAACCTAATGAAAAACTGAACTTTTACGACCTTTCGTCCCGATAACTATCGGGAGCGCTCAAGGTGACATTTCTATATGCTTAAAGCAAATTATATCATCTTGTCCACAATACCATAAGCCACAGACTCCTCTGCACCCATCCAATGGTCGCGGTTAAAATCCTTCATCACCTTTTCAAAAGTCTGCCCACAATTATCAGCTAAAATTTGGGCACTCAGTTCTTTAGTCTTCAAAATCTCCTGAGCTGTAATCTCAATATCGCTAGCTTGCCCACGGGCGCCGCCACTAGGTTGGTGAATCATCACGCGGGCGTGTGGTTGAATAAAGCGCTTACCTTTTGTACCCGCCGATAACAAAATAGACCCCATGGAAGCCGCCAACCCCGTACAAATCGTGGACACATCACTCTTTAAGGATTGTATGGTATCGTACATTGCAAACCCAGAGGTTACATAGCCCCCTGGACTGTTAATATATAAATGAATATCAGCTGTTTCCAACGCATCCAAATACAACAACCTATCAATGACATGTTTTGCAGAATTGTCATTTACCATACCCCACAAAAATACTTTGCGTTGTTCAATTAATTTGCCGTCAATGGCATCTTGCACTTTATTTTTACTCATTTTAGTCTTATTTATTAAACATCTAAAATAAAAAAAGGTTCACCATCCGGCAAACCTTTTTCCTCTTCTTTTCTTTTTCTATTTACAGAAGCGAATCAATCGCCTCCGTGTATGCATTTTTAGGCGCAACACCAACTTGTCTGCCAACAACCTCACCGTTTTGAAATACCAAAACAGTTGGGATGTTACGCACACCGTATTTGGCTGCAAATTCCTGGTTAGCATCAACGTCTACCTTACCAACAACGGCTTTACCTTCATATTCGTCGCTAATCTGTTCAATTACCGGCCCAACCATTCTACAAGGCCCACACCAAGCTGCCCAAAAATCCACCAAAACCGGCTTATCACTGTTCAAAACCGTTTCCTCAAACGTTGCATCTGTTATCTCTAATGCCATAATATATGTATTTAATAAGTTCTTATTTCGTTTAAATTACAAACTTAGTCAAAATATTTTCCAAAGCTTACAAACGCACAATTTGTTTTGCTTATAACGGCATCACTTCGCCTTATTTCTGTTTTAATTTGGGCGTTTCCCTCGATGTAATTTCAGAACGTTTCATGTCAAAGCCGTCCTCGGGTCGGGCTATCCGCTGTATCTTTTTAAGGCGTCATTGCGAGGAGTGAGCGACGTGGCAATCTTTAACATTATAACCCAAACTAACCATAGTCCTTTCTTCCCTTAAAAAGGATGCCACTTCTATCCCTAACGCACCACTCTTGCGGAGGCCTTATCTAACCCCTCCATTAGGGGAAGTCTGCAGGGGCTTTTTTTAAATACGCAACTAAAAAGTTGCATAATATGAAAATTTAGTTTAATTTAGCAACCACAAAGTTGCATATTAATCTAAAAGTGAATAAAAATGAAAGATGTCATTAAAAAAGAAGTCCTATTTAATCACGCTATAGAAAAAGTTTGGGACGCCATTTCAAAAGCCGAAGAAATCTCGACCTGGTTTATCCGGGCCGACTTTAAAGCCGAAAAAGGCTATAAATACACCTTTACCGCTGAGCCTAACGAAAAAGGCTGTACAGTCATCAGCGGAGAGGTCAAAAATGCCAACCCTTATACCCTGGTATACACTTGGATTGTAGCCGACACTAAAGTGGAAACCACCGTAAAATGGGATTTGGAAACTGTCGAACAAGGCACCAAGCTTACTTTAGAACATTCAGGCATTTCAAATTATGCCGGCGAAACAGCAGTGGCCATGTTCGAAAGTTTTAATGGCGGTTGGGACAACTGCATCAACGGTTTAACGAGTTATTTAAAAGCCGAAGTGAATGCAGGATAAAATCACCAAATTATTTAAAGCTATTGCAGATCCAACAAGGCGTGATATTTTTCAAGCCTTGGTGATCGCCACCTCAGCCCTATCCATTACCCAAATTTCAAATCAGTTCGACATGACCCGACAGGGGGTCACTAAACATATTAAAACTTTGGAGGAAGCGGGATTAGTGTATATTGAGGCGCAAGGTCGCGAACGTTTTTGCAACGCCAACCCCAAAGAACTGCAGGAAGTGAATAAATGGTTAAAGTTTTACGAGCAATTCTGGGATGATAAACTGAACAAATTAGGGGATTACTTGGACACTAAAGTTTAGGTTTACTTTTTCAAAATTTTGTTGCGTGTCAAAATATCTAAAACCTCATTTTTTTTATTTCTACTTACAGGGATTTTATGTTGAGATATTATGATTTGATTGCCACTAATTGCCTGAACTTTGTCCAATGGAATAACATAAGATTTGTGTACCTGATAAAATCTATTATCGGGCAAAAGTGTAAATACATTTTTTAACGGAACCAGTACAACATGATTAGTAGTTAGGGTATAAATCCTAATATAGTTTTGCATCCCTTCAATAAACAGTATATCGTCGTGGTTTATTTTCACGAGTTCATGGTCAACTTTTACAAACAAATAATCTTGCTCTTCTTTTTTCTCTTTTGATGTAACAGGTATTTCCAATTTGGGAGTTTCAAAAACTTTGTATGCTTTATTACACGCTTGCAAAAAACGCTCAAAAGAAATTGGCTTTACCAAATAATCTATCACATCAAACGCAAAACTTTCAAGGGCATACTCTGAATAAGCCGTAGTAAAAATAACTTTGGGCGGATTTGATAACGATTTTAAAAAATCCATTCCCGAAATCAAAGGCATTTCTATATCCAAAAACACCAAGTCAATCGTTTCTGTTTTTAAAAGTGTATTGGCTTGCATAGCATTAATGCACAATCCTTTTAGGTCTAAAAAATCGATAGCTTCAACATACTTTTTTAGGCCTTTCCGAGCAAGGGACTCATCATCTACTATAATGCAATTAATCTTCATTTAAATTAAGTATTAAATTAACCGAAAACTCATTATCGGATGCATCAATATCCAACTGGTGCCTTTCATTAGGATACAATAATTGCAAACGCCTTTTTACATTTTCCAAACCTATGCCCCCCTTACTATCTTTTTGGGTTTTAAACATAGTATCAAAACTATTAACTAATTTCATATTTAACACACCCTTGTTTGAAATGGATAAATCCAAATCGATAAAATTCATATTCCGCTTGGAATGATGACTCAAATATTTAAACGCATTTTCTAAAAAAGGAGTAATTAACAATGGTGCAATTTTGTAGTTTTTCAGTTCGCTATCATCGCTAACACTCGGTAAATTAAACGTAAATACAGCATCTTCCCCTTTTCTAACTTCTTCAATATTTATATAATTATTGATATAATTCAATTCTTTTTCAACAGAAATAAAATTCACACCACAATCGTATAATTGGTATCTCAATAACCCAGAAAATTGTAGTAGGGTGTTTTTCGCCATATCGTTATCCTCTCCAATTAAATGGTATATACTATTAATTCCATTAAACAAAAAGTGAGGATTAATTTGAGCCTTTAAAAAATCCAATTCAGATTGTAGTTTATCTTTTTCCAGTTGATTTTTTTGTTTTTCGGCAATTAACCAATCCTTTGGTAAACGAAATGCAAATGCTAATATCCAACAAATACAATTGGGCAGTAAGGCTGAAACAAAAACCATAAAATACCATAAAAGGATAGACTGAATTGTACCCGCTTCAAATTGTTCTTTTGAAAGTTCATAATTCTTAAATACTAAATAAAGAATGTCTATGAAGGTCTCTAAAAATGAAACTCCTAAGACCAAAGCGATTGAAACAAACCAATAGCGCAATCTTTTACCTTTTCCAAAAAACGACGGGATAAGCTTATAAACATTATAGTAAAAAACAAATGCACTTAAAGCCAAACCATAAGCTAAAGGAATAATTAACGAACCTTGTTTTCTATCAAAAGCACCCCACTCTAAATCTAAAGTTTCCGAATTTAATAGTAGAGCAAATACTAGCCAAACTAGAAAATGGACAACTACTTTTCGAGAATTTTTCATATTCAGACTTTAATCTTTTTAAAGATATTTATTATTCGAATAGGTGTACAAATTACACCTCAAATAAATTGAAATAAAATTCTATTTACCAAATGCGGTGTATCGCTGACCAAATGCAAAAAATAAAGAATTCGTCATAAAATTACCATTGGTCAACTCAAACATACACATTGTAAATAAACTTTTTAAAGCAGGTATAAGCGCTATTCCTTTGTATCAAATTCTAAAACTTAATTACGATGAAAACACTTATCCTATCTACACTAATCATCATGTTTACCTGCATAACAAGCTGTACTAAAGATGATGACACCAACCCTTCTCCAAACTTAGAAATAGGCGTTTCGGGAGACGGTTTATTACCAGTTCATACTCAAAATATTATTGATGAATCTGGTGTTCCGGCTATTTCTGGTATGAGCATAAAATCTGGAAATATATTAGAAAGCGTTGAACTTGGTTTGCAAAAATTTGACGGTTCAAATCCTATTTTACCCAACAGTAAATGGCATATTGGCTCTATAACAAAATCTATGACCGCAACGCTTACTGGGATTTTAATAGAGAACAATTATTTAAGTTGGAACACTAAAATTGGAGACATCACTACAGAAGGCTATCTGGAAGACTATCAAAATGTAACAATTCTGGAGTTATTATCCATGACAGCTGGTATTACCGCAGAAGATTATCCGGTTAATCCTTCTGATTCAAGGTCTGTTTCTGAAATAAGGCAAGAATGGGCTATTACTGCTTTAAATTTACCTAAAAGCAACTCTGGAGAATTTGTTTATAGCAACAGTAGCTATGTTATTGTGGGGGTTATGCTAGAACTCATTATGGAAGATACTTGGGAAAATCTAATTACAATCCATTTATTCAATCCATTAAACATGAATGATACTGGATTTGGTGCTCCAGGCAATTCAGGAAATGGAAATCAGCCTTGGGGGCACAGACATACTGGCAACTCATGGACCCCTAAAAACCCAACAGACATTTATTCCGACAATCCGAAAGCTTTAGGGCCTGCAGGAACAGTGCACACAACGCTTCAGGATATGGCAAAATACGTTAATCTGCATTTGGGAAAAACCAATTTAATTTCAAACGAAACTTTGGACATACTTCATTCTGAAGTAAATAATTCAGGATATGCTTTAGGCTGGAATGTAACGCCTCATGGAATAACCCATGCTGGAAGCAACACAAATTTCTTTGCACAACTGTATATAAATCTTGATGCTGAATTTGCAAATTTTAGCGTCACTAATTCCTATGATTTGGATGCTCAAATTAGTGTTCCGGCAGTACAAGGTTTAATGTCAGTCCTTGGTCAGCGCCATGAAAATTCACTTTAATCACAAACACATGACACGTTTAGCAACACTTTTAACAGTATTAATAGTGGCACTGCTTACCAGTTGTGCCACTTCAAAAAGCGCAAGACAAGACAATGGAAATACTTTGGAATATGCTTTAAAAGGAAATGGTTCTCCAACAATTGTTTTTGAATCAGGAATGGGCCAATCATTAGATACTTGGAACAAGATTTTTGATTCATTGTCTCAGCACAATAGAGTTTATGCATACAACAGACCTGGCTATTCAAATAGTACAAATAACAAACTCCCTAATTCCGTTCAAGAAGTTGCCCAGCAATTACGGGAAAACTTAAAAAAAGAAAACATTGAGCCTCCTTACATTTTAGTAGGTCATTCATTAGGCGGTTTGTTTATCAATATGTATGCCCGTCTTTATCCAGATGAAGTGGCTGGGGTTGTTTTTATTGATGCTTCACATCCTGAACAATTTGAATATTTTAAAAATGAGCAAAAATTACTCTACAATATGCTTATTTCATCAACTAAAATGGGGAAAAGACAATATGAGTTTGATATAATAACCTCTGCTCTTTCAAGCTTTAGGGGCGCTCCTGAATTTCCAAATATTCCTATTACTGTTCTAACAGCAGGCAAAAAATCTTCTCCTTTAGAGACGCAAGAGCTTCGTGAAAAATGGTTAGAATTTCAATCCGATTTGGTTGATTTGTCTAGTAAAAGTTCACAAATAATTGTCGAAGAAAGTGGGCATTATATTCATAAAAAGACCCCTTGTTTAGTAATATCAGAAATATTAAAATTGGCCAGTAATCAAATATGAACCAAAAAAAAAAATCGCCACCCAATTCAATTAGGTGACGATTTTTAAGTGAGGGCACACTTAAAACTATTTCTTTCTTCTTTTTCTTAGGGTGATTTCTGTTATCGTGCCATCAGGGGCTGTTTTCGTCGCCACATTGTCGCAAGTACCATCACCATAATCTATAATTGTAGTGCCTTCTGCTCTAGTATATTCTTTAACTCCAGAAGCAATGTATCTACATTCAGCTGGTTTCACTAGTGGCGTTGTGATTTCAACAGTAAAGGTCTTAGCTTCAGCATTGGTATAAGTGGAAGACCCTGTAATGGTTTTTTCATCATCAAACCAAAAATAGGTATCGCCTCCAGCGGTGATTTCAACAGTTCTGTTACCAACCTTAGTTGCTGTACCAGCTTCTGTTTCAACAGTTATATCAACCGATCCAGACATTTCTGGGTTACCATTTTCATTTTCTTCTGTAAACACATATTGCTTCGTGCCGTTTACTACGCGTCCATTAATGGTTACGTCGGTAAAGGTTACGGTTCTTGTTCTGGAACCATCCGCCTTTTCTCGTACTTTGGTAATAGTGCCGGTAATAGAGTTTCCATCTTTATCTTCGCATTCACCCGTAAATACAATGGTTGTTGTGATGGTAGTGTCCGTTTCTTCTACTGTAATATCAGCACATTCTCTAAAAAAACCTGATTTCCCTCGTTTATCAGTACGCTCACCTTTAGAGGTAGTGGATTTTGATGTACTTGATGCGTTAACTCCAAATGCGCTTTCAGAGTATAAAACGACATTATCTAAAACAGCTTCGGTTTCTTCAATAATAACTTCGGCATCAACAGCAAGTTCTGCGGAAGTATTTAAATCGTCTTGGGGCGTCTCCTCTGTATTACATGCAACGAAGAAAAGACTAACTAAAATTGTTAAGCTTAAAATTTTTCTCATGGTAATTAATTATAATTTGTCCTATTTATAAATAGAACAGGCCAACTTTAAAAGTTCCTACCTCTTTAAATGTTAAAATTGATAAATAATTTTTTTAGTTAGGATTCCTTACTATATTTGTATTCTAATTTTTAAACATTCAAAATCATGAGTAAATCCATTTTTTATCACGCAGGGTGTCCTGTTTGTATTAGTGCAGAACATGACATTATTGAACTTATCGGAAAAGAAAACGTAGACATTGTTCACTTTGGCGAAGATGCATCCAGAATTCCAGAGGCTGAAAATGCCGGAGTTAAATCCGTACCTGCCTTAGTAACGCCAACAGGCAATGTATTGCACATCAACTTTGGAGCTTCAATGGCAGATGTAAAAGTTTAGTCTTGCTTTTAATAGTTAGGATTACTAACTTAGTCCCGCCAAAAAAGGCGGGGCATTTTTAATTATGAGCGACAGTATTTTTAATCCCAATCATCAAGAAAACGACATTCAAAGCAAAATTGTTGCTGGACTGGAACGCATTTCCGAAGCATTTAAGGTTTTGCTTTGGGAAAAGGCAAAATTATTGGGCTTGAGTCCCATTCAAATTCAAATTCTCATCTTTATCAACTATCACAAATTAGAGTTCTGCAATGTGAGTCACTTGGCCAAGGAATTTAATGTGACGAAACCCACCATTAGTGATGCGGTGAGAGTTTTGCTAAAAAAAGAATTAATTGAAAAAGTGTTCTCTTCCTCCGATAGCCGTAGCTATGCCATTCAATTATCCGGTTCGGGAAAGGATATTGTAGCCCAAACAGAAAATTTTGCTCAACCCTTAAAAATTCAATTGGACGGCTTGGGCGACAAAGACTTGGAACAAACTTTTAAAACTCTAAGTCAATTAATTTTCAAACTGAATAAAATTGGAGTTTTAACTGTGCAACGCACTTGTTATGCCTGCAAGTTTTATCAGAAAAACGGACAACACCACTACTGTAATTTATTGGAAAAGGAATTGCAACATTCAGAGATTCGAGTGGATTGCCCTGAGTTTGAAATTTCAAATTAACCCTTCTTTATTCTAGGTCTTTTAATACTTTTAAATAAGATGCTGTTAAATCAACCCTTAGATATCTTTTATCCCTTTCCAGTACAAAAACAGAAATTGTAGTATTCAATTCCGGAAAATGGTTGACAATGGTGCCCCAATATCCATTATGTCCATAACCCTTTAAACCATTAAAGTCATACGGGGAAATCCCAAAAAAATAATCCCACTCCTTTGGTTGCTTTGTTTCAACTTCTGTAAATAAGAGTTGCACTGTTTCAGGGTCGTCAAAAACCTTATGATTGAAAACACCATGCAAAAACACAGCCAAATCTTTAGTAGTTGAAGCCAACCCTCCTCCACCGTATAGATCGAAGGAATGGTCCAGGCTATAGCTATTCACCCCTTCTTCAGAAGAATACTGATAGGCCAATGGAAGCACATTTTCAGGGTACTGCTCCAAAGATGAAAACCAAGTAGCATCCAAATGTAATTGATCAAATTTTAAGAGCTCGCGCATCGCGACATAAAACTCCTGACCCGTTAAAGTCTCAATGATTTCAGACGCCAGAAGATAATTGGTATCCGAATATGAAAATACTTCTCCCGGTTTGCCCAGTGGTTCACCCTCCGATATAGCCAATTCGATCTGCTCATCTCGTGTCCATCTGTAATTTGGTTGCGTTGCAATAAATTCGAAAAATTTTTCAGAACCCGCATAATCAAATAAACCGCCGGTGTGTGTCAACAAGTGTTTCAACGAAATATCGTTTGGTCGATACCCGTCGGCTTCCAAAAGCTGTTTGGACTTTTTTGAAATGTAATGTTCAATTTTACTGTCCAATTCAACTTTTCCCTGCTCCGCCAATCTTAATATCGCCACTGCGACATAAGTTTTAGTATTGCTTGCAATTAAAACAGGCTGATCCCTTTGAAGCACAACTTTGGTTACTGAATCTGCAACACCCACCGCTCCACTCCAAGAAATATTTTTTCCGGGAGCTTCTATGTGGGCCATTAGCCCCACACAACCTTTGTTGGCATTATATACCGAATCCAATATGGACTGGAAAAGATCCGCTTTTGATTCTGATTTTGGAATACTCTTTTGGTTTTTGCACCCAATCACGGCTAAGAAAACAATGCCGTAAAACATCAAGAATCTAACTTTTATAACCATATTAATTCAACTTAAACCGAACATCCCGATCCGTCAATTCATTCAGTAGTTCCTGGCACACCTTCACCTTTTGTTTACGACTGGGCATAGACAGTTTCATTTTCTCTCGGTTGTCGTACACCACAAAATTCAAGGCTTGATTTCCGGGGTGCAGGTGCAATAATTCTTTTAGCACTATGATTTTTTGGTCGCTCAAATCATTAATATCCAATTGAATGGATAATTTTTTAGCATAACTCTCCATCACGTCGTGCAACAGTTGGAAATTATTAAACTGTAGTCTCGGGTCACCCTTTTTTCCCGTTTCCTTATTTGTCCAACCTTCGCGTACAAAGGTTTTTACAAACACAAAATTGTTCTGCATCAAGAAATGCCTGAACTTTAAATATTCTTCACCAAAAATCCTGAATTCGTAGCTGTCATTGTAATCTTCAACCGTAAACAATGCCCAACCTTTGCCCTGTTTACTCACACGATGTTGAACATCCGTCACTACGCCACCAAAGGTCAATTCACGGTTCACGTAAGGCTCTAAATTATTGAACATCCCAACACTGGCATTACAAAAGGTATCCATTTCGGTATTGAAATCATCCAAAGGATGCCCCGAAATATAAACCCCAACCACTTCCCTTTCCTTGCTGAGCTTTTCCATAGTACCCCATTCCTCGCAAGGTGGTACTTGTGGCTCTGGAATTTGCACATCACTACTTTCCCCAAACAAACTGACCTGAGCCGAGTTTTCATTTTCCTTATACTTTTGCGCATATTTAATGGCTTTTTCCAAAAAGGTAATTCCATCTCCATCATCATGGAAATACTGTGCGCGATGGGTATCCCCCAAACCATCAAAACCTCCGGCAAGGGCCAAGTTTTCAAAAGCCTTCTTATTGGCCGCACGTAAATCGATACGTTTGGCCAAATCAAAAATGGATTTATAGTGCCCGTCTTTTTTGCGATTCTCCACAATGGTCATTACCGCACCGTGGCCTACCCCTTTTATAGCCCCCATTCCGAATCGGACCGCGCCATCTTTGTTTACGGAGAATTTATAGTAACTCTCGTTAACATCCGGCCCTAATACATCCAATTTCATCCGTTTACATTCTTCCATAAAAAAGGTGACCTGCTTGATGTCGTTCATGTTGTTGGACAGTACCGCTGCCATATATTCCGCCGGGTAATGGGCTTTTAAATACGCCGTTTGATAGGCTATCCAAGCATAACAGGTGGAGTGTGATTTGTTAAACGCATAACTCGCAAAGGCCTCCCAGTCCTTCCAAACCTTTTCAAGCACCTTGGCGTCGTGTCCGTTAGCACTGGCCTGTTCGATAAACTTAGGTTTCATTTTCGCCAAAACGGCTATCTGCTTTTTACCCATGGCCTTTCGGAGGACATCGGCCTCACCCTTGGTAAAATCCGCCAGCTTTTGAGACAGCAACATCACCTGCTCCTGATACACTGTAATCCCATAGGTTTCTTGAAGGTATTCCTCCATGGCAGGTAAATCGTATTGAATCTCTTCATCTCCATGCTTTCTTCGAACGAAACTTGGAATATATTCCATCGGCCCCGGGCGATACAAAGCGTTCATTGCAATCAAATCTTCAAAAACGGTTGGCTTTAAATCGCGAAGGTGTTTTTGCATCCCGGGGGATTCGTATTGGAACACCCCAACGGTTTCACCTCTTTGGAACAATTGATAGGTTTTTTCATCATCCAGAGGAAAAGATTCTGGGTCAAGCTGAATACCATGTTTTGCCTTAACGATTTTAACGGTATCCTTAATTAAAGTCAAGGTTTTTAACCCAAGAAAATCCATTTTTAACAACCCTGCAGATTCCACCACCGAGTTATCAAATTGGGTAACGTACAAATCGGAATCTTTTGCTGTGGCTACAGGAACGAATTTGGTGATATCATCCGGCGTGATAATCACACCACAGGCATGGATTCCCGTATTCCGTACCGAACCTTCTAATGTTCTAGCTGTGTTTACGGTTTTGGCCTCCAGCCCCCCACCTTCGGAAATGTTCAGTAGCTCGTTGATTTTTTCAACATCCTCAGCCCTAAACTTCTTTCCGAGTTCTTTTTCATCCAAACCAAAAATCTTATTTAGTTTAGACATATTTGGAATTAGTTTGGCTAATCTATCCGCTTCAAATAACGGTAAATCCAGCACCCGTGCCGTATCCCGAATGGAGGATTTTGCTGCCATTGTACCATATGTGATGATTTGGGCAACTTGGTTAGCTCCGTATTTTTCAATCACATAATCCATGACACGACCACGGCCTTCGTCATCAAAATCGATATCGATATCTGGCATACTGATACGATCTGGATTCAAAAAACGCTCAAAAAGCAGATCGTACTTCAACGGGTCGATATTTGTAATCCATAGGCAATAGGCCGCCACAGAACCTGCCGCCGAACCACGTCCTGGTCCTACCGACACATCCATATTTCGTGCCTCGCGGATAAAGTCTTCCACAATCAAGAAATAGCCCGGATAACCGGTGTTTTCAATTACATTTAATTCGAAATCGAGACGTTCCTTTACCTCTTCCGAAAGGGGTTCGCCGTATCGTTTTTTGGCTCCTTCATAAACCAAATGTTTCAGATAGGCATTCTCTCCTCGCTTACCGCCATCGGCTAAATCTTCTTCATGCTTGAATTCATCGGGAATATCAAAAGCAGGCAAAAGGACATCTCGAGCTAGCTGAAAAGCTTCCACCTTGTCCACCACTTCCTGAACATTCAAAATCGCCTCAGGAACATCGCGAAATAGGGCTTTCATTTCCTCGGAGGATTTGAAATAATATTCTTGATTTGGTAATCCATAGCGATACCCCCGTCCTCGACCAATGGGTGTAGCCTGTTTTTCACCGTCCTTTACACACAACAAAATATCATGCGCATTCGCATCCTCTTGACTTTTATAATACGTGTTGTTGGTCGCAATTAGTTTGACATCATGCTTTTTGGCCAGCTTTATCAATGTTGGGTTTACCCGATTTTCATCCTCCTGATTGTGGCGCATAAGCTCCACATATAAATCTTCCCCAAACTCGTTTTTCCACCAAATGAGTGCTTCTTCGGCTTGACTTTCGCCAATGTTTAAGACTTTGCTTGGCACTTCACCATATAAATTCCCGGTCAATACAATTAGGTCTTCTTTGTATTGTTGAATCAACTTTTTATCGATTCGAGGCAAATAGTAAAACCCGTCCACAAAGGCGTGGGACGACAGTTTTGCCAGATTGTGGTAGCCATTTTTATTTTTCGCCAACAGGACAATTTGATAGCCATTATCCTTTCGGGTTTTATCGGTATGGTCTTCGCAAACAAAAAACTCACAACCTACGATAGGCTTAATTAGTTTTGCATCGGTAGCTTCACCTTTTTCTTCAGCTTCGGCAATTTTATCTTTGATACCACTATTAACGCGATTGACAGCATTCACAAAGTGAAAAGCCCCCATCATGTTGGCATGGTCTGTCAATGCCACCGCCGGCATATGATGTTCTGCCGCCGCATTCACCAAATCTGCAACGCTCATAGTGGATTGCAATACTGAGAATTGCGAATGGTTGTGCAAATGGACAAAATCAACATCAGCTAAATCCGATGCGTTTTGTTTGATATCTTCCGAAGAAATTGCAGACTTTGCTTTTTCAATACGCTCCCTGATTTTGGCACTTTCCTTTTTAAGGTTGATGTGCTTTAAACCGATAGTTTGAATCGTTCCGGGATTGGCCTCCTTGAAATTCTGGAAATAATCAGGCTCAACATCCAATTGGTTTTTGGTGTACTCACCCAAACGCACCAATTCCAAAAAGCAACGCGTTGTAGCCTCTACATCCGCCGTAGCGTTATGCGCTTCGGCAAAAGGAGCATTGAATAAATGCTCGTGCAATTCCGTCAGTGTGGGCAATTTAAATTTGCCATATCGTCCACCCGGAATTTGACACAACTGGGCAGTATGTTCTGTACAGGTATCCAAAACGGGCAATTCCTGCAAATTGTTTTCTAAACTTTCCCGGACAAACTCTGCGCCCATGATGTTCAAATCAAACTTCAAATTCTGCCCAACGACAAATTTCGTTTTACCTAAAACTTCGTTGAACTTTTCCAACACCTCCGCCAAAGGCACACCTTTTTCTTGAGCCAATTCCGTAGAAATACCGTGAATTTTTTCGGCATCATAAGGGATATTAAACCCATCGGGTTGTATCAAATAATCCTGATGACCAATGCAATTCCCCATGGCATCGTGCAACTGCCATGCAATTTGAATACATCTTGGCCAGTTGTCAACATCGGTAATCTGCGCATCCCAGCGCTTAGGCAAACCCGTGGTTTCAGTATCGAAAATTAAATACATACGAAATGATTATGCGTTGATTCGTTTAATCGTGGATTCGAGAAAAACGAGCATATAAAAATAGGTAGAATTTCTACTTTTCTAAAGGGGAGTTATGAAGAGTTGTGAACAAACTAGTTTTGACCGGTTTCGCATTAATAACTTTTGAAAGCATGCACAAAATGAAGTATGGCTTTTCATATCGTCTAAATTATTCCGTTTTTAATGCAAAAAGACATAAGCTCATGTGTACTATGACATCGGCTCTTTTTGAATATATTTTTTCTGTGCGTGGAAACCGTGTGGTAACTAATATTCAACTTTCTTCCAATTTGCCTGCTATTGAACCCTTTATGGATCAAACCAATAATTTGTTTTTCCCGAGAAGTAAAAAAATCCACGAACTCATTTCGTATCGAATTATTGAAATCTTCAACATTAATCCCGTCCAAATGAATATCCCATTCTACTTTGTCGTTATTACTAATAAAAGAAATATCGGTGAGTAAAGAAAAATTACTCACCAACCGCCCCTGACTGTCAATTTCATAGGCCGTTGAACGTCTTAAAACTTTCAAATACGAGCCGTCTTTCTTTTTTAACCTATAGGTCAGATTAAGAAATGGGCGTTCTCCCGAAACATTCTCTCTTACACTTTGTTCAACAGCCCCTTTTACGATACGATTAACGAACTTTGCATCATCAGGATGCAAATATTTTAGGACTAAATCAAAAACAAAGTCTTTTTCTGTATACCCAAGCATTTCTTCAACACCCCTCAAATATGTCATTTTTAAGGTTTGCCAATCCATGACATACAGGCATTGCTTCCCTTTAATCAAAGGGATGTTTTTTATGCCTTCGAAACAAAGCTTCCTAGATTTCACCCCTTGCAATTCGTCAGAAACGTCAGCAATAAACTCGGAAATATCAATACCATAATCTGGCACCATACTTTTAATTTAAATATTAAAACATGTAGTTTTTAAAGGGTATCTGTTGAACCTTTGAAGCCTTAAAACAACTCAAAAAATGCTCCCATCCCTCTTCATTGATATATTAGCTATGGAAAATTACTAAAAAAAACTTCAAACAAAAAAAGTGCCCCACACCAAACGGCGAGGAAGCACTTCGCTAAATTCTCCCTAAGAACTAATTAATAGCGGGGTAAAACTACAAACCACATGAGTAACATAAAATACCTAATATTGGGTATTTTGAATCTCGTATAAAGTAAAAAAAGAACAGCCCTCCCAATATAATCGGGAGGACTGCTACCTACTTAACCTAAATAATGTCTATTTATGACACTAATTCTTCGTGTACTTTTACAGAATTAATAGTAGCTTGAATGGCACTTTTTTGCTTAAACAGCAATGCATCGATACTCGCTGGAAGATTTCTTTCTTTCAGTATATCGTAGTACGCATCTAAACTTTTTTCTTCACCACGGATAACTTCTTCAATTATTGCAACCTCATCATTTGAGGAGAATAAGGTTTTCAGATCCATCCAGTTTCTGTGTACTAAACCTTTAAAACTGCCGGAGTCCTTTGGTTCCTCTCCAAATCTTCGAATTTCCGTCTTAATTTCGCTGGCAAATTCTGCACGCTCAGACGCCATTCTATCAAAAAACTGCTTTAACGTATGGCTGTCTACATTTTCAGCAGCGCTTCTATAGCCTTTTTCAGCGTCATAATTCTTGATTAACAATTCATTTAAATTTTTTGAAATCTTTTCAGTGTACTTCATATTATCATTTTCATTTTTAAATTTCAATAATTTCTTTTAAGATGCTTATTGTTTCACATCTATCGATAACAGTATAACAGATACGAAGGGCAATGTCAAGTTTTTTAACAGTTTTTAGCAGTATTCATAGGACTTTAACAGTTAAGGCTTTTCGTGTTAACATTTAAAGAACGGTAGTAGTTAAAGTGGAATGCAAAATAAAAAACACTTTAGTTAATACCGGATGTCCACAGAACTATAACTAAAATTTTATTGACGGCTAAAAAGAATAACAATATTTCAGTCTTTAAAACCATCAATTCAAACCAACGGGCTTTCTTTCTTGATATAAAAACACCTCATCCTGTTTGTTTATTATTTTAGGGAAAACACTGGTAATTAAGAAATAATCAATTATATTTGCGCCCTCATTAATAACCGAGGTCGGGAACCTCAAACAATTAATTATTATGCCAGTAAAAATTAGATTACAAAGACACGGTAAAAAAGGGAAACCTTATTATTGGATCGTAGCAGCAGATGCACGATCAAAAAGAGATGGTAGATACCTAGAAAAATTGGGTGCCTACAATCCAAACACGAACCCTGCAACAGTAGAACTTGACGTTGACGGTGCTGTAAAGTGGCTACAAAATGGTGCGCAACCAACCGATACGGCCAGAACTCTTTTATCTTACAAAGGTGCTTTATTGAAAAATCATTTAGCAGGTGGAGTAACAAAAGGGGCTTTGACCGAAGAGCAGGCTGAGGAAAAATTCAAAGCTTGGCTAGATGAAAAAGAAGCTAAAATCCAAGCGAAAGCTGACGGACTATCTGAAGCAGAAGCCAAAGCCAAAGCTGAAGCATTGGCCGCTGAAAAAGCAGTTAACGAAGCAAGAGTTGCTGCAGCTGTTCCTGTTGCTGAAGAAGACGCTACTGAGGATGATGCTCCTGTTGCGGAAGCTGAAGCATCAAACGAAGAAGAATAGAAATTTATTTTTTTATACTTTTAGTCCCGCCCTTTGGCGGGATTTTTTTATACAAAAAGATTTCCTTTTGTGTCATCCTGCCCCGATAACTTTCGGGATTGTTTCAGGATCTCACTTTAGAATTATGTTTATGAGATGCTGAAATAAATTCAGCATGACAAACCATTAATTTGTCATGAAAAAAGAAGATTGCTTTTACCTAGGTAAGATCGTAAAAAAATACAGTTTTAAAGGCGAGGTTTTAGCAAAATTAGACACCGACCAGCCAGAACTTTATGAAAATTTGGACGCCATTTTTTTAGAACTGCGCAATAATCTGGTACCATTTTTTGTGGAGCATTCGCAACTGCATAAATCAGAATTGTTGCGATTGAAGTTTGAAGATGTGGACACCGAAGCAGATGCTGATTCTATTCTTAAAAGCGAACTATACTTACCTTTAGAACTTCTCCCAAAATTGGAAGGCAATAAATTCTACTTTCATGAAATTATCGGCTTCACCATAGTGGATAAAAATTTTGGTGAAGTGGGCGTTGTAAAGTCGGTTAACGATACCACGGCCCAAGCTCTTTTTGAAGTGGACAGAAACGGTCTTGAAATTCTTATCCCCATGAACGACAAGTTTATCAAGAAGGTGGATAGAGAAAATAAAAACATTGTTGTTGAAACCCCAGAAGGTCTCATCGATTTGTATTTATAATTCTCTTTTTTCAAAATAAAAAAGCCAACCCGAATTAGGCCAGCTTATTATCGACAAGTCTGTCAAACTTTTATGCCACTAAGGCTTCCTTTACTTCAATGGTGTTTATCGTTTTTTGCATTTTATCCCTTTGCTCAATAAGCACTTTGCATACAGACAAGGGCAAGTGCCTTTCCTGTAAAACAACGTTGTAAGCTCCAATAGTCAATTGCTCAATATTGCTTACTTGTTGCAATAATTCAATATCCTCTTCTTTTCCAATCATGCTTTTGATTTTCATCAAAATACGTTTGTACATTCTACCTACTCCCTTATATTCCACAGGCTCAAAACCAAAATTTTCTATTTCACCTCTAAGCACCCTATTGAATTCGTTACGCACAAAACCAGCGTTTCTAAAAAAGGTTTTCAAACTTTCACCTTGAACATGCCTAAGCACTTCGTGGTATATCTCTTCAACCTCGTAATTTAAATGCAATAAGCTATTCAAATGTGCCATATTTTTTTCTAAATGTCTCATATTCAAAGTTTTTATAAATTAAACATATCAACAGAGATACTATTTAATATACGCCCAAAAGTGGAAAACCGTATATTTACCCTAGCGTTTTTAACATTTTTTAGCACTATTTATGACATTTTAACGAGGTAAATGTTAAAAACTACCCATTAACAGGACTTCAACTTATCAGTACTGATCCCCAAAAAAAAAAAAAGCACCCAATACATGTGTATTGAGTGCCAATAAGTATTAAAGTATTCGGCAGATTAGCCGTTTGAAGCTAAGCGTGGTTGTGCAGATGTTAAGCCGTCCTTATATCTCATAAGGCTTATGGACGAACCAATAATCTGTTTTTGTTTCTCCAGCAAATTTGCTAAACTTTCCTGAAACTCAAAACTGTTCAACACCCTATTGTATTGTGCCACGCATGCACTCTTAAGTCTGTTAATCTCATTGAACAAGGCGCGGGGGTTTTTGGAAGCAAGTACCTTCTTAAAATCAGGCCAATTGATTTTAGTTTTGGAATCTATAGTATCGGAGAAATTTGGAGCACCACCTAATAATCTAATCTCTGCTCCCAAATACCTACAAAACTCATTCCGCTCAAAGGCCCTTGCCCTGAAAAACTGTTTTAATTCTTCATTTTCAGCGGACTCCAGAGCTTCTAAATAAGCCCTTTCTGCGTTGTGGTTAATCACCAAGAGTTGATTGAGTTGCCTGATTTTTTGAGTTTGTTGCACCATAGTCTTAAGTATTTATTAGTTGTTTATAGTTTTGTTTTGTTCAATTAGTTTGAGAAAAGCCCAAACAAGTTATAAAAAAATTTCATAATAAATGCGCTTTATCGGATATTTTAGTGTTTTATAGCGATTTTTAACATTGATATACGACTAAATGTATATTAAAGTAAGAAATATATTATAAAAATAATTTCTTTTCAGTTCAAACAATTTAGGGTGGCCCAAGACCGATGTGCCATGAAAATTGGAGCCGACAGCGTATTATTGGGAGCCTGACCTCTGTTGTTGGAAATCCGTTCTCTATTTTAGGTATTGGAGCAACCGTCGGAGTTATTGCTTTAATGTTGGCCCAAAGAAGTTCTTCTCAAATTATTGATGCTATTGAAATTGATGCTGATGCTTACAAGCAATGCGTGGATAATTTTGAGCAGTCGCCATAGAGGTGCTACTTATAAAAAACGAAGAATAGCCCTTTGAAACTAATAAAATTACCCAAAAACTCAAAGGCGTTCATCATACCCAGATGACAACAAAGGCATGTCTTCAATCTGTCCAATTGATATTTCAGATTAAATCCCTAAAATCAATTTCGCAATCCAGAAATAAAGCAGAATCCCGAGGATATCATTGCTAGTAGTAATAAATGGCCCCGTGGCAATGGCAGGGTCTATCCCCCGCTTGTTCAGAAATAACGGGACAAAAGTGCCTATGATACCGGCCACGATGATAACTGCGACCAGAGAAATTGAAATGGCAAATGCGGTATTCACCTCTCCCTCAAACATCCAAACGAAAAGAAACAGGAATAGGGCCAAAATCAAACCATTAAGCGTGGCAAGAAGCATTTCTTTAATCAATCGGCTATTGATACTGCCCTTTACATCGTCATTCGCCAAACCTTGTACAATGATTGCGCTGGATTGCACGCCCACGTTTCCGGCCATAGCCGCGATTAATGGCGTAAAAAAGAAAAGTATGACAGCCTTCCCAGTAAACAAGCCTTTAAATCCTTCCATAATGATGAAAGCACCAATACCGCCAATTAAACCCAAAAACAGCCATGGCAAACGTGCACGTGTCAATTGCAGAATACTGTCATCCGAATCGACATCGCCCGTAATACCGGCTGCCATTTGATAGTCTCTTTCGGCTTCTTCTTTTAAAACATCTACAATATCATCGATAGTAATGCGGCCGAGCAAAGTTTTGTTTTCATCCACTACAGGAATGGCTTCCAAATCGTATTTGGCCATTACTTTGGCCACCTCTTCTACATCTTCGTGGTCGTAAACATAATCTACGTTTACTTTGACTAAATCCGAAATTTTTTGTTCGCTTTTTGCAACTATCAGGTCTTTAAGGGACAGTCTGCCAATCAATTTTTCCTCTTTATTTACGACGTAAATAGAGTGCACACGCGTCACTTCCTTTGCCTGCCCCCGAATACGACGCATACAGCCAGCAACCGTCCAAGTTTCATACACTTTTACCAATTCCTTCGCCATCAATCCACCGGCGGTGTCCTCCTCATAGGCCAGAAGTTCCTGGATTTCCTCTTTATGTTCCTCGTCCTCAATCCGGTCGATAACGGCTTGTTGGCGTTCTTCTGGAAGTTCTGCAATAATGTCCGCCGCATCATCGGTATCCAGTTCTTCCACCTCTTCGGCAATTTCCTTGGCCGTCAGGTTTTGGAGCACCTTTTCCCGATTATCCTCGTCCAACTCCATTAGGATGTCGGAAGTGGTTTCAGAATCCAATAATTTGATGACGTAAATTGCCTGTTCTAGATTAAGTTCATCTAGAATTTCGGCAATATCGGCGTAGTGAAACTCATTGAGCAGTTTTTGAAGTGCTTTGTCATCTTGGGATGCTACAAGACCTTCAACCTGCTCCAAAAGCTCATCCGTCAGTTCAAATTGTATGTTTTCTTTTTCTTCTTCTTCCATCAACTGGACTTTTAAAGACGCTTTTATGAAAAACAATAGATATGTCAGTTTGAGCGCAGTCGAAAACCTTATAATTCCCGAACATCAAAGCATTTCGACTGCACTCAATGTGACAAACCAGTTATTAGACATTTTGGACAACTTCAAAAAAGTGTTACTTATTTTCTGTCGTTTTCAATCATCAGCGTAAGCTCAATAAACTCCTGAACTTTCAATTGTTCCGGACGCTGGCCAAAGATAACATTTGCTTTTAAATTATCGGATAAATCCAATGTTTTTAAACTGTTGCGAAGTGTCTTTCGCCGTTGTTGGAATGCCGTTTTTACTATTTTGAAGAATAGTACCTCATCACAAGGCAGTTTGTAGTTTTCTTTTCTGGTGAGTCTTAATACCCCAGAATCTACTTTTGGAGGAGGATTGAATACCGAAGGTGGAACGGTAAAAAGGTACTCTGCATCATAAAACGCCTGGGTTAACACAGAAAGAATTCCATAGATTTTATTGCCTTCTTTGGCGCAAATCCGTTGGGCGACTTCCTTTTGAAACATCCCTGAAAACTCAGGGATTTGATTACGCATGTCCAAGGTTTTAAAAACAATTTGCGATGAAATATTATAGGGGAAATTACCAATAATAGCTAGCGGTTCTCCTTTGAAGACTTCGTTTAAATCGTACTTGAGAAAGTCTTTTTCAATGATTCTTGGGGCGAGGTTGAGATAGTTGGCTTGTAGATATTCAACGGATTCTGAATCAATTTCGATGACGTATGTTGTGATATCTTTTTGAAGCAAATATTTAGTCAGCACCCCCATCCCAGGCCCTATTTCCAGAACGTTTTGATAGCCGTTTAACGACAAGGTATCGGCTATTTTTCGGGCGATATTTTCATCCCTTAAAAAATGCTGACCTAGATGTTTTTTTGCTTTTACTGACATAAGTTTTTCTCGCAAACCTGCCTGCCGGTAGGCAGGGGCGCTAAGACACAAAGTTGATATAGACCTGACAGGTCTACTTCGGTTACTTAAAATTCACCGTATATTCATCAATAACCTGAAGCTCGGTTCTAAACGCCAACATTTTATCGGCGAATTTTTTCATACCGTCACTTCTTAACTTCTCGGCATCTTCCCGATAGTAAGCGTCCAAAGCTTCTCTGGAATAGGATTGATACTGAATCGAGTAGGTAATACCTCCCATATCTTCCTCCACCAAAACCTTAGTTAAGGTAGCTTTTTCAAATTTGCCAGTACCTAAAACTTGCGGGATATGTTCCTTAATCCATGTTAACCACTCGTCGCGTATGGACTCGTCTATATTTACTGTAACGTTATAAATGTACTTCATCTTAAGCTCAACTAATCAAATTCCCCATAAGGATCGTAGGGTATACCCGTTATCTCCAAAAGATCTATATCCCCATCTTCATCGTAGTCTACTTCAACTTCATAAGTAAATTTTTCATCATCAACATCAATTATTTTATAAATTAAAACTACTTGATCTCTCCAATATAAACTTATTTTATCTCCATTAAGAGCCCATTCCAAACCTGTTCCTCTTGAAGCACACTCAGCACAATTAGAACAATTTAGCACCACACTTTCCTCGAAGTCAAATTCTTTACCCTCTCTATTATAAAACTGAAACCGATCTTTAACACATCCTTCGGTGTGCTGATAGAGAAATAATTGCCCATCTAATTTTATTGTATCATACGCCCATGATCCGATAATCGCTTCCAAAAAATAGGCTTCTCTAGGATGTGTTTCTTCTTCAGGGCTAGAATCGTCGCCTGATGAACAGGCCATTAAACCGAATACTAAAAAACAACAAATGAACTTTTTCATTTAACCGACAATATTTACTATTTTCCCAGGCACTACAATTACTTTTTTAGGTGTTCTACCTTGCAATTGGTCTTGGGTTTTTTCGTTTTCTAGAACTGCTTTTTCAATCTCGTCTTTACTTAAATCCAAAGGCAATTCCATCGTAAAACGCATTTTTCCGTTGAATGAAATCGGGTAGTTTTTACTGCTTTCTACCAAATGACTTTCATCGAATTCTGGAAATGGCGCTGTTGAAATTGAACCGCTATTTCCTAACTGACTCCATAATTCTTCAGCAATATGCGGTGCGTAAGGTGAAATCAATACCAATAAAGGTTCTAAAATGGCTTTTGACGTACACTTTTGAGCGGTTAACTCATTGGTAGCAATCATAAAAGTTGAAACTGATGTATTGAACGAGAAGTTCTCGATATCTTCCTGAACCTTTTTAATGGTTTTATGGAGCGTTTTAAAAGCCTCCCCTTTTCCCTCCGAAGGAGGGGTGACAGTGACGTAAAAACTGCCGTTTTCTCCTTGGTGGTATAATTTCCATAGTTTTTTAAGGAAAGAATGCACACCAGTAATACCCGCTGTATTCCAAGGTTTGTATTGCTCTAAAGGCCCCAAAAACATTTCGTAAAGACGTAAACTGTCTGCGCCATAGTCTGCAACAATATCATCCGGATTAACAACGTTGTATTTGGATTTGGACATTTTTTCAACGTCTCGATGAACTTTAAAAGTCCCTCCTAAATCCTCCCCATGAGGGAGGACTTCTCCACTCTCTCCTATAAAAACGGCATCATTAAAATCTGGGCGCCAATTTTTAAAAGCTTCAATATCTAATTCATCTGAAGCATTTACAAAAGACACATCAGTATGTATCTCAAGAACTTCAATTTTATCTGGTGTCCCAAAATTAATACCTAAACTATTACTAGCTAATTTTGACTCTTCTCTTACCATTTCTATAATCTTTGAATACAATTCTTGATTTTCGATAGAAAGAGTATCATTATCTATACGTTCGGCTATACTTTTTGAAACATAGACATTTGATGTAAAAATACCTTTTGTTGTATCTTTTTCTTCTCCTTCAAAAGTCTTTTTGCCTAATAAAGGAATTGAAAACACTCTATAAACAAAAGCACTAGTCCCCAAAATCATGCCTTGGTTAATCAGCTTTTTGGCATATTCATCGTGATTGACATACCCTTTATCAAACATAAACTTTTGCCAAAAACGGGAATAGAGCAAATGCCCCGTAGCATGTTCGGAGCCTCCGATATACAAATCTACCTGTTGCCAATAATCGATAGCCTCTTTTGAAAAGATGGCCTCATCGTTATTGGGATCCATATACCGATTAAAGTACTGTGAGCTTCCCGCCCAACCGGGCATGGTATTCAGCTCTAGAGGAAATACCGTTTTATCATCAATTAAATCGTTGGACACCACTTCATTTTTTTGAGTGTCCCAAGCCCAAACTTTTGCATTTCCAAGTGGTGGTTCGCCGGTTTCTGTTGGCAGATATTTTTCAACTTCTGGCAGTTCAATAGGCAAATGTTCGGTAGCAATCATTTGTGGCAAGCCATTCACATAATACACAGGAAATGGCTCTCCCCAATACCGTTGGCGACTAAATACTGCATCGCGCAAACGGTAATTGGTTTTGCCTTCGCCTTGTCCGATTTGCTCCAATTCGTAAATCACGCGTTTGGCCGCTTTTTTGTAATTCATGCCATTGATGAAATCACTATTGGCAATGATGGTTTTTTCTTTATCCGCAAAAGCTTCCTCAGAAATATCCACCCCTTCAAAAATGTTAGGAATTGGAATATTAAAATGTTTTGCAAAATCATAATCACGCTGATCCCCACATGGCACGGACATTACTGCTCCTGTACCATAACCTGCCAACACATAATCCCCAATCCAAATTGGGATAGGTTCTTTTGTAAATGGGTGCTCTGCATAAGCTCCTGTAAACGCACCCGTGATGGTTTTCACATCCGCCATTCTATCGCGTTCGCTACGTTTTGCGGTTGCTTCTATGTAAGCCTCCACCTCAGCTTTTTGCTCTGGAGTTGTGATTTTTGGTACTAAATCATGTTCTGGTGCCAATGTCATAAAACTTACACCGAAAATGGTGTCGGGACGGGTTGTAAAAACTTCTATGGTGTGAGACCCTTCGACTGCGCTCAGGGTGACATTCGGCAATACTTGGAAAGAAACAGAAGCACCCACAGACTTTCCAATCCAATTGCGCTGACTTTCCTTTAAAGAATCCGTCCAATCAATAGTATCCAAACCTTGAAGCAAACGCTCTGCATAAGCAGAAATGCGCATACTCCATTGGGTCATTTTTTTACGGATAACTGGATGACCGCCACGTTCTGAAACACCGTTGACAATTTCATCATTGGCTAAAACCGTTCCCAAAGCGGGACACCAATTCACTTCGGTTTCGGCTAAATAGGTCAATCTGTACTGCAATAGAATTTCTTGTTGTTTTTCCAAAGAAAAACTGTTCCAATCCTCAGCAGAAAACGCTTTTACATCATCATCACAAACGGCGTTAACAGTTGTATTTCCTTCAGTTTCAAAAATTTTGATCAATTCTGAAATATCTTCAGCTTTATCACTGTCATTATTGTACCATGAATTGAACAATTGAATGAAAATCCATTGCGTCCATTTGTAATATTTTGGGTCGGACGTACGCACCTCACGCGACCAATCAAATGAAAATCCAATTTGATCCAATTGACGGCGATAGGTTTTAATATTTTCTGCAGTGGTAATAGCTGGATGTTGCCCAGTTTGGATGGCATATTGTTCCGCAGGCAGTCCAAAACTGTCATAGCCCTGAGGGTGCAACACATTAAACCCTTGGTGACGTTTGTATCGCGCATAAATATCAGACGCAATATAACCTAACGGATGCCCAACGTGTAACCCCGCACCACTTGGATAGGGGAACATATCCAACACATAAAACTTTGGTTTTTCACTATTATTTTCGGCTTTAAACGTTTGGTGTTTCGCCCAATAGTCTTGCCACTTTTTTTCAATCTCGTTGAAATTGTATTTCATAAACTCTTTTTTTCGCGCAAAGTCGCGAAGTCGCAAAGAATCAACCTTTAAAAATATAATTTCTTTGCGCCTCTGCGCCTTAGCGAGAGCATTAATCGCGCAAATTTAAACTTATTATAACAATGTTAAAAGTTTAAACGTTGTAAAGAACAGCTAATGAGAATACTTTGCTATTTTTACGCCATTAATCCAGTTCCCCTATGAGTTCATCGTTTGAAAAGCATCAAAAACGCCGATTGGTTTCTTCATATATTTCTGTGGTGGTCAGTATCGCTTTGGTGCTGTTTTTATTGGGTTTATTGGGGATGCTGGTGTTGAATGCAAAAAAGGTTTCCGACCATTTTAAGGAGCAAGTTGTTGTTACCATCTATTTAAAGGACACAGCCAAAGAAGTGGAGCGCAAGCAACTTGAAAAAAGTTTGGCCATGGCCGAATATGTGAAATCGACGGAGTACGTTTCAAAAGAGCAGGCGGCCGAATTTATGAAAACCGAAACTGGCGAGGATTTTATGGATTTTGTGGGATACAACCCATTGCAAAACTCTATCGATGTGCATTTGAAAGCAGATTTTGTCACCTCGGAACATTTGGAAAAAATTTCAGCGGAAGCCCTTAATAAGAAATTTGTCGAGGAAGTCACCTACGACAATGATTTGGTCAATTTGATGAACGACAACGTTAAAAAAATCAGTTTTTGGGTGTTGGTGATTAGTGGGCTTTTCACTTTAATTGCGGTTTTACTCATCAATAGTTCGTTGCGATTGGCGGTGTATTCCAAACGTTTCACCATCAAAACCATGCAAATGGTAGGGGCCACCAAGCGTTTTATACGTCGCCCGTTCGTTTGGAAAAGTATCCGTCTGGGCATTGTTGGTGCCATTTTGGCCATGGCGGGCATGGCAATTGTTTTATATTATTTGAATAAAACCTTCCCCGAATTGGAACTGCTATCCAATCCTGTTTTAATGGTGCTACTTTTTGTTGTCATTTTTGGATTGGGTATTGTTATTACCTGGATTAGCACTCACTTTGCCACACAGCGTTTCTTGAATTTGAAAACGGATGAGTTGTATTACTAAATAACATATTAGGAAAACCCGTCGATATTCCCGATATTTAATATAAAATTGATAAAAATGGCAACGGTTGATAACATCAGAAACAAATTGATTGACAAATTATTATCCATAAAAAACAAAGCTTTTTTGGAAGCGCTGGACCAACTGATTTCTTCTAGTGCATCGGAATCCGAAATTGTAGAACTGACACCTGAGCAAAAAGCGATGCTTGAAATGAGCGAACAGGATATCAAAAATGGAAAGCTAATTTCTCAGGATGCAATGGATAAAAGAAATCTTGAATGGCTAAACGCAATGTAATTTGGACAAGAACTGCCGATCTTCAGTTTGTTGGTATTTTAGAATATTGGGTCAAACGGAATAAATCCAATACGTATTCCAAAAAACTTGTAAAATTGGTATCCGAGAGGACCAAACAAATTGCAGAAAGACCATTAATCTACAAGCCAACTAATTTTAAAGACGTTAGGGTAGCTTCCTTGGGAAACTTCAGCATATACTATAAAACAACTGAAAAGGAAATAATCATAACTGCCTTTTGGGACAATCGCCAAGACCCTCAAAAACTTTTGGGCATTTTGAAACAAAAAAGATAACATTTCTTGAATTTGAAGACGGATGAGTTGTATTATTAAGTTTTCCTAAGCAACTTTTTTATATAAATTGCATCTATAGATTAAACTATTGCTTATGATGTCCCTAAAATTTATAACACCCCTTTTTTTGTTTATCCTTTTGTTTACCCATTGTGCTAATGATGATATGCCAGAAGAAGCGGTTGAAATTCGTCTGTCAAACGTAAGTCAGTTTGACTATAAAAACATTACTGTGAACTCTACCAACTTTGAGGATCTGGAAGCTGGCAAAACCTCCACTTACAAAACATTTGATCTTGCGTACCGATATGGCTTCGTAGAATTAGAGATTGACGGAGCTACTTATACAATTCAACCCATTGATTATGTCGGGGAAACCCCTTTAAAAAAAGGTAAATACACGTATCAAATTGATGCAAACGATTCCATGGAACAGTATGGAAAGCTAATATTAATCTTTGTGGAAGATTGAAAAACTTAAACTGATTTTAGAGTTTACAATAGTGTTAACACCTTTATTCTAAATAAATCGTTTATTTTGCGCACATTCGCACTTTATTAATTCAACATGGGAGAAAAAAAACGTAAAGAAGCCTCAAAGCCCACATTTGTTTTTGGGAAGAAAAACTATAAATGGATGTTTATCGGGCTGGGCTTTATTGCCCTTGGTTTTATCTTGATGGCCGGTGGTGGCAGTGACGACCCCAACGTTTTTAATCCTGAAATCTTTTCATGGCGACGTATCCGTTTGGCACCAACTCTTGTACTTATTGGTTTTGGTATTCAGATTTATGCGATTTTATTGAATCCGGATAAAGAATAGGTCAAATCTATCTTATAAATAAATTTCCAAAATTTTGGCGCTCTCCCCTGTTAGTTTTATCTGCTCAATACAAGCAGGAATAAGCAAGGTTTCACCTGTTTTAATTGGGTAAGTTTCATTTCCTGATTCCACAGTCAAACTCCCTTCAACACACATGTAAATCACAAAGCTATCAATTTGCGAGTAGTCTTTATTTATGTCTTTAGTAACATGAATAATGTTGGTCTTGAAATATGGCGAATGTACCAATTTGTTCGAAATGTTGGCCTCATCTAAAGAATATGCAGTACGATAATTAGGATGACTTTTAAAATCGATGGCATCTAAGGCCAGTTCAGTATGTAATTCTCTTTTTTTACCCGTCTTTTTATCCACTCTATCATAATCATAAATGCGATAGGTCACATTGGAAGTTTGTTGAATTTCTGCAAGCAAAACTCCTGCACCAATGGCATGCACCCTTCCCGTGGGGATATAAAATGTGTCACCTTGATGGACTTTTTCAACATTTAAAATATCCATCAAACTCCCATCATTAAGGTGTGATTGATAGCTTTCCTTTTCAACATTTTGATTAAAACCAACTATCAATTCCGCATCTTCCTCTGCCTGCATCACATACCACATTTCATTTTTACCAAAGGAATTATGGCGTTCTTTTGCCAGCTCATTACTGGGATGCACCTGAATGGACAACGGGGTTTTAGCATCTATAAACTTGATCAAAAGCGGGAAATTATCACCAAACGCCTGATAAACGGTATTCCCGACAAAATCACTTTTATACTGACCAATCAGGTCTTTCAGCGACTTTCCTTGCAAAATACCTTCGTTTACTAAAGTCTCATTGCCCTCAACATCCGAAATCTCCCATGACTCTCCAATACTGTCTTGAGTATAGTTTTTATTTAAAACGGTTTTCAATTTCTCACCTCCCCAAATCCGGTAACTATATTTTGGTTCAAACTTTAGCGGATAGAGTTTCATATTACAATTTTTTTCAAAATACTTACTTTAAAACTTCGTGGGCAAATTTCTTGGTAATTTCTTTGAGATATTGATGACTATTTTTCATGGCATCTTCAAGATTAGTTGTATAATTCATAACGGCATCGGCATATTGAATTCCCAATTCCTCTGGTGACTTTCCTTCAAAATCGGTGGCGCCACAAAAAGCGGCCACTTTAATCTGCATTGCCTTGGCCGATTCCAGAACACCTTTAATTGTCTTGCCAGAAAGGGTTTGAGCATCTAACTTCCCTTCACCTGTAATAATCCAATCTGCACCTTTAATTTTATAATCAAAATCAGCCAAATCCTTAATGAGATTTATGCCCTGCGCCAAATGGCCATTTAAAAACAATTTTGAACCAATGCCCATCCCCCCTGCTGCTCCGGCTCCTTTTACCGATTGCACTTTAACATTAAAAGTAGCTTCCAGCACTTTTGAAAAATCAAACAAGCCTTTGTCCAGCAATTTTATATCCTGAACCGAGGCTCCCTTTTGAGCCCCGTAACCATAAGCTGCCCCATTTTTGCCATACAAAGGATTGGTGACGTCGCAAGCTATTTGAAAATCAACTGCTTTCAGCCTCGGATGCACTTGGGACTCATCTATAGATTTAATTTGAGATAAATTGGCTCCTATAGGTTTTACTTCATCTTCATTATCATCTAAAAATCGATATCCTAAAGCAGTAGCCATACCTATACCACAATCATTGGTAGCGCTTCCACCTATACCAAGAATAATAGTTTCAGCACCTCTCTTAATGGCATCCAAAATGAGTTCTCCAGTACCTAAGGTGGTTGCGTTTTTACAATCAAATTGTTCTGGTTGCAACAACTTTACACCAGAGGCTTCCGCCATTTCGATGAATGCTTTTTTGGAACTTTCGGCATATAAATAGGACGCCTTTGCAGGTTCAAAAAAGGGATTGTTTACTGTTAATTGAATGGTTTCCCCTTTCAGGTAATAATTAACCACTTCAATAGTGCCATCACCACCATCCGCCAAGGGTAATTTCAATATTTCAATATTCGAATCAAACTGTTTGAGTGCAGTTTCAACAGCCTCGCAAAAGTCCATTCCCGTTAAGGAGTTTTTGAATTTATCCGGTGCAATCACAATTTTCATACATCTAAAATACAATTCCTTGATTTAAAGTTTATATCCTAAAAAGCCTTTTGTTCGAGTATTTTAATACTTTTGCGCCGTGGATATAATTGACGCTATTTTATTGGGCATTATTCAAGGGTTAACGGAGTTCTTACCAGTCTCTTCCAGTGGGCATTTAGAATTAGGCAAGGCTATCTTGGGAGACCATTCCGTTCCTGAAGAAAGCCTTATGTTTACCGTAGTTTTACACTTTGCTACTGCTTTGAGCACTATTGTTGTTTTCAGAAAGGATATTTGGAATATTGTCAAAGGCATCCTCAAATTTGAATGGAACGAGGACATGCAGTTTTTGGCAAAAATTGTAGTTTCCATGATACCTGCTGTTGTCGTCGGCCTATTTTTCGAAGAGCAATTGGAGGCGCTTTTTGGAGGCAATATCCTACTTGTTGGATGTATGCTGATTGTTACCGCATTGCTTTTATTTTTAGCGGATAAAGCAAAAGACACCAGCAAAAAAGTAAGTTTTAGCAATGCTTTTGTTATCGGGATTTCCCAGGCTGTGGCAATGCTTCCCGGAATTTCGCGTTCGGGAGCAACGATTTCTACATCGGTGTTATTAGGAAATGATAAAACCAAGGCCGCCCGGTTTTCATTTTTGATGGTAGTACCACTAATTTTCGGGAAAATCGCCAAAGATATCTTAAGTGGTGATATTTCAACCGAAAGTCAAAATTTTATGGCACTTTCCATTGGTTTTGTTGCGGCGTTTGTTGCAGGATTGTTTGCCTGTACTTGGATGATTGCCTTAGTCAAAAAAAGTAAACTATCCTATTTTGCGATTTACTGTGTTATTGTTGGGATTATTGCAATTGTGGTAGCTTTAACAAACAACTAATGACTGCCGAAGATTTTCTTTCTGGACAAGTCCTTTTAATTGATAAGCCTTTGCATTGGACTTCCTTTCAAGTGGTAAACAAACTGCGCTGGGAAATCCGGCAAGCTTTCAATATCAAAAAAATAAAAGTGGGTCATGCCGGGACTTTAGACCCTCTAGCCACTGGATTACTAGTGGTTTGCGCAGGAAAAAAAACCAAAGAAATCAATATCTATCAGGGACAAATTAAGGAGTACACAGGCACAATTATTCTGGGAAGCACTACACCGTCTTTTGATTTGGAAACTGAAATTAATAACACTTTTCCAATTGACCATATTTCCGAAGAACTTATTTATAAAACCACCCAGCAGTTTATTGGTGAAATTCAACAGTTTCCTCCCGTATTTTCAGCAATAAAAAAGGATGGCAAGCGGTTATACGAATTCGCAAGGGCAGGGGAAGATGTGGAAATTAAGCCAAGAACGGTGTCTATTTCAGAATTTGAAATCACAAATATAATGGGACAAAATGTAGATTTTAGGGTGGTCTGTTCCAAAGGCACCTACATCCGTTCTTTGGCCAATGATTTTGGTAAAGCATTAAATTCGGGCTCCCATCTTTCCGCATTACGACGTACAAAAATTGGCGACTTCTCTGTTGAAAATGCCATTTCTATTGATGGCTTCATTGATAGTCTAAAAGGCTAAAATCTAATTTTTTACGTATATTTCAATATAAATTAGTTTAAAAACGCCTCAGTTTGAACTTATCGAATCAACATAAAGCCTTGTTGTTGACCTTGCTCATTATGGGTACGGTGGTTCTTTCTGTATTCAATTTTAGCCTCATCAAACAAAAGGAAAGAATCGCGGAAAGTTATTACGAAATTGAGCCCGAGCCCGAACTTACAGAAGAGGAAATTAAGGTTTTGGAGGCACTAGGAAATCAAAATAACGCCAAAGCCGAAACCAATCAAGCCTATAACGAAACCCAACAAAATAAGCACTTTGCACAGGCATTTAAGCCTATTGCCCCACCTGAGGATTATGAACCCCAGGTAAACCATTCAGACCACAAGGGTTTTATCGACAGCTATAAATCAAAGCACAAAAGCACCAACCCTGCAAAACTGAAAAATGAAGATATCAATTCGTTTAGTAAAGTGAATGACCTCCTGAAAAAACAGCAAAACGATGGTGCAAATACCCGAAGTACGATGTCTTATTCTTTAGTAAATCGTAAGCATTATTACCTACCCACACCAGTCTATCTTTGTGAAAATGGCGGTAAAATCGTCGTAAACATTACGGTGAATTCAAACGGGGATGTTATCGATGCTTATGTCAATACGTCTTCCACATCGTCAAACGAATGCCTAGTAGAGCATGCTCTCCAATATGCTGAAAACGCCAAATTCAGCAAGGATGCTTCAAAAGACGAGCAAATAGGTTCGATTACCTTTAATTTTATTGGCAAACACTAGGTTGCAACCTGCATAAGATTTCGGTCACATCCTCAATGACGTTTTTGCCTTTGTTAGAGTTGTACCAATGTTGCAAATCTTCTTTAAATTCGGGCGTCAACTGGCCATTCATAGCTTTAAACCGTTTAACGTAACTGGCGGCCTCACTAGGTCTCGGCCCGTAAGTAGCAATTACTTCGCCTGTGGTATCATCAATTATTATCACTTTGGGAATAGCCCTGTTGCCGTTGGTTAAATAGGCATCCATTAACTTGGGATTATCGTCCCTAAGCACGACACGATAGTTGATATTCGGGGTTATTTCGGCTATTTTATTCAAAGCGGGCAGTACGTGGGCGGCATCGCCACACCAACTTTCGGTAATGACCAACCAAGTGATTTTACCGTCAAATTCTTCCAATCGTTTTTTTGCAGATTCCGAAACTTTTAGGGTTTTATCCCAGCGTTTCATGCGCCTTTCATTAAGCTTAGTAAAATTCACATGAGCTTGCGTCTGTTCATTTCCGGTAGTGGCCTGTTCCAAAGCAAACTGCTTCACTAGCTCCCGATAGGCGGGATAGGAAATACTTTTATTTATGGCAGATTTAATAATGGCATCCATAACGAATTCTTTTACATGAAGTTACAAATTTAGTATCTTGCACATCCTTTTAAGATGACTTTTGTCATACTTCAACATAAAAACTTACAAATTCTATGAATTCCAAGCACAGATGCGGTTGGTGCGAAGGCGACACGCTTTACGAGGCCTATCATGACGAGGAATGGGGCGTGCCTGTTTATGATGATGAAACCCTGTTTGAGTTTTTAATTTTGGAAACCTTTCAAGCGGGTTTAAGCTGGATTACCGTGTTGCGCAAACGCGAAAATTTCCGCAAGGCTTTTGATAATTTCGATTATAAAAAAATTGCCAATTATGGACAGGATAAAATCGACGCATTGCTTGAGGATGCCGGTATCATCCGCAATAAATTAAAGGTGAACGCTACTGTTACCAATGCACACGCGTTTATAAAAGTGCAAGAAGAATTTGGAAGTTTCAGCAAATATATCTGGGGGTTTATAGATGGAAAACCGATTAAAAACACCCTTAGTGATTGGCGAAATGCCCCGGCCAACACACCTTTAAGCGACACAATAAGCAAAGATTTAAAAAAGCGGGGGTTTAAATTTGTGGGCACTACAGTGGTGTATGCCCATATGCAGGCTACAGGCATGGTCAATGATCATGAAGTGAATTGTTTTCGATATGAAGAAGTTTAGTGTCTTAGTGCTCTTTATGAGCTTTTGCGTTTCATTTTCGCAATCCAAAAATGAAAAGGAGGAGCGTATTCCTGCCTCTGAATTCCCCGAAATTGCGCAAGGCTATTTTAATATTATTTCGCATGAAGTGAAATACTTAAAGTACTACAAAGAAACCGATGGTGATAAAAAGAGCTTTGAGGTAAAGTTTAAGTATAAAAAGGAGCATTATAGTGCTGAATTTGATACCCTAGGAAAGCTGGAAGATATTGAAATTGTCATTAAAAAAAGGCATATTCCTAAAAAAATATTTAACACAATATCCGACTATTTCAATGCCAATTACAAACGGTTTACTATTGTTAAAGTTCAAAAACAATACGTAAATACAACTAATAAAACCGACAGGCAATTTATCCGTCACGTTTTGGAAAACCCCTTTAATAAACACACGCATTTTGAAATTATTGCAGAAGTAAAAACACCAAAAAAGCATGAGTTGCGCGAACTTACCTTTGACAGATACGGGGTTTTTGAAAAATCCAGAAAAGTAACCTCATCTTCATACGAGCATGCACTATATTAAAAGCCTATATGTTTTTGGGTTGTGTTTTTTGTGCTTTTATACGGAAGCGCAGAGCAACTTTTCTTCTTTAGGTGAATCTGCTATTTCGCTTAATCATAGCGTATCTAAAATTTATAGTGTGAATTTTGCTTTTAGAAGTCGTTATGTGCTATATAATGACGATGGTTTTCAATATCTACAACAGCAGGTAGATGCGTATCACTTTTCAACTTTCAAATTGGATTATTATCATAAATTGAGTTTCGGTATTTATTACCGAAACCGGGATTGGTTTGATACAGGCAGCGACGAGACACGCCTTACACAACAATACAACTACACCAAACAAACCTTGGGCGTGCGTTACGGGCACCGGATAAGGGCGGAACAACGTATTTTGGATACCAAAACTATCTTTAGACAACGCTATCGCTTTGCGGTTGATTTTCCTTTGAATGGTGAAAAATTGGATATTGGCGAAACCTATTTGGTTAGCGCAATAGAAGGGCTGTTAAGTTTAAGTAAACCCGATAATCCAGAAACCGATATTAGGGTTTCAAGTCAGATCGGTTGGCAAATGAACGAAGCCTTAAAATTACAGTTGGGGTTGGAGCATCGGTGGGAAGCACTTAATCTCGTAGCGAAACATAATTTGTTTGTATTGACAGGGGCGGTCTTGAAGATTTAAAATTCTTGTCTTCAGTTAAATCATCATCCCTTTATATATTTTAAAAACTCATCTCTTGACATTTCCTCAGCACCTAAACTAGCTAGGTGATTAGTAAATACCTGACAATCCACAAGTTTGTATTCTGAGTTTTGTATAAAGGAAATGAAACCCACCTTACTGGCATTGCTTTCTTTGGCAAACATACTTTCGCCCGTAAAAATACCGTTACCCAAATCGATACCGTACAGGCCTCCAATAAGTTGGTCATTATTCCAAACCTCAACGGATTTTGCGTAGCCCAAATGGTGCAACTCCGTGTAGGCTTTTATCATGTTTCGAGTAATCCATGTACCGGTTTGTCCGCTTCTTTTCGCAATGGCGCATTCCGTAATCACTTCATTAAATGCAGTATTGACCGTAACTTCAAAATCTTTATTACGAAGCACCTGTCTCATGCTTTTTGAAACTTTGAGCTTTTCGGGAAATAACACGAAACGAGGATCGGGACTCCACCATAAAATAGGCTCATCGGTTTCAAACCATGGAAAAATTCCGGAACGGTATGCCAACAAAAGCCGTGCTACCGATAAGTCGCCACCGATGGCCAAAATACCATCTTCGGTAGCCTCGGTCACCTCAGGGAACCAAAGTTTTTCAGACAGAAACTTCATTTTACTATTACTTTTTCCTTCTCAGATTGAAGATAAACGCAATTTTTCTATAAAAATAAGAAACCTCAATGTGTTTTGAAACATTGAGGTTTGAATTCTCTAACCCTTCCGGCTTTTGATTTTAAAAAAATCAAAAGCCACCTTCCCTTCAAAAGGGGAGGAGTCAGCATAATTTAAAGCCTAAAACGGCAAATCGTCGTGATCGTCTTCGCTAAGATCGCCAGCGGGTTCAAATGCATCGGCCGGTGGTACTGGAGGCATGTTCTCTCCTGAAGCAACCGGCTGTAACGCTTCAATTCTCCAACCTTGCACGGAGTTGAAATATTTAGTTTCGCCTTGCGGATTTACCCACTCCCTTCCACGTAAATTGATATTAATTTTTACTTGTTGTCCAACTTGATAGTTGTTCAATAAATCGGTTTTATCTTGCACAAACTCCACCAAAATATGCTGTGGATATTGCTCTTCGGTAGTCACGACCACCTCTCTTTTTCTAAATCCGTTACTCCCAAAAGTTTGAGTGTCTCCAATCATTTTAATTCTTCCTTGAACTTCCATTTAATCTATAATTTATTATCTGTTTTTATTGTTTATCATTCAATTTTACGGCTTAGGACAAAAGGATTTTCCATGCACTCTGTACGTCCCCAAAGCTCAAATAATTTCTCGCCAATTTATGCTTCTCGCGATGGGTTTTATCCTTAATACCTGGGTAGCGTTCGCTTAAATCATTAATAAAGGCATCCACTTCAGCCTGAGTGGGCAAAGCCTCCACATTGGCCAACATACCCAAATTATTTCCTGTTAAAATCATACTGTCCTTCACATGTGTCGGGAAACTGTCTACCCCAATCCCTAAAGAGGACAAAGGCTTTGGTATTTCAAAAAATCCTTTATTGGCTCTGCTATAAAAACTACCTCCTGCCCTTGCCACCAAATCCAGTTTTTGCTGGTCCACAGCTCCGTTTTCATCTAAAATTTCATCATCAATATGAAACTTCACCACCTCACAAATCACTAGATTTCCGGCACCTCCCTCATTTCCCAATTTCACAATCTCGTTCACCTTACATTCAAATTGCACAGGTGATTCTGCCACTCGAAATGGTTTCACCTCATCCGAAGGCAACATATGCAAACCGGCCTTTTCAAACTCATTAACCCCCTCAGGATACTCCGCGCTAGCCAAAGACGCCTGATGCACCAAATCAAAATTCACCACGTTAATGACCACTTCCTTAGTGGTTTCAATATTGTGCAACGTGTGCTTTGTGCTGTTGTCCCGAACCCTTCGCGCCGGCGAAAAAATCATAATCGGCGGATTGGCACTAAACACATTAAAAAAGCTAAAAGGCGATAAATTCGGGTTGCCGTCAGCATCCAAAGTACTGGCAAAGGCAATAGGCCGAGGCGCTACCGTACTCAACAAATATCCGTGTAATTTACTGACTGATAGTACTTTCGGACTGAATGACGCCATTTATTTTTTTGATTTGAACAAATGTAACTATTCTGCCACTCAACTAAAAACCGATTTACTAACAAGTTGGGCAATAATATTAACAGATTTGCATTATATAGCTAAATTGATATAAAATAACATGAATCTTTTGATTAAAAATCCAAATTTCTTCGTTAAAAATTATTGCCGTAGCTAGAGCTATGCCTCAAATTTTTGCCTAAAACTTTGATTTTTTATTTTGAAATCTTCTATGCCATTTTATATCATTTTAGCTATATTACCCGTATAATTAACCATTGCATGATTTTCACGACCCATAAAAACACTATCAGGTGGATAATGATTGTGGTTTCCTTTATTATTGTTTCTCTCATTTTGTGGAACACCTATGTGTTTTTTCAAAATTTTAAGGAAGAAGAACGGGTAAAGATGGAAAATTGGTCGTTCGCTCAGACCGAGTTTGTCAATTCTGATGTAAATACGAATACCAATTTAAACCTCACTTTAAAAGTATTGGGTAGCAACACCACCACTCCAATGCTCGTTGTCAACAAGGATGGTTCTTTAAGCAGCTTCAACAATATTGACGAGAAAAAAATAAAGGATTCGCTTTATGTTCAAAAACTAATCGAGCAGTTTGAATCGGAAAATAAACCTATCGAAATCAAGTACCAAAACAAACATTGGTCTACCATTTATTACGGAAATTCACCGCTTTTGAATAAATTAAAATACTATCCGCTGGCACTTTTGCTTATTATTTTTCTTTTTGCCAGTGTGGTATTCTTCTTTTACAAAAGCAATAAAGTGGCCACTCAAAACAAGTTGTGGTCGGGCATGGCAAAGGAAACCGCCCATCAGATTGGAACACCCCTTTCGTCTTTAATTGGATGGACGGAACTCCTAAAAACTGAAAATGTCAACCCAGATTATATTTCTGAAATTGAAAAGGACATTGACAGGCTTCAAATTATTACCGAGCGATTCAGTAAAATAGGCTCATTGCCCAAACTTGAAAAAGCAGATATTGTTAAAGAAACGGTTGCTTCTTATGATTATTTAAAACGAAGAGCATCGAATTTGGTGGATTTTGAAATCATTGCTCCCATGGAGGAAATCTTCGTAAAAGTGAACAAACAACTTTATAGCTGGGCGATAGAAAACCTTGTTAAAAATGGTATTGACGCCATGAAAGGCAAGGGCAAATTGACTATTGAAATCCTTAACCAGGAAAATATCGTATCTATAAATGTGTCCGATACCGGAAAAGGGATTCCGAAGAAAAACTTCGATAAAATATTTGAACCCGGCTTTACCACCAGAAAACGTGGTTGGGGTTTGGGACTGTCCTTAACGAGACGCATTATCGAAGATTTTCATAATGGTAAGATAAAAGTATTGCAATCCAACGTAGGTAAAGGTGCCACGATACAAATCAGACTAAAGCGTGCCGTATAATGAAGACCGAAAAATGGATACCCATAAAAAAGGTAGTTTTAAAAAACAATTGCCCGGAATGTTTTAGCAAGGACGGGTTGCACTTGACGTTTAAACAGAAATTTGTTGAGAGTTCATTCTACAAATCCGTAACCAAAGACATCAATACAGAAATCCATTGTGATAGATGCGAAAGCCAGATTTACCCTGAACGATGGACGGCAGACATCGAGCGCGTTTTTGACTACCAACAAAAGGCCTTTACGCCAAGGCCGGGTTCAAAATATTACAAAAAATTGTTTTGGATTATAGCGATTACTGCAATTGTAATGCTTTTTGCGGTAACCGTTTTGCTAAGCCTACAAATGGACTAAAGCTGAATATGTGCACTAATGGCTTTGGCTGTTTCCTGAAAATCCTCGGTTTCCATTTTTACCTTTTTGATAAAGCGCGCATCGTCCATGGACTGCAATGGGATTAAATGCACATGGGCATGGGGCACTTCCAACCCAATAACACTGACTCCAACGCGTTCGCAAGGAATGGCTTTTTCAATGGCCATGGCTACTTTTCTGGAAAATGCCATTAAGCCACTATAAGTAGCTTCATCCAAATCAAATAGCTTATCTACCTCTTTTTTAGGGATGCAAAGTGTATGCCCCACCTGATTGGGATTCACATCTAAAAAGGCCAAAAATCCATCGGTTTCCGCTATTCGATAACAGGGAATTTCACCGTTGACTATTTTAGTAAAAATTGAAGCCATTTTTAAAATTTATCTTGAAATCTCGATAATATCAAATTTCATTACTCCGTTTGGCACTTGTATTTCAGCTACTTCACCAACGGATTTGCCTAACAACCCTTTTCCGATTGGAGAGTTTACGGAAATTTTTCCTGAAGCCAAATCTGCCTCACTTTCGGCTACCAGTGTATAGGTCATTTCCATACCGTTGGTTTGGTTCTTTATCTTCACTTTTGAAAGTACTAGCACCTTTGAAGTATCCAATTGCGACTCATCAATTAAGCGGGCGTTAGCCAAAGTTTCCTCAAGCTTAGAAATTTTCATTTCCAATAAACCTTGGGCTTCTTTAGCCGCATCATATTCGGCATTTTCACTTAAATCTCCTTTATCGCGAGCTTCCGCTATTGCTTGAGACGCCTTTGGGCGCTCAATATCCTTTAATTGATTTAATTCGTCTCTTAATTTTTTTAATCCTTCGGCAGTGTAATAAGATACTTTACTCATAACTTCATCGTTTACATAATAAAAAGATGCTGAAACAAGTTCAGCATATAAAAAAATCCCGCTTTCACGAGATTGTATAGCAAATATACAAAATATTTAAGTCGATTTGCTTTTTATTGTAAATTGCGCTCTAATTTTCAAGAATTTATGAGAATCTCTTTTGCCCTTGTTTGTTTCCTGTTTATAACCAATTGTAGTAGAAATTCTGTGGAAAACGAAAACTGTCAGTTTTTGCTAAACATCGGTGTGAACGAATCCGTTAATCTTAGTTTTTATCCCCAACTTCAGTTTGTTAGTGAAACGGCATATATCCCCAATATTGGAAACGGTGGCGTTGTCCTAATCAATACAACTAGTGGATTGGCGGCTTTTGATGCGGCCGACCCCAATCACCCTTTTGACACATGTTCAGTACTAACCATTGAGGGCGTCATTGGAAAATGTAATTGCGAGGACAAAAATGAATTCAGCCTTTTAACAGGTTTGCCTATTGAAAATGCTAATTCTAGTGAAACTGCTCCCCGTTGTGCACTAAGGCGTTATCGTGTTGAGCAAAACGGCAACACATTACTAATTTTCAATTAATAAAGCGCAGCCAGAGTATTACTAGCTACGCTTTACAATCCCTAATGTAAACCTTTAAAATTTTAAGGTAGCCCCAACCAAAAAGTTTGTAGTGGCCTGAGGATAATAGCCTGCAAAATAGCCCGTAGTTGTCCCCGTTGGGCTTGTATTATCTTCAAAATCAAACGAACCAAAATAGCCATTGGACACATATTTCTTGTTGAAGATATTGTTTACCAATCCTGAAAAGACAATGGACTTAAGCAACTTTTTAGGTTTAATTTCATAATTAATATTGAAATCGTTGACGAAATAGCTTTCCAAAATAGATTCAGGATTATCCGTATTTCCCATAAATTGTTCACCAACATATTTGCTCAACAGAGACAATTGAAGTCCCTTGGCAGGGAAGAAATTAATTGCATTGCCGATGACTACTTCAGGTGAAAATGAAATGTTGGTATCTCCAAGGTTTACCAATTCACCATTAACAGAAGTGGTAAAATCCCTGTTTTTGTTGCGACTAAGGGCTACGTTGGTTGACGTACTAAGGAAACTGGCAATCTGAATATTTGCATCTACTTCCAGACCCAATCTATAACTTTTTCCACTGGTAGCTCTTAGTGGGCTTCCCACATCATCCAATTCACCGGTCAACACCAATTGATTTTCATAAAACATATAATACAAATTGGTATTAACAGCTACTTTAGGACTTGCAAAACGCCATCCTAATTCTATATCGTTCAATGTTTCATTCTCTGTGACCCCGGATTCAAAGTCGTCCCTATTTGGTTCCCTATTCGCTCTTGCATAAGAGGCGTAAAAGCTGTTTCTGTCACTACTTTTATAGGTCAATCCTACTTTTGGGTTAAAGAAGTTAAATGTAGCATCTGTTATAAATGAAGCCCTGTCAGAATTTAAGCCGTTGGTTTTATATCTTACAAAACGCCCCTGTAAATCAATATAACCCGTAAGTCTTTCTCCGAGATTAAATGTTGCCTTTGAAAAAACACTAAAGTCATTTTTGGTGGCATCCCCTTGATAATATCTATCTCTAATATTGGTACCGGCAGTTAAGGCACTTCCCCAAATCACTTCACCATAGTGGTCGCCAGTATAACTACTAACGGAAAGCCCAGAAACAACCTCGATTCCAGAATTCTGATAAGTTACGTTGGCATTTAAAACATGAAAATCGTTGTCCAACCATCGTCTTACTATAACATCGGAGCCCTCTTCGATTAAATTTGCAAAATCCGATGCGGATTCACCTGGTTTATACTGTTCAAAATAACCCTTACCTTTTGTATAGTTTAGACCTAGGTTAGTTGACCAATGATTATTAAAACGTTGGTTCCAATGGAACTGATAGTGGTCCTGCCAATAGTTGTCCGTTTCGTTTTCATAAGTATATGGGTTTTGCCGACGATTTTCCCTCAATTGGTCCGCCGTTAAACCAAACCAGGATTGATACGTCTGCTCGGCATTTCCGAAAGTCAAGACCTTAATCAAGGTATTGTCGTCTTTATAAATCCCTTGAAGAAAATAGGATTTTAAGTCTGTAAATGCCCTATCGACATAACCGTCGGAGTCAATTTTTGAAAATCGGCCCGATATTTCAAAGTGATCCTTGATTAATCCCGTGCCCAGTTTTACTGTATGCTTTCTTGTATTGAAGCTCCCGAAACTATTTGAAATTTCGGCGTTGGCCTCTTCTGAAAATGCATCCGTCAATAAGTTTAAACTCGCTCCGAATGCCCCAGAACCGTTGGTTGATGTCCCCACACCTCGTTGCAACTGTAAACTCTCAGTCGACGAAGCAAAGTCTCCCAGGTTGACCCAAAACGTACCTTGACTTTCTGGATCGTTATAAGGAATTCCATTGATAGTTACGTTTACACGAGTGGCGTCTGTACCCCGAACCCTAATACCTGTGTATCCAATACCCGCACCAGCATCACTGGTAGTCACTACTGATGGCAAAAAGTTTAACAAAATGGGAATGTCCTGCCCTAAGTTTCGTTTTGCCAACTCTTCCTTGGAAACGTTGGAATGGGTGATTGGTGAGTCTGCATCAACGCGGACTGCATTTACCAAAACTTCGTCCAAAGTTTCTGTTTTTCTAATCAAGTAAAAATTGATTACGGTATCTCTTTGGACTTCAACAACTTTCATTTGTTGCTCAAAACCAATATAAGATGCAACAACCTCCCGAGTACCATCACTTTCCTTTAAATTATACTTCCCATAAAAATCTGTGACTGCATTATTATCTCCTTTGATTCCAACCGTTGCACCTCCTAAAGGACTCCCCTTTTCGTCAAAGACAGTTCCTGAAATCGTAAATTGTTGTGAATAAATGTTGACTGATAGCACAAAAAGCGCTAAAAAAAGAAATAAATTTTTCATGTCGATTATAAGTTATAATCGAATAAAAAGAGGTAATTATTCTTTGTTGTTAATAAATGATTTTTTGAACGTTATATTGGCATTGAAAAATGCTAAAGCATTTTTTTGCACAAACTAAAAATGTCCACCGGACATTTTCTTAACATTCGCTTCCTAAACAGCATTACCTGTTCTAGGTTCAATGGGTATGATCTCAGCCGTTCAGATTTTAGATTTACGAATTACGATTTCAGATTTAAATCATCAATCGAATATTGCCAATCGACAATCCTTCAGCACCCCTTTTTGAGAACGCTGCAAAGATAAATCCTATTTTTGAATTTAAAGTGAAGAATTATGATTTTTTATAGATACCAGAAAAACCGCAATTGGATAATTACCATGAAAGCCTAATGAATTGTAGCAGAATCAATCCAAATCAGGCCTTTTGCGGTTTGCCTTCTTTTCGGACTGCTTTTGTTTATTCTTGAGACGCTTTCTAACGACAGATTTAGGAATTTTCGTTGGGACTCGCTCTTTTTCTTTCTCTAAATTGATCCGAATTAATTCCAGAAATCGGTGTATAACAATTTCTTTATTTCTATGTTGGCTTCTCGATTCGCCACATTGCAAAATTAGCACACCGTCTTTGGTTAGTTTAGATTGAAGCCTTTCTTGCAGTAATTCCTTTTCCTCGGTGTTGAGTACTAATGATTCTAACAAATTAAATGTCAGCTCTACTTTTGAAGCTGTTTTATTGATATGCTGGCCTCCGCTCCCAGAACTTTTGATGCCCTTAAAGCTCAATTCCTTTATCAAATCCTCATCATCAAACATCAGGATACTTGGTGGACGGGTTTCAATAGATCGTTCACAGTTTTTACTGGATTAAACGTTTCAACAGGCACTTCCACAAAAATTGAATTCCAGTAGGCCATACTACCGTTCCAAAGCCCGGGCAGTTCCAAAGCTTGAATATCCACCCCATTTTGGGTTTTTGTTGTGATAAACGCCGCTTCTGGATCTACGTATTTGGATAAATCGTACTTATTGCCCTTATAATCCCTTACACCACAAACCAAATCTGTTGGGTTGAAGTGAGTGGCTTTGTACACTATTTCTTGTTGGTTCTGTTTGCCAAAATTAATCTGTGCAAATTCTACAATCTGCAATGATATTTTCCCATGTTTGTCCTTTACCCAAAAGGGACCTCCTCCTGGTTCTCCTTGATTTTTTACCATACCACATACGCGCATTGGTCGATTAAATCGCTCCCTTAAATATGCCATTTTCTTCTCTGGGTCATAAACATCAAAATCTACTGGAATGATCGTATTCAATCGGTACCTTAGGAATACGGCCATTAATTTATAATCCGCTTCCGTTAAACCGCCTTCATCCAATTGCCTTAAGAATGAAAACACTTTCCGCTGGGCTTCCAGCAATACACCTGCTAATAATTTTTTATAGTTGGACACCTCTATATTTTTGTCGGCTACAACAATGTTGTCAATATTCTTAATAAAAATCAAATCGTAGTCCAACACATTTAAGTTTTCCAAAAGCGCACCGTGCCCAGCTGGTCTGAACAAAATAGACCCATCTTCATTTCTAAAAACTAGATCTTTCAATGTCAAAGCTACTGTTTCCGTAGCTTCATTTTGATAAGAATAGGATACATTAAATTTTGCGCTCGTTTTGCTTTCTAAGGATGGCTTTATCTCATCGAGTTCCTTAGCAAAAAAAGGATGATGTTTTTCCGAAACAGTAAAATGTAAATTGGCCTTTCCTTTTGAAGAAGCGTAAAGTGTAGATTCAAAAAGGTGTTCTTGAAATGCAGTGACTGTTTTATCGCTATATCTATGAAAGGGCAACAATCCTTTGGGCAGAAAACTGTAGTTCAATCCATTTTCGTCCAACATTGTCCTTACAAACAGAACAAGTTGTTCGCCTTTTGAAAACTCATCAAATTTGGGATAGGTGTTTTTAATCTGGCCTACAACCTCTTTGTAAAAAGGAAAATTTTCCAAATTCTTTGAAAACGTGGCTATCAATCCATCGTTGCTAGATTCGATATAATTTTTTAGCGTAGTTTTGGTCGGATCAAAAGTATTCAAAAACTGAAACAGAAACTTAAACATCCGAGTAGCAGCACCTGAAGCCGGAACGAATTTAACAATGGAAAGTTCCTGTTGCATTGCTTCATAAAGAGCTATCATTTCCTCAGTTCCATCCGCATCATAGCGTTCAATACCTTTATCAATTCTGGCGGCCGAAACCAAATCGGAAAAAGACATCCCGTCCTTTAATCTTGATATTTGGGCATTAACTTGGTCAATCGTTATTCCTTTATTCTGAATCTGTTGAATGTCTTTATCCGAGAACATCTTGTTTTGATTTTAAGAGTTTGTCAATATGGCTAATAGCTGTTTTTAACCTTTCTTTTTTATCACCTTTTAGCAACACAAAAGGTCTTTTTTGCTTAAGCAATTCAGCTTTGAAAGCTTCGAACATTTCAGCTCTATGGTTAGGTTTGTCTCGCAAATCATCAGCTTCCCATGGGGTATCAATATAGGTTAAAAAATACAAATCGTATGTGTTTTCAATGGCGTATTTTTCAAGAAAGGGATCGCAACTACCAAGGTAATAAGCCTCTGAATACACTTTAGTTTCCAGCAAATCTGTATCGCAAATTAAAACCGTGTCCGTCTTCTGGGAAAGCTCGTTTTCCAATTTTATTTGACCTATGGCGATGGGCAACAAATCCTTGGGCTCGCAGGTTTTTCGTTCATTATTCCATTTGTTTTGAAGATATTCCCGGGCATACTCGGGCACCCAAACTGTATTATAATGTCTGGCCAATTGACGTGACAATGTTGTTTTTCCTGTGGATTCAGGACCGAACAAAACTACTTTTATGCAGTCTGAAGATTGTTGCTTAAGATTTTTTTCCATGCCAGATAGCCAAATATAGCTATAAATGTGAACCCTAGATATTGAAAGCTTGTAAACGTAAATCCTTTATAAAAATATAAAGGGACAGATATTAAATCTCCAACAATCCAAAATATCCAATTTTCTATTTTTCGTCTTGCCATTAACCACATCCCTACGAAAAAAATAGCGGTGGTAAGAGTATCAACATACGCTACCCAACTCGTCCATTTATCAAATGCCCTGTAAACTATAAAAACAAACATCAGTGTGGCAAAAAAAATAAAAACACTTGCCAGTTTTTCTTTTGAAGTCGTTATGGTAATGGGAGTTACGTGAGTGTCATCGACTTTTCTAGTCCAAACGTACCAGCCGTAAACGCTCATTATAAAATAGTATCCGTTAATCATCATGTCGCCAAGGAATTCCCATTGAAAAAGCAGGTAAACAAAAATGACGGTACTAATGATGCCCGTTGGAAACACTAATACTTTGTTCTGTTTGGAATACCAAACGGATAAAAATCCAAAAAACACAGCTACTATTTCTAGAACAATATGAGCCGTTGAATATCCCGAATATTGACCGAAGAAAAACTCAAAAATGGGGCTCATAATCGTACCTATCGGATTTTACGATTTTCATGTATAACAAGCCTTTATCAATCAACTCAAAAGCTTCCTTTATTTCTGAAGTTAATGTTTGCATCACCTCGTCATAATCGCCATAAACTTGAGTGCTCAAAGGGTTTTCTAAAACTTTTAAGTTTGATGCTCTTAGCTTTTTGATGAAATGAATAATTGCAGGTTCAAAATCATCCTGCAAAGGTGTTAAGGTCAATTCTACTGATATTTTCATAGGCCTCTCTTCATCTCTCCTAAGGAGAGAAACTGTTATACTTTACTATTTTAATTCATCAAAAAAAGAATCATTCTCCTCAAAAGCCGTTCCAATTACAACCATATCCGCCCCGGCCTTAAATGCTTGGCGTAACCGAAATTTGCTTTTAATACCACCGCCAACAATCAAAGGTATTTTTAAATCACTTTTTACCATTCTAATAATGTCTTCTGAAACTGGATATTTTGCGCCACTTCCCGCCTCTAAATATATCAATTTCATACCCAAAAGTTCTCCTGCTTTGGCAGTATCAACTATATTTTGAATATGCTTTCTTGGTATGGGGCCAGTTGATGTTACAGTTTCAACAGCCGTTTGCTTTCCGCCATCAATCAAAATATATCCTGTTGGAATCACTTCTAATTTGGAGTTTCTTAGTTTTGAAACAGACTGCACATGCTTGCCAATCAAATACTCGGGATTCCGACCTGAAATTAAGGACAAAAACAAAATGGCTTGAGCGCTATCCGTTATTTGACTGACATCACCAGGAAAAAGTACTACCGGCAAATCAGTCTCATTCCTAATCTTATCGACTAAAATATGAGTAGCATTTCCATCTCCGGTACTACCTCCAACAAAAACATGAGTGGCTATGGAACGATTCACCTTCTCCATAAAATGACCAGTGTTTGACAGAGAAAACTTGTCCGGGTCAATCAACACAGCCAACAACCTTTCGCCATCAGCAATAGCATCCAATATGTTTTGATAAATCTGCATTAGGCAATGGCATAGGCGCAAGTAAAACCTTCAAACTCCAAAAACTCAACATTGTAGCGGTTTTTTTTCTCTTGATAGTCAATCCAAGCTATAGTTTCGGTATCGTTAATATTAAAAGGAATCACCAAACAATGGTCTTTAAAACTCAATCCGGGAGTGCAATATAACTTGTATAACGACTCCTTTACACACCAAATCAATGTGAGTTTTTTAACGTAGTCGTCAGCTTCACTGGCCAAATAATCCTGTTCATAATCAATAAATTTATGGGCAATCCGCTTTATTTTTTCGCGTTGCTTTTCGATATCAATACCCACAATCAAATCGCTAATGATTACTGCCGAAAATTGAAACGAATGCGTTATCGAAATCTGCTTGCCGTCCTTTAAATGCGGTTTCCCACAATCGTCATAAAATAAATCTTTATCGGTATAGCCTAACTCCCTCAAGAGGCACCTCACACTTAAAAAACCCCGTTGGTGCAATTCACTTTTCATGCCCATTACGCGTTCCAATGCAATGGGTTTTAAATCCACTCGCGACATCAGATCCTCAAAAGATTCGCTAATCTTCCAGATTTTAACAGTAGTTTGTGAATTTGGCGTAATGGTTTTATATAAAGGCATTTAATTTTCCGAAAGTTATTGGTTATCTTTGCACCGCCTGAAATGGGTTGTTCATTTGGTAAGCGAAATTAACCAAATTAACCACGAATCCCAATCAACTTTAGGTTTTTAAATTTAAGAAAAAGTTACTATGAGTACGAAAACAATTCCATACGTTGCCCACAAAGTAAAGGATATCACTTTAGCCGATTGGGGAAGAAAAGAAATAGAGTTGGCCGAAGCCGAAATGCCAGGCTTAATGAGTTTGCGCGAAGAGTACAAAAACTCCCAGCCATTAAAAGGTGCAAGAATTGCAGGCTGTTTACACATGACTATTCAAACGGCCGTTTTGATTGAAACTTTACAAGCTTTGGGCGCAGAAGTGACCTGGAGCTCCTGCAACATCTTTTCAACTCAAGATCAGGCCGCAGCAGCTATTGCCGCCGCCGGAACGGCAGTTTACGCTTGGAAAGACATGACAGAAGAAGAATTTGACTGGTGTATCGAGCAAACGCTTTTCTTTGGAGAAGACAGACAACCACTCAACATGATTTTGGATGACGGTGGCGATTTAACCAATATGGTATTGGACAAATACCCTGAATTGGCTGCAGGAATTAATGGTTTATCAGAAGAAACGACCACAGGTGTTCACAGGCTGTACGAACGTGTAAAAAACGGAACCCTACCAATGCCTGCAATTAACGTAAACGATTCTGTTACAAAATCAAAGTTCGATAATAAATACGGATGTAAAGAAAGTGCCGTGGATGCCATTCGTCGGGCTACGGATGTAATGTTGGCTGGAAAACGCGTTACAGTTTGCGGTTATGGCGATGTTGGCAAAGGTACTGCCGCATCTTTTAAAGGTGCCGGAAGTATTGTAACCGTTACCGAAATTGATCCAATCTGTGCCTTACAGGCCGCCATGGACGGTTTTGAAGTAAAAAAATTGGAAACCGTAGTTGCTAATTCTGATATCGTTATCACCACTACCGGAAACAAGGATATTGTGCGTGCCGAGCATTTTAAGGCGATGAAGGACAAAACCATCGTTTGTAATATTGGGCACTTTGACAATGAAATTCAAATGGCTTGGCTAAACGACAACTACGGCCATACCAAAAACACCATCAAACCTCAAGTTGATAAATATACCGTTGACGGTAAAGATATTATCATACTTGCCGAAGGGCGTTTGGTAAACTTAGGTTGCGCCACCGGCCACCCAAGTTTTGTGATGAGTAACTCGTTTACCAACCAAACCTTGGCGCAAATTGAGCTTTGGAACAATGCAGATGCCTATAACAACGAAGTTTATATGCTTCCAAAGCATTTGGATGAAAAAGTAGCAAAACTGCATTTAGAAAAAATTGGAGTGGAGCTTACAGAACTTAAAGAAGACCAGGCAGCGTACATTGGTGTATCGGTCCAGGGGCCTTATAAGCCTGAGCACTATAGGTATTAAGAATTCCTTTGACCCCGATAGCTATCGGGAGGAATCTCAAATTCCAAATAATAACAATCAAATCCCAAGCAACACTGTTTGGGATTTTTTTTATTTGGGCGTTCCCCACAAGGGGTCGGGCTTTCACTACTCAATCCCTCCTGCGTCGGGGATTTCAAACAGGCCGTTCAATCCCTAACGCGGAAAAACGCAAAAGACAACATTTTCACGTTGTTAAAAACCAGTTTAATAATTAGTCAAATTCTTCTTTTCTAATTAAAAATAACCTCATATATTTATAACCATATATAAGGTTGTATAATATGGTTATAAAAAATTACTATTCTGTTTCCGAGGCCGCAGAAATACTGGGTAAAAACCCTGAAACTTTAAGACGATGGGACAACGAAGATAAGCTAAAAGCTGTTCGTGAGCCCATGAGCAACTACCGGGTTTATAAAAAAGAACAGTTAGAAATATTTCCAGAATTCAAATCTTATTTCAATACCATTGATGTTGGAAATTTTGTAAATCCCCAAAAAGATTATAACGTACTGGAGCTTTTTGCAGGCGCAGGAGGCTTAGCCATTGGCTTGGAACAAGCAGGCATTAAATGCAAGGCATTAAACGAAAATGATAAATGGGCCTGTAAAACATTAAGAAAAAATCGTCCGGAGTGGGATGTGATAGAGGACGATGTTAGAAATATAGACTTCACGGATTTTAATGGTCAAGTCGATATTGTTACTGGTGGCTTCCCATGCCAAGCTTTTAGTTATGCCGGAAAAAAACTAGGGCTTGAAGACGCTCGTGGCACGTTGTTCTATGAATTTGCAAGAGCTGTCCAGGAAACCCAACCAAAAATTTGTGTTGGAGAAAATGTCCGAGGTTTATTGAGCCATGACGGTGGAAAAACTTTAGATGGCATGATTTCAATTTTAGATGAAATAGGATATAATGTGGTAACGCCCGTCAAAGTTTTAAAAGCCATCCATTACAATGTGCCTCAAAAAAGAGAGCGCCTCATTTTAGTAGCCATTAGAAAAGATATTGATATTACATATAACTACCCTAAACCCTTTTCCGAAATATACACTTTAAAAGATGCCCTGAAAAAAGGTAAATTGTTTGAGAAGAATGTTCCAAAATCTGAAGGATCCAAATATCCAGAACATAAAAAAAGAGTTTTAGATTTAGTACCTCCGAAAGGTTATTGGCGGGATTTGCCACTCGATATTCAGAAGGAATATATGCAAAAGAGTTTTTATTTAGGCGGAGGAAAAACAGGAATGGCCAGGCGCATTGGCTGGGACGAACCATGCTTAACCCTTACTTGCAGCCCAGCCCAAAAACAAACCGAGCGATGCCACCCAGACGAAACTAGGCCTTTTACGGTAAGAGAATATGCAAGGATACAAACCTTCCCCGACGAATGGGTTTTCGAAGGTTCGGTATCTCAACAGTACAAACAGATTGGGAACGCAGTACCAGTAAATTTGGCTAAGGAAATTGGATATTCAATTATATCTTTTTTGAACAAAGTAGAGTTAAATCAACTCAAAATAAATGGTGAAAAATTAGTAGCAATTTAGACGCATATTATTTATTGAAAGTACTCGATGGATATACTTCTTCAATTTCTTTTGCCAACTTAGAAATTGCCTGCTCAAGAATTTTGGATCCATCAATTTCAAGGGCAACCTCTCCAACCGCATTGGACAATTTGAAATAAAAGTCCTCTTCTCCAGTAAGATGGAACCAAAACTCTTTTCCAACCATGACTGGAAATTCTTTATGGATGTTCTTGTAATGAGTACTTAATTCATTTTCATTTCCGTATAAAACACCTACCACCATATCACCCAATCTAACATCCAAATTATTTGTTCTAGCCAAATTTTTAACAGCCTGAAAATGGTCTGTCACAGTTTTCACGTCGTCCTTATTTATTGTATTTGGGCCAGATTTAATTTGACAATACTTTTTTCTACCGTCAAGTGCATCAATAAATTCGATATCAATACCCTGAACCACACTACCCATCATTCCATCAAACAATTCTGAAATCATTTTCTGAACTTTACTACCAAAAGTCGTGGTAATCGAAGTGCTTAAAAGCCTTGGGTACAAAAGGGCCTTAGCAAAACTACGTGGAGTGGAATTTCCTTCCAAAAAATTAGCTAAATAGGCCAACAAGAATGGATTTATCTTATATGATTTCAAAGAACTTGCTCTATTAACCGCACCATCAAGGTGAGCATGAACTATTTCATTTCTAAAAAACTCTTTAGCATTATGCAATATTCTTTCTCTTTGAATATCATTCATAATTAATTAATTTTAATTGATGTCAAGTAATTACGAAGATAGCAAAATAAAAGTCCCAAGGTTCAACGAGGAATCCGGTTTTTATACCACTAAAAAACGCTCAAAAATGATGAGCAAAATTAGGGGTAAAAACACAAAACCGGAACTGCTTTTCCGAAAGGCACTTTGGAAAAAAGGGGTGCGCTATCGGGTGGACAGCAAAACCCTTCCAGGGAAACCCGATGTGTCCATCAAAAAATACAGATTGGCCATTTTTATTGATGGGGAATATTGGCACGGCTACAATTGGAACGAACGCAAACCTAAGCTAAAAACCAATCGCGGATTTTGGATCCCGAAAATTGAGCGCAATATGCAACGGGATAAAGAGGTGAATCGGCAGTTGGAAGACCTGGGTTTTACGGTATTCCGTTTTTGGTCAAAAGAAGTAACAAACGATTTAGAAAGGTGTATCAACGATGTGCTAAAATATTTGGATATTGGCGATATTACCATCCAGTAACCAATAATCGTCTTGCACCATTGATACCGCATTTTTGGTAATTATGATAAGCTTTAGCAGCCCGTTCCCGAATTTCCGAGTCAGTTTCACTCAAAACCCAACCATCCAAGGCCCACTTTAAAGTATAGGCTTCGGGAGACATCAATCCAGTGCTCCACAATAAGGGGTTTGCTTTTGTTTCTTCCAAATAGGGTTTGAAATAATCTTTACTAACACAGGCCAGGATGATGGCGTCCCTTTGTTTATTATTTATCGGTTCAAATTCACCTTTAACATCAAATTCCATTAAGCCGTCATGCCCAATGTAAGCCAATAAATTTGAGGCTCCACCAAATTTTAGCCGTTTCGTTCCATGTTCAATGGACACCGTGTTTCTCCCAGCTGTGGCTTCCAAGAAATCTTTAATCGCATTTTTTATATACTGGCCATCATAGGCGTCCGCCAATAAACACGTATTTGCGGTTGAATGTTTAAACAGTACACGTTCTAAAATATGGGGTTGGGGATTTTTTACAGAAGATATAAATACCCAATCTTTGCTACGCTTAAAATAGCTTTTCAAACCAAACATGGCACCCCAATACAAATTATTTTTGGGATCCTGCCCGTTACCCAATTTAGCAGGAACTGGCACAATACCTTGATTGGCGTTATCGCATAAAGCTACGAATACATGCACGGTATTGGTTATTGGTTTTGATTGACAATAAACTGTGCAAAACGTCATCAAGATTGCAGTAAATAGTACTCGCTTCATCAGGAACTTGGGATTATTAATCTTTCATTCAATATCCATTTTCGCATTAAATCTTTATTGGTTGTAATTTCAGCAAAAACGTAATATTTTGAGATAAAACAGGGGGAAGTTTCAGCAAGCTCAATTATCACTTTGTCATCATAATAACTTGAATGCAAAAAGTAAAGCTCATGATCCTTTATCAAAATATAACCTACATGGTTATCCAACCCTACAAAGTAAATTCCATCATCATAAATCATATTCAATTTGCGCTTTAAATCATTAAAAGTCACATTTGAAAATTGTTTTAATTCATTTTTTGCTTGCAAAACCAGTGCTTCTATTAAACCAGCTTGTTGTGCCATCTTATAGCGGTTCAAGTTAAACCCCAAATGTTTCAAAGTTGTAGACACGAAATAACCGCAGGCAATGTGCCCCTCATTGGGTGTATTGGTATGCCCGTTAAAATCCCAGCCAGTACCGTACCAATGTGGGACTAAATTATTTAGTAATTCATTGTAAAGAAAATTGGAAGCGCTGTCTATTGCCTTATCAGGCGCTTCAATATACAATTCTCTGAAGCCAGCTCTTTTGGAAAGAATATTAGTTTTCAAAACGGCGTAGTCCCCTGTTTTGTTAAAATTAATGCCTAATTTTAAACTATCTAAAATCGGGAAATCGACAAATTTTTTCTTTACAGTAGCCAATTGAGGTATGTTTTCAATAGCTTCGGTTTTTTTAGTTTCATGGCAACCAAAAAACATAATTAAAATCGATATGAGCACTACTGACCTAATAAAAATGGGGTTGAATTATTATCATAACTCAAACCCATCAAACAATATTGTTTAGCGAAAGTGTTTGCAGGTATGTTTAACCTAATCGCTTTTTGGATGTACCAAGTGCATTTCATCAACAAGATGCTTGGCTCCAGCAAATTTATCAATGACGAAAAGAACATACCTTAAGTCTACCATGATATTTCTACATATCTCAGGATCATAGTAAATATCGCTCATTGTACCTTCCCAAACGCGATCAAAGTTTAAACCCACCAGATTTCCTTCAGCATCAATAGCTGGGCTTCCGGAATTACCTCCAGTGGTGTGGTTTGTACCAAGGAAACATACTGGCAATTTGCCATCTTTATCGGCGTATTGGCCATAATCATTTGTGCTGTATAACGCTCTTAACTTTTCTGGCACATCAAATTCGTAATCGCCAGGAATATATTTTTCTATCACACCGTCCAAAAAAGTCGTAGGATGATAGTACACAGCATCTCTAGGCGAATATCCTTTTACTTTCCCATAAGTAACCCGCAAGGTACCATTAGCATCAGGGAAATAAGGTTCCTCAGGCATAACATCCATGAGTGCAGCCATGTATTGTTTTTGAATTTCATTTATTTGAGTATTAATTTCCTGAAATTTAGGCTCAATGTTCATAAAAAATTCCAAAACCATTGGTTTGGCATATTTGTAGGCCGGATCGGCATTTAATTTCTTTAAAACGGTTTTAGAATTGCCTTCCAATAATTCCAGTGCCTTATCCAAATCTGTAAACGCTGTTTGGTCATAAATTGAAACATCAACATCTGTTGTATACAATGGCATCACAGCTTCAAACACACCCCTATCCAAATCTACATTATAATTTTTATGAATCCCTTTTAATCTATTGATCATTGCCGTTCTGGCCTTTTCAAAAGCTTCTTTCCCATTGCCAGTTGCATTCTCCATTTGCGCCATACGGAACATCATTTGCATGAGCTCATTGGTTCTTAAAAACACCTCAATGAAACTATTCCTTTTGACATTTACAGCCTCAAATTGCCCATAAAGCTGTTCAAATTCCGATAGGATTTCACCATATTCGGCGGTCTTCCCTTGGGCTTTCAATGCCTTTGTAAACTCATCCTGAAATTCATTCTTAATTTGAATTGCCCCACTGCGCCGGATACCTTGATTTTCACCAATCCATTTTTTCCAGGAATTGGCCATTCGGGCCTGCTTAGAGGCATATTGAATTCGTATTTCATCATTTTGTTTCATGTACCCATCAATTACTTTCAAAGCTGCCTCCCGAATGGCTATTCTCGCAGGGTTCAATTTTTGGGTAATCTGCTCAATGGCTACTGCTGGCAAATATTCATTGGTACGGCCCGGGAAACCAAAAACCATTGTAAAATCATTTTCTTCAACACCATCTAATGAAATTGGAAAGAAATGCTTGGGCGTGTAAGGCACGTTTTTTTCACTGTAAGTCGCCGGCCTATTATTTTCATCCGCATAAATCCTAAAAAGAGAAAAGTCTCCTGTGTGTCTTGGCCAAACCCAATTATCGGTATCGCTACCAAACTTACCGATACTGGACGGCGGGGCACCAACCAGGCGAATATCATCAAACCGCTCCGTAACAAACAGAAAATATTGATTTCCTTTGAAAAAGGGTTTAATCTTTATTCCCTGCCATGCTTCTTTCTCTACCCGTTTTTCAACCTTGTTTCGGTTAATGTCAATTTTTGATTGTCGTTCTTTTGAATTCAAGTCGTCCGTTACGCCTTCAAGTACCGCTTCGGTTACGTCCTCTATCCTCACAATAAACTCTACAAACAGGCCTTTATTTGGGATTTCGTCCTTTAAAGACATGGCCCAAAAACCGTTTTTTGTATAATCATTTTCTAATGAAGAGTGGGATTGAATTTGGCTATAACCACAATGATGATTTGTAAGGAGCAATCCTTTGGGAGAAATAACCTCACTCGTGCATCCCCCGTTAAAGTGTCCTGTAGCATCCTTAAGGCTTGAGTTGTTAATATCATAAATATCCTTTGCGGATAATTTACTGCCCAAATTTTGCATTTCAGTTTCATTCATCCCCTCTAACAAAGAAGGAATCCACATCCCGCCTTGTTGGGCAGACACCTGAAAAACAATAAAAAACAAAAGAAGTTTAAGAAATCGCATAGTTTCTTTTTTATCAAGGTAAAGATAAAAAAGATACTATAGGAATTATTGCTTAAGGCGTGTTAAAAAAAGAAAGTATTTAGGGCTATAAAAAAGAAGTATTTACTCGTCCACCAAATCTTCTTCAAAATACCACCAAAGGCTGGAATCAATGGATTGTTTCATTTTATTAATATCCACGTCCTCCTTTAAGAACACGGTAATATTTTCATTGCTTCTGTTCTGTCCGATACTTTCCCGAATTTCAATCTCTTCAATTTCCTTGAAATGCTCCAAATGCTTTTTCACACGTGCGTCCAAAGATTCGTCGCTCAAGAAAATCTTGATGGTAGGTTGCGTCGGGGAATTCCTTATTTCTGATCTAAATGGTAGCATAAGCACAAATTTTAAAGTCAAACATGGTCATAAATTGCAAATGCAATACCCTAAAGTTAATAATTTATTTTCATTTTATATCACTAAATTAGAGCATGGAATGTAAAAAAACGGAGCGGGTGCACCAACTCTTACAAGAAATTGAGGCGCATATTCCTTTTAAGGACAAAAAGAATACGGCGGTATCCCAGGTTACGGTGGGCTGGCAATTGGATCATGCGCTAAAAGTAGTCAATGGTATTACGGGTGTTTTAGCCAGAACCAACAAAAAACCTTTTAAAAAGGATTTTAATCTTACGAGGTTAGTTTTGTTTGGATTAAACTTCATCCCAAGGGGAAGAGCTAAAGCCCCTAAAATTGTTCTACCCCCAGAGAGCATATCCGAAACAGAGCTCCTCGCTCAAGTTGAAAAAGCAAAAACTCAGCTAGAAAACACCAAAGCATTAAAAGAAACGGCTCACTTTAAACACCATATTTTCGGTATGCTTTCTAAAAAACAAGCGATGCGATTTTTGGAATTGCACACCAACCATCACCTGAAAATTGTTCGTGAGATTTTGAAAAAACAAGAAACTGTTTAAATTCGATCTTCTTTTCGGTACACAAATTTCAGTCCACTCCAATCTTTATCAATTGCGGCTACTTTTACATCTACCAACTTTATTTCATTCAGCATATAGGTTCGGATAATATCCCTGTTCAAATCTGTTGGGATATTTGATTTCCCTTTGGGCCAACTCACCCAAATCAACCCATTCTTTTTAAGTAGAAGTTTCAATTTTGGAAGTTCAGATTTCAGGTCATCCATTGTTTTGAAAAAGGCGTGGATAAAATCTACTTTCTCCTTTTTGGGGTTCTGGGCTTCAATTATGTTTTCCGGTAAGTCATGAAATAACATATAGTAGTTTTTGGGTGGATGTACCACATAAATTTGGAATCCATTTTTAATGCCCAACTTTTTTGCCAATGGCGTTCCAGAATAGCCTTCCATATATTTTACAATTAAACTGCCTTAAATATAGTAAACCCCAAATAAAAAACCCTCTCTGGAAACAGAGAGGGTTTTAACTTTTTAAAGAAAAGTTTCTTACGCCTCAAAAGGCTCAATAGAAACATAAGATTTGTTATCTTTTTTCTTTGTGAATTTTACGATACCATCAACTTTGGCATGTAATGTATGATCTTTAGAAGAATATACATTTTCACCTGGGTGGTGCGTATTTCCTCTTTGTCTTACGATAATGTTTCCAGCAATTGCTGCTTGTCCACCAAAAATCTTAACCCCAAGGCGTTTCGATTCTGATTCTCTACCGTTTTTCGAACTTCCGACTCCCTTTTTATGTGCCATTTTATTTCGATTTTATATTGTTAAACTAGCTTAAAGCTGCAATTAAATCTGCTTTTTTCATTGAAGAAATCCCTTCAATACCTTTAGCTTTAGCCATCTCCTTCAATTGAGCAACGGTTAATTTGCTTAAATCTTGAGTTTCCTCAGCTTTTGGGGCAGCAGTTTCAGCCTTAGCTTTCGGTGCTTCTTTTTTCGCTTCTTTCTTTGCCTCAGCCTTCTTAGCTGGCTTAGCTCCAGAAGCTACAATGTTTTCAATTACGATTTCAGATAAATACTGACGGTGTCCGTTCTTTACGCGGTAACCTTTACGTCTTTTCTTCTTGAAAACTATCACCTTGTCTCCTTTAAGGTGTTTTAAGACTTTTGCACTTACCTGTGCTCCGTCTATAGCCGGGGCGCCAACAGTTACTTTGTCACCATCTCCAATTAAAAGAACGTTATCGAAACTTACTTTCTTACCTTCTTCTGTCTGTAAACGATTAACAAAAACTTTTTGGTCTTTCTCAACTTTGAATTGATGCCCTGCTATCTCTACAACTGCGTACATAGCGTAACGTTTTTATTAATTAATTTTATTAAAAAACCGCCCTAATTCGTTTAAGGCGGGTGCAAATATACTTCTAATTAATTAATCTACAAACGTTTTGTCCGTTTTAGGCTAAATTATTACTCCTCTTAAATAATTGCATTACAGTGAGCGATGCCACTACAGACGTGGACAGCCCCATAATCGCCACTACGAATACGATCATGCCTATGTTGGATTTAAAACCCCAATGAATATTGTCTAAAAGTGCAGGTAAAAAGCTTGGGCTTATTTCGGTTGCATAAAACAGAAAGAAAAAGGTAAATACCAATGTAGCGATAGACCCCGTAACCACCCCTATTTTGAATCCTTCACCATAAGAAAAAGCCCCAGGATTTTCCAGTTTGCTCAATCTAATGGCCTCATAAATACCGAATAACGTAATAGCGGCATTTACCAAACTAAAAGCTGGATTAATGTGCTTATTAAAAAGCGCCAAAACTAAAAAATAGGCAATTAAAACTGCGCTGGTAACTAAACCGAACCGAATGGGAAGTATTAAATTTTTCATCTGTTTGAATTTTTTTTGGTTGTGATTTCAGATGTGATTTTTGGTTTGAAACATGTTGAAATTAAATGAAGAAATAGGGCTACTGTTTCAAAAAATTGAATCAAACACTTCTTAAATTTCGGGAAAAAAAATGACTTTTAATAATTTATTGCCCCAATAATTACTTTAGGACTACTTTCTTTTATTGGCAAGATACACCCCCAATAAGATAATTATGGTTGCTAAAGCTTGGAGTGATCCAAATTTTTCGCCATCCAAAATCCCCCAAAAAACGGCCACAATGGTCATTAAATAGGTAACAGATGAAGCAAACACCGGCGTGGCAATATGCACCAATTTGTTGAACAACACCTTTGCTATGGCCGTACCAAATAAGGATAAAATCAACATATAAAATAATGCCGGTTTCAGATTTGGGGAGGTCAGCACCGCTTCCTCAAAAAAACCGGAGGCTACCAAAATTACAAGTGAAGGAATGATAATGGCCGCAAAATTCCCCACGGCTATGGTCAAAGCATTCATGTTTTGCAAATATCGTTTCAGGATGTTAACACTCGCCGCATACATAAAAGTGGCGATAACGACGAAAATGGCATACAAATAATTTTGACTGGGATTGATGGACGCCCCGTTAAAAATCAACATCAACGTACCCAATAGCCCGATAAACACACCCATTACCTGCCGTTTGGTAGATTTTATTCTAAACACGAATACACCTAAAATTATCGTATTTAATGGTACTAATGAATTTAATATTGAGGCGACTGCACTATCGATTTCTGTTTCCGCGAAAGCGAAGAGAAAAGCAGGAAAAAAAGTCCCCAAAAGCCCAGTAAGAATCACCCATTTCCAATCTTTTAAGGCAATAGACCTTATTCTTTTGAATGCAACAATAAACAGAAAAAAAGCAGTAAAAATGATTCGGATAGCACCCAACTGTACAGGGGTTAACCCAACCAATCCCTTCTTTATCAAGATGAACGAACTGCCCCAAATTATGGAAAGAATGATTAGATATAACCATTTTAAATGAGCTGAAGGCATAAACGATCACTGTTATATTTATCACAAAAGTGTAATTTTTTAAAACAATAACTACCATTATTTAGTAGTTTTGTATCCATAAGTTTTAAACAAAACAAATATGAAAACCATAACATATCTTTTAGGAATTTGCTTGATGGCATTTGTTATTGTTAATTGCAAAAACAGCACAAATCCCGAAGTAAAAACTATAGAGGTTGAAACTGCTTCTACTAAAGAAAAAGACCCAAACGCTACTTACGCGAAGGCCGAATTTACTGTTGACGGCATGACCTGCGCCATTGGATGTGCGGCTACCATCGAAAAGAAAATTGCCAAAATGGAAGGTGTAACCTATGCCAAAGTAGACTTTGACAAACGATTAGCCATGGTGGAATATGACGAAGCCAAAGTAAACCCTACATCATTGGAAAACACCGTAACCAGCGTGGCCGATATTTATAAGGTAAGCGACATGAAAACGGTTGATGATTTTTCTGGTCAAAAAAGCGAGGCAAAAAAGACGGCATGCAAAGCAGACTGCAAAAAAGACTGTTGCAAGGCAGAAAAAAAAATGGCTTGCGCTGCCGATTGCAAAAAGGAATGTTGTGCTAAAAAAGCTTAAGTCCCCGAACTTTGTTTCCCGTCCCGTCCCGATAGCTATCGGGAGCTATCGGAATCACGGGAATGACAGTTTAAAAGGAATCAACGCAAAAGCGTTAAGTGTTTTTTAAATTAAGTATTGAAATTATAAAGCTCTCCTGAAACGGGGAGCTTTTTTATTGCCAGCTTGGATAACCTATGAATGTCACACTGAGCGCAGTCGAAGTGCTTTTTCAACATCTTCCATGGCAATAAATCCAAAACACAGACCAATCATTCCCACTCCACCGTCTCCATAATCCGCTTGATATCTTTAATCAGATGGTTGGCAGCAGGCAAAATAGAATCGTAATTGGGCTTCGCTTTGAAATAAAGGGAGCCAGTTAAAAAATGATTCACACTATCAGTTACATAAAACTGCGCAGGCGACGCAGCATTGCCTTTTACTTCCGACAGCATACCGTAAACCTTCCGTTGTGCATTTTCATAAGGATAGGCAGGGATTTCATCAGCTTTTTTGGTATGCTCTAAAGTTAGTTTTTGGGCATCGCGCAGAAAATCATTTAAGTTTTTATCATCGCCTTCAATAGCTTTATACGTCAAGAAAAGGGTGGCCTTCAACGGTTTGTAATCCAAATTGGCACCATAACTCTCGGTGGTGCTCGGAAGAGGTTTTACTAAGACACCATCAACCAAACTGCTCATTTCAAAAGCAACAGGCATTTTTGAAAATTTATGTGTTTTATAAGTAACCTCAGGATAATCCAACCTTAAATACGCTTTTGGTTTTGGCACATAATCCTCATTACAGGAAACCAACATCAACATAATCACCAATATAAAGGAAAACTGTATCTTCATAATTAAACTATTGTCACTTTTACGCGCTTGATGCGCTTTTTGTCCATCGCTTCAATAGTAAAAACGTAATCTTTGAAAAATATTTTGGATTGCAGTTTTGGGAAACTACCCGAAATTTCCAAAACAAAGCCAGCAATGGTTTCGGCCTCCCCTTTCTCCTCTTCAAAAACAGAATCGTCTTCCAACTTGATGACTTTATAAAAATCCTTTAGTGCAGTTTTGCCCTCAAACACGTAGTTGTTGTCATCAAGCTTGGAGTAATTCAAATCCTCATCATCAAATTCATCACTGATATCACCAACTATTTCTTCAATAATATCCTCCAAGGAAATCAGCCCTGAGGTGCCACCGTACTCATCTACAACAACGGCCAAGTGCACCTTCTTCTCTTGAAATTCGGCCATCAAATCATCCAGTTTTTTATTCTCCGGGACGAAGAAGGGTTCACGTAATAACTTTACCCAATTAAATTGTTTTCGATCTAAATAGGGCAATAAATCCTTCACATAAAGAATGCCTTTTATTTGATCTATATTGTCTTCGTAAACCGGAATTCTCGAATATCCATTTTCAGCAATTTCAGGTAGGATTTCGATGTATTTCTGTTCGGTGTTTAAAGCGAAAATATCAATCCGTGGGCGCATCACTTGTTTGGTATCTGTATTACCGAACGACACGATACCTTGTAGAATTTTCTTCTCTTCTTTTGAAGTGTCACCATGGTCGGTAAGTTCCAAGGCATGGGACAATTGATCCACGCTTAAATTAGACTTTTGTCGTCCCAACTTACTATGAATGGCCAATGTTACGCTTCTCATCGGCAAACTTATTGGCGATAATAGCACATCCAATACTTTTAGGGGATAGGCCATAACACTTGCAAATTTCATGTTGTTTCTACTAGCATAAATCTTCGGTAAAATTTCCCCGAACAATAAAATTAGAAACGTCACGACGATGACTTCCAAAATAAACTTTACTGTCGGGTTCGTCACATTCCCAAACAGGGTATCCCCCAAATAGGCAAACAAAATCACCACAGCAATATTTATAAAATTGTTCGCTACTAAAATGGTGGCCAACAGTTTTTTGGGGCGTTCCAATAATTGTAATATTATTTTGATATGCTTGGCCTCGGTTTCAGCGGTGTTATCTATGTCCGTTCTTGACAATGAAAAAAGCGCCACCTCAGCGCCAGAAATCAGTGCGGAACAGCACAAGAGCAAAAACAGCAATACAAATCCAAAAACAATTGAAACATCAATTGCTAAAATGAAAGTGAATAAACTCGGGGGTTCAGGGTCCAAATACTTTGGTTTTAGTTAAACTTTTGATGCGGTTTCCATTAGAAGGGAAGATCATCATTATCATCAGCAATCGGAGGATTGGCATTTGGTTCGCTAACAGCAGAATTGGATTGCGCGGACGTATTTGAGGCATTGCTTCCACTTTCGCCTTTAGGCGTTAAAAAGGTAAAATCCGTACACTGTATTTCGGTAGAGTATCTATCGTTACCTTGCTCGTCCGTCCATTTTCGGGTTTTTATACGCCCCTCCACATATATTTTATCGCCTTTGCTTAAATATTTTTCGCAAATCTCAGCACCTTTATTGCGCACCACAATGTTATGCCATTCGGTATTGGTAATACGCTCGTTGGTTTGCTTACTCATATAGGTTTCACTAGTGGCCAAAGGAAACCGCCCAATACAGCCACCACCTTCAAAATAATGCATTTTTACGGCATCGCCTAAATTCCCAATGAGCATCACTTTATTTAAACTTCCTGACATGATTCTTTGATTTAAGAGCGCAAAAATACGCATTCGTAATTCATAGTTCTAAAATTAGTAAAAAAATAAGAATAATTTAAGGCAAGTTCATTTTTTGGGCGTTACCCCGACGCTTACGGTTGGGGTCGGGCCTGCCTGCCGGCAGGCAGGCTTTCACTACTCGCTCCCTCCTCCGTCGGGGAGCTCAAACAGGCCGTTCAATCCCTAACGCGGACCTATCCGCCAGCTTTTGGCTAACCCAAACATCCCTACAATTCTAGAAATACTTAAAAGCAATGCATATTAAAAAAGCCTTTCGCTCAATGAAAAGCATAATTCACTCAATTGAACTTTAACTAGTTGAAAAACAAAATTATATTTGAAGAACTAAACATTAACTAGTGGATTTCAAAATAGTGCTTTATTCTTTCAGATAGCAGTCTATTTTTGCTAGATTTACTTTTTGGAGCACAGACACTCGCTTAACATTTCGCAATGAAAACATAACCGATATTTTTATAAACCCATTTGAAGAAATTACATTACATATTAATAATTATTTCCTTTGGTTGTACAAATACTACATTCAGTCAAGTCAGTGGGAAAATATTGATGGATTCAATGGCATTACCCGGAGTTACTATTAAATTCAAACAATCAAATGAAGGTGTTCGGTCAGATTTTGACGGAAATTTTTCCTTACCTTTTGAATCCAGAGCTAAAAATGATGTTTTAGTTATTTCATACATCGATTTGTCATTAGAAATCAGAAATATTGATTTCAATAAAGGGAGTATAAATATTGGAAGTTTTGAGATGCCATCCTTCAAATATATTTCGACAGAGAACTATGAGAAACTCTCTGATGTAGAAAAAGAAAATTGCCATCCAACTTATTGTTGGGGGCAATTATTGGGATACTATTACACTAATAAACTTGAAAAGGAATATTTAAAATTGAATTGCAAAGAAAAAATTACGGAATTTGAATTTAATCCGAATACAAAAACCATATTGGTCGATTGGGATTTAATAAAAGCCTGTAAATGATAACTAATGACAGAACTCAAGAAATAATTAATCGTTTCGAAAATTCTTGGGATGAAACTATTGCGAGATATGAAATGCTCATTAATAATGGAGGTTTTGACAAGTGGATTCCCATACTTGATTTGATAGTTGAAATGAAAAAAAGTAATCAATGGCAATATTTCAGAATCGGGACATCAATGCTCACTTTAATCTTTTCTCGTTCCGTGAATTTTGGGTTACGGATGGACCAAAAGCACGTAAAAATAGAAACCTTGAATTTTAATGATTATGAAGTCTCGTTTCGTGATGGATATAAACTATATCGTGAATATAGAATATCCAATTTAAAAGACGTTCGTCTAACTAAATTATTGAGAACGTTGAAAGACACATTAATTGACTAAAACTCAAACCCCTCAATAAACTTCCCGATCAAAATAGGCACCGGATAACTCTGAATATCATCAATAGAAATCCCATTGGAAACATTGTCCGTTTTTACAATCCAAAACAAAGTATTCAAATGCTGATGGGATAATTTATGGATTTTTGGGGTATCATTATATTGATACAAGTCAAACCTTTTATTTTTCAAAAGATGATGGGTTTTGGCTTTTTCAAAAAACGCATCATAATCCAAAATCTTATCGGTTTCAATCAAAGGAAATTGATATAGATTTTGCCAAATGCCCTTGCCTTTACGTTGTTCCAAAACCGTCTGTTTGTCTTCTGATAGAAACACCAAAAAATTAAAACAACGCTGTTTTACTTTAAGCTTTTTCAACTTTACGGGTAGTTGGTCAATGGTACCTTTGGTAAATGCCGCACAGGTTTCCTGAAACGGACAAAACATACAATCGGGATTTTTCGGCCGGCACTGTTTTGCGCCAAATTCCATAATCGCCTGATTAAAGGTTGCCGGGTTCTGAGGATCGATAAGTTCCTGGGCCAAGGCCTTAAATTCTTTAGTACCTTCGGTCGAATTTATGGCCGTTTCAATCCCAAAATATCTGGACAGGAACCGATACACATTGCCGTCCACCACGGCAGTAGGTTCGTTAAAACAAATGGATGCAATGGCACTGGCTGTATAATCGCCCACGCCTTTCAATTTCAAAAGTCCTTTATAGGTATTGGGAAAGACTCCATTCAGTTCGTTAGCGATATATTTTGCTGTAAAATATAGGTTGCGTGCCCGGGAATAATACCCCAAACCTTGCCATAGTTTTAGCACCTCGTTTTCATCGGCATTTGCAAGCTCAAAAACCGTTGGAAATTCGTCAACAAAAGCTTCATAATATGGTAGCCCCTGTTTGACCTGTGTTTGCTGCAAAATAATTTCAGAAAGCCAGATTCGGTAAGGTTCTTGTGTTTTCCTCCACGGGAGATTTCTCTTATTACCTGAATACCAGCGTATTAAAATTTCAGAAAAAGACATGCATTAGCGTTCTACGAAGTGCTAAAATAAACGTTTATTATCTTAAATTTTAATGATTTAGGTTTGATTTATTGAAATTTAAATGCATATATTTGCATCCCTTTCAAAAGTATTAGTAGTAACAAATATTAAAATTTTAAAACATGACGAAGGCTGATTTAGTAGCAAAAATTTCAGAGAAACTGGGAATTGAAAAAGGAGATGTTCAAGCAACTGTTGAAACATTTATGGAAGAAGTAAAAACTTCATTGGAAAGTGGAGACAACGTGTACTTGAGAGGTTTTGGAAGCTTCATCATCAAAACGAGAGCTGAAAAAACGGGTAGAAACATCTCAAAAAACACTACTATTAAGATTCCAGCTCACAACATTCCTGCATTTAAACCTGCAAAAGTTTTTGTTGAGGGCGTTAAAACTAACGTGGAAGTAAAATAAAACAACAATAATTTTAAAAGACACTATTTATGCCAAGTGGTAAAAAACGCAAGAGACATAAGGTAGCGACGCACAAAAGAAAAAAACGTAGGCGCGCTAACCGTCACAAAAAGAAAAAATAGATAGAAAAAGTAGTTAGAGAAGCTACTTTTTTTATTTGAAAATCCCCCAAAAAGGATTTCTAAAAAAATTACAAGTTCTTTGAAATGAGTTCTAAAAAAAGGACTCCACGGCAATCCCGATAATTATCGGGACCTGTGTAAAAATTAAGTTTAATCCTCCCGATATTTATCGGGAAAAAATTAACACAATGGATAAAGAATTGATTATTCGATCTAATTCAGAAGCTGTTGATTTTGCCTTATTAAAAGATGGAAAACTTATTGAATTGCAAAAGGACGAGGACGATAACAATTTTTCGGTTGGCGACGTGTTTATCGCCAAAATACGAAAAACGGTTCCGGGACTAAATGCCGCATTTGTTAATGTGGGTTATGATAAAGATGCATTTTTGCACTACCATGATTTAGGGCCCAAATTGCCTTCCCTTTTAAAATTCACAAAACGTGTAAGCACAGGTAAACTAAAAGATTTTTCTTTAAAAAACTTCCCATTTGAAAAGGATATTGACAAAAACGGCAAAATTGCCGATGCACTCAAATCCAATCAATCGCTATTAGTACAGATAGTAAAGGAACCTATATCCACCAAAGGTCCTCGGATTACTTCAGAGTTGTCCGTAGCCGGTAGATATATTGTTTTAATGCCTTTTTCCAACCGGATTTCTATCTCTCAAAAGATAGAATCGCGCGAAGAGAAAGACCGCTTAAAACGACTGGTAAAAAGTATCACGCCCCAAGGGTTTGGTATCATAGTCCGTACTGTAGCACAAGGCAAAAAAGTAGCCGAATTAGATAAAGATTTACAGAATTTGCTCCATCGATGGAATGCAATGTGTAAAAAACTGTACAGAGCACATCACCCCAGTAAGGTATTGGGAGAAATGAATAAGGCCTCCTCAATTTTGAGGGACATATTCAATGACACCTTTACTGGTATCACGGTTGATGACGAAACACTGTACTACCAAATTAAAGATTACTTGCAAGAGATTGCACCAAAGAAAGAATCAATAGTTAAATTGTATCAATCCAAGGTTCCGATTTTTGAAAAATTCGGGATTGAAAGACAGATCAAAACTTCTTTTGGAAAAACCGTTTCCATGACAAAAGGTGCCTATTTGGTAATTGAACACACTGAAGCCCTCCATGTTATTGACGTAAACAGCGGTAACAGATCTAACAAATCAAACAACCAAGAGGAAACAGCTTTAGAAGTCAATATGATATCAGCTACGGAAATTGCCCGCCAACTGCGGTTGCGCGATATGGGCGGCATTATCGTAATTGATTTTATTGACATGACAAGGTCTGAAAACAGGCAGAAGCTGTTCAATCACCTTCGTGATGAAATGAAGGACGATAGGGCAAAACACAAAATACTGCCCCCAAGTAAATTTGGACTGATACAGATTACAAGACAACGGACACGCCCAGAAATGAATATAAAAACCCGAGAGGAAAATCCCGACGGTTTAAACGGTTCTGAAGTAGAAGCACCAATAGGAATAGTGCAGAAAATCAACCAAGATCTTGAAAGACTATTTAAAAAAGACTATAAAAAGGTGACCTTAAACACACATCCTTTTATAGCGGCCTTTTTGACTAAAGGCTTTCCATCTGTTCGTTCTAAATGGTTTTTAGAACACAAAAAATGGGTTAAAGTTTTACCCCGAGATGCTTACACATATTTAGAGTACCACTTTTTTGATAAAGATGGTAACCTGATTAAATAATTGAAAAAGCCCCTAGATTTTAAAATCTAGGGGCTTTTGTTTTTTTAGTACTTGAAAAACTTATGGACAGACTTGGTTTTCGCCCGCACTGTCCCAGCATCGCCAATCGGTATCGCCAAAATAATATTCGGCCATAACCCTACCAAGGTGGTTTGCCCTACTCCATTCAATATCCGCATTCACAAATTGCCCAGAATTGGTATCGTAAGCATAGACATCGTAAAACGCATCATAAGTACCCAACTGAAGTCCATAGTTGATATAGCTGTTTTTGAACTTATCCACTTGGCGCTCATTGTTCAGTTCTCTAACGTAGGTATACTTGATATCACCTATTTCTTCATTTTGAACCTCCCAATCAATCCGTAACAGATCTTCTGGGAAATCTGAACTATGGTTTAGCAACCAATAGCCACTTTTTCCATCAGTTTTTGATACTCCAGAGAACCAGACGAATTCTTCAAAAGCATTAATACCTGTTCGCGTAACATACATGGTCCAGAGCACTTCATTTCCGACCAGTTGTCCAGTAAGTCGCGCCGAATACTGTCCCGTAAATCCATCAACGGTATAAGCCCATTCCCAAGTTGCATCACCTTTATATTCGGCCTGATGCCTAAGGGCCGTTCTAAACGAAGCTACTGGCACTGCTAAGGTAGTTACCAAACTTGTATGCCAAACGCCCACAACCACAGCGGCGTATGCCCAGTTACTTTTATCTACGCTCTCGGATAGCTTATTACCCGCAGGTTTTGTGGTATTTTCAAAACCACTGAAATCCATCACCATCGAGGCTTCGGGGGGCAAGGTTGGTGCGATTAAACTCTCTTCTCCATCTTCATTGTTCGTAGTACATGAGGCCAAAACAAACAAAGTAATACACAGAAACGATTTTAATAAGAAGGTTTGTGTTTTCATTGTATTTAATTTAGTTAAACTTGTTGTAGGGATAACGCACAAATGATACCGTTATTGGAATAATTGTTGGAAAAAGTCCTAAAACGACACATTTCTTTGAAAAAAAGCCAGAAGTATTCGATGAAATGCAATATTACCCTTGAGCTAGGAATCGTTGCTCCGAAGCAACAACCACATATACAAACATCCGAGAAATGCGATAAGCATTTCTACAAGTTCGGAAAGCCTTTGAACACCAGTACTTAACTGTTGAGAAATTGGATAAAAGTCATCATAGACATCAAAAACTGAAATTACTATAATAACTATTACGAAGGAAATTAGCACATAAGGTACTGCAACACGTTGAAAGAATTTATTCCGGTTAAGCCCAATGCCAACGAGCCCGGCCAAACCAAAAAGAAGCCTTAAAATTTCCGACTTTCCCTGGAAAGTTGAAATATTGTGAACGGTAAGCTCATTTTGTGCATTCATACCTCCCATCCACTCGGGCGTTTCAAATTTTAAAAACTGCTGTCCCCAAGAAATCTCTTCCATGGCAATGATGAAAAAGGCAATGGAAATAAGGACGATAAGCCATTTCAAGACCTTATTTTGAGCTCTTTGGTGAAATTTTAAGCTCAGTTTAAGACCTAAAATGCACCCAACCATAAAGGCCAAAAATGTCAAGTTTTCAACTAACGAATTCTCCTTGAGCAAAAACAAGGCTAAGCGTCTGGTTGGATTCAATCCCAAGAATAGAGCAAAAATTGCCGTAATGCCATAAGGAAACCAATAGAGGAGGCGGACAGTGGTCTGAGCCAATTTAAATTTTGAAGAAATATCCGTTACGTTCAATATCATTTACCTTTAACCTTTAACTTTAGTGGTTTTAAATTGGTTAGGCCCATAAAATCCAATAGTCCATAAATAAACAGAATTAGACCAAGCATTTCTAAGCTTTCTTCTATGGTAAAAAAGACCATGTAAGTTCCAATATATTGATAATCACCAAATTCATTAACATAATTTGCCGCAATCATTTCCATACCAATAGCACCAGAAACAAATAGAATACCAGCTAAAATCATAATAAGTGTGGTTCTTTTTGGCAAGGCTAACAAAAACTTAGTGAATGCTATTAATACTAATATAGACACTACCGCATAGGGAATAACCCATGCAAAATGGAAATAACCCGTTGCTCCAAAAATATTTCTCATGGAATAATTGAACAATTCATGTATGGATATGGCTTCGTCCAAAGCCAAAAAAAAGAAAATAATGGATAGTGCTAACCAATGCAACTTGTATTTAGATTTTTTATTTCTACCTATAAGAAATAACAATGTTGCTGAAAGCAAGAAAAGACCTGTGGAGAAGAATGCAGGTAAGTTTTGCTCCAAATCAAAACTGAATATTCTAACAATACTCTTTTCGTACACATACCCTTTCTCAAGAATAAGGTATATGCCCAACAAATTCCCGATTAATAGCAAAATAAAGGCAAAAAGCAAGAATTTGAAGACTTGGTTGGGTTTTAGGGTCAGCTTCATTTAGGACTAAAGTAACAAAAAAAGGTAATAATCCTACAACAAAAACCAATAAGTCTAAACTCTTTGGCAATTATTCCTTTTTGAAACCTGAATTAATTTCAAGCAAACAGCACCAAATTCCCTTAAGGTGCAGGATTAGGAATAGCATTATGCACAGCATTAATAGCATCCAACACCTCATCACTTAAATCGACCTCTATACTATCAATATTCTCTTTAAGTTGCTCTAAAGTGGTGGCTCCAATGATATTACCGGTCAAAAAGGGTTGTTGATTGATGAAAGCCAATGACATTTGGGTTAAGGTCAAACCATGCTTCTTGGCTATTTCGAAATACCTCTCCGTAGCTTCCAAGGCCTGCGGACTGTTGTAGCGTCCAGCAAATCGCGGGAACAAATCAAATCTTGAACTTTTTGGTAGTTTCCCACCAATGTACTTTCCAGAAAGTGATCCAGAAGCTAATGGCGAATATGCCAAAAGCCCTATGTTTTCGCGTATAGATAATTCCGCTAAATCGCCTTCAAAGGTTCGGTTCAATAAGGAATATGCATTCTGAATAGTTCTTACCCTTGGCAAAATATTAGTCTTTGACTCTTCTAAATACCGCATCGTACCCCATGCTCTTTCGTTAGAAATTCCTATTTCCCTAATTTTACCTGCTTTTACAAATCCATCCAAGGTTTGCAGGATTTCATTAAAGTTATCCTCCCATGGGTCATTTGGGTTATGTGTATAATCGCGTGGCCCAAAAAAATTGGTTTGTCTTTCTGGCCAATGCAATTGATATAAATCAATGTAATCGGTTTTTAGGCGTTTTAAACTATTATTTAATGCCTGATTGAGTGCATCTGCACTAAATCCATTCGATCGCACATGGGCTGTATATGAACCGGGGCCACAAATTTTGGTGGCCAATATTATCTTATCCCGATTCCCGGTTGATTTAAACCAATTGCCAATAATTCTTTCAGTTTCGGCATAAGTTTCAGCATTGGCAGGTACTGGATATAATTCCGCAGTATCAAAGAAGTTTACACCTTGGCCCAATGCATAATCCATCTGTTTAAAACCTTCGTCTTGGGTGTTTTGGTTGCCCCAAGTCATGGTACCAAGGCATATTTTACTGACTTTGATATCGGTTCCGGGTATTTTTGAGTATTTCATTTTAGATGATTAGAAATATTAGAACTCTTAGATTTCTTGGCGAAGTGTAAAGATAAAAAACCGTTAAAAGCTTCTTTGGTCATCAACGGTTTTTTTGTGAAATATTTTCATTAGAGAAATTACTGCATTACGCTTGAGGTTAATTCGCAGTAACTGACTCTTTTATTGCTCATTCAACAATCGCGTCAGCTCATCCAACTTAGGTGTTAAAATCACTTCAATACGTCTGTTTTTGGCCCGGCCAACTTCAGTATCGTTTGTGGCAATAGGAGCGTACTCACCGCGTCCGGCAGCAGTTAAATTTTCAGGATTGATGGCTGTATTTTCCCTGAGAATATTGACTATTGCCGTTGCCCGTTTTGTGGACAAATCCCAGTTACCAGTTAACTGTCCAGAACCTTGATATGGCACGTTATCGGTGTGGCCTTCAATCAATACGGCAATATCCGGGTTTTCAGCCAAAACGCTTCCAAGACTTTGTACCGCAGTTTTTCCACTGGAATTTACGGCCCAACTTCCCGATTCAAAGAGGAGCTTATTTTCCATGGATACATAAACTTTGCCTCCCCGCTGTTCCACGGTAAGGCCTTTGCCTTCAAAATCCGTCAATGCCCTAGAAATTGCATTTTTCAACTGGGTCATCGCCGCATCTTTTGAAGCAATTACATTTTCCAATTCAGCAATGCGATTAGAGCGTTCCTCTAAAGCTTTCTTTAGTTTTTCCAATCGCTCATTCTCAGCCGCTAAAGCTTGCTCCTTGGCTTCAAGCTGAGCCAAAAGCTCTCGGTTCTTCTTTGAATTTTTGGTAATGGCGTCGGAACTGTTCTTTTCCAGTGCAGCGTATGACGCTTTTAGGTTATCCAAGTTCGTTTTTGCGGCGTTATATTCACTTTGCAAGCGGTCGCGCTCCGCAACGGCCTCGTTGTAGGCGTCCTGTAATTGTTTAAGTTCATTTTCAGCGGCATTTTTACCCGCTAAAAGCGATTCGTTTTCTTTGGACAGCTTTCTGTTTTCCTGTTTCAAAGTAGCGTATTTGCTCTCTAAATCCTTGTACACTTTTGGCGATACACAAGAGGTAACGAACGCCAACGTCATGATAACTAATAGACTATTTTTAATGTTCATTTGGGTTGTTTTTAATTGACTTTATTCTTTAATTTTCTATTTCTAATAAAATGGGGCAATGGTCGCTATGCACTGCTTCGGTAAGTATAACGGCTCTTTTGATATTTTCTTGTAACGGCTCGGAAACCATGGCATAATCCAAACGCCAACCTTTATTGTTGGCGCGTGCGTTGGCACGATAACTCCACCAGCTGTATTCTTGCCGTTCTGGATTTATGTATCGAAACGAGTCAATAAAACCACTATCTATAAAACTACCAATCCACTCCCGTTCCACCGGTAAAAACCCGGATACGCCTTTCATTTTTGGGTTATGGATATCTATTTCTTCGTGACAGATATTGTAATCACCGCAAATCACCAAGTTTGGGATTTCGATTCTCAAATCGTTCACGTAATCTTGAAACATATCCATATAATCCAACTTGTGCTGCAATCTGGCATCATTCGTCCCCGAGGGTAAATACAGACTCATCACAGAGACGCCATCAAAATCTGCCCTTAAATTCCGCCCTTCAAAATCCATCGACTCAATCCCCGTACCGTATTCCACATGATTGGGTTCAATCTTGCTCAAAATAGCCACACCACTATAGCCTTTCTTTTGTGCACTAAACCAATATTGATAGGTATAACCTGCATCTTCAAACAGGCTCAAATCCAACTGCTCTTTCATCGCTTTGATTTCCTGCAAACAAATCACATCCGGATTTGCGCTTTTTAACCAATCGATAAAACCTTTATTTATTGCGGCCCGGATGCCATTGACGTTATAGGATATGATTTTCATTAATATTCTTTATTTAATCTTTTCTTTTTTGGGCGTTCCCCTTTCGGGTCGGGCTTTCCGTTACAAGTCCTCGCGCCCTTTTAGTGGGGCGCTGTGGGCTTTCCTCTGCAATCCCTAACGCGGGCAGTTTCGCCATCTACAATGCTTACATAAAAGTCATCGCTTATTTGAAATCAACACACAGGTTCTGAAGATAATCTAAAAAGTCATTATAAACTCCTTCGTAACTTTCAAAATCTCCACCAGAATCGATAAGACCGAATGTCCAATTATTTTCCGTATCGTACGCTTGACATTCTCCTCCAAAATCATCCCCTACAATTAATTTCCCTTTTAACTCTGAGGCCGTCTCCGGATCATATATCTCTTCGGGCTCTGTTAAAACATGAATAGAATAATGACTATCACCAATTGTTCCATATCCGAGCTCATTATATGGATATTTTAAATTAGGTGGTAATTCAGAGTATCTTTCCTCAATATCCTTTATCCATTCTTCCTTCACAACATCAAATTGAGATTTAGGAAAAGTGTTTTGAATAAGTTTAATTATATTCCTTGTATTTATCATTTCCATATAAACTATTCTGTGATAGCTAAAATAAATAATACGTTACTTTTACACGATAAATAACCAAAGGAGTTTTAACGAATTCTATTAACAAAATATTTTAGACGTATCGCAGTTTAAATACCTGATGAAGCCTTTCCTCCTATTTATGATTGCCTTGTTTGGTTTTAGCGGTTTTGCGCAGAATCAAAATGGCAAGTACAGGACTAAAAAAATGGCGATAAGGGATACCATTTTAGTGGACAGCGTAAGTATCAACTCCAGTTGGTTTTCGGTAAAAACAAAAGATGGTAAGGTTCTGGATTCAACTTATTATCAAATGGATTTTTCGACGGCGAAGTTGAGTTTTATCAAATCCGTTGAAACGGATTCAGTGATTATTAATTATTTGAAATTCCCAGAATTTCTGACCAAAACCTACAAGCAATTGGACGAAAGCATCATTGTAAAAAACAATGATGGCCTTGAAAGATTGTACCAATTATCACAGCCCAATTCCAAATGGACCTTTACGCCTTTTGACGGACTGACCACCTCGGGCAGTATTTCGAGAGGAGTGACGGTTGGCAACAACCAAAACTCGGTTTTAAACAGTGAACTGGATTTACAGATTACAGGAAAATTGAGCGATAAAGTATCGCTACGTGCCTCCATTCAAGATGCCAATATACCATTGCAGGAAAGTGGTTATAGTCAACGTCTGGACGAATTTGATCAAGTATTTATCGAATTGTTTACCGACCGATGGAATGTCCGTGCCGGTGATATCGACTTGGAAAACAACAACTCTTATTTTGCCGAATTTTCCAAACGGGTGCAGGGTTTGTCCATAAATGCGAATTTAGGTGAAAAAGATTCGCAGACCCGTCTTTTTGCCGCGGGCGCTTTAGTGCGAGGCCAATTTACCACTAGCCAATTTACCGCCCAAGAAGGCAACCAAGGGCCTTATAAAATTCAAGGACCGAATGGTGAGCTCTTCGTATTGATAGTTTCCGGGAGTGAAACCGTTTATGTAAACGGAGTGGCCTTGGAACGTGGTGAGGACAAGGATTATATCATCGATTATAATGCAGGCGAAATTATATTCAATACCACATTTCCCATTACTTCAGAAATGCGGATTTTGATCGATTATCAATTTAGCGATAGAAATTATTCCCGCTTGGTAGCCTATGGCGGGGGCAGTTATAGCAGTGAAAAATTCAAAATTGGGGTATCGGTATATTCTGAAAATGATGCCAAAAACCAACCATTGCAACAGAATCTATCGGAAGCGCAGGTTCAAATTTTATCCAATGCAGGTGACGATATGTCTCAAATGATCGCTCCATCAGAAATTCAGGAATCCTTTAGTGAAAACCGTATTTTATATCGAAAGGAAATCGTTGGCGGTGAGGAAGTTTTTGTTTTTTCCAATGACCCAAATGATGAACTTTTCAGAGTAACGTTTACAAGAGTGGGAACCGACCAAGGCAATTACGACATTAGCGATGAGTTTAACAATCCTATAAATACCGTCTATGAATACGCAGGAGAATTACAGGGTGATTTTGCTCCCGTGATTCAGCTTGTAGCTCCAACAAAGCTACAAATGGCAGTGGTAAATGGTAGTTATACCCCCTCCGAAAAAACCTCGATTAATTTTGAATTGTCGGGCAGTAAAAACGATTTAAACCTATTTTCAAATTTAGACGACAACGATAATGATGGCTTTGCGGGAAGATTAGAACTATTTCAAAGCATCATTAAAAAAGACAGTCTTTGGAGTCTTAATGGTTATTTGGACACGGATTATATTCAGTCCAATTTTAGAAACCTACAGGGGCTTTACAATCCTGAATTCAATCGTGATTGGAATATTGACCAACCTGCAAGCAATCAAATTGTGTCGGGTTTGGGCGATCAAATGTTCCTGAATACGGGATTGCGATTGTTTCATCCCAAAAAGGGAAATGCCTCTTATCGGTTTGAGTTTCTTGATTTTTCATTAGGCTATAATGGTAGCAGACATTTAGTGGATGTCAATTTGAATTTGAATGGGGTCCGAATAATTTCAAATACAAGCTACCTCAATTCAGACTCAAATGAAAACACCTCAACGTTTCTAAGGTCTCACAATATTGTGGCCTATAACATGAAAAAAAGCTGGGTGGGAGGCAAGTTTTCGATAGAGGACAACCAAAAAACCGAAATTGCAACCCAAACTCTAAGCCCACTCAGTCAAAAGTTTAAATCCTATGAGGCTTTTGCCGGTATTGGCGACAGCACGAAAGTATTTGTCCAAATAGGTTATAAAAATAGAGTAAATGACAGTATCCGAAACAACCAACTTCAAAAGGTGAACACGTCCAACACCTTTTATGTGGATTCAAGAATCATTCAAAATAAAAACACCAATCTGTCGCTATATGCTAATTATCGCACTTTGGACCACGAGGATGAAAACATCGACGATGAAAACTCTTTGAACTCCAGATTGCAATACAATCAAAAATTGTTCAAAAACATCATGCAGAGCAATACGGTTTTTGAAACGAATTCTGGGAGTATTTTTGAACAAGATTTTACCTATGTGGAAGTGGAGCCAGGGCAGGGCACCTATACTTGGATTGATTATAACGAAAATGGAATTCAAGAGTTGGAGGAATTTGAAATTGCTCCATTTCAGGATCAAGGCACGTTTATTAGGGTATTATTACCAAATCGCAGGCCTATCAAAACCCATCAAAATAGGTTTAGCCAAACCCTGACTTTTAATCCATCCCAATGGCGCGTTTCGGAAAACAAGTCCAAAAAATTCTGGTCTCATTTTTATAACCAAACCAGTTATTTAATCGATAGAAAAATCAGAAGAAACGGCGATAATTTCAATTTAAACCCCTTTGAAAGCGATGCTGAAAACCAATTGGGCTTGCAATTGAATTTTAGGAATGTATTGTTTTTTAACCGGGGCAAACAAAAATATACTACTTCATATACCTTCCTTTCAAATAAATCCAACAACACGCTTTCTGTTGGACTTTTGGAAAACAATTTGAAAAGCCATCAATTGAATTTCAATCATAAAATTCAGGAAAATTGGTTGGTCACGTTTCAATCTGCTATTGGCTCCAATGAAAGCTCTAGTGAAAACTTCACAAGTAAAAATTTTAAGTTTGATGAAGCCTTATTGAATCCCAAACTGTCTTATTTATTTAATGAGAATAGTCGTTTCGATATCTTTTATCAATTTACCATAAAAAATAATACCATTGGCGCATTGGAAACCTTAAGACAACAAAAGTTCGGTCTGGGTTTCAATCTTTCTAAAAACGAAAAAGGGGCCGTAAACGGTGAGGTGAATTATTTTTCCAATGATTTTAACGGCAGTCCGAATACGCCAGTTGCCTACCAAATGTTGGAAGGCCTGCAACCCGGAAGGAATTTTACCTGGACCTTGTTGGCGCAAAAAAAACTGACCAAATACCTTGATTTAAACCTCAGTTATTTTGGACGAAAAACCGAAATGAGCAAAACCATTCATACAGGGACTATTCAGTTAAAAGCTTATTTTTAGGAAATTTCAATCAGATTTTAGCATTTGGTAATCTATAATTGTAATATTGCAATATTACAATTATATGATTCTTAAAAAAAGTCGGTACTAAACGTAAGGACCGACTTTTAAATTTATCTTTAAATAGAAGCTTTCATCAGCTCCCGATTCATTCTAGCAATATTATCTAAAGAAATACCTTTTGGACATTCTACTTCACAAGCTCCGGTATTAGTACAGTTTCCAAAACCTTCCAAATCCATCTGTGCCACCATATTTTTTACACGGTCTGCCGCCTCTACTTGTCCTTGAGGCAACAGGGCATATTGCGAAACTTTAGCTCCAACAAATAACATGGCTGAAGAGTTTTTACACGTAGCCACACAAGCACCACAACCAATGCAGGTTGCTGCATCCATGGCTTCGTCTGCGGCATGTTTCGAAATTGGAATAGCATTGGCATCCTGGGTGTTTCCTGATGTATTTACAGAAATATAGCCTCCCGCTTGTTGAATACGCTCAAAAGCGGTTCTATCCACCACTAAATCCTTTATCACAGGAAAAGCAGCTGCCCTAAAAGGCTCAATGGTAATCGTATCGCCATCTTTAAACATACGCATGTGTAACTGGCATGTAGTAATACCTCTGTCCGGGCCGTGTGCTTCTCCATTGATGTACATAGAACACATCCCGCAAATTCCTTCGCGACAATCATGATCAAAAGCTACAGGTTCTTGGCCTTCGGCAACCAACTGCTCATTCAACACGTCCATCATTTCTAAAAAAGACATATGTTCCGAAATATCGGTCACCTTATAATCTACCATTTGACCCTTTGCATTTGAGTCTTTTTGTCTCCAAATTTTAAGTGTTAAATTCATAGCGTCTTTTTTATTTATAACTTCTTTCTTTTACTTCAATATTCTCGTAAGCCAGAGGCTCTTTATGCAGTTTAGCTTCACTCGGTTCACCTACATATTCCCAAGCGGAAACATATTGGAATTCTTTTCGGCGTTTGGCTTCACCCTCATCGGTTTGATATTCTTCCCTAAAATGTCCTCCGGCAGACTCTTCCCTTTGCAATGCATCTTTTGCAAACAATTCGCCTAATTCCAAAAAGTCAGCCACACGTCCAGCTTTTTCCAATTCTGGGTTCATTTCATTAGCACTACCAGGCACTTTAACCTCTTTCCAGAATTCTTCACGGATTTCCTTTATTTCAACAATGGCTTCTTTTAAACCTTTCTCGTTTCTTGACATACCACATTTGTCCCACATCACTTTACCTAACTTTTTGTGGAAGTAGTCCACGGATTTTGTTCCGTTATTGGTAGTGAAAAATTTAATTCTATCCTGAACTGCTTTTTCAGCTTCATCGAATTCTTTAGTATCCGTTGGAATTTTACCTGTTCGGATATCATCAGCTAAATAATCACCAATTGTATATGGCAACACAAAATAACCATCCGCCAAACCTTGCATCAATGCCGAAGCTCCCAGCCTGTTAGCACCATGATCAGAGAAATTAGCCTCACCTATACAATACAGTCCGGGTACGGTAGTCATCAAATTATAATCCACCCAAACACCGCCCATGGTATAGTGCACTGCAGGATAAATCATCATCGGGGTTTCGTATGGGTTTTGATCTACAATTTTTTCGTACATCTGGAAAAGGTTTCCATATTTAGCCTCGACAATAGCTTTACCTAATTCATAAATTTTCGCTTTTGAAGGGTTGGAAATGTTATGGATTTTGGCTTGCTCTGTTCCATAGCGAGTAATGGCATCGGCAAAATCCAAATACACTGCTTCTCCGGTAGCATTTACCCCAAAACCAGCATCACAACGCTCTTTTGCCGCTCTTGAAGCAACATCCCTAGGCACAAGGTTGCCAAACGCTGGATAGCGACGCTCCAAATAGTAATCTCTTTCCTCTTCTGATAAATCAGTAGGCTTCTTTTTACCTTCTCGTATGGCTTGGGCATCTTCCAGTTTGGCGGGCACCCAAATTCGACCATCATTACGTAATGACTCAGACATCAACGTCAATTTAGATTGATAATCTCCCGAACGCGGAATACATGTTGGGTGAATCTGCGTATAACAAGGGTTAGCAAAATAAGCTCCTTTTTTATGGATTTTCCATGCCGCGGTTACATTACTTCCCATTGCGTTGGTGGACAAGAAATATACATTCCCATAGCCTCCCGTTCCTACAACAACGGCATGAGCAGAATGACGCTCAATTTCACCAGTAATTAAATTTCTTGCGATAATGCCTCGCGCTTTTCCATCAACAATAACCACATCCAACATTTCATGGCGGTTGAACATTTCAATCTTACCACGGGCTATTTGACGGTTCATTGCAGAATACGCTCCCAATAACAATTGTTGCCCAGTCTGTCCTTTGGCATAAAACGTTCTAGATACCAACACACCACCAAACGAGCGGTTGTCTAATAACCCTCCATAATCACGTGCAAAAGGCACACCTTGTGCCACACATTGGTCAATAATATTTGCAGATACCTCGGCTAAGCGATAGACATTCGCTTCTCGCGAACGATAATCTCCACCCTTAACGGTATCGTAAAATAATCTGTACGTTGAATCCCCATCACCTTGATAGTTCTTTGCCGCATTGATACCTCCTTGTGCCGCAATGGAGTGCGCACGACGTGGAGAATCCTGATAGGCAAATGCTTTTACATTATATCCAAGTTCAGCTAAAGTTGCCGCCGCAGAACCCCCTGCCAAGCCCGTACCAACAACAATGACATCAATATGCCGTTTGTTTGCCGGGTTAACCAGATTGATTTTATTTTTATAATCTGTCCATTTATCTTGAATTGGACCTTTTGGTACTTTTGAATCTAAAGCCATAATTATGTAAGATTAATGGTGAGGATTTAAATGATGAAAAATTGCAATAATGATAAAACCCAGCGGAATTAAAATGGAATAGGCCTTCCCTATTTGTTGCAATGTTTTTTTACGACCAGCAGTCGAGCCCATAGATTGAAATGCTGAGGTAAAACCATGGGCTAAATGCAAGCCCAATAGCACAAAAGAAACGACGTAGGCTCCGACTCTTAGGGGGCTGTGAAATTTCTCCACCATTTCGTGAAAATAACGGTACTCTCCATTATGCATACCTGACATGTCTCCTTGTATATATTTAACATTCAATTCAGGAAACCAAAAGTCAATAAAATGCAAAATGATAAATGCTAAAATTACTAACCCTGAATAAATCATATTCCTACTTACCCACGAGGAATTTGCTCCTCCATGATTCCTGGCGTAGCTTATACCATTTGCTTTTTTGTTTTTAAGTTCAAGCACAAAGCCCATCACAAAATGAAACACCACACCGAATATTAAAACTGGTTGTAACGCAAATTGCACCAGAGGATTTGTCCCCATAAAATGCGAAAGTTCATTAAACAAATCTTCACTGAAAAGAGATGTAATGTTAACCGCTAAATGAATAATTAAAAAGAACATAAGGAAGAATGCAGAAAGTGCCATGGCAACCTTTCTTCCTATCGAAGACTTAAAAAATCCGCCCATTTTATTTTGTTATTTTTATAAGAATTACAAAGGTAGGCATGGGGGCAGTCTTAGGCAAATAACAAATGTCATGTTTTGTTATTTAGAATGATTTTAAAAAAGTTACTCGACCGATAAAAAAGCCCTCTTTGAAAAGAACTTCAATACATCTATTCCAAAACGAGTTTTTTTGTAACCGATGCGTTATCCCCCAAAATTTTTATGATGTAGAGTCCACCGGATGCATTCGCCATGTTTACAGTTTTAACTTTAGAATCATCTGTGAAATTTTGAATGGAAATCACCCTGCCACTAACGTCATAAATTTCGATTGAAGTAATTGGTATGATGGATTCATTGGTTAAAAAAAATGACTCCTTGGCAGGATTAGGATATATTCTTACTCCAAAACTAAGTTGTTCTTCTTCCACACTTAGTGGGCAGGCGGCCTCTGTCATTGTTGTCTCACCACAAACCGCAGATGCTTCACTTCTTGCTTGAATACCATTTGCGGCCATAATGTTATCCGCCGTCAGCTCCTTTTGTGATATCCCATTCGCCAAAGCCCAATGCATCACATCATCCATATCATTGCCATTTGAAACTGGATCAATGACATGGGCCAACTGATGACCATGCCCCAATTCATGAAGTGCTATACTTTCAAAATCATATTGCGAACTTGTAAGAGTTCCTGTCCCAAAGTACCATGTTTCGGTTGTGCTAAGCGTGTCATCATCATCCACGCTATTGTTAAAAACGATATCTAATTCATCAACAAACCAATTTATGGTACTTCCTCCACAACCCATATACCACGAGAAACACTTCCCTAACGTGCTATCATCTAATTCATCACCATTATCAAAACGAATTACATTATTGCCATCACCATTGTTTTCATCTATTCCAGCAATATCAACTGCGGTAGCTGTTCCACTAACTGTCCAATTTACACCCGTTTCACAAACCCACTTATTAAATGCTCTCATAAAGGCATCTTTGTAACCAGTTGGCATCATACCTGCACTGTGTGGGTCTGGTTCAGTTTCATTAAAAAAATCCGTTTGCATTTCCCATGTATAGCCTCCACCCCCATTTTTGTCCACGTGTCTGACTTGGTAAGCTTCTGTTCCAGTACCTGGATTAAAAGGGACATTAATTTCTGCATAGGACACGGTTAACGTAGATGAGTCCGTAGAAGTACCTCCACCACTATCCTCTACATAGATAGTTCCTGTTCCTGCTAAAGAAGGCACTTGCACTTCAATTCTATCATCTTGCCACAGATCAACTTCTGAATCCAACGCGGCAATATATGTATCGCCACCATCATCAGCATTTCTAAACCAAACTTTCCCTTGTGTAGCCCCAAAATTTGTCCCGGTAATTATAAGCACATCCTTTGTGCCAGCAGTAACTGTAGAACTTCCTAATGTAATAGGCCCCGGAGGCATGGTGCTTTTCGAAGCCGCACTTTTCGCCATTTCCTGTTTTGCGTCATAGGACTTAAGCGCAACAAACTCTTTCTTCGTATACTGTTTAATTTCGTTGTAAAAGGCATCCGCAATACCCTCTTTTCTTTTAAAAGAATTGGCCGCCAAATTTTCCCTTAGGTTGTATCTGTAAAATCCCTGGGACAGCCCGTACGGTTTAAATCTCTTAATACTCGATTTCCCTGATCTTGAAATTCTTTCATTACTGCCGTTCAACGTAAATACACCAATATCATCCTTATATAAAGTTAATGTTGGGTGCACTATCAATGCTCTTAACCCAACTGTACCACCCTCGGTAACCACCTCAATCGTTGTTGCCGGGTTTCCCTTGAATATCTTGTAAACTTCAACAGTGTTTATGGTATAAATCATTTTGTGGCCCTCATCCCATGTAGACCGTTTGGACACAACTTTTCCTTCTATAACAAGTTCGGATTTCTCAATTTGTTGTTTCAAAGACACCTCTCGAAGAAAGCCTTGCGCATTCAAATTACGCAACCCAACTAGGCTCAGGAGCCCAATAAATAATATACTAAAACATGTATTCTTTTTCATTTGGTACGACTTTAAGCGTTAAAAAACAAAGAGAGGGATAACTCAAATATAACAAATAAAAATCTACTTTTTATTCATACTTTTACGTCAATCGCAAAATTAACATCTGCATAACATGAAATATTTGCCCATTGATCGCCAGCTTTTTATTAAAAACAGGAGCAAGTTTATCTCAAAAATGAAGCCGAACAGCCTGGCAGTTTTCAACTCCAATGATATTTATCCCATAAGTGCCGACAGTACGATGCCTTTTCAGCAACATCGGGATATTTTCTATTTGAGCGGTGTGGATCAAGAAGAAAGCGTGTTGGTTCTTTTTCCCGATTGCCCAAAGGAAAAAAACCGTGAAATCTTATTCCTAAAAGAAACCAATGAGCATATCGCAATTTGGGAAGGCGAAAAATTGACTAAGGAAAGGGCTTTTGAAGTCAGTGGGGTTAAGACCGTATATTGGTTGCAGGACATGGAAAAGGTGCTGTTTGAAATCATGACGCAATGCGACACCATATACATAAATACCAACGAACACTATCGGTCAAACGTTGAAGTGGAAACACGGGAAGACCGTTTTACTAAGTGGTTAAAAGAAAAATACCCAGCACATGCCGTAGCCAAAAGCAACCCTATTTTACAGCAGCTTCGTTCCGTCAAGGAGGACATCGAAATTGATCTTATCCAAAAAGCTTGCGATATTACTGAGAAAGGGTTTCGGCGTATTTTAGGATTTGTACAGCCGGGCGTGATGGAATATGAAATAGAGGCCGAATATATTCATGAGTTTATAAGAAACCGCTCCAAAGGATTTGCCTATACCCCCATTGTTGCCTCAGGAAACAATGCCAATGTATTGCACTATATTGAAAACAACCAAGAGTGCAGGTCGGGTGATTTGATATTGATGGATGTTGGCGCCGAATATGCCAATTACTCTAGCGATATGACAAGAACTATTCCTGTTTCAGGCCGGTTCTCTAAGCGACAAAAAGCGGTGTACAACGCTGTTTTAAAGGTTAAAAATGAAGCTACAAAAATGCTGGTGCCCGGAACATTTTGGGAACAATACCATATTGAAGTTGGCAAATTCATGACTTCTGAACTACTTGGGCTTGGCCTACTGGATAAAGCCGATATTCAAAACGAAAATCCAGACTGGCCAGCCTATAAAAAATACTTTATGCACGGCACAAGTCATCATATGGGTTTAGACACTCACGACTACGGTATTTTAACCGAGCCCATGCAAAAAAATATGGTATTTACGGTTGAACCCGGGATTTACATTCCGGAGGAAGGTTTTGGTATTCGAATTGAAGATGACGTGGTGATCCAAAAAACAGGAGCGCCTTTAAACCTTATGAAAAACATTCCTATTGAAGTGGATGAGATTGAAAGCTTGATGAACGCATAAAAAAAGGGCCATTATTTAAAAATGGCCCTAAATTTCAAAATCTAAAACTGTAATTTACAGAGTGACTAATTCAAATAAATATTTATTTAGCTTTTGAAGTGTCGTTATTTTGTTGGCTGTGTCGATGAGCAAGGAAATATTATTTCGGCTACCCCCGTAGGAAATCATCCTAATGTTTACATCCTTTAAAATTTTGAAAAGCTTATAAGTTTCTTTATGGTCAACAATGGAGTGACCTACCAAACAAACGATGCTTTGGTTTTTATCAACCTCAATGGTCGCGAAGTTCTCCAATTCTGCAACTATTTGTTCCAAATACGTATCGTCGTCAACGGTAAGGGATACGGCTACTTCCGATGTCGTTATCATATCGATTGAGGTTTTGTACGCCTCAAATATTTCGAATACTTTTTTAAGGAAACCGTGCGCCTGAAGCATTCGCCCCGACTTTATTTTAATAGCAGTAATGTTATCCTTGGCGGCGATGGCCTTGATACCATTTTCCACATGATTACTTGTAATAGAAGTCCCTTTTGCCTCAGGATCCATTGTATTTTTCAACCTTACGGGAATGCCGTCAGCACGAACAGGCAATACAGTTTGAGGATGCAAAATCTTCGCTCCAAAATAGGCCAACTCGGCCGCTTCATCAAAAGACAAATCCGAAATAGGTTTTGTGCCCTCAACAAACCTCGGATCATTATTGTGCATCCCATCGATATCTGTCCAAATTTGAACTTCCCCTGCTTTAATGGACGCCCCGATAATAGTTGCCGTGTAATCACTGCCTCCCCTTTGTAGGTTGGAAACCGCCCCAGTATCATCCAAGCAAATAAATCCTTGGGTGATGTAGATTTCGGCCTCACCTGCTTTTTCTAATACTTCTGAAATGTGAGCTTCTATATACGGAAAGTCAGGTTCTTTGTTTTCATCTATTTTCATGTAGTCCAAAGCTGGCAATAACGCCGAATTCACCCCCTCCTGTTGCAAATAGGCATTGAACATAAATGTGGACAACAATTCGCCCTGAGCCAAGATTTCATTTTCGATTATTTGTGAAAAGGATTTATATGTACAATCTATCAAAAAGTTAAAACGCTCCGCCACATAATCTTTTACTTGAGCATTCAAAGTTTCGTCCCGCAATAACTCGTCAACTACAGCAATATATTTTTCGTGAAGCGCATTGATAGCACTCAATGCCTGATCAACGTTTTGGACTTTCAGACTATCGCCGATGGCTACAAGACTATTAGTAGTTCCGGACATGGCAGAAAGCACCACTATCTTTTGCTCACCGTCATTAATAATTTCCTTTACATTTTCCATGTTCTTAACCGAACCTACTGATGTGCCGCCAAACTTTAAAACCTTCATAAATTTTTTAAGTATCATTGATTAAAGACCCATTCATTAAAATGGATTGCAAAAGTAATACACAACAGCACATGCCACGTATTTTTATAAAAAAAAGGCTATTTTTGCACAAATTGTTAAATAATTAACATGAAGACTGTATCCAACTGTGTAGAAGACATTTTGATTACGCAACCCTATTTGGAGGAAGCCCTTTCTAGAAATATCATTAACTTTAGTGCTCTTGCCCTTGAACTCACTGAACCCATTAGCAAAATGCTGAAAAAAGAGGTGAAGCCAGGAGCTGTGATGATGGCCCTAAGGCGTTATAACCCACCTCCTACTTTGGGAAACACCATCAAAATGAGACGTGTTATTGAAAACCTTGGTGATATTACCGTACGTTCCAACCTGACGGATTTTACAGTGAAAAACTCTACCACGCTTATTGACAACCACGCCAAAATCTTGGAACGAATCAATACAGAAGAAAAATTATTTTATGCGTTTACCCGAGGTATTCACGAAAGTAATATAGTGGTATCCAGTAGCTTGAATGATTTTGTCAATGAACATTTAAAACATGAATTTTTTATCGCCGTTCAGGAAAACTTGTCGGCTATCAGCATCAATTTACCTCAGGACAATTCAAAAATAGCGGGATTGTATTACCATTTTTTTAAACGATTGGCGTGGGAAGGCGTAGTATTATATGAAGTATTGTCCACCACCAACGAATTCACCATTTTGGTGGAAGACGAGTTTGTTGATAAGGCTTTTTCAGCCATTAAAAAAGTAAAATCCTAATGTCAAAAGCATGATTTTAGATTTTAAAGGGACACCTATTTTTTATACAGATTCTGGACAAGGGGAAACACTGGTATTGTTGCATGGCTTTTTAGAAAACAGTTCCATCTGGACACCTTTTATAAATGATTTATCAAAAAATAACAGAATCATCTGTATCGATTTATTGGGGCATGGGCTATCAGGGTGTTTGGGATACATCCATTCCATGGAATTGATGGCCGAAACCGTATCCGCCGTTCTAAATCACCTGAAAATAAATAGATGCACCATATTAGGACACTCCATGGGTGGATATGTAGCCTTGGCCTTTACGGAAAAGCACCCGGACATGGTCAGAGGTTTGGGCTTGGCCAATTCAACTGCCAGTGCAGATAGCGAAGAGCGCAAAAAGAATAGGGACCGAGCCATTGTTGCCGTAAAGGAAAACCATAAGGTGTTTATTAACATGTCCATTCCCAATCTTTTCCGCCCGGAAAACAAAACCACCTTTGCGGAAGAGATAAAGCTATTGAAGACCGAAGCTCTAAAAATGCCGGTACAAGGTATCGTTGCCGCTTTGGAAGGCATGAAAGCGCGACCCAACCGAGAAAAGCTTTTACATTCGAATGTATATCGAAAATTAATGATACTGGGGAAAAAAGATCCTGTGCTGAATTATAAGGAATTAAAATCGCAAATCGAAGGTGTCCAAATAGACAGTGTAGAATTCCCTGATGGACATATGAGCTTTATCGAAAACAGAGGACAATTTCTACAAGCTATAATGCATTTCATCGAATAATTATGCTTTATATCGAAAATTTAATATAAATTCCTTATATTTACAGCCCCTTAGTTTTTTAACTTAAAAACTTAACCTATGCAAAATAAGACTACCAAGCCCCGCTTGATACCAAAAATGTATTGCAGCATCTTTGGACATGATTATCAAGTAACCAAGAAAGTAACCTACCACGTAAAAGAGTACACTTGCTCGCACTGCAAAAAGCAAATGACCACAAATAGTAATGGCAACCTAGTGGAACTTACACCAAAATTTAAGGAGATAAATGCCATTCTAGAGCGCATTCACCACTCCAGAACAAAACGTTTAAAGAGAAAAGCGTTCGCTTCATCGATTTATTAACTGCTTATTAACATTTTCCGATTGGTTTTTAATACTTTAGAGCCTCTCTCCTAGAAAATAATTTAATATGCGAACAAAATGAGAAGTATTCAGTGCAAGGTGTTTGGCCACGACTTCAAAGTGTCACGACACGTTACCTATCATGTAAAAGAATATCGGTGCAGCAATTGCAAAAAGGAGTTAACTACAAACAGCAGAGGTAATTTAACAGAACTTACACCCAAATTCAGGGAAATAAACGATGTTTTAGAACGCATCCATTTAAAAAGAAGAATGCGTTTAAAAGATTACAACAAAAAGCAAAGTAAAAAACTTTTGGCCGCTGGCTAATCTTCAAAATTTTTCCATCCTTGGGCTTTTAGGGGAATTCTTGTTTCAGCCCTAGTCACCAAATGCGTGCCCGCCGCCTTCTCTTTGATAAACCCTATTACACTTAAATTTGGATTTGCCTTAATTTTAGGAAAATCGTCCTGGCTTACTGTAAACAGCAACTCATAATCCTCACCTCCATTTAAGGCCACAGTAGTACTATCCATATTGAATTCCTCACAGGTTGAAATCACTTGCGGGTCCAAAGGAATTTTATTTTCATATAAATCGCAACCAACATCGCTTTGTTTGCATATATGCATAATTTCGGAAGACAGCCCATCACTGATATCAATCATGGCTGTTGGCTTTACATCCAAATCACTCAACAGCTTAACAATATCCTTTCGGGCTTCCGGTTTTAGTTGGCGCTCTACAATATAAGTGTAGGGCTCCAAATCAGGTTGGTTATTAGGGTTAACTTTATACACCTCTTTTTCCCGTTCCAAAACTTGCAAGCCCATATATGCGCCTCCCAAATCACCAGAAACCACCAGTAAATCATTCGGCTTGGCACCGTTCCTATAAACGACTTCACCTTCTGCAACCTCACCTATTGCAGTCACGGAAATCAATAGTCCGGTTGTTGATGAGGTGGTATCACCACCTATCAAATCCACATCATAAATCTCCACCGCTGTTTGTATTCCGGCATACAACTCCTCCAAAGCTTCCAACGGAAATCGGTTGGAGACCGCAATAGATACCGTAATTTGCGTAGCCTTCGCGTTCATGGCATAAACGTCAGAAAGGTTAACCATTACCGCCTTATAACCCAAATGCTTTAAGGGCATATAGCTCAGATCAAAATGCACCCCTTCAACCAATAAATCCGTTGTAACCACAACTTTCTTTTCCTTAAAATCTAAAACTGCCGCGTCATCGCCAACACCTTTTATTGTGGATTCCCGTTTGATTTTGAAGTGCTTTGTTAAGTGCTCAATAAGTCCAAATTCACCTAGATCATTCAACTTAGTATATTGCTTATTTTTATCTTCAATCATGGCGCAAAAATAAGAAGCTAATTTTGTTTTCACTATCTTTATACTAAAACAAAAGCCACTTAAGTTATATCTAAAAGGATTGCCATGAAATTTTCGCGTTTTTTTTGTGCCACTATTTTGGTGAGCCTACTTGTTGCGTTCACTTTTTCCTGTGATAGTGAACCTGTTGAAATTGTTTCGGTGGCCGATACCGATTCGGATGGTATTGCCGAAGATGTTGACAACTGTAATATGATTGCAAATCCAAATCAAGAAAACAATGATGGCGATGCGCAAGGGGATGCCTGTGATGACGATGACGACAACGACGGGGTTGACGATGAAAATGACAATTGCCCATTAACCCCCAACCCCAATCAGGAAGACGATGACGGCGACGGTATAGGCAATGTTTGTGACGATGATTATGTCGACCCATTTGAACCAATGGCCATTTGCGAAAACGGTTTTGCGGATAATTATCCCTGTAACGGTTATGACCTAATGGCAAATGTTTCGGTTCAAGACATGCTGGGAGCGGGAGCTTCCGGAAACGATTGTTGGGGCTGGGTTGACCCTGACACCCAAAAAGAATACGCCTTGTTTTGCGGGACTACAGGAATGGCTTTTGTTGACATCACAGTTCCAAATGCCCCCGTAGTGATTGGTAGTTTACCCACCGCCACTGTGAGCAGTGCATGGCGAGATGTAAAAGTTTTTAATAATTACGCCTTTATTGTTGCTGACCGTGCCACTACACACGGCATGCAGGTATTTGATCTGACGCGATTACGAAATGTTCCCAATCCTCCCGAAACTTTCACTGCCGATGCACAATATACAGGTTTTGGAAGTGCCCATAATATTGTGATCAATGAAAGTACGGGTTACGCCTATGCCGTGGGAACTAGCAGATCTGGCACATTTGCCGGTGGCCCATTATTTATCGATATTCAAAATCCAATGATGCCATTGGATGCGGGTGGTTTCTCGGGCTACGCCCATGATGCCCAGGTAGTACTTTATAATGGTCCGGACACAGCCCATATTGGAAAGGAAATCTTAATAGGAAGCAACGAAGATGAGGTTGTAATAGTTGATGTGACTAGCAAGGCCAGCCCTATTTTACTATCTCGAATTAGCTATTCCAATGTAGGATACACGCACCAAGGGTGGTTTACTGAGGATATGAGATATTTTATTTTAGGCGATGAAATTGATGAAATAGATTTCGGCACGAATACCAGAACCATAGTATTTGACTTCTCGAATTTAGACGACCCTAAGCTCCACATGGAATATCTTGGCACTTCCGCCGCTATTGACCACAATGGTTATGTAAAAGGCAATGATTATTTTCTAGCCAGCTATACTGCCGGAATGCGGGTTTTGGATATTACTAATATCTCCAGCCAATCCATTACAGAATCCGCCTATTTTGATACCCATCCTGAAGATAACAGTACAAGCTTTCGGGGGGCGTGGAGCGTTTACCCCTATTTGCCCAGTGGCAATATCATTATCAGTGATATGAACCGTGGCCTGTTTGTGGTCCGAAAAAGCGACCTATAATTTCTATTGCTCCAAATGAACAATACTATTGGCTCCACGATATTATATCTTTGTTTATGGTTTGGACTGCTTACAAACTGTTCCAAAGACGATGGCAATGTCAACGGCGCAACAACCCAACCAACGGTTCTATTCGTAAAAACATTGGGTGGCAGCCTAAACGATAGTGGCCAATCCATAATCAAAACGTCAGATGGAGGTTATGCCATTTTAGGTCACACCCAAAGCAACGATGGGGACATTCAAAATAAAACAAACACATCTTTTGACTATTGGCTCTTAAAATTTAACGGCAACCATCAAATACAATGGCAAAAAAGCCACGGAGGAAGTGATGACGACAAGGGTACAGATATCATACAAACTTCAGATGGTGGCTACGCCATTTTCGGCCAAAGCCAAAGTAACGATGGTGATGTTTCCGAAAACGGGGGTGCAGATGATTTTTGGATACTAAAACTTGATGCCTCTGGAAACATCATTTGGGAAAAATCCTTTGGCTTTTTGGGGGCGGACACCGGGACTTCAATTTTGCAGACTAATGACAATGGTTTTTTGTTAGTAGGGGTATTGGATGTAACGGCATCAAACGGACAAGGCAACAGTAAGTTTACTGCCATCAAGCACGCCGGGGGTGACTATTGGGTCATCAAACTGGACAGCAATGGCGAAAAACAATGGAGCAAATTCTATGGGGGCACTTTTACCGATACACCTTATGATGCCATACAAACGGCAGACAACGGCTATATCATTGTAGGCTCCTCCGACAGCGAGGATGTCGATATCAGCGGAAATAAAGGAAGCTATGATTTTTGGGTTATCAAAATATCAGAAACGGGTACTCTGCTTTGGGAAAAATCCTTTGGAGGCACACGAATTGATGAGGCTTGGGGCATTGAAAGTACCGAAGATGGGAATTATCTTGTTGTCGGGGATACCAGAAGTAACGACGAGGACGTTTCGAATAATAATGGGGGCGCCGATATTTTTCTGATAAAAATTTCGCCAGATGGTGATTTGATTTGGGAGAAAACTTTTGGGGGCAACAGTTTTGATGTCGGTCGCTCAATATCAAAAACTATTGACGGGGGTTATTTGCTATCTGGAAGCTCACGAAGTTCGGATGGCGATGCTTCAAAAAACAATGGTCAAAACGATGCTTGGATCATCAAACTAAACTCCAATGCTGAAATTGAATGGCAAAAAACGATTGGTGGCTCGAACATTGATTTTGGATTTGATGCCGTTGAATTGAACGACGGCTCAGTTATCGTTGCAGGTGAGTCCTCCAGTTCTGACGCCGATATTGATGACAACAAGGGCTTTAGTGACCTACTGCTTTTCAATATAAAACCTTAAAAAATGAAAAGAATCCTTTCAATTCTAATTATTCTGCAATTGCTTATCATTTCTTGTGACAATGATGGCGAAGTTGTAGCCTCGCAGGCTCAAGTCACCTTAAACTTTAGCCATAATTGGGATGGTACAAAAGTTACAGTTGCTGATTTCAATTCCATAAAATTCACCAATGAAAAAGGGAACGAATTAAGCATAGAGCGCCTACGCTATTTAGTATCCAAAATCACTTTTACAACTTCAAACAACGAAAAACTGGCACTTACAGGCTATAACTTGGTGGATCTATCGAAAAGCGAAACACTGACTTTTGTTCCCGGCGGAACAATTCCTTCAAGAACTTATAAGAATTTGTCTTTTACTTTTGGGTTTGATAATGAGGACAATTATGCAGAAAATGGTTATGCCGATTTAAATTCAGCATCTTTTGAAGTACCGGCCATGTTGGGCGGTGGCTACCACTACATGCAAATGGACGGAAAGTTTTTAAATAGTTCCGACGTAGAGCAAGGCTATAATTATCACGCTATTCGAGCGGTGGACAACCCGGGCAACCCCACATTTCCGCAGGATACTTTTTTCGAGGTAAATCTTGGTGAAGTTACCGTCAGCACTAACTCGGTTATCCATATCGAAATGAACATTGCCGAATGGTTTAAAACCCCCAACAGATGGGACTTGAACATACTGAACCAATCTTTGATGCCCAATTCTTCTGCCCAAATTATGATGTATGAAAACGGGCAAAATGTGTTCAGTCTGAAATCTGAATCGCCTTAAATAATGATTCGAAAGCCACTCATATTGATTCTTTTGTGTATTACTTTTTCCTGTGAAGAGGAATCCGGTAGTACTGCGGTTTCCAAACCTACACCAAGCCCACTCCAAATTCCAAAACTGTTTTCCGATAACATATTAAACCCAGTAATCCCAATCGATAACCCCCAGACCGTTGAAGGGATTGCTCTTGGAAAAAAACTGTTTTTTGACCCTATTTTATCGGTAGACAATTCACAATCCTGTGCAGATTGCCACGCTCCCGAAAATGCATTTACCGATAGCGATAGGTTCAGTGATGGAGTGGATGGTATCCGAGGTAACAGAAACTCTATGCCACTTTTTAATTTGGCTTGGCACTATGATGAAACATTCTTCTGGGACGGCAACACCTTCAGTTTAGAACACCAGGCTTTTGTTCCCGTTACCGACCCGATCGAAATGAAAAGTTCTTGGGTAAACGTCGAACAAAAACTGCAACAACATTCCGAATATCCTAAGCTTTTCGAACAGGCTTTTGGCACCTCAACTATCGATTCAACTTTAGTCACCAAAGCCATTGCCCAATTTGAGCGGACACTGATTTCTGCCAATTCAAAATTTGACAAATTTCTATTAGGCGAAACTGAACTGACTCCTGAAGAACTTAATGGGTTTAATGTTTTTATGGATGAAGCCAGAGGCGATTGCTTCCATTGCCACGGCAGTGAAAAAAACCCTTTATGGACAGATAATTTATTTCACAACAACGGTTTGGATGAAACCTTCACTGATCTGGGGTTGGGAGTTGTAACCGGTAATCCGGCGGACAATGGAAAATTCAGATCACCATCACTTCGGAATTTAAAATTCACGGCACCCTATATGCACGATGGTAGATTTGCAAACATAGATGAGGTGATTAACCACTACAGTGAAGGCCTGAAACGCTCGAGTACAATTGACCCATTAATGAAAAAAATCGACCAAGGTGGTGTTGGTTTGACCGAAAAGGACAAAGCAGATTTAAAAGCATTTTTACTATCACTCTCGGATGATGAATTTGTAAACAATAGTGCATTCGGGGAATAGACGACCTTTGAATTGTGTTTTTCGTCGAATAAATAAGCGTTTTACCTGATTTTAGAGTGGTTTTGCCTATCTTGTAGGAGCAAACCAATGGCACATGACATCTTCACCAAGTTTAAACCTGCTTTGTTACCTCTACGGACATAATTTTTTCCGTAAGGACGACGAATACCCAAAATCGTCCATTGTGATTTGCAAAAACTGCAAACAAACTTTTGAGTTCAATGAATCTGGGGAAATCGTTCAACCCCGCAAAGCCAAATCCAGCAGTGTTTCAAAAGCTCTAAAAAAATACAGAAAAAGTGGATGATAGTGCATTTCAACTTAACAATTACTATGTCCTTGCGCCACTTAGTAAGCTTTGCAAACATCCTATTCAAAAACCATAACAAAAACCTATAAACCCATATGCTAATATAATGTTAGGTTATGCGAATTTCCATGACTTATATTGTATATTTGTCCTCTATTTAGAAACTGTCTTAATAAGAGAGCGTTAGCACCAATAGCGATAGGGACTAAATTTAAAAGAAAACAAATGATAAAAGTATCTGATACGGCTAAGAAGAAAGTGGTTGAGCTTATGGCTGACGACGGTTATAATGCCACCACAGATTTTGTTCGGGTAGGCGTAAAAAGTGGGGGTTGTTCAGGTTTGTCCTATGATTTAAAATTTGATAAAGAACAGCAGGACGGTGATAAGGTTTTTGAAGACAATGGTGTAAAAATTATTGTAGATAAAAAAAGTTTCCTTTACCTGATTGGAACTACTTTGGAATATTCGGGCGGGTTGAACGGCACCGGTTTTGTTTTTAATAATCCCAACGCCAATCGAACCTGCGGTTGTGGTGAATCATTTTCACTTTAAAAAATCCCATCCAGACCTTCCCAAAGGGAAGACTTAAAAAGAGCTTAAAAAATGTCAAAATACACTGAAGACGATTTAAGGGAGGAACTAAAAACCAAAGAATACGAATATGGTTTTTACACAGATATCGAATCGGACACCTTTCCAAATGGTTTAAATGAGGATATTGTTCGTGCCATTTCCAAAAAGAAGGAAGAGCCTGAATGGATGACCGCATGGCGCTTGGAAGCTTTCCGAATTTGGAAGGACATGGAAGAACCTGAGTGGGCTAACGTAACTTATGAAAAACCTGATTTTCAAGGTATTTCTTATTACTCGGCACCAAACAGCAAACCGAAATACGACAGTTTAGACGAAGTAGATCCTGAACTTTTGGCAACGTTTGATAAGTTGGGGATTTCTCTAGATGAGCAGAAAAAATTAGCAGGGGTAGCCATGGATGTAGTTGTGGATTCCGTTTCAGTGGCCACCACCTTCAAAAAGACTTTGGCCGAACAGGGCATTATTTTTATGAGTATTTCAGAAGCCATAAAAGAGCATCCCGAATTGGTAAAAAAATATATTGGTACCGTTGTACCACAGAAGGATAATTTTTACGCCGCGTTAAATTCCGCGGTATTTAGTGATGGCTCGTTTTGCTACATTCCAAAAGGTGTAAAATGCCCAATGGAGCTATCCACATATTTTAGAATCAATCAAGCAGGTACGGGTCAGTTTGAAAGAACTTTGGTGATTGCCGATAAAGGCAGTTACGTAAGTTACCTCGAAGGTTGTACTGCGCCAAGTAGGGATGAAAACCAATTGCACGCTGCCGTTGTGGAATTGATTGCTTTGGATGATGCCGAAATAAAGTATTCCACGGTTCAAAACTGGTTCCCGGGCAATGCTGAAGGCAAAGGTGGCGTTTACAACTTTGTGACTAAAAGAGGCCTTTGCGAAACTAATGCTAAAATCTCATGGACGCAGGTGGAAACAGGTTCAGCCATAACTTGGAAGTACCCATCTTGTGTTTTAAAAGGTGATAATTCTGTAGGTGAATTTTATTCTATTGCGGTCACTAATAATTATCAGCAGGCGGATACTGGAACGAAAATGATTCACTTGGGAAAAAACACCAAGTCCACAATCATTTCAAAAGGTATTTCAGCTGGAAAGTCCCAGAACAGTTATCGCGGTTTAGTGCAGATCAACTCTAGGGCTGAAAACGCACGTAATTTTTCTCAATGTGATAGTTTACTGATGGGTAACGAATGCGGGGCGCACACGTTTCCTTATATCGAAGCCAAAAATAAATCCGCAAAAATAGAACATGAGGCTACCACCAGTAAAATAGGAGAAGACCAAATTTTTTATTGCAACCAAAGAGGCATTGATACTGAAAAGGCCATCGCGTTAATTGTTAACGGTTTTAGCAAGGAGGTACTAAATAAACTACCCATGGAATTTGCCGTTGAGGCCCAAAAATTATTAGAAATCAGTTTAGAAGGAAGTGTTGGATAAACTAAATGAAATGTCACACTGACCGCAGTCGAAGTGTCTCCTTAAATTAAAGCATACAATGAAAAAACTACTTTTTACGATTTTATTCCTAAGCACCATAGTGAGCTGTAAAAAAGAAACGAAAACACAAAATTCGGGGGAGGCCAGTTCCACCGAAAGCCTTGAAAGAACGGCAAAACAAAGCGATGGTCTTACCTTGCTAAAAGGCGAGTTTGTATATTACGATGGGGCCGCGGTTTTACAAACGCATGCCGCAATTTATGGAGTGCTTTTAACGGACAAGCTAGAAGAGTTGAACACTCAGGCAAAAGCATTTAAAAAAGAACCAACCGATATGGTTTTGGTAGAAATTAGAGGTAAAATTACAAACGATAAACACGATACCATTCTTTGGGAAAATAAGGTTGAAATTGTTGAAATATTAAACGTAAAACCTGTTTCAGAAGAAGAAAACAATATTGTAAAATTAGGAAGTTAAAACGATATGTTGAAAATAAACAATTTACACGCAAGTGTTGAGGATAAAACGATTTTAAGGGGTGTAAACCTAGAGGTGAAACCTGGAGAAGTACACGCCATCATGGGGCCTAACGGTTCTGGAAAAAGTACCTTGGCTTCGGTAATCGCCGGAAGAGAAGACTATGAGGTAACCGAAGGAAGCATCGTTTTTGAAGGCGAAGATGTTGATGAATTGGCTGCCGAAGAGCGTGCTCATAAAGGTATATTCCTGTCCTTTCAATATCCAGTTGAGATACCCGGTGTGTCCGTAACCAATTTTATGAAAACGGCCATTAACGAATCGCGCAAAGCGAGAGGTTTGGAAGACATGCCCGCAAAAGATATGCTCAAATTGATTCGTGAAAAATCGGAGCTCTTAGAAATTGATCGAAAGTTTTTGTCACGTTCTTTGAACGAAGGGTTTTCTGGTGGTGAAAAGAAACGAAACGAAATTTTTCAGATGGCTATGTTAGAGCCTAAATTGGCCATTTTGGACGAAACCGATTCAGGCTTGGATATCGATGCGCTTCGTATCGTGGCCAACGGTGTTAATAAATTAAAAAGCAAGGACAACGCAGTGGTAGTTATTACCCACTATCAGCGTTTATTGGATCATATCGTTCCGGATTATGTACATGTTTTACATCAAGGTAGAATCGTAAAATCAGGTCCAAAAGAATTGGCCCACGAGCTAGAGGCCAAAGGTTACGATTGGATTAAGGAAGAAGTTGGCGCGTAAATAGCAAGCAGTATTCAGTCGCAGTTTGCAGTAAATGACTGCCTACTGAACACTGAACACTGCCTACTGAACACTGAATAACATGGATTTAAAAGAAAAATTAGTATCATCATTTTTAGCCTTCGAAAATCGGGTGGACATAGATGCTTATGCGCACGACGTAAGGTCGGATGCTATCAAGATTTTTGAAGAAAAAGGTTTTCCTTCCAAAAAAGACGAAGCATGGAAATATACCTCATTAAATAGTATTTTAAAAGAGGATTACAGCGTGTTCCCAAGACAGGAAAACGCTCTAGAATATCGTGAGGTTAAGAAGTATTTCATTCATGATATTGATTCCTATAAGATAATTTTTGTTGATGGAAAGTACTCCTCTCATTTATCACAAACAACACACGATGGGATGGATATTTGCTTAATGTCTGCCGCTTTAAGCAAACCAAAATATCAGCTCATCATTGAAAACTACTTTAATAAAGCTGCTGAAAAAGACAGCTTATCCTCTTTGAACACTGCGTTTTCTAGCGAAGGGGCTTATATTCACATCCCGAAGAATAAAATCGTTGAAAAGCCTATTCAAATATTACATTTTTACACGGGAAACGAGTCGGCCACCATGTTGCAACCACGCAATTTGATTGTAGTTGACGAGAATTCCCATGTACAAATTATCGAGCGCCATCAAAGCTTGACGGACAATCCTGTTTTGACCAACAGCGTCACCGAAATATTCGCCAACAAGCGCGCCATTGTCGATTATTATAAAATTCAAAATGACAAAGAAACCGCTTCTTTAATTGACAATACGTTCATCAAACAAAAAAGGGAAAGTCTCGCTTCGGTTCACACTTTCGCCTTTGGCGGGAAGTTGATTCGAAACAACCTAAACTTTTATCAGCACGGCGAGCGTATTGATTCCACTTTAAAAGGCATTACCATTATTGGAGACAAACAACATGTGGACCATAATACTTTGGTGCACCATATTGAGCCAAATTGCGAAAGTCACCAAGATTATAAAGGTATTTTTGGAGACCGTGCCACCGGTGTATTCAATGGCAAAGTGGTTGTGGAAAAAGAAGCCCAAAAAACCAATGCGTTTCAGGCCAATAACAATATTTTGGTTAGTGATAAAGCCACGATAAACACCAAACCTCAACTGGAAATTTTTGCCGATGACGTCAAATGCTCACACGGTTGTACTGTGGGCCAGTTGGATGAAAGTGCCATGTTCTATATGCGTTCACGAGGTATTCCCGAGAAAGAGGCGCGTGCTTTGTTGATGTTTGCGTTTAGCAACAATGTTTTGGAATCCGTTAAAATCCCTGAATTGAAACAACGCATCACCAAAATTATTGCCAATAAATTAGGGGTAAATATTGGATTCGATCTATAAAACTTTTATTTGAAGCTAATCCCGCTTTCGGCAGTCGCTCTCTGCGAGGAGCTTCAACAAATGCCTCAATCGGGGCTAACCTATCTGCCATGTTCAATATTGAAGACATACGAAAAGACTTCCCTATACTATCACGACAGGTAAACGGAAAGCCTTTGGTGTATTTTGATAATGCGGCCACCTCACAAACCCCACAGCAAGTGATTGATGTAATTGTGGATTATTATTCAAATTACAATGCCAACATTCATCGTGGGGTGCATACTTTGAGCCAAGAAGCGACGGATTTATACGAAGAAGCCAGACAAAAAATCCAAAAGCATTTTAATGCCAAATTTTCGCATGAAATTATATTTACTTCGGGCACAACGCATGGCATCAATTTAGTGGCGAACGGATTCGGTTCTTTCCTAAAAAAAGGAGACGACATCATAGTATCGGCTTTGGAGCATCACAGTAATATTGTGCCATGGCAAATGCTTTGCGAACGTACTGGTGCCACATTGAAAGTCATCCCGATGAACGAAGATGGCGAACTCATCATGACGGCCTACGACAAGTTGTTGTCCGATAATACAAAACTGGTCTTCGTCAACCATATTTCCAATGCCTTGGGAACCATCAACCCCATTGAATATATTATCGAAAAAGCCCACGGAGTTGGTGCGGCGGTATTGATTGACGGGGCCCAATCGGCACCACATTTAATTCCCGATGTTCAAAAATTGGATGTTGATTTTTACGTCACCTCCGCCCACAAAATGTGCGGTCCTACCGGAATGGGAATGCTATATGGAAAAGAAGAATGGCTAAAAAAACTGCCCCCCTATCAGGGCGGAGGCGAGATGATTGCCGAAGTTACTTTTGAAAAAACAACATACGCCGATTTGCCACATAAATTTGAAGCAGGGACACCAAATATTTGTGGAGGCATTGCCTTTGGCGCCGCGATAGATTATTTGAATTCCATTGGTTTTGACAACATCGCCGGCTATGAAAACGAGCTGTTACATTATGCTACGGAAAAACTTCTCGCTATTGATGGTTTAAAAATCTACGGAACTTCAAATCATAAAACCTCTGTGATTTCCTTTAATCTGCAAGGCATTCACCCGTATGACGTGGGGACGATTTTGGACAAAATGGGTATTGCCGTCAGGACCGGGCACCACTGCGCCCAACCGATTATGGATTTTTATAAAATCCCTGGAACGATTCGTGCCTCTTTTGCCTTTTATAATACCAAAGCGGAAATTGATGCCATGGTGGAAGGTGTGAAAAAGGCTAAAATGATGTTGTCCTAAAAACAACACACCCCTTACTCCCCTCTTAGTAGAGGGGAAACTCATACGCAACAGTTTCCCTCCTAATAAGGAGGGATTTTGGGAGGTGCACCTGAAAATAAAGTTTGAAGAGACTTTTTGGCTTCTTTTTTGTAGTTAAAATTTCAAATTAAATTTAGATAGATGAAATCAATATTACTGTTTGGGATGATGACTTTGCGATGCTGTTGGGACCCTTCGGAATACCAATTAATGCAATATGCACAAAACGACGATGCCATTTTGAAAACTTTGGATGGAAAATATGAAATCCATCAGTTGTTGAATGAAGATGTTTCCGAGTTTGGCTTAAACATTAAGTTTGATTCAAAAGAAAATAAAGTAACCGGATTTTCAGGGTGTAATCGCTTTTTTGGTTCATATGTTTCAGAAAATGGTAGTCTAAAATTTTCGGATTTGGGTACAACACGCATGCTGTGTTCCGATGATAAAAATAATATTGAAACGAAATTTTTAAAAGCACTTGATAAAGCTGATACCGTTTTATTTTCTGAAAATGGCTTTACGGCGTTTGCTAATAAGAAACCCCTAATTTCGGCGACCAAACGTGTTGAAGAAAACGTTATGAGTATTGAATATTACGCAAGCTCTAGAGGAAGATATAGATATGTCGAAATTAACAAAGATTCCATTTCATTTTCAAAGAAAAGAGGAGAAAAAATAACGAATATGCCTTGCGATAAAGCCTATTGGGGTAGCCTTCTCGTTCTTTGCAATACTATAGATTTTGAAAACATGGCAAATCTAGAAGCTCCAAGTAAGTCATTTCAATTTGATGGTGCTCCACTGGCAAGATTAAAGATAATTGCAAATGGAGAAACTTTTGAGTCTGTCCCTTTTGATCATTATAATCCGCCAAAGGAAGTTGCGGTATTAGTTAATAAGATAGTATCATTAATGGAAAACATTGAATAGCAACTTTTGTTATCGTATTTTTGCGTAAAATTGAAGGTATGAGTATTGAAGACATTCAAAACGAAATTATAGAAGAATTCTCAATGTTTGAAGATTGGGAGGAGCGTTACCAATATATGATTGATTTGGGGAAAGAATTGCCCCTGATTGCCGACCAATACAAAACCGATAGCAACATTATCAAAGGTTGCCAAAGTAAAGTATGGGTGCATGCTGAAATGAAGGATGACAAAATTGAATTTACCGCCGATAGCGATGCAATTATCACTAAAGGTATTATAGCGATTTTGATTCGAACTTTCTCCAATCAGCATCCAAAAGATATCATTGATGCCGACACCAGCTTTATTGATAAAATCGGTTTGAAAGAGCATTTGTCACCAACTCGAGCCAACGGCTTGTTGAGTATGGTGAAGCAATTAAAAATGTATGCCATTGCATACCAGACGCAACTTAATTAGGTTTATTCGTTGATGAGTGTATTCATTTAAACGACTCAACAAATAAACGATTAAACATTAAAAAAATGAGTGAAACCACTATAGATACAGCCGAATTAGGCGAAAAAATAGTAAACGTATTAAAAACGATTTACGACCCGGAAATCCCCGTAGATATTTACGAATTGGGATTGATTTACGACGTATTCGTTAATGAGGATTATGATGTAAAAATCTTGATGACTTTAACCACCCCAAACTGCCCTGTGGCCGAAACCTTACCCTTGGAAGTTGAGGAAAAAGTGAAGTCTTTAAACGACGTAAATGATGCTGAAGTTGAAATTACTTTTGATCCGCCTTGGACACAGGAATTGATGAGTGAGGAAGCGAAACTAGAGTTAGGGATGCTTTGATTTAGTCCACACTAATCATTAGCAGTCCCGATAGCTATCGGGAGCAATAACTTTCGACTTGAAACTTTGAACTTTAAACTATCACTATGGCCGACGAAATCATAAATCGCGTAGCGAATAGCAAATTAATCACAATTGACCTCGAGGATTACTATCCGCAGGGCAGGCGTGTTTTGTTTGATATCAAAGATTGGCTCTTCGAGGGATTTGTACTTCGGGAAAAAGACTTCAGGCAACAAGCTTCGGAACACGATTGGGGCCAATATCAAGACCAATATGTGGCGCTGACCTGCAGTACGGATGCCATCATTCCAGGTTGGGCATTCATGTTGTTGAGCATTTATCTGGAACCTTTTGCCAAGAAGACCATCATTGGCGATTTAGAACAACTGGAAACTTCAATCTTTCAGGATATTATCAACCATATTGATATTTCAAAATATGAGGGCAAACCCATTATTGTAAAAGGTTGTTCCAATAAACCCGTGCCTCAAAATGCCTATATCATGTTGACGAATAAACTAAAACCCGTGGCCAAATCCATTATGTATGGCGAGGCCTGTTCCTCCGTACCACTTTTCAAAAAGAAATAATTTTTTAAGTGACTTATTGCCTTTGGAGGTGTCAAACTAAAAGTTTAACAAACCAAATTACACAGCGTTCAATTCAATCGAATTAACTTAACATTTGTTAAAAATTAATCTATATTTGCCCACATTTTAAAAATTGAAAATGATGAAAAAACTATTATTTTTTGCCTTTTTATGTCTTAGCATTTCAATCGTTAATGCACAAACGAAAGAAGAATTAGAAAAACGAAAAGCTGAAAAACAAGCTGAAGCCGACAAGTTTCAAGCGGAGGCTAATGCTATTCAAGCACAAATAGATGCACTGCCGGGCTGGAGAACTGGAGCTTTCGGGGTCATTGGCGGTAGCTTGTCCAACTTCAATAACTGGTACGCCCAAGGTGCACCAAATAACTCCTCGGGTAGTATTGGCGTTACGGTCAACGGTTTTGCCAACCTCATTCAAGAGAAATTCTTTTGGAGAAATGCCCTAACTACAAATTTAAACTGGACAAAATTAGACAATAAAGACAACCCCAATGATAGTGATGATTTTGAACCCACTACGGATGTCTTCAACATTTCATCCTTATACGGTAGAAATATTGCCAAAAATTTCGCAGTTTCAGGATTGATGGAATACAGAACTACTATTCTAAACAATTTTAATGATCCCGGATATTTAGACGTTGGTGTTGGTGGTACTTGGACGCCTGCAGAAAACTTGGTAGTTGTAATTCACCCTTTGAACTACAACTTTGTATTTGCTGAAAACGACGCGGTATTTGAATCGTCTTTAGGTGCAAAAATTGTGGCCGATTATACCAGACAAATTGGAGCTATTGCCTTCAAGACGAATTTATCCGCCTTCCAAAGTTATAAATCTGGGGATTTATCCAACTGGACATGGACCAACTCATTCAGCTATACCCTTTGGAAAATGATTGGTATTGGTTTTGATTTCGGGCTGAGGAGCAACAAGCAGGAAGCTTTAAATTATGCTTTAGCGCAAATAGACCCAATGAACCCTCCAGCAACTACACCTGATTTTGATAATATCGATAACGATTTACAAACATATTACACGATTGGTGTTAGTTATAAATTTTAAAAATATTCAATGAATAAATAAAAAAGCGCATTCTTAGATGCGCTTTTTTTGGCTTATTTCTTTCCTACTTCATGTCCTCATAGTTGTAGTCAGGATACAAGAAATGATTATAAGGAAAACGGGTCACGTGAATCTCCCGAACCTCATCATAAACGCGCTTTTTAAAATCTTCTAAGTTACTCTTATTAATGGCAGAAATGAATAGGGCGTTATTACCAATTTTACCCATCCATGTTTTCTTCCACTCTTCTAGGGTGTAATGCTTTTTCGTTTTTTCAGTTTCAAGATCGTCTTCTTCTATAGGCTCGGGTTCATAAGCATCAATCTTGTTGAAAACCATAATTGTAGGTTTGTTGCTACTATCTATTTCACCTAAAATCTTATTGACGGATGCGATATGCTCCTCAAAATTTGGATGAGAAATGTCCACCACATGCAATAACAAATCAGCTTCGCGAACCTCATCCAAAGTACTTTTAAAGCTTTCCACCAATTGCGTAGGCAACTTTCGGATAAATCCAACGGTGTCACTTAATAAAAACGGCATGTTTTGAATTACCACTTTTCTAACAGTAGTATCAAGCGTAGCAAACAATTTATTTTCGGCAAACACTTCACTTTTGCTAATGGTGTTCATTAATGTGGATTTCCCAACATTGGTATATCCTACCAAAGCCACGCGCACCATTTTCCCCCGGTTACCACGTTGCACTGCCATTTGTTTATCAATGGTTTTGATACGCTCCTTTAGCAAGGCAATTTTATCGCGAACAATACGCCTATCTGTTTCAATTTCCGTTTCACCAGGTCCGCGCATCCCAATTCCACCGCGTTGACGTTCCAAGTGTGTCCACATCCCTCGTAATCGTGGCAACAGATATTCATATTGTGCCAATTCCACTTGGGTTCGGGCATAACTGGTCTGGGCCCGTTGTGCAAATATGTCCAAAATCAAATTTGTTCTATCCAATACTTTACAGCCTAAAATCTTACTGATATTACGCTCTTGTGTGGCCGATAGCTCGTCATCAAAAATAACTGTACTAACGTCATTATCCTTAACATATTTGGCCACATCCTCCATTTTTCCGGAACCAATAAAGGTCTTAGGGTTTGGGATTTCCATTTTCTGGGTAAACCTAGCCACGGCCCGACCACCAGCGGTGTAGGTTAAAAATTCCAGTTCATCCAAATACTCCTTCAGCTTTTCCTCATCTTGATCTTTGGTTATAATGCCCACCAAAACCGTTTTTTCTAAGCCAATCTCTTTCTTTTCAATCATGGTACAAAGTTACATAATTGGAATGACTGTTATTTTCCTATTTTTGATGTATGACAGATGATTTTGAAGACATTCCTGTGCGACACGATATGCAGGCCGTCGCATTTTACAATATTGAAAACTTGTTCGATTTAAGGGACAGTCGCTACACCAACGACAATGATTTTTTGCCCGAATCTGTTAAGCGATGGACACCGAAACGCTATAAAAACAAACTACGGAAAATTGGCTATGCCATTTCCAATATTGGTAGACAGGAAACCGGAAAACCTCCGGCAATAGTTGGACTGGCAGAAGTTGAAAATGCAAAGGTTTTGGAAGACCTTATCGATTCCAAACATTTGGATGACTATGATTATGACTATGTGCATTTTGATTCTTTAGATGAGCGAGGCATTGATGTTGCTATGATTTACGATACCAATGTTTTTAAAGTGATGCATACCGACACCTTCAAGGTGGAACTGATGACCTCTGAAGGCTTTCCAGATTATACGCGAGATATTTTGTTGGTTGTGGGAGAATTGGATGGTGAAACAATTCATTTTATAGTGAACCATTGGTCGTCCAGACGGGAAGGACAGGCCGAAACGGAATACAAACGTTTGGCGTCTTCCGAAAAAGTAAGTGAGGTGATTTCAGCTATAAAAAAAGAAAATGAAGAGGCTAAAATCATGCTTTTAGGCGATTTTAATGACACGCCACAAAACGACAGTTTAAAACAATTAGTGGAAACCCATAGCTTGTTTAACCCTTTTGAAACCCTGCGTTCCTATACCCGAGGTACAGTAAAACACCAACGCCAATGGTATGTTTTTGATCAAGTTTTAATCTCAACCAACTTTTTTAAAAGTTCTAAGGATAAATTCGAATTCTTTAAGGCCAATATTTTTGATGCCGACTTTTTAAAATTATTTAATGGGCCATTTAAAGGCGCACCTTTTAGAACTTATGTTGGCAAAAAGTATAAAGGTGGGTATAGTGACCATTTTCCGGTTTATGCAATTTTGAAACGTTAGTTTACTCCACAAAATCCACACTAACATCATCCAACTCATAAACCCCATCAAAGGAATCCTGTCCGCCACCGGTGTACTTAAAAGCTATATGAATCGTTCCTGAAAGGCAGGACAAATCTACATTTCCTGAGGGTAACCATTCTACAAAAGGATCGGTGTCCTTCACTATGTATGCATCACTTAAAATCTGCCAAGTGGCCGAGGCTACGCCGGCTTCAGTACCATCCCAATCATCCGCAAAATACACTTCCATATAACTGCTATCGGCACGACTGCTGGAGGTTTTAAAATTTAATGTTTCCCCATCTTGGGCATCCAAATCAATGGCGGGCGTGATGAGCCAACCTATATTGCTAATATCTCCCGAACTGGCCGATTGAAATCTACAGGAACGTCCCAAAGACGCATTCGTCGCCGTGGAAGACCAGGCTTCCCAGGCTTCCGAGCCTGCTTCAATATAATTCGTCCAGCCATTCCCTTCAATCGGGCGATTATTACGTTGGGATTCAAAATCCTCAAAAAACAGATTGCCCGTTCCAAGTGTTGACGCTAAACCACAGGTAAATTCCATTGGGTCGCAACGCGTAGCACTTTCAAAATTAATATCGGATGACTTGTTCGGAATCATTACACTAAAATCATCCCTAAAATCGCGACTGTAAATCCCTACCATACTGCCTTGGCCTTGAGGCACCAAAACCGATTTAAAATCGGCAAACGTACTGGTCTGCATCAAAATTTGAATTCCAGAATCGCAACTTTCCATCAAACGGAAGCCATCAAATTCATCAAAGGATTCGCTGGCAAAGGTCGCTCCCAATTCAAAACGGTTCAGTTGCATATTGTTCAACTGAATCAGGGTGTTTTCATCAGCATCGGTCAAATTTTGCAAGTCCGTAATTTTAGGCTGTATTTCGGCAATTGTATTCGTGCGCAATACAATATCCCGATATTCTGAGGGCTGGATTTGCTCAACGGTTACGGCATCGCCCCTTCCAATAGTAACCACCCCATTGCTCTCACCAACTGTTAAACCTTCCAATTTCACTATCACTTTTTGGCCAAATTGATAGGTATCCGACAGGCTACTTTGATTGATATCAATTTTTAGCCCCAGCCTCGGGTCGCTATCGGGGCTGCTATCATCGGTTTTATTTTGGATAATCAGTTCTTCAAAAAAGTTCCCCGCTTTATCCGAAGACACCACGTAACCCTCGATATAAATGTCCTCTTCAATTTTTGCTGTTGGATTTCCTCCATTAACCGCCTGCTCATACAACGATTTAATTGCCTTAAACGTGGTAAGTTTTTCAGTTGGGATTATGGGGTCCTCAATAGAAATATCAGGGACGCCAAAATCGTCGTCCTGAACGCAGGACAACGCCAGCAGAATAAGTGGCACAATCCAAATGTTATTAATTTCTTTCATAATAAGATATTTTAAGATCCTGAAACAAGTTCAGGATGACAATTCAGGGAATTGTCAAAACCTATAATTCAAATTCAAAAAATACGTCGTTCCACGGCCGTACCAATATTTTGGGCCAAAGACCGGGGTATCTAAAGCTTTGTCCTCTCGCAATTCCCTAAAATTGGCATTCCGTCCCGCCTCAAAACCTCCAGTTTTAAAGACCTCATCCAGTAAATTGTTTACGCTGGCAAAGAGGCTTATATATTTACTCCCTTTGCCGACTTTCCAAGACTTTCCTCCAATCAAATTTACTACCATATAATCGTCAAAACGCTCCTGTTTTAATAATTCCCTTGCCAAATCTTCATCATAATCGTTAAACACATTACCGTCAAAATCCGTTGTAAAATTGGAGGAGCGGTTTAAGGGACTGATGTCAATATAGGTGTGTGTAAAAAAATTGGCTGTTGCTCCAAACCACCAATAATCCGGATCTCGATACTCAAAACCAACGGAATACGCCCGATGGGGTCCAGATGCTATTTTGTAATTTTTTAAATTGGACTGCCCGAAATCCCGAAACCCGTCCACAAACCCAGCCGCAATCGATTCATCATCCGCTTCGGTTGTCAAATACAGATTTGGGTTATTAGCATAAGTGAATTGACCCAAAGAGGCCACACCTTTTAATTTTATGGTGGACGTTATTTGGGCTTCGATACCCAATTCCCCACCGATATGTTGCTTGTCTATACCCTGTAAAATTTCCTGCACGAAGGCTACATTATCTCCACCAACGCCTTCAACAAAAAAGAAGGAAATCTCATTGGCATCCTGAATCTTGGTATAATAGCCCGTCAACTTTGCTTTTACTATGGGCGAGCGGAATATATAACTCGCATCCGCGGACTGTATTTTTTCTTCCGTAATATTGGGTACAACATTATGATTTTCCCGCGAATTAGAGAAGGTGTTTCTTAGCGATGGTGCCCGGCTTACATAGCCCCCATTCAAATTCAATAAATGTTTCCCTGAAATTTTATAAGTTGCGCCACCCTTAGCCCCAAAGCCTGTGAAATTTAGTTTTTCGCCTTTCCCTAAGGAATTGTCCGGAAACGCACCATTTTGATAAAGGCCTTCGCGTTGATACTGAGTACTGGTCACACTTCCTGAAAAGAAAACATCCAACTTGTTGTAACGGAACTGTACTTGGGCAAAGCCATTGATTACATTGGCAAACAAATTGAAATTGTATTTAAATCTATCACCCTCGCCAACCAAGCGATTCGGGTTTTGTAAATCGTTTTGGGCTTCGTTGGTATCTTCGGCAAACTGATCTACATCCAAATAGGTGGATGCTCCGAGTAAATCTAAAACCTCAGCAAAATTTTCAGATTTAAGAGTCTGAACACTCACACCTGCATTCAAAATTAAATGATCATTCACTTCAGAATTTAAAATAGAATTAAAAGTGAATTGCGTATCGTCCACACGGTCTTCATAGAGAGCGTACACTGCATTGCCTCCCCTTTCCGAGTTGCCAACATTCGCTATATACAGTTCGTTCCATTTGATTTGTCCGTTGTCTTGGAATTCTACAAGACTCTTATATGCATTCGCATCCGCTTCATCACCAGAATACCTAAAAAGCGCATAACTCGGTAGTTTTTGATAATAGGTGGGACTTGGGTTTGCACCACCCCCGATTGGAACACCATTGTCCAAATCGGTACCATTATTATCCAATCGGCTATTCCCCAGCTTTCCAAACTGATAGGCCAAATTGGTATTCAATTTTGTTTTGGAAGAGAGATTCCAATAATGGTTCAACATGACAATGGGCTCTTCCACTTCTTTAATACGAGAGTTGCGTTTTTTGCCATCTTGCCATCCCCAATATTCGTTATACCGAATACCTTTCAAATCGAAAACCTCCTGTGTATTTGGCGAAGATTTCCCTCTACGGTTGGGCGCATAAATTCCCGTAAAATTTAGGCTATGCTTGTCGTTCAATTTTTTTTCCACAGAAAGAAATATGGAGTTGGCGTCATACAATGTAGCATCTTGATACCCCTCATTGCCCCATCTCCGTGCCAAAGAAACAGTGTATGCCCAATTGTTTTTTAATAGTCCCGAAGCGTAAGTAGCCATCAATCGATTGGTATAACTCCGGTTTGAAGACGAATAGGTCAATCGTCCACCTTGCCTTGCTTCGGAAGCTCTGACATTGATATTTGTGGTTCCTAAAATGCCTCCAAAATTATAATCCGATGGTGCCAAACCTGTCGTAAGTTCCTGATTTCTCATCACATCGTTTAATCCCCCCCAATTGCTCCACTGAGGCCTGCCGTTGTATAATTTATTCATTGGGATGCCATTAATGAGTACCGTTCCATGTTCGGAGTCCAATCCTCTCAGCCTGAAAAAAGACTGACTAAATTCGAAAGCGGCCGTGCGTTGAAAGACATCTAAAGAAGAAGATAAAAGGCCTGTAATATTATCAGCTCCACTGGCATCATTATCCAGTTCGTCATCGGAAAGGGTAATGGTAAACAGGTCCTGGCTTTGGGTGAGGTCGCGCTCTAAAGTCATATCGCTTATATCGATAGTTTTGCCTTCATCAATAATGATTGGAAACCGTTTTGAAACATAACCCGTTTTGGAAATCTTTAGAATTTGCTCCCCGAAAGGGACATTCACATTAAAGACGAATTCACCTTGGACATCAGTTAAAGTTACCAATTCCGTGCCTTCCAATTCCACCGTCACATTCAAAATCGGCTGAAACGATACCGCATCCTTTACGCTTCCTTTTACAATAGTCTGCTGGCAAATGCCTTTGATAGAAAATAATCCGAATAAAAGTATGAGGGCAAATTTATTCATAGATACTATATAGGACACACAAAGTACGTAAAAGTAACCGAATGAAGGATAAAACACAATATTTCGTATAAACGTTTAACTTTGGCTTGGGTTTTGTATTGTTGCAAACGTGAACGTTTCTATATTCCATCAAATGAAATTTTCGAGACTGGCTTTTATCCTACTTTTTTTAATTGGAATTGGCAATTCCAATGCCCAAGACAAGAGGTTTAAAATCCATACCGTTGGTTTTTACAATCTTGAAAATCTTTTCGATACGATTAACGATCCGTTGAAGTTTGATGAGTACAGCCCTATCATGGAACTGAAAACTGATCGTAACCAAGCCTATCATCAAAAGGTGAAAAACATGGCACGGGTAATTGCCGATATTGGGAAGGATGTGACCCAAAACTCGCCGGCCATTTTAGGCATTTGTGAAGTTGAAAACCGATCGGTTATTGACGACCTTATAAACGATTCTATATTAATTGATAAAAATTACGGCATTGTTCATAAAGATTCACCGGATGCCAGAGGGATTGATGTAGCACTTTTATACCAGAAACAGCTTTTTACGCCAATACATTACAACACCTATAAACTTCGCATTTTTGATGACCAAAACCGAAAGGAATTGACTACCCGCGATCAATTGGTGGTGAGTGGTGAGTTGGAAGGTGATCTCATCCACATCATTGTAAACCATTGGCCTTCCAGACGTGGAGGTGAAGTGCGTAGCAATCCCAAACGCGTTGCCGCCGCAAAATTGAACAAGCGTATTGTAGATTCCTTACAGGTTATAGACCCCTACGCCAAAATTGTCGTTATGGGTGATTTGAATGACAACCCAAATAACGAAAGTTTAAAATCAGTTTTAAAAACACAACGAAAACGCAAAAAAGTCGGTTTTAAAGGCCTGTACAATCCTTTTGAAAACTTTTATCGCGATGGGTTGGGTACTACCGCCTATCGTGACAATTGGAGCCTTTTTGATCAAATTATTCTATCCAAACCCCTACTTGAAAAAAAGTATTCGTCTTTTCGATTCTACAAAGCAGGTATTTTTAACAAAAGCTACTTAATCACATCAAACGGAAGATATGAAGGTTACCCTTTTAGAAGTTGGAACTACAGCGGCTTTAGTAATGGTTTTAGCGACCATTTTCCGGTATATGTGTATTTGATTAAGGAGGTGCAATAAAGAAGACTTATCTAGTTTTTAGAAACAGCAATGTTCAAAATAGAAAAAAGCGTTGCGTAAGACCCCAACTCCTCTTTCTTTCAATTCTTTATTAAAAATTGAAATTCATTCTCCTCTTTTTGTAAAGAGGAGAGCTAAATACGATGATGCATTTCGAAATCTTTAAAATTCTATATAAATTTTGTCTAATATCTGCTCCTCCATTTTCAAAAGGGAGGAAAATTTCAATGCCATCGAAATTAGGAGGGCTTACATAAAACTATTTTGAAGAGTTGTGTTTCGAAAACCTCACAAGTCAAACTAAAAAACTTTATAACTCGCCCCGTCTATCTAAACCAAGCGTCCCAAGGAATTCTTGACAGGAATAACAACAACGCTATGGTATAAAAAGAGGCAATAGTCTTCAACTTAGGTGCGGAGGTCAACTTCTTTTTATGTTTGGAATAGCCAATGGTGATCAAAGCCACGGCAATAATGTTCACTAAAGGATGCTCCACCAAATACAAGCGCAACAACGAATCCTTCATGACGCCACCCATACCAAGCTCTCCAAAGGATTTAATCCAAGGGGCTACAAAATATAGGATAATACCTATTAGTAATTGAATATGTGACACTATTAAAGTAAACAATGAAATCCTAAAGTCCTTAGCTTCGTATTCTTTCCCCCCAACAGATTTGATAATGGCGTTAAACACCGCTATTATTAATACTATCAACACGATGTAGGCCCAGTAGGAATGTAATACTTGTATAGTTTCGTACATGATGGTTTCGTTTTAAAATGATACCAAAAATAGTGATTTTAGTTGATAAAAAAACCGCTCCTCCTGATAGCTATCGGGAAGGGAGCGGTTTCTACTAATTTGCAATTTTTAGAAATTAAAACGTGCACTCACGTTCCAAGTCCTACCATATCCAAATCGCCCATTATTGTTGACATTAACGCCTTTATAATTTTCAGCCGGATCAGAAGATGCCGCAGTATTTCCATTCACGGATTCTAAATAAATCTCTTGGAAGATGTTATTCACATTTGCCCTAAATACGATAGATTTCTCTTTATTTTCACCCACAAGCATTCTGTAAGTAAGTCCTAAGTCAACAGTATCATATTCTGGCAATTCTATTGGAGGCGCATCCTTTGAAGCATCCCCTTGGGAGAATAGTCCGCTGTAGAAGTTCCAAGTTGCGTCCAGATTTAAACTTTTACAAATTGTATAGAACGCAGAAAGGCCTCCAGTGGTTTGAGCAGCACCTCCAACTTGCAGACCATCCAAATCAACTTCAGTTTCTGCTTCAACCTCATTTCCAGCCTCATCGAACACCCTTCTTCTTCCATTGCCATCAAATTTCCAATCACCAAAAGAAATGAAACCATTCACTCTAAGCCCGTCAAACGGTCTTGTAAACACCTCCAATTCTATACCTTGGTGTACTTGGGTAACACCCTGTGTTTGGAATAATCGAAACTCAGATGTCCCTTGGTCCTGACCATTGTTATTGAGCAAAGTTCTATTCGCCCAGGTAGTATGGTATACATTTAAGTTTGCAGAGACCCTGTTACCTCCAAATTGATATCCTGCCTCAATACCGGTGATTTCCTGGTTTTCAACTTCTGGTACTATCAATTCATTAGAATTCCTGTCGCTTACGAACAAGTCGCTGTGAAATGGCTGGCGGGAATAAAAGCCAACATTGGCAAATACCTTATGCTGATCGGCAATTGTATAGGCGGTCCCAGCCTTTACATTAAATCCCGGGTTATTTACTTTTTCTGATTCCTCGGATTGCCCTTCATTGGCAGCATTTAGATATTCGGTTCTCACATGGGATTGGGAAGAGGCAGAACCTTGGAAAAAAGCAGAAAAATTGTTTTTGGTGTATTCCAACTGACCAAAAACCCCTCCATAATTAATTTGCTCTTCGTAATCGTAACCAAAACGCTGCCCATGGCCATCATTTGGGTTGAATGTTACATTCCATGGATTCACGCCACCAAATGCATTGGTCAATTCATAATCCCCTCCATTGAATGCACTATTGGCGCTTACCGAATTGACAGAAATGAATTCTCTAACATCCCTAAAGTGAATACCGTTGTACAAACGCACATCAATACCAAAATTAAGGCTAAGGCTCTCACTCAATTGGTTTTCATAATTTGAAACCACTCCATACCAGTTATGGTTATTGTTCGAACCCCTGGCGTAGGTAACCTCTCCCCCGCTAGTTCTCGCTTGGGCAAAACTTCCTCGCCCAATAGACCCATAAATAATTGTGGAGAGAGATGATTTATCGTTTATCGCGAAATCCCAACTTAAGTTGGCGACAGGTTTATGGTAAATATTGCGCCCACCTGGATATCTTCCGCTTTTTAGATTATTAGGGCTATTAACCCCTTCAAAATTCCATGGATTGTATTTTATCCCATTCTCTAAAAAAGCACTAATTCTGTCTCTACCCGCTGCCGCATGCCATTGTGGCGCTCCGGTTAACAAGAAGTTGAACAAATGTTTATCACTGGGCTTGTATCCCAAAGACAAGAAATAGGTTTGTCCTTGGCCATCAGTATCTTCTACATAGCCGTCACCTTGCCAATGGCCCAACATTGCAGAAAATGCCCAGCCACTCTCTAGCAAACCAGTGGAATAGTAAGCATTAGTTTTAATGTAGTCATCGTTTCCAACCATAGTTTGGAAAAACCCACCTTCTTTTCTGTCAACAGTTTTAGTGACGATATTTACCGTACCACCTACAGATGAAATAGCAAGTTTAGAAGACCCCAAACCACGTTGTACCTGTACAGCATTAGCTACATCCAAAACACCGGCCCAGTTAGACCAGAACATCCTGCCGTCTTCTGGACTGTTTATAGGCTGACCATTTAACATAAACGCCGTATTGGTTTGGTCAAAACCTCTTAAAAACATGCTACCGTCACCAAAACCACCACCTTTAATATTTTGGACGGATGGTGTTGATTTTAGTACTTCGGGTAAATCCCAGTTACCGGCTCTTTCCCTTATTTCTTTTGCCTTAATGGTAGATACTGCAATTGGTGTATTTCTATCTTCAGCCAAATCGATAACTCCCGTTCCAGTAATCACAATTTCGCCCAAAGAATTATCGGGGCTTAATTCTATTTTACCAAGATTAGCATCTCCATTAAAACTGATAGTGACAGACCCGTACCCAACATAGGTTACGACTATGCTACCTGAATTATTTTCCGAATTCAACGTAAAATTCCCATCAAAATCAGAAGACACACCATTGGTAGTGCCCTTTTCAATCACATTGGCTCCTGGGAGCGGTGTGTTTAGATCGGCGTCAATTACAGTACCTTTTATGGTACTTTGAGCCATGGCAACCGTTGCAAAAAGCAAAACTGTTACCAAAATCAATAAATTGGTAGTTTTTTTCATAATTTTTGAAAAATTATTTAATAATTTGAAATTAGTCACCCCAAAATTAGGCAATATTGAAACACTAACATTAACTAAACGTTAAGAGTTTTAACCTCAATTATTAACAAAAAAAAGACACCCATTCGCATGAATCGGTGTCTTCAAAAAATATCCTTTGGATTTATGACTGCTGTTTATAATAACTCAACAAATTTGCTGTAGAGCCATCATGCTCGTTCTTAGCTTCACCACTAAATTCTTTGAGAATTTTATTTGCTAGTTGTTTCCCTAATTCTACCCCAAACTGGTCGTAACTAAAAATGTTCCAAATTACCCCTTGCACAAATATTTTGTGCTCGTACATGGCTATTAATTTGCCCAAGCTTTCTGGGGTCAATTTATTAATGAAAATAGTATTGGTAGGTTTGTTCCCAGAAAAGACTTTAAAAGGAATAATAGCTTCTTCTGTCCCTTCTGCAATAACCTGTTCTTTTGTTTTACCATTTAATAAAGCCTCAGTTTGTGCCAAGAAGTTTGAAATCAATTTATCTTGATGGTCTTGATTGCCATGAAGCGATTTAACAAAACCAATGAAATCCGCTGGAATAAGCTTTGTACCTTGATGTATCAATTGGAAAAACGCATGTTGTGAGTTAGTTCCCGGCTCCCCCCAGATTAAAGTACCTGTTTCGTAATCAATTGGGTTGCCGTTTCTATCCACTGACTTTCCATTACTCTCCATGATACCCTGTTGCAAATAGGTTGCAAACTGGTTTAAATATTGAGAGTAGGGTATAATAGCTTCGCTTTCGGCCTTAAAAAAGTTATTGTACCAAATACTAATAAGCCCTAAAACTACGGGGATATTGTTGCTAAAGTCCTCGTTCTTAAAATGTTGATCCATTTTATGGGCGCCAGTTAACAAACTATCATAGTTGTTGTATCCAACGGCCAAACTAATGGACAACCCAACGGCACTCCAAAGTGAGAAACGGCCTCCTACCCAATCCCACATCGGAAAAACATTATTCTCGTCTATTCCAAAACTCTTTACCGCATCCAAGTTTGTGGATACCGCTACAAAATGCTTTGCGATATCCTCTTCTTCAGCCGACTCCAAAAACCAAGATTTTATGGTATTGGCGTTGGAGATAGTCTCTTGTGTAGTAAAGGTTTTTGATACAACAACAAAAAGGGTAGTTTCCCTATTTATTTTCTTTATGACTTCATTGACATGATCACCATCCACATTGCTCACAAAATGAGTGGTCAAATGATTTTTGTAATACTGTAAGGAATCAACTACCATGGCTGGTCCCAAATCAGAACCTCCAATACCAATATTTACCACGTGCGTAAATGGTTTTCCGCTAAAGCCCTTTCGCTCTCCGCTTATCACTTCATTGGTAAAGGCTTCTATTTTTCGCTTTACGTCATATACCTCTGGAATTACGTTTTTCCCATCTACTTCAAAAACTGCAGATTCCGGTGCTCTTAGTGCAGTATGCAATACAGCCCTCCCTTCCGTTTGATTAATTTTTTCACCTGAAAACTGACTTTGGATAGCATCTTTTAATCTGACATCATCTGCCAATTCCAAAAGGTATTTAAAGGTCTCTTCCGTAATTCTATTTTTGGAGAAATCAACATAAAAATCATCCCATTTAATACTGAATTTATTCGCTCTGTCTGAATCCTTTGCAAATAAATCCTTCATTTTAATGGATTTTGTTTTATCGAAATGCTCTCCTAACTTTTTCCAGGAAGGGGTTGCGGTGGGGTTTACATTTGGTAGTGCCATATTACGAGTTGGATTGGTAAATTACAGGTTGGTTTAGTTCCTCTTCTGTAATTTCTGGTTGAAAAAATATGTTATCTAGTTTATGCTTTAAAGGTTGAATAAATTCCAAATACTTCACTTTTAAAGAATCTGAAATAGGTTTGGCCTCTGGCAGTTTTTGTTTAAAAGGATCTACTTGCCTACCGTTTTTCCAGAAACGATAGCAAACATGTGGCCCACCAGTGTTTCCTGTCATACCTACCCAGCCAATAACATCGCCCTGCTTAACAAACTGCCCAACTTTTGCCTTTCGCCTGCTCATATGAAGGTATTGTGTTTCGTAGGTTGCATTGTGCCGAATTTTTACATAGTTACCATTCCCGCCTCTTCTCCTTGACTCAGTAACCGTTCCATTTGCCGTAGCCATAATTGGTGTTCCAATGGGCGCCGCAAAATCGGTGCCTTTATGTGGCCGCACCCGATATCCATAAACCGCAATGCGCCTTCTTAAATTATATCTGGACGATATTCTACTAAACTTTACTGGAGCCTTTAAAAATGCACGTCTTAAATTTTTGGCATTATCATCAAAATAGTCGATAATACCTTTTACGGTATCCGTCATAAATTCAAATGCATAAAAAGGCTCTTTATTATGTTCAAAATAAGCAGCCTTAATTTTTTCTACACCAGTGTATATAGTATCATCAATATACTTATCGGTATAAATTACTTTAAATCTATCCCCTTTTTGCAGGCGCCTAAAATCGATAGTCCACGCATAAATATCGTCTGCCATTATATAGGCTAGTCTGGGGCTTAACCCCTGTTCTTCCAAAGTTAATGAAATATTATCTTCAACGACGCCCGTAGCTACTTTTTCAACATATTTGATAGGCTTTCTACTTCTATAGGCATGGATGGAATCTTGAAAATTAATAACAACAAAATCTTCCAAATTAGGTTGATAGATGAAGGTTTTTGCAGTTTCCAAAGAGTCTTTGGCACATAAAACCGTGTAGGGCTTTCCCACTTGCAGTCCTCGCCTTATATCAAACGTGTCCTTTGCCTTTTCAGCAATATTGAAAATTTTGGGATAACCCACATTATGCCGTTCCAAAATAATCCCGAAAGTATCGCCATTTTTTATAGTGTCGCGCTTCACGATAAAGTCGTCCAACGCAAAACCAAATTCCATTACTGGCTCAGGTTCTTCAATCACCTCAACTACTTCCTGTTCTACCACAGGTTTGGATTCTTCCTTGCACCCTAAAAAAAAGATACCTAGTGCTAATCCTATTAAATATTTGTTCCCCAATCGCGTATTTCTTGAGCTGTCCATAAATCTGGAAAAAATATTCGTTTTTGATACTTTGGATGCATGTATTTAACCCATTCGCTACCACCAGTGGCCTCGGCTGCTTTTCCCCCAATATTTAAATAATGGTTGGCCGTATTGTAATGCGCCATTACCCATTTTACGTTTACTGTATAATCGTAGTGACGCATGGCATTTACCAATGCCTCGTCGGACTGGGATGCTTTAGGTAATTCCTTGAATTTGCTCCAAAGGTTATTATGCTGATAAAACTTTGTAAATCTAATGAACTCTTCTTTATAACGCACCTCAAAATCGGATAAAGTATAGGTTTTTTTACCTGTTTCATAATCCTTACCTGCCGCTTGCCAATACAAATGCTCAAAGGCATTTTCATAAGAAGAACTTCTGTCAATAGTATCACGAAAACGCTTGTCTATCAGATTGATCAATTCAGTAGAGGCAAACTCCACTTTTCTGTATTGTGCGCTTTGGAAACCGCTGGCAGGGGTCAATGTCGTCCGGAATTGATTGTATTGGTCAATATTCATCCCGTCCTTCATAATGCTAAAGGAAGAAGTCAAAACGTCAAAATACCGACTGATGCGCATTATTTTTTCAGTAAAAATAGCAGTATCCAAATAGTCGATTTCATTTTTGGCCACCTGCTCAATTTCTGTAAGAATCATTTTGAAAAGCAGTTCGCTAATCTGATGGTACATAATAAACACCATCTCGTCAGGAAAGTCCGTTCTGGGTTTTTGAAGGTTGAGCAGTACGTCCGTTTGAATATAGTCCCAATAGCTAATTGGTTTGCTATGGAGCAAGCCTTCTAAGTGAACATCAAAATCTTGGTCTATGGAATTGTACTTTTCCTTAAGTTTTTTGGTTATGTCAGCCTCTGATTTCATTAATTATCGACAACGATTTGAAACGGATATTTCAACCCCTTAAAGGCCTCAAGGTCTGCCCGAAGTGAACCAACCGCCAAATCAGCTTGAACTCGTAAAGGTACTTTATTTTTGTCTTTGGAAACCCAAAGCGTTAAGCTTTCTTCCTCTTTAAATACCCTTCCTGCCATCACGTAAGGCCTAAATTTAAGGGTTTTTACCATACCAAAGTCCGTTTCAATGGTTTCTTCACCCAAATATTTAAGTTTAAACCCGTAATTTTCCTCATCAAAAAACATATCCACCCTTACTTCATCACCTGTTTTTAGGGTATCCGTATTCACATTATTCCGAAGATAATAGAAGGTTGACACCATGTCCTGAATATCAGGTCGGGTATCAAAAACCTTTTGTGTTTTGTGCTTTTTATTGTTGACGTGAGCTTTGTTGTTCTCTTGGTCAAAATCTATCTCAATATCCTTCGTATGCCCACCTTCGTCAATATTCCTAACAAACTTGTAGGGCACAATGGTTTCCTTATCAAAATAACTTTCATAACGGTCCTTCACCTTAAAAAACCATTTAATCATGCCCGTAGTCCAGCCTTTGCCCACCACGTGATACACATCCTTCTCGCCGATCCTGCCATCTTTAACCGTTAAGGTAGCGTTCCCAGCCTTCAGCCAGCTACTGTAGCTCATCTTAAACTTGAACCACTCGCCTGTATCAAAAGCCGATTCCTGTTGGGCTACCGCCGCGTACATCGACATTAATGCTATTAATATAAGTAGTATTCTTTTCATGCCATTTGGGTCATTATAATGTAACTTTCAAGGCCACATTTTATTGTTATACCCTAGAAATTACAATTACTGTTCCAAAAATAGAAATTTTATTGAAACCCATTATGGCAGAAAAAGTTATACTTATGTGAAGATTTTACCGTTTTTAGGGCGTTACCACAAGGGTCGGGCTTTCCGTTCCAAGTCCTCGTCACGCTTTAAGGCGTGACTGTGGGCTTTCCTCTGCTCCCGATAGCTATCCGGGACCCTAACGCGCCACTCTTGCTCTTAAAATCCACCCCTATCCCCTCCGCCCGTGTGTCGCCGAAGCTTTAGCGGAGGAGTAAAGAAGGTAATGCTCACTCATACAGAAATGGAATCCCCCAAGCTACTTAAAGCGTTCCTCGACTGGCCTGCTCGCGTTCAATCGATTCAAAAAGCGCTTTAAAGTTTCCTGCTCCAAACCCTCTAGCACCCATACGCTGTATGATTTCAAAGAACAAAGTGGGCCTATCCTGAACAGGTTTTGTAAATATTTGCAACAAATAGCCTTCCTCGTCTGCATCAATCATAATACCCAAGTTTTTAAGGGTTTCAATATCCTCTCTAAGTTCGTGGCTATGCTCCTCCAATCGACCTGGCACAGCTTGATAATAGGTCTCCGGCGGTTTGGATAAAAACTCCACGCCACGGCTTCGCAACTGCGATACTGTTTCAATTATGTCATCCGTGGCCACGGCAATATGTTGCACCCCTGCACCTTCATAAAAATCCAAATACTCCTCAATTTGAGATTTTTTCTTCCCTTTAGCCGGCTCGTTAATCGGGAATTTTATGCGTCCGTTACCATTACTCATCACCTTGCTCATCAGTGCCGAGTATTCCGTATGGATTTGCTTATCGTCAAAAGAGAGGAAATTTTCAAAACCCATCACGTCCTCGTACCATTTTACCCAAGTGTTCATTTGGCCCCAGCCCACGTTACCCACCATGTGGTCGATATACTTAAGACCGACCGGCTTAGGGCTGTAATCGGATTCCCATTTCCGAAATCCCGGCAAAAACGCCCCGTTGTAATTTTTGCGTTCCACAAACATGTGCACGGTTTCGCCATAAGTATAAATCCCAGCTCTGACTACTTCGCCGTGCTCATCACTTTCTACAAATGGCTCCATATAGGATTTGGCTCCTCTACTTGTGGTTTCCTGGTATGCCTTTCGCGCATCTTCCACCCAAAGCGCAATTACTTTAACACCATCCCCATGCTTTACGATGTGGTCATTTAGTTTTGACTTGCTAGTCAATGGTGTCGTCAATACCAAACGGATCTTATCCTGTTTAAGCACATAGCTTACCGTGTCTTTCGAGCCTGTTTCCAAACCCTTGTAGGCATGGGACTGAAACCCAAATGCAGTTTTATAAAAGTGGGCCGCCTGCTTGGCATTGCCCACGTAAAGTTCAACGTAATCTGTTCCTAATAGAGGCAAGAAGTCCTGCGCCCCTTCAAATATTTTTTCTAAACCGTAGTTTACTGATTTTATGTTTTTCATTATGAGCCCCTCTTAATCCCGCCTTAGGCGGGAAACTCAAAGCGGGAATTTGAGTATTTATTTTAAAAAGTTTTTTATTTTCATTTTCCAAGACTCAACCTCTGAGTACTCAGTTCCCCTCCTTGCTCCTCCGCTAAAGCTTCGGCGACACACGGGCGGAGGGATTTAGGGGAGGCTTGTTACAACCACGATTTGTGATACCCCTCATCGGCTATTTTCATCGCCTCTTCCGTGACCATTAAGGGTTTAAATGTATCTACCATCACGGCCAATTCTTCAGTTTCTGTTTTACCAATACTTCGCTCTGTGGCACCAGGATGAGGCCCATGCGGAATACCTGCTGGGTGCAACGAAATATGCCCGGCCTCAACATCATTCCTGCTCATAAAATCACCATCTACATAATAGAGTACCTCATCACTATCAATGTTGCTATGATTGTATGGTGCGGGAATGGACTGCGGATGGTAATCGTACAACCTTGGCACAAAACTGCACACTACAAAGGCATCGGTTTCAAACGTTTGATGCACCGGTGGCGGTTGATGGATACGACCCGTTATGGGTTCAAAATCATGAATGGAAAAGGCATAAGGGTAATTGTACCCATCATAACCCACCACATCAAAGGGATGAGAGGCATAGACCATTTCGATGATATCATCCTGTTTTTTTACTTTAATCAAAAAATCCCCATTTTCGTTATAGGTTTCCAATTCTTCAGGTCTTCGGATATCCCGTTCGCAAAAGGGGGAATGTTCCAACAACTGACCAAACCAATTTCTGTATCGCTTCGGTGTATAAATGGGTCTTCTGGATTCCACAATAAAAAGCCGATTGTCTTCGGTATCAAAATCAATTTTATAGATGATGCCACGGGGTATCAACAAATAATCACCGTACTTAAAATCTAGATTTCCCAGCATGGTTCGCAATTTGCCCGTACCCTTGTGGACAAAAATCAACTCGTCCGCATCCGTATTCTTATAAAAATACGCTTTTGTGGATTGTTTCGGCGCAGCCAAAATAATGCCGCAATCGTTGTTGATTAAAACTGTTTTTCGGCTATCCAAAAAGTCTTTTTCGGGCTTTACCTCGAAACCCCTAAACCGATAGGATTTGATATTGTTGGCGTTTGCAATTTTTGGCGAGACGCTGTATTGATTTTTTATTTCCTTAACCTGTGTCGGTCGCTGTTCGTGGTAGCTATTGGTGGACATCCCATCAAAACCAATGGTGCCGAACAGTTGCTCGTAATACAAACTGCCGTCGGCTTTTCTAAACTGGGTGTGTCTTTTGGGCGGAATACTTCCTAATTTATGATAAAAAGGCATTTTTTAAAATTTAGATATTAAATAAATATGATCCTCAGACCCGAGTCAGGGTAACAATCCTCTAAAAATCAAACATATATAAAGATACGAAAATGCCGGCTTATTCAGGATTTCTCTTGATAAGGTAGTGAAGAAATTGCAGTAAGTCCTTGAATAAAAATGTCATAACCTTACAAATATCGGAAAAATTTGGGGAATTTGAATACTGTATTCTCGCAAACCTACCTTTGGCAGGCAGGGATGCAAAGTCACAAAGTGGAGGCCGACCGTTGACTCGTAGGTTCGCGTTAGGGTCCCGATAGCTATGGGGAGAAACGGCATGTTTGAAATCCTTTTTTAAAGCTGTTATGGTTTAGGAGTGGGCAGAAACCAAATTTCTGAGATTGCCTCAGTCCTTCCTTCTTTGCATTGACGCTTTAAAAAAGATTGAGTAGTGAAATGTTTACATTCACGATTTCATTAATTTGAAATTAACAATCAATGAGTAAAGCCCGACTCGAGGACGTAAATTTTATTTGACCAACGGCTGCTTAATCGAGGAGAACGCCCAAAAAATACTAAAACCAGAAACCTAAATTAAAGTACCAAACACTGTTATTATCCTCTGGTGAATAGCTGTACTTAATCTGTACGGGCCCTAAAAAACTGTCGTAGGCATAACCGAGGGCATAACCGCGATAGTCCGGAAGCGTAAACCACTCACCAGTTTCAAATATATCATCTTCTACATTGGCCCAATTGCCTTCAACTGTGATATGGTTCTTATTAAAAATTTCAAAGTCGGCACTAGCATAGGCCTTTACGTAACTATTCCCGGTAAGGGAAATAAAATCATACCCATAAAATGGCACAAAATTGTTAATCAGATTGTTTCCGTACCCACCGAGAGCAAAATCAAGTGTGGTGGTGGATTTATCTCCTATTTTAAACCCGCCACTGGTTTGAAAATTAAGAGACAGTTTATCCGAAATGCTAAAAGCATAGCCCATGGTGGCCTTGGCTATAGAGAAACTATCAAAATCCGCATTAAATTTTGAAGCGAAAAGATACATGTGTAAATCACCGTCAAAGAACACCCCTTTTTTAGGAAAGTATTTGTTGTCGTATGTATCCAGCTTTAAACCTCCAAAAACGCTGAAATAATCCGTGCTTTCAAAGGTAAAATCATCCTGATTGGGGTTGACTATGGTCTCCGATTTTATCTTTAATCTTTTATGCTCTGCGCCAATACTTAAAGCAAAATCCCGCCGAAATAGGGTTTCCAAATATACCTGGTTGGTTTGGTCATAAAGCAACACATCAATTTTATTTAACCCCGTCCCCATGATTTGCGTATCATCCAGCAACAATTCTGCATTAATCAGCTTTTCAAATTGGTTATATCGCGATCGTACACCAACACTCCAATAAAATCCTTTGTCAATAAGGTAATCAAAATTATAACGCACATTATCACCCAGGATGATATCCAATGACGCCAAGTCGTTTTTGAATAGCAGGCGCTTTTTGGTCAAGTTCACTAGAGCCGCACTTTTGTACAAATCATCGTAATGCACTCCAAACTTAAAAAAAGTAGTGGCTTTGGATTCTCTTACGTTAGCAATCAAATCATAAGTATTCGCCTCACCTGTCGGCTTTAGCTGAAAATAAAAGGATTCAAAATTATTGGTGGCCACCAAACTATTCACCTTTTTGGTAAACTTTTGGTAACTTAAGGTTTGCCTGTTTTTAAGTTTTAACTTTCCAAGAATATAGGACCTGGTGTATTCCTGATTACCCTTAACAATCACGCTGTTAATAGTAATGGTATCCTCAATATTTTTTGCCACCTCCCTTTTTGGATTAGCTTTCTGATCAGAGGCCAATTTCCTTAAACTATTTATGCTGTTTATGGCCGCCTCTTCTCCCCTTCGTATGATATCAATCGCATCGCTGAAGGATACCACATTAAAATCCGTAATATCAGGCTTGATATACACATCTGTTTGCTGAGCCTTATCCTTCATATCATTTATGGTCCTGAAGTTGTTAATTTGCAGAAGCACATCGGGTGCGGAGGTGAGTTCGTCCCTTTTTAACAAGCCATCCTGAACGTCCACCCCAATAATGATATCCATGCCTTTGGCACGCAATTCCTCGATTGGGTAATTGTTTACCACACCGCCATCAATCAATACCATATCGTCAATTACTACTGGTTGAAACAATGAGGGTAATGCGCCACTTGCCATAACAGCCTGAGGTAAATTGCCACTTTCTAACTGGACAGGTTTCCCCGTTTCAATATTGGTGGCCATACAAAAATATGGAATGGGCAAATCTTTAAACTCGTTGATATCACTGACGTGTAATAAAAGTCGTGTTAGTGCATTATAGGTATTTTGACCGCGTGAAAGGGCCGATGGAAGCTTTAATTTTAAATCCTCAAAAGGCAGAGTGATAGCATACCTTTCGGCATTGTTACGCTCATTGAATGCTTTTGAAGCCCGGGGTAAATCGTCGTTGATGACTTTATCAAAATCCAAACTATTGAAAATGGAATCCAGTTCCTGACCGAAGTAACCGGAAGCGTATAATGAACCTACAATGGCACCCATACTCGTACCCGCCACATAGTCGATTTTTAGACCGAGGGAGTCTATCACCTTTAACACGCCCACATGGGCCAGGCCTTTTGCACCACCACCACTTAGGACCAGGCCTATTTTTGGCCTGTCCTCTTCTAGCTCATTGGTTTGCCCTTTAGTGGCAAAGCTGATGAGTAGGGTTAGGGTTAATATGATGATTCTAACTCTCAAATTTTGTCAGTTCTGTCATTCTTAATGATATCGATATGCTTTCTACTTAAGATGTAAACCAAAATCCCCACCCCAAGAAACAAAGTGTTCTTAACTATATTACTGAACTCTATTTGACCTTCTATTAAAGCCATTAAAACTTTCATTAACAAAGAAATGCCATTACCAAATATTAATATTATCCCCCATACCTGAAGTCCTTGCTTTACGAATTTATTTTCAATTACTATTAAAACAATAAGACTTATCTGCACCAACAAGGGTATCAATGCTCTACTATTTCCTTCCATTAGGGCATATCCGTTCCATGCCGAAAGTAAGATTAAAACAGTGATTAATAGTATCCGATATAATTTATTCCTGAATATTACGATTTCATTTCCCATGATAATAATCATAAACCTTTTCAGCCCGAGACACCCCCACCACAGCTTCTAATTCATCGAGCTTAGCATGCGCCACCCGCTTTGCGGATTTAAAATGCTTTAATAAGTCCACTACCGTTTTTTCTCCCACTCCGGGGATGGTTTCTAGTTCGGTATTTAACGCACTTTTACTGCGTTTGTTGCGATGATGCTCGATACCAAAACGGTGCGCTTCGTTGCGTAACTGCTGGATGATTTTCAGGGTCTCGCTTTTTTTATCTAAATATAACGGAATTGGGTCGTTTGGGTAAAATAATTCTTCCAAACGTTTGGCAATCCCGATAATGGCAATCTTGCCTCTTAGTTCCAATGCGTCCAAACTTTTTAAAGCTGAGGACAACTGTCCTTTGCCTCCGTCAATAATGATGAGCTGAGGCAATGGCTGTTCCTCTTCCAAAAGTCGTCTGTAACGTCGAAATACCACTTCTTCCATGGAAGCAAAATCATCGGGCCCTTCCACAGTTTTGATATTGAAATGACGATAGTCCTTTTTGCTGGGTTTCCCATCCTTAAAAACCACACAGGCGGCTACAGGATTGGTGCCTTGAATGTTGGAATTATCAAAACATTCAATATGTCTCGGCTCTTCATTTAAGCGCAAATCGGCTTTCATTTGGGCCATAATACGATTGGCGTGCCTGTCAGGGTCCACGATTTTCATCTGCTTGAAACGCTCCATGCGATAGTACTTCGCATTCCTGAGGGACAAATCCACAATGTGTTTTTTATCGCCCAGTTTTGGCACGGTCACCCTCACCTCTTCACCTAAATCCACCTTAAACGGCACATATATTTCTTTTGAATTGGAATTAAATCGTTGCCGGATTTCTATAATGGCCAATTCCAACAGTTCACGATCCGTTTCATCCAATTTCTTTTTGATTTCCAACGTATGCGACCGAATAATGGATCCATAGGACAATTGCAAAAAATTCACATAGCCATAACTCTCATCGCTGGTAATGGAAAACACATCCACATTGCTGATTTTAGGGTTGACAATGGTGGACTTGGCCTGATAATTTTCCAGAACCTCAATTTTTTCTTTGATACCTTGCGCCTCTTCAAACTGCATATTTTCGGCACACTGCTTCATTTGCGCCTTAAATTGAGATAACGAATCCTTAAAATTACCTTTGATAATTTCCTTAATACGCTTGATGTTGCCGTGATATTCTTCCTCAGTTTCCAAACCCTCACAAGGACCCTTACAATTCCCTAAATGGTACTCCAAACACACCTTATATTTCCCTGCCTCCACTTTTTCTCTGCTCAAATTATAATTGCAGGTGCGCAAAGAATACAAGCCTTTAATCAAATCCAATAGCGTCCTAACGGTTTTCATACTGGTGTAGGGCCCAAAATATTCGCTGCCGTCCTTGAATACGCGCCGTGTTGGAAACACCCGAGGGAAACGTTCATTTTTTATACAAATCCATGGATAGGACTTGTCGTCCTTCAGCATCACGTTGTATCGTGGTTGGTATTTTTTTATGAGATTATTTTCAAGCAGAAGCGCATCGGTTTCCGTTTCTACAACAATATGCTTTATCCTTACGATTTTTTTTACCAATACTCGGGTTTTACCGTAATCGTGATTTTTAGTGAAATAGGAACTGACCCTTTTTTTTAGATTTTTGGCCTTTCCCACGTAAATAAGCGTATCATTTTTATCGTAGTATTGATAAACGCCCGGCTGGTTCGGAAGTGTTTTAAGCTGTATCTCTAGGTCTGGGGTATCCATTAGTGTAAAGGTAGGCTAAATAGGCAAAAACTGAAAATTCGCCGACCTTTTTTACTATATTGCACTTAGCTATTTGAGTGCCTAAAATTTTATGCGCACCAAAATGCCTAAATCCAATCCGAATAACCTTAAATACTTGAAACTTAAGCCACTTTAAGTACTGTAAATGAACATCGTTATCCTCTCCAGAAATGCCAATTTGTACTCTACCAACCGACTTGTTGAGGAGGGCGAAGCTAGAGGTCATGAGATGGAAGTAATCGATCCGTTGAAGTGCGATATTATTATTGAAAAGGAAAAGCCCACGATATATTACAAGGACCGATATTTGGACTATGTAGATGCCATTATCCCGAGGATAGGTGCCTCTGTGACATTTTTTGGCTGTGCTGTAGTACGTCAGTTTGAAATGATGAATGTGTTTACGTCGGTTACGTCGGATGCTATTATCCGTTCCCGGGACAAACTTCGCAGTTTTCAACGCTTGTCCAAAGCAGGTATTGGAATGCCAAAAACGGTGTTTACCAATTATTCGCGGGATGTGGAGAAGGTATTGGCGCACGTGGGTGGTACTCCGGTTATCATCAAACTTTTGGAAGGCACCCAAGGTTTGGGCGTTGTTCTAGCCGAAACCAGAAATGCGGCGGAATCGGTTTTGGAAGCTTTTAATGGGTTGCAGGCGAGGGCTTTGGTTCAAGAATATATCGAAGAGGCCAAAGGCGCCGATTTACGTGCTTTGGTGGTGGACGGCCATGTGGTTGGCGCCATGAGACGCCAAGGCAAGGAAGGCGAGTTCCGCTCTAATTTACACCGTGGTGGCACTTCTGAAATTGTTAAGCTAAGTGAAGCCGAAATCAAAGTAGCGATGAAAGCCTCGAGAGCATTGAAATTGCCCGTTTGTGGGGTGGATATGCTACAATCCAACCGCGGGCCTTTGCTACTTGAGGTGAATTCAACCCCCGGATTGGAAGGCATAGAAGGTGCAACAAGAAAAAATATTGCAAAGAATATCATTACCTATGTGGAACGTAATAGACGTTAAAATTAAAATACCAAAAAAGGCAAAACGATTCTACACACCCCTTATCCCCATAGCTATCTTGATCTCCTTTTTAGGAGGGATACTCAAAACCTAAAAAAACTAACATCTAAAATGAAGCAATCAAAAAACACTGAACACAACGAGTCCCCTCTAAAAAGAGGGGATTTAGGGGTGTGTTTTTCAAACATTCGGACCTTTAATCAAATTATTTGCGCCTAAATGACGATTGAAAAGAAACCCCTAGAAATTCTCGGAACAGAAGTTCAACCTGGCGAAACGAAAGAAGTCAACTTTGATGTAGCCAATTTGCATACTGCTTCACCCATTGACGTGCCTGTGATCATCAGCCGTTCTAAAAAGGAAGGCCCAACAGTGCTGTTTACCGCTGGTATTCATGGGGACGAAGTGAATGGGGTAGAGATTATCCGCCAATTGATTGCAAAGGGTATCAATCAGCCAAAGTGTGGCACCATTATTTGTATGCCGGTCATCAATATTTTTGGATTTATCAACTTGAAACGTGAGTTCCCCGATGGACGGGATTTAAACCGCGTTTTTCCCGGAAGTAAACACGGGTCGCTAGCCAGTCGCGTGGCTCACAAACTCATCAATGAAGTTGTTCCCCATGCCGATTTGATTATCGATTTTCATACTGGAGGTTCAGGACGTTTTAATGCGCCACAATTACGCTATACCAAAGGCCAAAAAGACTTAGACGAATTGGCATCTGTTTTTGGTGCGCCCTTCGTGTTGTATTCCAAAAATTTAACGAAATCATTCAGGAGTACTTGTACTAAATTAGGTAAATCGATGTTACTTTTTGAAGGCGGGAAGTCTTTTCATATTGATGATGTCGTGACGAATTCGGGAGTGAATGGTTCCAAGCGGGTTTTGAAACATTTGGGCATGTTGAAAACCGTATTTAAGTCATCCAAACCAAAAAAGAAATGTGTCTTTATTGACCAAAGCACATGGCAACGCGCAAAATATTCGGGGATGTTCAAGGCCTCGATTTCTGTAGGAACCGAAGTTAAAAAAGAGGATATTATTGGTAATATTACAGACCCTTATGGAAAGTTCAACTATTTTGTAAGGGCACAAAACTCAGGGTATGTTATCAATGTAAATGAATTACCTATTGTGTATCAAGGGGATGCCCTGTTTCATATTTCGACTGATATTAAATCTTAAAAATGACCAAATCAGAACTTCGAAAAAAATATAAAGCACTACGCTCCGAACTTTCAGAAGATCAAATTGAGGACCTCAGTATGGCCATCGCCAATCAACTTTTAAAATTACCCATTTGGGATTTTTCCTTTTATCATATTTTTCTATCCATCGAAGAACAAAAGGAAGTCAACACCGATTATATTTTGAACATTCTTTCAGGAAAAGACAAGAATATTGTGATCTCTAGAAGTAATTTTACAACAAACGAACTCACACACTTTTTATTGACCGATAACACCGTTATTAAAAAGAACAACTACAATATCCCTGAACCTGCTGATGGCATTGAAATCTCAAACGATAAAATTGATGTGGTGTTTATACCACTTTTAGCTTTTGACAAAAAAGGCAATCGGGTGGGTTACGGCAAAGGCTTTTATGACACCTTTTTAGATAAATGCAACCCTGAAACCCTTAAAATCGGTTTGTCTTTTTTTGAAGCCGAAAATGAGATTAGTGATGCTTTTGAGGGTGATGTTGGGTTGGATTATTGTATCACTCCGAAAACAATTTGTGCCTTTTAGTCGTTTTTAGCAAACGCCTGTTTATTAAATACAATCAACATCAAAAACCCCGTACTAATGGCCATGTCGGCAATATTAAATACTGGTTCAAAAAAAGTGAAGAATTGACCGCCGTAAACTGGCACCCATTCAGGAAGATACCCTTTGTAAAATGGAAAGTACAACATATCCACAACTTTGCCATGAAGCAATGTGTCATAACCCCCAGTTTCTGGAAGAAATTCAGCCACCTCCCCCATACTTTCACCAAACAAGACACCATAAAACACGGAATCGATAATGTTCCCAAGTGCACCTGCAAAAATTAGGGCAATAGCGATTATCAATATTTTGGAGCCTCTATTTTTTACCGAACGATACAACCAATATCCAATCCCAAAAATAGCAACTACCCTAAACAAGGTGAGACATTTTTTGGCTGTCCGTTCGGACATAAAGGTCAAAAAATCACTGATTTTTGTTCCCCATGCCATTCCATCGTTTTCAATAAAATATATTTTAAACCAACTGAATACTTCAACACTTTCATGAAGCATGAAATTGGTTTTGATGTAAATCTTACTTATTTGGTCGATAAGTAAAATAATGAGGATTAGAAGGGTGGATTTTTTTAGGGACATTAACTAATGTACGATTTCCGATTCTTTGTAAATAAAAAACGCCGTTCCCTTTTGGAAGAGATTGGCGTTTCATTTTGAGCCCCCTAATTGCAAAGGGGTTTGTTTATTTCTGCATGTTCTTTGCCTCAATACTTAAAGTAGCATGTGGCACCAGCTCTAAACGTTTTCTATTGATAAGCTTCCCTGTAACGCGACATACACCGTACGTTTTATTTTCAATTCGAATTAAAGCATTTTTTAAGTCACGGATAAATTTTTCCTGACGTATAGCCAATTGGGAATTGGATTCCTTGCTCATCACAGCACTGCCTTCGTCAAATGCCTTAAACGTTGGAGATGTATCGTCCGTACCATTATTATGGTCGTTCATATAGGCACTTTTGATTAATTCTAAATCGTGTTGTGCTTTGTCAATTTTTTCCTGGATCAATTTTTTGAATTCTGCTAAATCAGCATCTGAATATCTTGCATTTGTATTTGAAGCCATATCCTTAATGTTTAGTGATAAATAATTTGGTATTCACATCGTCAAAAGCAATTTCTATACCATTATTTATCTGGTCAATTATTTCAAGTTCCTCGGTTAATGTTTCTGTTTTTATATACTCTATATTGGAGTCCACAGCTTGTTTGATCTGCTCGTCCTTTTGTAATTTTACATCTATTCTGTCGGTAACTTCAAAACCGGAATCCTTTCTTAAATTTTGGATACGGTTTACCAACTCCCTCGCAATACCTTCTTTTCGCAAGTCATCAGTTATTGTAACATCCAAAGCTACGGTTAAACTCCCTTCATTGGCTACTAACCAGCCTTCGATATCCTGAGAAGTAATCTCGACATCTTCGAGTCCTAAAGTAATGCTTTTTCCGTTTATTTCAACGTCAAAATTTCCATTTTGCTCGATTTTCTGAATATCCTCTGACGAAAACTGCATAATTGCCCCTGCAATCGCCTTCATATCCTTGCCAAAACGCGGGCCCAGCACCTTAAAATTCGGTTTTATTTTCTTAACCAAAATATCCGAAGCATCTTCAAGCAACTCAATTTCCTTTACGTTAACTTCATGTTTGATAAGATTCGAAACCGCCAAAATCTCTTCCTTTTGTTGCGTGCTATTTACAGGAATCATTATTTTTTGTAACGGCTGGCGTACCTTAATCTTTTCTTTAGCCCTTAACGACAATACAAGTGAAGAAATTGTTTGAGCAGCTTCCATTTTGCGTTCCAAACTTTTATCCACATAGGATTCATCATACTTAGGGAAATCTGCTAAATGCACACTTTCAAAAGCTTCTTTATGGGTTACCGCATTCAAATCCAAATACAGTCTATCCATATAGAATGGTGCGATGGGCGCTCCCAATTTGGCAAGCGTTACCATACAAGTATATAACGTTTGGTAGGCTGAAATTTTATCGGTTTGATAATCGCCTTTCCAGAATCGTCTTCTACTTAAACGTACATACCAATTGCTCAAATAGTCCTGCGTAAAATCAGAAATTGCTCTGGCTGCCTTCGTGGGCTCATAATCGGCGTAATAGGCGTCAACCTTTTTAATCAAAGTATATAATTCTGAAAGAATCCATCGGTCTAATTCCGGACGCTCTTCTAACCGAATATCAGCCTCGGTGTAACTAAAATTATCCAGATTAGTATATAAACTGAAAAACGAATAAGTATTGTAAAGCGTTCCGAAGAATTTACGCTTCACTTCCTCAACACCGTCCAAATCAAACTTCAGATTATCCCAAGGATTTGCATTTGAAATCATGTACCAGCGTGTGGCATCCGCACCATAGGTACTCAAAGTTTCAAATGGATCGACCGCATTACCTAAACGCTTAGACATTTTTTGTCCGTTTTTGTCCAACACTAAACCGTTAGACACAACATTTTTATAGGCGATGGAATCAAAAACCATCGTTCCGATAGCATGCAAAGTGTAGAACCACCCACGTGTTTGGTCAACGCCTTCTGCTATAAAATTAGCTGGAAAGGTAACGCCATCATCGATAAATTCTTTATTCTCAAAAGGATAATGCCACTGAGCATAAGGCATAGAACCAGAATCGAACCACACATCAATCAAATCACTTTCACGCTTCATTGGTTTTCCTGATGGCGAAACCAAAATGATGTCGTCAACAATATTTTTATGCAAATCGATTTTGGCGTAATTATCATCGGAATTGTTTCCGATTTCGAAATCAGCGAAAATATCAGCTTTCAAAACGCCTTCACTGACAGCTTTGACCATTTCGGCTTTTAACTCCTCAACCGAACCAATGCACAATTCTTCTTTTCCATCTTCTGTTCTCCAAATCGGCAAAGGAATACCCCAATAGCGCGAACGGGATAGATTCCAATCGTTGGCATTTGCCAGCCAGTTACCAAACCTACCTGTTCCAGTAGCCTTTGGTTTCCAATTAATAGTTTCGTTCAATTCGAACATCCTATCTTTCACATCCGTCACCTTGATAAACCAAGAATCCAATGGATAATAAAGAATCGGTTTATCAGTTCGCCAGCAGTTGGGATAGCTGTGCTTATATTTTTCAACCTTAAAGGCTTTATTCTCTTCTTTCAGTTTGATAGCAATTTCAACATCTACAGAACGTTCCGGAGCCTCGCCATCATTATAATACTCGTTCTTTACATACTTCCCTGCCAATTCCTTCATTTCGGGTCGGAAACGGCCTTGTAAATCAACTAATGGCACCAAATTCCCATTTTCATCCTTCACCAACATCGGCGGCACTTCTGGCTTGGCTTGTTTAGCTACTAAAGCATCATCGGCACCAAAAGTCGGGGCTGTATGTACAATTCCAGTACCATCTTCCGTAGTAACGAAATCTCCTGAAATAACCCTAAAGGCATTTTCGGGATTGTCGTTTGGAAGAGTATAAGGGAGCATTTGTTCATATTCAATTCCAACCAAATCCTTTCCAGCAAATTCCTTTACGATGTAATAGGGGATCTTTTTATCACCTGATTTGTAGCCAAGTAATTCAGACTTTTCTTCAACTTTACTAAACTTTCCAGAGAACTGATAGTTTACCAACTTTTTAGCCAACACCACGTTTATTGGCTCAAACGTGTACTGATTATATGTCTCAACTAAAACATAATCAATTTTAGGACCGACGGTTAATGCGGTGTTACTTGGCAATGTCCATGGGGTGGTTGTCCATGCTAAAAAGTGAATATCACCTTCATTTTGTAAAAACTCAGGTAGTGATTCCGCTTTTGCTTTGAATTGAGCAACAATAGTTGTATCCGTAACATCTTGATATGTACCGGGTTGGTTCAATTCATGTGAACTTAACCCTGTTCCCGCTTTTGGTGAATAAGGCTGAATCGTATAGCCTTTATAAAGAAGGTTTTTATCATAAATCTGCTTGAGCAACCACCAAACCGATTCCATATATTTAGGCTCATAAGTGATATAAGGATCGTCCATATCCACCCAATAGCCCATTTTTTCGGTAAGGTCGTTCCATACATCGGTATATTTCATGACCGCTTTTCGACAGGCTTCGTTGTAAGCTTCGACTGAAATCGTTTTACCGATATCCTCCTTCGTAATACCCAATTCCTTTTCAACACCCAACTCAATTGGTAGTCCGTGAGTATCCCAACCTGCTTTTCGCTTTACTTGAAAGCCTTTCATGGTTTTATACCTTGGAAAAATATCTTTAATGGCACGCGCCAAAACATGGTGCACCCCGGGCAATCCGTTTGCTGAAGGAGGGCCTTCATAAAATACATATGGCTCATTCCCTTCCCTCGTAGTTACACTTTTTTCAAAAACGTTGTTTTCCTGCCAATAGTTGAGAATTTCCTCCGCTACTTTTGGTAAGTCAAGTCCTTTATATTCAGCAAATTTCGCGCTCATTTATACTCAAATCTTATAAGTTCGCGAATTTAATCAATTATCCTTAAATCTTTATTCCAAAATAAAAAAAAGCCAAACTGTTTGTTTGACTTTTTTCGCTTTGGTTGATATTTAGGTTTGGTTAATTTATAATGATCTTTTTCGTGATCACTTGGTTCGCATCCGTCCTGAAACAGGCCACGTAGGCGCCCGTAGATGCGTCCGCCAGCTTCAGCCCCCTGTCAAGGGTGTCCCCCGATACGTTGTCCAGCTCCATAACGGACTGCCCTGTTATGCTGTACAGCGTGAATTTCGTTACCTCGCCGTTGAGTCTCTTCGCAAAGAGCATGTTGCTCCCCTTGTGGTAATAGATATAGTCCTCGGATGCCTCGGATGCCTCGGTGCCCAAGGTACTGGCCTCCGACTGGAACACGATCTCAAACCGCTGGTTGAACTTCCCCTGCTGGGAGGAAAAACCGTAGGGCTGGCCGTTGGTAAGGTCGAAGTATTCCCCGTTCAGGTTGTCCTTTAGATAGATTTCTTGGTCGTCTTCAATATTTTCGGTTTCCGTTATTTTTATTTCAAAGGTGTTGTTCCCCGAGGACTTGAAGTTCAACGGCACCACCTTGTCCGCCGTGATAGGCCCGTAGGCCATGATGTTCATGTTCTTGCCCTCCAGGCTGAGGCTCAGGTCGTTGTTGTTGATGTCGTCGCTCTCCGCGTCGAAGGCGTAGTCGAAGGCGTCCGATGTTTCATTACTGAAGCCCAACAGGAGCTCCCTCCTAGTGTCGGGGCCCGTTACCGAGCTGAACTCCAGGCGGACCCTTTTCATCGGGCCTTCGCCTTCTTCCGGTCCTTCCGACTTTGCGGAAGCCCCCTTCGACTTTTTGCCCCCGTTCTTGAAGAACGTGGAACCGTTGCCGTACGTGCCGTCGGCATCGGACTCTTTTATAAATAGGCGCTGGCCGTTGTTGAACTCGACCGTGCCGTCGGCAACGATCTCCGTGATGAAGCCCTGACCCACGGGCAGGTATCTTGTTGGAGTCTTCGTGCCGTCCTGATTGCCGTTGTTCGCGCCGTAGAAGCCCACGAACTGGTAGGCGCGCACCGAGCCGGTCTTGTTCACCTGGGCGTAGCCACCGTTGTACTCGTTAAGGTTGTGCGAGCTACCGCTCCACTGTTGCCACAGTTGCAACGTCCCGTCGATTACCCCGGCGTTGTCGTCGATAAACTGGTGGACGTCCAGTGCCGAGGGGTAGGGGTTGCCCAAAAGGTATTCCGTCTTCGTGGCATTGGCCACGGAGCCGGGACCGCCCCTGTCCGTTACGCTTATTAAAATAGTACCGTTGTTCGGCTTGCCCTCGAAGATATACTGTTGCTCGGTGCCCGGTACGCCCGTGCCCTTCTGCGTATAGCCCACGCCGGGGCCCAGGTTGGTCGACGGGGCGATCTGCGCCCAGTCCCAGTAGGTCAGCCCGTTGATGAACGTATAGAGCCAATAGGTGCTGATGTTGCCGCTGGCCGTATAGTCCGAGGTAAACGAGCAGTTGAAGCCCGAGTCGTCCTTCAGCATATCCAGGCTGAACGCCGTGTTGTTCGTATTGTTACTTGCCGTATTGTTGTCGGCCAAGCTTGTTGCTCCCTGCGATCCCACAGGGGAGGCCCAGTAGTTGTACCAGTAGGCGCTCGGTACGCCCTCCTGTCTCCGCAGTACCTTCCCGTCCGCAGAGGTCACAAGGTCGCTTTGATCGGTCTGAACCAGCTGGGAATCGCCCATCAGGTCAAGCGTGCCGTTGAGCTCCAGGTAGTAGCTGTTCTTTATTTCATTATCGCCCTGGACCGTCAATGTTGCTCCGGAATCCAGTACCAGGCCCAATGTGCTTACCGAAGTGGAAACGTCCATATCGTGGCCTACCTGGACGATGGAATATCCGGAATCGTTCAGCTCGCCCATGTCCCAGGCACTGCCCGATGCCCAATTGGAGGTGGCATTCCAACTACCGGAACTGGATGTCCGGTAGGGCATCGGTGCCGTCTGCTCCTGTAGCGTAAGAATGTTGTACAGTTGAACCGTATGGCCGTTGGACGAGCGGTCGTCCGTCGTCGAATTGATAATGTCCGACATCGGATAATAGGCCTTCAGGCTGGACCACGATATGGTGGCTCCTGTACTTTCGTCGCTGATGGGCTTTGGCACAACAGCACCCGTAACCAGTCCCGAAACTTCCTGTATCTCCTGGTACACCATCCTCCGTACCTGGGACGTCGTAAGCGCGGTATCAAAGACGCGGACCTCATCAATGTCCCCGTAAAAATACCCGGAATCCGACGACGAACTCTTACCGATGGTAAAGGCGTCCGTTGAGGCCGTTATATTTGAGCTCAGCGCCCCGTCGTCGCTACCGGCCCTGAAATGCCCGTTCACGTATATTTTAAGCTTGCCCGAAGGTGCCGCATTATCAAATACCAATGCGATGTGCGCCCATACGTTGTCCGTCAGCGCATCCGAGCCCGAAAGGGAAAGGGTATGCCCGTTCAAACGAAAGGCCGGCACCTTCGAGCTGTTCACCTGCATGTGGAAGTCCCCCTGCTCCATGATCTTCCCGGTGCCCGAGAAGGAGGGGTCCACCCTTACCCAGGCCATGGCCGTCATCTGGCCGTAGCCGCTCAAATCCAAACTGCTGTCCAGGTAATCGTCAACCCCGTCAAAATCTATCGTGGCGGAGGCGGGCGGGTTAGGGCTGAAAAGGTCGCGGTAGTCAAGGTCGCCACCGATACCCAGATCGCCGTCACTATCGGGAAGTACCGAAAGGTCCGTAGGGTCGTCTATCTCATCGTTCGCATCGTTCGGGTCGTTGATGTCCGTGCCCTCGAAGAGCAGGTCCAGCCCGTCGTTGTCGGAGTCCGAGAACAAGGTGATGGCATCGGCCATGCCGTTCTCCTCGATGTCCAACAGTCCGTCGTTGTCGCTGTCAAGATCCAATATGTCAGGGTAGATGTCCGTGTCCGTGTTCACAACGCTGATACCGCTCCCGTAGGCAATGTCGATGCCGGTCTTGAACGAGACCGTGCCAGTGGGGGCCACGTAGCCAGCCGTGGACTGGCCCTCTACGTTGTCCGGGATACCGTCGTTGTCGCTGTCCAGGTCCAGGTAGTTGAACTTCCCGTCCCCGTCGAAGTCCTCGCCGGTCAATATGATCAGAGAATTGGCATTGAAATCCAAAAACTCGCACTGAGTGAAGGACATACCAAATTGTCTTTTTCTTGAAGAAGTTGTTGTACTGATAGCCTGCATACGCATGGTAAAGGAGTTGCCTATGAACTGGTAGTAGGCCCGCAGTACTTTTAAAGTAGAAAACCCAGGGCCTTCCTGCAATCCAGATGCACTAATTTGTATATCGCCACCTCCTAAGTCCAAAGTTTCTAGCGAAGTTGGGTTTTCCGTACCATATGCTGCAACATCATTGTAAACTACAGATTCCTTCAAACTGCCACTTCCATCACAATCCCAAGTAATTCCATTGATTCTGAATATTTCCGTTGACGGTACTATTGTACCCGCATTTACAATAGTAAACTTAAATGTAGCACCCGGTGTACCTGTACCTGCAAACGTAAGTTCCGTTTGTAAATACGTCGGATTATCTACAGTGTCGTTGTCTATATTAGCAATTGTAGTGTTAGTCAATTCGGTAACTTCCATCAAAACGTCGTAACCTTGAATTGAATTGCTGAAACGGTAAACTGCTCCGACCGCACCATCGGCTCCCGTACTCGCCCCCGCATCATAGGTAGCATTCTCGAATGCAAGTTCCGGAAGGGTACATTCAAACCTTTCTTCTCCCAAATTCTCGACACCATCGGTTATCCCGTCTCCGTCATCGTCATAATCCAAATAATCCACCATCCCATCATTGTCCGTATCCAAAAGTCCGTTGCAGGTAGCATCACCACCGGAAACATTGAAATATATGTTTTGTCCAGTACTACTTGCCCCGCTCCCATCATTATTGATCACTTCAACACCAGCGACAACCACAGAAACATAACTAGAAGCATCCCAGCCGTCATTGGCAATATCGTATAGTTTTATATAATAATTGTTCCCATTAGCGACGCAACCTAAATCGTACCTAGAACCGTAAGCGTCCGTTACGCCTTGCTGTGTGGCAACGTAGCATTGATTGTCATCACAGATGGTAGTGATTAAATCATTGGTTGTGTTATAAACCTCAATTTTGTTTTCAAAAGCATTCCCAGGCCATTTCACCGTGATTCTCACATCGGAATTTTGAGCAAAGGAAAAACTGCACAGGAAAAAAACAAAAAGTAGACTAAAAAGTAACTTTGCTTTCATATTAAGTAGATTTGGGCTTCTTAAAATTAACTTGTTATCAACGAATTACATATCTTTTCATCAAAATATGCTTGCCACTGCGATTATATAGACGAAATATATCAACCTTTATACCATACAATAAACTCTACTGAAATTAAACTTGAGGGAAGGAAACTTCAATTACGATAACACACTTCTTTAGTACTAAACTAAAATGCAATACAATATTACTCCAAATTATCGACAAAAACAACAAAATAATCGACAAAATACACAAACAGCAAGATTTTGGTATTTAGATTGAAACTTAAAACCTTTACCCGTAAAACAAAAAAGCCCAACAATCTAGCTGGGTCTTTTTTGTTATGGTCGGTCGTTCTGTTCGGACTAGTTAATAATGATCTTTTTCGTGATCACTTGGTTCGCATCCGTCCTGAAACAGGCCACGTAGGCGCCCGTAGATGCGTCCGCCAGCTTCAGCCCCCTGTCAAGGGTGTCCCCCGATACGTTGTCCAGTTCCATAACGGACTGCCCCGTAATGCTGTAGAGCGTGAACCTGGTCACGTCGCCCTCTAGCCTCTTGGCAAAGAGCATGTTGCTCCCCTTGTGGTAATAGATATAGTCCTCGGACGCCTCGGATGCCTCGGTGCCCAAGGTACTGGCCTCCGACTGGAACACGATCTCGAAGCGCTGGTTGAACTTCCCCTGCTGGGAGGAAAAACCGTAGGGCTGGCCGTTGGTAAGGTCGAAGTATTCCCCGTTCAGGTTGTCCTTTATATAGATTTCTTGGTCGTCTTCAATATTTTCGGTTTCCGTTATTTTTATTTCAAAGGTGTTGTTACCCGAGGACTTGAAGTTCAACGGCACCACCTTGTCCGCCGTGATAGGCCCGTAGGCCATGATGTTCATGTTCTTGCCCTCCAGGCTGAGGCTCAGGTCGTTGTTGTTAATGTCGTCGCTCTCCGCGTCGTAGCCGTAGTCGAAGGCGTCCGATGTTTCATTACTGAAGCCCAACAGGAGTTCCCTCCTCGTGTCGGGGCCCGTTACCGAGCTGAACTCCAGGCGGACCCTTTTCATCGGGCCTTCGCCTTCTTCCGGTCCTTCCGACTTTGCGGAAGCCCCCTTCGACTTTTTGCCCCCGTTCTTGAAGAACGTGGAACCGTTGCCGTACGTGCCGTCGGCATCGGACTCTTTTATAAATAGGCGCTGGCCGTTGTTGAACTCGACCGTGCCGTCGGCAACGATCTCCGTGATGAAGCCCTGACCCACGGGCAGGTATCTTGTTGGAGTCTTCGTGCCGTCCTGATTGCCGTTGTTCGCGCCGTAGAAGCCCACGAACTGGTAGGCGCGCACCGAGCCGGTCTTGTTCACCTGGGCGTAGCCACCGTTGTACTCGTTAAGGTTGTGCGAGCTACCGCTCCACTGTTGCCACAGTTGCAACGTCCCGTCGATTACCCCGGCGTTGTCGTCGATAAACTGGTGGACGTCCAGTGCCGAGGGGTAGGGGTTGCCCAAAAGGTATTCCGTCTTCGTGGCATTGGCCACGGAGCCGGGACCGCCCCTGTCCGTTACGCTTATTAAAATAGTACCGTTGTTCGGCTTGCCCTCGAAGATATACTGTTGCTCGGTGCCCGGTACGCCCGTGCCCTTCTGCGTATAGCCCACGCCGGGGCCCAGGTTGGTCGACGGGGCGATCTGCGCCCAGTCCCAGTAGGTCAGCCCGTTGATGAACGTATAGAGCCAATAGGTGCTGATGTTGCCGCTGGCCGTATAGTCCGAGGTAAACGAGCAGTTGAAGCCCGAGTCGTCCTTCAGCATATCCAGGCTGAACGCCGTGTTGTTCGTATTGTTACTTGCCGTATTGTTGTCGGCCAAGCTTGTTGCTCCCTGCGATCCCACAGGGGAGGCCCAGTAGTTGTACCAGTAGGCGCTCGGTACGCCCTCCTGTCTCCGCAGTACCTTCCCGTCCGCAGAGGTCACAAGGTCGCTTTGATCGGTCTGAACCAGCTGGGAATCGCCCATCAGGTCAAGCGTGCCGTTGAGCTCCAGGTAGTAGCTGTTCTTTATTTCATTATCGCCCTGGACCGTCAATGTTGCTCCGGAATCCAGTACCAGGCCCAATGTGCTTACCGAAGTGGAAACGTCCATATCGTGGCCTACCTGGACGATGGAATATCCGGAATCGTTCAGCTCGCCCATGTCCCAGGCACTGCCCGATGCCCAATTGGAGGTGGCATTCCAACTACCGGAACTGGATGTCCGGTAGGGCATCGGTGCCGTCTGCTCCTGTAGCGTAAGAATGTTGTACAGTTGAACCGTATGGCCGTTGGACGAGCGGTCGTCCGTCGTCGAATTGATAATGTCCGACATCGGATAATAGGCCTTCAGGCTGGACCACGATATGGTGGCTCCTGTACTTTCGTCGCTGATGGGCTTTGGCACAACAGCACCCGTAACCAGTCCCGAAACTTCCTGTATCTCCTGGTACACCATCCTCCGTACCTGGGACGTCGTAAGCGCGGTATCAAAGACGCGGACCTCATCAATGTCCCCGTAAAAATACCCGGAATCCGACGACGAACTCTTACCGATGGTAAAGGCGTCCGTTGAGGCCGTTATATTTGAGCTCAGCGCCCCGTCGTCGCTACCGGCCCTGAAATGCCCGTTCACGTATATTTTAAGCTTGCCCGAAGGTGCCGCATTATCAAATACCAATGCGATGTGCGCCCATACGTTGTCCGTCAGCGCATCCGAGCCCGAAAGGGAAAGGGTATGCCCGTTCAAACGAAAGGCCGGCACCTTCGAGCTGTTCACCTGCATGTGGAAGTCCCCCTGCTCCATGATCTTCCCGGTGCCCGAGAAGGAGGGGTCCACCCTTACCCAGGCCATGGCCGTCATCTGGCCGTAGCCGCTCAAATCCAAACTGCTGTCCAGGTAATCGTCAACCCCGTCAAAATCTATCGTGGCGGAGGCGGGCGGGTTAGGGCTGAAAAGGTCGCGGTAGTCAAGGTCGCCACCGATACCCAGATCGCCGTCACTATCGGGAAGTACCGAAAGGTCCGTAGGGTCGTCTATCTCATCGTTCGCATCGTTCGGGTCGTTGATGTCCGTGCCCTCGAAGAGCAGGTCCAGCCCGTCGTTGTCGGAGTCCGAGAACAAGGTGATGGCATCGGCCATGCCGTTCTCCTCGATGTCCAACAGTCCGTCGTTGTCGCTGTCAAGATCCAATATGTCAGGGTAGATGTCCGTGTCCGTGTTCACAACGCTGATACCGCTCCCGTAGGCAATGTCGATGCCGGTCTTGAACGAGACCGTGCCAGTGGGGGCCACGTAGCCAGCCGTGGACTGGCCCTCTACGTTGTCCGGGATACCGTCGTTGTCGCTGTCCAGGTCCAGGTAGTTGAACTTCCCGTCCCCGTCGAAGTCCTCGCCGGTCAATATGATCAGAGAATTGGCATTGAAATCCAAAAACTCGCACTGAGTGAAGGACATCATATACTTTCTAGTACTTGAGGAGGTTGTTGACTTAATAGCCTGCATGCGCATGGTAAAGGAGTTGCCGATGAACTGGTAATAAGCCCTTAACCAAGATAGCGTGGAATACCCATTTACGGTTACATCACCTGAAGTCATCTCAATATTATTAGATCCTAAATCGGTAACCGTTAAACTCGATGGATTTTCAACACCATATGCAGCAACATCATGATACACAACGGATTCCAACAAACTTGAAGTACCATCACAATCCCATGTTATACCATTAACTCTAAAAATTTCCGTGGAGGGAGTTGTAGTGCCAGCATCAACAATTGTAAACATAAATGTAGCTCCGGGAGTTCCAGACCCAGTAAAAGTTAGTTCCGTTTGCAAATACTCAGCTATACCTGTAGAGTCATCATCTATATTTGAGATAGTGGTGTTAGTCAGCTCCGTTATTTCCATCAGTACATCATACCCCTGGATTGAATTGCTGAACCTATAAACTGCTCCAACTGATCCATCGGCTCCCGTACTCGCTCCCGCATCATAGGTAGCATTCTCGAATGCAAGTTCCGGAAGGGTACATTCAAACCTTTCTTCTCCCAAATTCTCGACACCATCGGTTATCCCGTCTCCGTCATCGTCGTAGTCCAGATAATCGGGCATTCCATCCCCATCTGTATCCAACAAACCGTTACAGGAAGCATCTCCTCCTGATACGTTAAAGTATAAGGTTTGACCTGTAGTGTTCGCTCCACTCCCATCATTGTTGATTACTTCTGAACCATTAACGGACACAGATACATGGCTAGTACCTTGCCAGCCATCATTGGCAATATCATATAGTTTAATATAGTAGTTGTTCCCATTTGTAACACAGCCCAAATCGTATCTCACAAAATATTTGTCGTTGGAGGTAGCCCCAGTGCTGGTATAGCATTGTGAATCATCACAAAGCGTAAGCAACAAATCATTAGAGGTATTATAAACCTCTATTTTATTTTCATTCGAATTTGAAGTCCACTTGACTGTTACCTCCAAAGGCGAATTTTGAGCCAATCCAATATTGAAAATAGAAAGAATTACAAGCAGGCATAAAAAAGGTCTTGTCTTCATAATTAATAGATTTGGGGGAAATCCATGTTAACTTATTACTAAACAGTTATATACTTTATTCAGTTAAAAAATAATTCACACATCACATTAATTGAAACTAAACTTGAGGGAAGAAAACTTCAATTACAACACACACTTTTTATGCTACTTAATTAAAAGGTATCACAATATTACTTCAAATTATCGACAAAAACAACAAAATAATCGACAAAATACATATTTCAAAGATAAACGTAATTTTCCGTAAGTATATTAAACCCAGGCCCATATCAACTTTCCTGAATTAATTTACAATTATCTTTTTGGTCAAAACCACATCAGAATCCGTTCTAAAACATGTGATATAAGTCCCGGTTGAAACACTTGGAAGACTTAAACCACTCTCGAAGGTTAAGTTTGGTACATCGCTCATTTCAAAAACGCTTTGCCCAGAAATGTTGTAAAGCGTGAATTTTTTAATGGGACCAGAAAGTTTTTTAGTAAACAGTAGGTTATTACGCATGTCGTAGTAAATAAAATTTTCATCCACTTGGACCTCTTCCATACTTAGAGTACTTGCTTCAGACTGAAATACAATTTCAAACCGCTTATTAAATTTTCCTTGTCTAGATGAAAAATGGTAGGCCTCGCCACTGGTTAAGTCAAAATAATCACCTGTAAGATTATCGCGTAAGTATATCTCTTGATATTCACCGATATTTTCCATTTCAGTAACTTTTACCTCAAAAGCATTATCCCCAGAGGATTTGAAATTTAGTGGCACCACCTTATCTATAGAAATTGGTCCATAGGCCTGCATATTAAAGTTTTTGCCTTCAAAATTTAGGTTCAAATCGTTGTTATTGGAGCCGTCAGTTTCGGCATCATAGCCAAAATCAAAATCATCCGAAGTGTCTTTGCTAAAGCCCAAAAGCAATTCCCGTTTGGTTTTAGGCCCTTTTACTGAATTAAACTCCAAACGTATTTTTTGCATTTCGCCAAGATCTGCTTCCGAATCAGTACTCTGATTAGATTTTCCATTACCCCTTTTTGAAAATACCGAGCCGTTATTATAGCTTCCGTCCGCATCTGCCTCCTTGATAAACACTCGCTGACCGTTGTTGAATTCAACATTTCCATTTGCAACAATTTCCGTAATAAACCCTTGTCCAACCGGCACATATCTCGAGGGTATAACAGTACCCCGTTCTTCTCCAGTAGTCGCTCCGTTGAATCCCACAAATTGACGCGCTCTAACTGCTCCCAATTTATTTACTTGGGCGTATCCTCCATGGTATTCATTCAGGTTATGTGAGGCGCCACCCCACTGTTGCCAAAGCTGAATAGTACCACCAATAATGCCTGCATTATCATCGATAAATTTATGAAGGTCTAGTGCTGATGGATACGGATTACCCATCAAGTACTCAGTTTTTGACTTACCCGCAACGGAACCCGGGCCTCCCTTGTCTTGGACTTTTAACAAAATGGTGCCATTATTGGGTTTGCCTTCAAAAATGTATTGTTGCTCGTCAAATGGCACTCCTGTTCCCTTTTGGGTATAACCCACCCCAGGGTTCAATTTTGAAGTTGGGCTAATCTGCGCCCAATCCCAGTAGGAAGTACCATTCATATATGTATAAAGCCAATAGGTGCTTATGTTTCCATTGGCCGTGAAGCTGTTAGTAAATTCCTTATTAAATCCAGTTTCGTCCTTAATCATTTGCAGTTTGAAGTCCGAGTTGTTTGGGTTATTTTTGGATGTGTTGTTGTCCGTTAAAACTGTCGCTCCAGCAGTCCCAATAGGAGATGACCAATAGTTGTACCAAAAAGGGTTTGATGTTCCTTCTTGTCTTCTCAGTACTTTTCCATCTTGGGAGGTCACCAAATCACTATTTTTGGTTTGTACCAACTGCGAATCGTCCATCAAATCTAAAGTCCCGTTCAATTCTAGGTAAAAACTGTTTCTAAATTCGTTGTCGCCATTAACAGTTATGGTTGTGCCTTCATCCAAAATTAGACCCGCCGTTTTTACTGAAGTATTGACGTCAAGGTCGTGGCTTACCTTTACAATTGAAAACTCAGAATTCGTTAATTGGTCGGTATCTTGCACATCACCCATCTCCCAATTTTCAACATCCTCCCAGCTTCCAGGGGCTTTGGTTACAAAAGGTATTGGCGCTGATTGCGCCTTTACGGTTTCGGCATTAAAAATTGTGGCCATATGCTCATATGACGAAAAATCTTTGGTAGATCCGCTAATGATGTCGTTCATTTTATAATAGGCCACTAAACTGGACCAAGGAATTGTCGCTCCGGTATCATCGTCTTTTATTAACTTTGGAATAGTTACACCTGCAACGCTATTGGCACTTTCGGTTATTTCTTGATATACCATTTTTTGCACCTGACTTTCTGTAAGCGCCATATCAAAAAGCCTAACCTCATCCACGTCGCCGTTAAAAAGCTCCTTATTGTTGGTTACATTTTTACCAATTGTGAATAGATTCGTGGTTTTACCTATGGCTTCAGAAAACAATTTGTCATTGCCCGTTTTGGCCAAATGGCCATTGATAAACAATTTTAATTTTTGATTTTTTATCGAACTGTGGAAAGTAATGGCAATATGAGTCCATCTACTATTTTGAAGTCCCTCTAAAATCTCTCTGGAATTGGCAACAATCGATTTTCCATTAACGCGTGCTACCACCCTTTTATGCTTATTTACCTTAATCTTCATTTTACCCTGACTGATTAATGTGCCTGTTTCAGTAAAACTTTTGTCCAATTTCACCCAAGCCATTATGGTCAGCTGATTGTAACCACTTAAATTTAGATCACTCTCTAAATAATCGTCAATTCCATCTAAATCAATGGCCGCGGAAGCTGGTGGATTGGGCGTAAACATATCTTCAAGGTCTGGGATACCGTCGCCGTCTGTGTCTTTATCTGGGTCTGTATGGGTTACAAAATTAATGTTGTAGTCCTCAATTTCACCGGATTGATATTTGTAATCGCAACTGCTGAAGTTTTGCTTTTTTCCCGTTCTGAACCCAATTCGAATAACCGATTTACTGGTCTTTACCGATTTTGGGATTTCTATTTTAAAAGGGATAATTATTGACTTGTTCCCTTTGGAATTTGTCTTATCCTCTGCCCAGAAAATGAAGCGTTCGCCCTCATCGTCAAAGCTCTTATTTCTATTCAAATCCATCCAAACTACCAAGGCATTCTCTTTGGTGTTCCACCCATTTAGGGTGACCGTAACTTCTCCTTTTAATGTCTCTCCAATTTTTATATTTATGCTGTTCAGGTCTGAAAAATACGAGTAGCCACCTGTTTTTCCTTTGCTCGTGTTTGAAAAATCACCTATTGAGACTTTGGAAATGTAGTTGGTATTGAACTTGCCAATATTCTTGGGCTGGCAAAACTGGCCAAAAACGTTGGCAAATGCGAAAAATGTTAAAAAAAGTAGGCTATAAATTCTGAAATCGGGTTGAGTATCATTTCTTTTCATGGTATTAATTGTTTGGGGCGCAATTAAAAAATCGAATACTATTGTAATATTCCAAGAAATTGAAAAACCGAGAGAACGTTTATCAAATAAAAGTTTTCCTAATCAAATAAATTATGCTTGTATTAAAATTAAAACGTAGCAAAAGTAATACAGATAAGTCAAATATCCTAAAAATATTGCAATTTTTATCGATTAAATGAAAATAACATCGTTGAAATACTTGATTTGGAATTATACTAAAAGCCCCACCAAATCCTCAATTTTTGAAATAAGTTGTATTTTAATTCTTGTGCCTTTCAGTGAAATTTTATTGTATTTAGACACAAAAATGGTCGAAAACCCAAGCTTTTCGGCTTCCAAAATACGTTGTTCCACACGCTGGACTGGGCGAATTTCTCCAGAAAGCCCCACTTCCGCTGCAAAGCAAAAGTCGTTAAGAAGGGGCTCGTCCTCGTTTGAAGACAATATAGCCGCAACAACGGCCAAGTCAATCGCTGGGTCGTCAACAGTTATGCCTCCCGTTATATTTAAAAACACGTCTTTGGCTCCCAATCGAAACCCGGCGCGTTTTTCTAAAACGGCTAAAAGCATGTTCAAACGTTTGGCATTAAAACCTGTTGCACTGCGCTGTGGCGTACCGTAAACTGCTGTACTGACCAAAGCTTGAACTTCAATCATCAATGGGCGCATACCCTCTAAAGTAGCCGCAATAGCATTGCCGGACAACTCTTCTTCCTTTTTCGAAATCAAAATTTCCGACGGATTGGACACTTCTCTTAATCCCGAACCTTGCATTTCATAGATACCCAACTCATTCGTGGAGCCAAAACGGTTTTTATGTGCACGAAGAATTCGAAATACATGGTTTCTGTCACCCTCAAACTGCAAAACGGTGTCCACCATATGCTCCAAAATCTTTGGGCCAGCAATATGCCCATCCTTTGTAATATGGCCTATAAGTATGACGGGGGTAGCAGTTTCTTTGGCAAATTTTATGAGTTCTGCTGTACACTCTTTTATTTGTGATATGCTTCCGGCGGATGATTCAATGTAATCGCTATGTAAGGTCTGAATGGAATCCACAATAACAATATCGGGTTCCAAAGCCTCAATTTGTTTAAAAATATTTTGGGTTTTTGTCTCCGTTAGTATGAAGCAATTTTTGCTTTTGGGATTGATACGCTCGGCTCGCATCTTGATTTGTTTCTGGCTTTCTTCACCTGAAACATATAGTGTTTTGAAAGGCAGTTTTAAAGAAACCTGAAGTAAAAGGGTACTTTTCCCAATACCTGGTTCACCACCTAATAATATTAACGACCCTGGTACGATTCCTCCACCTAAAACACGGTTGAACTCGCCATCCAAGCTATTCAGCCTTTCTTCCTCCGAAACATCAATATCTTTTATACGTAAGGGTTTTGAAACTCTTTTTGTGGGGTTTGAATTTGTCTTCCAATCTGCCTTTTCTGGTTTTTGAACCACCTCTTCGGCAATGGTGTTCCACTCCTTACAGGAATTGCACTGCCCCTGCCATTTGGCATATTGCGCCCCACAGTTTTGGCAGAAAAATGTTGTCTTTACTTTTGCCATTTCCTCTCCTAACCTCTCCTAAGGAGAGGAACTGATTTAGTTAAAAAAATTCAATATTAGTACCCGAAGTCCTGTTTTATCTCCTCGGCCAATTCTAAAACTTTGTCTTTTGTAATACCAGCAATTTCATCCAAGGCATAAGCGGATTGATAGGTACGCATGGCCTTTTTGGGTTCGCCCATTTCCTCATAAAACCTTGCCGTATAATAGCTGCCTAACATGGTTTCGGGATAATCCTTTCGGGCGAGTTTGCCCAATTGCTCATAAAACTCGAACAACTGATTCTTTTCAATGGCTGCCGAAATGGCCTTGTAATCATTTATGAGGATTTTCTTTTCAATGCCGAAAAGATCTTTTATGGCCTGATATTTTTCTTCAAGATATAGAACGGGAGAGATTTCCAACTCTAAAATTTCTTCCTTGTATTCCTTTTTGCTGATCGGCTGGAACACCTTAAAAATAGTTTCTAAAGCATTTGGAATGGCGTGGGCCGGCACGGAATAATGCGAGGCATTTTCATAGCTGTCAAAACTATAGGAAATATTCTCGTTTTCAATTTGCTCGATATCGGAATGCAAGGCTCTCGTCATCTGTTTTATGGATTTGTTGTCAAACTCGGTATTTGCCAGATAATAAAATAATTTAGTCTCCACTTTGCTCAACCCTTCTGGAATGTATTCCAGCATCTGCGGAGCTAATTCGGGGCTTACCACAATATAGCCTTGAAACAATGGTCGGGACTTTAAAATATAATAATTGATAAAATTTGCCGTTTCGCCATGGCCAACGGCTACCCTAAAGTTTGCCGTTCGATAGTTGGTTTCAATGTACGGCAACAGTTCCATCCCAATAAATTCAAAAAACCTTGCCCCTGTTTCCACTGGCAGGGAATTTTGTTCGGAATACATACAGTCGTCATAGCGCTTATCAATTTGATTGATGCCCACCACGATACATTCGGGCATGTCTTCCCAATAGGAATAATAATCGACATTTCCGGCCACAGCCTCAAAAAGGTAGTCACCATCCAAAACTATAAAAACGGGATAGTTTTTCTCAACATCGCTGGAATACCCTCTGGGCAATTGGATCTTTATCTGGCGTTCCTCACCCATTTTATTGGACTGGAATACCTCGTGTTTTACCTGGGCATTCATACTCAAGCAGAACAAACATATCAATAGGGAAATAGCAACTCTCATCATTTAAAACTTTAAATAAACAACGTGAGCAAGGTATAAAATATGCTAGAAGAATTCAAAAAAAGAAGACCGCCGAAATCTACTTTGGCTTGATGCGGTTATATATCGGCAGATAAATCAAAGATAAACCCCCAAAAATAATAATCAAAAGCGTTTGGGAACCCCACATAATCCAACCGAATGCGCGACTTGGATCTTCGGGAATGCTAAATAGCAAAAATGCCAAAACTATGGCTTCGGGATAGGAACCAATGCCTCCGTTTGTTGCAGCAATACTGAAACTGGCGGCAATAAACCCGATTAATATAGCCGCAAATGGGATATTGCTCGTTTCTTCCAATGTAAAAGAGGTCACGTAAAACATGAGCACGTACATGCCCCAAATGAAAAGGGTATGAAATATGAACGCCCATTTCTTTTTCATTTTGAAGATACTCAGTATGCCTTCAACAAGACCATTGATGAAGCCCTTCAGTTTTAGTGCAATTTTTGAACTACTTCTCTTCATAAAACTGAATAACACCACTAAGCCAATCAGCCCGGCAGTTAATAATACTCCTATTTTTAAGGGGTCGAATTTTTCAATTAAAAAGGCATATATAAAATCGAACTGAAGAAAAAGGGTAATACAAATGATACAGAACATCACCGCCAAGTCAGCTATACGCTCAGCCACAATGGTACCGATGCCTTTTTCAAAAGGAACGTTTTCATAATTGGTCATAATAGAAGCTCGTGCAACTTCGCCAGCGCGTGGGATGGTATAATTAATTAAATAAGTTGCGAAAACAGCCATTATGCTGTTGGGAAGCTTCACGTTATAGCCCATGGGTTCCAATTGAAATCGCCAGCGGTACGCCCGGGACAAATGACTTAAGAGGCCGAAAAACACTCCCAAAAGAATCCAGAAATAGTCGGCCTTTTTAAAATAACCAATCAATTTTTCAATCGAGATTTGGGATAAAGAATACCACACTAAAAAAACTCCCAACAAAAGTGGGAGCATAATTTTTAGGATCTTCTTTATTTTGGAGCTCAATGCTTTATTTTAAAAGATTTGTGGCTTCATCAGGAAATACCAAAGAAGGCTTAAATACCTTGGCTTCCTCAATACCCATAAAGGCGTAAGTAATCAAAATTAAGGTGTCGCCCACCGAAACCTTTCTTGCTGCCGCACCATTCAGGGTTATTTCACCACTATTACGTGGCCCCGGTATACAGTAGGTTTCCAGACGTTCGCCATTGTCATTGTTGACAATCTGAACTTTTTCTCCTTGAATAATATTAGCAGCATCCATTAAATCTTCGTCAATAGTAATACTACCGATATAATTAAGGTCAGCGCCAGTGCACTTTACCCTATGGATTTTGGATTTTACAACTTGAATTTGCATGTGGCAAAGATAATTAATTTAATGCGATATTGTCTATCAACCTGATATCGCCGGCGTACGTGGCTATAAAAGCCCTATACTTCTTTTTTCGCGATTTTCTTTTAATTGGCTTTAGGGTTTCCACATCAGCAATGATGAAATATTCCAATTCTAACAGATCATGTGCTTTAAATTGATTTTCAACCCATTCCGTTATTTTAGTAGCACTTTCTGTGCCAAATTTTGCTTTGGCAGTTTTTAGAGTTTTATAAATAAAAGGCGACGCATTTTTATGCTCTGGCGTTAGCCTAGTGTTTCGCGAACTCATGGCCAAACCATTGGCTTCACGATGGATTTTGCAACCCACAATTTGGACAGGTAAATCATGTTTTTCAACCAATTTCCTAATGATTTGCAATTGTTGGAAGTCCTTTTCACCAAAATAGCCCTTATTCGGTTTTACAATTTGGAAAAGACGTTTTACAATTGTACCAACCCCATCAAAATGCCCGTGCCTAAACCTGCCTTCCATTTCAAACTCCAGCCCGTCAAAATCAAAGTTTTCGGATACGGGATTATCACCATAAATATCTCTTATTGTGGGCGCATAAACCAAAATACCTGTCTCACTTACCGTTTTCAATAAAGCAACATCACTTTCAAGCGTCCTGGGATACTTTTCTAAATCCTCTTTATTATCGAACTGCGTTGGGTTTACAAAAATACTGACCACGGCCTTATCGTTCTCGGCAATTGCTTTTTTAACCAATTGTAAATGCCCCTCATGAAGCGCGCCCATAGTGGGAACCATTCCGACAGATAACCCTTCGGATTTCAATTCTGCTATGGCATCGCCAATCTTGCTTTTTTCGTTGTAAACAGTCACGTTTTAATAAAAAATTAACGGGTGCAAACTTATGATTTTACAGGGACTTTGCATAAATTTTTGTACTTTTGCGTGTTTTTATTTTTGAATCTTGCAAAAGCAAACCGTATGAAAGATAAGAGGATATTGTATGTATCATCTGAAGTAGTGCCCTATTTACCCGAAACCGAAATTTCTTCAATGTCATTTGAAGCCCCCAGAATGGTGAACCAGCAGGGTGGACAAATCAGAATCTTCATGCCACGCTATGGCAATATTAACGAAAGAAGGCACCAGTTGCACGAGGTTATCCGTTTATCAGGTATAAATTTGGTAATCAACGATTTAGATATGCCTCTGATTATTAAAGTGGCTTCTATTCCAAAGGAACGCATCCAAGTTTATTTTATTGACAACGACGAATATTTTAAAAGAAAGGCAACGTTAACGGATGAAAACGGGGCCCTTTTTGACGATAACGACGAACGTGCCATATTTTTTGCAAAAGGCGTTATTGAAACCGTTAAAAAATTAAATTGGTCTCCAGATATTATTCACGTCCATGGCTGGTTGGCTTCCTTATTGCCTTTGTATCTAAAAGAATATTATAAGGACGAACCCTTGTTCAACGAAAGCAAAATAGTAACCTCAGTGTACAATCAAAGTTTTAACAATACGTTAAATAAAGATATGCACAATAAGATTAAATTTGACAATATAAACGAAGAGGCTATTAAACCACTTGAAGAACCATCATACAACAATTTAATGAAGGTTGCTATTGACTATTCCGATGCTTTGATTATCGGCTCACAAGAGATTCCCGAATATCTTGAAAATTACATCAAAGAGTCCGGTAAGCCTATTATGGATTACAAGAGCAAGGACGAATTTAGCGAAGCATACACGCAATTCTTTAACACCGAAGTGCTTAGCTAGTTTTCTATCGATTACCCTATTTATTTTATGAAAGCCCATAATGGGCATTTGGCAAAAAAAATACATTGATGAAAAAGATATATAAAGCCCTAAGATATATATTTCCGGTACTGATTACGGTATTAGCGCTTGTCTCATGTGACAAAGACTTTAGCACTATACAGAGTGATGTTTTAGGTGAAGGCAATTTTAATTTCAATGCCGCCGACACTTCGTTCACAATCACTTCCTATAACAAAAAAATAGACACTGTTCAAGTCAACGGGCTGTCATCAAATATGTTAGGCGTATATAATGACCCTGTTTTTGGAAGAACAACTGCAAGTATCGTTACGCAAGTTACGCCTACCCTAAATGATCCAGATTTCGGATTTGAACGGGAAATTGATTCCGTTGTTTTAACAATTCCCTACTTTAGTACGCAAGTTGATGTAGAGGATGATGGCAAACCAGTATACCGATTAGATTCTTTGTTTGTCAAAGACAACAATACTGCGGAACCTGGCAGTTTTCAGCTATCTATATATCAAAACGACTATCCGTTAAGGGACTTTGCCTTCAGTTCGGAAGACGTTCCTCAATATTATTATTCATTGGCTGAAAACAACCCTAGCCCAAATGATAATTTCATCTTCACTGGGACTTCCGCGGTAAATTTTGACGAAAATATTGGTGCTATGCTTTATCAAAATAATGCATTTACCCCAAGTCCTGACCCTATTGAAACAAATGTCGTTACTGGCACTGAAACCGTTACAGTCTTTTCTGAACCCGCTATCAGATTAAATTTGGCAAGCTCAGAAAGCCAGAAAACCTATTGGAAAAATTTGATTTTGGATATGGGAGGTACCCCAGAATTGAGCAACGCCAATCAGTTCAGAAACTACTTCAAAGGGCTTTACATTAAAGCAGAAACCTCAGGTGATGACGGTAGTTTGGTAATGCTGAACTTATTAAGCAGTAATGCAAACCTTGTTGTTTACTATAAACGGAAAATTAATGCAAGCGATGAAGAGGCAACTGCTACCTCTTATACCCTAAATTTTTCAGGTAACAGGGTAAATACTCTTATAAATAATTACGTCGGCTTGAGCCACGGGGATAAAGATAATGGTGACGCCGAGCTATTTTTAAAAGGACCCGCAGGATCTATGGCAATTATTGAGTTATTTGATGATGACGAACTGGACGGTTTTAAGGATCTATTCATACAACGAGACGATCAAAACGAGTTTTTGGAACAAAACGGCAATAAGGTATTAAAACGCTTGATAAACGAAGCGCAGATTGTTATTCATGAAGATGAGGTTATGAGGTTATCTCCTGAAATCTCAAAGTATCCAAATGGTGACGATCATTCGGGATATTTAAGACTCTATCTTTACGACCTTAAAAACAACATACCAATAATTGACTATTTTTCAGATCCAACGGATAACTTATCCAATCCAATAAACTCAAAAGTATTTAGTTTAGGACAGCGATTGGTTGATGAAGATACGGGGGAAGTGACTTACAAACTCCGAATTACAGATCATCTTAACAATATCCTTGTTAGGGATTCTACCAATGTAAAATTGGGACTAGTAGTCTCCACCAATGTAAATGCCACTCAGAATGCTCAAGTTTTAAATAGTGGAAGTACACTAACAGGTGTACCTTCGGCAAGTATCATTTCTCCAAAAGGAACCGTATTAAACGGTAGCAATAGAACAGATGGCAAAGAGATGAAATTTGAAATATTTTTCACTGAAGCTAAAAGGTAATACGGCATTTTTTGGAATGTAATTGTCTGAAAATAAAACTTAAATGAATTTTATCGTATATATTTGAGCATTCGTATAATAATTATGAATGCATTCGCAATTATTTTTCATCTTTGCGCTTTAAATATGATAACCCCAGAAATCGAATAATATTATGTGCGGAATCGTTGGATATATTGGACACAGAGAGGCCTACCCCATTGTAATAGAAGGACTTAAAAGATTAGAATATAGAGGATATGACAGTGCCGGAATTGCGCTTTTTGATGGTTCGGACTTAAAAGTATCAAAGACCAAAGGAAAAGTTTCTGACTTAGAAGAAAGAGTAACTAGCGAAATAACCAAAAGTGGTAATTTAGGAATAGGGCATACGCGTTGGGCAACACACGGCGTACCTAACGATGTCAACTCACACCCACATGTTTCCAATTCTGGAGATCTGGTTCTCATTCATAACGGTATTATTGAAAACTACGAATCCTTAAAAAAGGAATTGATTGCGAGGGGGTACACTTTCAAATCTGATACAGATACTGAAGTTTTGGTCAATTTAATAGAGGAAATAAAAACCCAAGAAAACATTAAATTGGGAAAGGCTGTACAAATTGCTCTAAACCAAGTAGTAGGAGCCTATGCCATTGCAGTATTTGACAAAAACAAACCTGAAGAAGTAGTAGTAGCCCGATTGGGAAGTCCTCTTGCCGTAGGTATCGGTGAGGACGAATTTTTCATTGCCAGTGACGCTTCACCATTTATAGAATATACTAAAAATGCGATCTATTTGGAAGATGAAGAAATGGCAATTATTAGATTCCATAAAGGTATCAAAGTGAGAAAAATTAAAGACGATTCTTTAGTTGACCCCTATATACAGGAACTCCAGTTGAATTTAGAGCAAATTGAAAAAGGAGGTTACGACCACTTTATGCTAAAGGAAATCCATGAACAGCCCAAAGCCATAACAGACACTTATAGGGGGCGCTTGCTGAGAGATGAAGCAATTATTAAAATGGGAGGTATTGAGGACAATATGAAAAGATTTCTCAATGCAGACCGTATAATTATTGTGGCTTGTGGCACATCATGGCATGCCGGTTTGGTAGCCGAGTACATCTTTGAGGATTTAGCTAGAATTCCCGTTGAAGTGGAGTACGCCTCAGAATTTAGATATCGAAATCCTGTTATTACCGAAAATGATGTATTGATTGCCATTTCCCAATCAGGGGAAACTGCCGATACACTTGCGGCAATTAAATTGGCAAAATCAAAAGGAGCATTTGTTTTTGGCGTCTGTAACGTTGTAGGTTCGTCAATTGCAAGAGAAACGGATGCGGGGGCCTACACCCATGCAGGGCCCGAAATTGGTGTAGCTTCCACAAAAGCGTTTACTACACAAATTACTGTTTTAACGCTTATTGCGTTACGATTGGCTCGAGCAAAAGGAACGATTTCGAGTTCTGATTTCCGTCGTCATTTACTGGAATTGGAATTGATTCCTAATAAAGTAGAAAAGGCTCTGGAGTCTGATGCCCATATTAAAATCATATCGGATATATATAAGGACGCCACGAACTTTTTGTATTTAGGGCGGGGATATAATTTCCCAGTGGCTTTAGAAGGTGCCCTCAAATTAAAGGAAATATCTTATATCCACGCGGAAGGTTATCCAGCTGCTGAAATGAAACATGGTCCTATTGCTTTGATTGACGAAAACATGCCTATTGTAGTTATAGCCACCAAGGCAGAGCATTATGATAAGGTTGTGAGTAATATCCAAGAGATTAAATCTCGAAAAGGGAAAATAATTGGAGTTGTTACTGAAGGTGACAGTATCGTTAGAGAACTTGCCGATCATGTTATCGAAGTGCCTGATACGCTGGAATCATTGTCCCCATTATTAACCACTATCCCTTTACAATTACTTTCGTACCATATAGCTGTGATGCTCGACAAAAATGTGGATCAACCACGAAATCTAGCAAAATCAGTTACTGTAGAGTAAAAACAATCAAGAGGTTGGACATAACGTTTTTGACCTCTTATTTTATTGTTTTGACAATTTTCACTTTCATTTTTTACTAAATGCGCAGTTTTTTAGTTACTTTTTTACTAAAAAATACTATGCGTGCATAATTTTTTATATTTTTGGCGCACCATTCAAATTTTTTAGCCCAATAGTAACACTAATTAATAGCGTAGATGAAAACAATACTCAAATGTATTTTGTTGTTATTTTGCGGTTCAGTTTATGCCCAAACAACAATCTCAGGAACCGTAACTGACGATAGCGGTCAGCCTATCCCAGGAGCCAATATTATAATAGTTGGCACTTCCTCAGGGACGGTAACCGACTTCGACGGTGGTTTTACTTTAACTTCGAATCAAAATCCACCATTTACTATTCAGGCAAGTAGTGTCGGTTTTGAATCCGCAACACAAGAAGTAACCTCGGATGGCCAAAAATTCGACCTCGTATTAACTGAAGGGACTTCACTTGACGAGGTAGTAATTTCCGCCTCGCGGACACCCGAGCGAATTTTCGAATCGCCGGTAACCATTGAGCGTTTCGGTTTAAAAGAAATTAAAAATACTGCGGCAGCCGAATTCTATGATGGCCTTGAAAATCTAAAAGGTGTAGATATCAACACAAACAGTTTAACTTTCAAATCGATCAATACCAGAGGTTTTGCCACATTTGCCAATACACGTTTTATGCAACTTGTGGATGGTATGGACAACGCGGCTCCATTACTGAACTTTCCTCTCGGGAACTTACTCGGAATGATTGAAACCGATGTGCAAAGTGTCGAATTATTGCCCGGAGCCGCTTCAGCACTCTACGGCGCTAACGCTTTTAACGGTATTCTGTTTATGCGCAGTAAAAATCCTTTTGACCATGCAGGAATCAGTGGATATTATAAGTATGGGATGACTTCGCAGGAAGCCGCTGGAGATAACCAGTATATTGATTATGGTATACGTGCTGCCCATAAATTTAGTGATAAGTTCGCCGCCAAAATCAACTTTAGCTACCTTCAAGGTACGGACTGGGTAGCAAATGATACGAGAGGAAAGGACAGGACAACTTCTATCGTAAACCCAAATAGTACAAGGGAGAATGATATTGATTACGATGGGGTTAATGTTTATGGTGATTTAGCATCAAGTAATATTGCAAACGTGGCACAAATCCTTGCAGATTTAGGACGATTGCCAAACCCTGCACTTGCCAACTTAGTCCCTTCCGTAAATGTCAGCAGAACAGGCTATGCTGAATCAGATTTAACAGATTATGATGCCAAAAGCATCAAAGCAGATTGGGGCCTTTACTATCGACCTTGGGGCAATGATTTTGAAATACAATATGTTGGTAAAATAGGTTCCGGCGCTACTATCTACCAAGGGTCCAACAGATATCAAATCAAGGATTTCTTTTTACAACAACACAAAATAGAGGTGAAAAACGACAACTTTTTTGTGAGGGGCTACATCACTCGGGAAAATGCTGGAAACTCCTACGATATGGTATTTACCGGTTTGAACATCAACAGAAAATGGAAGTCAGATGAGCAATGGTTTGGTGAATATACCGGGGCATTTATAGAAGGTACTCTGGCTGGTTTAACAGCAGATGAAGCCCACGCCCAAGCACGAGCTGTAGCTGATACTGGAAGATTTGAACCAGGTACTCCTGAATTCCAGCAGGCTTTTAATACGGTAACATCCGACCCAGATGTATTAACAGGAAGTCAACTGAGAGACCAATCTAAACTAAATCACGTTGATGCTAATTATAATTTTGGGCACTTAATCGATTGGGCAGAAATTCAAGTTGGTGGGTCTTATAGAAATTATGAATTGAATTCCTTTGGATCTATTTATACGGATAAATTAAGTTCCATTCCTTATTCCGAGGTTGGAGTTTACACACAACTTCAAAAGAAGTTCTTGGAGGACGAACGTTTAAAAGTTACGGCATCTATCCGATATGATAAATCTGAACTTTTTGATCCTTTTTTCTCTCCGAGAGTATCTTTCGGCTATAATATAGGTGATGACGAAAATCATAACATAAGGGCATCGTTCCAAACGGGTTTTAGAAATCCAGATACGCAATCCCTTTATATTGGATTTGATGTAGGGCCGATTATTTTATTGGGAGGTGCAAATGACAATCCCCAAAGGGATATTAGAACCAGAAGCGGAGCGGACATTTCACCTACCGGCCAAGCCATTTTAGGCACGAATAGTTTTACTTATGACGCTACTGGCGCTTATAATAATTCTTTTACCCGAAGTTCAGTTACGGCATTCAGCCAATCGCAAAACCCAGCCGATTTACAAATTGCAAATCCAGAATTGGTAAAGCCTGAGCAGGTTACTTCTATCGAGGTAGGTTATAGAGGTAAGGTTGACAAAGTTGTTATCGATTTGAGTGCGTATCACAATAGGTACAAAGATTTTATTACATCTGTAGATGTTATTAGTCCTTTTTATGGTGACGTACAATTATCGGAAACGTTTCCGGTAAACGGTACACCTACCCCCCTTTCGGTTATTGCCTTGGCCAATGAAGATTTTCAAGCTTATAGGGCTAATACAAATACCACGGCAGATGTTAGCTCATGGGGTGCTTCTGTGGGTGTTACAACTAAAGTCTTTGGTGATTTTGATTTAGGTGCAAACTATACCTATGCTCGCTTAGACTTTGACCGTGCGGCAAATCCTGATTTCCAGACAAACTTCAATACCCCTGAGCACAAGTTTAAAGCTACTTTCGGAAATACGGATCTTTTCAAAAACTTTGGCTTTAATGTGGCGTGGAGATGGAGCGATAATTACGTCTGGGAAGCCACATTCCTAACGGCTGATGTGCCGGCGTACCATGTACTGGATGCCCAAATTAATTTTAGGGTTCCAAAAATTAAATCTCAGTTTAAGGCAGGCGCAACAAACCTTTTGGGGGATGAATATTTCACAGCAGCGGGAACTGGACGTATCGGTTCCCAATATTATGTTTCATGGATAATTAATAACTTATAGGATGATGACTTCAAATTTTAAATATATATGGCTATTTACACTTCTCTTAGGGTTCTTATCCTGCGAGGAAGTTCAAGATATTATTCCTGAAGAGGAAATGCTCCCCGAGTTGACAGCGGGCTCTGCTGATTTTTCAAACTATGTTGCCGTTGGAGCCTCTTTTACAGCTGGTTTTACTGATAACGGTTTATTTATAGCCGCCCAAGAGAATTCTTTCCCAAATACCTTGTCAAAGCAATTTGCAAAAATTGGGGGTGGGGAATTCAAACAGCCACTAATGAACGACAACACCGGTGGGATTTTAGCAGGAGGCAATGTAGTACGAGGGTATCGTTTTATTTTTAATCCCAATATCCCAGGGCCTCAGGCGGTGGATCAATTTTTGGCAAACCTTGGTGCCCCAGTGCCACCGATAACTACCGAAGCAACTACTAATATAGGTAGTGATTTTAATAATTTTGGAATACCCGGAGCTAAAAGTTTTCATTTAGTAACCCCTGGTTATGGGGCTTTTAATCCATTTTATACAAGGATTGCTTCTTCTCCAGGCGCTACCGTTTTAGGAGATGCCATGGCACAAAACCCAACCTTCTTTACGCTATCGGAAGTAGGCGGCAATGATGTTTTAGGCTATGCCATAGCTGGAGGCGATGGTGTCGACCAAACTGGAAATTTAAACCCAGCATCTTATGGCGTTACTGATATTACGGATCCCAATGTATTTGCCCAAACCTTTAACGCTATGGTAACAACTTTAACGGCAGGAGGTGCCAAAGGCGTAGTTACTAATGTGCCAGATATTACGGATTTGCCACATTTTACAACAGTGCCACACAATCCTTTGGATCCAACGACCAACGCAGAATTAAAGGCACAAATAACTTTACTAAATACAATTTATGGCGCTTTGAATGGTGTTTATGCCTTTTTAGAATCTCAGGGTGAGATAGATAATGCTGCTGAACGTAGTATAATTTTTTCAGAAACTGCAACAAATGCAGTAGTGATTATTGATGAGAATCTAGATGATATTTCGGCTCAAATTACAGGAACTTTAAGTGCAAACCCAGCTTTTCCAGCCTTCGTACAATCCTTCGGATTACCAGCACAAGCAGCACCTTTAGTTGCCGGACTGCTAGGTTCCAGATATGGCCAATCGCGACAGGCTACAGAAAATGATTTGCTTGTACTTACAAGTTCCACAGTAATAGGTACGGTTAATACAACTTCGGTTGCAGGATTGGTGCAATTTGGGTTGCCACAACAATTGGCAGGACAGCTCTCCGCAGAAGGCATAACGTTCCCTTTGGAAGATAAATGGGTAATTACACCTGAGGAACAAATGGCCATCACTATGGCTACGGATAGTTATAATGCCACTATTGCAGGCGTAGCGAATTCCAATGATAACATCGCCTTAGTGGATCTCAATGCCGAGCTTAAACAGGCGGCTACCACGGGAATAAACTTTGACGGCTTTAACCTTACCGCCGATTTGGTTACCGGCGGTGCCATTGGACTGGACGGTATTCATTTAACTGGACGGGGCTATGCATTTATGGCCAATAAATTTTTGGAAGCTATCGATGAAGCATTTGGCTCCAACTTTATTGCTTCGGGCAATATTGCCAAAGCCAATAGTTTTCCAACAAATTACTCACCAACTCTGCAATAGATTCAAAATTCTAAAAATAGAAAAGCACTTTCAGTATTTTGAGAGTGCTTTTTTTATATTCCAAAATTCCATCCGATAAAACTAGAAATTCTTAAAATTTTAAGGAATTCATAATCGGATTGATTAAAAGTACCAGAACCTTTTACAAATATCTTCAAATGCATATCATATTTTACCAAAAGTTGTATTTTTGAAGAATATTTTTTCTCGAAGCGATAGCATCAAAAAATAATGGATAAATTTTCCTTTTTAAACGCCGCACATACCGCATATTTTGCGGATTTATATGAGCAATATTTGAAAAATCCCGATAGTGTTGAACCCAGTTGGAGAGCCTTTTTTCAAGGTTATGATTTTGGCTCTGAAAACTATGGCCTTGACGGTGAGATTGTAGAAGGCGTTACAACACAAATCCCCGAGCACATTCAAAAAGAATTCCAGGTAGCCCGTTTAATTGACGGCTACAGGGGGCGGGGGCATCTGTTTACAAAAACCAATCCAGTTAGGGATCGAAGGTCCTATTCACCTACTTTGGGCATCGAAAATTTCGGCCTCTCCGAAAACGATTTAGATACAGTTTTTAATGCAGGTGAAGTTTTAGGGATTGGTCCCCAAACACTTAGGATAATCATTGCGCATCTTGACAGTATTTACTGTGACTCCATTGGTGTGGAGTACATGTACCTTAGAAATCCTGAGGTGATAAAATGGTGGCAGGACAAGCTAAACGTCAACGACAATCATCCAAACTATTCCGCAGAAACCAAAAAATACATCCTTTCAAAATTGAACCAAGCGGTAAATTTTGAAAACTTTTTGCAAACCAAATACGTAGGCCAAAAACGATTTTCGTTGGAAGGTGGTGAGTCGTTAATTCCGGCTATCAGTAATACATTGTATATGGCCGTTGAAAAATATGGTGTAAAGGAATGTGTACTGGGGATGGCGCACCGCGGAAGATTGTCCACATTAGTCAATATTTTTAGAAAGCCAATGCGAGAGCTGTTTAGTGAGTTTGAAGGCAAAGATTTTGAGGATGAAAATATTGATGGTGATGTTAAGTACCATTTAGGATTAACATTGGATAAAACCTATCAAAATGGTAAGTCCATAAAAATGAATTTAGTGCCGAATCCATCGCACTTAGAAACAGTTGGCCCAGTGGCCGAGGGAATTACACGTGCCAAAATCGATGCCGATTATGGTGGAGATGATTCTAAAATTCTACCAATCCTTGTGCATGGTGATGCTGCCGTCGCCGGGCAGGGTATCGTTTATGAAGTAGCTCAAATGAGTCAGTTAAACGGCTATAAAACTGGTGGTACCGTGCATATTGTTGTAAACAACCAGATAGGGTTTACTACAAATTATCTTGACGCCCGTTCTAGTACCTACTGCACAGATGTTGCAAAAGTAACATTATCCCCGGTGATGCACGTTAATTCAGATGATGCAGAAGCTGTTGTGCATGCCGTGGAAATGGCTCTGGACTACAGAATGCGCTATAAAAAAGATGTATACATTGATTTATTGGGCTATAGAAAATATGGGCATAATGAAGGTGATGAGCCTCGATTTACACAACCCAATTTATATAAAAATATTTCCAAACACCCCAACCCTTTCAAGATATATTCGGATAAGCTCATCGCTGAAAATACGATAGATAAAACTTACTCCGATGCCATCGTTGCAGAATTCAAAAACACTTTGGAAAGTGAATACGAAAAGGCCAAAGAAGCTGAGTCTTCCAAAGTAAGGGAGTTTATGCAGGAACGCTGGAATGGTTTCGAACGAAAAGGCATAGAAGCCATGTTGGAAAGTGAGGATACAACCTACGGGGAAGATGAATTAAAATATATTTCAAAATTAGTTTCAACAGTTCCTGAGGGCGTCAAGTTTTTGCGCAAAGCAGAACGTATTTTAGAAGGGCGCGCCAAAATGGTATTTGAAACCGACACTTTGGATTGGGGGATGGCAGAAACTCTGGCATATGGTAGTCTGTTGGAGGAAGGTTACAACGTGCGTATATCAGGTCAGGATGTGGAGCGAGGGACCTTTAGCCATCGTCATGCCATTTTACGTGATGTGATTTCTGAGGAACGGGTCAATCTATTGAATACCAACCCAAACAACAAAGGCCATATGGAAATCTATAATTCATTTTTGTCGGAATATGGCGTACTTGGTTTTGACTATGGTTATGCTATGGCCAACCCAAATACATTGACCATTTGGGAAGCGCAGTTTGGCGATTTTAGCAATGGTGCACAAATTATTTTTGACCAGTATTTATCGGCGGCCGAGGACAAGTGGAAAGCACAAAATGGTATTGTAGTTTTACTACCACATGGCTATGAAGGACAGGGTTCGGAGCACTCATCCGCAAGGATGGAACGCTATTTACAATTGTGCGGCAACGACAATATGATTGTTGCCGATTGCACCACTCCTGCTAACATGTTTCATTTATTAAGACGACAAATGAAACGCGGTTTCAGGAAACCTCTCATCGTTTTCACACCTAAAAGTTTATTGCGACACCCAAAAGCAGTGTCTTCTATCGGTGAATTGGCAAATGGTACGTTTCAAGAAGTTATCGATGATACTATTGACCCAAAAAGGGTTGAAAAATTAGTGTTTTGTACCGGTAAATTTTATTACGATTTATTGGCGAAACGCGAGGAGTTGGATACTTCCAATATTGCTTTAGTGAGGATTGAACAGCTGTTCCCTTTACATCTCGAAAACATTCAAAAGGTTATTGAAAGATACCCAAACGTGAAGCGTTATGTATGGGCTCAGGAAGAACCTGAAAATATGGGTGCCTGGAGTTATTTGTTGCAACGTATGAGTTTGGTGAAATTAGAAGTAAATTCCAGACCGTTTAATTCGGTACCTGCACCAGGTTCTAGCACAAGGGATAAGGCGCGACAGCAAAAGGTTATCAATACAGTTTTTGATATAAAATAATTTAAAGAATACAATTAAAGTTATACACACATGATTTTAGAAATGAAAGTACCATCACCAGGAGAATCTATTACAGAAGTAGAGATTGCTGAGTGGTTAGTTGAAGATGGGGATTATGTTGAAAAGGATCAAGCCATTGCCGAAGTAGATAGCGATAAAGCTACGCTAGAACTTCCAGCTGAAGCCAGTGGTACTATTACATTAAAGGCCGAAGAAGGTGATGCTGTGGCCGTTGGCGCAGTAGTTTGCCATATCGATACAAGTGCCGAAAAACCGGAGGGTGGCGATGCCCCAAAAGAAGAAAAGAAAGAAGAAGCACCCAAACCAGAGGCTAAATCTGCTCCTGTAACTGAAACCAAGACTTACGCTACTGGAAGTGCAAGTCCTGCTGCCAAAAAGATTTTGGCAGAAAAAGGTATTGAAGCTTCATCCGTTCCAGGAACGGGCAAGGATGGAAGAGTAACTAAGGAAGATGCTGTTCAAGCTGTTCCTTCAATGGGTACACCAACGGGCGGAAGCCGTGGCACTTCAAGAAGCAAAATGTCCATGTTGCGACGTAAAGTTGCCGAACGTTTGGTGGAAGCTAAAAATACCACGGCAATGTTAACCACATTTAATGAAGTTGATATGTCACCTATTTTCGCTTTAAGAAGTGAATATAAAGAAACGTTTAAGACGAAACATGGGGTAAGTTTAGGGTTTATGAGTTTCTTTACCCTAGCAGTGGTTAGAGCGCTTAAAATGTATCCAGCTGTTAATTCTATGATTGATGGGAAAGAAATGATTTCCTATGATTTTTGTGATATCAGCATTGCTGTTTCTGGACCAAAAGGCTTGATGGTCCCTGTAATGCGAAATGCCGAAAATTTAAGCTTTAGAGGTGTTGAATCTGAAGTGAAACGTTTAGCCATTCGTGCTCGTGATGGCCAAATTACTGTAGATGAAATGACAGGTGGCACCTTTACGATTTCTAACGGCGGTGTATTTGGAAGTATGTTATCTACGCCTATCATCAACCCTCCTCAAAGTGGTATTTTAGGAATGCACAACATTGTGGAACGTCCGGTTGCTGTGGATGGCAAGGTTGAAATCAGACCAATTATGTATGTGGCTCTGTCCTATGACCACCGAATTATTGATGGTAAGGAAAGTGTTGGTTTCTTGGTAGCCGTAAAAGAAGCACTCGAAAACCCGGTTGAATTACTAATGGATAATGATGTAAAAAAAGCCCTAGAGCTTTAATCATTTTGAGAATAGTACTTTAAAGGTGAGGCAAAAGCTTCACCTTTTTTTATGCAATTTTTTTCCAGTTTCTTACCAAAATGGACACACACGTAATCGAAGCTGCCGACAATGCAATACCTCTGTTAATATCACCATAAATAAAATACCCAGTTGCAAAAAGAAAACTATAAGTCCCAATTATCCCAAGCAAGAATCCTAAAATTTTAAACTTAAAATTCTTGAACTTATCTTCTTCGCCAAATACCAAATCTTCAAATTCATGGATGGTTTCCACGTCCGTTTTTGTTGTGAGTAACGTGACTATCACCCAACCAATTGTGGTTATCAATACTCCTAAAATCAACTGCCAATAACTCTTTATTTCGAGCCAAGGTGTGTCCAGCTTTCCATTAATAAAGAAAATTACGGCTATTATAAATGAAATAACCATAGCAGCTATTTCGCTATATGGGTTAATGCGATTCCAAAACCATCTCATAATGAATAGTAATCCCGTACCCGCTCCAATTTGCAACAACAAATCGAATACATCCTTTGCCGACTTGATATAAAAAGAAAACAAGGCGGCACAAACCATTAACACCACAGTTGAAATTCTACCAATAAACACCTTTTGCTTTTCGGAGGCCTCCTTATTCACAAAACGTGCATAAAAATCATTGACTACATATGAGCTCCCCCAGTTGAGTTGGGTGGAAATTGTACTCATGAATGCGGCGATAAGAGACGTAAGCACAATACCGATTAGCCCTGCTGGCAAATATGTCATCATTGCCGCATAAGCCACATCGTGCCCTTGCATATCGGCGTTTAAATTGGGAAAGGCTGTATTTATGCTTTCTAAACTGGGAAACACAACCAATGAAGCCAAACCTACCACAATCCATGGCCAAGGCCTTAAAGCGTAATGCGCAAAATTGAAAAATAAAGTAGCCCAAGTGGCATGTTTTTCGTCCTTGGCCGCCAGCATGCGTTGGGCTATATAGCCTCCTCCCCCGGGCTCAGCTCCAGGATACCATGTACTCCACCATTGCACGGCAAAAGGAATTATAAACAATGTAATCAATACTTCGGAATTGGAAAAATCAGGAAGAATGTCCAGCCTATCAACCACGTTTTCGTGAGCTAATAAATTTTGCATCCCGCCAATTTCGGGAAGGTTTACAATGTAAATGGTTGCCCAAATTGAGCCGACCATGGCTATAATGAACTGTATAAAATCTGTTATCAAAACTCCCTTCAAACCGCCTAAGGAAGAATAAATTACGACGATGATGGAAGAATACAGCAATGCATCCGATTGTGACAAACCAAGCAAAATATTGGCTATTTTAGCCCCTGCCAAACAAACACCTGCCATGGTAATAATATTAAAAACCACTCCTAAATAAATAGCCCTAAAGCCTCTCAAAAAACTGGCAGGTTTCCCTGAATACCTTAATTCATAAAACTCCAAATCAGTAGAAATCCCAGATTTTCGCCAAAGTTTCGCATAAAAAAATACGGTAAGCATGCCTGTTAAAAGAAAGGCCCACCAAACCCAATTGCCTGATACCCCATCTTTTCTAACAAGTTCAGTCACCAATCCTGGCGTATCTGCCGCAAACGTAGTGGCCACCATGGAAACCCCCAATAGCCACCATGGCATATTACGCCCCGATAAAAAGAATTCCGCACTATTTTTTCCTGCCTGTTTTGAAACCCAAATACCAATGCATAATGTAACGATAAAGAAAGCTATTATGATTCCAATATCTAATCCAGAAAGGTTAACCATATATAAGAAACTATAGTGCTAGTAAACTTTTTTTATTACATTGGTCACAATCCCCCAAATGATGAAGTTATTTTCCTCAGTTATTTGAATTATGGGATACTCGGGATTTTCAGGTTGCAACCACACCCCATTCTCTCTGACCTTTAGTCGCTTTACAGTAAACTCGCCATCTAAAAAACACACTGCTATTTTATTATGCTCGGGTTTCAAGCTTCTATCGATAACCAATAAATCGTCATCATCCAATCCAGCTCCAATCATGGACTGTCCGCTTACGCGAGCAAAAAAGGTGGCATCTTTGTTCCTGATGAGTTCCCTGTCAAGAGATAGTCGCTGTTCCTTAAAATCATCTGCTGGTGATGGGAATCCAGCCGAAACGCCTATATCAAAAAAGGGGGCGCCAGAATTCATGAAGGATTGCGGACTAAAAATGGTTAAGGCTTTTGAACTATATTGCAACATATTTTTCGGAATTAGGACAGGGTTAAAAGCTTCTAAAGTTAATAAATATCAAACCGATTATTGAGTTTTGGAACATAAAAAAAGTCGAGAATAAACTCCCGACTTTCAGATGTTCAAACGAGAACATTATTTTTAACAGTACTAAGATTTTTTTTAGTTTACTTTATGTTGGTCAAGGCGTCACCCAAACCAGTAGTATAATTGATCTTTAAAGCATTTACTTTCCTTAGTTCCTGCTTTACGTCGCCTACAATACCCATATTGGCATCTCTATCCACCTTCAGTGAAACGGTTAAAAAAGGCACCAACTCCTCACGCAAAGCAGCTCTTTCCTCTGCTATAAATGGCGCGATGTCCCTGATGTCTGAAAACTTATCATTCAGCTGAATTCTAGCCTCAGTTCCAAATTTTTCATATCCTTTACTTGGTTGTCCCATGTAAATGTAACTGACTGGGTTCTTTTTATCTAGCTTCTCAACTTGATCAGCTAAAGGCAAGTTATTTTTAATAAAAAGCGTGTCTTCCCTCATTACCGTTGCCACCATAAAAAAGAATAACAACATGAAAACAATATCGGGTAAAGACGCCGTATTGATTGGTGCCAAACCACCGTCCTTTTTCTTTTTAAATTTAGACATATTCTTTTAAGTTATTTTATTCTTTGTTATTAGTCAACTACCTCTGACAACTTCTGAGGAATCTCAGTCTTAATCTCGTCAATAAGAGCCTTTAATTTGTCCTTATTTCCATTCCATCTCACATCCTTGTAGGTTTCCTGCATTTCTATGAAATTCATGTTAGGAAACCCCCTTTTAGCTCCAACTTGCAGGGCTCTTCTGTTTCTTAAAACATTGTACGCTGCCACAAGTTCATTTTGAACCGCTATGTAAGCTGCATAGGATGTCTCACGGTCATTCTTCAATGAAATTACTGCTTTATCCGGATTATCAGAGGACTTCGGATCCTTTTTTCCTTGACAGAAGCTACAAGATTTATCACCGTTGTTATCCAAAAATTCAACGGCCGCTTTTCTTAAATCCTTAATCTCCATTTGCTCATCTTCCACTAGCAATTGATCATTTTTATTAATCAATACCGTGAAGATATTTTTTTGCTTTATAATGACATCTTCTTCAGATTCTTCCATTGGCGGCAACTTACGGTTAATACCGGAGTCCTTTTCAATGGTTGTGGTCACAAGGAAGAAAATCAATAAAAGGAAAGCAATGTCGGCCATTGAGCCTGCATTAACTTCCGGTGCTGCTCGTTTTGCCATATTTATTTAATCATTTTTTTAATTCCTGAGAACAACATAGTCCCAGCGGCTATAATGATAAGGAAATAGAATAGATATAATCCAGCTCCCACCATTTTTGAAGCTCCCGCGGAAAGCGTTCCACCATCTTTTAAATCGGTTTCTGTCCCAGTAGCCATTGCATAACAAATAACCGCCAACAAAAGGAAAGCCCCAAGATTGATAAGCGTTCTCTTCAAATTAGCCGGATTTGCAAAAGTATTTACCAATGTAAAAATTACAACTGCCGCCAAAACTATAGCCAAGACTATGTAGGCCACAAATAATATGCTTCCTACTTGTCCTTCATTGCCACTAGCAATCATTGCCGTAAGAATAATGGCAATAACAGCAAGCACATAGGCCAATATTTTAAATATTTTATGCATAATAGTTTATGTTTTTAATTATTACTTTTTGTGTCTGATCAACAAGTCCATTAACGTGATGGAAGCATCTTCCATATCGTTTACGATGCTATCGATCTTAGCAATAATATAGTTGTAGAATATCTGAAGGATAATTGCAACAATCAAACCGAAAACCGTTGTTAAAAGTGCTACTTTAATACCTCCTGCTACAAGTGACGGGTTCATATCCCCAGCGGCTTCAATTTTATCGAATGCTTGAATCATACCAATTACCGTACCCATGAAACCAAGCATTGGCGCCAATGCGATAAACAATGAAATCCAAGACACATTCTTCTCTAATTGCCCCATTTGAACACCTCCGTAAGCCACTACAGCTTTTTCTGCAGCGTCCAGACCTTCATCCACTCTATCCAAACCTTGATAGTAAATAGAAGCGATAGGTCCTTTTGTATTTCTACAAACCTCTTTAGCAGCTTCAACACCGCCGGATGCCAAGGCGTCTTCTACGCTTTGAACTAATTTTTTGGAGTTGGTCGTTGAAAGATTTAAAAAGATAATTCTTTCTATGGCAATTGCTAAACCAAGAATTAAACACAATAATACAATTCCCATAAAATCGGCGCCACCTTCAATGAAACGCTTCTTTAATTCTTGATGAAACCCAAGGTCTTCACCAGCTGCTGCTTCAGCTTCTTCTTGAATAGTTACAACAGTTGTAGCAACAGAACTTGTTGCATTTGTGGTTGCATTTGCTGTTCCAAATACCATCATTCCAGTTATGGCTAGGATAGAAAATAATCTTTTCATGTTCTAAATCTTAATGTTATTAGTTAAAGTGTTAAAGATATAAAAAAAATACAACTAAAGCATAAATAAAAATGCAGAGAGGAAGGGATTCGAACCCTCGATACGCTTTTGGCGTATACACACTTTCCAGGCGTGCGCCTTCGACCACTCGGCCACCTCTCTTTATCCCAACAATACTTTAGGGTTGCCCAAATAACAAAAAATATTTTAAACCCTAAAACTTTGGGTATTATTTTTAGGAAACTTCCCCTGCCAGAGAGGCTTCAAACTTGATTTTGAGGGTTTTGCCAGAAAGGTTTTTTCCCAACAGATACATCAATTTGGTAACTGCGGATTCCGTAGTCATATCTCCTCCGGAAATCACTCCGATTTTTTTCAGTTGACTACTCGTTTCGTATTGCCCCATGTTAACGCCTCCGCCGATACATTGCGTCACATTAATTATATGTATGCTTTTTGAAACGGCTTCTTTCAATACATTTATAAACCATTGTTCCGTAGTGGCATTTCCTGAGCCGTAGGTTTCCAAAATCAGTCCTTTCAAATTTGAAGTTTTCAAAACACTCTTTAAATAGGCTTCCCTAATTCCAGGGAATAATTTTACAAGTGCAATATTGTTGTCCAAATTTTTGTGGATTTGAAGGGGCTGATTGTCTTTTGTTCTGAACAGATATTTTTTATTGATTTTTAAATGAACACCCGATTCCACCAAACAGGGATAATTAGGAGAGTTAAAGGCCTGAAAATGCTCTGCGTTCATTTTGGTAGTGCGATTGCCTCGATATAATTTATATTCAAAATAAAGGCATACCTCTTTGATAACCGGCTTGCCTTTATCCTGTAATGAGGCGATTTGAATAGAGGTAATCAAGTTTTCTTTGGCATCTGTCCTTAAATCGCCGATGGGCAATTGAGAACCTGTAAACACCACAGGTTTTGACAAATTTTCCAGCATGAAGCTCAATGCCGAGGCGGTATAGCTCATTGTGTCGCTTCCGTGGAGGACAACAAATCCGTCACAATTCTCATAACTGGATTCAATAATTTCTGCAATTTTTACCCAATAATCGGGATTCATATTACTGGAATCGATGGGGTTTTCAAAAGACACCGTTTCAATATGGCAATCCAACAATTGCAGTTCGGGAATACGCTTCAACAAATTTTTAAAATTGAAAGCATGAAGACTTCCCGTTTTAGCATCCTTCACCATTCCGATAGTACCCCCAGTATAAATCAATAATATATTTGGCTTTGAACTACTCATATTTTAAAAACGTCTTTCGAATTTTGAGTAGTAATTTCGGCAATTTCTTCTTTAGAAACCCCATAAATTTCAGATAGTTTTCCCAATACATTAATAATGTAGGCACTTTCGTTGCGCTTACCTCTATAAGGTACAGGTGATAAGTACGGCGCATCGGTTTCCAAAACGATATGCTTTAAATCGATTTGATTGAGGAATTTATCAATCTTCCCATTTTTAAAAGTGGAAACCCCACCGATGCCCAATTTCATGTTATAGGATAATGCCTGATGTGCTTGCTCAAAAGTCCCAGTGAAGCAATGGAAAATCCCGAAAAGTTGGTCGTCTTTTTCACTTTCCAAAACTTCAAAAATTTCATCAAAGGATTCACGGCTGTGAAGTACTATCGGTAATCGGTATTGTTTCGCCAAGCGAATTTGATGTTTGAAGGCCTCAATTTGCATCCCCAAAGTGGATTTGTCCCAATACAAATCGATACCGATTTCGCCCACGGCGTAAAACTGTCTTTGCGCCAGCATTTCTTCCACATGTTTTAGCTCTTCCATAAAATTTTCTTTAACGTGAGTGGGATGCAGTCCCATCATCAAAAACACATGATCTGGAAAATCTTTTTCCAATTGCAACATGGCTTTGGTGTATGTGGAATCGATGGCAGGAATGAAAAAACGTTTCACGCCTTTATCCATGGCACGATTTATCATTTCGTGACGGTCTTCGTCAAAGGCTTCGCTGTATAAGTGGGTGTGAGTGTCGGTGATAATCATTAAGCAAAAATAGGATGTTTAACACGGATTGCACGGATTTTCATGGATAAAATTAGACCTCACAGGTTTTGGCTTGGACTTCCCTCAGCCACCATATAATCTGTGAGGTCTAAATATCAAAAAGACCTACAAGGTTGGCAAAACCTTGCAGGTCGGGGTTAGGATTTAATCCAATTTCTTAATTAATTTTTGTGCTTGCTTGTAGTCATCGGCATCTTCGGGGATGGTTTTTAAAATTTGCAAACAGGCATCATGGTCCTCTTGTTTTAGTTTGCTTAGTGCCAAATACCAAGTGGCTTTATTTTTATAGGCTGAGGCACCTGCTGAAAGCTTTCCAAATAGACTATCAGCTTCATCAAATCGATTCAATTCCAATAATGAAATACCTTTATACAATTGCAGTTCTATATTTGAAGCATCGTTTCCGAGTAATTCGCTAAATGTCTCGTTTGCTTTTTCAAAATTTCCAACGTTAAATGCCTCCTCAGCGGTTTTTAAAAGCGCATCATTATCACCTCTGACGGTCAAACTAATCGTACCATAATCATCATAGTCCGTATAACTTGGTGTGGAAAGCTGATTAAATGTGAAAAGCCCAAACACTATGGCTACGGAGGCGGCCACCAAGTATTTCATTAAAACATAGGTTTTTGAGGAACCCGATTTGGTTTGGGTTTCCGTTTTTTCAAAATGGGTTTTTGAAATTTTATCCAAGTTTTTTTGAAAGGCTTCGGAAGCTTCTTCGTTTCCAAATCTGTGCTCTAAAAATGAAGACAGTTCCTTGTAGGTTTCAAAGGCTTCTTGAAATTCGGGGTCGGTTTCCAATCTGGATTCAAAATCGGCTTGTTCTTTCGTGGAAAGTTCCTCGGAAAGGTAGGCTTCAAACAGTATGTAATTTTGATCTTCCATAACAATTACAATTTAAGTTGGTTAAACTTTGGCGACCCTTGAACCAGTTCTGTCAATTTCCCGATGCAGAGGGATTTCTTTTTGCGGGCGTAGGCGTAGGTTACACCCAAACTCTTGGCTACTTCTTCCATAGATTTTATTTTAAAAGTAGCTTTAAGCAAATCCTTGCACGCGGTTCCGAGCTGGTTAAACATTTCCGTAAACAGTGCTTGTTTTTCACCGAAAACGGACGTTTCAAAAGCCAGTTCTTGGGCCTCGTCACCTTTAGATAACACTTCCTCATTAATTGTTACCTCTTTATTGGAAGATTTTTTTAAAACATTGAGCCATTTTCGTTTGCAGAGCAGGAAAAAATAGGCGTCGAATGGACAGGTTAATTGCAATCCTTTTTGGCTGGCTTGATTATATATGGTAATTAATGTCTCCTGGACGACGTCCTGAGCTTCATCAGCGCTTCCACTGTTCTGTTTGATGTAATTCACCACTTTGGGCACGAATTGGTCATATATAGATTGAATGACAAAGGAATTGTTTTTCAGTAATCCGTCGATATACTTTTGGTCTTCGTGAATTTTCTTTTCGGCCATGCCCGTTTTTGTATTTGCCCCTAAAATAAAGAATTTCTTTTAACCTCGATTTTGCCTAAATGTTGTGGACTTGCCCGCGTTAGGGATTGAACGGCATGTTTGAAATCCTTTTTTAAAGTTGTGAGGACTCATGTTTGTGAAGAAACGAAATTTAGGAGATTGCCACGGTCGTTCCTCCCTCGCAAAGACGCTTAAAAAAGATTGAGTAGTGAAAGCCCGACCCTCCCGATAGCTATCGGGAGTGGGGAACGCCCAAATAAAAAAATTAAAAAAAAAGGGTAACAATTTTTAAAGGGGGTTGATATAAGGGTGTAACAGTCAAAAATGACGAACAAAAATTAATTAATCTATAACATTAGAAATCATGAAAAAATCAATTTTAATTATCGGAACTGTAGTGTTATCCATGTTGAACTTAAATGCTACGAATGAAACGACCCTTAACGCTTCAAACGAAGTTGTAGAAATTACAAAAGATGCCATTGCTCAAGTTTTTGAGTGGAAAGTGGAAACGACCAAAGGCACTTACTCCGGAACTTCATTGTGCTTGGAACAAGCCAAAAGAATGATTGCATTATCAAGTTCGGGAGAAGTAATTATTGGAACTGAAATCAAAAGTTTCTTTGTATTGAAATCTGAAGTGGACGCTAAAAGAAACTATTTCTGGGAAGTGGAAACAGCCACTGGAAAAGCCAAAGGTTATGCTTCCTCTGAAGATTATGCACACAAAATGATTGCATTGGTTGCTTCTGGTGATACAATTGTCTCTAAAATGATTATCAGTCAACCTCAACACTAAAATTTGAAATTTTCAATAAAAACAGGGTAACAAAAATGTTGCCCTGTTGATTTAAACTTGAATAACAATTAAAAACCCAATTATCATGAAGAATTTGAAAACAATTTTAGGAACATTTGTATTGGCAACTTTACTTTTTACAAGTTGTGAAACTAGCGACGATAACGACATTATTTTTCGTCCGTCAGCAGAAGATTTTAACGAATTAAAAGACACTGCACTTGAAAACCTAACGCAAAACTTTACGTTTAATGCAGACGACGGAAACATTAACCTTACGTCTGATAAAGGTGTGGAAATCTACATTAATGCGAACTGTTTAACGCTTAACGGCAATTCAGTAACTGGTGAGGTAAAGCTTGAATTTGTAGAGCTTTTTGACAAAGGCAACATGTTGGTGACCAACAAACCTACGATGGGAACTTTACCCAATGGAGACAAAGCCCTTTTAATTTCCGGTGGGGAATTTTATGTAAATGCCACTCAAAATGGTGAGGTTTTGGAAACGACTTGCGGATTTCAGATGTCCATTCCCGCGGATTTAACAGGTGGCCCGGACAATGCTATGACCCTTTGGGAAGGTATCATTGATGCCAATGGTAACTTGGCATGGGACGAGGAAGAAGAAAATACCGGACAAGGTGGTGTATTTGCCGAGGGCGAGCAGTATTACGGTTTTTTCCAACAGTTTGGATGGTCTAACGTGGACCGTTTTTACAACGACCCAAGACCGAAAACGATCATTTTGGTGGATGTTCCAGATGGTTATGACAACACGAATAGCTCAGTGTTTATTTCTTATGATGGCGAAGATACTGGATTAGCAAATTTGGATACTTACGATAGCAACACGGGCATGTTTAGTGAGCACTACGGACAAATCCCAATTGGATTGGAATGTCATATCATTTTTGCTACGGAAGAAGGAGACAACTGGAAATACGCCATCAAAGCCGTAACCATTGCTGAAAATGGGGTGATCACGATTACTGAAGGTGAAATGGCCATCGCCACTGAAGCACAATTAACTGTAATTATAAACAACTTACCTTAATAAAAGGACTACTTAGTTATGGTTTCCCTAGCGGTTAACCTACTCTTGAAGCCAGAAACATCCCCAGTTTCTGGCTTTTCAATTTAACCCTAAGCAATCCTCCTGATTTTGCACCGAAAATTTTCAGCACAAAATCTTCCTCCCTATATAAAAGGGAGAAGCCGAAAAATGAATCCAATTTACATCTTAAAATCGAGTTTACTCTAAAAAAATCTTCACTCTCGCTCTCCTCTCCCGATAGCTATCGGGATGGAAAGAGGAGAATGAATTCCAATTTTCCATTAGAAAATTGGAAGAAAGAGGAGTTAAGGCCATTAAAACTCTAAATACTATTTCGAGAAAGCCATTCATTATTCAGGTGTGGGGTAACAAAATGAGATGCATTTTGATATAAGGGTGAAAACGGTTTAGAAATGAAAAAGCGAGTTTACATCACGATTTTGGTAGTATTGGTCATAGCTATTCTTATGGCTAATATCTTGATTATTCTATCGGGCTGAAGCCATTTCTATATCATTTTGAAAATCAAAAGTTATCTCTTTTGTATATTAGAGCACGTAATAAACCCATTTCGTTATGTTTTATCGACAGCTACTTATGTTTGTTTTCTTCATTCCTTTTTCGGTATTCTCGCAGAGAATCATTGAGAGGGATACCGTGACGCGCACCGCCACTATTAAAACGGAGGTAAACGGAAATCACGTGTTTTTGACTCCTGAAACACCCGCTTTAAATCAGATTGCCGGGGCGCCGAAGGCGTTTTATTCCTTCTTTTGGGAATTAGGCGATGGTTCTTTCAGTAAAGAAAAAAATCCAAAACACGTTTATAAAAAGAAAGGTGAATATGAGGTGAGACTTTGGGCCACCAACAATTATGATACTGGAAAACCGCCAACATCCCGTCCTAAAAAAATAAGCGTGAATTCGGTGTCCTCGACTTCAGATGAAACGGCTTCCATGGATACAGATTTTGATTTGATTCGGAATCGGGAGCCTGTGCCTTTACAGGAAATTGTTACGGTGATACGTTACAAAAACACAAAAGATTACACCACAAAAGGCAAGCTCTATCTGTTTTATAATGAGCATAAGTTTAAAGCAGACAATTTTATGTTGAAGGACGTAAGGACATATTATGATGAAAAAGAAATCCCTGCTTCCACCTTTGCCTATACGGGTAAAACCAATCTGAACAATACGCTTTTGGCATCCAACGATGTTTCCATTCTAAATATGCGTGCGGTGGCTCAGGATTCAACGGAAAAAACAAATTTGCCTTTAACACTTACAGAAGCCAAGGCATATTATAAGGATTGGAGCGTTTTGGAATTTGATAATATGACACCTAACGAAGAACGTAATGTTTTTTTCAGTTTGGAAACTACCCCCGAAATGATTCGGGATACCAGTGCGATTATTTCCGTTAGAGGGGTTTATGTACCCGATTCCAATTATGATAATCACAAAGTGAAGGACATGGAAATGGAAATCGTGACTTCGCACGACCCCAACAAAATGTCTTCAAATGCCACTTTAATGAATTATCGATTTGTGCGCTTCAAAACTTTGAAATACAAAATCAAATTCCAGAATAATGGCGAGGGGCCGGCTCGTACCATTCGATTGGAAACGGATATCCCTGAAATGCTAGACAAGTCCACTATAACAGTGACCGATATGTACCCCAAATGTGATATTTGCCCAAAATATGAAGTGGACTACAGTTGTTTGGACACTACATTTACGGATACACAAGCGATTTTCACCTTTAAGAATATTTACCTCCCGGGAAGCGAGCAGAAAAATGTAAAGGAATACGATTCAACAAAAGGTTTTGTAAAATATAACATCAAATTTGCTAAGGATTTCCATAAGAAAAGCACCAAAAGCCGGACGGCCATCATTTTTGATAAAAACGAACCGATTATCACCAATTATTCCACCACCCGATTTATGCCTGGGCTTTCGGTAGGTGTTAAAGCAGGTTACAATTCGTTTTCAGATTTAAAAAACTCCGAAAACTATTTTATTGGAGCTACGCTATCACCCTATAAATCCTACCGCTGGTATTGGCAAATAGAGTTAATGAACAATTTTCACAATTATGAGAACAGCGCACCCATTGTTAGCGAGCGTATCGTAGATGGCCCCCAAGGTTTTAGGTTTACGCAACGGCGAACCACCAACAGTTCTTTTGAAAATATTGATTGGGATATCCCGCTATTATTACGATACAATGTCAATAATTATATAGGTGTCGGAGCCGGTATTCAGGGTACTTTAACTGTTAGCAATAAAACCACAAATACTATTTTGGTGGAAAACCTAGAGGGCGTGCAAGAGCCAGGGTCGGAACCACTTCCTGTAGTTGAAAGCTTTAATGAAACCAATAGCTCGAGCGATTCGTTTAACAATCTTCGAAATAGTGTTGTTTTAGATGCTACTTTGGGCTTTGCGCGAATTGGCCCGAGCGTTGGCGCCCGTTACGTTTATGATTTGGAAAACGTTTTTAACTACTGGCAGTTTTATGCGATTTGGAAGTTTTGAAGCTAAGCTTCATTTGGCAACTCACTCGAATGAATAATCGATATTTAGAACTTGGCTTTGACCTGCAAGGTTTTGAAAACCTTGTAGGTCTGTCTTGTGGAATAGGTAATACCTACAAGGTTTTCAAAACCTTGCAGGAAGTTAAAACGCGTTTATTTCTTTCTCTTTTACTTTTAAGCTCCATAAGTTTTTCCCAAAATCTTGAGGAGCAAATTTATGTGGCAACTGAAACTTTTATTGCAAATCCAAATAACGGATCGCTTCAACTTCTAAGTAAGAAAGAATCACAATTTAAGACTCTTGTAAATACCAAAGACGAGCAATTGGCCTTAGTGTTTTTGCAATGCCATAAAGGATATTATCTGAACCAAAATTCACGATTAAAAGAAGCTATCACTACTTATGAAGACGCCCTTAAACGCTTTAATGCGAATGACCTTTCCGAGCTTTCTGATTTTGATATTATTGAAAGCTGTTTGAAACCCTTAGGTAACCTTTACACCAAAACAGGGGATTTTACCAATGCGGAAAGCACGATTAAACAATACATTTTTATAGCGGAAAAAAACAATAATAGTTCTCACCAAATAAGTGGCATTATCAATCTTGCTAAACTCTACCAAACGATTGGGAAGCATGATATCGTCCTTAATTTGACTTCGGATTATACCGAACATCCAGAAATCAGTAAGGCTCAAAAGCAAAAACTCATTACAATTAGGGTTGATAGCCAAATTGCATCGGGCTATGAAGACATTTCCATTCCCTTTGATGACAAGGAAAGTTATGCCATTGCCTTACAAAATAAAGATTATGTCTCAGCTTTAAGCTTATTTCAAAAGTTGAAGTCCAAACAATTTTCACATGAAAGTCTACCTAAACGGCAATTAGCAAAACTTTTGGTGCAGGAAGCAAAACTCTATATGCTTTTGGAACAAAACACAAAAGTTATTGAAAGTTTAGATGGAGCATTACAATTGCTACTGCCCAATTTTAATGGAAATACACTTCCCAAAAAGCAGGGTTTATATGCTGAAAACACCTTTATCGAAATTTTTGATTTGTATGCTGAAATCCATACGGAAATCACTTCATCTTTAAATTTTTACGACTTAAGCTTTCATGTTTGGAATCTGTTGCGCGACGGATGGACGTCGCAAGACACCAAAATCATAAACCAAACGGACCATAAAATCCGTAGTGAAAAATGTATCGATTTGCTGTATCAGGCTTATATGAACGCCGAGGACAAGTCCTATATTTTAAGGGCATTTCAATATTCAGAAGATAGTCGGGCATCCACTTTAAAAGACATATTTCATAAAAAATCACGATTGCAAAAGCATCCAAACGATACTTTATTGATTGAAGAATATGAGCTTTTGAAAGAGCAAGAGCGCATGACAAGCCAATTGATACAAGAACAATTAGGGGAAAATAGAGCATCTAAAATACACGAATTAAACAGAGGACTATCAGAAATCAGCATAGAACTGAAACGGCTGAATGAAGCCATTTCAAAACACCTTGATGAGGACTACAAAGGGCTTTCAATAGAAGCCATTCAAGAAAAATTGTCCAAAGATAATACGGTCTTGATGACCTATTTTTATGGAAAGTATAACATCTACCAATTTGTGGTCACACCCCATCAAATTCAAATGAATAGAATCGAACTCAATGTTAAAACGAAAGAGAGTATCACGGGGTTTGTTCACCTTTTTGATAGCCCCAAAGCAATAAACAGCGACATTCAAAAGTTTTCGGAATACGCGTTTGAACTGTTTAAATCATTGAAGTTTGATGCTGTTTCAAATTCTAAAACTATCATCCTCATTCCAGATGGGCTATTGAATTTTGTACCGTTTGAAACACTTCTTTCCGAAGAAACCCAAACCACATCGTTTTCTAAAATGCCCTTTGTTGTAAAAAATCAAAACATTGTATATAACTCCAGCGCATTCTTTTATATTTCTGAAAGCATTCCAACTGAAAACACCTCTCTTCTCGGCATATTTCCAGTTTTTGAAAACACAGACAGAACACTCACCTACTCCATAAACGAAGCGGAGGCTATTAAAAATGAAATGCATCCAAAACTTTTAATGCGCCAAGAAGCTTCAAAAAGTAATTTTATTATAAATGCCAAACATCATGGGGTTTTGCATTTATCCACGCATGCTAGCGCTGTCCCTGCCACAATTGATTTTTATGATAAAAACCTATCCCTTAACGAACTTTACAGTTTGGATTTAAATCCCCAATTGGTAGTTTTAAGTGCCTGCGAAACTGGCATTGGAACACTTCGTAAAGGTGAGGGGGCAATGAGTATTGCCCGTGGATTTCAATATGCTGGAGCAAAAAATGTACTGTTTTCACTGTGGCAAATCAATGATTTATCCACTTCAGAAATAATGTCATTCTTTTACCATCATTATGGCAATACCCAATCGCCTCATTTTTCCAATCGCCAATCGAAGTTGGACTATTTAGAAGATGAAACTATTGGGAATGTTAAAAAATCTCCATACTACTGGGGTGCTTTTGTATATTATGGTGACCTCGTAAAGCCCGGAAAGCCGTTCACCCTTTATTATATCATTGCAGGAACCCTATTTATTTCGATTATAGTACTTTTGCTTTTGAAATACAATCGCTCTCATGGAAAAAACGCTACAGGGATTTCTTCTTGAAAAAGGTTATACTAAAATCAAGTTGAAGCTCACTAAAACGAATCATTTTGAAATTAAAGCGACTATAAATGGCATAAAAGGGAACTTTATTTTAGACACCGGAGCATCCAGTTCCTGCGTTGGATTTGAAGGGATAGACACATTTAAATTGAAGGTAAAGGATTCTTCTATTTTGGCCGCCGGTGCGGGAGCAACAGATATGGAAACAAAAATGTCCAGAAAAAACAAGGTGAAGATTGGTAAGTGGAACCACGATAAAGTGGTTTTGGTGCTGTTCAACTTGGTTCATGTAAATACAGCTTTGGTCAATCACAATTCAAAACCCGTGGACGGCATTATCGGTGCTGATATTCTAAAAAAAGGGAAAGCCGTCATCGATTATGAAAAAAAATATCTATATTTAAAATTGTAAGTCTGTAAGGGGCTTTTGAAGTAGTTAATAGCCACGTAAACTCCCTAAGTTTAATGCATACATCTATAGTGATAGCTGATGACCATCCGCTAATGCTAAGAGGTCTGACCGATTTCTTAACGTCCAAAGGCTACAATATTTTGGGCAGTGCTACAGATGGTAAAACAGCCTACAACCTTATTGTTAAGCTCAAACCCAAAATTGCTATTCTGGATATTAGAATGCCTTATAAAACGGGTTTAGAAATTGCCGAAGAGGTGAAAAAAAATGAACTGCCCACTAAAGTCGTGCTGATTACTTTTGATAAAGAAGAGGAATTATATGATAAAGCACTGGAGCATGGGGTGTACGGTTATATTCTGAAAGATTTTGCTATTGAGGAAATTGAAACCTGCATCGCCCACGTGGAAAACAATCAACCCTATTTCAGTGAGGAAATAGCAACCTACTTGAACCACAGCAATCCATCAAAAAAACCAAAAGAACTTGAGCTTCTCACCAAATCCGAACTAAAAATAGTTAAGCTCATTGCCGAAAATAAAACCTCTTTGGAAATTGCAGGTGATCTTAACATTTCACCGAGAACGGTAGACAAACACCGTAGCAATATAGTGGCCAAACTAAATTTGGATAATAAACCGACTTCCCTGTCCGTTTGGGCCAACCTTAACAAGCCTTTCCTATAAAAATACGTAGATATACGTATTGTTTTTATTGAATCTAGAATGTAATTTTACCATGCTATTAATTAGTTCTTAGGGAGAATTATTAAAAAGCTCTAGGCTGTAACGGTCTGGGGCTTTTGCATTTTAAAGCCTATCGTTTCCCTTGAAAATACGTATAAGTGCGTATTTTTTTTTAGCTGAATACACCCTAAATTTACAGTAGCTATTAATCAATTCTTTTGAGAGAGAATTACCTGAAGCTCTGTGCGGTAACAGCACAGAGTTTCTATTCATATCTTAGAAGAACCCTTACCCATCATCATGAAAACGACGAATACTATCTTGGACCGATCCTTCGCAATTGGTTTGGCGGTTTTGGTTATTGCCGTCATTGCGATAAACCTACTAGTAATCTTCTATTAATCTTTTCATTTAGTTTATTTAGTTAGTTGAAATGAAAAACCCCGAAACACATTGTTTCGGGGTTTTTTCTATTGAAGTTAGTTTTTATTAATCTGCCAGAACAATCACTCTATTGTCCTTCATCTCAATCGTACCTGAATTTATCGGCAACCAAAATCCTCTATCGGATTTCTTGAATTTTGCTTCTACCTCTTCATCCAAAGTGATGTTTCCAGCAATTTTTACATTGCCCTCTTTCAATAAGGAAACAATTGGTGCGTGATCCTTTAGCATTTCAAATTCACCATTAACGCCAGGTACAGAAACAGAGTCTACTTCTCCGCTAAAAAGCGTGGCTTCAGGTGATACAATTTCTAAATACATAGTTTTTCAGTATTCAGTATTCAGTATTCAGTATTCAGTAGCAAAACTGCTGACTGCCACTGTAAACTGCTTACTAGTTTTAAGCTTCTGCTAACATTTTCTCACCAGCTTCAATGGCATCCTCAATGGTACCCTTCAAGTTGAAAGCTGCTTCAGGAAGGTGATCCAATTCACCGTCCATAATCATGTTAAATCCTTTGATGGTTTCCTTAATATCTACCAATACCCCGGGGATACCAGTAAACTGCTCTGCCACGTGGAATGGTTGAGACAAGAAACGTTGTACACGACGTGCTCTACCTACCGCTAATTTATCGTCTTCTGATAATTCCTCCATACCAAGGATGGCGATAATATCTTGTAATTCTTTATAACGTTGCAATAACTCTTTTACACGCTGCGCACAGTTATAGTGATCTGCTCCTAAAATATCAGCAGTTAAAATTCTTGAAGTAGAATCCAATGGATCCACCGCAGGATAAATACCAAGCTCAGCAATTTTACGAGATAATACTGTTGTTGCATCTAAGTGGGCAAAGGTTGTTGCAGGCGCAGGGTCAGTTAAGTCATCCGCAGGTACGTAAACCGCTTGTACAGATGTAATAGATCCTTTTTTAGTTGAGGTAATACGCTCTTGCATCGCACCCATCTCAGTTGCCAAAGTTGGTTGGTAACCTACCGCAGAAGGCATACGTCCTAAAAGTGCAGACACCTCAGAACCCGCCTGTGTAAAACGGAAAATGTTATCTACGAAGAACAGTACATCCTTTCCTTGTCCGTCTCCAGCTCCATCACGGAAATACTCTGCTATCGTCAATCCAGAAAGTGCCACACGAGCACGAGCTCCTGGAGGCTCATTCATCTGTCCGAAAACGAAAGTTGCCTTAGAATCTTTCATAACTTTTTTATCAACCTTGGTCAAATCCCATCCGCCTTCTTCCATAGAGTGCATAAAATCTTCACCGTAACGGATAATTCCAGATTCCAACATCTCTCTTAAAAGGTCATTTCCTTCACGCGTTCTTTCACCTACACCGGCAAATACCGATAAACCACCGTGACCTTTTGCAATATTGTTAATCAACTCCTGAATCAATACCGTTTTACCTACACCGGCACCACCAAACAATCCAATTTTACCACCTTTAGCATACGGCTCAATCAAATCGATTACTTTAATACCTGTAAATAAAACTTCAGTAGAAGTTGATAAATCTTCAAACTTTGGCGCTTGACGGTGGATAGGCAAACCAGATTTTCCAGCTTTTGGCAAATCTCCCAAACCATCAATAGCATCACCAATTACATTAAATAATCGTCCGTAAACATCTTCTCCAATTGGCATTTGAATAGGCGCTCCCGTAGCAACTACCTCTGTCCCTCTACTTAAACCATCCGAAGAATCCATCGCAATAGTACGTACGGTATCCTCACCAACGTGAGACTGTACCTCCAATACCAAAGTGGCACCATCAGGTCTTTTAATTTCTAATGAATCGTAAATTTTTGGAAGTTCTGAACCTGCTGCAAACTCTACGTCAATAACCGGTCCTACAATTTGGGCAACTTTACCTGTAACTTTAGACATTACTTATGTATTTAATATTATGCGACTTAATTGAAAAAAGCCTCGTTTAGTTTTCGCGTGCAAAGATATATTTTTTAATTTAAAACTGAACCCGTTTAAAACGATTTTTTCCAATAAAAAAGCACCCTCGAAACAAAGGTGCTTTATGGTTATCGGTTAAGATAAGTTTATTCTTGTTACGCTTCGGCAGGTGCTTCTGAAGCTGGAGTTTCAGCTCCACCTTCTGCGGCAGCTTCTGCGCCTTCTTCGCCTTCAAGTTCTTCTTCGTCTTCGTCATCAAGAATCGCTGTTCTTGCGGTTTTGATTTGACAAACCACTGTATTATCCGTATGAAGGAAACGGTACTTTTCGCTAGCCAAATCACCAACATACACTTTATCACCTATTTTCATTGGCGTAATGTCTATTTCGATAAAATCTGGGAGGTTTGCAGGTAACGCTTTAATCCGAAGCTTTCTGTTGTTTCGTCTTAAAACACCTCCATTTTTAACCCCTCTTGAATTACCTACAAGGTTAACAGGGATATCCAAAGCAATTTCCTTGTCCTCGAACAATTGATAGAAATCTACGTGAAGAATTCTATCCGATACAGGGTGGAATTGAATGTCCTGTAATACTGCATTTAAAGTCTGCCCGTTGTCAAGCTCAATCACAACTGTATGCGCATTAGGCGTGTATACAAGTTTTGAGAAAGCCAATTCTGGTGCAGAGAAATGCACTGGCTTGTCTCCCCCGTATAATACGCAAGGAACCTGACCAGCATTACGTAAGGCTTTTGTTGCTTTTTTGCCCACGCTTTCTCTTTGAGATCCGTTGATTGTAATTGATTTCATTGTTATATATTAATTATTACTATTCTTTCTTAAAAATTTAGAATTTACATTACAAACTTAGAGCTGATAGATCGGTTATGGTGTACTTTGTCCATCACTTCAGCAAATAAATCCGCACAGCTCAATACTCTAATTTTATCGCTTTTTTGGGTTAACGGAATGGAATCTGTTACGATTAATTCCTCCAATTTAGATTCGGCCAATCTTTCATAGGCAGTTCCTGACAATACAGGATGCGTACAAATGGCTCTAACACTGAGCGCTCCTCTTTCCATCATTAAATCAGCAGCTTTGGTTAATGTACCCGCAGTGTCTACCATGTCATCTACCAAAACAACATTCTTACCCTTTACATCACCAATTAATTCCATATGCGAAATCACATTGGCCTTTGCGCGTTGTTTGTAGCAGATTACCACATCGCTCTCCAATGCTTTTGAATAGGCATAAGCCCTTTTCGATCCACCCATATCCGGAGATGCTACCGTTAAATTCGGCAGATTTAAACTTTTCAAATAGGGCAAAAATATAATAGAGGCATATAAATGATCTACGGGCTTTTCAAAAAACCCTTGAATTTGATCAGCATGCAAATCCATCGTTATAATTCTCGTAGCACCGGCAGCCTCCAACATTTTGGCTACTAATTTTGCCGCAATCGGCACCCTTGGTTTGTCTTTTCTATCCTGTCTTGCCCAACCGAAATAAGGCATTACCGCAGTAATATGTCTTGCAGAAGCTCGTTTGGCTGCATCGACCATCAACAACATTTCCATTAAATTCCTTGGCTCAGGATGTGTTGACCCAATGATGAAAATTCTTGTCCCCCGGATGGATTCCTCATAAGATGGTTGGAATTCCCCATCACTGTAGGTAGAGGTAATTACATTGCCCAAAGGTTCTCCAAATGCTTTGGCAATTTTTTCACCCAATTCCCTACTTTGAGTACAAGCAAAAATCTTTGCTTCTGTATTTACAACGGCCATGGTTAACGTGTTGTTTAGGCAGTGCTTAAGCCACCTTAATTTTTAACGAGGTGCAAATTTATACATTTATTTTAACCTGAAACCCATATTGCTTAGTATTTTTTGATTGTAATTCCAGAAAAAAAATTATTTTTGCAGTCCAAAATCGCTCAAGTGGCAATCCCGATAGCTATCGGGAGGTAGACGCACAAATGCTCAAGTGGCGGAATTGGTAGACCTGTCTGCCGACAGGCAGGCGCGCTTAGCAAGATATGTTCTTAAAATTATGTTTTATATTTATGCAATTGCCAGCGTTGAAAAGAACTATATTTATGTGGGGTTGACAAAAAATGTGGATGATCGAGTTCTTAGGCATAATATGGGAAGAGAAAGAACGACTAGAGCTTATCGCCCATTCGAATTGATCTTCGAAGAATCTGTAGATGGTTCAAGAAGTGAAGCTCGAAAAAGAGAAAAATATTGGAAATCTGGAGTTGGAAAAGAACAGCTCAGAAAGATTAGAGATAAACACAGACTATCAAGTTAAATGCTCAAGTGGCGGAATTGGTAGACGCGCTGGATTCAAAATCCAGTTCCTTCGGGAGTGTGGGTTCGATTCCCACCTTGAGTACTTCACGGGACAAATCAGATTTTTTTTTGATTTGTCCCTTTTTTATTTCCCTTGAATCCCTTGTTAACACTGAAAATATTTAAACCTATCGGGTTGGCATCATCATTTGAATATGATTAAAATCAAATATTCAAAAACACCAAACTGACCACAGTGCCTTCTCCTTCTTTACTTTTAACTAAAAGTTTCCCCTTATGAAGGAGTATAATTTGCTTACATAAGCTCAGCCCTATCCCACTACCTGTTTTTTTAGTAGTAAAAAATGGAACAAAAATACTTTCCATAATCTCTTCGGGAATACCCTTTCCGTTGTCTATTATTTTTAAAACTACCTGACCTTCAATATTTTTAAGTGCTTTAATACTAATGCTTGGATTTTCAACTTCTTTACAAGCTTCAACAGCATTTAATATCAGATTAATAAGCACTTGTTCTATTAAATAAGTGTCTATTTCTATCTCCAAGGATGTGTTTTCATTCTCAAATAGAAGTGCGATATTTTTTCCTTCTAGAGAAGGCTCCATCAGGGTTTTTATATTTCCGAAAAGACTGTCAACTTTTATTTTACTTAAGTTTAATTTGGTAATTTTATTTAAACTTCGGTAGGTTTTAGCAAATTTTAATAAGCCTTCACTGCGTTTTTTGATGCTTTCTATACCCACATCTAAATCTTCTATATCAAGGGGGTGTTCATCTGGGTCTTGTTGGGATAGTTCTACTTTAGATTGTAATGTTTCGGCTAATGAGGAAATGGGTGCAATGGAATTCATGATTTCATGTGTCATCACACTCAACAACTTTTTCCAAGCTTCAGATTCATTTTTATTTAAAGTATCATCAATATTTTGTAATGCTATAAGTTTAAAAGTATTGGATTCTATTTCAAAAATCGAATTTGAAATAAGCAAATTGGTGTTTTCATTAGCTATGGACACCGTAATATTTTCGCTATCGGAATATTTTTTTGAAAAGATGGCTTCATAAAGCGTGGCATTCCGGTTTTTTACAAATCCTATATTTTTTAATGAAGGAATGTTAATCAATTTTTTAAACGCTTCATTCACCCACAAAACATCGCCCGACTTGACATTGTAAGCTATAATGCCCGTTTCTACCATCTCCAATATTTTTTGAAGGTAAAGATGTTGTGCCTCTTTTTCTTTGTTGATTTCCAGTACCGTTTTATTGACTTCGTTGAAACCTTTATGGAGTTCTTGAATATCTTCTCTAGAAGATGTTTCGTTGAACCAACGTGAAAAATCCCTGTACTTTACCGATTCAAAAAACTCGTCCATTTCCTGAAACCGCTTAAAAACAAATCTGTAAAGGTTTACAAAACTAAAAACCGCGATAATCAATAAAACACCAGCTATTAGTGCCCTGTAGGAGACTAAGGTTTCTGAATCCAATAAACCTATAAAAAACGCGAAACCAATGAGCGACAATAATAAAACAAGAACTCTTATTGCAAGCGCTAATTTGTATTTTTTATAAGCCATACTTATTGAGTCTTCTGTACAAGGCCGTTCGGGTAATGCCTAACTCTTTCGCTGAATGCGATATGTTGCCATTATTCTTTTCAAGGACTTTTAAAATGGCATTTTTCTCTATGGTTTCTAGTTTTAAATCGCCTGCTTCTATTTTGTTTTCTTGCTTTTCAATAGGCGAAAACACAAGGTCCTCGGCATAGAGTGTTGAGCCTTCGGCCATAATAACCGCTCTCTCTAAGGCATATTGTAGTTCGCGCACATTGCCCGGAAAGTGATAACTTTTCAACTTTTCAATAAAACTAGTATCTAATTGAAAACTCGATTTTAAATACTTTTCGGCATAAAGTTCTACAAAATGTTTTGCCAATAACACCACATCCTTACCACGATGTCTTAAAGGAGGCATAACGATTTCAACCGTGTTGATGCGGTAGATTAAATCTTTTCTGAAGTTAGCTTCGTCGGCTAAAAAATCAATACCAACATTGGTAGCACAAATCAACCTGATATCAATTGGAATTGCTTTGTTAGAGCCTAAAGGTGTTACCTGCCTATTTTGAATTACCGTTAACAATCGTGCTTGCTGTTGTAAATTGATGTTGCCTATTTCATCTAAAAAAAGCGTGCCACCGTTAGCAGTTTCAAATCGGCCTTTTCTATCTTCCCTAGCATCGGTAAAGGCCCCTTTTTTATATCCAAAAAGTTCACTTTCAAATAGCGATTCGGTCAAAGCACCAATATCAACTTTTACAAAGGGTTTGTTTTTTCGCAGTGAATTTTCATGAATGGCTTTGGCTATTAGGTCTTTACCAGTTCCGTTTTCGCCTAAAATCAAAATATTAGCATCGGTGGGCGCTATTTTTTTAATCTTAAAAAAGACATCCTCCATCACCTTGCTTTCCCCTAAAATTTCGGTTTTACTGCGAAGTGCGATGTCCTTTTTAGATTTTTTTGACGACTTTTTCTTATCCAAAATTTCGCCAATGGCTTCTATGAGTTTATCATTTTTCCAAGGCTTTACGATAAAATCCGAAGCACCTTCTTTTAAAGACCTAATGGCCAAATCTAAATCGCCATAAGCCGTAATAAGAATTACCGATGCTTCCTTATTAATACTCCTTATTTTATTAAGCCAATAAATACCTTCATTCCCAGTGTTTATTAGTCCATTAAAATTCATATCAAGAATGATAATATCAAATTTGTTCTTTTGGATTAAGGACACAATATTAACGGGGTTCTTCTCAACTACTACTTCTTTTGCTTTCGATTTAAGCAATAATCGCATGGCAGTTAGCACATCGGCATCGTCATCTACAACTAATATGTTCGCATTTTTTAACAGCATTACTACAATATTACGATAATAATGAGCGCTTGAAAAATAATTGAACTACAAAAAAAGAGTGGGTTAAAATGTGTGTTACTACCGAACGCAAGTGTATCATTTTCGAACACATATGAATCGCCTAAAAACGTAATCAATTGATTTTTAGCACATTGAAATTTGGCACGATAATACCTAAATATTCAGTGTAAAATAAAGTATAGATGGATATTCCTTTAGAGAAAAAACGATTTAGCAAGAAGAAAATTCAATTGGCAGTTGGCGTATTGCTATTTATCACTTTAATCATTTTTGTGATGGCTTCAACGGGCGGTAAATCTAAGTTGAATGTAGATTTAGAGCGTATTACCGTTAGTGAAATTCAGGAAGGTGTTTTTCAGGAAAACATTCCTGTTTCTGGTACTGTATTACCTATAACTACAATTTACTTAGATGCGCTTGAGGGTGGACGTGTAGACGAAATTTTTGTTGAAGACGGTGCCATTATGAAACAGGGCGAGCCTATTTTGCGTCTTTCTAATACAGATTTAGAGTTGAGACTGGTAAATCAGGAAACCTCGGTGTATAATTTATTAACGCAAATGCAGATATCGCAAAATGCGGCCAGCCAGAACACAATTAACAGACTGAACCGAATGACCGATATTGAAAATGCCTTGGTTGAAGCCGATAGGATTTATCACCTCAATAAAACGCTTTATGAAGAAAAGGCCATTGGAAAACAAGAGTTTATTCAATCTGAAAACAATTTTAATTATCAAAAACAGCGTATGAAATTGGCTCGTGAGGTTATAAAGCAAGATTCTATTTCGGTGAAGCAGGAAGCCCTTCAAAAAAGAAATTCCTTAGAGCGCACCCAAAGCGCTTTACAGTTGATGCGCAAAAAAGTAGGTGATTTGGTGGTTAGAGCCCCCGTTGACGGTCAGTTAACTTCCCTTGATGCTGAGATTGGAGAATCTAAAAATCAAGGACAGCGCTTGGGGCAAATTGATGTTTTAAGCGGTTTTAAAGTAAGGGCCGATGTAGACGAACATTATATTTCTAGAATTTACACGGGGCAACAAGGTGTGTTTTCGTTTAACGGACAAGAACACAAACTCACCATTAAAAAAGTATTTACCCAAGTGACTGATGGTAGATTTCAGGTAGATATGGTGTTTGATGAAAAAGTTGAGGGCATCCGAAGAGGGCAATCTCTTCAAATTAGATTAGCTTTAAGTGATGAAAAGCAAGCGGTTTTAATTCCGAAAGGTGGATTTTTTCAAAGAACGGGTGGTAATTGGGTATTTAAACTAAATGACGATGGCTCATTGGCCTATAAAGTAGATATTCAACTGGGTACGAAAAACACCGAGTATTATGAGGTGCTCGATGGACTTCAACCGGGCGATAAGGTCATTACATCCAGCTATGACAATTTTGGAGATAAAGAAGAATTAGTATTAAAAGAATAAAACAATTTAACGTCATTACGAGGACGAAGGACGAAGTAATCTGGTAGATTGCCACGTCGTACCTCCTCGCAATGACAACAAAAAAGAATAAAATATAAATCATGATAAAAATTACAGATTTAGAGAAATATTACAAAACCGAAGAGTTACAAACCATAGCCTTAAACAAGTTGTCTTTTGATGTTAAAAAAGGTGAATTTGTTGCCGTAATGGGACCATCGGGCTGTGGAAAATCAACACTCCTTAATATCCTTGGAATGCTAGACGATGCCGATGGCGGTAGCTTTATGTTTAACGGTGAAGAGGTAATCAATTACAACGAGCGTAAGCGTGCCGACCTTCGCAAGCACAATATCGGTTTTGTATTCCAAAGTTTTAATTTAATAGACCAACTCTCTGTTTTTGAAAATGTAGAATTACCCTTAATCTATACGGGAGTAAAAAAATCGGAGCGTAAAGAACGTGTGCATAAGGTGTTGGAGAAAATGCAGATTATGCACCGTAGAAAACACTTTCCGCAACAGTTATCAGGTGGTCAGCAACAACGTGTAGCCGTAGCCAGAGCGGTAGTTAATAATCCCAAATTGATATTGGCTGATGAGCCCACAGGAAACCTAGATAGCTCTAACGGTAATGAGGTTATGGAGCTTTTAACCGAGCTAAATGCCCAAGGCACCACCATTATTATGGTAACGCATAGTGAGCATGATGCAAAGTTTACACATCGCATAATACGCTTGTTAGACGGTCAAAAAGTGGCTGAAAATAGTCTAATTTAAAAGAAACCATGATAAGCAACTACTTAAAAATCGCACTAAGAAATTTTAAAAAGGAAACTTTTTTTACAACCATAAATATGGTTGGATTAGTATTGGGGTTTTCGGCCTGTATTTTAATACTTGGTTATTTAAATTTTGAAACCTCTTATGAGAACCATATAGAAAAAGCAGATAGTGTATACCGGGTAGTAACCATTCGCCATAATAATAAAGACCTTGTTTACGAGGGAGCAAAAGGACCCAATAGACTAGCCCAAGTAGCTCCAGAGGAAATTCCAGGTATAAACTATGCATCAAGAACATATCGTGAAAAGTGCTTAATAAGAACAGATGATAAAAAAATTGCCAACCAAAGTGTATTTTGGGTAGATAAGGATTTTTTAAAGATTTTTAAAGGGCTACTTATAGAAGGAAACCCAGATACTGCTTTAGACTCGCCTTTAAAAATGGTTATTTCCGAATCTAAAGCTAGGGCATTATTCGGAAATAAAAACCCCATTGGAGAACGTGTTAAAGTAAATGAGGGCATGCCCTTTGTAATTACTGGAATTGTAAAAGACGCTCCAAAGAATACGCATTTAAAATATGACTATTTAAATAGCCTGCAAACTTTTGTTCATTATGGTTGGATGGAAGAAGAAGGTAATTGGAACAATAACTATGACTATAATTATGTATCCTTAGATGCATCAGCAAATCCGCAAAGTGTAACGAATTCATTAAACCAATTAGCTAAAAAATATGTAAACCCTGAAGAAAATGGAGGAAGACGTCTAGCATTTAAATTACAACCTATTAAAGACATACACTTAACATCAAATTACGCAGATGAGTTTGAAATTAATGGCAGTCTCAGCCACATTTACATTATTCTGGGAATAGGCATTGCCATTCTGGTTATTGTCTTTATAAACTTTATAAACCTGAACATCTCTCTTATTCTAAATAGAGTTAAAAATATTGGTATAAGAAAAACAATTGGAGCTTCAAAAAATCAGCTCAGAATGCAATACTTAACAGAAATATTTTTGTTGAATCTTTTGGCGTTGGTATTATCCATATTCATTACTGTTGCCTGCCACCCCTTTTTAGAACAATTGTTTCAAGTAACGTTGTCTTTCAGTTTTATTTACATCGCTCAGTTTTGGTTATACGCTATGCTGTTTTTTGTGTTTTGTATCGTTTGTATTGGGTTTTATCCTTCAGTAATACTAGCTTCTTTTAACCCTATTACGGCTATTAAAGGAAAAATAGTCAATGGTCAATCCAATAACAATCGTGTTAAAAGGATACTACTATCTATTCAATTTTCTGCTTCTATCTTTCTAACAATTGGCGCGGTTATAGTATATCAACAAATTAATTTCATGCTGAATTCAGATTTAGGGATTGATACAGAACAAGTCCTTGTAATGCAAGGGCCAACGACTTTAAATGTTACCTGGAATGATGAAGAACAAGTTGCTAACAAAAAAAGGAGGTTTAAACGTTTTAAGGAGGAGCTTCTTAAAATGCCTTCTGTACGTAATGTAGCATCATGTTTAAATGTTCCTGGGGAAGAAACAATGGGGCACTTTAATGAAATTACTGTTGAGTCTACTGGAGAAAATATACAAGGAGAAATAAAAAGAAGAGCAATAGATGAGAACTTTTTTAGTGTCTATAATGCCAAATTTTTGGCTGGTAAAAATTTTGAACCAGAAATTGGCAGACCAAAAAGAGAACTTATAATAAACGAAAAAACAAGTAAACTATTAGGTTTTAAACATCCTGAAAATGCCATTAATCAAATTATAAAAAGAAGAAATCGTACATGGAAAATAATTGGTGTAGTAGCAGATTTTCATGTTAAGTCATTATCAGAACCTATAGCGCCAGTATGCTTTATAAATAGACACCCATTTGAGTTTGGATACTACCTAGCAAAATTGAATACTAAAGATATTAGTAAGTCACTTGATATGATTGAATCCAAGTGGAAATCTATTTATCCAGAAGACCCATTTGTAACCTATTTTTCAGATACTTACTTTAACAAACAATACGCCAAATACCAACAGTTTGGTAGCATTTTTAATGCATTAACGCTATTGGCAATTATCATTGCTAATTTGGGACTTATTGCCATGGTATCGCTAACCGTAACTGAAAAATTAAAAGAAATAGCCGTAAGGAGAATTCTTGGCGCCAATAGCAAAACCGTTTTCGCATTAATATCTAAGAATTTTTTAATTCTTATTGCTATTGCTTCATTTATAGCAGTGCCTTTGGCGTGGTATTTACTAAAAATATGGCTCAACAATTTTGCCTATCAAATAGAACTAAAAAGTATAAGCTTTTTAGCTCCAGTTGTTGTAATACTCTTAATATCCACAGGTAACATGATGTATTTCGTATTAAAAATTTTAAGGTATAACCCAGCAACAATTTTACGGGAAGAATAAACTATTAACCCTTGCTGAATCCATTTCGGTTAAATATATAAAACTATGATTCGTAATTATTTTAAAATCGCACTTAGGGTTTTTGCCAAAGAGAAAGCTAATTATTCCATCAATATTATTGGCTTAGCGCTTGGCATAGCAGTTTTATTATTCATTCTTATATATGTTCAAGACGAATATAGCGTAGACTCCTACCATTCTAAAGCAGACAGAATCTATAGGGTTTACGAAAAAGACAATACCAAGAAAAACGATGCGCAATACCAAAGTTTAATATCCCATCAGGTTGCTGGAGCTCTAAAATCTGAATTTCTTGAAATCGAGGAAACGGCAAATCTTATCTTCTTAGGGACTAATTCTTTAAAATATGGGGACAACCTGTTTGATGAAAAAAATTATACGGCAACCTCCCCAAGCATTTTTAAGATATGGGACTTTGAAGTAGTTGAAGGCAATTTAAATAGAGAAATTAACGGCAGTGCTTTATTAGTATTAACCGAGACATGTGCTAAAAAGTTATTTGGGAATGAATCTGCAGTAGGAAAATATGTGTATTCTTTTAGACGATTTGAATCTATAGAAGTTATGGCAGTCATTAAAGATATGCCTAAGAACTCATCATATCAGTTTAGTTCACTATATGTTTCCAATTATGACCATTGGGGAAGTCTAAACTTTTTTAACGCGCGTTGGCTAAAGGATTGGGACGATAGGATTGTCATGACTTGGTTGCTATTAAAAGAAGGTGCCAATACAGCATCCATAATGAAAAAGAAGGAAGCCTTCCTCCAAAAACATTATAAAGAAGGCATTAGAGATAAGCATGATTTTTACTTGCAGAATATAAAAGACTTTCATTTTCAATCAAAACACATCAATTATGAAGATTGGGGGCCTCCAATTACATTGCCATTTAACAATAAAACTTATGTTAATGTTATACTATTGGTTGGGATATTAATTATAATTATTTCCGGGCTTAACTATATAAACCTCTCTTCCGTACAAGCCATTAAAAGAAGTAAAGAAGCGGGTGTTAGAACAGCAATTGGTGCATCCAGAAAACAATTAATCCAGCAGTTGTATGCCGAAGCTTTTATTACTACACTACTGGCATACCTATTGGCCATTACAATTATAATACTCAGTTTAAACCAGTTCAATAGTTTTGTTGATAAAGCTTTTACCCTTAAAACAATTTTTAGCATATGGCCTTATCACGCTATCATATTTGTTACAGTATGGCTTGCCTCATCTATCATTCCGTCAATTCATTTTGCAACATCGGGTAATTTAATGTTAATGAAAAAAGCCTTTGTTTTTAAAGGGCAAAAGTTAAGGAAAGGGTTTTTAGCCTTTCAATACTGTATTTCATTAATGCTTATTATTGGTACTATTGTTTTGTTGAAACAATTACGTTACGTACAGTCTAAAGACATAGGTTTTAACAAAGACAAATTAATGACTTTAGAGGTTGCCAGAGGCCCGGTAAGGAGCCACTTTAAGACCATATCCCAAACATTAACCGCCAACTCAAATATTTCTGAAGTTTCAGCTTCGTCTAGCGTACCGTTCGACCCATGGTCTTTAAATACAGTTGGAATTACCAAAAATTTAGGCCAAGACCCTCAAGATATATTTCATTTTGGGGTTGATGAAAACTGGTTAAGCACATATGGTATCACGCTTGTTGAGGGTAGAAATTTTTCTGGTAATGTAGACGTCGATGTTGATGATATTATCATTAACGAAAAAGCCGTTACAGCATTTAACCTTACAGATAATCCCATTGGAAAAACCGTTTACTTAACTGGCAGAGATACCATAAAGGTTAATGTTATTGGCGTAGTAAAAGACATCCATTTCCAATCATTATACGATGAAATAAAGCCCATGGTACTTACCTGTTGGAGTAATCCGTTTTGGAGAATAGGCAACCTAACCGTTAAATATTCTGGAAACCCTGCAGTAGCTTTAAAACAACTAGAAGCCATTCAAAAAGAATACGAACCCGAAAGACCAGCTAACATCTTTTTTATGGATAAAGAAGCTGAACGTTTTTATAAAGCCGATAACAAACGGAGCCGTTTATTGTTACTAGCTACCATAGTCTCCATATTAGTTGCTTTGTTTGGGCTTTTTGGTATTATAAATTTTACGGCAGAGATATTGGCTAAAGAAATAAGCATTAGAAAAGTGCTTGGAGCAAAATATGCTGATATCGTAAAACTGCTCATTAAAGATTACGTTATCATATTATTGGGGGTTTTCGTTATAGCCATGCCCATTGCGTATGCTGTACTAAACAAATGGCTTAACAACTTTACTTATAGAATAGATTTAACCCCAAATATTTTTATAACCGCTTTAGTATTAATTCTTATAGCATCCTCAATAACAATACTCTTTAAGATTTTAAAGCTGTTGCGTTTAAACCCAATAGTAAAGTTAAAAGAAGAGTAATTTTTTATTAAAAACCATTAAAAATGATACGCAACTATTTAATAACATCATTTCGAAACCTAATTAAAATAAACGAGATAAAATATGAACATAGATGACACCTTAGAATTATTAAGCACCTTATTATCCAAAACGGATAAAAAATCTGAAAAACGAATTTATAATGGCTTCATCAGAATATTGTCTTCTTTAAAAAAGAAAGACTTAACTGAAAACCAATTGCAATTAATTCAAGAAAAGCTTTCTTCATTAAAACTAAAAGAGGCTAAGGGAAACAGAAAAAAATACTACGAAAAGAAATTTTCTGAATTTAGAGCATTTCTGAAAAACGAATTTTCTTTCACTACTGAAAAGTACTATACAGAAAAGGGAATGGTTTATGGAATAATTTTCGGCCCGGTAATAGGCTTGTCAATTGGAGTAGTATTTGATACTGCCTTGGGAACAAGTATGGGATTGACAATTGGAACAGGGATTGGGATGGTACTTGGAATGATATATGGTGCAAGTAAAGATGCTGAGGCCAAAAAACTTGGAAGAATTATTTAAATGAATATTCGAAAAGTTAATACTTAAACCCCACTACTTTTCATAAATAACACTTAACAATCCTAAATAGTCTATGAATATTTTAAAGTTTGTAGCTCTACACTATAAAGCTCAAAGTGTTATGATATAGAACACTATTGTATCGATTTCGATACACCTTAAATTAATGGAATCATTGTAATTTGCTTGTTTTTAAAGGGTTACAGAAACGGCACAGTATTCACTATGTTACTGTTATAGTATTTAATAAAAAAATCAATCATTATAAAACGAGCAGAACATGATATTAGAAATAAAAAAACTTTTTAAATGGGTAAACTCAGGAGGAAATAGGGTCTTCTTATTAAATGACATTGATTTAACTGTAAATGAAGGCGAATTTATATCCATCATGGGGCCATCAGGTTCTGGAAAAACAACATTATTGAACGTTATCGGCATGCTTGATGATTTTAAGGAAGGAGAGTACACTTTTTTAGAAGAGCCTGTTCATAATTTAAAAGAGAAGCACCGCGCTAACCTTTATAAAGAGTACATCGGTTTTGTATTTCAATCCTATCATTTAATTGACGAATTAACAGTGTACGAAAACATAGAAACGCCCTTGTTATACAAAAAACACAGTAGAGCAGAACGAAAAGCTATGGTAGCCGATATGCTGGATAGATTCAATATTGTGGGAAAAAAAGATTTATTTCCATCGCAGCTAAGTGGCGGACAACAACAATTAGTTGGCATAGCAAGAGCTTTGGTGTCTAGCCCAAAATTAATTTTGGCTGATGAACCTACGGGTAACCTAAATTCAGCTCAAGGAGAAGAAATTATGCAACTATTTAAAAAATTGAATGAAGAAGGGGTCACTATTATTCAAGTCACACATTCTGAAAGCAATGCCGCTTATGGTTCAAGAACCATTCATTTAAAAGATGGGATGGTTGTAAACGCAACATTATGAGAAAAAAAAATATTGTTCTTTTTTGTTTATTTAGTTTAAGTATTGCGGTCGGGTTTGCACAGATAGATTCGGCCGCAAATTTAACTTTGGACAATTGCATTACCATTGCCATAAAAAACAATCTGGACGTAAAAAGCTCAAAACTAGACACAAAATCCTCAAAACTTAACTTTAAACAATCTCTAAATCAGCTTTTACCAAACTTAAATGGCAATTACAATATTGGGGTTAACAATGGAAGAAGTATTGACCCGTTTACGAATACCTATAGTAATAGTGAATTTACCTTCTCTAATTTTGGGATGAATTTGAATCTAACCCTTTTTAACGGTTTTAATGCGCTTAATAGAATTAAACGGGATAAATTTAACCTGAGGGCTGCCGAAATGGAGCAAGAAGAAACTATTCAGAACTTAATCATTGATGTTACTGTAGCATATATTAGAATTCTAAATAGCCGGGATATGCTCGCTCTTATAGAAGCCAGAATGGAGGTAACCGAAAGGCAATTAGAGCGTTTGGAAGATAATTACAATGAAGGTGTAGGCAATCCAGCGAATTACACCAATATGCAAGGACAGTACGCATCTGATAAAGTTGCCCTGTTAAACGCACAAAACACTTTGGAAGCTGCAATAATAAGCTTTTCAAGGTTATTAAATCTTGAAGTTGAAACGGAAGCACAAATTCAATATTTATCAGGATTGTTTGAGCCACAAGTTTATGGGCTTTCAGTGAGCCAAGTCTATCAAGATGCCCTAGAAAATTTAGCCACTTTTAAAGCCAGACAATATAGAATTGACGCCGCTAAGAGCAATATTAAAGTAGCTAGATCTAATTACTATCCCCAGATATCGGTGTTTAGCAGACTAAATACCAATTACTCCAGTTTGGCCGAAACGTTTACGGAAACAGGCACAAGTACCGTAGAAACAGGAAATTTTGTAACCATTGATAATCAAGACTACCCTGTCTTGCAAAACAAAACCCAATTTACGGGCAATAAAATCAGTTACGAAGACCAATTTGAGAATAACTTAAGTACCGTAGTCGGGTTGTCTGTACAGATACCATTGTTTAATAGATTTCAGGCGAGAAATAATGTGAAATTGCAAAAAATCCAATTGGAAGATTCTAAAATCCAATTGGAAAGCACAAAATTAAGTTTCAAACAAGCTATTGAACAAGCCTATATTTCCATGGAAACTGCCTATAGCGTTTACAATACCCTTACGGAACAGGTAAAAGCTTATGAGGAATCCTTCCGCATCAACGAAGTAAGGTTTAATAACGATGTCTCAAATATTGTAGACTATATTATCAGTAAAAATAATGTAGACAGTGCTAAACTCAATTTAAACCAGGCGAAGTACGAATATGTGTTGCGGGTAAAGATTCTTGATTATTACAGGGGAGAAATGAGTCTTAACTAAAAACAGATTGAAATCTTTGACTATCAGGTGCGACATTTTTTTCTGGACGCCCAATTTTAGAATCCTTAAACACTTCTTTTCAGTTAACGCGAGTTCGAAGTAAGGAATGTAGCTATATTAATCGCTTTCAAATAAAGTCAAGGCTGTTACCTTGAGCCCAAAACCTGTTAATTCACTGTAACAGGTTTTTTATTTGTACTTTTCTCGTATAATTCACCTTGATTTTGTCCATATGAAAACTAAACTAGCCATTACTATTGCCATCTTTATAGCTATCTCTTGCAAATCAGAAAAGAAAACGGCGCTTCAAAATACTGATTCAGAAATATGGATGCCAATTTTTAACGGCAAAGACCTCTCTGATTGGACCATAAAATTTACTGGGGAAGACCTCAACGTCAATTACAAAAATACTTTTGTGGTTGAGGACAGCATGCTTCGAATAAAGTATGACGACTATAAAACTTTCAACAATAAATTCGCGCATATCTATTACAACACACCCTATTCCTATTACAAATTGAGGTTTGACTATAGGTTCACCGGAGAGCAAACCGAGGGTGGTGCCCATTGGAATGTTCGCAACAGTGGCGTCATGTTACATTCCCAGTCTGCAAAAAGTAATGCCTTTGATCAAAACTTTCCCGTTTCAGTAGAACTGCAACTTCTTGGAGGCTTAAATGACAAAAAACAAAGACCCACTGGAAACGTTTGTACACCTGGTACGGCAGTGGTTATGAGCGATACCATCAACTACGAACACTGCATCAGATCAAACTCCAAAACCTATTTTGGCAACAATTGGGTACATGCCGAAGCGCTAGTTTTGGGTGGTGAATCCATGGCTTTTCTAATAGAAAACGATACCGTTTTAAAATTTACACGCCCTCAAATTGGATCATTCGAAGCGAACGGGCATTACAACGGAGAGCATTGGAAAGATTGGGGCATAAACCCCACAGATTGGAAAGACCAAACGGGCAAAATCGTTACGGAAGGCTATATTGCGCTTCAAGCGGAAAGCCATCCCATCGATTTCAAAAATATCGAATTGCTCGATTTATGCGGTTGCATGGACCAAAAGGCAAAAAACTATAAATCTTACTATGTAAAACACAAACCCGAATCGTGTGAGTATTAGAGCGTTTTAAACCCCTCCCGTTCTTTAGTTTTATTTACCTTTGCATATCTAAAAACAGACGTTTATGATTTACTCGATGACAGGTTATGGAAAATCTGTTTTGCAACTGCCCACCAAAAAAATTACGATTGAAATCAAATCCCTCAATAGCAAGAATTTAGATTTAAATGCCCGAATGCCTTCTATTTATCGGGAAAAGGAATTAGCGATAAGAAAACTGCTTGCAGACAAATTGGTAAGGGGAAAAGTTGATTTTTCCATTTACGTGGAAGCTACTGCGGAGGATACCTCTACACAATTGAACACCCCTGTGGTAAAACAATATATGGATCAGTTGAAGGATATCGTTGAAGGCGATGAACTGGAATTGATGCGAATGGCTGTTAAATTTCCAGATGCTTTAAATACGGTTAGAGAGGAAATTGATGAAGATGAATGGAAGGCCATACAAACTGAAATCAATAATGCCACAAAGGATTTGATAGACCACAGGCTGGATGAGGGAAAGGTCCTTGAGACCGATTTTAAAGAAAGGATTATTGCAATTCGCGCCTTATTGGAAAAAGTCATTGAAATAGATCCCGAGCGTGTGGAGGCCGTGCGGGAACGTTTATTAAAAGGCGTTGAGGAACTTAGGGAAAAATACGATGAAAATAGATTTGAGCAGGAGTTGGTCTATTACATTGAAAAGTTTGATATCACCGAAGAAAAAGTGCGTTTGGAAAACCATTTAAACTATTTTACAGAATCCATTAATTCTGAAGATTCCAACGGAAAAAAATTAGGATTTATTGGTCAAGAAATCGGTAGGGAAATCAACACCATTGGCTCAAAAAGTAATTATGCCCCCATGCAACAATTGGTGGTCCAAATGAAAGATGAACTTGAAAAAATTAAGGAACAGTTATTGAATGTACTGTAATTTAGTTGACAGTCGCAGTTAGCAGTATTTTATGAGTGAAAAAGAAATCAAAAAACAAGGCAAACTCATCGTATTTTCAGCACCATCCGGTTCTGGAAAAACTACTATCGTAAGGCATTTATTGAATATTGAAGATTTGAACTTGGAGTTTTCAATTTCGGCCACTTCGAGAAAAAAACGTGGCAATGAAGAAGATGGAAAAGACTATTATTTTCTGTCAACAAAAGAATTCAAAAACAAAATAAAAAGTGGTGAGTTTTTGGAATGGGAAGAAGTGTACCGCGATAACTTTTACGGCACGTTAAAAACTGAAGTGGAACGGATTTGGGCCAAAGGCAAAAATGTGATTTTCGACATTGACGTTTCTGGAGGTCTTCGCATTAAACGTAAGTTTCCCCAAGAAACCCTTGCCATTTTTGTGAAGCCACCAAGCATTGACGAACTTAAAATTCGCCTAAAAAAACGTAAGACCGAAAGCGAGGATAAAATCAATATGCGGGTGGCCAAAGCGTCTGCCGAATTGGCCACTGCTCCATTGTTCGATACCATCATTATTAACGACGATTTGGACAGAGCCCTGGAAGATGCCGAGAAACAAGTGCGAGATTTCATTATAGAATAAGTTTTATGAAAGTTGGGCTCTATTTCGGTTCATTTAACCCCATCCATATTGGTCATTTGGTAATTGCCAATCATTTTGCGGAATATAGCGATTTGGATCAGGTTTGGTTTGTGGTGACGCCCCATAATCCTTTTAAAAAGAAAAGTTCGCTATTGGACAATTATCAGCGCTTGGAAATGGTATATCGAGCCACTGAGGATTACACAAAACTCAAGCCTTGTGATATTGAATTTGGCTTACCTCAACCGAATTACACCGTTAATACGCTAGCGCATCTGCAGGAAAAATATCCCGATATGGAATTTGCCCTAATTATGGGAAGCGACAATCTAAAGAGTTTCCATAAATGGAAAAATTATGAGGTGATTTTGGAAAACCACCACATTTATGTCTATCCAAGAATTTATAAGGACGACGATGGTACTCAATTTGACGACCACGAAAAAATCCATGTCATCCATGCCCCAATCATGGAACTGTCTTCTACCTTTATTAGAAAATCAATAAAATCGGGGAAAAACGTACATCCAATGTTGCCACAAAAAGTATGGCAGTATTTGGACGAGATGAATTTTTACAAATAGCAATTTTTGGCTCTTACTAAATAAATTTCTGATTTTTTATGACAGAAGTCAGATTTTATTTCAAAAATTCATTATTTTAGAGACTTACGACATAATCCTTCGATGAAGAATAAAAAAACCAACTTGTATGTTGTTGGTATTGGTGCTTCAGCTGGCGGTTTGGATGCTATACAAACCCTTTTTGATCACGTCCCCGACAACACTGGTATGGCGTTTATAATAATTCAGCATCTCTCACCTGATTTTAAAAGCTTAATGCCAGAATTGCTAAGTAAGCACACTAGCATGCCGATTTACACTGCTGAGGACAAGCAGGTAATTAAACCCAACTCTATTTACTTAAATCAGAGAAACAAAAACCTCCACATTAAGAGGGATAAACTCTATTTATTAGACAAAGGGCCCAAACACAATTTAAATTTGCCCATTGACATCTTTTTCCACACTTTGGGAGAAGAGTACAAGGAACGCGCCATTGGGGTGATACTTTCCGGAACTGGATCGGACGGCTCCAGGGGTATAAAAACCATAAAGGAAGGTGGTGGTACCATTATAGTGCAGGAACCAGTATCTGCCCAGTTTGACGGCATGCCTAATTCGGCTATTTTGACCAACATGGTGGATTATGTTTTGGATACCAAAAAGATTGCCGAGTTTTTTCATAAACAACCCCTTAATAGGCAATTGATTACGGAGGACTTCCATGAGGACAAATCCAACGAGTCCATTGTTAACGATATCCTTACCATTGTTTATAAATACTCAGGAATAGATTTTAGGGAATATAAAAAGAATACACTTTTAAGGCGACTTCAAAAGCGTATGAACATCAATAATATTGAGCATCTTTTTGATTATGCTACTTTTTTATCCAGTAACAAAGATGAAAAAAAGGCTTTGAAGGAAGATTTCCTGATTGGGGTAACCCGTTTTTTTAGAGATACTGAGGCCTTTGAAAAGCTGAAAAATGAGGTCATCCCCAAAGTCTGTAAATCCAAAGAAGAGCAGGAAACCATACGCGTTTGGATTGCGGGATGTTCTACTGGCGAGGAAGTATATTCTATTGCCATCCTGTTGGATGATTATATAAATACTCACAAGCTCAATATAGATTTTAAAATTTTTGCTACCGATATTGATGCAAAAGCATTGCCTATTGCAGGAACGGGCACTTACCCTATCAATATTGTCAACGAAATTGAAAAACCGTATTTAGACCACTATTTCGTAAAAACGGGGGATCGAATTCAAATTATTAAAAGGGTACGGGAAAAAATAGTGTTCTCCAATCATAACTTAATAAAGGATCCTCCATTTATTCGGATGGATCTCATTTCATGTAGAAACCTTTTGATCTATCTGGACAATGGAATCCAAAAGAAAGTGATGCAGAACTTTCAGTTTGCCTTAAATAAGCACGCCTACCTGTTCTTAGGAAATAGTGAATCCTTGGGCGAAAGCATAAAATACTTTAAGCCTGTTGATGTAAAATGGAAGATTTTCCAAAATATTTCAGACGTAAAGCAGATACCGTCACAAAGTAACGCCAGGGAGCGCATCAATACATTAAGTTATAAAACACCTACTTCGCCTGTATTCACGCCAAAGTATGCGGCCATCAGGGAAAACCCCGATTCGGTTTTTCATAAATACCTAAGTAAAAAGTTCAGCCCTTCATCGATTTTTATAGATGATAATTTTAATATCCTATTTATTAACGGGGACGCCGGTAAAAAACTTTCGTTTGGCGAAGGGGTATTTCAAAGTAATCTGTTGAAATCGGTAACACCTGAAATTGCCGCTACTATAAGAACGGGCATCAGAAGGCTAAATTCCGAAGAGAAAGATGTGATAGTAAAGGGTGTGGCGTATCAAAAAGACAAATCGAGTTTAAAATTTGACCTTACATTTCATAAACCTGAGGACACCGACAATTTTCAGGATTGCTACCTCATTGAATTTAGCGAAGATAAAGATGTAAAGGAAAACGATCCGTTGATTATCAAAAATATCGCCATTGACGAGCTCTCCAATCAGCGTATGGAAGACCTTGAGAACGAGCTTAAAGTAGTACGGACAGAGCTTCAAAATGCTATTGAGGAGCTGGAAACAAGCAACGAGGAACTGCAATCCTCCAATGAGGAACTGATGGCGTCAAACGAGGAATTACAGAGTACGAACGAGGAATTGCAATCGGTAAACGAAGAGCTTTACACCGTTAATTCCGAAATGCAGGAAAAAAACAAGGAACTAACCAATTTGAGCAACGATGTTACCAATCTTTTGGATAATACCGAAATTGCCACCTTGTTTTTGGATACCGATTTGCGCATCAGGAAATTCACCCCCGCCCTAAAAGATGTATTTAACCTCCAGGAAAGTGACCTCGGGCGGACCATATCCAGCTTTACATCAAATTTTGATGAGGACATTCGGGCATCAATCATTGAAGACTCCAAATTGGTGTTGGAGAAGTTAATTACCGTAGAAAAACAGGTTCAGGATAGAGACCACAATTTCTATTTAAAACGCATTAGCCCATTTATTACAGCAAATAAAGCGATAAATGGCGTGGTAATCACTTTTGATAACATCAACAAGCTAAAAGATGCTGAAAAAGATCTGGCCCAGAAAGACAATGAGTACCATAAACTATTTGAACACCTAAATGAAGGTTTTATTCATGCCAAAATCATAACCGATAAAACTGGCGAACCCGTTGATTGGGAATATATTGATGTAAACCCGGCCTACGAAAAAATTACGGGTTTGAAAGCCGATGAAATAATTGGCAGGCGAATCTCGGAATTTTTACCAAACTTAAAGGATGACCCCAACAATTGGATAAAAAGCTATGGAGAAACGGCCTTGACAGGAAAAGACCAAACCATTGAGGGCTATGTAGAACCATTGGGCAAATATTTTTATGTCAATACGTTCTGCCCCAGGAAGGGAGAATTTGCAGGCACCATTTCAGATTTTACCGACCTTAAGAAGAACCAAGAAGACCTTAAAAGAAGTAAGGATGAACTGCAACGAGTTCAGGAAATCACCAAAGTTGGAAGCTGGTATTTGGATTTAGATACCAACCAAGTTAGATGGACCAAACAACTGTATGACATCTACAATTCCGATTCTTCACTGCCTCCACCGCCCTACACCGAACATATGAAACTATTTGATGAAGAAAGTTGGAACAGGCTTTCCGAAGCGGTCGAAAAAACACGTACCACTGGAGAACCATATGACTTGGAACTCAAAATGATAAAGGAAAATGGTGATTTTGGTTGGCTTTTAGCGCATGGTGAAGCTGTACGAAATAAAGAAGGAGACATCATTGCTCTAAGAGGTGCAGCACAGGAAATTACCCAACAAAAGCTTAACGAAGAAGAGCTTATCAATGCAAAGAAAATTGCCGAGGCGGCCAACATTCATAAAAACTACTTTTTGGCCAACATGAGCCATGAAATCCGAACCCCTATGAACGGCGTCCTAGGCTTTTCTGAACTGCTCAAAAACGACAATTTATCTAAAAAAGACAGATTGAAATATCTGGAAATTATAGACAATAATTCCAAACAACTGCTTAACCTGATTGACGATATCATCGATGTTTCAAAAATAGAATCGAATGAAATTAAGATGGTCTACAAGGAATGTCACATTGCTAATTTGATCAACAATCTGGAAATCACATACAATCAATTAAAATTGGTCAAGCAGAAAAGCCATATTACCTTTAAGTCCTTTGTACCTGAAGAACATAATGATTTGGTGATTGTTACCGATGCACAACGTTTACAGCAAGTCATTTCCAATCTGTTGAACAACGCCCTAAAGTTCTCGGATGTGGGCGAAATATCATTTGGGTTTGATGTGGAAAACGACTATCTGAAATTCTTTGTAAAAGATGAGGGCATCGGCATTCATAAAAGCAAGCAGGTCGAAATATTTGAGCGCTTCAAACAGATAAATTATGAAAACAATGCTAAATACGGTGGCACTGGCCTTGGACTAGCCATTTGCAAAGGCATAATCACTATTTTGGGCGGATATATCGAAGTATCCTCTGAGCTGGGAAAAGGCACACAATTTGAATTTACCATACCATTAAAGTTGACCCAACTAAAAAAGGAGAGTAGGCAACCCGAAACGACGAATAGGGTAAGCTTTTTGAAGGATAGGACTATTTTAATTGCCGAGGACGACTCGCTAATTCAATTGTTGTTCAAGGTAGTTTTGAAAAATACTGGAGCCAATATTCTCTTTGCAAACACAGGAAAAATGGCTGTAAACACTTATAAAAGTAACCCAGATGTAGACGTCATTCTATTGGACATCCGAATGCCCGAAATGAACGGTATCGACGCCATGGAACAGATCCTGAAAATCAATCCCGATGCCAAAATCATTATGCAAACGGCCTATGCCATGCCAGACGAACGGGAAAAATGCTTCAATAAAGGCTGTGTGGGCTTCCTTTCAAAGCCTGTGATTAAAGAAGAACTTTTTGAGACTTTGGATAAATGGATAGACTGAAAAAAGCTGCTGTTATCTTTTGAGTTTTAAAGAGGTTATTCGCTCAATCCTATGTTTAGCGTTTTTGTCCTTTTTAAATCCACTCTTTACCTAATTATTACTATTTCAATTTGTTATGAACTGTACCCCGCTTTTCATAGGTATTATATTCATTTTAAGTTTATCACTTTTACCCCTTTATAGGTCGAAATTCGTGTTTTAACGAAAAATTAAGAAAAAGAATGGAATTGTCTTAAAATGCCATTATTTTAGAAAGCTATTAACATTTTAAAATACTTCATTTTAGGTAATAGGAGAATATATAAAATCGGTATTTTAAGATTAAATATTCTTTCCCCCAAATCCTTATTTGCTAATAGTCATTCACCTACACTGGTATATTGCAATTGTAGATGCGTAATCATGCCTTAATGTTTTAAAGTTAGTGCTAAGCATAAAACCAATTATGGTAAACCTAAAAATATCAGTATTATGATAAATAAATTATCCCGACGGCTGTTTTTACGCAATACGGCCATGGCGACTACCGGTATGGCCATTGTTTCTGCTTCCTCAGGGTTACATGCCCTATCGAATGCAGAAAGCCCTTTCGAAGGTTACAACCCTTATACCGAGTGTAAGACAGACCTCCGCACTTCTTTTTTAACTGAAAAATCTATTTCGGTGGAAGGCACTCTCTATAATTCGAGTGGAAACTTACCAATTTCGAATGCAAAAATTGAAGTTTGGCATCTATCACCTGGCTCTACTAAATATAGACATCGTGGTAAAATGTACACAGATAGTAACGGGCGCTATAAGTTTATCAGTGATTGGCCTAATCGCGAACCGGGTAAACTACACCGTATTTATTTTAAAGTATCTAAAAAAGAAACTGAATTTTTTACAGAACTCCTCTTTAATAATTTTGGAGCTCATATTTCATCTAAACATTGGGAAAGCCAAAATGTTTTAGGGGAAACCAAGCTATTTCCTAAAATGAATACAGGATTAAATACATCTAAAATAGAATTCAATTTATCACTAAATACTAACCAACTAAAATTTTAAATTATGGAACCATTTATAGGGCAAATTATTATGTTTGGAGGCAACTTTGCCCCAAGAGGTTGGGCATTTTGCGATGGCACATTATTACCAATAAGCCAAAATACCGCTTTGTTTTCTATTCTAGGTACGATTTATGGGGGTGACGGAAGAACAACCTTTGGACTACCTGATTTAAGAGGGCGCGTTGCTGTGCATGCAGGTAATGGTCCTGGCTTAACAGATAGACGTCTTGGGCAAAAAGGCGGCTCAGAAACCAATACGCTAACCAGCAGCAATTTGCCTGCAATACCACTTAAGGTAAGTTCTGCTGATGCCACTCAAAGCACAGCAACCAATGGCGCTAGTATTGCAACACCAGGAAAATTGGATGGTAGGTCGTTTGATCCTTCCAATGGATTTAATACGGCTACACCAGATGTAACACTTAACAGTGCGTCTGTTCAAGGAGGTTCAAGTACACCTATAAATAATATGCAACCATTTCAAGTAGTTAATTACATTATTGCTTTGACAGGAATTTTTCCTTCCAGGAGTTAATAAGACAGTCCATAATAAAAACTATAGAACACAACTTTTTAACCAAACAAGAAAAACACCATGGAACCATTTATAGGACAAATTATAATGTTTGGAGGCAACTTTGCGCCAAGGGGTTGGGCGCTTTGCGATGGCCAGTTATTGGCTATCTCTAGCAATCAGGCTTTGTTTTCAATTTTAGGCACAACCTACGGAGGTGATGGAAGAACAACCTTCGCGCTACCTGATTTAAGAGGACGCGTTGCCGTGCATGATGGAGCTGGCCCGGGCCTATCTCCCAAAACCCTTGGGCAAAAAGGTGGCTCAGAAACCAATACACTAAACAATAGCAACTTACCTGCAATACCACTTAAGGTAAGTTCTGCTGATGCCACGCAAAGCGCAGCAACCAATGGCGCAAGTATTGCAACACCAGGAAAATTGGATGGCAGGTCGTTTGATCCTTCCAACGGATTTAATACAGCAACACCAGATATAACGCTTAATAGCGCTTCTGTTCAAGGAGGTTCAAGTGTGCCTGTAAACAACATGCAACCATATCAAGTTGTTAATTATATTATTGCTTTACAAGGTGTTTTTCCTTCGAGGAGCTAAATAGCTGTTAAACAATACCACTTTGGAATACCCTTGGTGGTATAGGCTAAAACATAAAACTGTCCCTTTACATTATATAGGGAAGTTACGCAAAATGGATTACTAATCAATGATTGGCTTTTTTTCAAACATTGATTGTCAAATATCTTGATTTCAGCATAGATGCAGATATCAGGAGTGTCAATAAAATTACTTGGCACATCAATTAGAACAGAAGTATATTCAAATTCTTTTTGATTTTGAATGTCCTTTGAAATACTAAAAAGTAGTTGCTTGTCTCTTGATAAAAAAGGAGGTTCAAGTTCCAAAACGTTCTTATAAATATCGAAATAAGGTTCTTTTGAATAAAAAGAATGCTCTGTGTATATATCTATGGATTCAGGTATAAAAACACCATTATCTATTAGTTGTGGCGCCAAATTTTGAGTGATTCTTACTTGGGGCTCTTTGGTTAGGGCTTTATCCATGGTTTCGCTTAGCACGATATGTAGAGGCAGTTCTGGAGGGTGTGCATAATGTATGGCATCTTCAAGGCGTATTGATCTAAAAAACGCTTTTGCACCTAAAGCATTTATTAAAGCTGAAACTGAATTAATGGAAGTCTCATTAATATCTAATAAGGTTATGGATACTTGCTCTGGTTTAAACAAGCAAAGCATTGGCATAATAATAGGCGCTGCAGGACCGCAACCGGCATAAACAAGTTCTATTTTTTCGTTTGGAAAACGATTAAAAGATTCAAGCAATGCTTGATATGCTGATTTGATAAATCGAACCGTTCGAAGGGGATCCTTAAGACAATCTAAAGCATGTTGTGATGATAGCGCAATGCCACCATCTAAATGCGTGGGGGCTGTATCGCCATAAGAATTTGAGTTTATCACAGATTCTAATAGCTCTTGGTATAACGAGGCCAAAGCATTTGCATTGGCTACCTCCTCTTTTTCTGTAACCGAGTTAAGAAGTACCTGGGTAATAGGTTTAAAAGAAGAATAAGTTGCTAACATTCTGAAGATTTGAAATGAATACGATAAAAACCGAATAACTAAATTAATGTTTCTTTTAAAAACAGAAGCAAAACCATAAAAGCTAAATATTTGACCATAATATAAATAAACTATCAAAATGAAAAATTTCTACACATTATTAACCATCTTAGTAGTAGCTCTTTTGCCTTTAAGTACTATTTACGCCCAAGGCACTGAAGATTTTGAATCCGAAACGATAGGGGCAACTACATTTACTGAAAATGGTCAGGCATTTACTATTACAAATGGGCCTGGAGAAACCTCTTATGATATTGAGTCTGTTTCTGGAGCAGGTTGGAATGGAACCTCAGCCGATGATCAGTTTATTGATAATTCAGATGGCGGACCAACTCAAAATGATGGAACTTCATTTACTATTACAACAACGGATGGGGCAGATATAAGCATAAAAAGTCTTTATATATTTATTTCTACCAGATCATTACAAAACCCCAGTACTACACTCACCATTACTGGTAAAAAAAATGGGGGGACAGTATATACCATAATAAAAAATTCCGGGTTTTCAGATGTGCAGACCCTGACTCCAAATAATGGATATACGTTTATCGATTTTTCTACTGAAGGGGGTGCTGATAATTCAGGTACGGAGGTAGATGAGCTCATATTTTCTGCAACAGGAAATGGAGACTATATTGCTTTGGATAATTTGGAATTCGGTTTTGAGACCGCGGAAACGGATCCGGCAGAAGTACTATCAATAGCTGTTGTTGGTGCGCCAGTAAGTACAGCTACTTCTGTAGACTTCCTAGTGACTTTTAGCGAGGATGCCTTAAATGTTACGGCGGATGATTTTGTATTGGATGCTGTTGGAACCTCAGGAACAATAAGCGGTATTAGCGGTTCAGGCGCTAGCTATACAGTAACGGTGAGTTCAATATCCGGAGAGGGCACCATAAGCATAGACCTTGGAACCAATGACATTACCGATCTTTTGGCCAATGGCCCATCTCCCGCTTTTACTGCTGGTGAAACACATACAGTATCCCGATGTTTTCAAGAAACCTTTGAAAACTTTACGGCAGGCGATTTTGCATTCACAAGTAATGGTGTAGGCTTTACCACTGGTACGGCTAATTTTGATGTGCAAAACCTCGGCAATTCTGGAGCAGGTAGCTCAGACCAATTCTTATCGAACGATGCTGATACGGGAACTGGCAAAATATATTCCATAACAACACCGGGTACCGAACTTTTCAATGTAGAGGGTGTGGAAGTTTATCTATCTTCATTAGCCAATGCCGCAATGCCTACCAATGACGGTTCCATTATTTTACGAGGAAAGTTGTCTGGCTCTACCTTATACACCATTACCAAAAACTCAGGTTTTCCAACTAGTGCTGCAGTAAACCAAGGGTTTACGCTCATTGATTTTGAAACTGCTGGAACTTCCGATCATAGTCTAACCAACATCGATGAATTGGAAATAGAGATAGGAGGCGCTTTTGTATTTATTGGCTTGGACAACTTTGAACATTGTGAGGAAGTATCCTCAGTAGCACCTCCTATTGTACAATCTATTAAATTGGTGGGTAATCCACTAGCTGATGCAGCATCGGTTGATTTTGAAGTCATCTTCAATGAAGATGCCGTAAATGTAAGTGTCGATGATTTTTTCCTTACCACAACAGGAACAGCAGTAGGAACCATTGCCTCTATTTCAGGCTCCGGAAACTCCTATGTGATTACTGTAAATGCAATTTCAGGAGAAGGCAGTATTCGTCTAGACCTTAACCCAGGCACAAACATAGAAGACACAGATGGCAACTCGCCACCGGATCCGTTTACTATGGGACAAGTACACCTAGTTACTGATTGTAATGTGGAGACTTTTGAATCCTTAAATGAAGGCGAATTTTCTTGGACTACAGATATTCATCCATTTAGCACGGGGTCTGCAAACTTAAGTGGCGTTAAGTTTACTGGCGCTGGAGGCGGAGGATCAGATCGTTTTTTAGATAATGGTAATGACCAAGGAACAGGTAAAGTCTATTCTATAGCAATTACCGACACCAATGTCATGTTTATGAATTCTATGGAGTTCTTTGTTTCTTCCATTGCAAATGGAACAATGCCAACTGACGATGGTAGCTTGACCATAGTTGGTAAATTGGACGGCGGAGTCGAGTTCACCGTAGTGAAGTCTTCCGGGTTCCCTACTTCTTTTGGAGCAACACAAGGCTTTTTTACATTGGATTTCGCGACAGAAGGCGGTACAGATAATACGGCCATAATAGTTGATGAACTGGAGATTACCTTAGGAGGTTCATTTCAGTATATAGCCATTGACAACTTTAAATTTTGTGATGTATGCGATCAACCGGTTGCAGATGACCCTGCAGATGTCTTTATCTGTGGAGGTAGCTATACCTTGCCCCCATTAACCAATGGAAATTATTATACCGGCCCAGGCGGTACAGGAACACTTTTAAATGCGGGTGAAGTTATTACCACTGATACGACCTTATATGTTTTTGCAGCTGCCACAGCTCCCTGTACAGATGTAGACAACGAATTCACAGTTACTGTTGAAGATAAGGAAGACCCTATGATTACCTGCCCCTCAGATATTGTAGTGAATAGCGCCCCTGGAGAATGTGGTGCTTTGGTTACTTTTACCGATCCCACAGTGACGGATAATTGCGGGACTCTCCCAGAATTTATTATCAATGGAGGTTTTGAAACTGGAGACTTTAGTGGTTGGACCGTCATGAATTCTGGATCTGGAAATTATGCTTTAAACGATGGAACTTTTGATCCAGGAGGACCTGGAATTGCTTTGCCTCCTTTAGCAGGAAGTTTTGATATAGTTTCTAACCAAGGTGGCCCGGGCCTTCATTTGGTTTCTCAGCTCATTATGGTACCTACAGGTATAACTCAGGCGAATATCAGTTGGTTGGACAGGATAAGAAATTATGCTAGCACCGGTTTTTCTGATCCAAATCAAGAGTTCCGAGTGATGCTCTTAGATGCAGCCATGACACCAATTCAGGAGATATTCTCCACAAATCCTGGCGACCCAAACACTCAATTGGGGCCAAATGCAAGAAATTTTGACGTTACTGCATTGTTGCAGTCTCTTGAAGGAACACAGGTCTATTTGAGCCTTGAGGAACAGGACGATCAGGGCTTCTTTAATGTTTCTTTAGACAATATCAGTTTTGTTATTAATTCTGGAGGCGGCGCTGTAACAGTAAACCAAACCGCAGGCCTTCCAAGCGGAAGCATCTTTCCGTTGGGAACAACAACCAATACATTTGTAGCCACTGATGCATCTGGAAATACGGCCACATGTAGTTTTGACGTCATCGTAAATGATAACATTAACCCTACAATTACTTGTCCTGCAGATATTGTTGTGGATGCCGATCCTGGAACATGTGGTGCTACTGGGATTTATTTAGGAGTCCCAGAGGTAACGGATAATTGTGAGGCAACAGGAAACGCCATAGATTTTGATGGCTTGGACCATGGATTGACTATTCCAGATATTACCCCGGATTTATTAGCAACTGGAATGTTTACCATAAGCGGTTGGATTTATCCGCGCTTAGAGAATCAAGATTTCCCCGATATTCAAGAAATTAAAGATTTGTTCAAATTAAACACTTGGCTACATCTTGCCATTACTTTTGATGGTGCAGCGGTGAAAGGCTATCTTGACGGTAAACTTATCGCCACGACACCTGCTACCGCAGCCGAAATTCTTGGGCTTATTGCGGCTAATCAAGATCTTGACATTGGAACCCTAATTGGACCATTTATCCCTGTTTCTTTAGGCGGTAAATTGGACGAAGTCCGCATTTGGAATGTTGCTCGAACACAAGCAGAGCTTCAGGCCAATATGTGTAAGGAAATTTCAGCGCAACCAGGATTGATTGCACTGTACCATTTTAATCAAGGTGTTGCCGGAGGAGATAATACAGGATTAACTACAGTTATCGATGATTCTGGAAACGGTTACGATTTAACCTTGCATAATTTCGCTTTAATGGGGCCAACATCTAATTGGGTTGAAGGAAAAACATTTACTGGTGTTACCATAACCAATGATGCGCCCGCTCTTTATGTCCCTGTAGTTTATGATGTGGAGGGTGTACCCATTACTTGGACTGGAACAAACACGGCGGTTTACCCCATAGGAGAAACCATGGTAACATGGACGGCAACAGACGCCTCTGGAAACACAGCCACTTGTATGCAAAAAGTAACCGTTGGAAGCGGTCCAGCCACTTGGTCTGGAGCTATTGATTCTGATTGGACCAGCTCGGGCAACTGGGTAGGCGGAGTATCACCTGGATTATCATTGTCATCTGATGTGACTATACCTAATGGTGCGCCAAATTATCCTGTTTTATCCTTAGGACAGGATTTGACCATAAATGATTGTGCATCCCTAACCGTTGAAAGTGCCGCCTCGTTAACTGTTAATCCCAACGTTGTGGTTACTAATTTAGGTACCGTTACAAATGATGGTGATTTTACATTTGAATCAGACAATACAGGGTCTGCCTATATAGGCTCAGGAAGTGGTGCGTTTAATGGCGATTTTACCGCTGAACGTTTTATTCCGGCCAACAGGGCATTTAGATTATTAAGTACTTCAGTAACTACAAGTGATTTTATATCAAACAACTGGCAACAGGGTACACATATTACAGGATCTACCACTGGAGCTAATGGTTTTGATGCCACGGTAACAGGTAATCCATCAATGTTCACCTTTGATAACCTAGGACAAACTTGGGATCCTATCCCTAATACTGATGCTACAAATTTAATCAATGGTACGCCATATCGTTTATTGGTAAGAGGGGATAGAACTGTGGATATAGACACGAATGACCCACCACCAACGCCAACAACACTAGTTGCCAAAGGCTCATTGGATGCAGAAAACGTTGCTCCTGGAGCAATGGCTTTAAATCCAAATGCTGGACTGTTCAGTTTTGTTGGCAATCCTTTCCAAGCGCAAATGGATATGGCAACAACGTTAGGTTTCCCTGCCACTAATACAAATTTGAATCCAATATTTTATTGGGTTTACGATCCAAACTTAGGAATAAGAGGTGCTTATTCTACTGTTGTATTGCCTTCTAATACGTCAACGGCTGGTTCCGTTGCTGACAAATATTTGCAAGCAGGCCAGGCTTGTTTTGTACAGACCGTGGCTGATGGTGCCAGTTCAATTACTTTTACGCAGAACAACAAATACACCTCCTCTCCAGAGACCAATGTATTTAAGAGTGGCTCTAGTAAAGCTACAGCAAGCACTGGACAGCTAAGCTTAAACTTATTCGAGGCTAGTGCGTTTGCAAATAATGATACCGCGGCAGATGGAATTTTAATCTTCTTTGATGACAACGGCAATAATGCAGTAGATTTTCTGGATGCGCCAAAGTTCCCGAACTTGGACGAGACCTTTGGAACTTACACAGATGGCACCTTCCTTTCTGTAGAAAACAGAGCAACACCTACGGAGTTTGATGAAATACAATTGCAAATTTATCAATATCGCAGTACTAACTATGTTATGGTCGTGAACGCGACCGACTTGCAGGGAGGTATCCCGTACCTGTTAGATACCTTTACTGGCATATCCACCGAGGTTCCGCAAAATGGAACGATAGCCTATACCTTCAATGTAAATGCTAATAATGCCGGATCCGTTTCAGCAAACAGATTTAAAATTGTATTTTCGGCGACGACCTTGTCAACCGAAAATGGAGAGCTTTCTAAATTATTGTTATACCCCAACCCGGCTAGCGAAGGCTTTGTTAACTTAAGTATTCCACAGGGCATGGATGATTTGGAACTAACAATATACAACACCCTAGGCGCAGAGCTATTACACATGAAAAACTTCATGTCGAACAAGGTGACCATTGCCACTAGTTTTGCCAAACAACAAGGTGTTTACTTTGTAAAACTGGCCTCAAACGGCAATACCATAACGAAAAAATTAATAATAGAATAACCATTAAAAATGAACACCATGAAAAACACAAAAAAAATGTTCTCGAAAACAACTATTGCGTTTATCGCTTTGGCTTTAATAGCCACAACAAACTTGATGGCACAGCCAGGTTTTAATGACAATGTTAAAGACGTACCTTTGGATGGCGGGCTAGTTGCTTTGTTAATTGGAGCTGCCGCCTTTGGCGTTAAAAAATTACGTGATAGCAGAAAATGATAGACTTCAGGAAGTTAAAAAATGACATTCCATGAACAAATAAGGCTTTTCCCTCGAAAAGCCTTATTGTTTTATAAACTCTGTCTAGTTTTACAAGGGGTACATTCACATTAAAGACCCACTCAGATCTCATTGATAAACAATTATACTTGAAGTTCTTTCCTGTTTGCCTTCGCGCTAATTTCAGAAAACACATCGCCTTCCGTTTTTTTATACAACTAGTTTTTACTACTTCTCAATTCGATCAAATTTTGTAAGAACGGTTCATAATGGTTTTCTTACCTCTTATCGAAAAAAATTACTCATCCCCAAAAATTTGTTCAAATTTAGACTTCCTACTGGTTTAATACTTTATTGATGTATTATTCAGTAACTCAACCAAAGCTACACTAAATAATCCCTTCGTTTTTATACATATAGGTTTTTAGAATTTATCCTACACTGTTTTTGGTTAATGAGCTATTAATAAAAACAACCAATTATGAAAGAAATTCTACTCTCACTTAGGCGCAAGTGTCTCGGTGTCACAAACAAAAACTCAAAATGTTTTAACCTAAAATTTTTAATCCCAGTATTGCTATTTGCATTCTGTATGTTATCAACGATGGAAGTGCAAGCCTCCCACTTTAGAGGGGGTACCCTCTCATGGTCTCAAGCTGGGGGAAACAGCATTACTTTTACTTCTAATACGCAATGGAGAAGGTCTTTTTGGGGTGCTCCTACAGTAGGACAGACACTTAATTTGGGATCAATGAATTTTGGCGATGGCCAAACTATTACTCTAACTGCAACAGTAACCGGTGTGGATGCGGTAAATGATATTTTGTTCATGTCATGGGTTTATACTAAAACCTATGCCACCGCCGGTAATTATGAGGTATCAGCATATAATAGTTGCTGTCGAACAAGTGACCTTGAAGATGGTAATAATGACCAAGGTTATTCTTTAAAAGCCACAGTAAATGTGGGCGGTACCTTTAATAATCCTCCAGTAGCTAGTTTACCACAGGTAGTAAATCTGCCGATTGGCGTTTCAAACGCTACGTTTTCAATCCCAGCAGTCGACCCCGAAGGGGATGCCATTTCTTACAGATTGGCCACGGGCGCAGAATCTGGACTAGTTACCATACAACCTGCTGGGTCTTCATTGAGTTCTGACGGGGTGTTTACCATGGATACTTCCGCACGTACAGAAGGACAAACTTTTTCTGTGGTATTTATGGTAGAGGATGCAGAGTCAAAAGTTCCCGTAGACATCAAGTTGGTAATGGTGGGCGCTTCATCCCCACCTGTTTTTGTTGCGCCAACCCCAGCAGAAGCAACTGTTTTTTCTGTAACACCACCAGGAAATACGGTGAGTTTTACAGTAGCTGCTACGGATCCAGATGCTGGTCAAAGCACTACACTGAATTCTATTGCCTTGCCTGTCGGGGCAACTATGACTCCTGTATTACCAGTAACAAGTGCAGTAGATGGTACTGCGACTTCCGTATTTAGCTGGACACCGTCAGCCGCCCAGGCAGGCCAAGTTGTTCTTATCAATTTTGTGGCACAGGACGACACGGGAATACAAGCTACGAGAAGTATATCAATTAATGTTCTCTGTGCCTTGGAAGCAACCATATCCAATGCCACAGACCCAAGTGCTCCAGGAGCTGATGATGGATCAATTTCAGTCAATATTCAGAATGAATCAGGTCCAGGAAATCTTCTTTATTCTTGGCAAGGCCCAGATGGGTTTACTTCATCATCAAAAGATATATCTGATTTAGCACCAGGTACTTATAACCTCATTGTAAATGATACGGATACTGGATGTTTAGCAACTGTTTCTCATACTTTAGCTACACCTAGTCAAGGGCCAACCATTGTCTGTCCCTCAGACATCCTTGTAGATAATGATCCTGGAATATGTGGTGCGACGGGTGTTAACTTAGGAATTCCAATGGTAACGGCTGGCCCTCCAGCATTAGGAAATGCCATAGATTTTGACGGCTTGGACCATGGCTTGACCATACCCGATTTTACTTCTGATTTATTAGCCACTGGAACAGCAACTATAAGTGCTTGGATTTATCCAAGACTAGCAAACGATGACTTCCCGGATATTGATGTGATTCAAAACACTTTTAAATTAAACACTTGGCAACATCTAGCCATAACTTTTGATGGTGCTACGGTTAAGGTTTACCATAATGGCCTTCTTATTGCTTCAACACCGGCTTCTGCAACCGATATACTTGGCCTGATTTCCACTGATAACTTAGGACAAACAATTGCTGATCATATCCCTGTTTCTCTTGGCGGTAAATTGGACGAAGTTCGCGTTTGGAGCATTGCCCGTACGCAAGAAGAGATTCAAGCAGATATGAATAAGGAAATTTCAGCCCAATCTGGATTGATTGCACTATACCATTTTAATCAGGGCATTGCTGGGGGTGATAATACTGGACTAACTACAGTTATTGATGATTCTGGCAATGGTTACGATATGACATTGCACAATTTTAACTTAAACGGCCCAACTTCCAATTGGGTTGAGGGAAAAACGTTTTATGGAGTTACCTTAACTAACGATGCTCCTACTGACTATGCTCCTATGGTTTACGACCTAGGAGATATCAGTATAACTTGGACCGGAACAAATAAGGCAGTATATCCTTTAGGTGAAACTATCGTTACTTGGACCGCCGAAGATTGCTTTGGAAACTCCGTAAGCTGTACGCAATCGGTTTTTGTTGATTTAAACGAAATAACTGGAGTAGTTTGGACTGGAGCAATCAATACCGACTGGACAAACACCGGAAACTGGCTAGGTGGTTTTGACCCGGGTCTTTCACTATCAGCAACCATAGCAACCATCCCAACCGGAGCACCAAACTATCCTGTTTTAACAACGGGACAAGACTTAACGATTAATGAATGTTCTCAGGTAATTATTGATAATGGAGCATCCGTAGATTTTAATCCCAATGTCGTTTTAATCAATAATGGAGTAGTCGATAATAGTGGTGAACTTACAATGCAATCGGATCCAAGTGGTTCGGCCTATATTGGCCCAAGCTCCGGAACATTTATTGGAGACGCTACTATTGAACGATTTATCCCACCAAACAGGGCGTTTAGATTATTAAGTAGTCCGGTTACAACTACAGATTTTATATCGAATAACTGGCAACAGAACACCCATATTACGGGTTCTACAGTAGGAGCCAACGGTTTTGATGCTACTGTAACTGGAAACCCATCTATGTTTACCTTTGATAACCTTGGGCAAGCTTGGAACCCCATTCCAAATACCGATGCCACCAATTTAGTAAATGGGATACCCCATCGTTTAATGGTAAGAGGCGACAGGACTGTTGATATAGGTACAAACGATCCACCACCAACACCAACAACTTTAGTCGCCAAAGGGTCATTGGATGCTGAGAACAGTGCTCCTGGACCATTGGCATTAAATCCAAATGCAGGACTGTTCAACTTTGTTGGCAACCCGTTCCAAGCTCAAATGGACATGGAATCTACTTTGGGCAATGCACTTACAAATACCAATTTGAACCCAGCATTCTATTGGGTATATGATCCTAACCTGGGAATAAGAGGAGCTTATTCTACCGTTGTTTTGGCTACAAATACTTCTACTGCCGGTTCGGCAGCCGACAAATATTTGCAGGCTGGCCAGGCATGCTTTGTCCAGACAATAGCTAACGGTGCAAGTTCTATTACGTTTACCCAGGACAATAAACATGTATCGACTCCCGAAACCAATGTGTTTAAGAGCGGTTCAGGCAAGTCCAAGTCTAGTAATAATAGTCAACTAAGCTTGAATCTATATGAGTCTATGGATTTTGCGAACAATGATTCCGCAACGGATGGAATTCTGGTCTTCTTTGACGACAATGGAAATAATGGGGTTGATCTCCGCGACGCGCCAAAATTTACTAATTTAGATGAAACCTTTGGGACTTATACCGATGGAACTTTCCTCGCGGTTGAGACTAGATCTACACCAAGCGAGCTTGACGAAATCCAATTGCAAATTGATCAATACAGGAGTACCAGCTATGTTATTGTTGCGAATGCCACAGGTCTAAAGGGTAGCACACCGTATTTATTGGATACCTCAACCAATGAATTTACTGAGGTTCCTCAGAGCGGAGAGGTAGCATATGCTTTCAACGTAAATCCTAACGACACCGAATCAGTTTCAGAAAATAGATTTAAAATTGTATTCGCAGCAACCTCATTGTCAACGGAAGATCAGGAACTGTCCAAATTGCTTTTATATCCAAATCCGGCTAGCGAGGGCTTTGTTAATTTGAGCATTCCGCAAGGCATGGACGATCTGGAAATGACGGTTTACAATACACTTGGCGCCCGAATATTGCACATACAAGACTTTAACTCGAAAAAGGTAACTATTGCCACTAGTTTTGCCAAACAACAAGGTGTTTACTTTGTAAAACTGGCTTCAAAAGGCAATACCATAACGAAAAAATTAATAATAGAATAACAATTAAAAATGAACACCATGAAAAACACAAAAAAAATGATCTCAAAAACAACAGTTGCAATGTTCGTAATTTTTGCTTTATTTGCAACAACCAATTTGATGGCACAGCCAGGTTTTAATGACAATGTTAAAGACGTACCTTTAGATGGCGGGCTAGTTGCTTTATTAATTGGAGCGGCCGCCTTTGGCGTTAAAAAATTACGCGATAGCAGAAAATGATAGACTTCAGGAAGTTAAAAAATGACATTCCATTACCAATAAGGCTTTTTTTAGGAAAAGCCTTATTGTTTTTTATAGTCTGGAAAGTTATTTACAGCTTTTTCCTGTATGATTCAAAAGTTTTAGACCATCCCCTTACCGCCCATGTTGGAAAGGCTTCGGCCAAATTCCTGAACAATTTTACTTCAATGTCAGGCTTTGTGGCCATAAATGAGTTGTCTACAAAAATATTAGACGGAGAATATGTAACGTATCAGGCCTCGTCTATTTACCATTATGAAAAAAGAGTTTTAAATATTGCCGACGCCTGTAACGGACTTGAGCTAATGGTACTCTATATTGGCTTTATTATTTGTATGCCATCAGGCATCTGGCGCAAAATTCGCTACATAATTATTGGTCTTATTTTAATTGATATAATTAATATTCTGCGGTGTGCCGGATTGATTTATCTCGGAGAATACTACGACGCCTATTTTGATTTCGCACATCACTATTTGTTTAAAATAACGGTTTATGCAACTACGTTTGTGATGTGGATTGTATTTGCCCGTAAAATCCGCATAAAAAATGAACCTGTACCAGTCAGATAAAGTTCGCTTTATTTCAGGACTTATTATAATTCTCATTATATATACTTTGCATTATGTGTACCTGGCTGAAAATCCAGATATGATTTCGGTGCCAAAATACATCCTTCACCTAGCGAGGTTTGCGGTTACTATGGCTGTTTATTTCGTGGGCACTTTTCATCTGGGAAAGTTAAAAGACACCTGGATGTCCACCATTTGGCATATGGTTCATATTTCGGGTCTATGCATCATTGCAGGCCTAGGAGGGTTTAATTGGCTGATCTCTGATATTTCTATTTACCTGAAGGATTTCACTAATTCTGTTCAAGAAATATTAATTTCTCCTGTTTTATACATTGCCATGGGTATCCTCAATAGGACATTGAATAAAAAGACTTCTGACTAACTTGGAATTATTGGTTTATTCTTAAAAACCTAAGCTCTTCTCCGGCAACTAGCAAAACTAAATATTGTTTTCCTCCTATAGTTATTTTTGAAGTTTGCTTGACTTCAGCATTGGAAATTGAAGAATGCAATACTTCAAACGACCCTTGTTCCTCAGATGCCTTTAGAATAAAACCCTTTGAGCCATCATAACGGATGGTTTCAACCTCAGCGTCATACAATGTACCAATACCTAAAACTTCAAGTATTCCGTCACCGTTTGCATCCAAAAATTCAAAATCCAGTACTGGCCCAAATTGTGATACATTGGGCAGTCGTTGAAATTCTAAACCTGCTTTTCCCTTATTCATAATAAAATAGGAGCTAAAAGTACTGGCACTTAAATGCAAGGCCCCATCGATAGCATCCTGTCCATAAATTTCGGAGATACTGGAATTGGCAAAGCCCTTATAAGTTGCTATTTTATCCTTCAAAAATGGTGTTTGTTCAGTGGAACATTCCTTACCCCTAATGGGAAACAAATTGCCGTTATAGGCCTTGGTCAGCGCAAAATCATAACTATTGTTGTCATCAAAATAATTGGCGTAAATATGTAGGGGTGAATCTTCAGTGGGATGGAATTTATTGTTTTCTCCAATATTGCCTACAAAATAATCATCATCGCCATCGGCATCAAAATCTATCGCTTTGATACATTGAAACCAACCTGTCTTGTTATCCGAGCGCAACTCTTTTTTAGAATAAAGTCCATTTTCGTTTTCAAAAAGGGTTAAGGACATCCATTCTCCAACAACTATTAAATCGGCATCTCCATCCATATCATAATCCGAAAACATGGCGTCATTTACCATTCCAATATGTTTTAGGCCTTTAGCCTTTTTGTCCGTAACATTTATAAAGGTTCCGTTTTTGTTTTCCAACAAAAATGAATCTGGAGCCTGAGGGTATTTCGCTGGTACCACCCGACCGCCGACAAACACATCCAAATCACCGTCCTTATCAAAATCAACGGTGGCGATAGCTTTGGTAACATTTAACAGTCTTGGAAGACGGCCTCTTGAAAAAATACCGTGGCCATTATTAAGGTACAATCGGTCTTGAAGCAATTTGTTATTTTCTGTTAGACTATAATTTCCCGAAGCCACGTACAAATCCAAATCTCCATCGTTGTCGCAGTCAAAAAACTTTGCATTGTTATCATTATAGATTTTATCCTTTTGGAAGACGGGCTGATTTGTTAAGGAAAATATTCCCGAAGATTCTTGAAGATAAAGTTGGGCAGGAAACCCCGAGGTGTTTCCAACAAAAATATCATCCAAACCATCGTTATTTACGTCGGCCACAGCTAACGCATTGTCAATTGTGGACTGCTTTTGAGGTAATAATACCTGCATGTTGAAATCGTTAAACTTAACTTTTTCATGTTTATATTTAATACCAAAATCAGATGACGGTATTTCTTCAAAACCAGGTGATTTTTGACTCATTGGTACATTTGTTTCTTGAGGATTGTTGTAAGATATTTGAAGATGTTGGTTTGCCCGAATATCTTTTATCAACTCAACTTTACCATCAGGCCAAACCACCTTTAGACTATCTGCCTTATTATTCTCACCCAATCCAAAATTCAAATCATACGTCACGGATGATTGGTAGCCTCTTGCAGGATTTACTGTTTTCGTCTGTTGCAAACTCTCAGCAAATAAAAACCCTCTTGTTCCAATGGCTTTTTTATTCTGTTTGGGTCCAACAAAACTTAATTTTAGGTAGTTCGCTTTGCTATTATTTCTATAAACATAGGCCTTATCCAATTGGTTGTTTAACACCAAATCCAAATCGCCATCATTATCAAAATCCGCATATGCCACGCCATTTGAATTGATATTTGCATCAATGCCGAAATTCTTTGATACATCCTTAAAAGTGTAATCTCGATTATTCAAAAACATGTAATTTGACAATTTTGACGAAGGAATCAATTGCATTGCCAACTCTAAATTTTTCTTTTCATCATGCCGAGATAGGTTTTTGCGCATTTCATGTCTAAAATCCTGATTGGCAATATCCTTTTCGATACCATTGGACACAAACAGATCGTTAAATCCATCATTGTCAAAATCGGCCAAAAGCGCGGCCCAACTCCAATCCGTTTTTGAAATATGAGCGAACTGGCCTATTTCACTAAACGTACCATCACCATTATTCAACTGCAACATATTGGACATGTATTGGTAGTGCCAGCCCCGGTTTACCATTCGGTTAAACTTGGACGTACTCATTGTGGCCATATTCTCCTTGCCACGTTTTCGATCGGCCGCCAGCATATCCAAAACCACCAAATCTGGTAATAAATCGTTATTAATATCAGCAAAATCAGACCCCATACTATTGTTGGAAATATGCTTGAAACGCGCTAGGATTTCATCTGTAAAAGTGCCATCCTGATTATTGATAAATAGAAAATCAGGCTCCAGAAAATCATTGGCCACGTAGATATCCGGCCAACCATCATTGTTAAAATCCCCAACGGATGCACTGAGTCCCCAAGCTTTCTTTTGAATGCCCGCTTCTTTAGAAACATCTACATATTTGCCATTGTCATTTCTAAACAAACGATCCAAATCGTCTTTGGTGAATCGGGTTTGTAGCTGAGGATCAAGTAAGGTTTGTAATTTAGATTCCAAACTGTGGTTGAGCAAATACATGTCCAGGTCGCCATCCTTATCGTAGTCAAAAAAATAGGCTTGGGTGGAAAATCCATTTTCCTTAAGTCCATAGGCAATTGCCTGTTCTTTAAATGTATTATTTTTTTGATTGACGAACAGCTTATTTTGTCGCGCCTTTCTGTTTTGAATGGATGCAGATTTACAAACATAAATATCCAGCCAGCCGTCATTATTTATATCTACAATAGTTACGCCAGTTGACCAACCTTCCTTATCTTCAACTCCGGCGGAATCAGTAATATCCTCAAAAACAAAATTGCCCCTATTTAAATATAATTTATTTGATTTTTGATTTGAAGTAAAATAAATATCCTCAAGTCCGTCATTATTGAAATCACCAACCCCGACACCTCCGCCATTATAAATGTAGCTGTAATTCAAGAAATTGAACTCTGACGTTTCTTCGACTTTATTTTCAAAATGAATATTGGAATGACTTGCTGGAATGTTAGTGAATCGGATATCCTTTCCGTCATCGTAGGGCTTTTTGACCTCATCTGAACAGCCAAAAACACACCATAGGACGAAAACACTTAATCCTATTTTAAAAGCACAAAAACCTCTTCTAAAATCCATTAAACCAAGATAGGGAATTCTGTTGGAATCGCTCAAACAAGCATTCTAGCTTCACACAGTAGTACAAGGGAGCCCGCTACCAATTTTATTTTGCATGCGGTGAGCGACTCCCCAAAATCTTTTTAGGTAGCTCACCCGCGTTGGAATATTCCAAGAGACAAGAGGATATCATTGACATATGGCTCTCAAGCGTGCTGAACTTAGCGACTTAGTTAACGAATTTAAGATGGGATTGGAATAAATTGAAAATATCTTATTAAATTAAAAACTTTAACAGAATTATGGGTCCGACAAAGGCTCTTTCTATTAACTAAAATTATTGAGCATGAAATACTTTTACCTTTTATTTTTAGCATTTTGGTTTTTTTTGGGTTGTGACGAAATCAATAAAAAAATTGACAATACCCAAGATTTTAAAGCCGTTGAGCAATTGGTGCAAGGGGTTTTTGACGACGTGTGGAGTAATCAGGATGAAACTCAAATTTCGAAATATCATACTGAGGATTTTGTTCTTTTGGAACATGGTGAAGTTTGGACAAATGACAGCATTGTCAATTGGTGCCAAAGATACCAGCAAAATGACCCTGGCTTTACACGCATTAATACTTTTGATTTTTTAAAATCCAAAAGGGAAGGTAACCGAATATGGATGGCCTATCACAATTATGCCACCCTCAAAAAAGACACTCTAATCCTAAAAGTACAATGGCTGGAAAGTTTGGTAGCCGTTAAACAAGACAGTATCTGGAAATTGGAAATGTTACATTCAACCCGGTTGCCAGGAGAATATTAAGCCACTTTCTTAATCAAATCGTAGCATGGGCATTTTTTACAGCGTTTATTTTCGCCCTTTTTAAACTTTTTACAGCAACTGCTTTTCACTTTTTCAGGAAGGCCAACACCTAACTTTCTAAGTTTTTTAATTGCTTTCTTTTGTTTCTTTTTTTTGCCCACAGAAATCGGTTACTAAATCTGTGGGCAAAAATAGCTTATTTTTATTAAATCTAAATAAGATTAAATGTTAAAATTATTCTGGATTGTCAATTGCAGCCGTTGTAACGGTTAAGTTTTCAATATCTCTATCAAACAAATACAAACCACCCTTGTCATCCCCAATCATATTAATCTTATCTAAAATAGTTCGTGCAACGGCTTCTTCCTCTATCTGCTCAGCTACATACCATTGTAAAAAGTTATGGGTAGCATAATCCTTTTCCTGAAGTGAAATATGAACCAATTCATTAATACTTTGAGACACAAATACCTCATGCTCAAACAGTTTTTCAAACATCTCCTTAAACGATTTGAAGGTTACATTAGGCGCCTTCAGTTGCGAGATTTTAGCGTGCCCGCCTCGCTCGTTAACAAACTTTACCAATTTCAACATGTGTTCGCGTTCTTCATCGCTTTGCGCATACATAAAATTTGCAACACCTTCTAGCCCCTTAACCTCAGCCCAACAGGCCATGGCTAAATAGATTTGAGAGGACTCTGCCTCTACCCTTATTTGATTATTTAAAGCTTCTTCTATAGTTTTTGATAACATAATTTTCTGTTTTTTGTAAAGTTAAAAATTTCCATTGGCTCTATTAAATACAATCCATAAAAAAAGGTTATCCATTGATTAGAATAACCTTTCTTGGATTCCCATTTTCATGAGAATGACAATTTCAAAGGAAACCCCAAGACTTTGTCTCGGGGAACCATCTTGCAATTAATCAAACTTTACTGAACCGTAAGCGTATATTGTGGAGTTGGGTTTAGCGGACAGAAATAAACATACTCCCCCTTTGTTAATTTAGTGACCTTCGATGTTTCCACTTCACCATCTTTCACCACGCTTGTTACATAAGCCGTCGCTATATGGTTTTCAGGCTTGCTGGCATCCTTCCCTTTTGGCACTAAAACCAAACCTACGTCTTTCCCAACATGGTTGTTCGATACTGAAAAGATGTATGTCCCTTCCGAAACCGTTACCGATTTTTGGGTAAACTCTCCCGCTGTTTGCTCCAACGCAATGGTTTTCACGTTGTCTTTCATCATTTTGTCTTGTGCATTTCCGTTTAACGCAAAACCTAATGTTACTACTAAAATTGCTACTACTTTTTTCATTGTTTTCTAATTTTAAATTTTTGATTATTATTTTTTGATCGCCTGCCTGCCGGCAGGCAGGTTCCCCTCGATGATGAATTCGTTCGATAAAGAACCCTTCGTCCTCGGCTCGGGGCAGGCTTTCACTACTCGCTCTCTGCGAGGAGCTCAAACAGACCATTCAATCCTTAACGCGGGAACCCCTGATTGTTTTTTTATTATTAAACTAATTGGCCTTCCAAAGGTTGTGCTACTGGAAAATCTACAGGTATTTGTGTAGTACTATGTATATAATTGCTAATCGTTTTATCACCTACTAAAGAAATCACGTCAATCAAATTTCCTTTGGTATATCCAGCGTTAAAGAAGTTTTCCAAAACATCTGCCTCTGTTCTACCCCTATTTTCGGTAACGTTTTTAGCTAATCGTGCTAACGCATCTAGTTTAATGTTAAAAGATGCTTCACCAGCTCTTAGCTCTAAAATTTGGGCGTCGGTAAATCCATTCATTTTTCCAATTGCCGTGTGGGCAGATAAACAGTAAACACAGTTGTTTACTTGACTAACGGCTAAGTTTACTACTTCTCTTTCTTTGGCCGATAATGACGTTTTAGCGTTTGAAAAATTTAAATAGTTTTCTAAAGCAGTGTCGCTGTAGGCATACGTAGCATATAAATTAGGCACAAAACCTAAGGCTTTGGTTAAATTATCAAAAATTGCTTGATTGTTTTCACTTACTTGATCTCTTGTTGGTACATTAAATGTGCTCATCGTTCTAAATTTTAAATTGTTATTGTTTTATTTTACTGTTTGTATTTGTTGGTACAAAGGTGCAATCGTTTTAAAGGTTACACCATGTAATTTATTCCTTTTGGGTTGTCAATTTTTCCCTTATTAATTAAAAATGAATTCATCAGCGCATGGCGCTTATGTATCCTTTAAGATTGTCATTCTGGCGAATGCGGGAATCTAAGCAACAGAACCTTTTGTTATATAAGGCATTTCGGCATCACAATAGAAATCGTGAATGTGCTTTTGCTCACAGTGTGTTTTTGGTGAAATTGTATTTACAATGCTTTTTCTTTTTCCTCTAAATATTTCAATCAAATTGAAAATGGATACATGTTTTAAATTCATGACTTTGTTGTTTTAATTATACACTGCAAAGATGAATTAAAAGGAAGAGCGATAAAATGGAGAGATTGCCCTAGGTGTTGTCAATTTTTCCCTAGGAAGCCTTTCTAAGCTGTTTTTTGAAGTCTGAAGGTGATAAAGTAGTATGCTTCTTAAATAATCGACTTAAATGTGAGGCATCATCAAAACCGATATCATAAGCTATTTCCTTGGCGGTTTTATCCGTATAAATCAATAACCGTTTAGCTTCAAGAATAATGCGTTCGTGAATGATTTGTAGCGGACTGGTATTTAATTTAGCAAAAGTATTAGATAACGTTTTAGGCGATTTAAAAAGTTTATCGGCGTAAAAGGACACGCTGTGTTCAGTTTTAAAAAATGATTCCACCAGCATATTGAATTCGCGTAATAAATCGATTTTTGTGTTTTTGGTAGTCTCAACGAAACCTTCTTTGGCTTTAAGTAAACGGGTACTGATGATGATAAAACGCGCCATCAGCATCCTTAGCATTTCGGCTTGAATGGTATCTTCAGTTTCCAATTCGTCCAAAAATACCTCGTGTAAAATATTCAACTTTTTAAGTTCTCTTTCATTTAACTCAATAATTGGAATATGAGCATTTCCAAAGAACAACAACCCGGCACAACTTACTTCCTGATCGTGATCCTTAATACAATAAAACTCTCTGTTGAATTGGTACACCACTAAATTTTCTCCTGAAATAAATTCGAAAAACTGAACGATTGTTACCGTTAAAATGCTGTTAGGCTCAATAGTATATGGGATACTATCCACAATAATTTCAGCTTTTGAATTTGTGGTGCGAATAAATGTGTATAAATCTGGTTGTTTTGCTGTTTTATAGGATTTGAGTAACTCCTCATCACCTATTTTAAGAATAGCATTGGTAGAAAACTCTTTGAATGTGTTTTGCATAGGAGTTTAGTCTCAGCTCATTTCAAAACATTACTTAAGAGGAAAAATAATTTTTTAACATAAATTCTGCAGAAGCATATTTACCACGAATATCCCTGACAGTTTTCAATGCTTTCTGCGATTTCTGTTTTTCATTATAGAGGGCAATTCCTCCCACGAAAAGGCTTAACAAAACAGTTATAATTCCCGTTTTTGTTTCAATTTCTTCAATTTCTAAATCAGGGATATCCTTCACAAAGTTTAAAACAAAACCATCGTCGATATTTTTCAGTAAGAATGACTTGATTTCACGATTATATTGGGCAAATTGTTCAATCTCTGTCATTTCAGCGTTGGATTTAACCAAGCGTTCCGCCTGAGCCTGAATATCAACAATTTGTCTAATAATATTCCTATTCATATCAACTTATCCGTAACCCATTTGAAACCTCATTGGTTGCATCAGGATTCACAAACACCAATTTACCTTCTGGCGTTTCGGTCATTAAAATCATTCCTTGACTTTCTACACCTCGTAATGCTCTTGGCGCAAGATTTACTAACACAGTCACACGCTTTCCAATAACTTCTTCCGCAGAAAAGCTTTCAGCGATACCCGAAACAATAGTTCTGGTGTCAATTCCTGTATCTACTTTCAGTTTTAATAACTTTTTAGTTTTTGGCATTTTTTCGGCTTCTAAAATGGTGCCTACGCGAATGTCAAGCTTGGTAAAATCTTCAAAAGTAATCGTGTCTTTTTGTGGCTCAACTTTTTTATTTGAGGCCTCATTTGCTTTTTTGCTGGCCTCCAATTTGTCCAATTGCTTTTGAATGGTGGCGTCTTCAATTTTGGAAAATAACAATTCGGCTTTTCCTATTTGATGGCCTGCTGGAAGCAATACTTCTTTGTTTGGGATATCGTTCCATGTGGATTCCGCATCAAGTGCGGAATGACAAAGGATATTTTTTAGTTTTTCTGAAGTAAACGGTAAAAATGGTTCGCTTAAAGTGGCTAATGCAGAAGCGATTTGCAGTGCAACGTACATAATGGTTTTAGTACGCGCTTCGTCTTCTTTAATCACTTTCCAAGGTTCGGCATCAGCTAAATATTTATTCCCCAAACGGGCTAAATTCATCAATTCCTGTCCAGCCTCCCTAAAACGGTAACGTTCAATGGAACTTGCAATCACATCGGGATAAGCTTTTACAGTTACCAAAGTTTCGGCATCAACTGATGTTAATTCCGAAGGTTCGGGAACAATTCCATCATAATATTTATTGGTCAACACCACCACGCGATTGATGAAGTTTCCAAAAATTGCGACCAGCTCGTTATTGTTTCGCGCTTGAAAATCTTTCCAGGTAAAATCGTTATCCTTGGTTTCGGGAGCATTCGCATTTAAGGCATATCGCAGTACGTCCTGTTGCCCCGGGAATTCCTCCAAATATTCCGGCAACCAAACTGCCCAATTCTTGGAAGTAGATAGTTTATTCCCTTCTAAATTCAAAAACTCATTGGCTGGTACATTTTCAGGTAAAATATAACTGCCTTCTGCCCTCAACATGGCTGGGAAAATAATGCAATGAAATACAATATTGTCCTTGCCGATAAAGTGCACCAATTTGGTGTCTTTGTCTTTCCAATACGGCTCCCAGTCTTTTCCCTCTCTTTCTGCCCATTCCTTCGTTGAAGAAATGTATCCGATAGGCGCGTCAAACCACACATAAAGAACTTTTCCTTCGCCTCCTTCTGCTGGCACTGGAATGCCCCAGTCTAAATCGCGCGTTACAGCCCTTGGACGCAAACCATCATCAATCCAAGATTTACATTGGCCATAAACGTTGGGTTTCCAATCTTTTTTATGGCCTTCTAAAATCCATTCCTTTAAAAAGGATTCATGTTTGTCCAGAGGCAAAAACCAGTGTTTGGTTTGTTTTAAGGTTGGTGTGTTTCCTGTAATTGCTGACTTCGGATTAATTAAATCCGTAGCATTATGACTGGTCCCGCAATTTTCGCACTGGTCACCATAACTTTCTTCAAATCCACATTTTGGACAAGTACCCACCACAAATCTATCTGCCAAAAATTGGTTGGCTTCCTCGTCATATAATTGTTCGGTGGTTTCTTCAACAAACTCTCCTTTTTCGTCCAAGGTTTTGAAAAACTCAGATGCCGTATTATGGTGAATCTTTGCCGATGTACGCGAATAATTATCATAAGTAATCCCAAAATCTTCAAACGATTTCTTTATAATCGCATGATATTTATCTACAATATCTTGAGGAGATACACCTTCATTTTTTGCCTTAATAGTAATTGGCACGCCATGTTCATCGCTTCCTCCAATAAACGCCACTTCATTTCCTGTTAGGCGCAGGTATCGCGCATAAATATCTGCTGGCACGTACACCCCCGCTAAATGCCCTATATGAATTGGGCCGTTAGTGTAAGGTAAGGCTGTGGTAATGGTGTATCGTTTTGGTTTGTTCATCAATATAAAATTAAGTTAGATGTCATTGCGAAGGAGGAACGACTGTGACAATCTCATTAAATCAGAATCTGCATTTTACAGATTCCCACACTTCGCTCGGAATGACGCCCTTTTTGAAGCCGTAAAAGTACACATTTTAGGGGGTACTGGAAAAAAATTGTAGCAATCTAAAACTACGAAGTGATGAGATCCAGCCATGTCGGGATTATCCCGATAGCTATCGGGACAACTTACAACTTCAGCTTTGCTCTTCGAGCTTGCTGAAGTTGAGTTTCACTAAAAAAATGTACATTTACACTATGCAGAAAAACCTACTTATTGCAGCCCTATATTGTGTTTCCTTTATCTTTGGAATCCAGACACTAAATTCTCAAACCGTAACCGTTGAAACTCATATCTTGAAACGACCACCTTATTTAAAAGCAGGCGACACTGTTGCCATTGTAGCACCTTCTGGCATCCTGAAACACCGCGAGCGTGAAGTTGAACAAGCTAAAGCACTTTTAAAGCGTTGGGGGTTGCATTCCGTAGTTGGGACGCATGTGTTTAACCAAGCAAACCATTTTGCAGGAACGGATGACGAACGTTGCGAAGACCTTCAAAAAGCTCTAGACGACCCAAAAATTAGTGCCATTTGGTGTGCACGAGGGGGCTATGGGACAGTTAGGATTTTGGATAAATTGGACTTTACAACATTCAAAAAGCATCCTAAATGGGTCATCGGTTACTCAGATATTACGGCCTTGCATAATGCCATTCACAATGCAGGGGTTGAAAGCCTGCATGCCTTAATGTGTGTGAGCCTTACCAAAGATGAATTGGAAATTGAAGCCAGTATTTCAACCTTTCAAAATGCCTTATTTGGAAAACCCTTGAACTATACATTGGAGGGGACATCCTATAATAAAATTGGCGAGGCTTCCGGGCAATTGGTTGGGGGCAATTTAACTATGTTGCATACCATGTTGGGCTCAGAAACCAGTATTGATGTTTCGGACAAAATCTTATTTATTGAAGAAATCGGGGAGTATAAATACCATATCGACCGTATGTTGCAAAGTTTAAAACGTGCTGGTTATTTCGATAGCTGCAAAGGTGTGATTGTTGGGGATATGACCAAACTCCGAAAAAATACCACACTTTGGGGCACCTCTGTAGAGCAATTGGTTTTAGATGCCTTGTCTGATTATGATTTCCCAATTGCGTTTAATATGCCTGCGGGGCACGAAAAGGACAATCGGGCCTTAATATTAGGCAGAACGATTCAACTAGAAGTCGAGAAAACTAAATCCACTATCAATTTTTCAGAATAAATTAATACTTCAGGAGATTTCCGTAGGAATTGATTTATGAAACCCCCTAAAACATTGGGGCTGACATCCCAAATAACACCTTTACATCCTTCCGTTTAACGTTTAATTTTGCTCTTTGCAGATAGACAAGTTAGTTCATCGTAAAATACCGTGCAATCGCCTAATATATTTAAGATTACATAGTACAAGCGATAAATTTGTACCTAAGTATTAATAATCTTAAAAACACCCCAATGATGAAAAAATTACAATTATTAGTCGTAGCGATGTTGCTTTTATTTTCAGTAGATATGAGAGCTGACGATGTTATCGTGAATTCAGATTTAAATCTTTACAACCCAGACGTACGCAAGTGTTTGCTAGAAGCTTCTAAAAAAGAAGGCTGGGAATTAAAGTCAGTTTACATGAATGCCAAAGACCAATTAGTAATGGTTTTTGATAAAGACAATAGTACTAAAGTTTACAAAACGAAATAAGTATTATCAACAAATCTCAAAAAGCCAACTAAGCACTGTGTTTAGTTGGTTTTTTTTTGCCAATTTTAATTTAGAATTGGCATTAAACTCCAAACTGAGTGAGGTGATGGTCCAAATGTTTATAAAACATATTGTTCCACTCCTTTTTGGTCAATTTCCCAAAGGAATGGGATTCCCGTCCATCAAAATGGTCTTCACCTAAACTTTGGGTTTTCTTCAAATAGTCTATTAATCGCTTTTTTTCAGCTTCAAAATTTCTGGCATCAACGATTAAAAACTGAGGTGCGGTACGGCTATTTTTTTTGTACGGCTTCTCACCAACAACGGTGTTTTTCACGAACAATTTCAGCATAAACTTAGTAAAACCATTTGGCTTTTTGTGTTTATCCTCATAAGCCATTTCGTAAGTAACATTAAGGTGTGCCAGCATTTGATCGGCACTCATTTTGCCCCATTCAGGGCGTGTGGTAGGTCCTAGTTTGTTGACACGATCTATAACCTCATTGGTGATCTCAGGCTTAAAAATGTTTTTCATGGGTTGATGCATTTCAAAAGTGCGTGCAATTTATTTATTTTATCTTTATGATGAAAGCATTTTAAAAATGGGTTTTTATGATTTATCAAAAGAAGAACGAGGCCAACTAGTTGAAAAAATTAACCGGAATATTCTGAATGATTTAAGCTCTGGAACCACTGAAAGCATTCTCACCTACTTTTCAGATGAAGACACTTACATTCGTAAAAATGGGTATCTGGCTATCGGGAAACTCTTTTATGCAAAACCTGAACTACAAAACCAACTACTTTCGGCTTTAGAAAACTTGCTCTACCATGATAACGAAAAAGTGCGACAAACCGTTGTAAACGCTTTTGGGGAAATAGGGAAGTTCCATTTCGAAAAAGTCCAACATGTTTTTGATTCTGCTTTGTTTGATGAACACCACTCCGTTAGAAATGCAGTTATCGGTTCTGTCAAAAAAATGGGCGAGAAAAACCCAGCACCTGTTTTGGCCTGGGCAAAGACCTATTTAAAACACCCCAATAAAGAAATCCGCCGTGAAATTTGCCATGGTATTGAACTACGTGGGCGCACCCATCCGCAGGATATTTTACCGCTTCTAAAGGAACTAGAATTTGATGACACCCGAAGAGTTTTGGATACGCTTATCCATGTTATTGGGCAAATCTCTTATAAGAACGGCTGTTTAAAAACCGTTATTGAACATCTCAATACATGGGAAAACAAAGCCCTCGTTCAAAAAGCTTTAGATGAAATCGTAGATGTACATGAGCGGTATAAAAAATTTGCGGTGCTAAGTCAGGAGAAGGCTATTGTTTTTATTGACGCGAATTACAAACCTTAAATCATACCGTCCTTCTTAGAGCGCGAAACAATCAAAAAAGGAGATCAATTCAGTTTTTGTAACTGCCTTTTAAGTTCCTCGGGGGTTATCTCCTTAAAATTAAAATCTATTATAGGATTTGCTTGGGTTGTGGTTTCAACAAAATCAAAGTATAATTTCCCTTTATCCTTTTTGATTGCTACGAGTACAACCTCCTCTCCTTCAGGAACAGTTCTAAAATCATATTCATTGCCTCCTCGCCAACTAGGCATCACAGAATTTACAGTTTTAAAAACCATGCTTACAGTTGCGCCTTCAGATGCTTTAATTTTGAGTTTATAGTTTATTCTATTTCGGTTGTACCTAAACCTATCACAATTAACCCATCCTAAGGTTGAACTCCGGAGTATATAATTACTAATTTCAGAAGTAGAAACTTTACCTTTTTTTGTTGCAATCTTTTGTTTGACATTTTCAACAATTACAGAGTCCGGTAATGGTGTTGTAACTCTAGAGTTTCTATTTGTGCCGATATTCGTTGTATTTGAACCCCTTTCAATTTGAAAAATTATAGGTAAAGAATAAGGTACTGTTACCGTTCTGCCCCTTTGCATACCGGGTTTCATCTTTGGTAACAGTCCAATGACTCTTTTAGCTTCTTCTTCAAGTAGGGGATGATTTGCTCTAGCACGTACATCAGTTATACCCCCTGTTTTGCCAATCTTAAAAATAACATTGACGCGCTGGCGTCCTGATAGTCCAAGTTCCGATGCCAGTTCTGTATTAAATGTTCTACTTACAAAATCGGATATTTTTTTCGACATGCAGTTTTTCTTGTCATTTTTATTTCCATTTTCGCACCCTGGAAATACAGGAACCTTCTCAACTACTGCAAAAGGCACTTCAATGTCCTCCTCAACTTTTTCAATTTCAATATCCTCGACTTCAGCTATGTTTTTCTTTTGAAGTTTCCAATTTATAATCCCATTGCTCCAAGCGCCTGCGAACAATTGCATTCCCTTTTTTCGGCTTTTCTCTGGAAAAAGTAGTGCTATACTGGCTCCTTCTTTTAACCTTAATACTTCCTTTCCTTTAGTAGCTTGAATATTTAGCATACCCCCGGTTTCTAATTGTTTCCCATCGGATTGTGTGGATAAATTTGCCAATACCATATCTGAAAGCTTGTAGTATTCGGTCACTTCCAAATCTACTTCCCCTGAAACAGGACTGCCATTTTGCCCAACAAAAGAATTGGGTTCAATACGTATTTCAGTGCCTTCTTTACAAATTATTGTGGTATCCTTTTTTGTGTTTATAATGAACTTTTGAAACGGTTTTTCCGGAATCTTTATGGTTACTTTTTTGATTTCATTTTTAATAGTAGCTATGTTCTTTTTTTGTGGGATGACTTGAACTTTTAAAGTGTCTTTCAAAATTGCTTTCTGCTCTGAAACCACTTTTGAATTTATTTCTAAAACGGAATCTTTTTTTATTTCCGGTTTATCCAATTCATTGGACTTTGACTCATTAGTTTTAGTATTAAAAAGATTAATACTGAAAACCACCAAAACGATGATAAAACCGCTAAAACCAAAATAGCGCAACCATTTATTTCTTACATAGCTTTGCTTTACTGTTTTTATTTCGGCTTTTATGGCTTGCCGTTTTATACCTTCAAGAATAATGAGGTGTTCCTCGTATAAGACTCTAAACCCTTCGTCCGTTATTAATCTATTTTCAAAATCCGTTCGGGCATTTCCCGTAAGTTCTTTGTTTAAATAGCTATTGATTAGCTCTATATTTTCTATTTGATTTTCCATGATTTCCCGAATTAAGATTGAACGGTTTGCTTAGTTTGATAGATGCCCTTTGCCTTTGTTAAGCACTTGTACTTTTGGTTTTTTGCAATTTTTTCAGATTTGAATTGCATCTTAAGGGCTATCTCCTTAAAAGACATGGCCTTGAGATAAAACAGCTGTAAAAGTTGCTGGCATCGTTTCCCTAATTCGAGAAATGCATGTTCTGCTTGTTGGTACTTCTTTTCCTCTAAAACGCTGTGGAAGTGTTCAACTTCGGTATCGTTTAAATCATGTAGTTCTTGTTTTGAAAATTTCTTTTGGGTATCCTTCCAAATAAATCGGGATACGGAGTACAAATAGGTATAAAAAGAAGACGTGAGTTTAAAATCTGATTTTTCCAGATTTCGGTTCAGGATGATTAAAGCTTCCTGAAATACATCAGAAGCATCCTGTTTTTGGCCTCCTTTTGAAAGGATTAAAGCCTCAATTTTTGGATATAAACTATATAACCTACTAAAAGCTTTTTCGCGTTGACCTTCTTTAAAAAGTTCTAAGATTTTATTATCGTTCATAAAACTACTTTAATACTTAATGGTCAAATTGCGAAAAGGTCTCCTGTTTTTTTATTTTTTTTTACTTAAAGTATTTATTAATGTAGGTTCCTGCCTTCCCTTCGACTGCGCTCAGGGTGACACACAAGAATGGTAAAAAGCCTAAAATCGCAACTCCTTCTGCAATTGCTCATAGGCTTCCTGTACTTGCCTAAACTTTTCTTCGGCTCCTGCCCGGTGTTCCTTTCCTAAATGAATCACACGATCGGGGTGGTATTTTTTAGCCATTTTTCGATAGGCCTTTTTTATTTCATCAACGGTGGCGTCTTTTTCAATTTCCAAAATTTTATAAGCGTTGTCTTTACTATTGTAAAACATGGCTTTGATACTCTCATAGTCCCTAGAGCTAATCCCCAAATAGCCCGCCATGGTATAGATTTGCCGTTCTTCGTCTTGAGTAACTGTCCCATCCGCTTTAGCGATACCAAATAAAAAATGAATTAATTGTAATCGAGAGGCATGGTCCATCATAGCCTTAATCTGAAGGCATACTGGCCGGACTGACACATTTTGCTTGCTGATCCTTTTAAACAATTTAAACGCATGGTTGGCGCGTTCCTTGCCGTACATATTGACGAACTGCTGGCGTACATAATCCAACTCGCTTTTATCCTGTTTTCCGTCTGCTTTGATGATTACCGAAGCTAAAATAAGCAGACTCACTTCGAAATCACCCGATTGAGTGTCAGGGCGCTGTCTCGGTTGCGTTCTATATGTGGGTCCTCTTCCTCGTCTAGTTTGCCTTTCGCCCAACAGCGGTTGACCATTATCGGTCATTGAATCGATAACGCTCCCAATAGCCAACCCAATTATAGCACCGATCGGCCCACCAAAAGACCATCCAATGGCACCCCCTATCCATTTTGAAAAACTCATGTAAGAATAAATTTTGTTTATCGTCAAACCTACATATAAAAACTTTCTTTTGAAAGAAGGAAATATGTTAAAGGTTCTCGCTGTCCGACTTAATAAAATGTTAACTTTCAGCGTAAATATAATATTTGTTAGTTGATTGATTCCCAATTTTGTTACACAATTGGTATCTTTGCATCCCGACAACTTTCGGGACGAAAAATGCTAATTATTAAAATTTAAAAATATGTATCCAGCAGAATTAGTAAAACCCATGCGAGAGGATTTGACCAATGTTGGTTTTGAAGAATTACAAACTGCAGAAGCTGTGGATGCGGCCTTGGCGAAAGAAGGTACTACTTTGGTAGTGGTAAACTCCGTTTGTGGCTGTGCAGCGGCCAACGCAAGACCTGGTGCCAGAATGAGTTTGCAAAATCAAAAACGCCCAGACCATATTGCTACCGTGTTTGCCGGTGTAGATAGAGAAGCCGTTGAAAAGGCAAGAGAATATATGATTCCGTTTCCTCCGAGCTCACCAAGTATGGCTTTATTTAAAGATGGCGAATTGGTACACATGTTGGAGCGTCACCATATTGAAGGTCGCCCAGCCGAATTGATTGCAGAAAACTTGATGGATGCTTATAATGAGCACTGTTAATTGAGCTCTTCCCGTCCCGAAAGTTGTCGGGAAAACGGGGGAACACTTAAACTCTCAAAATTTAAACCACGTTTGTCGTGGTTTTTTTATATCCAAACGCAACCCTTTTCAAATTTCGGCATCTAAATAGTAAATTGCAAAAATGAAACCATCAATTTTTAGATATTTACTAGCGCCTCTTTGCCTTTTATTATTATCCACACAATGTGAAGATGATGTTACTCCGCTCACCCAAGAGGACGAAATACAGGAATTAGCTACCTTAAAAGCTGAAATTGAAGATTTGGCTGGTACTTCTGTTTGCGGAGATACTTTTGAATGCAAGTTCATTGCCTTTGGTAGCAAACCCTGCGGAGGCCCATGGGAATATTTGGTGTATTCCACCTCAATTGATACTGAAAGGCTTGAAAATATGGTGGAAGACTACAATAGAAAAGAAGCCATTTATAACACCGATTGGGGTGTTGCCTCTGATTGTGCCGTAGCCAATCCGCCCACTAGCATAAACTGCGAAAATAACACATGTGTGCCTGTGTACTAACCCATAGTTTCTTTATTTTTGGGGCATGGTAAAACTGTTGTCATACCCTATATCCTTAATATATTTTATATGTTTTGGGCTTACTTTACTGGTGTTTCATCCCATTCAATGGATCTGTTTAAATGTATTTGGGTATCAGGCCCACAAGGTAAGCGTGGATGCTTTGCAGTTCTTCCTGATGCGCTGTGCCAATATTTTAGGTACTCGATTTTCGTTTTATAATGACTATCCAATTGAAAAAGGGCGTCCATTAATCATCATTACCAACCATCAAAGTTTACACGATATTTATCCTTTGACCTGGTTTATGAGACGATACCACCCCAAATTCATCAGTAAAATTGAACTGGGTAAGGGCATCCCCAGCGTATCCTATAATTTGCGCCATGGAGGTGCAGCCCTAATTGATAGAAAAAATCCGAGACAATCCTTACCGGCACTCATGAAATTTGGTGAATACATCGAAAACAATAAACGGGCAGCCGTCATTTTTCCCGAAGGCACCCGAAGCAAGGACGGCACCCCTAAACCGTTTCAAACTAGAGGTTTGGATATCCTTTTCAAAAAGATTCCTTCCGCGATAATAGTTCCAGTCACAATAAATAATTCTTGGAAAATGTTGCGATATGGAAAATTCCCCATGGGATTGGGCAATCATTTAAAATTTAAGGTGCATAAACCCCTAGAATTGGCTAACTTTACGGATAAACAGGCTTTAATCGAAACCATAGAAAAGACCATTAAAGCGGATATTGAACATTAAAAAAGCAAAAATGTCTTTAAAAAATAAGAGATTAGAAGTGATGCAGTTTTTGGAAAAAGACGTAGATGCATTGATGGAGAAATACTTAATCCCAATAGATAGTATATGGCAGCCCACTGATTTTTTGCCAAATTCTGAGGTTGAAGATGAGCATTTTTTCGAGGAAATAAAGGAAATACGCGAACTAGCCAAAGAGCTTCCGTATGATTTTTGGGTGGTACTGGTAGGTGATATGATTACTGAAGAAGCGCTCCCCACCTATGAATCTTGGTTGATGGATGTTGAAGGCATTAATCAAGTAGATGAAGGGGGCAACTCTTGGTCTAAATGGGTAAAGCAATGGACCGCTGAAGAAAATCGCCATGGTGATGTATTGAACAAGTACCTTTATTTATCAGGTCGTGTAAACATGCGCGAAATTGAAAGAACCACCCAGCATCTGATTGCAGACGGTTTTGATATTGGTACGGACAGAGACCCTTATAAAAACTTTGTTTATACCAGTTTTCAAGAACTGGCCACTTATATTTCGCATAATCGGGTGGCAAGAATTGCTAAGAAAAGCGGGAATAAACGATTGGCAAAAATGTGCCAGATTATTTCCGGGGATGAAATGCGGCACCATCATGCCTATTCAGAGTTCGTGGAGCGTATTTTTAAGGTGGACCCCAGCCAAATGATGATGGCTTTTCATTATATGATGAAGCAAAAAATTACTATGCCAGCACATTTCCTAAGGGAATCGGGCGAAAAAGCAAGTACTGCTTTTGAGGAATTTTCGAATACAGCACAGCGCATTGGAGTATATACCTCTGGGGACTACGTAGATATTCTGCAAAAGCTGATAGACCGCTGGGAAATTGACAAAATCACTAACCTTACGGATGAGGCCGAAAAAGCCCGGGATTATTTGATGAAGCTACCCGCTAGAATGTACCGTTTGGCAGAACGGATGAAGATCCCTGAGAATTCGTATCAGTTTAAATGGGTTGAACCTGCGGTGGTCAAGTAATATAATGGATGAGGATACTGTTCGATATTATAGTACGTCAATTAATTACCATATTTATTGGCGGTTCAATATTGTATCTATTTTACAGGTTTAAAGGAAAAAAAATCACTTATTCGGAAATTCTAGATGATATTGACCCAAAAACAAATTTCAAAAAGCATACCTATTTAGCCTTTTATGTTGGGACGATATTTTTTATTCTTCTAGTAATTATTATATCTACCTTGGCAGGACGAAATCCTAAACTTGAAAACTTATTTCGATGATTTTTAATAATGGATCCCAAAGAAATAATCTCTAAAACCAAAATCTTCCTAAAACAAACCCTAATGGATGCCGAAGGCGGCCACGATTGGTTCCACACAGAACGGGTGTATAAAAACAGCTTACTTATCGCCAAAAAAGAACCTGTAGATATATTTGTAGTGTCCTTAGGGGCCTTATTGCACGACATTGCGGATAGTAAATTCCACGGTGGGGATGAAACTGTAGGCCCAAAAATGGCTCGAGAATTTTTGTTCAAATTGAATGTGGACTCCAAAATTATTGAGCACGTGGTCAACATCATTGAAAACATTTCATTTAAATCGAGTCTTGAAGGTAGCAAAACATTCACTTCACCAGAATTAAAAGTAGTTCAAGATGCAGATCGATTGGATGCCATTGGTGCAATTGGGATTGCCCGGTGCTTCAACTATGGTGGTTTTAAAAACAGAGCACTATACAACCCGGATATAAAACCCAAACTCCACATGACCAAAGAAGAGTATAAATCTTCTAACGCTCCTACCATCAACCATTTTTACGAAAAGCTGTTTCTTCTAAAAGATAAAATGAATACCAAAACGGGTAAACAGCTCGCGGAAAAACGCCATCAATTTATGGAACTTTACCTCAAACAATTTGATGACGAATGGAATGGCAACATCTAATATTATTCTAAATTACCTTGAAAAACCACTCAATTGATTCTCAGGGGTAATTTAACATACAAACCCATTAAAATAGTTGTTTTAAAGCTTTTAATTCAGCCGTATTTTTGAAATGTCTAACGTTTAAATCTTTTAGGCATGAAAAAGACGGCAAAAAATTTGGCAAGTAGTGATAAGGAAATCAACATGGAATACCCTATTTTATATACCATAGCCTTATTTCTAGTTTTACCGGTAATAACTGCGTTGTTATTACTTTGGTTTAAAGTGATTTAGAAAATAATGTAAATTTTAAGTGTTAATGTAAACGGCCTCCATAATTAATTATGGAGGCCGTTTTTATTTACAATCCCCAAAATCTATTTCATAAAAAAACTGCTTCCTAAAATGAAGCAGTTTTTTTCTCTTCTTTGGCAAACGCCCTAATTATTTAGCGTCGGCATAACGTTTTTCAACCTCATTCCAGTTGATGACGTTAAAAAAGGCCTTAATGTAATCTGGACGTCTGTTTTGGTAGTTTAAGTAATAAGCGTGCTCCCAAACATCCAATCCTAAAATTGGAGTACCACCGCAACCTACACCTGGCATTAAAGGGTTGTCTTGGTTTGGTGTTGAGCAAATTTCAATCTTTCCTCCTTTGTGAACACACAACCAAGCCCAACCAGAACCGAATCTAGTTGCTGCAGCCTTAGAAAACGCCTCAATAAAACTGTCTTTTGATCCGAAGGTAGCCTCAATGGCATCCTTTAATTCGCCTGAAAGATAGCCTCTGTCTTCTGGATTCATTACTGTCCAAAATAAGGAGTGGTTGTAAAATCCACCGCCATTATTTCTAACGGCCCCATTGCTCATATCTAAATTTTCAAGAATATCCTCAATGGACTTTCCCTCCAAATCGGTTCCTGATATCGCGTTATTTAAATTATTGGTATATCCAGCATGATGCTTTGAATGGTGTATCTCCATCGTTCTTGCGTCCATATGTGGTTCTAAAGCATCATATGCATATCCTAATTTCGGTAATTCGAAAGCCATAATTATTTTGATTTTTTTATTAGTATTTATTTTCAGTCAAATTTACACATAATAGCAGTCAATAAAAAATAATTAATTGCTATCAGTCCATTGATAGTTTTTATCTTGTATCAAATTTAGTTGCATGCCAAAAACCGCTCCGTTCACCATATATAATGCTTCAGCAGGAAGTGGCAAAACCTATACACTCGTTAAAGAATATCTTAAAGTCTTATTTGCGTCAGATCAACCGCAACCGTACAGGCGCATTTTGGCCATCACCTTTACCAACAAGGCCGTTGCCGAAATGAAAGAACGTATCATCGAAATGCTTAAACAGTTTTCGGATGAAAGCATTTTAAAAACTTCTAACAGCATGTTTGCCACCTTATGCGAGGAACTGCAAATACCAGGCGAAGTACTACACCAAAAATCAAAAACACTGCTTAATAGTATTTTGCATAATTATGCCGCATTTGATATTTCCACCATCGATGGCTTTACGCATAAATTGATCAGGACTTTTGCATTTGATTTGAAACTGCCCGTAAATTTTGAAGTGGAATTGGACCAGGAATCGCTACTAAATGAAGCCGTGGATAGCTTAATCTCACATGCGGGAACCGATGACGAACTGACCAAAGTATTAGTAGATTTTTCCATTGAAAAGGCTGACGACGACAAAAGCTGGGACATTTCACATGACTTGAACAAGATAGCAAAATTACTCCTAAACGAAAATGACAAATCTTTTATAGAAGCTCTGAAAGACAAAACCCTAGATGATTTTAAAGCCCTAAAAGCACAATTAAAAACCTCTATTTCGGCAATCGGAAAAACGATAACAGAAACAGCCCAAAAAACGCTTGCTTTAATTGATGAAGCGGGTCTGGAACACGGTGACTTTTCGGGAGCGTATTTGCCCAAACATTTCCAAAAATTATCCAAAGGTAATTTCGATGTTGGCTATGAATCCAAATGGCAAGAAGATTTAGCAAATAAAACCCTTTATCCTAAAAGGGTTTCACCTAATATTGCCTCAACAATTGAACAGATTCAACCTGAAATTGCTTCCTTTTTCGAAACCACAAAGGAACATGTTTACCAACTGAAGTTTTTAAAGGCAGTTTATAAAAACATCACCCCACTTTCTGTTTTAAATGCCATTAACAAAGAACTTTCGGGCATTAAAGAAGAACAGAATAAAATGCTGATTTCTGAATTTAATACCATCATCAGCAAAGAAATAAAAGCACAGCCCACACCTTTTATTTATGAGCGTATCGGAGAAAAATTCAAACATTATTTTATTGACGAATTTCAGGATACTTCAGTGATGCAGTGGGAAAATTTAATCCCGCTTTTAGAGAATGCCCTTTCTGCAGAAGGCGGGAGCGCCCTATTGGTAGGCGACGCCAAGCAGGCCATTTATCGTTGGCGCGGCGGCAAGGCCGAACAGTTCATAGATTTATTTAATGCTGGCAACCCCTTTCAGGCGGAAAAACAGGTAGAAAACCTGCCATCCAATTATCGAAGCTATCGGGAGGTAGTCAATTTTAACAATGGCTTTTTTGAGTTTTTGGGGGCTCAAGTATTTCAGGATGAAAAATATGCGTCCCTTTATAAAACTGCGCCACAGGGCATCACAAAGAACGGGCAAGGCTTTGTGAGTCTGGCTTTTTTAGATATTGAAAAAGAAGACGATAGGGATGAATTTTTTCCGGACCAAGTATTATGCACCATAAACTCCTGTCTTGAAAATGGATTTAAGCTGAAGGATATTTGCGTGCTGACCCGAAAGAAAAAAGAGGGTGTAGCCGTGGCCAGTTATTTAAGCGGGCACCACATCCCCGTTGTGTCCTCGGAAACTTTATTAATTGACAATTCCTCAGAAGTTAGATTTGTTAACGACGTTTTGACACTTTTGATGCAACCAAAAAATAACGAAGTCAAGGTTAATATGCTCAATTACCTGACCTTACTTTTTAATATTGAAGACAAACATGCGTTTTTCAAAACCCATATTGACCGGTCTTTGTCCGATTTGTTCAGAAAACTGGAAGCCTTCAACATTATTGTCAATCCAATTAAATTATTACAACTGCCTCTTTATGATTTGGCCGAAACCATCGTAAGAACGTTTAAATTAGCTGAAACTTCAAACGCATATATTCAATTTTATTTGGATATAGTTTTGGAGTTTTCGCAGAAGAAGGGTGCAGATATTTCCTCATTTCTGGAGTATTTCAATCAGAAAAAAGAAAACCTTAGTATCATTGCGCCACAAGGGCAAAATGCGGTTCAGATAATGACTATCCATAAATCTAAGGGTCTAGAATTTCCTGTGGTGATATTCCCATATGCTGATTTGGATATTTACAGGGAAATTGAGCCAAAAGAGTGGATTGCCCTAGAAAAGGAGGAATATCAAGGTTTTTCGCATACACTTTTGAACTATTCTAAGGCCTTTGAACATTTTGGAGAACAAGGCAAATCTATTTTCAAAAGACATCAATCGGAATTGGAACTGGACAACATCAATTTATTATATGTGGCACTTACCCGTGCTGTGGGTCAATTGCATGTGATTTCTTCAAAAGACATTTCTTCAAAAGGAGAAGCAAATACCAGAAAATATTCTGGGTTGCTGATTTCATATTTACAACATTTGGGAATCTGGAACGATTCACAGTTAATTTACATCTTTGGAAACACCAATGAGGTAATTAGTAATGATGATGAAATTTCATCAGAAACCCAAATCCTTGAGGAATTTATCTCCACAGACAAGTCAATGCACAACATTAAAGTGGTCACCAAATCGGGCAATTTATGGGATACTCAACAGCAGGCCGCTATTGAACGTGGTAATCTTGTACACGATATTTTGGCGCAAATAAAGACCAAACTCGATATTGATTTCGTTATTACCGATTTTAAAAATTCGGCTACAATAACTGATGACCAAGCCAAGAGCCTAGTCACGATAATTACCCAAATTGTGGAACATCCGCTTCTTCAGTCATATTATCAGCATGATCTTACAATATATAATGAACGTGACATTATTTCAAAAGAGGGCATCGTATTAAGGCCAGATAGGATTGTTATTAACGAAGATAACGAAGCCGTTATTATTGACTATAAAACTGGGGCTGAAAACAAACATCATAAACAACAATTACAACTTTATAAAGATGCACTTGAAGCCATGAGTTTTAAGGTTCATAAGTGTATTTTGGTATTCATTAATGAAAATATTTCGGTCAAATCTTTCTAACGTTGCGCAGAGAAAACTCCCAATTCAATACTCAGAAGACATATTATCTAAAATCATTCTGAAATACCCGGTAATAAAGGTAGTCTGCAATTTTTTTATATATTTGTCTTTGTTAATAAAATTTAACAACTTACTTTTGTTCACAATTAACACTTAAAAATTAAACTTTTGAATATGAAAAATCTTAGCCGATTATTGTTCGCTATGTTGTTTGTACTTAGTTATAGCAACATAAATGCGCAAGACAAAAACAACCCATGGCAAATCTCTATCGGGGTAAATGCAGTTGATGCGTATCCATCTGGAGATGGCGTGGTAGGTCAATCTCAGTTTGGCGAAACCATCTTTGATGAATTCGTAAACGCTGAAGACCACTGGAATATTTTGCCTTCCCTATCTACTATTTCTGTTTCTAAGTATGTAGGAGATGGATTCTCTTTTGGAGTTACCGGATCTTTAAACAAAATTGATAAGTGGGGTGACGTTCCTGGATCTAACCCTGAAGTAGCAAGAAGCGTAGACGACTTTGCATACTACGGTCTTGATGGTACTATTAAATATGGTATCGGAGAGGCTTTGGATTGGAATACTGTAGATCCTTTCGTAGGCGTTGGTGGTGGTTACACTTGGATAGATGATATTGGTGCCGGAACCTTGAATGGTACTTTAGGTGTGAACTTCTGGTTTAATGAAAATATTGGTTTAACCCTTCAAACGGCTTACAAGCATGCATTTGAAGATTATTTACAGACACACTTCCAGCACTCTGCTGGGCTTTCTATCAAATTCGGTGGAACTGACACTGACGGAGACGGTATTTATGACAAAGACGATGCTTGTCCAGATGTTGCTGGCTCGCCTGCTTTCAATGGCTGTCCTGATACTGATGGTGATGGTATTGAAGATAGCAAAGATGACTGTCCTAACGAGGCTGGTCCAGCAGAATTCAATGGTTGTCCTGATGGTGACGGTGATGGTGTTGTTGACAAAGACGATAACTGTCCTACTGTAGCTGGTTTAAAAGCTTTAGCTGGATGTCCAGATGCTGACGGTGACGGTGTTACTGATGCTGACGACAAGTGTCCTAACGAAGCTGGCCCTGCTGCAAACAAAGGATGCCCATGGCCAGATAAAGATGGTGACGGTGTTCTTGACAAAGATGACAAGTGTCCAGACGTTAAAGGTACTGTAGCTAACAACGGTTGTCCTGAAGTATCTGCCGAAGTTCAAAAAACCTTGAATGAGTATGCTAAAACTATCTTGTTCGATACTGGTAGATCTACTATCAAATCTCAGTCAGAAGAAGTGTTAGGTGATATCATCGCTATCCTTAAGGAATACCCAACTGCCAAATTTACGGTTGAAGGTCATACTGATAGTGTAGGTAGCGAAAAGCTTAACCAAAGATTATCTGATTCTAGAGCTAATGCTGTTAAGGATTACCTAGTTAAGAAAGGTATCGATGCCTTTAGATTATCTGCTCTTGGTTATGGTGAATCTAAACCAATTGACTCTAACAAAACTAGAGCTGGTAGAGCTAACAACAGACGTGTAGAAATCAACTTAGCCAAGTAAGCAAAGTCGATTTTAAAAATAATAAGTTTAAAAAACGCTTCGGTTATCCCGAAGCGTTTTTTATTTTTATGCTATGGCTTCCTTTATCACCGATGTTTTACTTGACCTAAAAAAATACAACACTTCGCTCTCAGCGCTCACCTTTATTCTACCCAGTAAACGCGCTGGTATTTTCTTAAAGCATCAAATCTCATATATTGAAAATGAAACCATATTTGCACCAGAGATACTCAGTATTGAGGAGTTTGTCCAAGAATTGTCTCATCTTAAACTATTAACAAATGCCGAACTCCTATTTGAGTTTTACAATTCATATTTGGGCCTTACCAAAAAAGAGCATGCAGAGGATTTTCAATCCTTTTCAAAATGGGGACAAATCCTATTACAGGATTTTAATGAAATAGACCGGTATCTTATCCCTCAGGAGCACATTTTCAATTATTTAAGTGCTATTCAGGATTTAAAACATTGGTCATTAGAAGAACAGCAAACCGAGTTCGTTAAAAATTATTTGGCATTTTGGAACAAGATTTTTGGCTATTACACGCACTTTACCGAAAACCTCATCCATAAAAAAGCTGGATATCAAGGCTTAATATACAGAGAAGCTGTTGATAATTTGGAAGTCTATATTGAAACCAACCCCAAAAAACAGCATGTGTTCTTGGGTTTTAATGCTCTTAACACTTCTGAAGAAACCATTATTCAAGAACTGCTTCAGAGTGATCTGGCAAAAATTTATTGGGATGTTGACGACGTATTTATGGCGCACGGGTTTCATGATGCTGGGCTATTCATGCGCCAGCACAAAAGAAAATGGACTTATTTTAAACAAAACCCATTTAAATGGATTTCAGATAATTATTCCGAAGAAAAAACCATATCCATTTTCGGCATCCCAAAACACATTGGTCAAGCAAAATATATCGGTTCCATTTTAAAGGATTTGCAAAATAAAAACCACACTTTGGAAAGCACGGCGGTGGTGTTGGGAGATGAAAATCTATTAATTCCTGTTTTGAATTCCCTACCAACAACCGCTGGTGCCTTAAACATTACTATGGGTTTCCCACTAAAATCCATTCCTTTGGCTTCACTTTTTGAAGCACTTTTCAATTTACACAAAACAACATCAAAATCTTTTTACTTTAAAGATGTTATCAATATCATTTCACACCAATTCATAAGGCCGTTGTTGCATCACGAGAACACGGACTATGCCTCAAAGGGTATTGATACCATTAATAATAACAACATTATCCATTTGAATATTGAACGACTTAAGGCACTTTTCAAAGGAAGTGTCGAAGTTTTGGATTTACTATTTTCGGGTTGGTCAATTTCCGTAAATGCAGCTTTGAGAAAATGTACTAAACTTATTTTCGTCATAAAAGATCATCTGGATGAAGACAAAGCATCAAATCTTCTTGCTTTGGAATACCTTTTCCGCTTCAACAAGCTGTTTAACGAACTCATCAGGCTGAACCAAAGCCATGAACATATAAAAGATATTTCTACTTTGCACGACCTTTACAAGGAACTCCTCAACTCAGAGACTTTGGATTTTCAAGGCGAACCTCTTCAAGGCCTACAGATTATGGGAATGTTGGAATCTCGTGTACTGGATTTTGAAACCGTTATAATTTCTTCGGTTAACGAGGGTATCCTGCCCGCAGGAAAAAGCCAAAATTCCTTCATTCCGTTTGATGTTAAATTAGAAAATAACTTGCCGACATATAAGGAAAAGGATGCGGTTTATACGTATCACTTTTACCACCTGATACAACGGGCAAAAAATGTTTTCATACTATACAACACCGAAGCGGATGTTTTAATCGGGGGTGAAAAAAGCCGTTTTATTACCCAGCTTGAGCTGGAAGGAATTCATAAAATTAACCACCAAATTATTGTGCCCAAAGTACCTGTTGTCGAGAACTCGCCCATTATAGTTAAAAAAACAGACCGTTTGATGCAGGATGTTTTTGAGGTTGCCCAAAAAGGATTTTCTCCATCTTCTCTAACTAGTTACATCAGAAACCCTATTGATTTCTACTATCAAAAAATCTTGAAAATCCGCGAATATGATGACGTAGAAGAAACCGTAGCAGCCAATACTTTGGGAACCGTTGTACACAATACGCTCGAGGATTTGTACAACCCATATATTGACCAATTCCTAACGGAAGACAGCGTTAAAAATATGAAACCGAAAATAGAGGAACGGGTAACATTTCACTTTAAAAATGAATATAAGGAAGGGGATATTTCAAAAGGAAAAAACCTCATCGTATTTGAAATCGCCAAACGCTATGTGTTGAATTTTTTGAACAGCGAAATTGAGGATTTAAAGCAAGGAAATCGCATTAAAATTTTTGAAATTGAAGCTAACAACGAGGTTTTTATTTCTATAGATGGCATCGCTTCGCCTGTAAAAATCAAGGGTAAAGTTGATAGGGTGGACGAATACAACGGCTCTATACGCATTATAGATTACAAGACCGGAAATGTACAGCAAAACCAAGTAGAAGTTGTAAATTGGGACGAGATTACCACAGACTACAAAAAATACAGCAAGAGCTTTCAAGTACTTACCTATGCCTATATGATGTACAAATCTAACGCCATTAACCTTCCAATTGAAGCTGGCATTATTTCATTTAAAAATCTAAATTCAGGATTTCTAAAGTTCGCCAAAAAGGAAAGTGCTAGAGGCAAAAAGGACCCATTAATAACTGAAGACACCATGAAGTCTTTTGAAATAGAACTGAAAGGACTTATTTCAGAAATTTGCAATCCGCAGGTTGATTTTATCGAAAAAGAAGTTTAATTATGACCATCACAAAAAACATCAGTCTTAAAGGAAAGCACCAAAAGCGTATTTTAACCGATGTCTTTTTTAACGACAATCAAAAACCAAAACCAGTCCTCATTTTTTGTCATGGCTATAAAGGTTTTAAAGACTGGGGAGCTTGGGATTTGATGGCGAAAGCCTTTGCCCAATTGGGATTCTTCTTTGTTAAATTTAATTTTTCGCATAATGGTGGTACGTTGGAGCAACCCGTTGATTTCCCAGATTTGGAAGCATTTGGAAACAACAATTACACAAAAGAATTGGACGATTTGACATCAGTGATCGATTGGATTTCTGAAAACAAGATATATTCCGAAGAAATTGACGGCAACAACATTAATTTAATCGGCCATAGCAGGGGCGGTGGTATCGTTACTATTAAAGCCAAGGAAGATAACAGAATTTCCAAAGTAATCAGTTTGGCAGGAGTAAGTGATTACGGCAGTAGGTATCCGATGAATACGGATATTGCCCAATGGAAAAAGGATGGCGTAGTTTATGTGGTAAACGGGCGAACAAAGCAACAAATGCCACATTACTATCAGTTCTATGAGGATTTTATTAATAATGAAGAACATTTAACAATTGAACGCGCCGTCTCCAATCTTAAAATCCCATATCTTATTATCCATGGGGATAAGGATACCAGTGTTTCAATAGATGAAGCCTATAATTTACGCAAATGGAACCCCAACAGTCAATTAGAGATCATAAAAGGTGCTGACCACGTTTTTAATACCAAACATCCATGGAAGCAGGGTAGCATTTCGGAAGAATTAGACAAGGTCGTTCATATAATCAAAGACTTTATCAGTTAATACCATAAATATTTTGAAGGTTTCACATTTTTCTGTTCTAAATAGAGCCTCGCAGGTGCAGAAACTTGCTTCCGAGACTTTCGATTTGGCTATAATTGGGGGAGGTATTACCGGTGCAGGAATCGCGTTGGATGCCACTGCTCGGGGACTTAAGGTATGTTTAATTGAGAAAAATGACTTCGCCTCTGGCACCAGCAATAAATCCACAAAACTCATTCACGGTGGCCTTCGCTATTTAAAAAACTTTGAGATTAGTTTAGTACGGGAGTCGGGCTCTGAGAGGGCCATTGTACACAGTTTGGCACCTCATTTGGTAACACCTCAAAAAATGCTTTTGCCATTGATTAAAGGTGGCACTTACGGCAAACTAATGACGGCTTTAGGATTGAAGGTTTATGACTTTTTAGCCGATGTAAAAGGCGAGGATCGGCGAAAAATGCTCGATAAACAAGAAACGTTGCAACAAGAACCTTTGCTTGACCCAAGTATTGTAATTGGCGGCGGGTTGTATGCCGAATATAGTACTGATGATGCAAGATTGACCATTGAGATTTTAAAAAAAGCCAATGACCTAGGTGCAACAATCATCAATTATTGCGAAATGACGTCGTTCAATTATGACGGCAACTCAAAAATTAAGAGCATAAATTGTATAGATTGCAACACTTCTAGTTTATTTGAGATTAAGGCCAATACTTTCTTGTCCGCAACGGGCCCTTGGGCAGATACCGTCCAGCAAAAAGATTATCCAACTCATAAAAAAAAGCTTCACCTAACTAAAGGCGTACATCTTGTATTCCCATTTGAAAAATTACCCATACGGCAATCCATCTATTTTGATGTGCCTGATGGAAGAATGGTATTTGCAATCCCCAGAGGCAAAACCACCTATGTTGGCACCACCGACACTGACTACTCCGCAAACCTGGATCGTGTTGTAGCTACAAAAGCTGACGCCCATTATTTTTTAAATGCCGTAAACAACACTTTCAAAACCATCCATCTGACCATTGCCGATATTGAATCTTGCTGGGCAGGCTTAAGGCCATTGATTCGCGAAGAAGATAAAACTGCATCTGAACTATCAAGAAAGGACGAGATTTTTATTTCCGATAGCGGGCTTATATCCATTGCTGGTGGCAAGCTAACAGGTTATAGAAAAATGGCGTTTCGGGCCTTAGAGGCCGTTTTGAAGGCCAACCCCAAGGCGGATGAATTGAATATTAAAAAACCCCGTACAGACACCCTAACACTGGTTCATCCACATATTAGGACTACTGAGGACGCTCAAACCTATCAACTTGATATTGAAAAACAGTTGGCTGTTTTGGGCTTAACAAGCAATTATTACGCTTGGTATTTAACTTCATACTATGGAAAGCAGACGGATATAATCCTTAGCAAAGTTTCAGATTTTAAGTCTCGTGCCATACATGAAAAACTAATTCGAGCCGAGCTTTGGTTTGGTGTCCACTACGAAATGGTTAATAGTTTGAATGATTTTTTTATTAGACGAACTGGCCGTTTGTATTTCGATATAGAAAGTATTCACGAATACAAAAATGTCGTTTTAAAAGATATTTCAGGTTACCTGAATTGGGACGATGCCAGAGCCCAAAAAGAAATCGAAAAATTAAATATGGCCCTGAAAGACGCAACTACTTTTTATGATACCGACTCTATTGAGTAAAAAAAATTTGCTAGCCATCTTTTAGCTCAAACACAACTCCGTCTTAATTCAAAAAAAAAATTAGTACCCAGGATTTTGCACCACTCCAGGGTTTAGGCTTATCTCGGATTGTGGAATTGGAAAGATATATTTATGGGATTGATAGTTTTTAGTATTCTGAGGATTGTTTGTATTGAAATCCTCAATCACACTTTCTAATTTTTGTGTCCTTATTAAATCGTCCTTTCTATGGCCTTCATAGCAAAGTTCCAACCGCCTTTCCTCAAGTATAGCTTCCAAGAATTGTTGTTGATTCAACCCTAAAGGTAAGTCCTCATCTGAGTTGCCAAAAGCACGCCCTCTAACTTGATTAATGGCACTGTAAGCCTTAGTTGTAGGTCCATTCAATGCGTTTTCAGCCTCTGCAATCATTAATAACACATCTGCATATCTTAAATACGGCAAATAAAATGATTCTCCATTTTGATAATTCTCGCTAAACTTATTCGGTCTCCAATCCGCACTATTTTGCGCATTATTAGATGTACCATTTTGAATGGTGAAAGATGCAATATTTTCAAAAAACCTAATATCGGAAGTGTTCAATGGAAAGGCTATTGGAATCATTACATCATCTGGATTTTCAAAGTAGCTTTTGACAAAATCATCCGTCAGAAAATAAAAATCCCTTTCGGTTGCACCCACAGGCCCCCAATGGAACCAGTCCCAAGCTTCCATATTCGGATCTTCCTGCAAAATAAAATCAATGGCAAAAATAATCTCATTATTCGAACCAAAGTTTTCGGCTAAAAAATTGTTTTTATACGCCGGCTCAAGTGCAAATAGACCATCGAGTTTTGCAAATTGCTCCAATGCCTTCGCATATTTATCGCTCTGCAACAGCGGAAATCCAGCCATTTGTAAATACACTTTGCCTAGCAAAGCATTAGCCGCTGATTTTGATGCTTTGGTTTTTGGGTTTGAATCATCTAGAGTATTTGCCACAAAAATTAAATCTTCTTCAATTTGCTCATACACTTTTAATGGGTCTTGGGTATGGTTCATTTCAGAAATATCTGTTGACGTAGCCAAAACTGGGTTTCCAAAAAGCTTTACTAAATTGAAATATGCAAGAGCCTTTACAAACTTAAAATGTGCTTTGGCTATATTTTCATCCGTATTTAGTTGACTGGTAAATTCCGAATTTTCAATCGCTTCAATACCAATATTCGTGAGCCTTATCACTTTGTAGTGATTCTCCCAAATATCATTTATCACAACATCTCCCGGGTTGAATTCGTATTTGTCTAAGTTGGTATTTCTGAAATTAAACTGTGGATTTGGTGTTAGAATATCGGCTCCAATATCTCCCCATAAGGACGCATAACCGTTAGCGCTAAAAATATCATCGTAAACTAGACTTAAATAGACGACCTCTATCAACTTATCGATATCCACGTCAATTGGAGTTACAACAGCGGGGCCTTCGTATAATATAGTTTCAGTAGTGGTTTGGCCTTGCTCAACAACTATGGTTTGTTTAATAAGAATTTGACTAAACGGAAGCTTTATCGAAATTTCATAATCACCCACACCTATATTTTCAAAATAGGCAACACCCTCACTATTCGTAATTTCTTCCCTTGAAATTGAATTTATCGATACAATTGCGTCAAAAATTGGGTCAAAATTCTCTTTAATAAGAACTGTTATTTGAACATTTCCTGTTTGGGCTTGAGGCGGTTCATTATCTTTTGAACATCCAAATAAAAATACGGCCAGTAAAAGAAATAAACAGGTTGTTAACTTCATGGGAAAATGTCTTTCAATACTACAAATAAAGAAAAAATCTGACAAACTAACTTTGTCAGATTTTAAAAAAGTGGAGAAGATCGGATTCGAACCGACGACCTCTTGACTGCCAGTCAAGCGCTCTAGCCAACTGAGCTACATCCCCATTGAATTTGTTTCTAGTATGCGGAGGTGTTTACAAACCTTTTGCAACAAATTAGGTTATGTTGCATTTACCTGCATATTGATGCAAATGTATGGATTTAGGCGCAAAAACCCATCATCTTCTTAAGTTCAATCAATATAATTAAAGACTTACTTATCAACTTTGATGGGTTCAAATCTTTTATGAGTTTATCTGCTATAAATAATACCCTAAAATAACCTCAATACATTTTTATCAAGCTATGGATAATTATTTTACCCTTTATGCCTTTATCTTTTTGCCAATATTAATAGTAACACCATTGAAAACTCCCTTTTCCTTCATATGAAATGTAATTTCTCCTAGGAAACTAATTGGGAAAAAAGATATTTCATATCCTGGTAGTAATTCAAAATTCTTCTTTCCCATACCATTACCAAAAAAACGCTTTCCTTCTCTCCTGAAAGAAAATACCAGATTGGATTTATCTTTTACTGCATAATTACCTGAAAAGCTTCCTCAAATTAGCACAAACAAAATACTTATAAAAATTTCGACATTAAATCCATTAGACATCTTACTTCAAAATATAAAAGATTATTTTAGAGCCAAACTTTTGCGACTCCAAAAATTCAATTTCATCATAAAAAGAGATTCAAAATTACAATTTCCAAAGATGAGAAGAAACCCTGCGGTAGTTATAGACAATAGAATACTAATAAACGCTTGATGGTTAAAAAAAACTACGAACCATTTTCTGAAAATATTGATTTTTCCATTTATGATTATATTGTTATAGGTTCAGGTATTGGCGGATTAACAGCTGCCTCTTGGTTAGCTAAAGCTGGTAAAAAAGTTGCTGTATTGGAGCGCCATTATGTTCCAGGTGGCTTTACACATAGTTTTAAAAGAAAACAAGGTTTTCAGTGGGATGTTGGTGTTCATTATGTTGGAAATTTGGACAAAAGCGAGCCGTTACTTGGAATGTTTAATCTTATTACTGATGGAAAATTGGAGTGGGAGTATATAGGAGGGGTCTACGATGTAGTGTATATTGGAAATAAAAAATACGAATTTAGAGCTGGTAAAGAAAATTTTCTCAAACAACTTGTTGCCTATTTTCCGGATGAAGAACAAGCAATTAAAAGTTATTTAAAGCTTATCACTAAAGCAAACAAACGTGGTGCATTATACTTTTTTGAAAAAGTGTTTGAACCATGGCTAAGCAAATCTTTAGGTTGGATAATTAGAAAACGTTATGCAAAGTACTCACAAAAAACCACATGGGACGTTTTAAGTAAACTTACAGAAAACAAGCTACTAATTGCTGTACTATGTGGTCAATGTGGTAATTATGGACTTTCACCTAAGTACAGTAGTTTTGCAGCGCATGCCATGGTTATTTCTCATTTTATGGAAGGGGGATATTATCCAATAGGAGGAGCTGACCAAATTAGCAGTAAAATTATAGATGTTTTAACTAAATTAGGAAGTAAGGTTTTTATTAATGCAAATGTGCAAGAAGTTATAACAGAGCATAACAAAGTAACGGGGATTAAAGTTGATAATACTGTTATAGATTGTACCAATGTGATTAGTAATGTAGGGGTAAACAATACATTTAATCACTTACTTTCTAAAAAGGCTAAACAATATTGTAAATTCAACATAAAAGATGTAAAACCTTCAACAGGACATATTTGTTTATACATTGGACTTGATAAATCTAGCGCTGAATTAAATTTACCAAAACATAATGTTTGGTATTATGCCCATGAAAACACAGATGAATTAATTGAAAAAACGACTCTTTCGGATGCTCCGAATAATTTCGCATATATTTCATTTCCATCGGCTAAAGACCCAGAGTGGGATATTAAAAATGACCAAAAAGCAACGATTCAGGCCATATCCGTAGGTCATTATGATTGGTTTTCTAAATATGAAAACCAGCCTTGGATGAAACGTGAAGCGTCTTACAAAAAACTGAAAGCAGATTTTGAAACCACTATGCTTAACAAACTTTATCATTTATTTCCACAACTTAAGGGCCATGTTATTGTAACCGAAGTTTCTACTCCACTCTCTACTAAGCATTTTTCAAACTATGAGCATGGCGAGATTTATGGCTTAGAACATACTCCTAACAGATTTAAGCTTCCTTTTTTAAGACCAAAAACACGCATAAAGGGATTGAGATTGGTTGGGCAAGATATTACTTTAGTAGGTGTTTCTGGAGCGATGCTTTCGGGGATATTATGCGCCACAACCATATTGAAAATGAAATCTAGGCTTTTGTTCAAAGAAGCAAGCAACTTACGGGATTAATTGAATAAGGTTTTTATTCTTCTTATCGTGAAGGATATCAGATTCTAGCCGCCGCCCTCTTGACTGCCAGTCAAGCGCTCTAGCCAAATGAGCTACATCCCCGTCAGTTATGAATATGTAGTATTTTCAATGTACATACTAATAAATATTTACGCAGAAAAGTGTGCAACAAAAATATTCTTCATATCAAAAAATTTACAATAAATTTGGGGCAAAAGTAATACATTTTAATGATTCGAATTGCAGTACAGCCCGACATTGATCACATTTTAGAGACGACCAAAGCATGCACTGCACACTTGATTTCGCAGCACATTTTCCAGTGGAATGAAAGCTATCCAAACGGCAAAGCCTTTGAAAAAGACATCGAGCGCAACACCTGTTATGTTTTTGAGGTTGAAAAAAGAATCATTGGCTGTGTCACGATATCAACTTTTATGGATGAAGTCTATCTCCCTATAAAATGGCTCACTCCAAATCAAAACAATATTTACATCCATCGCTTGGCGGTTCATCCCCAATTCCAAGGCAAAGGCTACGCCCAGCAATTGATGTATTTTGCAGAACAATTTGCCATAGACAATAGTTATACATCCATAAGATTAGATACATTTTCACAGAACAAAAGAAACCAAAAGTTTTACGAACTTCGTGGCTATAAAAAATTGGAGGATGTTTACTTTCCAAAACAAAGCGAGCACCCCTTTTATTGTTACGAACTTGTCCTGTGAGCACTAGTATCACTCTAAAACAAATCAACAAACTCGCTATTCCAGCATTGATTTCAGGTATATCGGAACCTATTTTGTCGATTACTGACACTGCCATTGTGGGCAACATTGAAACCAACGCAGTGGAATCTTTGGCAGCTGTTGGCATAGTTGGCACCTTTCTGTCCATGCTTATTTGGATATTGGGCCAAACCCGCAGTGCCATTTCAGCCATCGTTTCCCAGTACTTGGGTGCAGATAACTTAAATGCCGTTAAAAACCTACCGGCGCAGGCTATTTTTATCATCACCTCGCTAAGCTTTATTATAATAGCTGTTACTTATCCATTCGCCTATCAAATTTTTAAGCTCTACAATGCCTCTGATCTCATACTGGACAACAGCGTTTTGTACTATAAGATTCGGGTATTTGGTTTTCCGTTCACCTTATTCACCATTGCCGTTTTCGGAACGTTTAGAGGGTTGCAAAACACCTATCACCCAATGATTATTGCCATTATTGGGGCGGTAACCAATATAATTTTGGACTTTGTTTTGGTTTACGGCATTAAAGGATTTATTGAACCCATGAATATAGAGGGTGCCGCCTACGCAAGTGTTATTGCCCAAATCATTATGGCCGTGTGTTCCGCCTATTTCCTATTGAAAAAAACAAGTATTCCGCTTATACCAACCTTCCCGTTTAATAAGGAAATATGGCGCTTCATTATTATGATTGTGAATCTGTTTATCAGGACACTGGCCCTCAATATCACCCTATATTTTGCCACTAGCTTTGCCACTGGGTATGGCAAAAACTACATCGCCGCCTATACTATCGCCATCAATCTGTGGTTTTTGGGTGCATTTATTATCGATGGCTATTCCGGGGCAGGCAACATTATGTCCGGGAAACTGTTCGGTGCAAAAAATTACAGGGATTTAGTAAATCTCAACAAAAAGCTAATTAGGATAGGACTCATGGTCGGCCTCGTTCTCACTTTGGTTGGCTTCATTACTTATAGGCCCATTGGTATCCTTTTCACCAAAGAACCTGAAGTTTTAGAACGCTTTTACAACGTATTTTGGATAGTGCTTATCATGCAACCCGTCTGCGCCATCGCCTTTATTTTTGATGGTGTTTTTAAAGGACTTGGTAAAATGGCAACCCTCCGAAATGTACTATTGCTGTCCACGTTTTTAGTATTTATCCCCATACTTTACGGTTTGGATTATGCAGATTTAAAACTTGACGGCATCTTTATCGCACTCACATTTTGGATGATAGCCCGTGCCTTCCCCTTGCTTATCATTTTCCGAAAACAGTTTAATCCACTCGCCAAAAACAATTAACTTTGCATCATGATTTTTGGCCTACAACAAATCCCCGACATTGAAGAAAAACTAAAAAACGCCCCCGACAGTGGTTACGAAATCGGGGTACTCATCGGTGCCATGTTGCCCGTGGCAGTCCTTATCGGCATCGCTTATTTAATTTATTATTATAACAAAAAACGCCAAGAATAACCCATGGATATTCTCAACTTTTTAGGAGGCAACGGCCTCTTTTTGCTCCTCGCCCTCGTATTAATCATCGTTTATATTGTCAATCGAAAACGCAGAAGATAGTATCTTTGCCTATCAATATTTCGCAAATGAGCAACATCCGCATCACCAAACAATTTTCCTTTGAGACCGGCCACGCCCTTTGGGGCTATGACGGCAAGTGCAAAAACGTTCACGGCCACAGCTATCGCCTCGATGTTACGGTTATTGGCAAACCCATCTCCGACACCAGCAACGTAAAATACGGGATGGTCATCGACTTTGGTGACCTGAAAAAAATCGTAAAAGAGGAAATCGTAAATGTGTTCGACCACGCTACGGTGTTCAACCAAAACACCCCGCATGTTGAACTGGCAAGAGAACTCGAATCCCGAGGACACAATATTTTACTGGTCGATTACCAGCCCACCAGCGAAATGATGGTCATCGATTTTGCCAAAAAAATTAAAGCGCGCCTCCCCGAAAATATCAAACTACACTCCCTAAAACTCCAGGAAACCGCCACCAGTTTTGCAGAGTGGTTTGCTTATGATCAAAATTAATGTTTTGGGCGCTACCCCAAGGGTCGGGCTTTCACTGCTCACTCTCTCCCGATAGCTATCGGGAGAGGAGCTCAAACATTCAGCCTGCGCTGAGCGCAGTCGAAGCGTTCAATCCCTAGCGCAACCCACCCCTAGCCCCTCCAAGGAGGGGAACACCACTCTGTCCCAACAAACACAGGCAAAAAAGAAACCAACGGAAAGTAAAGTCCTAAGTTCCGACATAGTCGGAATCATCAATCTGCAGAAATAATGAGTCATGGAATTGAGGTGCAAAACGAAGTTTCAGGCACGGAATTCCAAAAACGAATGGTGCCTTGGCAATTTCCCCAGATTGATATGATTTTGGCTTGGTTTATCCTGAGCGTAGTCGAAGGGTTTTGCATCAAGGCAAAATGAACATATCAATGAAAATGAGATTCCTTCCCGATAGCTATCGGGATTCGCAGGAATATGTATATTTACACCATGCAAATACCCAAAGGCAAAAAGATATATTTCGCATCGGACAACCACTTGGGTGCCCCAACACGGGAGGCCTCTCTGCCCCGAGAAAAACAATTCGTGGCTTGGCTGGATGAGGTCAAAAAAGATGCTGCAGTAATTTTCCTTTTAGGCGATTTGTTCGACTTTTGGATGGAATACCGGAGAGTCGTACCAAAAGGCTTTACACGAACTTTGGGCAAACTGGCCGAAATTTCAGATTCAGGCATCCCCATCCACTATTTTGTGGGCAATCACGATTTGTGGATGGACGGCTATTTTGAAGAAGAGCTCAACATTCCCGTGTACCACAAACCCAAGGAATTCACCTTTAACAACAAAACCTTTTTTATTGGCCACGGCGACGGGTTGGGCCCAGGCGACAAAGGCTATAAGCGCATGAAAAAGGTATTTACAAACCCCCTTTGCAAATGGCTGTTTAAACGTTTGTTGCACCCAGATTTTGGTATGCGCCTAGGGCATTACATGTCCGTAAAAAACAAATTGATTTCTGGGGATGAGGATGCCAAATTCTTGGGCGAGGACAATGAATGGCTCGTACAATACTGCCTACGAAAACTGGAAGACAAGCATCGTGACTACTTCATATTCGGCCACAGACACCTTCCCTTGGATATAGATTTAGGTCAGAATTCCAAATACATCAATCTCGGCGATTGGATCCACTATTTTACCTATGGGGTTTTTGATGGTGAGACTTTGGAGTTGAGGGAGTATAAAATTTAGACAAGAAAATTGTGGACAAAGACAGCTATAGAGGGATTTTAAGATCTTTTTTAAATTTTGCTTTTGCTCTTGGAATCGTATGTTTTGGCTTTGGACTTTTAACTTTTGTTTTGTTCTTGCTGTTTGATTTTCAGAATCTCAAAGCTGAAAAAACAATAAATGTATTTATTTTTTTAAGTGTTATTCTAATCATTTCATTTTTAATGAAGTATCTAAGAAATAAAGTTTGAAACTTACCCAACCTCACTAGCCTCAATATCCTCTCTCAAATCCAACTCCCTTAACACTGGATTTTTAACCCCAATTACAAATACCGTCAACAAGGTCATTGAGCCTCCAAAAATCACTGCCCCGACCGGCCCAATAAGTTTCGCCGCCAATCCGCTTTCAAAAGCACCCAATTCATTGGATGATCCCACAAACATGGAATTAACAGATGATACACGACCACGCATATCATCGGGAGTTTTCAATTGTAAAATCGTTTGACGAATCACCATAGAAATACCATCGGCTGCACCACTGATAAACAGCATCAATACACTTACCCAAAAGATATTGGACAGCCCAAAACCGATAATACTCAGTCCAAAAATAAATACGGCGATCAGCATTTTTTTTCCGGTATTTCTACTTATCGGAATGTATGTTGTGGCAAACATCGTTAAAATACTTCCCATGGAAATTGATGCATTCATAATTCCGAAACCTTCACTGCCAACCTCTAAAACATCTTGGGCAAACACCGACAAAATAGCAACCGTACCCCCAAACAGCACAGCAATCATATCCAAGGTCAAAGCACCCAAAATGGCCTTGTTTTGAAATACAAAGCGCACCCCAACCTTTAAGCTTTCTTTTACTGGCTCACCAATTTTCGTATTCAAAATAGGTTTCTTCTTGATAAAAAATACCAAACAAAAGGACACAACAACCAAAAAAAACACAACGCACAACGTTGCAGCAACTCCAATCCAACTAATAGCAAACCCACCAAAAAGCGCTCCTAAAACGGCGGCGGTTTTCCAAGTACTAGTACTCCAAGTGGCGGCATTGGGATATATTTTCTTTGGGACAATTAGCGCTACCAATGAAAAGATAATTGGTCCAAAAAAGGATCGCAAAAACCCTCCAAAAAACACCAATGCGTATATGCCGTACAAAATATTTCGGGTGGACCAGTCGCCTACAATTTTATCAGAAGTCAGTAAAAATAGGCCCAAGCTAATCAGAGAAAAGGCCGCAATACAAATGGCGAACAAATTTCGTTTTTCTTTTTGGTCCACAATATGCCCAGCGAAGAGTGCCATCGTAAATGCCGGGATGATTTCCATCAAGCCAATAATTCCAAGAGATAGCGGATCTTTTGTCAAGCTATACACCTGCCATTCAATCACAATAAATTGCATGGACCATCCAAATACCAAAAACAGACGCAACACTAAAAAAATGTTGAATTCCTTTATGCGAAGTGCGGCGTAAGGGTCAGTTTTTGGCATGGCTAAGGTTTAATATCCCGAAGTTTCAATTGCAACGATACATTCCCTCTCCATTCATTTTCATCAATAGAATACACCGCCTTGAATGGTTTTTTATATGAAATCAAATCGAACTTGTCTCCCATTCCAAAACCGATACCCACAAAACTGTCCGAATCTGGTTGTGATGCCGTAAATCTTAAATGCGTTTTATCTGCGCCAACACATTTGCCGTTGCCGGTATCCTTAAGGTTTTCAGTCATAAACACAGGCGTCATATTACTCGGGCCATAGGGTGCAAACTGTTTAAGAATTCTGTAAAACTTGGGTGTAATATCTTTTAATTCAATTTGCTTATCAATTTTGATTTCTGGGGTCAATAAATTCCTGTCAATTGTTTTGGACACCACATCCTCAAAGGCCTTTTTAAAAGCTTCGTAATTTTTTTCCTTAAGCGTTAAACCTGCTGCATATTTGTGTCCTCCGAACTGTTCAATATATTCACTACAGGCTTCCAAAGCATTGTACACGTCAAAATCCCTCACAGAGCGTGCCGACGCCGAAAGCTTCCCGCCACTTTTTGTAAACACCAAAGTGGGGCGATAGTAGGTTTCCGTCAAACGGGAAGCCACAATGCCTATGACCCCTTTGTGCCAATCTTCTCCGTAAACCACCGTAGTTATTCGGTCTTGCTCATTAAGTTCTACAATTTGCTGTAATGCTGCCTCTGTAATCTCTTTATCCGTAGCACGTCTTTCCAAATTGTAAGCATCGATGGCCACGGCGTGTTCCTTGGCTTCCTCGTATTCCTCATCCGCTAAAAGCGCCACGGCAAAATTTCCGTGCTCCATGCGACCTGCGGCATTGATTCTTGGCGCAATGATAAAAACCACATCCGTTATGGTCAATTCCTGCTTTTCAACTTGGTCGATAATAGCCTTTATGCCCGGTCGTGGATTAGTATTGATGACGTGCAGTCCGAAATAGGCCAACACCCTATTTTCCCCATCAATAGGTACGATATCCGCCCCAATGGCCGTGGCCACCAAATCCAGGTATTGAATTAAATCCTCTGCAGTTTCCCCATCCTTTTGAGCTAACGCCTGGATTAATTTAAACCCAACACCACAACCGCATAATTCTTTATACGGATATTCGCAATCCTCGCGTTTTGGATCCAAAACCGCCTCTGCCTCCGGAATCTTTTCACCAGGTCTGTGATGGTCACAAATGATAAAATCGATGCCCAAGGATTTTGCATAGGCCACTTTATCGATGGCTTTGATACCGCAATCCAAAGCAATAATCAAAGTAAAATCGTTTTCCAGCGCAAAATGGATGCCTTTTTTGGATACGCCGTAGCCCTCATCATAGCGATTGGGAATATATGTGTAAACCAACTGATGTTTTGTTTTTAGGTAGGTGGACATCAAGGCAACTGCTGTAGTTCCATCCACGTCGTAGTCGCCATACACCAAAATATTTTCCTTGTTTGCAATTGCTTTTTCGATGCGTTCCACTGCCTTATCCATATCTTTCATCAGAAATGGGTCGTGCAAATGACTTAAGCTCGGTCGGAAAAATGCCTTAGCTTCATCGTAAGTTTCAATCCCACGTTGCACCAAAAGGTCTGCAATGGTTTCATCCACATGAAGTACTTCTTGCAGATGTTTTACTTTGTTTTGGTCAGGTTTGGGTTTTAGCGTCCAGCGCATCTAAAAAGTTTTGAGTTAAAAGTGCCTAAAGTGAAAAAATCAATCGAACTCTAAAGACTTGAGGCACTTGCAATTTTATGCACTTTGGTTATGAAAAAAGGTCTTAACATCAACCTCAGCAAACTGACGGAACATTTCCATGACACCACAATATTTTTCAACTGACAGGTCCACAGCCCGCTGTAATTTCTTTTCGTGAAGATTGTTACCATAAAAGTGAAAATGCATGGCTACCCTATCGTAATATTTTGGATGTTCGTCAGTTAAATTCGCATCAATTTCAATAGTGAAGTCGTCTACATCCAATTTCATTTTTTTGATCAAAGCCGCAACATCCAGCCCTGAACAACCTGCCAAGCCTGATAACATTAAAGCTTTAGGTCGATAGCCTTCGCCTTTACCGCCGTTATCTTCACCTGCATCAATAAACAAATTATGCCCTGATGGATTAGTACTTTCAAACCGCATTTCGCCTAACCATTTAGTAGAAACTTTAACCCCCATTCTTCTAATAATTTTTTTGTTAATTGTAGTGTTCAAAAATACTATTTAAAAACCAAAATATGCCTTTAGTACCGCCATTATCTCCCGAGCACGACTTAGAAACCAAAGAACTTGCCGAATTCTTCAACGAAACCTTGGGATTTTGCCCAAATTCGGTGTTGACCATGCAACGCCGTCCAGCAATAAGCAAAGCTTTTATCAATTTGAACAAAGCGGTAATGGCCAATGAGGGACGCGTTACCTCAGCCCTAAAACGCATGATTGCATGGGTAAGTAGTAATGCCACAGGTTGTCGTTATTGCCAGGCGCATGCCATTCGAGCTGCAGAACGTTATGGGGCCGAACAAGAGCAACTGGACAATATTTGGGAATACAGAACCCATCCAGCATTCAGTGAGGCCGAACGCGCCGCTTTAGATTTTAGTTTGGCCGCTTCGCAAGTACCAAATGCTGTTGATGAAAACATTAAAAATCGTTTATACGAACATTGGAATGAAGGTGAAATCGTAGAAATGCTCGGCGTGATTTCCTTATTTGGGTATCTAAACCGCTGGAACGATTCCATGGGCACTTCTATTGAAGATGGTGCTGTAGAAAGTGGGGAGCAGTATTTGGGGAAACATGGATGGGAAAAAGGAAAACACATTTAGATTTACGAATTACGGTTTTCTGTCATTCCTGCGGAGGCAGGAATCTAGATTTTTGGAACGCTTCGCTAATAGATAAATTAGACTTCAACCTTCTCAGAAATGGGGGTCTTTAATTGGATAAATAATTAAAACTCTCATTATCAATACTATAAGGTAAAAAATTTCATGTCTTAAACCGAACCACAATTCCAAGCTATATTTCCATTTTTAAATCTTTCAAATATGAAAAAACTAAAATGGGAAGGTAGCCTTTTACAAAAGTTCTTTAAGAATATACTACCTATTATAAAAGGCTCTTTGGATGTGGCAAAAGTATTAAAAGACATATTCTGGACATAAACTAAAGTAGTTCTTTAACTTTCAGTCTCAACTCCGGCAACACCTCAACCTCAAACCAAGGGTTCTTACTCAACCAAAACCGATTTCGCGGTGATGGATGCGGTAAGGGCAAATATTCTGGCAAATACGCTTTATAGTTTCTTACGGTTTCCGTTAACGTCTTTTTCGCTTGCTTTCCTAAATAGTAGTTTTGGGCGTACATTCCAATTAAAAGCACTAACTCTACATTTTTAAAATTTTCAAATAATGGTTTGTGCCACTGCGGAGCACATTCTGGCCTTGGCGGTAAATCACCGGATGTTCCTTTTCCCGGATAGCAAAACCCCATGGGAATTATAGCAAATTTCGTTTCATCATAAAAATCTTTATCAGACACATTTAACCACTTTCTCAATTGCTTCCCAGAGGCGTCGTCCCAAGGAATTCCCGAGGCATGTACTTTTGTGCCTGGGGCTTGACCTATAATGACGATTTTGGAATTGGGGTGCGCAGATACCACTGGACGTGGGCCTAAAGGCAAATGCTCTTGGCAAATGGTGCATTGTTGTATGTTTTGTAAAAGGTTTTTCATTTAATGTGATGAGATTCGGAAACAACCCCTTCGACTGCGCTCAGGGTGACATCCTAAGGATGACACAAACTATTTCTTTCCGCCAACCACAATCACTATTTCCCCCTTGGGTGGCTTTTTTGAATAATATTCCAATACCTCCTTAGCAGAACCTCGAACGGTTTCCTCATATAGTTTAGTAAGTTCCCTTGAGACGGAAACGGGTCGGTCTTCCCCAAAATAGTCGCAAAAATGGCCCAAAGTCTTCACCAATTTATGCGGACTTTCATAAAAAATCATGGTTCGGGTTTCTTCGGATAGCAGATTCATCCGTGTTTGACGCCCTTTTTTTACCGGCAAAAAGCCTTCATATACAAACTTATCATTGGGCAAGCCCGAATTGATCAACGCCGGAACAAAGGCCGTCGCTCCAGGCAAACACTCCACTTTAATATCATTTTCGATACAGGCACGCGACAATAAAAACCCGGGGTCTGAAATGGCAGGCGTTCCAGCATCGCTAATTAAAGCTATTGAGGTACCAGCTTTTAATTTTTGCAAAATTCCCTCTACCGTTTTATGCTCGTTGTGCATATGGTGGGACTTCATGGGTGTGGTAATCTCAAAATGCTTTAGCAATTTCCCCGAAGTACGGGTATCTTCTGCTAGAATTAAATCTACTGTTTTTAAAACTTCAACCGCTCTAAACGTTATGTCTTTTAAATTCCCTATTGGTGTTGGTACTATAAAGAGTTTACTCATTGAAGTTTTAATCTAAATTAGGTAAAGATACAGACTTATAAAGTTCTTGCCCTTTTAAAGTTAAATAAGGGAATATGGATTGATTAATGGTTTCTGAATATTCATTAACAGATGCTTTTGTGACTTTTCCCTTTTCTACAACTACTGAAGACATCCAAAAATCACTTAAAATCTGAAAACGTTTAAAAAGATTATTGTATTCATCTGAAAATAAAGGCTTTCGGATAAGTCCCTTATCAATCAGTATTTCAATCATACCTAAAAATTCCGTTTCTCTTTGTTTGATCAACTTTTGATAATGGATTTTAATTTTTTTGTGCGCTCGCATAATCAAAACAAAATCCAATAAGAAAAAATGATATTTATAAAACGTAAGCATGATGCTTCGAGTAGTAAGAAAAACTCCCTCCAAAGGGTTGTTAGGTTTTATGCTATTTGCAATAGCCTCGTTGACACCTTCAACAATTTCAAAATACAGTGCTTCAACGATATCTTCACGCCTTTTAAAATGATAGTTTAAATTCCCTTGACTAATCCCAATTGTTTGTGCTATGGTTCTGAGAGTAACCTTTGCCATGCCCTGTGAATTAAATAAATCTAAAGCTGTTAATAGAATTTTATCCTTGGTTTTTCCCATTTTTCAAATATATTGAATTTAGTAAACTTGACCTAATTAATAAAAAATTAGTACATTTGACCTAATTTTAAATTAAAAGAAAGTTTTGATGGTAATAAAAACCGAACACTGCCCCGACACAGCCGGCATTAAACAATCGTTTTCGCAAATAGATTTTACAGATACATTTTCAACTACAAATCACACAGATTCCTTAGATACAATAGCGCATCTAATTTTTGGAAGCATGCCCAAATGGGTTGAATTTTTAATGGGTTTGCGCAATGCGATAGTTAAAGTATTTGGATTAAAAACCGAAATGGATAAAAACTTTAGTCCAAATTTCAAACCTGGCGAAAAAATGGGATTCATTAAAATTATTAGTGTTGAAGACAATGAGATTATGCTTGGGGCCGATGACAAACATTTAGACTTTAGAGTGAGTGTTTTCAATTCAGAAGAAAACCAAAATAACATTAAAGTAACCACTTTGGTTAAATACAATAATTTATTTGGAAAGATTTACATGGCTATAATTAGACCGTTTCACGTAATTATTGTGAAACAAATGGTAAAGCGAGCCTATAAGCAATGAATGAAAAAAGTAACTTTTTTAACTAAACTTAGCTTCTATAATTTGCATCAATCGCTCTTCCAACTCTTCTTTGCCCTCCCAATTGTTGTAGTCAGGCTTGACCATAGCTTCTAGAAATCTCGTAGCATCTTCAAAAGATTGCGTCGTGTTCAATTGGGAAATCACGCGGTCGTAATCAGCACTGTTTCCATCAAAAAGGTGCTTGATAAAGGCTATCTTGTCATTCAGTCCAATGTTGAGCCCACCTCTTTTTATGCTGTCGTTTAGGGATTTTTTTTCTTGTCCTTTTTGCTGTTGTGTTTTTGAAACAGGCTCAAAAACCGGCATATCTTTAAACCCTGAAGTCAACTCCTCCAAATCATTTTTATGGTACTTGTCCTTTGCGACGACAGATTCAATAATTTCGTCCACTTCTTCTTGAGATACTTGAGCTTCTTCGGCTTCGGGCATTAGCTCCACCATATCCCGAATCTTGTTCATCACGGGCTCGGAAATCTCGTCGTCCTCAACATCGTCCAGGTTGATGTAGATTTTATCTTCAACTTCAATATTGTCGCTTATCTTTTTATTGAAGGCCGAATCAATCATGCCATAAAATGAGGAATCTTCACTAATTACAGGTAGTTCATCATCAATATTTTCATAGGCAAATTTTAATACCGATAGTTTTTCATAAAGCACACGGGTCTCATCGTGCAACCTGTTCACGTCCCCCCTTCCCTTCAATTTTAGAATTCTATGGGCAATGCTCATCAGCTCGGATTCCAACTTCTTCTTCATCACTTTATAATTTTGAAAATTAATGTGCTTTACACTTTTGATTTTAATAAATTTACGCCACCTTTATACAAAACGGGCGATGCCGTCGATTTAGTGTTAAAATTACAAAATGTTTCTCGAAAATACTGTAAATCATAAAGAACAATTTGGATGGATTGAAGTCATCTGCGGTTCAATGTTTTCAGGAAAAACCGAGGAATTGATACGCCGTTTGAAACGCGCACAAATTGCAAGGCAAAAGGTAGAGATTTTTAAACCAGCTATTGATGTGCGTTATGATGAGGACAAAGTGGTGTCCCATGACGCAAATGAAATTCGTTCCACACCAGTACCCGCCGCCGCAAATATTCCAATTCTTGCAGATGGATGTGACGTTGTAGGCATTGACGAAGCACAGTTTTTTGATGATGAAATCGTTCGGGTGTGCAACGATTTGGCCAATAAGGGCGTCCGCGTTATTGTTGCCGGACTGGATATGGACTACAAGGGCAATCCATTTGGCCCCATGCCCAACCTAATGGCTACCGCTGAATACGTGACCAAAGTGCATGCGGTTTGCGTGAGAACAGGCAATTTGGCTCAATATAGTTACCGCAAAGCGAATAGCGACAATATTGTGCTTTTAGGCGAAGAGGAAGAGTACGAACCGTTGAGCAGGGCGGCCTATTATAAATCCATGATGCGCGATAAAATTAGACATATGAAGGTGAAAGATGCCGAAGAAGTGACTCCTAAACAAAAGAAATCCGATGCCTAAAGCGCAAGAAACCGTTCTTGAAATTGACCTGAACGCCTTAAAACACAATTTTAAGTATTTAAAATCCAAACTTCAAAACGGCACTAAATTTTTAGCAGTGGTTAAGGCATTTGCCTATGGAAATGATGCCGAGGAAATTGCCAAATATCTTCAGGATTTGGAAGTAGATTATTTAGCTGTGGCCTATGCAAATGAGGGCGTGGCACTTCGAAAAGCGGGAATTACTACTCCGATTTTAGTACTGCACACCCTAGCTGTCAACTGCGATATCATTATTGAAAATTGTTTGGAACCCAATTTGTATAATGCCAAGATTTTAAATGAGTTTATCGCTGTTGCCACAGAAAAGCAACAAAAGGATTATCCCGTTCATATCAAATTTAATACTGGGTTGAACCGTTTGGGTTTTTGGGAGAATGATGTGGATTATGTGGTTGACAAATTAAAGGAAACATCTACCGTTAAAGTGAAATCCATTTTTTCCCATTTAGCCGCAAGTGAGGATTTGAATGAAAAAGCATTCACTTTGGGTCAGATTGAAAATTTTAAGGCAATTGCTGAAAATTTCTCCCAACAAATTGGGTACCAACCTTGGATGCATACCTGCAATACTTCAGGGATTTTAAATTATCCAGAGGCGCACTTTGATATGGTGCGCTCGGGTATTGGACTTTACGGTTTTGGGAATTCTGAAAAGGAAAGTGCTCATTTAAAACCAATCGCGAGCTTGAAAACCGTGATTTCCCAGATTCACAACATTGAAAAAGGCGAATCGGTGGGCTACAACAGGGCTTTTAAAAGTGAAGCGCTATTTACGAAAACCGCTACTTTGCCGATTGGACATGCGGATGGCATCAGTAGGGTTTATGGAAACGGCAAGGGATTTGTGACTATTAAAGGCCAGAGAGCGCCCATTATCGGTAATACATGCATGGACATGATAATGGTCAATATCACGGATATAGATTGTAAGGAGGGAGATGAAGTTATCGTTTTTGATGAGAAAACAACTTCGGCGGAAACCTTAGCTGAAAGTGCTGGCACTATCTCTTATGAATTGATTACTTCTATTTCGCAACGGGTGAAACGAATCATAAAGAGTCCCTAAGCCCCACCTAACCTCCCCAAAGGGGAGGGACTGACAAACACGTAATATTCTTAAATACTCCTAGTAGTAAAATATGAAATGAAAAACTTTAAGTATTGGAATAATTATCTGCTTATTGGGGTATTTGTTCTCTTTTTAAATAAGTTTATAGATGATTCATACGGGTTATTAAAATGGATTCTTCTATTTATTGGTTTGGGTTTATCCATATATGGATTAATTCTTTTCTTCAGAGAAAAGCGCAAAGATAAAATTGACTGATTCAAAAAACATCGACTTTGGCTGATAGGTGCGTAAGGGATTGAACGGCCTGTTTGAAATCCTTTTTTAAAGCAGTTATGGTTTAAGTCTGTGCAGAACATAAATTTTTGAGATTGCCACAGTCGTTCCTCCTTCGCAATGACGCTTTAAAAAAGATTGAGTAGTGAAAGCCCGACCCGAGGACGGTTGTTTCACAAAACGTTCTGAGGTGGCATCGAGGGTAACGCCCAAATAATTAGGCTTCAGGATTTTTGTCGCGAATACGTTTATAGATTTTATAGCCCAGCATAATTAATATGCCCAAAACCACCATGCCTATGAGGCCCCAAACCCAGTTGATGGCACTTTTTAGAATGACCAAAAACACCACGGCGAAGAGGATAAACGTGGCGCCCTCGTTCCAAAGGCGCATAAAACTTGAGGTTTTCTTTACCACATCGTTTTGCAATTGTTTGAAATACTGATGGGTTTTTAAGTGATAAATGAACAGTAAGAGCACAAAGGTTAATTTGACGTGCATCCAGGCTTGCTCCAACCAAAACGGCTGCAAAATGAGCAACCAAATGGCGAAAATGGTGGATAATATTGCCGAGGGCCAAGTGATGATATACCAGAGGCGTTTGGCCATAAGCTTCAATTGCTTGCCCAAAATTTCCTTTTCGGGCGAGGGTTTATGAAATGCCTCTATTTGATACACAAAAAGCCGTGGAATGTAGAACAGCCCCGCAAACCAAGTGATCACAAAAATGAGGTGAAAGGCTTTGATGTAGTGGTAGTATTCCATAAAACTATGTGGTTTCCAGTGCTTCGGTTTCGGGTTTCAAGTTCTTAATAATTTCTCTATTTAGAAAATATCCGGTAACGATTGTGGCCAAAATATCGGCAATGGGAAAGGCAACCCAAACGCCTAATTCGCCCATGAATTTTGGTAAAATCAAAATCAAAGGAATAAAGAAAAAACCTTGCCGTGTAAGGGTTAGCAGTAATGCTGGAATAGCTTTCCCTATGGCCTGAAAATAGGCGGCACCGATTAACTGCAATGCAATAATTGGGGTGGCAGCGAATACCCAGCGCATGGCGGAGGGGGTTTCTTCAACCACTTGGGCATCCGTGGTAAACAGTTTTGTAATAGGTTCTGGGAAAATCATCAGTAGGACAAAAACCAAAGTTGCCAACCCGGCCGCATACTTGATGGCGGTATAGATGGACTGCTTTACCCGTTCCTTTTGATTGGCGCCATAATTAAAGCCTGCTATAGGCAAAAATCCTTGGGTAATACCATACACAGGAAATAGGGCGAACATGAGCATTCTACCGACAATAGCGTAGGCGGTGACTGAGGTTTCACCACCCAAATCGAACAAAATATTATTCATAAACAGATAGGTGATACTCACTACGGCCTGTCTCGCCAGCGTTACAAAACCCAATGCGCCAATTTCTGAAACTATCGGTTTATTTAAACCGAAGTGGCATTTGGCAATTTTTAATTCGGAATTTGGGGACATAAAAAACCACAGAATAAAAGCAAAGCACAGCAAATACGAACCCGTTGTGGCCCAAGCCGCACCGGTCATTCCCATATCCAATACGTTGATTAAGATATAATCCAACAACAAGTTGCTTACGGATGGAATCATCATGGCGTACATAGCAAATTTTGGCTTGCCTTCTGCCCGAATCACCGTATTTCCCATCATGCAAAGCGCTAAAAAGGGTACGCCGTACAATACGATGGTATAGTAAATTTTGGCGGGTTCAAAAATGTTGCCTTTCCCCCCGAATGCAGGAATGATAGCGTCCACAAACCACAGTCCAACTGTGACCAAAGAGACAGTAAGCAATAGCGTTAAGGTAATTTGATTTCCGAAAGTTTTCAGTGCTTTTCTAGGATTTTCAGCTCCCAAAGCTCTCGAAATAATGGACGATCCGCCAATGCCAATCGCCATGCCCAAGGCCGCAATAAAAAATGAAACAGGCAATACTACATTAATAGCCGCAATAGCCGTAGCTCCAATCCAATTTCCCACAAAAATGGTGTCCACCAAAATATTGAGGGACATGACTAAAATACCGATGGACGCAGGCACAGCCTGTTTTATCAAAAGCTTGCCGATAGGCTGTGTCCCTAAATCTTGTGAGGAAATTTTAGCCATTAAACTGTTGCCGAGGTTTCAGCGGTTGCCCATTCGTTAGCCATATTTGCTATAACTTGTGCAAAATCATCGCGTTCGTTCAAACACGGGATAACGGTAAACTCCTTCCCACCAACTTCATGAAAAATCTCTTCGCCTTCCATGGCAATTTCTTCAAGTGTTTCTAAACAATCACTAACGAATGCCGGTGTTACAATAGCCATTTTTTTAATACCTGCTTTACCCATGCGTTCAATGGTGCGGTCTGTATAGGGCTGCAACCATGGATCAAAACCCAACCTGGATTGAAACGTCGTAGAATATGTACCGTTTTTTAAACCTAACTTCTTCGCTACATTTACTGTCGTTATCTCACATTGATGACGGTAGCAAAATTCGTGTTGTTTACTCCCTTTTTTGAAGCAACATTTGCCATCCATTTTGCAGTTGCCGTTGGTAATATCACTTTTGCGAATATGCCGTTCAGGAACCCCGTGGTAGCTAAATAGAATATGCTCATAATCTAGTCCATCCAGTGATTCTGCAATACTTTTTGAAAGCACATTGATATAATCCTGCCTGTGATAAAAGGCTGGCGTTCGGGTAATTTTTACCTGAGGAAAGTGCTCGGCAACCAATTCGTCCACTTTTACATCTATCGTTTCCGTAGTTGCCATAGCAAACTGCGGATACAGCGGTACCGTTTTTATTTCTGTGCACCCTTTATCCACCAATTCCTGGAGGCCTTTTTTAATGGTCATACTTCCGTATCGCATGGCCAGTGCCACAGGATAGTCCAGTTTTTCCTGCACTTTTTCCTGCAATCGTTCAGAAAGCACAATTAAAGGCGAACCTTCCTCCCACCAAATCTTTTGATAGGCTTTTGCAGATGCTTTAGGTCGCGTATTTAATATAATACCTTTAACTAGCAAGGTTCTTGCCCAAAGGGGCACATCGATAACCCGTTCATCCATTAAAAATTCGCCTAAATATTTTTTGACATCCTTGGGTTTCGGGCTGTCCGGTGAACCCAAATTAACTAGTAGAATTCCTTTTTGCATAGTATACTTTTCGTTTTGCAAAAATACGATAGAAATTTAAAATGGCTTCTTACTGGCCACAAAATACTACTGGAACATTAGGACTTCTATAGCGTTTAAGGGTATTACTCAAATTAAGGGCAAAATCATAATAATGGCACAACCTGTAACATTTGCGCCATAAAGAACCATAGCACTTTTATGGTGAACGATTTTATTCCAAAATCAAGGAATACACCATAGATTTACCGACGCGTAAGCACAATGTGCAAAATTACCTCTAACAGATTTAGCTCTGTTTGTGGTACAAAACAGGACGGTTTCCAGACGGATTGCAATCCTGAAAAATACCGCATGAGGTGTTTAATTTTGCTAAAGATTTAGTTTGTACGTGCTTGGATAAGGCTTCAATTTCCGGGGTTAGAAATTTCATGATTTCAACGTTTTGGGGTTAAACATTTGTCTAATATAAACAAAAATGCTTACAAATCGTTAAGCCATGGACATAATGTATTTTTTTGGCGTTGTACCGTATTTCTTTTTGAAAGCCGCGATAAAGTGACTGGAGGTACTGTATCCCACTTTATGCCCAACCTCATTAACATTGTGTTCACCTGACTCCAATAGCTTTCGAGCTACTTCCATTTTGTAATCAAATAAAAAGCTGAATACCGAATCCCCATAAATTTGCTTAAACCCTTCTTTCAATTTTTTAATGTTCAATCCAATCTCGTCAGCTAGTTCCTGTAAACTTGGAGGTTCAGCCATTCGGGAGACCACAATATCCTTAGCTTTCCTGATTTTGATAACATTGGCCTCATCTACCAAAAACGGACATTGCTCAATATCGGCGTCTTCGCTTCGGTTAAAATACAAACTCAATAGTTCGTAGGCTTTTCCTTTGAAGTATAATTGCTTAATCGAAGTATTCAAATTAAAATTGATAAGCTGGTTCAAAACGATAGCCATCGATGGAGAAATAACACCATCTTTATAATACTTTTTATCCTTGTTTTCAGAATTTAAAAATGAAATATAATCGGCCTCTTGTGAAAAAAGGCTATGGAATTTCTTTATGGAAATCAAAATGGAAACAATCCAAGAATTTGGTTCTACTTGAAGGTCAATGGGTAGTTCTCGTTGCGGATTATAAAGCAACAACGAGTTTTCTTCGTGAATGTCCAATGCATAACGCCCTTGGTTGAACACAAACTTTGTCCCTCCCTTGATACAAAAGTGAAATTGGATAAAACTGCTATCTATTTCTTTTGCAACACTTTTAACGATACTTTCGTCATTTTTAAAAGTCAAAATCAAAAAGCCATCATCAACTTTCGTTTCCTCAAAAGTACTTCTAGCGATACTTTTTATTTTGTTTTTTCCGTCCATTTTTTAATTTTATTTAGAATAGTTCTAAATTAAAGGCTTCAAAACTGCCAAATACACTACAAAAATATGACATTTATCATATTTTATTTGCAAATCACTGTAAAAAACCACAAACGATATTAAAAGTTCTTTCAGCGTTATTTTTTTTTTATCATTCCAATTACATTTGTTTCGCAATTTCAGGTAGAGTAATGCACAAATACAATATTAGCAAGAGCAGTTCCTTTTACGCCATCGGTTTAAGTTACAAAAAAGCCGATGCCGATATACGCGGTCGTTTTAGTTTGGACGATGAGTCTAAGCATACTTTATTGCAGGAAGCCAAGGACAACGGTATTGAAAGCTTGATTGTGACTTCCACTTGTAACCGGACCGAAATTTATGGTTTTGCCCAACACCCTTTTCAATTGATAGAATTGCTTTGCGACAATACCAATGGCACTGTTGAGGAGTTTCGCGACGTGGCTTATGTTTACAAAAATAAGGAGGCCATTGCACACATGTTTCGGGTAGGCTCAGGTTTGGACAGTCAGATATTGGGCGATTTTGAAATTATCAGTCAGTTGAAAGGGAGCAGTAAGCTATCACGGAAGTATGGTTTACTGAATCATTTTTCCGAGCGTTTGGTGAATGCTGTGATTCAAGCAAGCAAACGTATCAAAACCGAAACCAATATTTCCTCAGGGGCCACATCGGTATCCTTTGCCTCTGTTCAGTATATTTTCAGAAATGTGGAGGACGTATCAAACAAGGATATTTTGTTGTTTGGTACGGGTAAAATTGGTAGAAATACCTGTGAAAACTTAGTAAAACATACCGAAAACGAACATATCACTCTAATAAACCGCACCAAGGATAAAGCGGAGCAAATCGCCGGAAAGTTCAATTTGGTGGTTAAGGATTATGCCAATTTACAGGAGGAAATCAGTACTTCCGATATTTTAATTGTGGCAACGGGGGCACATCGCCCAACGATAGACAAGCACATCATTCAAACGAAAAAACCACTTTTGATTTTGGACCTTTCCATTCCAAAGAACGTCAACGAAAATGTTCAGGAATTGGCAAATGTGTCTTTAGTGCATTTAGACCATTTATCCAAAATTACGGATGAAACTTTAGAAAACCGAAAGGCCGATATTCCGCTGGCCGAAGCCATTATTGAGGAGGTTAAAGCCGAGTTTAATAGCTGGTTGGAAACCCGAAAATTTGCACCCACCATCAAAGCCTTAAAGCATAAATTGACGGATTTTGCCACTGCGGAATTGGATACCCAACGTAAAAAAAATGCCAATTTCAACGAAGCCCAAGCTGAATTGATCAGCACCAAAATCATTCAAAAAATTACCAATCATTTTGCGCATCATTTAAAGGATGATGATGTTTCTACAGATGATAGCCTGGAACTGATTAAAAAAGTGTTCCAGTTAGAACCTACCCCAAAAAATGTCTAAAACCATCCGAATTGGTACACGCGATAGTGAATTGGCGTTGTGGCAGGCCAATATTGTTAAAACTCAGCTTGAAAATTTAGGCCATCAAACGGAACTCGTTCCCGTAAAATCCACAGGCGATCTGGTTTTGGACAAACCACTTTATGAACTTGGTATCACAGGAATATTTACGCGCACTTTGGATATTGCGATGTTAAATCACGACATTGATATTGCAGTACACTCACTGAAAGATGTGCCAACAATTTTGCCAAAAGGCATTGTACAGGCCGCGGTTTTGAAACGTGGCAATGTTAACGACACCCTTGTTTTTAAGAACAACGAAGAATTCCTTGGAGCCAAAGATGCGGTGATTGCCACTGGCAGTTTACGAAGAAAAGCCCAATGGCTGAACCGTTATCCTACGCATACCATTGAGGATCTACGTGGTAATGTGAATTCGCGTTTGCAAAAACTTGCGGATAACGACCACTGGAACGGTGCCATTTTTGCCGCTGCAGGAATCGGCAGGATTGGTATCCGTCCAGAGGAAGCTATAAATCTGGATTGGATGGTTCCCGCTCCGGCTCAAGGTGCTATTATGATTACTGCGCTTGCAGAGGACAACTTCGTTCTGGAAGCCTGCGCCGAACTCAATCACGAGGAAACTGAAATTTGTACCACCATCGAGCGTAAATTTTTAAATCGATTGGAGGGTGGTTGCACTGCCCCGATTGGTGCTTTGGTACGAATAAAGGATGAAGAAGTTCTCTTTAAAGGTGTGCTATTAAGCAAGGATGGTTCAAAAAAAATACAGGTAGAGCGCACCGAAAAATTAGGCAAACATGAAGACTTGGCTGTTTTCTGTGCCGACTATATTATTGAACGTGGCGGCAAGCGTTTAATGGATGAGATTAAGTTCACCAACAAGGCGACCAATGTGGTTTCCACTAAAACCTTGAGCGAGGACCAATTAAAATTATTTCATGAAAAGGTGGTCGCCAAAAGTGATGATTTTATCAAAATAAGTTTGAACCGAATCCGTCCACAAATTTTTAAATCTGAGATTGAAAACGTTATCATCACCAGTAAAAATGCAGTGGAAGCGTTGATTACAAACTATTCGGCAGTTGAGCTACAATTTAAAAACATATACTGTGTTGGCCGCAGAACTAAACGCCTTGTTGAGAATAAAATTGGCAAGGTGAAATATGCCGCTAAAAACGCAAAAGCATTGGCCGAATATTTAGTGGAGTACATTGAAGGCACAGCGGTTACCTATTTTTGTAGCGATATCCGATTGGATGCATTGCCTACGATTTTAAGCGAAAACCATATTACGGTAAACGAAGTGGAGGCCTACCAAACTAAATATGATGGTTTTGAAGTGGAAAGTTCAATTGAAGGGGTAATGTTTTACAGCCCTTCAACTGTAGAGAGTTTTACAAGAAAAAACAAAAACGAAGTAATCGCCTTTTGTATTGGGGAAACTACAGCAAAAGAGGCTCGACGCCATTTTAAAGATGTGAGAGTTGCTAAAGTTCCAACTGTGGAGAGCGTGATTGAGTTGGTGAATCAGCATTATATATAGTGCTTGTCATTCCTGCGAAGGCAGGAATCTTATGAATTGAAATTCAAATTCGTTTTTAAAAAGAACATATTAGAATTATGAAGGATAAAAATATAGAGATACCTGCTTCCGCAGGTATTCGCAACGATTTATTTTTAAGAGCATTAAAAGGTGAAACCGTTGACCGTCCACCGGTGTGGATGATGCGTCAAGCGGGGCGTTACTTGCCAGAATTCATGGAAATCAAGGCAAAGTACGATTTCTTTACCCGTTGCCAAACTCCTGAATTGGCCAGTGAAATTACAGTACAACCTATTCGAAGGTATGGCATGGATGCCGCCATTTTGTTTAGTGACATTTTAGTGATTCCGCAGGCTATGAACATCGAAGTACAGATGAAACCGAATTTTGGGCCCTACCTGCCAAACCCTGTGCGTACCTCAAAAGATGTGAACAATGCCATAGTTCCGGATGTTAAGGAAGCTTTGGATTACGTTTATCAAGCCATAAAAGCAACAAAGGAAAAATTGAACGATGAAATTCCGTTGATTGGTTTTGCCGGCTCCCCATGGACGATTTTATGTTATTGTGTACAAGGCCAAGGCAGTAAAAACTTTGATAAGGCCAAGGCATTCTGCTTTACCAACCCAGTTGCTGCGCATCAAATGCTTCAAAAAATAACAGATACTACCATTGCCTATCTCAAGGAAAAGGTAAAAGCAGGTGTAAACGCCGTGCAGGTATTCGATTCCTGGGGAGGTATGCTATCCCCCACCGATTATCAGGAGTTTTCATGGCAGTATATCAACCAAATTATCGAGGCTCTAAAAGACGATGCGCCGGTAATTGCCTTCGGTAAAGGATGCTGGTTCGCTCTTGGCGACATGGCCAAAAGTGGCGCCTCGGCATTGGGTGTAGACTGGACTTGCTCCCCAAAAAATGCCCGTTATCTTACTGGAGGCAACATCACCCTACAGGGTAACTTTGACCCATCACGCTTATTGTCACCACCCGAAACCATCAAAAAAATGGTACACCAAATGATTGATGAATTCGGCAAGGATAAATATATTGTGAATCTAGGCCATGGTATTTTACCAAACATTCCGTTGGAAAATGCTAAAGCTTTTATTGACGCGGTAAAGGAATATAATATGTAACAATATGCCCAAACCATTTCAGCAATTAGCCAAAAAATATGTGCTTCTAAAAAAAGGATGGAGCCCACAACAAAACTTATTTTACGGGTTTTTTACATACATTATTTTAGGTTTTATATTGCTGAGTTTACCATGGTTTCAAAAGGAGAGTGCCACATTATTGGATCATTTATTTATTGCTACTTCAGCAGTTTCTACTACAGGCTTGGTGACGGTTTCTATTTTTGATACCTACAACTTCTTTGGGCAATTCATCATTATGACGCTCATCCAGCTTGGCGGTATTGGTTATCTCACCTTTACAACCTTCATGTTGCTGTCCACTACCCGAAGAATAACCTTATGGCATAAAAAAGTATTGTCCGCCGAGTTTACGCTCCCCAAAACCATAAGAATTAGGGATTTTATAAAATCGGTTATTCTTTTCACATTAATAATGGAATTCATTGGTGCCATACTATTCTTTATTGCCTTTAAAGGCAAAGGAATGCCTGTTTGGGATACCATTTGGTCATCAATTTTTCATAGTGTGAGCACATTTTGCACTGCTGGTTTCAGCCTGTTTAACAATAGTTTTATAGACTATGCCGATGACCACTTTATCACATTTATTATTTCGATGTTGGCCATCTGCGGGTCAATGGGGTTTATTGTTATAACCGATTTTGGACTTTGGGTAAAACAAAAATCGCATAGATTAAGTTTCACTACTAAAATCATACTTTGGGGCTTTCTAATTTTACTCACCTTTGGCACCATATTTTTCTATTTTTTTGAGCCAAGTATTGCTGCATTATCAGGTAGTTCGCGCTTTTTAGCTTCCTTCTTTCAAACTATGACCGCGATGACAACCGTTGGATTCAATACGGTTGATTTTGGACTATTCTCCCAAGCAATGATGTTGGTTTGTATCTTTTTGATGTACATTGGCGCTTCGCCCTCTGGTACGGCAGGAGGAATTAAAATTACCACATTAACAGCGGTTTTCGCGATTTTAAAAAGTCAATTAAAAGGGCGAAAAAACATTACGTTTTTAGGCAGGATTATCCCATATGAGCGACTATATGTAGCTACTTCAGCTTTTATTTTTTATACCATAATTATTTTAATTGGCACATTTTTGATAACGATTACCAACGATTTTAAATTTGAAAATATTCTTTTTGAAGTCGCCTCGGCACTGGGGACGGTAGGCATAAGTACAGGAATAACCGGCGATATCAATGTATTTGGGAAACTTGTCATTATAATGCTAATGTTTATTGGACGTTTGGGGGTTCTAACTTTCGGATTGGCTATTTGGTCCAAAACGAATCAGGAAGAAAATCTGAATGTTTTAAAAGAAGATATTGCTGTTTAAACTATGATAAAAAATATCATTTCAGGAATAAAAGCTTACTTCGGCGCTTTCAGTTTGATTTCAAAACTGAAACTGTGGAAGTATTTTGCCATCCCCATGTTGATTAGTTTGGTGACCGCCATTGCCGTTTTCGGCTCGGCGTACGGGTTTTCAGGATATATCAGCGATTGGCTTGCGAGTATTTTACCAAGTTGGGGTGGGGCCAATTGGTTGAAAGTAACTTACAGAATTATTTCAGGACTGGTCATCATTGTAGTTGGTCTCATTCTCTACAAGCACATTATTTTGGCCTTATCGGCACCCTTTATGAGTCCGGTTTCAGAAAAAATAGAAGCACATTTTACTGGGCAACCCGCACATTCCCATAGGGATACAACGTTTACCCAACAGCTATGGCGTGGCATTCGAATCAATGGCAGAAACTTATTTATGGAATTATTGCTCACCATTCCCATTTTGCTTTTAAAGTTGATTCCCTTGGTTAATATATTTTCAACAATCTTGTTGTTTATGGTGCAAGCCTATTATGCTGGTTTTGGTAATATGGACTACACTTTGGAGCGTCATTTTCAATACAAAGAAAGCGTAAAGTTTGTTCGTAAAAATCGTGGATTGGCTATTGGCAATGGCATAGTATTCCTTCTCTGCCTCCTCGTGCCTATAGTTGGCGTCCTTTTAGTGTTGCCCCTTTCGGTTACGGCCGCATCAACTCGCACTGTGGAAGCTTTACAATCAAAACATGCAACTTAATTTAGGTTCCTGTTACATATCGCCCATTCAAACCAAAGATGCCTGGAGCATCTGTAATTTTGTTGTTGCCAATGAGGACCGATTAAAACGCTATTTCCCAAAAACATTGGAGCAAAACTTAACACCAGATTTGTCCAATATCTTTGCAGAAAAAAAGGTAAAACAATTTGAAAATGATGAAGAATATGTGTTCACCATTAAAAAAAATGAATCTCATAAGTTAGTTGGCTTGATTTTCCTCAAGGAAATCGATTGGACTAAAAAACAAGGAGAGTTCGCCTATTGTATTGATTATAATATTGAAGGTCTCGGAATAATGACAACTGCTATTCAAGAATTATCGGATTACGCTTTTGACAACCTAGGTTTTGAAACGCTTCAGATTTTGGTGCACCACAGTAATATGGGCAGTATAAAAGTCGCTGAAAACTGTAATTTTACGCATATCAAAACCTTGAAAAACAATTACACCCCTCCTAATGAAAACCCTTTGGATATGGAATTGTATGAACTTTATAATGAGATGGAATAATCAGACCTGACAGGTTTTCAAAACCTGTCAGGTCTTTGGAACAACAAAACATGGCATTAGAAACATTAGAAAAAGACCATTATTATCATATCTTTAATCGAGGCATAAATAGTCAAACTATCTTTTTGACCGAGGATAACATGTCCTACTTTTTGAGATTAATGGATAAACATCTGTCTCAAAAGGTAAAAGTGGTTGCTTACTGTTTAATGAACAATCATTTTCATTTAGTTGCAAAAATTGTTAGGAATGAAAGAGAAGTGACACAGGCCCTGTCCAATTTATTCAATGCCTATGCAAAAGCTTTTAACAAGCAACAAGGCAGAACAGGCGCACTTTTTGAGCGCCCATATAAAAGAATTAGAATTGATGACGAGGACTACCTGAAAAACCTCATTGTTTATATTCATAAAAATCCCGAAAACCATGGTATAGTTAAAAATTTTGAAAACTACAGATTTACGTCTTTTCACGATTTCGCCAATCAAGGGTTTCCAGCATCTTCAGAACAAAATTATATTTTAGATTTGTTTGAAAATATCGAAAATTTCAAATTTGTGCATAAAACTAACCCAGACCTGTCAGGTTTTGAAAACCTGACAGGTCTCAACAAGAACAAACCTAAGGTCTCATTAAAAGACAAATTCTACCAATACATACAAGATTTACAAGATAGTATCACCTCAAAGCTTGAAGAAATTGATAGCAAAGCGAAGTTCCAACAAGATATTTGGAAACGACCGGAAGGTGGAGGCGGTCGCACTAGGGTAATTCAAAACGGTAATGTTTTTGAAAAGGGAGGCGTCAATATTTCAGGTGTTCATGGGAAATTACCAAAATCAATGCAAGCCTATTTTAAGGTAGGCGATGTGGACTTTTTTGCCTGTGGATTGAGTTTGGTGATTCACCCCAAAAGCCCAATGGTTCCAACGGTGCATGCCAATTGGCGCTATTTTGAAATGTATGATAAAGATGGGAACATTATTGATAGCTGGTTTGGTGGTGGACAGGATTTAACACCGTATTATCTGTTTGAAGAAGATGCGAAACACTTTCATCAAACCTGCAAAACAGCTTGCGACAAGCATAACCCCGAGTTTTATTCCCAATATAAAAAACGTTGCGACGAGTACTTTTATAATACCCATAGAAATGAAGGCCGAGGAGTAGGCGGATTGTTCTTTGACTATTGCAAAGCCTCTGAGGATATCTCCATGGAAAATTGGTATAACTTTGTAACTGAAGTTGGTAATAGCTTTTTGGATGCATACATCCCTATTGTTGAAAAGCGCAAAGATTTACCATATAATGAATCCCAACGCAATTGGCAGGAAATTCGCCGTGGACGTTATGTGGAATTCAATTTAGTACATGACAAAGGCACCCTTTTTGGACTAAAGACCAACGGTCGCATTGAAAGTATTTTAATGAGCTTACCACCACATGTACAATGGGTGTACGACCATCATCCCGAGGCAGGAAGCGAAGAAGAAAAATTGATTAAAGTTTTAAGAAATCCGAAAGAGTGGGTAGAAGTCCCCTAACCCCCAAAGGGTGAACTATCACTGTTATGAGAAAAAGTATAGACGATAAAATAATAACTAGTTTCAATGCCTTAAACAAGGAAGTGAAACCCTCAAACCCTATTCACCCCTAATAGGCATTCCCCCTTTGGGGGATAGGGGGCTTATATGTATCCATTACGTCGAAATAGAAGACTACGAATCAACGAAGCCATTCGCTCAATAGTTCGCGAAACCATTATTACCCCTAACGATTTTTTAGTCCCACTGTTTGTAGTGGAAGGCAAAGGCATTAAAGATGAAATTCCATCGATGCCCAATTACTTCCGTTACAGTTTGGATTTATTAGAAAATGAAGTCAAAGAATTATGGACACTAGGTTTAAAGTCAGTATTGCTTTTTGTTAAAGTGCCCGATAACTTAAAAGACAATAAAGGTACGGAGGCTTTAAATCCAAACGGATTGATGCAACGTGCTATTAAAACCGTTAAAAATGCGTGCCCAGACATGTTGGTGATGACCGATGTAGCTTTAGACCCATACTCAGTTTATGGCCATGACGGCATTATTGAAAACGGACAAATCGTTAACGATAACACCGCCGAAGTATTGGGAGAAATGAGCCTTTCCCATGCCAAAGCTGGAGCTGATTTTGTCGCTCCAAGTGATATGATGGACGGCCGTATTTTGACCATTCGCGAAGCTTTGGAAGATGAGGGATACTTCAATACTGGGATAATGAGTTATTCTGCCAAGTACGCCTCAGCATTTTACGGCCCATTTCGGGATGCTTTGGATTCTGCACCAGTAGATATTCAAGATATCCCAAAAGATAAAAAAACCTATCAAATGGATTTTGGCAACCGCTTTGAAGCCATTCGAGAAACTGAAATGGATATCGATGAAGGCGCGGATATCGTAATGGTAAAACCTGGGATTTCCTATTTGGATATTCTTCGGGATATCAAAAATGAGGTAGATGTTCCCGTGGCCGTTTATCAGGTGTCTGGCGAATACGCCATGATAAAAGCGGCCGCAGAAAAAGGCTGGCTGGACCACGACCAAATTATGTTGGAGACTACGACGGCTTTTAAGCGTGCTGGGGCGGATATCATAGCCTCTTACTTTGCTAAAGACATCGTAAAATTAATTTATTAGTTAAAAATATGATCTGTCACCCTGAGCGCAGTCGAAGGGATCCAAAGTATGTTGCAAAAGTGGTAGCTTAATTATTTTCGAGTCGCTTTTCCACAGTATAAGAGGTTTCAAAATAGCCAATTTTGCCATCAGGGGTAATGGCTTCAACTACAACTAGAATGTCGCCCGTGTTATCACCATTGTAAAACTCAACTTTTGCATTTCCATCTTCATCAGTTTCTGCCAAAGGTTTCCAATGGATAGCTGAACGCAAATCTGGAATGTCCCAATCCTCATCTTCTAATTTATCATATTTGGGGGCATAAAATTCACGTTTGGCTGAAAATCCAGAAACTTTTCCTTGAAAAATGCCTTTAGTAGATCCAATAGCCGCAATTCCAATACTGCCATAGGTGTATATGCTTATAATACCAACAATAGGTGCCTCATTTCCAATCATAGCACTTATTCTTAGAACATCCATTCGCGGAAATACCTCTTGGTAATATCGTAAAATACTACCTTTAAGTCTTCTTAAAATCTCTACACTTTTTATGTTTTCAACGGTTAGAGCAGGCAAAAGGGGATAATCCCTACCTTCAACTATTTCTCCATCAATAAATACAAAAGCATGATTTGTATTTGCAATTTTGGGAACAGCTATAGGCCTATATGGGGTATCCTTAAGGTCAGGACCAAGGTCAAAAGCCTGAACAGGTAAATATACATTCTGAAAATAAATATCGTCTGGAAACTTAGTTCTAAGAAGGTCGTATAACCCCGACATCCAGTCTTCTTCTTCCTTTACCAGTTCTTCATTTTCTATAACCGTATCAGGCGGACCGTGAAGCTTAAATATCTTCTCGCGCTCGGGTGTTATATTATAGCCTGTTAGTTCTACTGCATCTAATGCAACGGTTTCGGTTGTGGTTTTAAAATCGTTATTCGTATTGTACTGAACAATACTTTCTTCAATAAAAGTCTTATAAATTGTATCGGCTAGTGTAACGGTTTCTTCGGTTTTGTATTTCACTTTTGGTGGTGCTATTGCATCATCTAAGGTGATATTATAATCTTTTGGTGCGCCTTTTTTATTTGTAGATTGAATTAGTATGGAATGCTCATCTGCAAAAAGATTATTTAAACTAAACGTAAATGCGCCTAAACTATCGGTTTCTTGGGTATGCACACTAAAAGAAGGCTTTGTAATCATAGTGAGGTTAATAGGTTTTTTCGGGGTTTTGTTTTTGTTAAAATTAGATCTTACTTTTCCAGATATAACTGCCTCTGTTTCGGGTTGAAACTCAAAATTTGAGCCTGTATCCGTTTTATCATAAATATAATCTCGCCAACCTTGTGTTAGCATTAGCGCTTCTAAATCGCGTTTTCTAAGCTTATTATTACTATCAAAATAATAGTTGGGATTTTCTATAAAACCCTTTAATTCTGAGTTTAATAAAAAATAGGACAACATATTGGGTTGTACCTTTTGTGTTGAACCTAATTTGTTTTTATCCATTACCAGTGCAGAGAAATTAACTTTAACAGGACTGTCATCAACATCAGAAACAGATACCTTAAGTGCTGTTTTTTGGCGTTTTCCATAAAACTCTTTGTCGGTATTTGCCGTTATATTTACTATTTTCTCTTCCTTGTAATTAAAAAACAAACGTTCGCAAACTGGCGCATCATAACTAGTAAATAATGTGATGTATACTATACCATTGGGAAGCTCTGCTTTTTTAACGAAGGCTTCATGCATTCCATTTTCTAATGTAAAAGCATGCTTTCGTATCAAAACACCACGACTTCTTACTTCAACATATAGGTTCTCTGTGTTTTGAATATTGCTTTTTACAGTTAAACTCATGTAGTCTCGAGTTTCTCCTGCGCTTATCAAGTAACCTGTTGACTTTACTTTTGGTAGTGGGTATTTATAAGCAACACCTTCTTTACTTATAATTTTTCCATAATACGATTTGCTTTTACTTGGCTTAAAATAGGTAAAACCCATCCCTAAGTCATTAGTGGTAAAAGGTCTAATTATACTGTCTGTTTCATCTACAATATGACCACTAACCACTGCTCCCAACCCTTTATAATTAATAGCTTTATAGGCTACTTTATTCTCTAGACCATCAATCATTTTTCCGCCTTCCGGGAAAAACTGGAGATCTAAAACATCTTTGTTGAGGGCTATGATTTTAGAGTATGTACCTTCAACCTTACGCTTGCGGTTTTTTAATTTGGTGTCTGCCAACTTTACCTTAATCTTTGCTGTAATCAGGTCTTTTGGCAAGGTGTAATCCATGATGTATTGCTTGTTTTTTGGCTTTACTTCTATGGAATCTAACAGACCTTCAGAATGGATGTAAACTTTTATATCTTTGTTATAATCATCTTTTATAATTTGTGGAAACAGGCTTGCGGATAGTTTAACTTGGTCTGTTCCTATTTCGGTGAGGGTAATATTGGTAATAATATCGCCTTTATTTATAGTATCTAAAGCGAATACATCAATATAGGTTTTAAAAACAAATGCCTGCCCAAAATTTCTGTTCCATTGTGTGTAGGCTCTTATTAAATACCGTCCAGAAGGTAAAACATCACTTAAATCAAAAAAACCATCAGATAAACCGTTTTCCAATTTTAGCGTTTTTGTATCTATAATATTTTCATCAAAATCTATAATCTCAACATATAAAACGCCACTTAGCCTTGTAGGTTGGTTTATGGTATTGGTTACAATGGCCTTGTACCAGATGGTTTCCCCGGTTGTAAAAACGGTATTGCTTAACTGAAGATATATTTTTTCGGCGAAAGCATTCCTGGTTGTTTTTTTGAGATTTAATGTGTCTTTCGTTTGCGAATGTACAGAAGCGAGGCAACAAAAAAAAAGCAATATTGAAACAGATTTTCGTATCATAGTAACCCCCATTAAGAGCTTTTATTCAAGATATAATTTGACCATAAGTTAAACCAAAGGCTTAAAACCTATTCTATTAATTGTTTTCTGAATGTTTTTCCACAGTATAAGAGGTCTCAAAATATCCAATTTTTCCGTCTGGTGTAATAGCCTCTATGATGACGAGTTTGTCACCAATGATGTCATCATTGTAAAATTCCAGTTCAATGTTTCCTTTCTTATCGGTGAACAAAGAAGGTTCCCAGTGTAATACTGGGCGTAAATCTGGTGTATCCCAATCTTCAGGTTTTAAGGTCTCGTATTTTGGTTGATAAAACTCGGGTGTAATAGAAAAACCGGAAACCTTTCCTCTAAAAATACCTTTTGCATATCCTAGAGCTGCCATTCCAATACTGCCATAGGTATATATGCTTATAATAGCGATGTGTTGATTACCAAGCACTCTTTTAGGCCTTTTTATAACTTCAACACTTTTTATATTTTCGATGGTTAAATAGGGCAATAAATTATAAGATTCTTTACCAACCGGACTGCCATCAATATAATATATAGTCAAATCTGCACTAGCAATATGTGCTAGTAGAAAGCTTCCCCCATTTGGTATTTGCACTACTCTAAATATAATATCATCTGGGAACTTAGTGCTAAGAAGGTCGTATAATCCAGACATCCATTTTTCTTCTCTCTCTTTGAGTTGTTCATTCTCTATGACGATATCTGGAGGTCCGTGGAGTTTAAACATTCTTTCGCGTTCCGGTGTTACGTTGTAGCCCGTCAATTCTACAGCATCCAACGCTATGGTGCTGTCGTCCAAATCAAACCCCGATACGGCTTGTCTTTCTTGTTTTTTAATCTCTAAAAAGTCATTTATAACACTATCCGGGAGCGCTATTACTTCTTCTTTCTCATAAGTGATTTTCGGTGGAGGTATCGGTGCGTCTATCATAATAGAATATTCTTTGGCTCGCCCTTTTTTGTTGGAAGATTGTATAATAACATCTAGCTTATCGCCATAAGGGTCAAATAAATCAAAAGCAAAAGTACCAGTACTGTCCACTTCATGAGTATAAACTCCAGGTGGTTTACCCGAGGTCATTAAGATTAAATTCACATCATTTTTAGGTACTTTGTTTTCATTCCAGATGGCACCCACCCTCCCAGAAACACGTAATGCGGTTTCAGGTTGTATCTCAAAAACATGCTTTGCATCATTAAAACTATACTTATAATTGCGCCAACCCTGTGTGAGCATTAGGGCTTCTAAATCTCGTTTTCTGAAAATATTATCATCATTAAAATAATGCGTAGGGTGCTCTATATGCCCTTTTAATTCTGAGTTTAATAAAAAATAAGATAGAATGTTCCCCTTAAATTGCTCGGTTTGTTCTATTTGATTTTTATCTACAACCAATACAGATAGATTTGCCTCAACTGGGCGTCCATTACTATTGGCGACTTTAAATTTAAGAGCCGTTTTATCTCTCTGGCTGTAATATTGCCCTTCGGTTTCTTTGGTAATATTTAAATTATCGGCTTCATTAAGATGAAAAAACAAACGCTCACTTAACGGTGTTTTATGCTCACTTAGCAATGTAACATTAAGTATGCCCTGGGGTAATTTTTGTTTAGGTATCGAGGCATTATAAGGTGCATTAGATAATGTTACTGGAAATTCCTTTAATAGCACACCTTTGGATTTAAGTTGTATCCAATAATCACGGGTGGCTTTAACCTTGGAGGTCACATTTATGTTCATGTAGCTCGTCGTTTCCGTTATGCCTAAAACATGGCCTTCGGCATATACCTTGGGGAGTTCAAACTTACGGGCAACATGGTGTTTGGAATTAATTTTACCATAATAGGCTTTGTGCAATTTTGGTGTAAAAAGTACATATCCCATGCCTAGGTTATTGGTTTTAATGGTAGCAACAACACTATCCTTTTCATCAACAATAACACCATTAATCTCTTTACCCAAGCCTTTGTAGTTTAGTGCTTTAAACGCGAGCTTACCGGTTAAGCCATCAATTAACTTCCCACTTTCTGGAAAAAACTGTAGGTCTATAAATGCTCTATCTATAGCGATGGTTTTGTTGTATGTTTTCTCCACCCTTGTTTGAAAGTTTTTTAGCTTGGTGTCCTCTAGTTTCATTTTTAGGTTTACCGAAACCGCATCCTTAGGGAGTACATATTGCAACTTGTAAAACCCATTTTCTCTTTTAATTTCTATGGTGTCCAAAAACGTTTCGGTTTTAACGTAAACCGTCACGTCCTTTTTATAGTCGGGTTTTATAAGTTCTGGGAAAAGTTGGGCAAATACCTCGTGCTGGCCTTCCTCTACTTGATACAATGTTATGTTTTGTATGGGCGATGGCCGTTGGTTGCCATTGGCAGGAACTAGGTTAACGTATTGCTTGAACATAAAATCCTCGCCAAAGTTTTTATTCCACGCTGTATAGGCCCTTATTAAATAGCGTCCGGGGGTATAGGTTTGCTCCAATTGAAAACCGTTGTCGGCCATACCATTGACCAACCTTAACTTTTTTGTTGCCACAATGTCCTTATCAAAATCGATAAGTTCTACGTGCAAAATACCACTTAGCCTTGTAGGTGCATTTTTGGCATCTGTTACAATGGCCTTGTACCAGATGGTTTCCCCGGTTGTAAAAACGGTATTGCTTAACTGAAGGTATATTTTTTCGGCGAAAGCATTCCTGGTTGTTTTTTTGAGATTTAATGTGTCTTTCGTTTGCGAATGTACAGAAGCGAGGCAACAAAAAAAGAGCAATATTGAAACAGATTTTCGTATCATAGTAACCCCCATTAAGAGCTTTTATTCAAGATATAATTTGACCATAAGTTAAACCAAGGACTTAAAACCTATTCTATTAATTGTTTTCTTTGTGTTTTTCTACTGTGTAAGAGGTCTCAAAATAGCCAATTTTTCCATTTGGTGCAATAGCCTCTATGATGATGAGTTTGTCTCCAATGATATCATCATTGTAAAATTCCAGTTCAATGTTTCCTTTCTTATCGGTGAACAAAGAAGGTTCCCAATGTAATACTGGTCGTAAATCTGGTGTATACCAATCTTCAGGTTTTAAGGTTTCGTATTTTGGTTGATAAAACTCGGGGGTAATAGAAAATCCTGCAATATGACCTTGGAATAATCCTTTTGAAACTTCAAGAGCTCTAAGACCAATACCTCCAAAGGTATATATACTAACTATACCAAAATTATATGTTCCTACCATTATACTTCTAGCCATAGGATCCATCCGAGGAAATGCTTCCATAATATGGTTCATAAATGTGCCACTAGGCCGCTCTAATATTTCGACACTTTTAATATTTTCTATGGATAGATTAGGTAAGAATAAATAGTCTCTGCCTAGAACAACTTCTCCATCAATAAAAACAAGCGTGTCGTCTGTTCCATAAACTTGCGCCTTATAAAAAAATCCTCCCCCACACATTTTAACGGCTTTGATAAAAACATCATCTGGAAACTTAACTCTAAGAAGATCGTATAACCCAGACATCCATTTTTCTTCTCTCTCTTTGAGTTGTTCATTATCTATGACAATATCTGGAGGTCCGTGGAGTTTAAATATTCTTTCACGTTCCGGTGTTACGTTGTAACCTGTAAGTTCCACGGCATCCAACGCTACGGTGCTGTCATCCAAATCGAATCCGGTTACGGCTTGTCTTTCTTGTTTTTTAATCTCTAAAAAGTCATTTATAACACTATCCGGGAGCGCTATTACTTCTTCTTTCTCATAGGTGATTTTAGGAGATGGTACAGGCTCATCAAGAATGATTTCATAAAATTTAGGTTTCCCTTTTTTGTTGGAAGATTGTATTTTAAGTTCTAGCTTATCCCCATAGGAGTGAATTAAATCAAAAGCAAAATTACCAATACTATCAGGCTTACAAGAGTAGAACCCCGGTGGCTTCCCTGAAGTGAGCACATTTAGATTAACCCTATTTTTAGGCGCTTTGTTTTCATTCCAGATGGAACGTACTTTTCCAGAAACACGTAAGGCGGTTTCAGGTTGTATATCAAAAACATGGTTTGCATCATTAAAACTATACTTATAATTGCGCCAACCCTGTGTAAGCATAAGGGCTTCTAAATCTCGTTTTCTGAAAATATTATCATCATCAAAGTAATGCGTAGGGTTCTCAATATGTCCTTTTAATTCTGAGTTTAATAAAAAATAAGATAGAATGTTCCCCTTAAATTGCTCGGTTTGTTCTATTTGATTTTTATCTACAACCAATACAGATAGATTTGCCTCAACTGGGCGTCCATTACTATTGGCGACTTTAAATTTAAGAGCCGTTTTATCTCTCTGGCTGTAATATTGCCCTTCGGTTTCTTTGGTAATATTTAAATTATCGGCTTCATTAAGATGAAAAAACAAACGCTCACTTAACGGTGTTTTATGCTCACTTAGCAATGTAACATTAAGTATGCCCTGGGGTAATTTTTGTTTAGGTATCGAGGCATTATAAGGTGCATTAGATAATGTTACTGGAAATTCCTTTAATAGCACACCTTTGGATTTAAGTTGTATCCAATAATCACGGGTGGCTTTAACCTTGGAGGTCACATTTATGTTCATGTAGCTCGTCGTTTCCGTTATGCCTAAAACATGGCCTTCGGCATATACCTTGGGGAGTTCAAACTTACGGGCAACATGGTGTTTGGAATTAATTTTACCATAATAGGTTTTGTGCAATTTTGGTGTAAAAAACACATAGCCCATGCCTAGGTTATTGGTTTTAATCGGTACCACAATACTATCCTTTTCATCAACGATAACACCATTAATCTCTTTACCCAAGCCTTTGTAGTTTAGTGCTTTAAACGCCAGCTTACTGGTTAAGCCATTAATCAATTTTCCACTTTCTGGAAAAAACTGTAGGTCTATAAATTCTCTATCTATGGCGATGGTTTTGTTGTATGTTTTCTCCACCCTTGTTTGAAAGTTTTTTAGCTTGGTGTCCTCTAGTTTCATTTTTAGGTTTACCGAAACCGCATCCTTAGGGAGTACATACTGCAACTTGTAAAAACCATTTTCTCTTTTAATTTCTATGGTGTCCAGAAACGTTTCGGTTTTAATGTAAACCGTCACGTCCTTTTTATAGTCGGGTTTTATAAGCTCTGGGAAAAGTTGGGCAAATACCTCGTGCTGGTCTTCCTCTACTTGATACAATGTTATGTTTTGTATGGGCGATGGCCGTTGGTTGCCATTGGCAGGAACTAGGTTAACGTATTGCTTAAACATAAAATCCTCGCCGAAGTTTTTATTCCACGCCGTGTAGGCCCGTATTAAATAGCGCCCGGGAGTATAGGCCTGCTCCAATTTAAAACCATTGTCGGCCATACCATTTACCAACTTTAACTTTTTTGTTGCCACAATGTCCTTATCAAAATCGATAAGTTCTACATGCAAAATACCGCTTAGATTTGTTGGTGCGTTTTTGGCGTCTGTTACTATCGCCTTAAACCAGATGGTTTCGTTGTTGGTAAATACAGAATTGTTGAGCTGTAGATATATTTTTTCGGCGAAGGTGTTTTTGGTAGTTTTTTTAAGGTGTAGGGGATTTTTGGTTTGAGAATAAATAGAACCCAAAAAACAAAAAATGAATATCAATAAGGCTAATTTTTTTACCAAAACAGATAGGGTTAGGATATTTCTTTCAATATACAACTTATTTATAAATCGAACAAAGCCACTATCGCGCTTAGTTAAATTGATTTCGTAAATTAGCCATCAACTAAAAAATTCTGAATGAGCGCACTAATCTTTTGGGCAACCATTTCCATTTTCTTTTCCTTTTTATGTTCTATTCTCGAAGCTGTTTTGCTCAGCGTTACCCCAACGTTTATTAATGTTAAAAAGCAGGAAGGGAAAGATTATGCGACTACTTTAGAGGAATTAAAAAAAGACGTCGATAAACCTTTAATTGCCATACTTACACTAAACACTATTGCGCACACATTAGGTGCTATGATGGTAGGTATTGAAGCGGAGAATTTGGGCTATGATTGGAATGTTTTAGGTATCAATACCGTAGGGATTATTTCGGCAATTATGACGTTTTTAATTTTGGTAGCTTCCGAAATTATCCCAAAAACCATAGGTGCCACCTATTGGAAAGGATTAGCCAATTTTGCTTCAAAAACCTTAACCATCTTAATTTTTCCTTTAAAGTGGACAGGCATCTTGTGGATGCTTCAATTAACTACAAAGTTAATTGGTGGCAAAGGGCACGGCAGTGTATTGAGTCGCGAAGGCTTTGTGGCGATGACCGAAATTGCCCATGAGGAAGGCGTCTTTCAGGAAAATGAAAGCACCATTATAAAAAATCTATTGAACTTCAAGCAGATTCTTGCCAAAGATGTGATGACACCTAGAACGGTGATGAAAACCGAGGATGAAACGACTACGGTTGAGGACTTCTTTAAGCGAAACCTTAACATTCGCTTTTCAAGAATTCCTGTTTATTCTGGCGATACAGATAACATCACAGGATTGGTTCTTAAAGATGAAATTTTTAAGGAAATGGCTTTGGACAATAATTCTAAAAAACTGTCTGAATTAAAGCGAGATGTCATTGTAGTGAACCGAGGTCTTGCCATTCCTACCTTATTCGAAAAATTGGTAGAGAGTAGGAACCACATGGCACTGGTGGTGGACGAATACGGCTCGGTAAGTGGGCTAGTTACTATGGAGGATGTTATTGAAACTTTGCTCGGACTTGAAATCATGGATGAGAGCGACAATGTTTCCGACCTACAGGTATTGGCCCGAAAAAGCTGGGAAGCCCGAGCAAAAAAATTGGGTATCATTTCTGAAGACAATCCTTCAGAATAGCTAATAATCGATGTGAAAGCAGTTTCGACCTCATGAAACAATTCATCAAAAATATATTGATTTTATTAAAATTATGGCCAAAACCGACACCCGTAAAACGCCATGATCTACAAAAAATAAGCATTCAAAAAGATCTGTATCTTCAAGTTTATTGGAAAGTCTTAAAAATAGGCAAAGGGCCAGCCGTTATTTTAAAATGGAAAACCATCGAGCTGATGAAATTTGACTGTTTCGGGCATAAGGATGGGCATTATCACATAGCTCCAAATTATGATTTTCGAATTTATTTTACGGAACAAACAGCTAAAGCACAAATCAAACGGACTTCTGAAGAGTTGCTGATTAATGCCCAACGATATTTAAAATTGCATCCAGCAACAGAAATAAACAGAATTGAAATCGACCAAAATGCTCTAAAAGATGCGGTTAAAAAAGCAGAACAAAGCATGTTATACTATTTGGATAACATAAAGGAACTTCATAATAATCCTTCGTAATAAAATGGAAACCTGTATCATTACTTCACCTTTGGGTTTTACCAAAATTATTGGTGATTCCAATGGCATTGCATCCGTTACCGTTCTAAATTCCGAAGAAATCCCCACTGATATTATCCCCGAGATTCTTGAAGATTGTGTCATACAGCTCAACGAATATTTTGATGGCACCCGGAAACATTTCAACTTAAAATTAAATCCGCAAGGCACTGATTTTCAAAAGGGCATTTGGAAACTTTTGGAAGCTATTCCATATGGAAAAACCACAACGTATTTGGAGCTTTCCAAAACATATGGAGATGAAAAAGCCATTCGCGCAGTAGCCAATGCCAACGGCAAAAACCCACTTTGGATTATTGTACCCTGTCACCGCGTGATTGGAAGCGACGGCAGTTTAACAGGTTATGCGGGAGGGCTACGCCGAAAACAATGGTTATTGGAACATGAAAGTCCGTACAAACAACAATCTTTGTTCTAAACCAACATTAATCCCTATATTTATGTACATTTATTTGTACGCATGAAATTTCTGAAAAAATTCCTTAAATGGGTTATAATTAGTGCTGGAAGTATCATTATCCTACTTTACATTTTTGGATACGGGTACGTTTTGAGAGGCATCAAAATTGTTTATTTCACAGGACATACAACGGCTTTTATTGACGACTACCCCTACTTTGAGAACGATACCATCAAAAAAGGAAAACACGTTGATGCTTGGCCAAAACACAATGACTATAATTCTGTTTCAGAAACTGATAAACTGAATCAGACCCATTCGGAACTTGGAACAATAGCATACCTTATCATCAAAAACGACAGTATTTGGTTTGAAAAATATTATGGTGGATTTGGCAAAAACTCCAAAACAAACTCGTTTTCAATTGCAAAAAGTATTACTTGCGCATTATTGGGAAAGGCAATTAAAGAAGGTTACATCCAAGGTTTGGACCAACCCTTAAGCGATTTCTACCCTCAATTTTCTTATGCCAAAACTACTGTTGGCGATTTGGCTTCCATGGCTTCGGGATTGGAATGGGTAGAGCATTATAAAAACCCGCTTTCCATTACAGCAAGAGCAAACTACAGCAGTAATCTAGAGGACATTATGCTGGATAGAAAAATAACGGGAACTCCTGGGCAAGGTTTTGTATATAAAAGTGGAAACACCCAACTCTTAGGAATGGTGATACAAAAAGCAACAGGGAAAAAACTGGCTAATTATCTTTCTGAAAGTTTTTGGCAACCAATGGGAATGTCCGAAGATGCACTTTGGCAGTTAGACGACAAAGACAATCGAATGGCTAAAGCTTTCACAGCAATTTCTAGCAATGCTAGGGATTTTGCGAGATTCGGAAAACTTTATAAGGATTTTGGGAGATGGAATGGCCAACAACTATTGGATTCCAGTTTTGTTGCCACTTCCATTGCACCTCGATTTCCTGAAGACCCTAGATACGGCTACGGCTTTTGGCTGAAAAAAATAAAAGACAAAAACTTTTTTATGATGCGCGGCCATTTGGGACAATATGTTATTGTTGAACCAAATGATAACATTATTATTGTGAGGCTTGGACACCGAAAAGGGCCTGGGAATCCAATAGCAAATTTCACAAGCGACATCACTGTTTATATTGAAGAAGCTTATAAAATGCTTAGTTCCAAATCATAATATTTTGTTATTTAACAAATATTTGGAGTCGTAAGAAATTTAATTCCTTTTTTTTGATTGAAACTACATCAATCATCATGAAAAAATCATTTCTGTGTTTAACACTATTACTTTCTTGCATATCCTGCGTGCAAAAACAGAAAAGTAAAAAATTTAACTTAGATTTTGAAACTTATAATACTCAAATGCTATTACCGGATAAGTGGTTTGAGTGGGGCAATTATAATTTGCAAGCGGATACTGTGGAAGTTCATTCAGGAAATTATTCTGCAAAGGTTTCATCAAAAAACAAGCATGACTCCTTTGGATGCATTGCTTATCGAATTCCTGCAAACTTCTCGGGCAAAAAAATTAAGCTAGAAGGCTACATGAAGTTAAAAAATGTTGAAAATGGATTTGGCGGGCTATTACTTAGACTTGATAATGGCAATAGTAAAACACTGGAGTTTAGCAACATGAAAAACCAAAATATAAATGGCACCAAAAACTGGAAAAAGTACGTCATAGAATTGCCCTTCCCTAAAGAGGCTAAAAGGATTTATATTGGAGGTATTCTGTTAGGTAAAGGTGAGGCTTGGTTTGATGATTTCGTTTTGACCGTTGATGGTAAAGACATTCAAACTTTTAAAGAAATAGAAGAACCCGTTTTTAAGGCAAAGTTAGATAAGGAGTTTGACCATAACTCAAATGTAAAAATTACCAGTTTAGATGATGTACAAATTGAAAACTTAGAATTACTAGGAAGGGTTTGGGGCTTGCTGAAATATCATCATCCTGAAATTGCTAAGGGAAACTACAACTGGGACTATGAGTTGTTTAGAATACTTCCTAAATATCAAAATATTAAAAACAATCTCGATCGAGACCAATTAATTATATCATGGATAGATAATCTCGGTACTGTTGAACCTTGGGATGAATACAAAGAAACCTCAAAAGATGCTCTTTTAAAACCAGATTTAGATTGGATTGACTCAGAAGACATTTCAGATGCACTTAAGGAAAAATTACAATTCATTATTAAAAACAGACATCAAGGAAACCACTATTATATTGAACCTGATCGTGCGAAAAATCCAAAATTTAAAAATGAAAAACTGTACTACAGCATGTCTTTTAAAGACGACGGTTTTAAGTTATTGGCACTTTACAGATATTGGAACATGATACAATATTATTTTCCTTATAAATACCTAACGGATAATAATTGGAATACTATTTTAAAAGATTACATTCCTAAAGTAATTCAAACGAAAAATAAGTTAGAATATGAACTTGTAATGATAGAATTAATAGGAGAAATTAACGACACTCATGCAACTACCTATACAGGTTTTAACAATGTTCAAAATAAAAGAGGGAAATACTTTGCACCCTTTAAGGTCAGTTTTATTGAAAACAAACTAGTTGTTACAGATTATTATAACCCAGAATATAAAGATAAATCAAAGTTGAAAGTTGGAGATATCATTACTCATGTTAATGGAAAAACTATTCAATCAATTCTAGATAGTGTCTCAAATTATTATCCTGCATCAAACCAAACTTCAAAATTCAGAAATATTTCAAGAGATATTCTAAGGTCCAATAGCCAACAAATAAAAGTAAATTATTTATCGAATAATCAAGAAAAGCATTATAATATACCTCTAATTTTAAAAGACAGTTTAAATCTCAATTGGTACAATTGGAAAGACGAAAAATGTTATAAAGTTTTGGATAATAATATCGGTTACGTTACTCTACAACACATATCCAAAAGTGACATTCCTGAAATAAAATCTAAATTTAAAAACACAAAAGGCATCATCATTGACATAAGAAACTATCCTAGTACATTTGTACCATTCAAATTGGGGAATTTCTTTGTATCCTCTTCAACTCCTTTTGTAAAATTCACTACATTTAGCCTAGATAACCCAGGGGAGTTTTTAGTTATCGATGGCCCAAAAATCCCAAAGGACCGAGAAACCTTTAAAGGTAAATTAGTTGTTTTGGTAAATGAAGATTCTCAGAGTCAATCCGAATATACCGCAATGGCATTTAGAGCAGGAAACAATACAACCATTATGGGTAGTACAACAGCAGGGGCAGACGGAAATGTTTCATCTATTTATTTACCTGGTGGATTAAGAACAAATATTTCGGGAATTGGTATATACTACCCAGACGGAACGGAAACACAACGTGTCGGAATCGTACCCGATATCGTGGTAAAACCTACTATTCAAGGAATTAAAGACGGTAGAGACGAGGTTCTTGAAAAAGCTATAGAGGTTATACTAAATGATTAAAAATGATTTCAAAACTCAATCTTGAAGATATATTATTTCTGGACATCGAAACGGTTCCAGAAACCGAGCATTTTTCTGAGTTAGATGAAGTTAAACAATCCCTTTGGGAAAATAAATCTCAATACCAGCGTAGGGACGAGTACACTCCTGAAGAGTTTTATAACCGCGCAGGCATTTGGGCAGAATTTGGGAAAATTATTTGTATTTCGGTTGGGTTCTTTAATTTTCAAGGGCAACGGCGCATGTTTCGGGTGACCTCCTATTACGGTGATGAGGTCACTATTTTAAAAGAATTCAAAAACCTTATCATCACCCATTTTAGTCAAACCAAACATTTATTATGTGCGCATAACGGCAAGGAATTTGACTTTCCGTACATTGCCCGAAGGATGATTATCCATAATATCGAGTTACCCTATAAATTGAACCTTTTCGGAAAAAAGCCATGGGAAGTCCCGCATTTGGACACTTTGGAGCTTTGGAAATTCGGTGATTACAAAACCTACACTTCCCTGAAACTATTAACAAACGTTTTGGGCGTACCATCGCCAAAAGATGATATTGACGGCAGTGAAGTCTATCGGGTGTATTACGAAGAAGGTGATATCGACAGAATAATTGATTATTGCGAAAAAGATACCATTGCCGTGGCGCAAATCTTTTTGAGATTGCGAGGCGATGATTTATTGGATAATGACGAAATTATTAGGATTTAAATGAAGCTAAAGCCCTTATTGGATATAAAAAACCTCTCGATATCCTTTGGTGAAAATGAGGTGATTCACAGTATTTCCTATCATTTGAATGAAAATGAAATCCTGGGTATTGTAGGCGAATCAGGTTCGGGAAAGTCGGTGTCGTCGTTGGCCATTTTGGGACTTTTGCCAAAGCGCATTTCGAAGATCGCCTCAGGGCACATTACTTTTGATGGCAAGGATTTGACCGAGCTATCAAACAAAGCATTCCAGAAGATTCGAGGCAAGAAAATCTCGATGATTTTCCAAGAGCCCATGAGTTCCTTAAACCCATCGATGACCTGCGGAAAACAGGTTCAGGAAATTTTGTTGCAACATACCGATATCTCAAAATCAGAAGCTAAGAAGGAAACTTTATCCCTATTCGAAAAGGTAAAACTCCCTAATATTGAGCGTGTGTTTAAATCCTATCCTCACGAAATTTCAGGTGGACAAAAACAGCGTGTGATGATTGCCATGGCCATCGCCTGCAAACCCGATATTTTAATTGCCGATGAGCCCACCACGGCTTTGGACGTTACCGTTCAAAAGGATATCATCCATCTGCTAAAGGAATTACAGATGGAGACTCAAATGAGCATCATTTTCATCACCCATGATTTGGCTCTAATTTCCGAAATAGCCAATAGGGTTTTGGTGATGTATAAAGGCAATATTGTGGAACAAGGGTCAATACAGGATATTTTCAGCAATCCTCAAAACGAGTACACCAAAGCGCTCATAAATTCTCGCCCATCTTTGGACGAACGCTTAAAGGTATTGCCCACCATTCAGGATTTTTTGGATAACACTTCAAAATCCGAAGTTATCACTTCCGAAGAACGCCAAAAAACACATAATAAACTATACAGCCAACCACCATTATTAGAGGTCATTGATGTTGAAAAGGAATATCTCTCAAAATCGGGATGGTTTTCAAAACCTGAATCTTTTAAAGCGGTTAATGGTGTAAGCTTCAAATTGTACGAAGGCGAAACTTTAGGGCTGGTAGGGGAATCTGGTTGTGGTAAATCCACTTTGGGTAATGCCATTTTACAATTGGACAAAGCGACAGCAGGAGCTATTATGTATAAAGGTGTTGACATTACCAAACTTTCAACTGCCCATGTGCGCAAATTGCGAAAGGACATTCAAATTATTTTTCAGGATCCGTTTGCTTCTTTAAATCCTAGGATTCCTGTGGGCAAGGCCATTATGGAACCCATGCAGGTACATCAACATTATAACTCGGATGACGAACGCAAAGCCAAAGTCTTGGAAATTTTGGAACGGGTCGGACTTTCCGAAGATTATTTTAACCGCTACCCACATGAATTTTCAGGGGGTCAGCGCCAGCGAATTGGTATTGCGCGAACCATTGCTTTACAACCAAAATTAATCGTTTGCGATGAATCGGTTTCGGCTTTGGATATCTCAGTGCAAGCGCAAGTATTGAATCTTTTAAATGAATTGAAAGCAGATTTTGGCTTCACCTATATTTTTATTTCGCATGATTTGGCGGTTGTAAAATACATGGCTGACCAGCTTTTAGTGATGAACCAAGGCAAAATTGAGGAACTGGACGATGCGGATATTATTTATGCTAACCCAAAAAAGGAGTATACCAAAAAGTTGATAGATGCGATACCGAAGGGAATTTAACTTGAATTATGTCCAAAAAAAATCCCGAAAAATTCGGGATTATCTCAAAAACTATTCATCTTACAAAATCAAATTTTATAACATAAACACTTTTTTGGTGAGATAAAGCAAGCCTTTCATAAACTTCAGGTTTTCCTGCAAGGTTTCTTTAAACTTGCTCTCTCGTTTCGTAGGTTGTTCAGGTAGATTTGTTGCCATATCTAAAAATTTTTAAGATTATGATAGATTTGGGGGAAATCTATTTTCAATTCGGTTGATTTGGGATTGCTAATATCTACTTTTTTTTCAAAATATCCGTTTAAAAACATAATAAATCGATGAAGTGTAAAATTTTTTAACATTTTACCTCAATCACGTCACTTTTGTAAAAAAGAAAATGATATAGTTTGTCATTTTGGCTTCCTATATAATCTTTATCTTTGAGAAAGAAAGCTATCCTTATATGAACGCAAAAAAACTTTGGGAAGGTTCCCAGCAGTTTAAACAAAACAGCCATTTAAGTCATTATTGCAATTGGCTGAAAAAAAACTACGAGCTGACTTTCGAGGACTATCACAGCCTTTGGCAATGGTCCGTGGCCAATATCGAAGATTTTTGGGAAAGCCTTTGGCATTATTTCGATATTAAATATCATTCACCTTATTCCAACGTACTACCCTCCAACGACATGCCCGGCTGCAAATGGTTTGAAGGAGCTACTTTAAATTATGCGGAACATATTTTTAGGCATTCCCATCCTGAAAAAACAGCCATTTATTTTAGCAATGAAGCTGGACGACGTGAGGAAATTACTTGGGCGACATTGGAAACCAAAGTGGCTTCTATGATATCCTATTTAAAATCCCTTGGGGTTAAAAAAGATGACCGTGTAGTGGCATTTATTCCAAATGTTCCAGAAGCTACTATCGTTTTTTTGGCGGTTAATGCTCTTGGGGCCATTTGGTCTTGTACCTCTCCTGATTTTGGAACTGAAAGCGTGGTCAATCGTTTTGAACAGATTCAGCCCAAAGTTCTAATTGCCGTTGATGGGTATTTTTACAATGGAAAACCCTATGATAAAACCAATACTGTTAAAGATATTGCTTCGGCGCTCCCTACTTTGGAAAAGGTGATTATTCTACCCTACCTCAACGCAAGTGCTTTGGAAAATTTTTCGGATGAATTCGTGGATATCCATTCTATTTTTGAAATAGATGGAGGTACATTAGAATTCGTACCGGTAGATTTCAATCATCCCATTTGGGTATTATACTCTTCAGGAACTACCGGATTGCCAAAAGCCATTGTGCAATCGCATGGTGGGATTTTATTGGAGCATTTGAAATACATGGCCTTTCATAATGATGTGAAAGAAGACGAGCGATATTTCTGGTTCACCACCACGGGGTGGATGATGTGGAACTTTTTGCAATCGCCTCTACTTATGGGTGCTTCTATTGTACTTTACGATGGCTCGCCAACATATCCAAACTTTGACTCCCTTTGGAGATTTTCCGACCAAATTGGCATTCACCATTTTGGAACGAGCGCACCGTTTTTGGTAGCCAATATGAAAAAGCAAATGGACATCAAATCCAATCATGATTTATCCTCCATCCGCTCAATAAGCTCGACTGGCGCACCTTTGCCTGCCGAAGCCTTTCAGTATGTTTACGATTTTATAAAGAAAGATGTGTGGCTATGCTCGATGGCCGGTGGTACTGATGTATGTACTGCTTTTGTGGGTGGCACGCCCTTTAACGGGGTTTATAAAGGTGAGATTCAATGTCGCGCTTTAGGCGTTTCTCTGTATGCTTTGGATCATAAAGGTGAGCCCATTGAGGATGGTTTAGGCGAAATGGTGATTGATAAACCCATGCCCTCAATGCCGATTTACTTTTGGAACGACACGGACGATGCCAGGTATAAATCAAGTTATTTTGAAGATTATCCTGGCAAATGGCGTCATGGTGATTTTATAAAAATCAATTCGAAAACGAAAGGCTTGGTGATTTATGGTCGTTCTGATGCTACATTAAACCGACATGGGATTAGAATTGGCACTAGTGAAATTTACAGTGCCGTCAATAAAATAGAAGGTATTGCCGATTCCTTAATTATCAATTTAGAATTGGAAGAAGGCAAACATTATATGCCCTTGTTTGTAAAACTAAAACCGGGCATTGAATTAAACGACGATATCAAATCCAACATCAATCAGCAACTAAAAACGGATTATTCCCCTAGGCACGTACCCGATGAAATTATTGAGGTAGCTGATATCCCATATACCTTAAGTGGCAAAAAAATGGAAGCCCCGATTAAAAAAATTCTTCTGAAAATGCCTTTGGAAACCTCCATCAATATGGATGCCATGCGGAACCCGGAGTCGATTCAATTTTTTATTGAATTTGCAGAAGGTATTTAAAACGCCAAGTCGTCTGGAAGTTCGTCTTCCTGGGCATCATCGTCATCAATTACTGTTTTACCAGTAGCCTTGGAACAATCCACTATGATCGATAAATCTTTGGGTTCTTCAAATTCTTCTTTGGATACATTTAAGGTCTCATCGGCATAACAACTTTTCATATAGAGCGCCCAAATAGGTAATGCCATTACACCACCTTGTCCATACGTAATGCTTCTAAAATGTACTGCTCTATCATCACCGCCTACCCAAACGCCAGTAACCAAATTAGGGACCATTCCCATAAACCAACCATCACTTTGGTTTTGTGTGGTACCCGTTTTTCCAGCAATGGGATTAGTGAATTCATAAGGATAACCCGTTACCACTTTTTTGTATTCAGCTTTGTTCTTTTTATAGCTATGGCGCAAACTACCTCCAGAGCCATATTGAGTTACCCCCTCCATCAATTTAGTTGCCACATAAGCAGTTTCCTCACTCAATACATCCCGGGTTTCAGGAGTAAACTGGTACAATAATGTTCCATTTTTGTCCTCAATACTTGTTACCATGACAGGCTTGGTGTATACGCCTTTGTTAGCAAAAGTTGCATAGGCTCCAACCATTTCATAGACGCTTAAATCGGGAGTTCCCAATGCAATAGCAGGCGTAGGCAACATATCCGATTCAATGCCCAAATTCTTAGCTAAATCCACAACAGTTTGCGGGCCTACTTTGTCAATTAAACGCGCTGTTACCGTATTTATAGAGTTTGCCAAGGCATTTTTTAATGTTCGATTACCTCCGTAATTGTTGGTCGCATTTTTCGGACACCATTCTTCTGGATTTCCGAATTTATTTGCCTCAATACAGAAAGGCGTGTCGGGGAATTCATCACAAGGCGAAAAGTGCAACTGGTCAATAGCAGTGGTGTATACAAAGGGTTTAAAGGTGGAGCCTATTTGACGTTTACCCTGCTTCACCATATCATATTGAAAATGCCTATAGTCCATACCACCTACCCAGGCTTTTACATGTCCAGTATGCGGATCCATGGACATCATTCCTGTTCGTAAGAATGACTTGTAATAGCGCATAGAATCCATGGGTTTCATGATAGTATCAATTTCGGAAGGTTTACCATCTTTCCAAACAAAAACCGACATCGGAACAGGTTTATCAAAGGAGGCGATAATTTCCTTATTAGATTTTTTCAGGTCATATTTCATATGTCTCCAACGTTCCGATTGGCGCATGGAATTCTCCATTAGGGTATCAATCGCACCTCGCGTCAATTCCAGAAATGGCGCTGTAGGATTTCGCTTTGGCGTATTCTGATTAAAAAACTCAGCTTGAAGTCTTGGCATATGTTGTTGTACGGCGTCCTCAGCATATTGTTGCATTCGGGAATCGATGGTGGTATAAATCGTTAAACCGTCATTATATAAACTCCATTTGCTACCATCAGGTTTTGGATTCTTTTTAATCCAGTCTTTCATAAAGCCAGACAAATAGCCTCTAAAGTAAGTAGCGATGCCATCACGGTGGGATTGTGGCGTGTATTTAATATCCAGCTCCGTGGCTTGCAATGAATCCTTGAGCTTATCATCGATGTATTCGTATTTATACATTTGAGCCAATACAACATTCCGTCGATTTTTCACCCCAACAGGATTACGGCGTGGGTTGTATAAGGAAGAATTCTTAAACATCCCTACCAACATAGCGCATTCCTTTAAATCCAGTTCTTTTGGTTCTTTGTCAAAATAAATCGCGGCTGCACTTCTTATGCCATCTGCGTTGTTTCCGAAATCATAGATATTAAAATATTGGGCAATGATTTCTTCTTTGGTATACTGGCGTTCCAGTCGCGTAGCGATAATCCATTCCCTAAGTTTTTGAGATAACTTCTCAACAATGTTGGCCTTCTCCCTTCTATGGAATAATTGCTTTGCCAATTGCTGTGAAATGGTACTAGCACCACCTTTTTTACCCATAAAAACTGCAGCTCTTAAAGTTCCTCTGGCATCAATACCTGCATGTTCATGAAACCTGGCATCCTCTGTAGCTATCAAGGCATCCACCAAATTCTGGGGCAACTCTTCATAACCAACCGGGGTACGGTTATCGTTAAAATAGAATTTCCCTAAGGTTTTACCATCTGAAGATATAATTTCTGTGGCCAAGTTAGTTTTTGGGTTTTCTAAAACGGTATGGTCGGGCATTTCACCAAAGGCTCCCCACGAGGCCAATAAAAATAATAGTATCACCAGAAGAACACCTCCCAGAAATACTATCCAAAACCATCGAATGTATTTTGAAAAACCCGATGGGGTAGCGGATTCCTTTTTTAATTTAGTTTTTGCCATATTGAAAGTGCCTAAAGTATTTAAAGTTATAAGTACTTAAAGTTAGCGATTCCGGGTTGGTTTTTCTATCCGAAAACCAACATCCGTTATGCCTTCAAGGTTTACAATTCCGTTGACCCTACCGTGCTCTCGCATGGCGTGCTGGATGTTTACGCTGTATTCGCCTGCTTCATTAAACACCACATTTTCCTTGTACCACAATTTGTTTTCTTTTGTATCGGTAGTTCCTGTTCCCAAAAATTTTCCTGACGGTTCTGCCATACGATACTCTAGGGTATCCTTGATGGTTTTTCCATGGGGAAAGGTCATCTCAACGATTAAAAACAGATTGTTGTACTTATAAGCATTGGTATTTCTAAGGTTAACGAATAAGTTGTATGGGTTTATTGTATCTGGTGGGTTAATTTTAAAATTTACTATCGAATCCTTGTGCCATCCGTTGGGTACAGAGTTATAGGCATCAAACACACGGTTTTCATCGCAGGAGACGACACAGAACACCAATAAAAATACCAAGAGACTATTTTTGGCTATTCTTAGCATTTTGAGGTTTTCTTTTATTATTGCGTCTTCTTTTGTTGTTCTGCTTCTGTTGGTTTTGATTCTGATTTCCAGAAGCATTTTTATTCCCTTGCTTGCCCTTCCTCCTATTATTTCTACGTTTGTTGCGGCGTTTTGGACTATCAAAGCGCGTTAAACTATCTTGTCCCACAACGTTTTCAAAGGTAGCTTTAGTATCTTCGTCCAAATCTAAAGCATATTCCTCAAGACTTGTTACCGGTTTGTTTTGCTTATTCAAATCGATAATTTCATTGGCCTGCTCAGCAGTAATTTTGTGCCAATTCATCCATTCGCCTTCATAGGCATACCACATATGTCCTTTGAAAATATCAGTTTTTTGGCATACCGCGGTACCTTTTTCCGTTTGAAGTTTGATTTCGGTTTTTGGAAAATCCTTTAGGGCATCCAAATAAGTATCCAGTTCATAATTTAAACAGCACTTCAGCTTACCGCATTGTCCCGCCAATTTTTGTGGATTTAAGGACAATTGTTGATAACGCGCAGCGGAAGTACTTACCGAACGGAAATCTGTCAACCAGGTAGAACAGCACAGTTCCCGCCCACAGGAACCAATGCCTCCCAAACGCGAAGCTTCTTGACGAAAGCCCACTTGACGCATTTCGATACGGGTTCTAAATTCGCGTGCAAAAACTTTGATGAGTTCCCTAAAATCAACACGTTCTTCAGCAGTATAATAAAATGTAGCTTTACTCGCATCCCCTTGGAATTCGATATCGGAAATTTTCATTTGCAACCGCAAATCGATAGCAAACTGGCGCGCTTTCACCTTCATAGGTTCTTCCCTATCGCGAGCCTTTTGCCAAATATCGATATCCTTTTGCGTGGCCTTTCGATAAATTTTCAAAATATCTTCGCCTTCAGGTGCAATATTTTTGCGTTTCATCTGCACACGCACCAATTCCCCCGTAAGGGTAACCATGCCTATATCATGTCCGGCCTTGGTTTGTGTTGCCACAATATCGCCAATGCTTAAAGTAAGATTCTCAGTATTTTTGTAGTAGTTTTTCCGTCCGTTTTTATAACGCACCTCAACCCAGTCAAAAGGGGTTTCGCCATTAGGAAGGGACATGTTGGCCAACCAATCGAATACGGTGAGTTTATTACAACTGTCCGTTCCACAAGTACCATTATTTTTGCAACCTTTCGGAGTGCCGTCTTTCGTCGAGCAACTAGCGCAAGCCATATTTTATATATTGAATTCGCCAATAATCTAAAATTATTGCGAATGGAAGTTCATACCTGATTTTGTTTACCGCCATCCCTGTGAACGACAGTTTAAAGGATTTTTGAATACAAGTTTCAAAAAATTCTTTTAATGTGTAAATATATGATTATTCCGAAGACTTAAAAAATATGGATGCCAAGCGATTTTAACTTTTAGGAACTTCCTTTTTCTTCAAAACCTCAAAAATATTCCTTAAGTCTTTTTTGTATGGCAAATGATCGGCTCTCCCTTTTTTAAAGATATCGTTGCTATTGCCTTGGCCTTTTCGTAGTGCTTTTTGCTCTTCATAAGGTAAGGCATTGATTTCCTTGCAGGCCTCCGAACAACAATTATCCATTTCTTCCTTACATTTATCGCACTGGATAAACAGCAGGTGGCAGGCATCATTGGCGCAATTGGTGTGTATATCGAATGGCTCACCGCATTGGTGGCACTGCGCTATCACGTCATCACTTATTTTTTCGGCTCGGCGTTCATCAAAAACGAAATTTTTTCCAATGAATTTATTTTCGAGGTTTTGTTCTTTTATCTGGCGGGTATACTCTATAATCCCCCCTTCCAACTGGAATACATTTTTAAAACCTTTGTGCTTAAAGTAGGCACTGGCCTTTTCGCATCGAATACCTCCAGTGCAGTACATTACCAGGTTTTTATCGGTTTTATGTTCTTTTAAATCATCCTCAATAATATCCAAGGATTCCCGAAAGGTATCCACATCCGGCGTAACGGCATTTTTAAAATGGCCTATTTCGCTCTCGTAATGGTTGCGCATATCCACGAGGACGGTGTTTTCGTCCTCAATCAATTTGTTGAACCTATCCGCATCCACATGGATCCCTTTGTCAGTAACATCAAAGGTGTTATCATTTAAACCATCCGCAACAATTTTATGGCGCACCTTCACCTTCAATTTTAAAAAAGACATATTATCCTGCTCCACGGCAATATTCAGACGGATATCCTTCAAAAAATCAATGGTATCCAAATGTGCTTTAAACGCGTCAAAACGATCTGCCGGAAGCGACAGTTGCCCATTGATGCCCTCAGAGGCTACGTATATTCGGCCAAGAACATCCAGTTTGTTCCAAGCGATAAATAATTGATCCCTAAATTCCTGCGGATTTGAAATGTGCGCGTATTGATAGAACGATAACGTCAATCGGTCCTTTCCGGCCTTTTCGATTAGCGCTGCTCTTTCTTTCGCACTTAAAGTATTGTACAGTTGCATGCTATACCAAGTTTAAGTTAAAGAAAATATTTTGATGCGCAAATTTACAATTTATAAGTAATTAAAACCCCTATTTATCAATAATTTGGGCGCTACCACAAGGGTCGGGCTTTTCGTTACAAGTCCTCGCGCCCTTTAAGGGGCGCTGTGGGCTTTCCTCTGCAATCCCTAGCGCACTTATCCGCCAAAGTCCGTTCAAAAAACTAGCATTAAACCATCCGTAAAATATAAGGCATAAAAAAAGCACTTTTATTGGGATTAAAGTGCTTTTCTTGACTAACTGAATTTCAAAATTCCTGCCTTTCAACAGAAGAATTAAAAAAGTTAACCGCAAAGGGCTTCACAATTCTCATAGCAATTATAATAATTGAAACACCAAATGCCTATGTATGTTGATGTGGGATTCAGGTTTTTTCTTTTTCACAGCAAAAATTTTACCCACTTTATAAGTAGATGCTGAAAATTTAAAAAGGTTGCGTCTGGCATTAAAATATCGTGCCAAGCCTCAAAAAATTGAGCTGATTTGTGCCTAGAATCCCTGTTGAAAACTATTATTGTGGCATCTCAAAAGATATAGTATTTTAGCGTGAATAATTTTACAGAAAACGAGAGATGAGTAACGAAAAAGAAGCAAAATTAAAAGCATTAAAACTAACTTTAGATAAACTAGACAAGGCCTACGGGAAAGGCACCGTGATGAAAATGAGCGATGCCGCGGTTGAGGATGTCGATGCCATTTCATCGGGATCCCTGGGGCTTGATATTGCATTGGGTGTTGGCGGTTATCCGCGCGGCCGTGTGATAGAAATTTATGGCCCGGAATCTTCAGGTAAAACTACTTTAACGTTGCATGCCATTGCCGAGGCTCAGAAAGCCGGAGGTATTGCTGCATTTATTGATGCAGAGCACGCATTTGACAGATTTTATGCCGAAAAACTGGGTGTGGATATTGACAACCTCATCATTTCGCAACCTGACAATGGGGAGCAAGCCCTTGAAATTGCAGATAATTTAATCCGCTCCGGCGCTATAGATATTGTAGTAGTGGATTCTGTAGCGGCTCTTACACCAAAAAGTGAAATTGAAGGCGAAATGGGCGACTCCAAAATGGGACTGCATGCCCGTTTGATGTCACAGGCCTTAAGAAAATTGACAGCCTCCATCAGTAAGACGAACTGTACTGTAATTTTCATCAACCAATTGCGTGAAAAAATCGGAGTAATGTTTGGCAATCCAGAAACTACTACCGGTGGTAACGCCCTCAAGTTCTATGCTTCCGTACGATTGGATATCAGACGTTCCACTCAAATTAAAGATAGCAGTGGTGGGGTACTAGGTAACAAAACCCGTGTAAAAGTGGTTAAAAACAAAGTTGCACCGCCATTCAAAATGTGCGAATTCGACATTATGTACGGTGAAGGCGTTTCAAAAGTGGGCGAAGTATTGGATATTGCCGTGGAGCATGATATCATCAAAAAAAGTGGCTCATGGTTTAGCTATGCAGACACCAAACTCGGTCAAGGTCGAGACGCCGTAAAGTCAATTATAAAGGACAACCCAGAACTTCTGGAGGAACTGGAAGAAAAAATAATGCAATCCTTAAAAACCGAATAACCTAAAAAATCCCGAATCTATCGGGATTTTTTTTGCTTAAACACGCAACCATTGGGGGAAAAACGCATCTACTAAAGAAAAGAGAAAGTAAACCCAAATTGTGCATTATGAAAAAGTTTTTAATACTTGGCTTTTTGCTAGTGTTTTTAAGTAGTTGTGATTTAGCAGATGATGATGGAAATTTGAACTTCAACTTTGAAGTATTACCTATCGAAAGCGTTGACATCCCTGATAGTTTTGAGTTAGGTGCTATTTACCCAATTACAGTGAGTTATTTAAGACCTTCAACTTGTCATCAGTTTAGGGATTTTTATTATTTGAAAGAGAACAATGAACGCACCGTAGCCGTAATCAATTATTGTTTTGAAAGGAATGATTGTGAGGAATTAACTGATGAAGTGGTAGAAGCCTCGTTTAATTTTAAAGTTACCAGTAATGGTTCGTATATATTCAAGTTTTGGCAGGGCGAAGACGAAAATGAAGTAGACCAATACTTAATCGTTGAAGTACCCGTTGAAGATTAATGCCTAATGGATTTTAAAATGATACTTTAAAATTTGATGTTTTGGTATTAATTTTAGGGTTCATTAGTTAAAAGGTTTAAGTGTTAATTAATCCCTGTATCACTTGAGTTTAAACCAACTCATAGAAAATTGTAAAATCAATGATACTAAAGCACAAGGAGAATTGTACAAACGCTTTTCAAGCAAACTGTTTTCTACCTGCTTAAAGTATTCGCGCAACTATGTAGAGGCCGAAGACAATTTGCAGGATGCTTTTTTAACCATTTTTGATAAAATTGAACAGTATAAACACAAGGGCTCTTTTGAAGGATGGCTGAAACGTATCACAGTAAATACAGTGTTACAACGGTACAGAAACGAAAAAGTCTTTGACATCGTAAATGAAAACATAGCTGAAGATGTTGAAATAGATATTGATGAGGAACAGGTTTCTTTAGATTATTTATTACAAATCATTCAGGATTTACCCGACCGTTACAGGCTGGTGTTCAACCTTTATGTACTGGATGGGTATTCACATAAAGATATAGCAGAAATGCTAAAGATTACTATAGGCACTTCAAAATCAAATTTAGCCAGAGCAAGACAGATTTTGAAGCAAACCATAGAAGACCAAAACGCAAAGCAAAACCTACAGTCCTTATAATGGGAGACAAGAAACATATTGACAGATTGTTCCAGGAACGCTTCAAGGATTTTGAAGTTACGCCCGATAATGCGGTCTGGAGCAACATAGAAGCAAAGCTGAAGGCTAAGAAGAAAAAGCGTAGGGTAATCCCTATTTGGTGGCGCTATGCTGGTGTGGCCGCTCTTTTATTGTTATTTCTAACTATAGGAGGTATCGCTTATTTTAATGATAACGAAACGGCCAAAACGCCTCAAATTGTGGGTACCGAACAAACGGATACTAATTCTGATAGCACCACTGGGGATATTAAAACACCTCAAAATAAAATTGCGGAAGACAATCTGGGCAATTCGGTGATTTCCGATGTCGATGAGCATCAAAATGCAGTTGATGAGACTAAAAGTGACAGCGGCATAAAAAATTCAGAAGAAATCTTGAAATTGAACCAGTCATCGCCTGCTTTAGCTAGTTCAAATAAAGAGCAGAAAAAAGTTCCAACGAAAAGTGAGTCGATTTCAAAGGAAAATCCCATTATCGATGAAACTTTAGCTCAAAAGAACAACAATGAAACTTTGGCCGAAAACAATGAAAATAGTACGGCTAAAACCGAGACAAGTATTCAAAATAAAATATCGCCTAAAACTAATACTGTTGATAATGGCGCCCAACAGATAGCTGAAAATACTATTAAAAATAAGCCTGACGAACAAAATCTTGAAAAGGAAGCGCCCATCTTAAATAAAGAATTGGTTGGTGAAGAAACTCAGGCCATAGCTGAAAACACTACCCAAAAGGAAACCAAAACCATTGAAGAGGCTATTGAAGAAAACCAATCCCTGCTTGAGGATGAGGAAATTAAAAAACTAAATAAATGGAGCGTTGCCCCTAATGTAGCGCCCGTTTACTTCAGCAGTTTAGGAAAAGGATCGTCTATTGATCCGCAATTTAATAATAACTCTAAAAGTGGTGAGGTAAATATGAGTTATGGTATTAATGCCAGCTATGCCCTCAGTGACAAGGTTACCATACGTTCTGGTGTGAATCGCGTTAATTTGGGGTACAATACCAATGACGTTTTGGTCTTTAGGTCTTTAAATGCCAGTGCTTCCACGAGAACCAGCAATATTGAAACCGTAAATAGCACGTCCTTTGGTGATGTGAATGACACTCCTGCTGTGGATGCCGACAATTTTACCATTGTAAGTGCAGACAATTTCAACGCCAGTAATAGCCCAGCCCTGTTAGATACGGCAAATACCACAATTAATCAGTCCTTGGGTTATATTGAAATTCCTTTGGAAATTCAGTATGCACTAACTAGTAAGCGATTTGGCTTGAATGTTATCGGCGGATTCAGTTCCCTCTTTTTGAACAACAACGACCTGTTTTCTGAAATTGAAGGGCAAAGTACGCGTTTGGGTGAAGCAAATAATATCAATAAAACCAGTTATAGTGCCAATTTTGGATTGGGCTTGAATTATAAAGTTTCTAAAAGGATTAATTTGAATTTAGAGCCGATGTTCAAATATCAAATTAATACGTTTAAAAATACATCCGGCGACTTTCAGCCCTTTTTTATTGGGGTGTACACAGGCTTCGGAATTAAATTTTAGGTTTTTGGTTAGATCTGGATATTGGTTTTCAATTAAGCTCGAAAATCGATATCTGAAAAAACTGCCCTTCCCCAGGGCAGTTTTTTATTTTTCTTTTAATGTTTTTTTGTTGAAAATGCCATTAATGATCCATAGTGCTATCAAAAAAGATACAATAATGCACAAATACATCATTGGATTGCTAATGTTAGCTCTTACAGTATCTAAAGAGCAAGGCTTATCACTAAAAAAATAGGCAATAAACATAATTACCGTAGATAAAGTAATTAGAAATATCTTGAAATAATAATAATATTTAAGGACAAATTTTCTTAGCTTCATTTTTAGTCGTTTAGCAGTAATTCAATTGCCTGTTCTTCTGGTAATTCAAATATTGATGCGTCAAATGTCAGAGTGTCTTTATCCAAATCCTCAAAGACTATAAATTCAAGCTCGACGGATTTTACAGCTGTAAGACAATCGGCGGCGGCCCAAATAGCACCCCCAACTGCTCCTCGTATCGCGCCTGAGGCTCCACCAAAAACTGCTCCACCAACTGCTCCGGTTGCAGTACCCAATCCTGGAAAAGCCACAGTGCCTCCAGCTGCACCAACAATTCCTCCTCCTATAGCACCCGTTACGGCCCCAAATACCATACCTCGGCCTATTTTCTTCCCGGCAGTTCTTTTCATGCAGTCCCAAAAACCACCACCTTTACCAGTTATACTGGTGTTTTGTATTTCACTATCCAAGTATGCTTGCTCCAAAGCTTCGATAGCATATTTCGAGGCATTTAATATAATTTGAAATTCTAGTTTTTCGTCTTCGGACATTAAAAAACTAGTATCTAATTTATGTTGATATTCACTTACAATAGCAGGTATTTCGTAATCATAGGCATTAACCATATCATTATAATATTGTAGCAACATACTATTCGTTGCTTCACCAAGTTGAGCGGGCAACTCTATAAAAACTTGTTGTGCATCCATTCCCCCTGTAGTTTTACTGGAAAAACTCTTCAAAGTATTAGTATTACTTTGTTTTACTTTAAAAGATTCATTGAAAGTACTTTTGATAGTCTGTTTAGTAAGAAACAAATCATTAATGGAATTCGAATAATTTTTAAGTTGAGTATCTATCTCTGCATAATCAAACGAATTCTTGGTGTCTTCATTTAACTCGGACTCATTTTTGGCGCAAGATGCAACTAAAACAATGATTGTTGAAAGACATAGGAACAATTTCAATTTTTTCATAATTTTTAGAATTTCATCCTTGAAAACCAAGGATGGTTAATAAACAATCTACTTTTGAAGTCCAAAAATTAAGAAGTCGATTCTAAGAAGTTTTTATACTAAATAATTTACTCAAGAAAAAAACTAGCGCTAGCTGTGTTGCAACAATTTTGTCCAATACTTCTTCTTAGGGGACTTCTTAGATAACCTAAAATTCATATTGAACACACCAAAACTAAAAAAAAAAAAAAATCAATTTTACAAACTTTTCCTGCATATTTATTAAGAAAATTACCTTTATGGTTTTGCCGTAAATAAATAAAGAATATGCGTACAAATTAGAGCTTTGTATTTACTTTGAGTTATAATTTTGCAGTTGATTTAAAACTATATCCCTTATTTTATCATTAAGTGCTCTCGTGTCATCAATTGTCATCCCTTCTGTAGTTATAAACTCATGTACCTTCGCCCGAATCTTTCCCGGACCTCCGCTAAAAAAGGTATATGAAAATCGTTTTTTATTATCGGCAAAAGTTAAAGGCACAATTGGTATTTGATGATTTATCGCCAAACGAAAGGCACCATCCTTAAATTCATCCAAAATGACATCTTCTTCCGGAACGCCACCTTCTGGGAAAATGCAAATACTCAACCCTTGTTGCAACCGTCTCTGAGCTCTTAAAAAAACGGCTTGCCTACTTTTAGGCGAACTTCTATCCACCAGAATACAGGTGCGTTTATAGAAAAACCCAAATAATGGTATCTTTGCCAGTTCCTTCTTGCCCACGAATACGAACGGGTTTTTTACTGCAGTTAGCATCAACATAATATCTACCATGGAGGTATGGTTGGCAATAAACATGTAACTTTTGCCTGGTTCCGGAACTTGATCTCGTTCAATTTTCCATCGAAACCCCATACCTATTAAAATGAATTTTGCCCATCCCCGAGCCAGCTTGAAAAAGAAAGGGTACCAAGATTCCTTAGAAATGGAAATTAAAAGAATCGGAAAAAGGATTAAAATTGGTAAAGCCACAAGAATGTAAAACCAAATACGGTATAAAAGCCAAAATATGTACTTGAAGACAATCATCACCGCCAAAAATAAGCAATAGTATTGAGGTTTTTATGAAATGGATTACCTTTGCCCTTCGGTTGAAATTAATTAAAAAGATACCTGCTGCCGCAGGTAATTGTTATGGCACGCATTCTTACAGGCATACAGAGTACAGGAACACCACATTTGGGCAATATTTTGGGCGCTATTCTACCCGCAATTAAAATGGCCGAAAACCCCGAAAACGATTCCTATTTGTTTATTGCCAACCTGCATACCTTAACGCAAATTAAGGATGCATCCGTTTTACGGGAAAATACCTATTCAACGGCCGCAACATGGCTGGCCTTTGGGTTGGATATTGATAAGACCGTGTTTTACCGACAAAGCGATGTGCCACAAGTGACGGAATTGTCGTGGTATTTAAGCTGTTTTTTTCCTTATCAACGATTGACTCTGGCCCATAGTTTTAAGGATAAAGCCGATCGATTGGAAGATGTAAATTCTGGTCTGTTTACCTACCCCATGTTGATGGCTGCGGACATTTTATTGTACGATGCCAATATCATCCCAGTGGGGAAAGATCAGTTGCAGCATATTGAAATGACTCGGGATGTGGCTTCTCGCTTCCATGCTCAAATGGGTGAAACTTTTGTGTTGCCTGAAGGTAAAATTCAGGAAAATACTATGTTGATTCCTGGTACAGATGGTGAAAAAATGAGTAAAAGCCGTAACAATACCATCAATATTTTTCTACCGGACAAAAAATTGCGCAAACAGATTATGTCCATTCAAACGGATAGCACCCCACTTGAAGACCCAAAAGACTGGAAAACCTGTAACTGTTTTGCTATTTATAGCCTCTTAGCGAATGATACTCAAATCGCTGAAATGAAAGCCAATTACGGAAAAGGTGGTTATGGCTACGGACATGCCAAGCAGGCACTTTTCGAATTAATTCTTGAAAAATTTGCAGAACCTCGGGAGCGTTACAATTACTACATGAACAACTTGGAAGAGGTGGATAAAGCTCTGGCTATTGGCGCCACAAAGGCTAAAAAAGTGGCGGATTCCGTTTTGGAGAGAGTTAGAGCCAAGGTTGGATATTAAACCAACTCAAACAACTTCCCCGGCAAAGGCCGTACTACGCCTTTCAATTCCATATTCAATAAGGTACTGGACACTTTAAAAATGGGCATATTACAATTTAAGGCGATGATATCCAACTGCTGTTTTTCGTTATCCTTCAGGTAATTATAAATAATTTTTTCAGTAGCATCCAATTCCACAAATAGCTTTTTTTGAATGGAGGGTTGCTGTTCATCCTCCAATTGCCAATTTAGGATATAAGGCACATCCAAAGGTGTCGTTAACATATGCGCCTTTTGGAATTTAATCAAATTATTGCACCCAGTACTAAGCTTGTCGGTAGTTCGTCCAGGTACTGCAAATACATCCCGGTTGTAGGAATGGGCAATATCCGCAGTTACTAAACTCCCCCCTTTTTCCGCAGATTCAACAACTATGGTAGCCTCGCTTACCCCAGCAATAATGCGGTTTCGTTTTAAAAAGTTTTTCCGGTCAAATACGGCCGTGCTCCAAAAATCAGAGAAAAACCCGCCGTTTCTTTCCATGTCCACCATATATTTTTTATGACTTTTCGGATAGATTTCATTGAGACCGTGTGCCAAACAAGCAATAGTCTGCAAATCATGCTTCATGGCATTTTTATGTGCGGTGATATCAGCACCCAAAGCAAAACCAGATACAATAATAGGGTTGTATGGTTTTAAGGCTTCTACTAGTTTTTCACAAAACGCAATGCCGTTTACGGTAATGCGTCGGGTGCCAACAATACTAATAATGTGCTTTTGATTTAGGTTAATATTCCCTGTTTGAAACAATAAAACAGGTCCATCGATACAATGCTTTAACCTTTCGGGATAATCGGTATCCTGAAAATAGCTCACCTTAATTTGATGCTCATTGATGAAGTTGATTTCTTTTTCGGCTTCAGACAAATGAATGCTATCAAAAAGCCCTTGCAACGCATGCTCACCAATGCCATCAATTTTGAGAAGTTTATGCTTCTTTTCTTTTAAAACCGCTTCAGCCGAACCACAATGTCCGATCAGTCGTTTTGCTGTGATGTCCCCAATATTTGGTACGTGATTTAAAGCTAGGGTATAAAGTAGGTCGTTTTCCGTCATGTCAATCGTTTCTAACGCAATTAAAGCAATTTTGCATTGTTAATAAATAGTTAAGTGAAAAATTTAATGAAAACCATATTTTTTTAACTTTGTTTTCATGCAACTGGAAACCTACATTAGCGATTTATTGTACCGATACGAATGTGTTGTGGTACCTAACTTCGGGGCGTTTTTAACCGAACGCCAATCGGCTACAATTAATGCTGAAAACCACACCTTTTACCCACCAAAAAAGGTAATCTCCTTTAACGAACAAATTCAAAAAAATGACGGGTTGTTGGCACGCTATATTGCTGATGTTGAAAAGATTCCTTTTGAAGTTGCAACCAAAAAAATTAAAAAGCGTGTAAAAGCCTTAAAATCATATTTGACCCAAGGCGAAACGATTACGTTTAATAATATAGGTGAAATCATTTTCAATACAGAAGGTAAAATTGTCTTTGAACCTTCATATAATTTGAATTATTTGACCGATGCGTTTGGACTGTCTCCTTTTGAATCTTCGGTAATTTCCCGTGAGGTTTATAAGGAAACTGCACAAGCTATTGAAGAAACTACGCCAATTGTTTTCACACCTGAAAAACGCAAAAATAGAGGCTATCTAAAATACGCTGCAGTGGCATTAATTGCGTTGACCCTTGGAGGTTTTGGTGCTTCAAAATATTATGTGGATCAAATCGAAACTCATAATCAACTAGCTCAGGAACAGGCTACACAACAGTTGGAAAGCAAAATTCAAGAAGCTACGTTTAGTTTAAACCCCCTACCGGCCATTACCTTAAATGTTTCCAAACAAACCGGAAGCTATCACATAGTTGCGGGGGCATTTCGCGTTGAGGAAAACTGCGATAAAAAGGTCACCCAGTTAAAATCGGAGGGTTTTAGCGCCAGAAAAATTGGTGCTAATAAATACGGATTGCACCAAGTGGTTTATGCCAGCTACGAAGGCAGATTGGACGCTTTAAAAGCGCTTAGAAACATTAAGCGAACCCATAACCGCGATGCCTGGTTGCTAGTAAAAAAACTGGACTAGTTTAACACAAAATTACAAATCACCTTACTGCTTTAATGCGTAACTTTGCGCCATCAAAATGTTACGATGAACGCAAAGACTCCCGAACAATCTAAAACCACAATGACGGATATGGTTTTACCCAGTGAAACCAATCCCTTAAACAACCTATTTGGTGGTGAATTGTTGGCCCGTATGGATCGCGCTGCCAGTATTGCTGCCCGACGCCATAGTAGACGCATTGTGGTGACGGCCTCTGTAAATCACGTGGCTTTTAACCGTGCTGTTCCCTTAGGAAGCGTAGTAACCGTTGAAGCAAAAGTATCCCGCGCATTCAATACTTCGATGGAAATTTATATTGATGTTTGGATGGAAGACCGAGAATCTGGAGAACGCACCAAAGCCAATGAAGCTATTTATACCTTTGTGGCTGTGGACTCCACCGGAAAGCCAGTAAAAGTTCCTGAAGTACTTCCCGAAACTAAAATTGAAAAGGAACGTTTTGATGCCGCTTTACGCAGAAAACAATTAAGCCTTTTGCTAGCGGGAAAGATTAAACCCAACGAAGCAAAAGAATTAAAGGCATTGTTTGATTAAACCTTTTTAAATGGCCGAAGTCTTATAGTAAACCCAAAATCTTAATGCTATGAGAACTTTTGTTATTTTATTATCGGCAATTTGTATGATGAGTGTTTCATCATGCGCCACGAGAGTAGTTACACGACCAGCTTCAGTAACTGTTGTAAAAACCCCACCAAGAAACTATAAAGTAGTCACTGTAAAAGGAAAACGCTACTACTTCTGGAACGGAAAACACTATCGCAAAACAAGACGCGGTTACGTTTTTGTAAGGGTGTAAAAACTTTATTTATCCTGCAAGGTCTAGATAGACCTTGTAGGTATGACAACCCAATTTAATTCATGATATCTAAAAGGATTTGAAAACCTTGCAGGTATGCTACATCCTATAAATCCAACTCGCAGGGTTCTGAGTTTTTAAATCCTTAAACACCACAAAGTTGAGTACGGTTTCGCCTGTAGTAGGATTGGTAAAAACCTCTCCTATTTCCTGTTTGGTTTTTACTTTATCGCCCTCTTTTACCGTTACTTTATGAAGGTTTTTATAAGCGGTAATGTAATTTCCATGTCGGACCATTACAATGGGATTGGCGTTCTTTATACGCACAATTCTGCTGACGGTTCCATCAAAAACGGCGCGGACTTTTGCTCCTTTTTCAGTGGAAATCCTTACGCCATTACTTTTGATGGTCAACGATCTGTCGATAGGGTGCGGTTGGGTGCCATAGCGCACCTTTACGAACCCTTTTTCGACTGGCCAAGGCAGTTTCCCTTTATTGGCGACAAAGCTATTGGCCAATACTTTCTCTTCCGCTGTTAATGCAAAGTTGGACTTACTGGTTTTAGTGGTTCTTGAACCCTTATTGGATTTGGCTATTTCGGCACGAATGATGCGTTCTATTTCTCTGTCAATTCTATCCGCTTCACGTTGTTTTGCTTTGATTTGAGCCGTATATCTACTTAAATTCTTTCGGATGGACGCCATCAATTCCTGATGCTGCGCTCGCTCTTTTTGTAGTGTTTTTTGAGTAGTTCGGTTCTCCGCAATTAATTTGTCCTTCTCTTTTTTTTGTCCCAGTAAGTTTTGATTGATCTGCTGTAATTCCGCAGTTTTGGCCTTGATGGTTTCCCCCTGTTCCTTCTGATGATTGGTATACTGTTTCATATACTGCAATCGCTTGTAGGCCTGTTTAAAATCGTTTGAGGACAACAAAAACATAATCCTGCTTTGCTGATTTCGGCTTTTATAGGACTTCACTATCATGGCGGCGTAATCCTCCTTCAGTAATTTTAATTCATTTCTAAGGTTTGAAATCTGTTTTTGATTATTATTGATTTCCCTGGTAAGCAAATTTGCCTGTTGATTGGTAACCTTAATCAAGTTGTTCAGCACACTTATTTTATAGTTGAAGTCCTCGATCAAAGACAGTTGTGATTTCTCTTTGGATTTGTTTTCTGCCCTTAATGCATTTATTTTTTGGATTTCTTTTCGTAATTCTTGCCGACGGTCTTCCAGCAGTTTTTGTTTACCGGATTGCCCAAGCAACGGGTAGCTACATGAAAGAAAAAGAAATATAATCAGACCCTTTAATATTTGGTTTTTTGCTACCATCAAAGCTCTATCTTCTTGAATCCAGAAGGGATTTTAAATGGAAATCGGATGTCTTCATTTAAGGACACGGATTTGAACTCCAGTTCGGCAATTAACTCCTTATCCCCTTCAACAGCAATGACTTTTACATGTTCTGGTAAAACTTCCTTTTCCACCTCCTGGTGTGCCAAGTAGTCAATCTGTAAATGCCGTTGCTCCGAAAATTGTGTCAACTGCTGTGATTGAATTTTATAATGCGAGGGATTCAAAAGAAAGAAAATTTCGAATAGTTCCCGCTGGTTTTTGGGTTGCAACACATAACTGCCTTCATGCACCGAAACCTTATAGGAATCGTCTTTTAAATTGTATAAGGCCTCACCCAAAATGATATTTTGGATCTTTTGAAAATCCAATTCGGTCCCCAAAAGTTTACTGAAATATTTAAAATCGCCTTCAAAATACGTGTTGTCCAGTTTATTGTAAAACGCAACACTGCTAGGCGTAATTTTTGCCCGAATGATCCCAAAAGTGGCACTCATCCAAAGCACTTCATCTTTTTTCATACGATAGCTCACCGTATGCGATTGCTTTTTGTCCTTTTCGGAATAGGTAATCTTTAATTTGGACTGAAGCGTATTAAATTCCGGGGATTTCTTGCCGTTTTCTTTAATCAACTGCCGTGCCGAAAGTTTTAAATTGGCATCGCCTTCAGCTACGGTTTTTGAGGATTTACACCCAAAAACACCAAAACTAAGAACTAAGATGATTATAATATTACGTGTTTGTTTCAAACTTCAATACTTTTTTAATTACCTGTGGAAAATTGTAACGCTTTCGCTTTTTTCATAAACGCACCCGATTTTTCCATATTGCCCAACATTTCGTAAGCTTTGCTTAACTGTAAATAAAAATCGGATTCCATTTTAGGATTATCAATAACCCAATCCAATCCCGATTCCAACACTGAAATGGCGTCGTTCGGTTTTTGCCGTGCATTTAAGACCACACCATTAATTAGGTAACCTAAAGGCTGTGCAGGAAATTTTTGGATAACCTCTTCACTTTTTTGAGTGGCATCATCAAACAGTTGCAAATCGATTTGAAGCAACAAGACGTTTTTTATGATATTGAAATCGTCTCCGTTTAACTTTAATGCTTCCTGAAAATAGTGTATCGCTTTGGCTTTGTCGTTTTTACTTAAATAATAATAGCCCAAATCCGTTAAGGTTTTGGCATTGGTTTTACCATCTAAAAGAGTAGTAGTCTCTACTAAATCCGCCTCGTACTGTGGATATTCTTTCACAAAGCCTACAAAATCTGAAAGCACTTTTAACTTGGCTTCTGGTTTTATTTCATTGCTTTTCACAACAATTTTCATTGATTTAATGGCCTCTTCGGTATTATCATCGTCCAAATAAAATTTGTATAGCGCCAAATGTACTACCTGCGAATTGGGGTTGACCTTTAGCAATTCCTTAGCCGTTTCAAAAGCTTTTTCCTTTTCATTGTTTTCGCTATATCTGTAAATCAAAGCCAAGTAATTGGACTCTTTTTCAGGATTATCTTCAATGCGAGATTCCAGATTTTCAATTTGGTCTTTAGTACGACCGGTAATCTGGTATATTTTATTGCGCATGATATCCCTTGAAATGGAAATACCGTAGGCTTTATCAAGTTCATCCAATACCCCTAAAGCGTCGTCAAACTTTTCCATTTTAAGATATAGCGTAGCTAAATCTTCTTTGTAATCTGGGTGGTACTCTACCAATTGCTGAACGGTTTTTAGGGCTTTTTTTAATTCGTTTTGAGACACATAGTACCCATAAAGCTCATCGAGATACCACTCGTTATCAGGATCTTTATCAACAGCTTCCTTTAGGGCATCTTCGGCCTCACCGAAGTTTTTCAGCTTCATGTAGTTTTTGCCTAACTCGAAATATAACACGGCAGGGCTTTTATCCAAAGCGATACATTGTTGCAAGGCCTCAACAGACTTTTCATAATTTTCGATACCTTTCTGCTTTAAGGCTTCAAAGAAAAACTCTTGAAATTTGTCTTCAACAACTCCTAAATCATCATCTGGAGTTTTGTTGAAATCTACTTGGGCAAAGCTTACCTGTGGAAAAACAAAAATTCCAACAAGTAAAAGTAATATGTTGCAACCCTTTTTAATCATATGGTTTTGTTGAAAGCAAGTCCTCAATAACTTCAAATTTGTCTGCAATTTTAATGGCCTCACAGGATGTTTTCATTAAACTTCTAAACCTGTTTGCTTCTTCTGGTAAATTACTTCCTGAACTTTCAAACTTTTCTTTAGAAGGCCACTGCGCGTAAGCCACATATTCTTCATCAGCCTTTTTATGCAATCTTGAGCCCAAACTTCCTTCGTATTGATAAATCAGTTGTGTCAATCCCTTCCAGCCTTCAATAAATACATGCTCTTGGCCAGGTTTGACTTTAAATGAATATAATACGATATACATGCCTAATTTCCTTATAATAGCTATTCCAAAACTGAATAATCCCCAATACTTATACTAGTGAAATCACCATTATATTTCACATGATTCCCGATCATCGCATTGTTCAACTTGGCATTTTTTATTTCAGAATCGGTCTGAATCAAGCTGTTTTCAATAGTTGAGTTTTCAATAACCGTACCATTTCCGATGGAAACAAAGGGGCCGATAGTGGCGTTTTTCAACACCACATTTTCACCCACGAAACAAGGCTCAATAATATTGGAATTTTCGAGTTTAGCAGAAGATGCTACTAATTGCTCTTCACCATCCGACTTCAAAAAGCCCAACATGCGCTGATTGGTTTCTATGGTGATGGCCTTATTCCCGCAATCCATCCATTCATCCACAGTTCCTGTTTTAAATACCTTCCCATCTACCATCATACGCTTGATGCCATCGTTAATTTGGTATTCACCACCATTCATAACGTTCTCATCCAGAATTTCTTGCAGCTTATCCTTTAAAACTGCAACATCCTTGAAATAGTAAATCCCAATCACGGCTTGGTCTGATACGAAATTCTCTGGTTTTTCAACAAGTTCGATAATTTCATTATTTTCATTCAATTTTACAACACCGTATGCTTCAGGATTATCCACTTGTTTTGTCCAAATCACACTATCAGCATTTGGGTCTAAATCGAACTCAGCCCGTATTAGCGTATCAGCATAAGCAATTACAGCCGCCCCAGACAATGAAGGTTTGGCACACATAATGGCATGTCCCGTTCCTAAAGGTTTATCTTGGCGGTAAATGGAGGCCTTGGCTCCTAAACTTTTGGCCAAATCTTCCAAACTTGATACCACATCATCCCCAAACCATGCCGGGTCGCCTAAAACAAAGGCTATCTCATCAATTGGTTGCTTCAACACTTTAGCAATATCTTTTACCAAACGGTGTACAATAGGTTGTCCGGCAACCGGGATTAATGGCTTTGGTACAGTTAAACTGTGTGGGCGCAATCGAGAACCTCGACCGGCCATTGGGACTATTATTTTCATATTAATGCCCGCGGAAGCGGGTATCTCTTTTTAGGTTAAACACTATTCCAGCCAAAGCAGGAATCTCTTATTTATATCGTTTTAATTTATTAAAATCTAAATTCCAATTCATACTTAAATCCATCCAACTCGGATTCATATCCTCAATCAACTCAATTTTCCAATCCCTTTTCCATTTTTTGAACTGCCGTTCTCGCTTTGCTGACTCTTCTCCAGATTCAAATCCTTCAAAATAAATCAGCTTATCACAATTATATCTCGCAGTGAACGATTTGGGAAAAACTTTTAATTTATGCTCTTTTACTCTTTCTTCGATATTATCAGTTACACCTATATACAAAACTCCATTTTTCCTATTTGCCATTATGTAGACATACCAAAGTTTCATTTCAACCGATTCTGAGATTCCTGCTTTCACAGGAATTTGTTACTTGGTTCCTGTGCTACCAAATCCTCCTTCACCTCTATCAGTTGACGACAATTCTTCTACCTGAACCCATTCAGCACGTTCGTGCTTGGCAATAATCAGTTGCGCAATACGCTCACCATTGTGGATGGTAAATTCTTCATTGGAAAGGTTGACTAAAATAACGCCTATTTCACCTCTGTAATCTGCATCTATCGTGCCAGGGGCGTTCAGTACTGTAATTCCCTTCTTAGCGGCTAACCCGCTTCTAGGGCGCACTTGGGCTTCTAATCCCACTGGGAGTTCAATAAACAGTCCGGTTCCCACAATACTGCGCTCTAAAGGTTTTAACACTCTTGATGCTGAAATGTTAGCCCTTAAATCCATTCCCGCGGAAGCGATGGTTTCATAATGGGGTAAATCATGGGTAGATTTATTGATGATTTTTATTTTCATTTATCTATTTAGTAAGGTTTTAATCAGTTTTCTTTCAGAAAAATATACGATGCCCAAAAATACAACTAACAACGAAATTCCAATAATATATTGACCTCTAAATTGATAGAAAGACAGGATCGAAAATCCAATTGAAAGCAACAAATAGGCTCCCATTTTTTTTAAATTGTAGGGTATTGGGTAATACTTCCTTCCGAAATAATAAGACAACAATACCATAGTGCCGTAAGCCGCTAAAGTAGCAATTGCTGAACCTTTATAACTTATAATGGGTATCAGCCAAATGTTTAGAGCTAAAGTAATTATGGCCCCAACTACGGAAATATATGCTCCAAACTTTGTGCGGTCCGTTATTTTATACCAAACTGAAAGGTTATGATAAATGCCCAAACAAAAACTAGCCACCAAGATGATGGGTACAATCCACATGGCTTCCCAGTAGGATTCATCCCTGATAATTATGACTTTCAAAATATCTGAAAATACTACGACAACCAATAGAATCACAGCTCCGAAAGCGACGAAAGACTCCAAAATTCTGGCGTAATTCTTCTGCGGATTTTCACTTTTGGCATGGCTAAAAAAATAGGGTTCGATGCCCAATCTAAATGCTGTGGCAAAAAGGGTCATAAACAAAGCTAATTTGTAGCATGCCGAAAACATCCCAACTTCCTCCTCAGGATTCTCAGCTGTGGATAAACTGCTCTCCAATAAAATGCGGTTAAAAGTTTCAATGGTAGTATATGCCAGTCCTGCAACAAGCACCGGAAGCGCATATTTCATCATTTGGTTCCATAACTGAGCGTCGAAAATATATTTGATCTTACCATAAAATGGCAGCATCAATGCCAATGTGAATGCACTTGCAATCAAATTGGCAATTAATACATAACTGATTTCGAAATCGAGTTTGTAAATAGAACTAAAAAGGTCATTATTGTTGGCCAAATCAGCCAAAAGCAAAAAGAAGAATAAGTTAAAGCCAATATTGATGGCCACGTTAACAATTTTTATAATTGCATATTTAACAGGTTTTGCGTTGGCTCGTAACCAGGAAAAAGGGATAATTACCAGCGCATCAAGCAATAGAATCCAAATGACGAAGCTAATATGTTGTACTTTAATATCCGTTATCTCGGCAATTTGATGCTTAAACAAAAATGCCAAAAGGAATATCGCTAAAGATGTGAAAACTATGGACAATGTTGCCGTCCCAACTACTTTTTCCTGCTGCTCTTCCTTGTTAAAAAAACGAAAAAAGGCCGTTTCCATGCCGTAGGCCAAAATCACATTAAAAATGGCAAACCAGGAAAAAATGATGGATACTTTGCCATAAATGCCTACGGCCATCACATGTGTATAAAGTGGTGTGAGCAAAAAACTCAACATTCTGGGAAGCACAGTAGCTAAACCATAAATAAAAGTTTGTTTGAATAATGTTTTGAGTCCGCCCAAAGGATAGGTTTTATGCCACTAAAAATACACTATTAGAACCTGTTAAGCAAAGATTATAATTTGCGCCAATTTATTGTGAAAAACTATTGCTTTGCGACTCCAGAAACTTTGAAATAATGCGTTTTATTGTTTAATTCATAAAAAATCACGGCCTCACCCGCCTTCAATTTAGAAAACTGTTTTGGTGGTAATTCTGGTAATTCGTTAGCATGCTCCGCATAGGGTTCATCGCTCATGATAAAATCTATTTTTGGAAAAGAGCCTGAGTACAAGTTTTTCTTTGAAAGATTCAATTTTGTAATTTTTCCTCGGAATAGAATACTATCTAGTTGCAAATTATTTGGATTCGATTCTATAGGAATAAAGATGCTACCCACAGCAGAATTGGTATTCTGCTCTGTATATGAAATTTGACCTATTCCCAATGGAGGATTATCTTCAAGTTTTTGGGTACTGGCACATTGAAGACATCCGACACAAACGGAAAATGCAAGCAATAGGTGTTTTAATAATTTCATAATCCTTTGTTCTAAAAGTACGAGTTCAAAAGTTATACCAAATAAACCATAGAGAAAAAAGACCTGTCAGGTTTTGGAAACCTGACAGGTCTAATAAGCTTGTCATTAATGAGGTTCCTGCGTTCGCAGGAATTTGTTAATTATTCAACGCTTCCGCACCACCAACAATTTCTAAAATTTCGTTGGTAATGGCCGCTTGACGGGCCTTATTGTAAGTTAATTTCAACTGATCTCTTAACTCAGTAGCATTATCCGTTGCTTTATGCATGGCTGTCATACGTGCACCGTGCTCTGAGGCAAAAGAATCTCTAATGCCTTTATACAATTGTGTTTTTAAAGATTTTGGAATCAATTGCTCAACGATTTCAACTTTTGATGGCTCAAAAATATAATCAGCGTTGGCATTTGCTTCACCTTCAACGGGAACAATCGGTAAAAACTGTTCTGTCATCACGATTTGAGTCGCCGCATTTTTGAATTTGTTGTACACGATTTCAATCTTATCAAAATCGCCAACAACAAATTTATCCATAAGTTCTTGTGCAATGGCAGCAACATTTTCAAACGTTAAATCATCAAAAACCGCACTATGGTTTGCAACGACCTTTTTTGATTTTTTAAACGCATCATTCGCCTTTTTACCTATGGCCACATAAGACACTTCCTGATTTGCATAGGTTTCAGAAGTTAATCTATTTACTTCTTTAATGATGTTTGAGTTAAACGCACCTGCCAAACCTCTGTTAGATGTGATAGCGACAATAAGTACTTTATTAACTTCACGTTGGGTTGAAAACTTACTTCCAGAATCAGCATCCAAAGTCGCGCTTAAACTTTGTAAAAGTTCGGTCAACTTATCCGCATAAGGGCGCATTGCCGTAATAGCATCTTGTGCCTTCTTTAACTTTGCAGCCGATACCATTTTCATGGCACTGGTAATCTGCATCGTTGAAGATACCGATGATATTCTGTTACGTATTTCTTTAAGGTTCGCCATTCTTTTGTATTATTCGAATGTTATTTTATAAAGACTCTTCGACTGCGCTCAGAGTGACAATTAAAAATTAGAGTTTTAAAAACTCTGAACTTATTTATACCTTCCTGATAAATCCTTAGCAACAGCTGTTAATGTATCTGTAGCCTCATCAGTTAATTTTCCAGCTTTTAGGGTATCCAAAACACCTCTATGTTTAGCGTTTAGGAACTCAATAAAATCTCTTTCAAATTCTTTTACTTTTTCTACCGGTACATCTCTCAACAAGTTTTTAGAACCGGCATAGATAATTGCAATTTGGTCTTCAACAGTAAAAGGATCGTTTTGTGCTTGCTTTAAGATTTCAACGTTACGCTTACCTTTTTCAATTACATTTAAAGTAACGGCATCCAAATCAGAACCAAACTTCGCAAACGCTTCCAATTCACGGAACTGCGCTTGGTCTAATTTTAATGTACCTGATACTTTCTTCATCGATTTCACCTGAGCGTTACCACCCACACGAGATACCGAAATACCCACGTTAATTGCTGGACGTACACCAGAGTTAAACAAATCACCGTCCAAGAATATCTGTCCGTCAGTAATCGAAATTACGTTTGTTGGGATATATGCCGATACGTCACCTGCTTGTGTTTCAATGATTGGCAAGGCCGTTAATGAACCACCACCTTTCACTAAAGGTTTCAATGAATCTGGTAAATCGTTCATGTCCTTAGCGATACTATCATCGTTAATCACCTTAGCTGAACGCTCTAATAAACGAGAGTGTAAGTAGAAAACGTCTCCAGGATATGCTTCACGTCCCGGGGGTCTTCTTAATAACAAAGATACCTCACGGTATGCAACTGCTTGCTTAGACAAATCATCATAAATAATTAATGCTGGACGACCAGTATCTCTGAAATACTCACCGATTGCAGCTCCTGCCATTGGTGCATATACCTGCATTGGTGCAGGATCTGATGCGTTTGCCGCAACTATAGTTGTATAAGCTAAAGCACCTCTATCTTCTAAAGTTTTAGCGATGTTTGCCACAGTAGATGCTTTTTGACCTACGGCAACATATATACAATATACAGGCTCACCTGCATCGTAAAATTCTTTTTGATTTAAGATGGTATCAATACAAACTGTTGTTTTACCAGTTTGACGGTCGCCAATTACCAACTCACGTTGACCACGACCAACAGGAATCATCGCATCGATAGACTTGATACCCGTTTGTAATGGCTCAGTTACCGGTTCACGGAAAATTACCCCAGGTGCTTTACGCTCTAAAGGCATTTCGTACGTTTTACCAGAAATTGGACCTTTACCGTCGATTGGGTTACCTAATGTATCAACAACACGACCAACAATACCTTCACCAACATTGATAGAAGCAATACGTCCTGTACGCTTTACAGTTGAGCCTTCACTAACTCCTACCGAAGCACCCAAAAGTACGATACCAACGTTGTCTTCCTCAAGGTTAAGTACAATACCTTCCAGGCCACCATCGAATTCTACCAACTCACCATATTGTGCGTTAGACAATCCGTATGCACGTACAATACCATCTCCAACGGTAAGCACTGTTCCTACTTCATTTAACGAAGCTGAGGCTTCAAAACCTTTAAGTTGTTTTTTTAAGATTGCTGATACTTCAGCTGGTTTTACTTCTGCCATCTTATTTTAATTTAATGTAAATTCTCTTTTTAGTTTGTTTAGGTTGTTAGAGATACTTGCATCGTACTGCTTGTCTCCAACTCTTAAGATGAAACCTCCAATGATGCTTTCATCTACTATATTTTCTAACTCAACTTTTTTATTGGTTAACTCCTTTACCTTAGCCAAAACCTTTGATTCCAAAGCTGCCGTTAATGGCACTGCTGTAGTTACTTGAGCAGTCTCCTTCCCATTATGCGCATCAAATAAAGTGCTATAGTTTACAGCAACGTCATTTAAAATATCAATACGTTTATTGGAAATCAATACGTCAAATAAACCAGTAGTAATGCTATTTAATTTTGGGAAAATAGCGAGTAATGCCGTTTTCTTGGTGTCAGATTTAACTACGGCGTTGTTTAGCATACTGCTCAACTCATCGCTTTTGGCAATAGTACTGGCAATAGCTTTCATGTCTTTGTCAACCGCTTCAGCCCTTTTTTCTGAAAGGGCTAAACTCAAAACTGCTTTTGCGTAACGTATAGCTGCTCTTGTTCCTGCCATAATTCTATTAGTTTAAAGTAGCATCGTCCAACATAGACTCTACTAACTTTTCTTGCTTACCTTTATTTGATAATTCTCCACGAACCACCTTTTCAGCAATATCAATAGATAAATTAGCTACTTGCGATTTTAAATCGGCAATAGCTGCTTTCTTTTCACTTTCTATGCTTGCCTGTGCTTGAGTGATTAACTTCGCTGCTTCAGCTTGTGCCTCACCTTTAGCATCCTCAATCATTTTATTTTTGATATCCCTTGCTTCTTTCAACATGGTTTCACGTTCAGCTCTGGCCTCCTTTAACAACTTTTGGTTATCAGCCTGAAGGTTTTGCATTTCCAACTTTGCTTTTTCAGCAGCATCCAAAGCGTCTTTAATACCTTCTTCTCTACTGTTAACTGAATCCAATATTGGTTTCCAAGCAAATTTCTTCAATAGAAAAACTAAAGCAATAAACAAAACTGCTTGCCAAACAAATAACCCTAATGAAAAGTCTTCAAATAATTTTCCCATAATAATCTATATTATAAAATACCTGATGTTTAATTAAAAGAACAGCTATAACCAACCGTTATAGCTGTTTCTTTGTTTGTTTTATACTGCGAATAATGCAGCAAATCCAATACCTTCAATCAAAGCTGCTGCAATAAGCATAGCTGTTTGAATTTTTCCTGTAGCTTCAGGTTGACGTGCAATTGCTTCCATGGCAGAACCACCGATTCTACCAATACCGATACCGGCTCCAATTACTACTAAACCTGCTCCTACGATAGCTGGAATTTCCATAAATATGTATTTAATTAATTAAACATTCAAAAAATTAAAAAACACCTGTATTAGTGGTGCTCATCGTGTTCCTCCACGGCCATACCAAAGTAAAGCGCTGAAAGTACCGTAAAAATATATGCTTGTAAAGCTGCAACTAACAGCTCTAGAATAGCTAAAACAAATGCCAACAGGAATGACAATGAACTACCAATCCAATTTTGGAACAAGAATATCATTCCAATAATACTCATCAATACGACGTGACCCGCAGTAATATTCGCGTACAAACGAATCATTAAAGCGAAAGGTTTGATGAATGTTCCTAACAATTCAATAGGAGCCAAAACGATTTTCATCGGCCATGGCACTCCTGGCATCCAAAATATGTGCTTCCAATAGTTGGCGTTTCCTGAAAAGGTGGTGATAAAATATGTAATCAACGCCAAACATAAGGTTACCGCAATATTGTTTGTGACGTTCATCCCTATTGGCGTCAAACCAAATAGGTTGATAATCCACACAAAGAAAAATACGGTCAATAAATAACTCATGTAACGCTTATAATGCTTTTCACCAATGTTCGGAATGGCAATTTCATCCCGCACATACAATACAATCGGCTCTAAAAAACGACCCAATCCCTTTGGCATGCCATTGTTTTTTGCATAGGCCTTCGCCATTCTGCTGAACATAAAGAACATCAATGCAAACACCATCATAATCATCAACACATTTTTAGTCAATGAAAAATCCAATGGCTTTTCGTTTAAGGCATGATGATGATCGTCCTCAATGATTTCGCCATTGGGGCCATCTACCTTGTATATTTTACTGTGGTGCAATTTGTAATAGCTTCCATCCACTTCGGCCACGGTTTCGCCATGGTGGAATTTTGAAGATGAAAAGACTTTTAAACCGTCATCCCATAAAATTACTGGAAGCGGGAAGCCTACGTGCTTTTCCTCACCAGAATCAGCCGTGTATGAAAAGAGGTTAAAATCGTAGGAGTCTTTTAAGTGATGCTGAATGTATTCTTTAACATATTCCTCGGTATCTTTTCCTTCGGAATGCCCTTTGTCTTTTCCATAAGAAACAAAGGTTAACAAAAACAGTAAAAATGTAATTGGCTTTAAAGCTAGTTTTTTTCGCATATCACTCTAAATAATAGTGGCTTAAAAATCGGTGCAAAGGTATGTTTTTATCTCAAAAACAAAAACAATTTTTCTTTTTATTTGAGGATATGTTTGTTTATTGATTACGAGGAGGTTTCATCGAGTTTGTTAAGCCATTTGCTTAGGCTTACCGTTTCTAAAATTAATCCGACTAAATATGGAACGAAAAAAGAGGCGAACTCCAGCTTGGTGATAACCCCGTCTGCCTTGAACCTTGGATGGAATACAATAAAAAATACGGCGAATTTGATGATGCTCCCGGCCAAAAATAGAAAACCGAGTTGTCCTTTATATTTATAACGCAATAAATAAAGGATGCCAAAAACCTTTAAAACAAGAATAAGGTTGATGACATACGACAGCACAATATGATCTTCAAAAAGGTGACAGTTTAAGGCGCAAAGCACCCCCAAGTGTAAAAAAAAGGCAAGTAACAATGCGCCACTTGCTTTCAATGCGAAATTGATGAAAGGGTTACTCATCATTATTGATTCGATTGACTTGTTTTAAAACGGCATAAAGGGATACAGCCACGCCAAGAAGGGTCATGATGATAATATAAAGTTTATCGCCATTATTGAATTTGCCATCCAACCATTTGCCTAAAAGGACAAAAAGATAAATGGTTACTCCCATTTGAATGGCAATCCCCGAAAGAATGGCAACATTTTTAAGCGGTCTTTTCGGTTTGTTGTTTTTTGGCTGGCTCACCTCCGTTGGTCATTGGTTTTACGGTGCCTTTCATCACACAGGTCACATTAAAAGTAGCTCCTGGCTCCACTGCAAGCTTACCAACAGTAACCTCGCCTTCAATAAAAGCCGAAGATTTTAAGGTCAATGTTCCTGACAACGATAGCTTCCCAGAAAATTTACCTTCAAAATGGGCGTCAGTGCCTTGGAGGGTACCTTTGATATAACCTTCTTTTCCAACTACAAGTTTACCTGTAGTTTTGATATTGCCTTCAATGGTACCATCCACTCTAAAATCGCCTTCACTGTTGAAGTCTCCAACAATTTTAGTGCCTTGGGCTATAATGTTTTGGTTTGATGTTGATTCGGTCATGTGCTTATCTTTTTTGTTTTCAGAGAACATAACATCTTGTTTTTAATTGGTGTTCAAGTTTAAGTAGGTGTCCAAATTCTTATGAATTTGTAGAATTTGGTAGTTTGTAGATGAAACTACAAAGTAGGGCTCTTTAATTTTCTTTTGATCTTTGTCCAATAATATTTGGTGAAAGGTCTTTGCCACACCGGCCGTTCTTAGTCCGTGGGCCACTACAAAGGTAGTATTTGTATCGTAAACATCAACGGAAGAGTCTAATTTATAATATCTTACGTTTTTTAAAACCGTATCCAAAACGGTTTTAAACTTCTCAATTTTTTCAGGTTTATCCCTTTTGAATTTAAACACCACCTTGAAATTATCGGCAATGCTGTCGTTCACAAATTCCTTGCTTTCTATCTTAGGAATCATTTCGTCCACCAAACGTTGTGCGCCCTGACCCTCTGGTGTATTGGCATAGGTTACTGCAATATAATTCAACGCTTTTTTATAGGCATCAAAACCGTACAAGCGTCCCGTAGCCGTGGCTTTCAGTAGCTCAAATTTTGGCACTACCGGCTCACCATCAAAAGTTTTAATATGCTCCTCACATTTATCAATTACCATTTGATAATCCTGTTTCTGATGGACGGCATAAAGATTTTCATAAAGCACGATAGGGCTGTTTTCATCTTTATCAGATACATCTTCGGGGTTGTTCAAAATGGCTGCATATCGGCTATCTGGATATTTTGAAATGATATCCTCCTTGGCAATTGAAGCTTCGTCATTTTGGCCCAAAAACTCATAGATTTTGTACAAATTATATTTTGAGGGCAATATCAAACGTTCTTCGGGATTGCTTTCCAATAATTCCTGAAATTTATCCTTTGCCAAATTATACTCCTTAAACTTTTCTTTGTAAATCAGGCCCAGTTGGTAATAGGCGTAATTGCGTTCTTTTGAAATACTATCGATTTCTTTTTCTTCTGACGGAATTTTGGAGATATAAAACTGGGGGTCAAAACGTTCTTCTTCCGAGGCACTTGCAACAATATCAGTTCCAGAAATTCCTCCGGTCGAACCACTGGAAATTCCTTTATTGGCCCATCGCCAATTATCTTCTAAAGTTCTATCGCCCCAAACTTTTCTAAATTCATTTTTACCGTAAGCCACTGTGGTGGGGTTGTAAAAATAAAAGGTGTTGGCCTGTCCTTGATTTGCAAGTGCGGCCCGCTGACCAATATTGGCCCTCGATAATTGATTGTTTACAGTGGCCAATCCTGAACTGTTGCGTTCCAGGGCCTCCTGCTTCTCCTTTTCTTCTTCAGCCTCTTCTTTAAGTTTATCCACCAAACCTTGGAAATAATCCAATTTTTCAGCATCGGAAAGATTGACAAGTCTCAAAATACTATCATCCACTTTGGCGATGCCTTCATAATAAATCACATCCTCCAAATTGTCTCGCTTGCGTTTGATAACGCGATATGGTTTGGAATTGAGTTTTAGGTTGCCCAAAGTACTATCATAATAAGCTCCAGCATCGGCATACAACCTCTTGTCAAAATTCATATCCCCTAAAATCTCGTAGTTCTTGGATTTCAAAATCTTATCAGGTGTATTGGTGCGCAAGGATTTATTGAAATAACTGACCGCCAGAGAATCTGAACCGTTCGTTAAATGATGTGAACCAATACGGTGATAAATCTTATCCAAAAACGGCCTGTTTTCTCGGTTTTCCTCCAATTCGTCCAGCAACTCTATTAATGCCAATTTATCCCCATTCTCGTAATCAAAGTTTTTGATTTTCTCTAAATGAGCGGTAATCATATAGATTCTTGGGGTTTTCCTGTTTAGCTCAATCACCTTATCAAAAGCGATATTGGCGCTGTCTTTGTAACCCAATTGATTATACAATTGCCCTTGAATAAATCGGTAACGCCCACGCTCATCATTACTTTTTGTAGCGTTGGACGCTATTTCAAGCATAGTGATGGCCGTGTCAACCACCTTAGTATTCAAATAGGCCTGGGCCAACATTGAGGTAGCATCGGCCAAATCCTGACCTTCCAAATCTTCCTGACGCAACAGGCGTTTAAGATTTTTAATAGCCAACTCACTATTATCCAAACGAATGTTGGTCTTTTCGCGCCATACCTTGGCCTGATTGATTTTATCACTCGCTGGGTATTTATACAAAATGTAGTTGAAAGCCTGCAAGGCCGGCACAAAACGCTGGTCAAAATACCGGGCTTTACCCAAAAGCAAATAGGCCTCATCCATTTGAGGATTATACTCTTTGCCCTCAACATTGATGCTGTGTTTCTGAATGGCTTTGGCCGCCTTTTCCTCAGCCCTAGTGAAGTTTTCATTTTTGGACTGCCCCGGCAAAATAATTTCCTCCGAAATCTGCATCCGCTCAATAGGCAGCACCTCCCAATAATTGTCCTGATAGCCATCGTTAAGGCTTGTGGTGCCCAGCTCCAATGCGTTATGGCCGTTGTACAGCGCGTTGTATTCCGCAGTAACGGCATGGTAATTTCTACTTAAAAATGTGCTTTTTTTACGGGAACACCCCGTAATGGCAAGACTGGCAAGAATTACAAATAGTATAGGTTTCGTATATGGCTTCAACACCGTTTTGTTTGGTTTATAGATAACTACAAAGTCTTATATATATTATGCAAGTGGGTAAAAATAAGCATCTTTTTTGATTATGCTAAGAAGTAAAAGGATTTTTGATTTGATTTGGGCGTTACCCTCGATGACATATTCGTTGTTTGAAGAAACCAGCGTCCTCGGGTCGGGCCTGCCTGCCGGCAGGCAGGCTTTCACTACTCAATCCCTCTCCCGATAGCTATCGGGATCGGGGATTTCAAACAGGCCGTTCAATCCCTAACGCGGTACTATCCGCCAATTACAAAATGTTATGTCGTCTTTTCTATTTTTTCCGCAATCATTTTTTTTAACCCATCTTTTAAATCCTCATAAACAATTCCATTTTTAGGATTATTCGATTGATAGATTATAAAATCTGATTTAACATTTCGACTTTTGTTTTTAAATATTACTTCAAACTTTTCATTATCCACTTTATATTCAAAAAGATGAACATAGAATGATGACTCATAGTTCGGTTTAATCTTTTCACTGTATTTAAGATTTCCACGAATTATTGTTCCATTCGAAAGAATTTTAATAATTCGTTGCTTTTTAAATTTCCATTGTATTAATGTTCCAATAAATACTATTTGAAATACAATTGCAATTCCCTTCCAAAAGAAACCCTCAGTAATCAGAAACTTAGGCTCAGAGCTGAATAAATCATAATCAATTATTAAAAAAATAAGTCCGACTATTATAATTAAATAGTTACTTCTATTGAGAATTTTTGAAATTTGAGTTTTGTCAGATAATTGGATTTTTCCTGTCTCCAATATTTCGTATTTAGTAGTTTTTATAGTTTGCTAACATAAGAAATTAAACTAATTCGCAAAATGCGCCTCCAATTCCTTCAAAGTGGCCTCAGTAGTTATCAAATCCTTTACAATTTCGCCCTTTTCCAAAACCACGATACGCTCGCATACATCGGTCACATGTAATAAATCATGACTTGAAATCAACACGGTAACTCCTTGTTGTTCTGCAAGATGCTTTACAATTTCTTTCAGTCGAATTTGAGTGGTGGGGTCCAGATTGGCAAAAGGCTCATCCAAAATCACCACCTCCGGGTTTCCGATAAGGGTCGCTACAATGCCCGCCTTCTTTTGGTTACCCTTGCTTAAATCACGCAAGTATTTCTTTTTACCCAAAATTTCACCATGGAAAAAATCCTCAAACTGAGACACAAATGCATCCACGGTCGCCTTATTTTGTCCGCGAAGCTCACCTACAAAATAGAAATATTCCTCGGGCGTTAAATAGCCAATCAAAAAACTTTCGTCGATAAATGCCGATGTGAAAGGTTTCCAATCTTCACTTTTATTCACCTGAATGTCATGCGAAACGATATGCCCCGTAGTAGGTTGGATCAAATCCAATAATAAGCTGAAATAGGTGGTTTTCCCTGCTCCGTTATTCCCAACCAAACCGAAACTTTGTCCCTTCGGAATTTCCAAGTCCTCAATATGCAATACTTGATTGCCACTATATGATTTTGATAAATTTGTTGTAGTAATCATAGCTTTTAATTTTCCTGATCGAACGCATCGATCATTTTATATTTTGATCCTAAATATTTTTTGGTGATAAAACTCATAATCCTATGATGCAAAATGATGCCCATAATGCCCATTATAACTAGTATCAAGCATGCCAGTTCAAAATTTAGCAACCAACTAAGTAACCAAAACAAGGCCATGGGAAACAATAATAATGGAATCCCGATGAGCCACTGCATCGCTCCTGTACCTTGATAATTAAAGGTCGCTTTTTGGTCCAGATTAATTCGTTTACGATTGTACGAACCACCCAAAAGGATGACGTGGGTATTCACTCCAATATTATAAATAGCCGCCACTAAATGGGCAATCAATATTTTCCACCCGAAATACACATAAGGGATTCCCAAAACAAAAAGTATCACAACACTAATTGCCATTAAGGTGAACTTAGATTTCAGATATTGCTCATACTTGATGTTTTGGCTCATCAGCAATTTGTAGTAAGCGCTGTCCCATGCCGGCACAAACTGGCCGAAGTTCATGAGGAAAATACCTGTTGAAAATATCCCGACAAAAATGAAAAACACCTCTTTGTCTTGAAATTTTGGGTTAACATAAATGAACAGTCCATATAAAATACCCATCGCCAACATCCAAAGGGAGGATTTTGTGCGCTTATTGCGCAAAATCAATTTTAAGTCCAATTGCATAAACGGTGCGATGTCCCCAAAACTTTTGGTCCATTCCATGTTGGAGGCGTTGACTTCCTTTACAGCAGTTTTCAAACCACTGTCCAAAAACAGTTTCTTTTGCAGTAGTTTAAAATTGACCCAATACAGTAAACTCAAAATAAGGATGGGCACCAAGATAAGTAATGGGGAAGTGTAAACGGCATTGTATGCCTCTCCGAAAATAGCAGAAAGAGATATCACATTGAAATGGTTCAATGCATACAAGCCCCCAGCCAGTAAGATGATTGGTAAAAACGATAATTCAGTTTCGGCCGAAAAATTTTCGATAATAAAATTCAGGAAATTAATTATTAGAGCCGTGAGCATCAATGCCAACATCCAAACAAGAACATTTCCAGCGGGATAATCCGCTATCAACAACCTAATTCCAAATGGGACAATAGCAAAAAGAGGCAGGAAGTTGAAAAAGGACAATGCCGATTTTCCAAGAACATAGTTTACTATTTTGCTTCGTTTTATGGGCAAGGTTAATAAAGGTTTAACGCTCATCACCGGTAATTTCTGAAAGAAAAACCGAAATACTAAATCCGCTAAAATCCAATAGAATAGGATTTGATTAAAGGCCATAAGCAAATCCATATCAGGAAAAACCTTTCCCAAAATTTTGTGCATATTAAAGCCAACAAACAAAAATGACACGACCATGTACAAGGCCATAAACCCCATAAAAAGCTTTATTCCCAAGCTTTTCCCAAAGCTGGCCGATCTAAAAAATGATTTCCATTCTAATCCTAAAAAACGTTTTATCATGGTAATAATTTACTGATACTTTTGAGCTACCCCTTGAACTTCCATGCCCCAGGTTTGCCCCAACAGCATGCCTTTTTGTGCTAGCATCACTTGCTTGCTTGCCAATTTTTTTCCCAATTCCGTTTTGTAAAACTTCACCAATTCTTTGATTTCCTCTTGATTGAATTCCGCCATATATAGGTCAGCCAATTTATCATATAGGCCCCCTAAAGTTCCCTTGGCCTCCTTGGTATAAGCCTCCTTTTTTTCTTCAGGAACCATAGCTCCCAGTTGGCTAATGGCAGTCTCAAATGCCTGAGTTGCTCCGGTGATTTTTATAAATTCAATGGTTTCGGATTTGAAGTCGGTACTCTCCTGTGCCGTTATAGATAATGTAAAAATAAAGACAAGCGCAAGTAAACTATTTTTCATTTTGAAAAGAAATTATGGTTAATGTTAATTCGTGTTATCGGTATACAAATTTGAGGAAACGTTACATCTCAAAATGCATTTTTACATAAAAAAGTGAAATTAGAAGATTTCAACCAAACCCCATCCTTTATTCCTCCCGAAATCTTGGGTTCACCAAAGCGCGCATATTTCTGATATAGGATTCCAACTCGGCAAGCCTCTCAACAGTTTCCTTAGTGCCCAATTCGGTGAGGGTGTAATATTTCCGCATTCGGTTTGCCACTTTTTTAAATTCGACATCGACCAAACCCTGTGCCTCCAACTTGTGTAGAGCTGGATAAAGTGAACCCTCGGTTATTTTCAGTTCCCCCTTAGTTATTTCCTTAATTCTTTGGGCGATTTCATAGCCATACATCCTATCATGCTCGTTTAATAACTTCAAAATGATAATAGACATACTCCCTTTGTAAAGATTGCTGTTTTTCATGGATATGAATATACATATTATTCTTATGCATAGAAATATAATGTATTTATTTTTTAATGAAAATCTGCATTAAATGATGAGGCTTCATTATTTTTGCGAAAACTATATTTGAGCATGTCCGGATTTCACAAACTTTCAGTAAAAAGCATCAAACGGGAGACTGATAAATCTGTAAGTATTTCATTTAATGTACCCGAAAACCTAAAAGAAACCTTTCAATTTGAAGCAGGGCAATACATTACCTTAAAATCTGAAATCAATGGTAATGAAGTCCGCAGGGACTACTCCTTGTGCGTTTCTCCTAAAAGCGGTGATTTAAAAGTAGCTGTTAAAGAGGTTAAAGATGGGACGTTTTCGGCCTATGCCAATAATGAATTAAAAGTGGGCGACACTCTTGAAGTAGCGCCCCCAAAAGGACGCTTCACATTTGAGCCCAATGACAAAAAAACAAAAAACATTGCCGCCTTTGCTGCCGGGAGTGGTATTACTCCTGTTTTGAGCATAATTAAATGTGCTTTGGAAGAAGAAGTTCATAGCAAAGTGATTTTAGTCTATGGCAATAAATCCACCAAGGATACCATGTTCTTGGACGAGCTACTTGAACTGCAGCATACCCATAAAGACCGATTTTCCATTCAATTTGTATTCAGCCAATCGGATGAAGAAAACTCTATTTTCGGGCGAATTGAAAAGAGTACTGTTAATTATGTGATGAAAAATAAGCACAAACATGTTGAAGTGGATGCCTTTTATCTCTGTGGTCCAGAGGCTATGATACGCGTTGTAAAAGACGTTTTAACAGGCCATGGCATTGATGAGGATCGCATACATTTTGAATTGTTTAAAGCCGCCAAGACCAGTGAAATTGAAGGAGATCGTACTGCCGCCGTGGGCAATACAAAAATAACCGTCGTAGTGGATGACGAGGAAACCACCTTTGAAATGTCCCAAAAGCAAACCATCCTAGAGGCGGCTTTAGATGAAGATTTGGATGCCCCTTATTCGTGCCAGGGAGGCATCTGCAGTAGCTGTATGGCTAGGGTAACCGAAGGTGAAGCCAAAATGCGTCAAAACAACATTCTTACCGAAAACGAAGTGGCCGAAGGCTTAATTTTAACTTGTCAAGCGCATCCCACCACGCAAACCATTGTCGTGGATTATGATGATGTGTAGAAATACGTTCCAACTAACACTCTGGCCGGCATTAATAGGGTAAAATTAGACGATAGATTTTATTTTCCCAACTACAGTTTCTGGTAAAATACTGGCCGAGGCTTCTTCATAGCCATTTGGGCATTTATTTCCGTAAACCGAGGTTGGTATCAACGGAAATTGCTCCCTATCGGCCAAAAGAGCGTAATCTTCGGGCTGATTAAATGGTGCGAATCCCGCGTACGGATGGGTCACTCCCCAAACGCTCACCACTTTAATACCCAGCATGGCCGCAACATGAGCATTTCCCGAATCCATGGATAACATGACATCTAAATTTGAAATGATGTCCATCTCTTCATTCAAAGTCAACTTACCTGCAACACTTGAGACGTTGCTGAAATCTGCTTGAATATCGTTTAGCAATTGAATTTCCTTTTCCCCACCACCAAACAGAATGATGCTATAATCCTTCTGAAGTTGCGCAATGACTTTCTTCATCAAATCCAAAGGGTACATTTTTCCTTGATGCGCCGCAAAAGGCGCGATGCCGATACACTTTTTGAAATTCTTGCCAAAATAGGCTCTTGTTTTTACATCCAGATTCCCCTTTTTTGGAAATTTGGGGTTTGACAGATCCAACTCGTAACCCAAAGCCCTAAATACATCAGCATAACGCTGATGTGTGGTTTTCAATTGTTTGAATGTTTTTCCTTCTATTAGTGCCTTTTTTTCTTTACGCCCTTTATCTATGGAAATGAACCTTCTGCAACGAATAAACTTCTTTAAAACCTTACTGCGAAGGACACTGTGCAAATCCGCTATCGCATAAATCTGATGTTCACTATTGAGTTGTTTTGCCAATTTATAAAGGCCAAAAACACCCTTATGTTCGCCTTTAACATCTGCCGAAAAGACATCGACATTTTGAATATCCCTGAAAAAAGGTTTGAAAAATCCTTTGGTTAAAACAGTAATTTTTAATTCTGGGTGTTGAGTTGTTAATGCCCTTAAAACTGGGACGGTCATAGCCACATCTCCCATGGCGGAAAGGCGTATGACGAGGATGTGTTTTGAAGCTTTGGGCATCTCAATTTATTGAGATTCCTGTTTTCACAGGAATTCTATTTTTGGGAGCGCAATACAGGGTTCAGCTGGTCGTCATTATACATCTTCATTTGCTTGTACACCTTCATGTATTTATCGCCCTTTTCAATATCGCTCAATAAGGTGTCAATTGCGGTGGATAAATCTACGCGTTGTTCCAATAGTACTTCCAACTTCTTCTGGCAAGCTTCCCTATGCGCCTCAGAAGCATCTGTTCTTGTGGCTTCTTCATTCATATGGTAAATCTTAAGGGCCAAAATCGAGAGTCTGTCAATTCCCCAAGCTGGGCTCTCAGTATTTATAGTAGCGTCAGACTTTGGAGTGACATCCTTATATTTTTCCAAAAAATAACTGTCAATATATTCTACCATATCCGTTCTATCTTGATTGGAAGCATCAATCAGGCGCTTCAATTTCAGAGCGGCTACTGGGTCGATATTTGGGTCTCGGATAATGTCTTCATAATGCCACTGTACAGTATCAATCCAACACTTTCTGTACAGCAAATGTTCGATTAGATTTTCCTTTGAATAGGGGTTATCAAACGATTGGTCAACGGTGTTAATCACGTGGTATTTTTCAATGACATCTTGAAATATTTTATTGGCTTTGGTAGTGAACATATGGCGTGGTGTTTAAAGCACAAAACTACATAAATTAAATAAGATTCTTTGGCTGATTGAGGTGTAGTTTATGATCTCAGACCTTTTATGGCGCTATTTCAAGTTGGGCTTATATTTCTTTATTTGGTTAACTTTACTTTCTCAAAAAAACTGTCATGCATATTCATCATCTATCCAAAGAAAACTCCATTTTAAATCAATTTATTTCTGAAATACGGAATATAAAAGTGCAAAAGGACAGTATGCGTTTCCGAAGAAATATCGAAAGGATAGGTGAAATTTTAGGGTACGAAATGAGCAAAACCCTAAATTACAAACCAAAAACCGTAACTACTCCTTTGGGTAAAACCGCGATAGATGTCATTGACGACCAAATTGTACTTTGCTCTGTTTTAAGAGCAGGTGTACCGTTACATACGGGTTTATTAAATTATTTTGATACTGCTGAAAATGCCTTTATTTCAGCCTACCGCCACCACAAGGGCCACCCCGAAAGTTTTGAAATCGTAGTAGAATACCTAGCTTGCCCAGATCTTGAAAACAAAACGCTTGTTTTGGCTGATCCCATGTTGGCAACCGGCCAATCTTTTGCGTCTACTTTTAATGCCTTAAAATCCTTTGGCACACCTAAAGATATACATTTAATCTCGGTAATTGGCGCGCAAAAAGGGGTTGAATATGTCGCTGAACACTTTCCGGAACAAACGCATTTATGGGTTGCATCCATCGATTCAGAATTAAATGACAAGGGTTATATCATACCAGGACTAGGAGACGCAGGTGATTTGGCCTTTGGCCCAAAACTACAGTATTAACAGGACAAACGGCATCAAAACAAGAATAGACAGAAATACTTCGCGAAACCATTTCTCATTGATCACCTCAATATAATTAGAGACAATAATTGCCAAAGGCGCATACATAAACAGAAACTCGCTACCCTGTTTATTTGGAGATAATATCACGATTAGGAATGAAATCACCACGGTTATCATCACCAAATTAAAGGCTGGGCGCAAGGATTTTTTCTTTTCCCGGATACTTCGGATGTAAAATAAGGAGGACCAAAGTCCGAATGAAAATAACAGCGTGGTAGCAATTAAAAATGGTGTAGTGTTATAATTAGTGAAATCAAAACTTACTAGAAATCCATTGAAATAATAACCCATCAAATCAAAGTCTATAAAAAAACATACGCAGTAAGCAATGAGCAAAACTGCTATGATTGCCGTTAACGGCACGAGCCAATTTCTCAGCTTATTCTCTGTATAAAGCAAAATAGCAATGGGTAGGAGAATAAAAAAAAGAATAGCCCAAGGATGAAACAGCGTTGCAATGGCTATCCAAAATGAAGTATCAAACAGTTTTTTCAACACGCTTTTTTGAGAGCGTAAACTAATCATTCTTCTTAAGCTAAACAGCAAAAACACGTTGGAGAGCATAACACTTATACTTCCAGTGGTTTGGGGTATCAGCAATAAAAAAAAGCCGTAAAGTACAATTTCAAAGCTATTGTGTTTGGTTAAGTTGTTTTTGCTCGAGACAAAATTGAGTATCAAAACAGAAAAAAAGCTAATTCCTAAACATAGCAACATATGCACCACTTTTGCGGATGAAAAACTATGTTTGGCCGAATTGAATGTAAATATAGAACAGGCCAAACCGATAAGAAAAAAAACGATTATGAGATTTACAGGTTTAGATTTTCTAAAAATACTTGTTATCATTAACGGTTTTTGTATTTTTGTTCCGTAAATATACTAATCATGAAAGACTTCTTTTACGCGATACAGGATTTATTTGTAAATGTGCTTTTTGCGCCTTATGATGCTTTAAGAGCCTTAGAATTAGATAATTGGTGGTTGGCCAATATCGTATCTTGGATTTTCCTAATTATCGGTTTTGTTGCTGCTATTTACTGGATGAAGCAACTGAAAATTTTTAATGATAACAACGAAGAGGACAAAACGGTTACCGCACACCAATATTTATAGGTCGAAACCGATATCCTTACGATAATACATCTTATCAAAATGTAGCTTTTCTATACTTTGGTAAGATTTTTTTATGGCCTCTTGGTACGTATTCCCGTAGGATGTAATAGCAATAACGCGCCCCCCAGAAGTGACTACCTTCCCATCTTTTAATTGAGCTCCTGCATGAAACGGGATAGAATCCTCAATGGTCTCAAGACCATCTATTTCCTTTCCTTTTTCATAGGCTTCCGGATAGCCCCCAGAGACCATCATAATCGTAGTGGCCGCACGATCGTCGATTTCAATATCGATTTTATCCAAAGTGCCGTTGGCCATAGCTTGGAGGATTTCAACCAAATCGTTCTTTAGCCTTGGGAATACTACTTCCGTTTCAGGGTCTCCCATGCGGACGTTGTATTCAATAACTTTTGGATCCTCGTCCACTTTAATCAAACCTATAAAAATGAAGCCAACGTAAGGCAGGTTATCTTTTTTTAGACCTTCCACCGTTGGTTTAACTATACGCTCTTCAATCTTGTTTAAAAATTCGTCCGTTGCAAAAGGCACCGGGGAAACAGCACCCATGCCTCCCGTATTCAATCCGGTATCACCTTCACCGATGCGCTTATAATCCTTTGCCGTTGGCAGGATTTTATAATTATCACCGTCGGTTAAAACAAAACAGCTGAGTTCAATACCATCTAAAAATTCCTCAATTACTACTTTGTTGCTCGCCTCCCCAAATTTGGCATCCACCAACATACGTTTCAATTCAGTTTTGGCTTCATTTAAATCACGTAAAATCACAACGCCTTTTCCTGCAGCCAAACCGTCTGCTTTTAATACGTAAGGCGAGTTGAGTGTTTCCAAAAAGGCATAGCCCTGCTCTACGGTATCTTTGGTAAAACTTTCATAAGCTGCAGTTGGAATATTATGCCGATACAAAAACTCCTTTGCAAATTCCTTGCTTCCTTCAAGTTCGGCCGCTATTTTTTGGGGGCCAATCACCGAGACATGACTGATTTCCTCATCATTAAGAAAAAAATCATGTACCCCTTTTACCAAAGGATCTTCTGGACCAACTACCACCAGGTCAATTTTCTTTTCAATGACTAGATTTCTGATGGCTTCAAAATCCGTAACGCCAATATTAACGTTGGTTGCAACCTCAGCAGTTCCTGAATTTCCTGGAGCAACGTAGAGGTTTTCACATCTTTCACTTTGCGCTATTTTCCAAGCAAATGTATGTTCTCTGCCACCAGAGCCTAGTACTAAAATATTCATTAGTATTGTTTTTAGATTCCCACCGTGGCAGGAATGACAAATTATCGGTTTTAATACTGCGTATTAAAGACGTTTCTATAGTTTGCGCAAAAATAAAACTAATGCGACTAAATCACGAATAATTTTTATTTACTTTACGGCTAATCTGTATTTCCGTGAATTTTTTTAATCTTTCGTTGCAACTCAAGGGGTTCCCTATAAAGAAGGCCAAACAAGATTTTGCCGAGATCCAAAGCCAATCGGAAGATGAATTTATAGCGTATATTCAGAATAAAAAACGGCAGATTCTTGAGTACCATTTAAACAACAACCCTTTTTACAAAAATTTTGTGAAAGGAGCCGATTTGAGCGATTGGAATTCCATCCCAATCATTCATAAAAGTGATTTACAGATTCCCTTGGCCCAAAGATTATCAACCGGGTTTACGACAAAAAACTGCCATTTACACAAAACTTCCGGTTCCTCAGGGACACCATTAATTTTTGCAAAGGATAAATATTGCCACGCCCTAACTTGGGCCAATTTTATGGACCGCTATGCTTTGTTCGGGATTGATGTAGAAACATCAAAGCAGGCACGTTTTTACGGTATGCCTTTATCGGGAAATGGGCATTATAAAGAACGTTTAAAGGATAAATTGGGCAACCGTCATCGGTTTTCAGTTTTTGACTTGAGCGACGATACGTTTGAAAGGAATATTCATCAATTTGAAAAAACAGCTTTTGATTATATAAATGGTTACACAAGCACTATTGTGCTATTTGCCAAATATTTAGAGAAAAAGGAAGTTGTTTTAAAAACAATCTGCCCCAGCCTAAAAGTCTGTATTGTCACTGCAGAAATGCTTTTTGAAGCCGATAAAGTTCTATTAGAAAAGCAATTGGGCGTTCCAATTATCAATGAATATGGCTCAGCGGAATTGGGGCTGATCGCCTTCAACAACCCCCAAGGCGAATGGCAGGTAAATACACAAGACCTCTTCGTGGAAATTCTTGATGAAAATGATTTACCAGTTCCAATTGGAAAGGAAGGACGTGTAGTTATTACTTCACTCTACAATTTGGCGCATCCTTTTATTCGTTACGATATTGGGGATATTGGGTCTATTGCGCCTTCTTCCTCAATTCAAAAACCAATTTTACAAAGTTTGATGGGTAGGACAAGTGATGTGGTTAAACTTCCCAGCGGTAAAACCGCGGCGGGCCTCACTTTTTATTATGTTACCAAAACCATAATTGAAGACGATGCCGATGTCAAAGAGTTTGTTATTGACCAATTAACGCTGGACACTTTTAAAATCACTTATGTGAGCTCCGATAATCTTTCCACGGAAAAAACAAAAGCTATTCACCAGGCTGTAGAAAACTATCTTGAACCGGGTTTGACCATTCACCTCAATAGAACCAACAAATTGGAGCGAACCAGTTACGGAAAACTAAAGCAGTTTACATCCCACTTGACCTAACGGTTTGCTTGGATTTCACAAAAAAATACTCGAAAAAAAACAAGGCCAAATAGTAGAGCGACTTTGCAGTTGAAAAGCTCAAACCCTTTTTGTACACCAAATAATTATATTTTAATAAATTAAATTTATTGGATGAAATGGAGTTCTTTCTAATTCTGTAAACTCCTAAAGGCTCTTGTATGCCCAAAGCTGGTTTTTTACTTTTTTTGACGGCTTTAAGCCATAGCAACCAATCCTGCCGTTTTCTTAAATTTGGGGTGTATATTTTGCCTAAAACTTTGGTATTATAGATTCCTGTTAAGTTGCCGATGTAATTGCATCTTAAAAATTTTTGATACGAAAGTTCTGGAAGTGCCACGACAGTTTTGTGTAAAAGTGCTCCTGATTCATCCATTAAATCATAGCTGGAAAAGCATATATCGCAGTTGTTTTTACTCATAAAGTTAATCTGCTTTTCTAATTTTCGGGGCTTCCAAAGGTCGTCTGCATCTAAAAAAGCAATATAGTCGCCTTTTGCGTGTTCAATGCCTTTATTTCGTGAAATGGCGGTACCGTGGTTTTTTTCGTTTTGAATCAGTTTTATATTGGAGTGCTTCTTTAGGTAGTTTTTAATTGTCTCAACAGTACTATCTGTTGAGGCATCATCAATTAGCAACAATTCCCAATTGGATTGAGACTGATTTAAAACACTTTGGATAGTTTGATCAATATATGCATCGGAATTAAAGGTGGGCGTTATAATTGAAACCAAAGGAGCTGTTTCCATCTTAATACGCCTTCTTTTCACCCTTGAAGATATTGATAATCGTTTGAAAAATAATTTTCAAATCAAGTAGGAGCGACCAGTTTTCTATATAAAAAATATCCATTTTAACACGGTTGATGATGTCGCTATCAGATTCTATTTCCCCTCTAAAACCACTTACCTGCGCCAACCCTGTGATTCCGGGCTTTACGTTGTGGCGGTACATGAAATTGTATTTATCAATGATTTTGGCATACTCATCTGTATAGGAAAGCATGTGAGGCCTTGGGCCTACAACGCTCATTTCTCCCCGTAAAACGTTAATAAACTGGGGCATTTCGTCAATACTTGTTTTTCGTAAAAATTTTCCAATCTTGGTAATGCGTTGATCACCTTGTGTAACGTAAGTGCCCCTTAATTCCTGCGTAGTCCTTAATGAGCGGTACTTGTAACAATTGAATTCCTGATAATTAATGCCGTTTCTTTTATGCCTATAGAATAGCGGGCCCTTAGATTCAAGCTTAATCAATATGAATAAAATAATGGAAAGCCAAGACATGATAAAAATAATAACCAATAGGGAAAATACAACGTCAAAACTTCGTTTGACAAACTTATTCAAATCATCGTTTAGGGAAACCTCTGGCAGGGAAAGTACCGGCAGGTAACTGTAATAATCCGTTTTTAACCTCTTTGTCAAAATTTTGTCTGTACTTGGTATAAACTTTATGTTGCATTTGTTTTTCTCTGCGTATTGCATAAACTTCTTTACCTGTTTATCGTTAAGCTCATCTATGGCACAGTAAATCTCGTCTATTTCATGGTTTCTCTCTAAAAATTTATAACTCTCATTTATGGTCCCCGATACGTTTTCTGCTTCTTTAGAATTAGTAAAAAACCCTTTTAGGTTGTATCCTAATTCCTCTTTTTCAGTAAAAAGCTGACGGAGTTCTTTTGCGTTATCGCAATCCCCAATTATCAACACGTTCCTCAGATTTCCTTTTAAATACGCCCGAAACCCTTTAAGGGTATAGTAGCTTAAAAATTTGACAAAGGCTATAGCCAAAAAGGAATAGATCAGATAATTAAAGGTGACAAAGGCATCCAACTCCACACTCCTAAATATCCCAACAAATGCGAAAGTTATGATGGCGTAGGCACCAAACTGCTTGAGTAATAAAGAAACAATATTAAAAGGTGAAGTGTATCTATAAACGCGATAAAACTTCAGAAAATAAGCGGCCAAAGACCAAAAAGTGATAGAATAAAAGGCATAGAGCAGGTATTTATTGTTCAGCGGTTCAAATGAGAAAAAGTATAAATCCTCCTCATTCAATCCCAACATATATGCTGCCATAAGATTTAAGACGAATAAATCATATATCAGCAATAATGGTTTCAACAACCAGGAATACCTGCCTCTTGCATACTCCATCCACTATTTATTAATATATCCTGAAAAATCTTTATGCTCCCTTTTATGAAGCTCTTCTTGGCTAAGGCCTTTAAAATATTCGAAGGTAATGGCCATCCCCTCTTTTCTGTCTACCTTGGGTTCCCAGCCCAAAACTTTTTTCGCCAATGAAATATCCGGTTGCCTTTGCAAAGGATCGTTTATAGGTAGATCTTTATAAATTACTTTGTTTGCAGCCCCTGTAAGCCTTATAATCTCCTCTGCAAAATCCTTTATAGAAATTTCGTTCGGGTTGCCAATATTCACGGGATATTGATAATCACTTAACAATAATCTGTAAATACCCTCAACCTGATCATCCACAAAACAAAAGGAACGTGTTTGCGAACCATCACCAAAAATTGTCAAATCCTCGCCCCGCAATGCTTGCCCCATAAAAGCAGGTATAACACGACCATCGTTCAATCTCATCCGTGGGCCATAAGTATTAAAAATTCGAACAATACGGGTTTCCAGGCCATGAAACCTGTGGTAAGCCATAGTTATGGACTCCTGAAAACGTTTTGCCTCGTCATATACCCCTCTTGGACCAATTGTATTTACATTTCCATAGTAGTCCTCGGTTTGCGGATGCACCAAGGGGTCTCCGTAAACCTCTGAAGTTGAAGCTATAAGTATTCTTGCTTTTTTTGCCAAGGCCAAGCCTAGCAGGTTATGCGTGCCCAGAGAACCTACCTTTAAGGTTTGGATTGGAATCTTCAAATAGTCTATTGGGCTCGCCGGAGACGCAAAATGTAAAATATAATCTAGGTCTCCGTTCACACTTACAAACTTTGTGACATCATGTTCAACAAATTCAAAATTAGGATGGCCCTTAAGGTGTTTGATATTCTTTTGGTCGCCAGTAATAAAGTTGTCCATTCCTATGACCTGATATCCTTCATTTATAAATCTATCACACAGATGAGACCCTAAAAACCCCGCGGCACCTGTAACCAATATTCTTTTCATATTATAATCTACATTTTACTTGTGGCTCCCTATTCATCCTTGTTATTTACATTATGTAAGACCTCTTTGCCCTTGTTTTTTACATTATTCACTTTATTCCTAAAACGTATTCTCCTTTTTATATTGGAAAAGCTATAGTTGTACCTGTAAAAAAAATATCCTAGCCCTATCACAGTAACTACCAGTACAGCTACCATCCAAAAGTTATAAGATGTGCTTCCCAAAATGATAAATAAATAAACGAATACCAAGTTAAACGCCCCAATAATTAGACTCGCTTTTTTATGAGACAGATTAAAGTAATCAATTAAGATATGATGCGTATGGTTTCTGTCAGCCGAAAACGGACTTTTTCTATTGGCTAATCGAATTGTAAAAACCCTGGCCGTATCAAATAGAGGCACAATAAGTATTCCTATGGCAATTAACGGTATGTTCTCAATTAAAAATGGAAGGTGTTCTAACTTATCGGAAGGAAGTGCCAAAAACTTTAAGGTAAGGATGCTTATGATGAACCCAACTATAAGAGAACCGGTATCCCCCATAAAAATCTTTTCATGAGAAGCGGATAAGTTGTATTTTAAAAATGCAATTAAACAACCATTTAGAGTTAAACTCAATAAAAGATAAAAATAGTCCTTTGTCATATAAAAAATGGTGGAATAAATAATCAGTATTACTATACCCACTATGGCAGCCAAACCGTCAATGCCATCAATAAGATTATAGGCATTAACAATAGTCATCATAATAAATCCGCCAATCAAATAAGATATATACAATGGAATATCATAAACACCAAAAAACCCGTGGAGCGAACTAATGACGAACGCTTCGTTACTTAAAACAAAAGCTATTGATATAAACTGTGCGGCCAATTTGGTATATGGAGATAACACAACCAAATCGTCCTTGAGGCCAATAATAAAAAGAATGGTCAACCCAGGAATAAAAAACATGGCCTCACTATTATCGCTCCATTCCCTTAAAAAAAATAGAGCGAAAATTAATGTGTAAAAAAATGAAACCCCCCCCAAAGTTGGAGTCCTTTTTAAATGAGAACTCCTGCTATTGGGCTTGTCCATAAGGTTTTTGTATTCCACAAGTCCAATAATTTTTGGGATAGTAAAATAGGTTAACACATAAGCTCCAAGGAAGAAAAGAATACATTGGTAATAGACAGGCACAGCTAACTTTTATTTTCCAAAAGTAAGCATTTTATTTTTTTGAAACGTTTTATAACACTTAAATGCATTACTATCATGCCTTTAAGAAGTCCAGCATTTTGAAAGCTAATTTTTTACGGTCAAAATCTTCTTTGAGTCTATGAAAGCCTTCTCTATAATCTTTTGGTTGATTCAACATCAAATGGACCTTATCCAAAAAGTCGGACTCATTTTCCGGCTCGAATACCTCGCCAATTTTGTATTCCAGAACCAACTTTTTGGATTCACCTTCAACGCCTAATAAAATAGGTTTGTGCATTGCCACACTTTCAAAAATCTTAGACGGTATTACGGATTTAAAAGTGTCGCTTTTTTTTAAGTTTACCAAACTTACATCCAATATTGAAATATAATCCTTAATCTCATTCTTGGGCACGAGACCAATCATCGAAACATTGTTAAGTTTTAGTTCGCTTTTCAGCAACTCAAGTTCTTCTTTTTTTGCACCTGATCCAATAAAAAGGAAATGTATTTGTTGATTTGATATTTTGCTCGCGCTTTTTAAAATAAAGTCCAATGCATGAGCCATACCATGGGTGCCTATATAACCTATTACAAACTTGCCATCAAGGTTCAGTCTTTCTAGCAGTTCTTTGGGTTTTTCCTGTGGTTTGAATAGTTGCAAATTCATTCCATTTTTTACAACCATGACCTTTGACGTTTCAATATTATGCCTTTGTGTTAGCTGCACCTTAAAAGTATCCGTAACAACAACAATTTTATGAGCAGACTTGTACATCCTCCTTTCCAAATATTCAAAGAACTTGATTGCTGGGGTGTCTTTCATGGCTCCAACGGCTTTGATAGACTCTGGCCAAAGATCTCGTACTTCCATTATCCAATATTTTCTTTTCCAAAAAGACAACCATCTCCCAGAAATGGCGGTGAAAAACTGTGGAGAGGTTGCTACTATTAAATCGGATTTGATGAATAGGCCTGCTATAAAGGATGAAACCATGAAGCTTACATAATCCAAAATTCGTTTTACAAAACCTTTGTTTGCGCTGATATACGACCAAACCCTAACCACATTTATACCATCAATTTCTTCTTTTTGGAACAATTTGTTCTTGTAGCCGCCAAAAACTTTTCCTTCCGGAAAGTTAGGGGCGCATGTGATTATAGTAACCTCAACACCCTCCTTCACCCATTCCTTACAATGTTCATATGTCCTCGTTGCAGGAGCGTTAACCTCGGGAGGAAAGTTGTCGGTTAAGAAAAGTATTTTCATAAACTAATTTTAGTGTCAAGTGATTGATTAAACCTAATTATGGCCTTTTTAGCTTTTTGCGTTCTATTAAAGCCCATTGCATAATCAAAATTGGCCACTTCAATATTTGAAGCCCCAACAAATTCAATAATTAAACCACTGTCAAGTTTTATGCTTCTGGATGTAATTTCCTCAAATTCAACACTGGGGTGAAAGTGTATGTATGCCCTTTGAGTGTGCATGGTATCAGTTACTCTATCAGAAATCAAAATTTTATTGTTTGCGGTACTAAATTCTCGGGAATGTAAAACGCCTAAACTTTTGTATCCATCGTGTGTAGCCTTCACACTTTTTTCTGTCTCCTCAAGGGCAATTATTCTAGCTCTTTTTCCAACCCTAAAACCCCCCCATATTTCGGACTGTTCAAAACCGTCCATTTGAACAGTATTGTGGGCGCAGGTTGCACGCTCCAATTGTCGCCTTTCATTTTTTTCATAAGTTGATATTCCCGTTTCAACAATTACAGGTCTCATTTTAACATACAGCTCAAAACTGAAGGTATCGGAGTGGGCATGCCCTGGTTGATATGTAGGTCCAATATCACCAACATCAAGGAAGAGCTCATAACTGTCGTTTGTAAACTTTCTATAGCCACTATCACTTAGCTTTAATTTTGAACCATCCCATTTGATATCTAGTGTCCTTGCATATTTAAAAAGCTCCTCTGAACTTGGCGCTATTGCGTATGCGCTATCATTAACCATTGGAATATTACCATTTTTATAGGTTACCGCGTACAACCAAGATAACATTCTTGAAGCACAATCGGTTAAAAAAGACAACAAACCATCATGTTTCCATATATTGGACCTAACGAGATGAATACTATCCATCAAACGACACAGGATTATTTGATGATACATTGGAGACAGTTCAAAGTGAGCTCCGTCATCCAGTGTTTGTTCCATTAGCTCATTAAATAGAATCTTCTTTGCCTTTTTATAAAATCTTTCGTCCTTAAAGTAATACGCTCCAAAGAGCAGCGCAAAACCATTCTCCAATAAATGATTGCCCAACAAATGATATTCTAAATTCCTCGAAAGAATTTGATAATGATTAAACAAAGTCTTATCAATGGAATCGTCTGAAATATTATGCTTTGATAAAAACTTAATCCAATTAATTCCTCTTAAGGATATTGGATAGGGCTCTTTACCATCTTTTAAAATTGCATCCTTTTTGATATAGCCCCTTATTAATTCCAAAGCTTCGTCTGGCTGAATGTCTTCTTGATTTATAAAATCAAAATAGTTCAAATTATAGGTCCAAAGTTTACCATATATATTTAGATTCCAATTTATCTCTTTTTCAAAGACATGCTCAATATTTAGAAAAATAAACTTGTTTGAAGAAAAAAAACAATGGGAACAGTGTTGTATGTCCTTCCAATTAAGGTTAGAAACATTTTTTTTTAACTCTCTGTAAAACAATTTATTCGAAAAACTATTCCGAATAACATAAAACAGCCTATAATAAATTTGTTTAAGCTTAAGGAACCTTAAAGTGTTATATAGCCTAAGAATACCCCTCATTTCCAATAAGTTTAGAGTTTTCGCTAAGAAACAACCCTGTAAAGAAAAATGTTTGTAAAATACCCGATTGCCTACTAAGAAAAGGTTCTACAAAACAAATTATAAAGACAAAACTTATGTAAAAGAGAATCAAACGATCCTTGTAAAAATTAAGGTGATAATAAAAAGAGGCGAAAATACCCATAAAAAGCATAAATCCAATAATTCCCATACCTATGTATGCCTTTAGAAATTCATTATGTGGATCAAACACACCTCGTTCTAATAAATAGGTGAATTTATACTTTGCTAGCTTAGCCTTCATAACCACACCAATATCTCCTACACCATAGCCAAATAGTGGCGATTCTTTAATTAACTCAAAAGCACACTTATTATACTGAAAACGCTCCGACAGGCTACCTTCTTTGCTCTCGTTGAAAGAATGTATCTGCTGATAGGACTGGTTCAATCTATACCTTAAAAGATAAATTGCGCCACAAAAGACCAATATTAGCATCAATACTGCAATTACTCTTTCCTTTACACCACCTGATTTGAATACCTGAACACTTCGATACAGCAAAATAGTACCTAAGAGAATTATGGCGATTTTAGACTTTAAAAGAAGTATCACCGAAGTAAAAACTATGGCCAAAAAGTATTTCAAAACCCTATTGCCAAAAAGATTTTTGTAAAATGTGAGAAACAAAAGACTGGATAGAAGTGAAAAGGAAAAGTACAACCTGTGGACCCCAAATGTTATAAAATTTGCACCTCCATGATAAGTAATATATCTAAAGGTATGAAATGTAATTCCCTCATTCATTGTTTTATTAATGAAATGCATTTTTTCATTAATGAAAAAAGGAATCAAGTTGGCAGTACAAAAAAGACAGATTACAAAATTGGTAATTATAAAAAGACGCAAAAGAAGGTTTACTGGCCATTTCTTGCAAATAACAAAGAGTATTGGGGCAACAATGTAAAACGCCTTGTGCTCCGCCGCCTTTAGTCCCATTCCTAGTTCATTAGACCAAAAAAATGAAACCAACAACCATAAATAGAATAGTACAAAAAAAGCATAATACTTTTTATATCGATTAATATTGGCTAAAACTAAGGGTCTATCGAACTGCACTAGACCTATTAAAACCAACAATCCGATTAAAGGAGGAAGAAGTTTAGAATCAAGAGGTAGCAGACATACAAATACACTTGACAGCACCAACTGCGCTTTATCTAAAATTTGGTTTTGTATCATTTGCTTACCATTAATCTACAAAGATCCATTGTTGTTTTTTCAATGAATCAATTGCTGCGAATGAGGATTTAGTTGTATTTACAATTTCTTCAAATGGTATAATAGGCAAGCCCCCGGTTTTCTGACCCTTGATAAGTTCAAAAAACTGATTGTAATGGCCTTTATCTTGTTTAGAGGAAACATTGCTTTTTCCTTTAAAACCATAGGTTCTTAATTTGCGCCAATTGTCCATTACCATGGTGCGTTCCTGCGAATAGATTTCCACACGCTCTTTGGAATACGCTTTACTCCCGTTTGCAAAATAATTGATTACGGCATTGGATCCGTTTTCATATTTTAATAAGATACTGGCATTGTCCGTATTCTCCTCGGGAGTTACACCCATGGCATTCATACAAACAGCCTTTACCTTGCTTCCGGTAAAATAAGTGCATAGGTCAATATAGTGACATGCTTCGCCAATTATACGTCCTCCTCCAACTTCCATATCGTGAACCCAAACATCACTTGGAATAAAACCGGCATTCATCGTTGCCAAAATGTTAATGGGCGAGCGATCCTTTCCTAATAAGCGCTTCATTTTTTTTGCCAAAGGCGCAAACCTTCGGTTAAATCCAACTGAAATATTTAAGTCATTCGCATTGTAGGCTTTTATAATTTCGTCCAAATCAGCCCGGTTCAATGCAAGCGGTTTTTCAACGAAAACACTCTTATTAGATTTTATTGCCTCCAACACCATTGGTGCATGCATATTATGCTTTGTGGTAATGAACACTAAATCTACCTCATGGTCTTCAAGAATTTCCTTATAATTGGAAGTTGAATTGGCAATGTCGTGCCGTTTGGCCATGATTGTGGAAGACAACCCGCCAGAACTGGCGATGTATTTTATATCGGCATTTAGTTTTTTTAAGTTTGGCAAAATAGTAGAACTTGTAAAGTTGCCCGAACCAATAATACCAATAACTCCATTTTTACCCTGAAACGATTTTTCCTTTATTACAACAGTTGATTGGGGTTTATCGGTACTGGTATATTCAATAATTGAAGCAATGGATTTGGAGTTTTTCATATCTCCATAAATCTGCTTATAATCGTTTAAAGCAACGCGCTCTGTAATTAGAGGCTTTACATCGAGATTTCCTTTTGAAATTGCGTTTAAGATGGCTTCAAAATTGCGTTTTTCCGTCCATCTCACATAGCCTATGGGGTAATCATGCCCTTTGGTTTCATAGGCATCATCATATCTGCCCGCCCCATAAGAACAGGATACTTGGAACGAAATCTCTTTTTCATAAAAATCAGCCCTGCTGATGTCCAGTCCAATAACGCCTACCAAAATAATCCGACCACGCTTTCTGCACATGTTTGCAGATTGGGAGATGATTTCATTGCTTTTATTTGAGGCAGTAATAATAACACCGTCTGCACCAACGCCATTTGTAAAGGATTCGACAAACTTGACTTGATCGGTACCTTCTCCGGGGTTGATGGCAGTAATGCCTTTGGTTTTGGCGATTTTTATTTTTGCAGGATCAAAATCAAATCCTATAACGTTACACCCATTAGCAAGAAGCAATTCAGCCGTAACCAAACCAATAAGCCCAAGCCCTACCACCACAATAGTCTCTCCAAAAGTGGGGTTGAGCAACCTGATGCCCTGCAAACCAATTGAGCCGATTACGGTAAAGGCCGCCTCATCATCCGTTACATTATCGGGTATTTTTGCCACCAGGTTTTTGGGAACATTCACGTATTCGGCATGATTCCCATTGGAAGCCACCCTGTCGCCCACTTTAAGCTCCAATACACCCTTACCAACTGCCACCACCTCTCCAACGTTACAGTACCCCAATGGCAAAGGTTGATTAAGTTTATTAAAAACTGCGTCCATCGTTGGTTTTAAACCATCGGTTTTTACTTTATCCAAAACCATTTTTACCTTATCGGGCTGCTGGCGCGCCTTTTGTATAAAATTGGCCTTCCCAAACTCAACCAGCATTCGTTCTGTTCCTAAAGAAACCAACGACCTAGTAGTTTTTATAAGTACATGGCCTGATTTTACCATCGGCACCGGCACCTCTTCTAAAATAGTTTCACCGTTTTTAAGGTCTTGTATGATTTGTTTCATTTATTGAATCTGTATTCCAATTTACTATAAAATTTAACTCAAATATAGTCCTGGGAAAAATAAAATTATTCGCAGTTAAACTTGAGCTCACAGCAATATTGGATAGCTGTTATAAAATTATTGGTTTAAAATTTCAATTATACTGTTCTTTAAGTTATGTCGCTCATTCGTATAGATATAATATTCTTCAGGAAGGTTTATAACATTTTCGGTCCATTGATTAATATTCTCCAAAGATAAATTCTTTAAACAAAGGATTGCATTTTCTAAACTATCCAATGGAATAGTCAATCCTATTTTGTAATCTTCAACATAAGAAGAATCACCACTATTTTCTAAACTTATCATCGGTTTCTTGTAGCATAAACTTTCATAATACCTGTTTGTTCTGGCCCATTTCCAATTCATTTCTGTAGGCTTAGGGAAGGGGTAACATGCCCAAACTATATTAACCCTTCCATAAAGGCTAGGGAGGTCATCAGGAGATTTATACTCCCCAAGGTAAGTTATGTTTTCAATATCCTTGGCTTCAAACGCTATGGATTCTGGCTTAATGGGGTAGCCCGCAACAACTATCCGATATTTATTGGGGCTCTCTAAAGCTAATCTTTTTAGGACACCCCATGACCATTCGCATCTAAGTAATCCGAAGTAACCAATTGTAATTTTGTTATCCTCCAATTTTAGAGGCCTAACGGAATAATTTTCTTCTTGCTTGTTCTCTAAAACCAGCGACTTAATATTTGATCCTAAAAAATTTCTATAATACTCCTGCACAAAAGCATGCGATGTTGAAACTAATAGAGAACATCTTTTTAAAAAAAAAGTATCTATAGCTCTAACAGTTTTGCCTACAAATCCCTTCTTTACTTGTATCTCTCTTATATCTCCTATTTCAAGTACAACTTTCTTTCTTAAACCCAAGCTGGCGATTACAGCCATATATGCCATGTCTGAGCCAAAAGCATAGATGATAGTGTGATGTTTTATCTTGCTTCTTAATTTTGGTAATACAAAAAGGATTTTGAGCACCCTTCTTAAAAACTTACCATGGGCCATCTTTCCCAATAAACTAATCTCGCAATCTGGGAGCCTTCCTTTGTGGTAATCCCGTTCAAAGGCAACCGCACTTACATCAAAACCAACAGCCTTTAACATTGTAATTCTTTTTGCAATCCTTGGCTGCCCTAATACGGGTAATATATTTAATACTTTGATTTTTCCCTCATCCATATTTCAACACTTTTATCTTTTTCACACTAACTTAAGGCAAAAACAAATTGAAATGGGGCGCATTGGTTCTCACTTTTAAAAATTTTATAAAAGAACATTACCAATTGTGTTATAATGATGAAGTATGCGATCCACATGTTCCTGGATTTTGCAAAATGATATGCAATTGCAGCCAAGCAAAATATTTTAAACCATATAAATAAATAGGTTATACGTCCCAAAATACTATATTTCCAGAAAAAATTGAAAAGAATTGCTCCAATAAAAAACAAATTGTAGTAAATCTTCATTTTGGGCATTTTCTTAATTAGGTCGCCCGAAAGCAAAATAATTAGAAATCCAAGGATGAAAATATAAAAGTTACCTATTCCACCCGAGGTTGGATCGCTAAAATCTTCTAAAAATCTATCAGTATAGTGCTGATATTTTGGGTATAGCTCAAGTCCAAAGATTATTAAATCCCTAATATCTATTTTATTTCCAACGAAATATGAAATTGTGAATAAAATCAACCATTTTGGGCCAGTAAAGGAAACTCTGTTAATGAAAAAGTAAAAAGGATAAACAAGAAATATGCTAGAATGAAAAGAAGAAGCTAATATTATGTATAGGGTAAACTTAAGCAATGATTTTTCTTCAATAAACTTTATGGCGTACATGAATATGACCAAGGCTATTGTTTGACGCATGCCGTTGTTGGATGCAAAGAAAAAACCTGTCGTAAAGGCAAAGAAAAAACCCCATTTCAATAGGTGGGGGAAAATTTTAAAACTCTGAATAAAGAAATACCAAGTAAATATTGCAATTATTGTAAATAGAACCCATGCCTTAATGTTAAAGTAAAGCAATGTCCTTACAATAGCCTCATAACCAAATTCATACCTTTCAATCCTCAACCAGCGGTGGTGTGCCCATTCTACAATTCCCAGATAGTCATTGCGGTATCCCATAAAATCAACTCCAACGTCATACCTCAAACCTATTATTAATACAAGAATGGTAAACGCAAAAATCAACGGCCAACGCCAGTATTTATTCAATTTATCGCCAACCTCTAAATTGTGTACTGGTTCCTTGACTAGTTTAATATTATGGGCAGATGCCGCAAACAATAATGCAAATAAAAATATGTAAATAATATATGCCAGTACCATTTTCTATTTTGATGTTTACTTTGCAAATATGGGATTTAAGCCAATAATATCCTATCAACAATATTTAATAACTTTATCTTTTCATTGTTCCAGTTAAAAACGTGCCGTGCCTGCCTAGAATTCTCGATACATTGTTTATAATAAAAACTATTCGAGATTAACTTGTCAATGGCTTTTGATATTTCATTAACGTTTTCGGGATCCACTAAAATTCCAGATTTAGCAACACGTTGTACATGTCTGATTTCAGGAAAATCACTCGCTATATAGGGTATACCAACCATAATGCTTTCATAGAGCTTATTAGGAGCCGCCAGATAATAGCTGATGGAAACGTTTTCAATCAGAGCTAAACTGATATCGGCACTTTTTGTCCAAAAGAGCAACTCCCGCCAAGGAACTGGTGGTAAAATATGAAACCTATCCAAATTATTTTCCCTTGCCAACCTTACAAGTTTTTCTTTATAACTATCTGTTATAAAACCAAGAAAGACAAGATGAGAGTTGTCAGATTTAATCTTCGAGCAGGCCTCAATAGCGACCTCTAATCCACGCCCACTGGCCAAAAGACCCTGATACAAAAGAACCTTTTGATCTTCAGGAATATTTAGTTTTTTCCTAATAAGATCACTTTCTGCGATTTCCTCGGGTATAGGCACATTACGCACTACATCAACTTTATCAAGCTTATACCATCTTTCCATTAATTTTGCCCGTTCGATATCAGCTGCTATAACGCATTCAGCTTTTTTGAGTATAAATCGCTCAACCTTAATTACTACATTATTCAACTTTTGATTAAGCTTAAGATTAGAAGCCCTTTTTCTGTCCCCTTCCAACTCGTTGGCCGAGTATATAAACTTCGCTCCCGTAAGTTTAGTAACGAAATAAATAATGACCAAATCCTCAATCCCAATGGCTATATACAAGTCCGCTTTTTGCTTTAAGGCACTGAAAAACAACTTTATTAAGCCTTCAACAATTCTTAATACTGAAAATATTGAAGACCTAATTGCCCTAGCCTTAATGTCAATATAATTCATTTGATAAGGATAGTCTCTTCTTTTTAAGTTATCCCTAGGTGTTATGCTGACTATCGTAACGTCGTAATTACCCCTTTCCTGCAGGGCCAACGCCGTTCTATGAATTCTAGATATAAATGTAACATCCCCCGCCCTTACTATGCAAATTTTCTTTTTGACCAACTTCTGTGTGTTTTGTAAAAGTGACTAAATTTTGCTTGGGTTTAACCTATTAAACTCTTTTTAAGAAACGATTTTGAGGCTTCGCGCTCTTTTTCGATGACTCGATTAATATGTTCATAGTCTAAATCATCCTTTAAAACCTTTTCTTTAACCTCATAAGCATCAAAATACAATCTGTCTTTCCTTCCGATGAGCCCAAGCAGGTTTTCAATTCTGGTCACCCCTCGTTCTGGGTTTGCAAGTACTACAAATTTCTTATTGAAAATTATGGAAAAAACCGTACAATGGAACGAATCTGTTACTACTATTTCGCTATGCTTTATTAGGTAAAGCCATTTTGAAACACTGTTGAACAACCAGAAATCGTATTTATGGGATATCTTTCTCCCTTTTAATTTTTTAAATTTCAGATTGTGGGTTTTGGCAAAAGCTTTAAAATAGGATTGATTTTTATCTGAATCGTCCAACAACATATAGGATAGTATGTTTTTTTCGACACTATTCGTTTTGAGTTTTCCATTGATTATCTTTTCATAATAACTTTTATCCAAAAGAAGTGTTGAATCCAATACAAGAGTGCTTTCAACTTGAAAAACATCTTTACAAATCTCTACTCCTGATTGCTCTCTAACGGATATGTTGTCAAACCTATTGACCAAATCCTTAATTTTTTGTGTAATTAATTTATCCCCATGCCATGTTTCAAGTCCAAAACTTGCGGCATAAGCTATCTTTTTGTTCTCTTTATTCACAAAATCAAAATAGTACCTGCAAAGGTTATTATGGTTGTCCCTGTATCTCCACACTTGGTCGCTCCCAACAATAAATGTGTCCAATTTATTGTTTAATGACTCTAGACCATCATTAGTCGCCAATATGTCCAAGTAGTTTTTTCGGAATTTTGTGAAGTTGTATCCCAGGGCAAATCTTATAAAGTCGAACAAACGGTGCTTTATACCTTTAGGTTTTTCAGGGTAAAAATCAATAATTTTAACCTCTACTCCGAAAGTTCTTACGGCATTTAAAATTGCATACGTTTGCAATAATGCACCAAAGTTATGATTCGAATAATGGAATGTTAGTATGCCTACTTTTGTACTTTTTTTCATGATTTAAAATATCGCCAACCTGTTCTTAATTTTTTTCAACTGTTCCCTTTCAAACATGTCCATGCCAAAATAATAAAACATCAAGGAATATGTTAACACGGACAAAGTCCCTGTTATAAGTAGCCTTGTTAAGTTATGTGGGAAATAGAATGTTGGGATGACACAAACTCCAAGGGTAATTATAAATGGAGGTATTATCTTTAGCAATACATTATTTAAATATTCCTTAATAGACAACTCCAGTATTCGTTTCGAAATAATTAGTCTAAAAACACAAGCCAAAAGCTCTATTATCACAAAAGAAATTAAGCCGTAGTAAGCAGGGTAACCAATATAATATATAAAATATGCCAATGGCAAATTAAACATCAGAATACTTCCTACAACAGTCTGATACAATTTAATGTTTCCTCCTGATTGAATAGCCGTCTGTAGCCCAATCGTTAATTGGTTTGCCAGTATTCCTGACAAATACAACAAGGCAAAAATAACCGTGTTCTCCGGGATTTCTTTTAACCAAACTTTAAAAATAAATATAATATTCAATCCGAAAGGAATCAGTAAAAAAGACAGTAAAAAAAAACTGAACTTTGTGGCTCTTAGTGATAAAGCGAGCATGGATTTTCTTTCGCCTTTACCTTCGTTCTTCATTATCTGTGGGTTGACCGCCTTGAGCATATTGGAAGAAAAACTAAATATTTGGCTACCTACTTGAGTTGCAATACCAAAGGCTGCGTTTACAACTGTGCCAAAAAAGATGTTCATAATCACCGCCAAACCTTGGTTTTTTGCAACACCGCATAATGCGCCAAAAGAATTCCATCCCGCAAAAGATGTCATTTCTTTAAAAATACCAAAATCGAATAACTTTCTCGAAAAGGATTGACACTCCTCAAAATATTTTAAACAATACGTCGCCTTTCCCAGCCTTGAAATTATGGTAATGATTAGGATGCAAAGTGAATAGGCTTCAAGCTTATTCTCGGTTAAGGTAGGAATCCAAAAAACGGCCAAAAGTTTCAGAACAACCTCTAAAACACTTATGATTGATTCAAACATTAATTTCTCATGAGAAATAATAGAGGCGTCAAAAGGGACAAAGCTTATGGTAACAAAGGAAGTGCCCACAAGACATTGAAAGGTAAACTTAGCGGCTTGAATTCTATCAGCAGGTATTGATAAAAATCCATCAAACAAAAAAAGACCAGCTACCTCGAGAAAAATCAAAACAAGAACCGCAAGCATCAAATGGAGGCATACGCTAGAGTAAAAAACGCTCCTTAATTTATACTCCTGTTTGGCACCAATATAAAATGACAAAAACCTTTGTGTGGAAAGTGCCATGGCCGAGTTAAGAAAAGCCAAAAGCCCAACAACACCCATGATGAGGTTGTAAATACCGTAGTCTACAACACCAAGTTCAATTAAGAGGATTCTCGTAATCAGCAATGACAAAATCATTGTGATAACCATCTTTATGTACAAAAATGAGGTGTTTTTTAAAATTAGTTTAGACGAACTCATGGTTATTTTGAAAATTAAAGGCTATGGATTTTCAATTGTATTGCCCGTCATAAAACTCTTTTAAAGAATAAACTATATTTTGCTAAGATATTGATTTGATTTCAACATTTAGTACAATAACGGGAACGTATCTCCACCAAAAAAAGGCCTTTTCCTTTTTTTCAATTTACAATCTTCAGTACTTCATCCAAGGGTCTCCTTTTTGACAAGGTATATTTTATATCCCCATCTATATACCCAATTGCCAAAACACAAATAATTTTCTCTGATTCCTTCAAATCTAAAATTTTTCTGGCCTTCCTATCCGCATCGATCGTTTTTCCCCAATTGGCAGGGCAACAGCCTATTTTTTTGAAATGGAGCGCATACATCACATTCATTAAATAGATCCCCCCATCAATATAAAATTGATTTCTTTCTCCAACAGTGTAAAAGTAATTTCTGTCCGTTGTAACAACTAAAATTTGATTAATTTCATTTTGAAACCCCCTGAGGCCTCCTTGGATTTCCAACACTTTGTTTACAACCGCTTTGTTGTTAATAAAATATGTTCTAGCTGGTTGCCTATTGCATACTGATGGGGCATTTGAGGCTATCGCCACAACTTCTTCTATAGTTTCTGTAGGTATTTTTTCATTCGTGAAAGATCTTATGCTTTTTCTTGAATTTGAAAACAAGTCAAATGGCTTATTTATTTCTGAAAAATACGCTTCTTCATTCTTTTCCACAAATGCTTTGTCTTCAATGGTTGATTCTGCCTTTAGGTTAATATAAGTCTCTTCTGTAAAGAAATCCTCTATTGAAATTTTATTCTCATGGTGATACTCGTAATAATCAATTAATACCTTTTGAGCTATTAAGGTTTGAGAGTTATGACCAAACTTTCTGTCAACAGTTTTCAGGTCTTCAATTAAATTTTTCACCCTTTTTATTGCAAATCTGGGTCTAATTTTATCATGGACAAACCCTTTTTCGATACCATGATAATTAAGTATAATCTTTGCCTCTATTTTTTCAAAGGAATTAATGCTGAAAACATTTGAATGCCTGTAATACAATTTCATATCAACAATGAAATTTTCTAGCAGCGACAATAGGTTTCTTACGAATCGAAAACGTATTGCAAGGAACTCAAATCCATTTTCCCCTATAATTCTTTTTAAAAGACGCTTCATTCTTAACTGCCTTTACCACTTATCCCACAAAAATCCAGTACTACTTTATCACTGCCAATCTCCAAAGCTCTAAACTCATCGTGTGCCACTAAAAAAACAATGACATCAGCTTCTTTTGTTGCCGTTTTATAATCGGTTAACTTGAAGACGTTATGGGTCTCAATATTAGGCTCAACAATATAGTATGTTTCGTTATTGGCATTCTGCAATACTTTTTGGGCAATATACTTTGCCGGAGACTCTCTTAAATCATCAATATTAGGCTTAAAAGCTAATCCCATAATTGCAATTTTAGGCTTATGACCGTGTTTCAGTTCATACTCCAGTTTTGCTGTTTGCACTTTTTCGGCGCACCAAAAAGACTTATAATTATTTATCTCTCTTGCTTTTCCGATAATCTGAGATTCCATCGGATAGTCAGAAACAATAAAATAGGGATCAACGGCAATACAATGTCCTCCAACGCCGCATCCCGGTTGCAGTATATTTACTCTAGGATGTTTGTTGGCCAAATCAATCAGCTCCCATACATCAATTCCCGCTTTATCGCAGATAAGAGAAAGCTCATTGGCAAAAGCAATTTGAACATCCCTTGAAGAGTTTTCAACCAGTTTGCACATTTCTGCTGTCCTAGCATTGGTTTTGTGCAAGTTTCCTTTTATAAATTGCCGGTAAAAATTGACGGCTTTTTCGGTTGATTTAGCATCAACACCGCCAATTACCCTATCGTTATTTACCAATTCATACATTACATTTCCTGGCAAAACCCTTTCTGGACAATAGGCTATATGTAGCTTGTCCTCAAGTTCTGGTCTTTCAGAATAAATTAAATTCATCATTTGCTCCGTGGTGCCGATGGGAGATGTAGATTCTATGATATACAAGTCTCCTTCCTTTAAAAGAGGTAAAATAGCCTTGGTTGCCGCTTCAACAAATGACGTGTCCGGTTCATTTTTAGCCTTGAAAGGAGTTGGCACAACTATTAAATAAGTATTGGCCTCAATTGGCTTTGTATCTGCCCGAAGGTATCCATCTCTAACCGCGTTGGCTACGGCTATATCCAGCTCGGGTTCAACAATATGGATTTCTCCGGCATTAATGGTTTTTACAACATCGGGGTTTATGTCAACGCCATGAACATAGGTTTTATTTTGGGCTATAAGAGCTGCGGTTGGTAAACCAATGTAACCCAATCCTACCATCACTACCTCTGGTGCACTACTCATAATCATAAACTATCAATAAATTCAACAATTTTTTTACAAGCTGTTCCATCACCATAAGGGTTGTGTAACAAACTCATAGCTTCATACCTCGCTTTGTCCATTAAAAGCTTATTCGTCTCTTCAACTATTTTATTTGTATCCGTACCCACAAGTAAAACCGTTCCTGAATCCACAGCTTCCGGCCTTTCCGTAGTATCTCTCATCACTAAAACGGGTTTGCCCAAGCTTGGTGCTTCCTCTTGAACACCTCCGCTATCAGTAATTATGAGATAAGATTTGTTCATTAGCCATACAAATGCTGGATAAGAAAGCGGTTTTATAAGACTGATATTTTCAACGTTTTCCAGCACTTCATAGACTGGTTTTTGAACATTTGGGTTTAAGTGCACAGGGTAGATAATCTGGCAATCTTTATTTTCTTGCGCTATTTGTTTTAGGGCCCGGCAGATATTAATGAAACCTTGTCCGTGGTTTTCTCGTCTGTGGCCTGTAACCAAAATCAATCTTTTAGAATTATCTGCAACGGTTTTCAAGCGCTCGATTTCAATATCTTTAAAATATTTAGAATCAACCTTTTTCGTGCTAAAGTGCAACGCATCAATTACCGTGTTTCCAGTTACTAAAATTGTCTTCCCATCAATGTTTTCCCTTAATAAATTGTCTTTGGAGACCGTTGTCGGGGAAAAGTGAAAATCCGAAATACGTCCAGTAACACTTCTATTTATTTCTTCTGGAAAAGGAGAGAGTTTGTTGTAAGTCCTTAGACCAGCTTCCACATGACAGACCTTGGCGCCTGAATAAAAAGACGCTATACTCGCTGCCATAGTTGTTGTTGTGTCACCGTGAACATAAACATAATCTGGTCTAAAATCCTCTAACACAGGTTTTAAGTTTGTTATAATATCGGCTGTTAGTCTATACAGATTTTGGTTGGGTTTCATTAAGTTTAGGTCGTAATCAGGAGTAATCTCAAAAAAACTAAGAACCTGATCCAACATTTCCCTATGCTGTGCAGTAATACATACCTTTGTTAAAAACGTGCCCTTATGTTTCATGAACTCCTTGACTAAAGGAGCCATTTTTATTGCCTCGGGTCGCGTACCAAAAACGATTAAATTTTTCTTGATCATTCTGAGTTTTTTGCCAAGATGCTATATTTTGGCCGTTTAGCAAAAGTAACATAATTGTCTGCCTTTGCAAGTTTAATTTCCCCCAACAATCCGTTTTCAATTAATATTTTTTTTGCGAAATCGTACCAGGTCATTTCTTCCTCATCCGAAAAATGATAAAGACCATAAGCTCTGCTTTTCTCCTCTATCAAATTATAAACAAATTTAGAAAGGCTGACCGTATCCGTTGGACAACCTTTCTGAGAGGTGATAATCGAAAGTGACTCTTCAGTTTTTGCCTTTTCAACGATGGTTTTATAAAAATTCTTACCGTATTTTTTACTGTAGAGCCAAGATGTTCTTATGATAAAAAAAGCATCGATCGTTTGGGCGATATATTGTTCTCCCAACAACTTAGATTTACCGTATTCGTTAATGGGGTTGGTTTTGTCGTGAATCGTATAAGGTTGATTTTTTTTGCCGTCAAAAACGTAATCCGTCGATATGTGTATCAAAACAACATTGTTCTCCCTGCAAGCTACTGCCAAATATTTTACGGCCTCACCATTAACCAAATAAGCTGGTTCTGGTGTTTTTTCAGCTTGTTCTACATTTGTGTAAGCAGCACAATTGACGCAATAATCAAACTGTTTTTCTCCAAAAAAATCTGCTACTGCCTGCTTGTTAGTAATATCCAATTCAGCCTTGGCAACAAATGTAAACGCAATATTATCCTTATTGTTTGCAAACAGCTCTTCAAAGGTTTTACCCATTTGCCCGTTCGCCCCAGTTACCAAAACTTTAATACTCATTGATCAGTGATTGAAAGGTGGGCAATATGATGTCCTTTTCAGAAAGCAACAGTTTATCCATTGAATATTGCCAATCAATGCTTAATGTTGGGTCATTGTATATTATACCGCCTTCAGAATCTTTGTTATAGTAATTGTCACACTTATAGGAAAAAATCGTGTTGTCCTCTAAGGTTAAAAAACCGTGCGCAAATCCTCTGGGGACATAGAGTTGTTTGTTTTCAATAGCATCCAAAATAATTTTGAAATGTTGCCCAAATGTTGGAGAGCCTTTTCTTATATCAACACACACATCTAATACCTTTCCTTTAATCACGCGTACCAGTTTTGCCTGAGCATATTTGCCCCTTTGGAAGTGCAGTCCCCTTAAAGTCCCCTTAGAAGAAATGGACTGGTTATCCTGTACAAAATTGACCAAAACACCCGTTTTTTGTTTGAAAGACCTATCATTATAAGACTCAAAAAAAAACCCTCTACTATCTTTAAAAACTCGAGGCACAATTACAAAACATCCCTCCAAACCCGTTGCTTCTACAGTCATAACTTATACCAATTGTTGTAAATATTGACCATAACCACTTTTTAGCAGAGGCTTAGCGAGTTCCATCAGTTGTTGCATATCAATATATCCCATTTTGAATGCTACCTCTTCAATACATCCAATTTTCAGGCCCTGTCGTTCTTCAATAACTTCCACAAATTGGGAGGCTTGCATTAACGAACTAAACGTACCCGTATCCAACCACGCTATGCCCTTATCCAATACCTCAACATTTAAGAGCCCTTTATTGAGGTAAGCTCGGTTAACATCCGTAATTTCCAATTCACCCCTTGCGCTTGGCTTCAAATTTTTGGCAATGTTCACGACAGTATTATCATAAAAGTAAATACCGGGAACCGCAAAGTTCGATTTTGGGCTTTGAGGCTTTTCTTCGATTGAAGTGACGATATTATTTGAATCAAAATCAACAACCCCATAACGTTGTGGATCCTGAACATGGTATGCGAAAATGGTTCCTCCAACAGGATTGTTAGCTTCTTTTAATATTTTGGCCAGTCCAGAACCGTAAAAAATATTATCCCCCAAAATAAGGGCTACTTTATTATCTCCAATAAATGACTCGCCGATGACAAAGGCCTCCGCGAGACCTTTTGGCTCCTTTTGACTGGCATAGCTGAAATTGCAACCATATAGTTTGCCGTCTCCCAAAAGTTTCTTGAAAAGAGGAACATCACTCGGTGTAGCAATAATCAAAACGTCACGAATACCAGCAGACATAAGCGTTGAGAGAGGATAATATATCATTGGCTTGTCGTACACTGGCATTAATTGTTTACTTACCACCTTAGTGAGCGGATATAAACGCGTGCCTGAGCCTCCTGCCAAAATTATCCCTTTCATCTATTAATATTTAATGTTATTCATTAGTCAGATATAATGTCCAAGTTAACAAATTGGTCGGTGTTCATTTTTTTTTGGACATTTCATATCAATTATATTGCTTTTCGTAATAGGTTAAATATGACTTATTGATCACATTTTGCAACCATTGGGGGTTATCCAAATACCAATCAATAGTTGCATCGAGACCCTCTTCAAAGTTAACCGAGGGCTTCCACCCAAGTTCCTTCTTGATTTTTGAGGCATTGATGGCATATCTCAAATCATGTCCTGGGCGATCTTTAACGTAAGTTATCAATTGTTCGGATTCTCCTTTGGCTCTGCCTAATTTAGTATCCATCTTTTGGCACAACAATTTCACCAAATCAATGTTTTTCCATTCGTTCCAACCACCAATATTGTATGTTTCGCCTGCAGTGCCTTTGTGCAGTACTATATCGATCGCCTTGGCATGGTCTTTTACAAATAGCCAATCTCTAGTATAATTTCCATCTCCATACACTGGCAAGGACCTTTTATTGATGATGTTATTAATGAACAAAGGAATCAACTTTTCTGGGAATTGATTTGGTCCGTAATTGTTGGAGCAGTTACTAATGATGTAGGGAATGCCGTAAGTTTCCCCATAGGCTCTTACAAAATGATCCGAACTGGCTTTTGAGGCTGAATAAGGTGAATTAGGTTGATATGGCGTTGATTCTTCAAAGAGCCCAGTTTCCCCAAGTGTTCCATAAACCTCATCAGTACTAATGTGGTAAAAGATTTTATCTTTGATATCTTTCTTGCTTTCCGCTTTAAAAGCGTTCAATAGATTAATGGTCCCTAGGATATTGGTTTTAGCAAATGCTAATGGGTCATTTATGGACCTATCCACATGGGATTCAGCAGCCAAATGAATTATGGTATCAAATGCATGAGTTGCAAATAGATCATCAACAAAACTCTTATTGATGATATCGCCTTTTACAAAAGTATAATTAGGTCGCCCCTCAACATCCATCAAGTTTTCTAAATTTCCTGCATAAGTAAGGGCGTCCAGATTAAAAATGTGATAATTAGGATATGAATCCGTAAATAACCTAACAACATGCGAGCCTATAAAACCGGCCCCTCCAGTTATTAAAATATCCTTACGCTTCATAATTCTTAACAAAAAGAATTATTTTCTTGGTAGTGTAAACAAACACTAGAAATAAAAATGCCAAAATCGGAAAAATAATAGAGTATTTGGCCCATAAACTTGTGTACAAAGAACCAACATCCTGAAAGCTAGAAATAGTATCGAAAAACTCATCTTCCTCAATCTTTTGGGAATCTAACCTAGTTAAAGCCTGTCTTAACTCTAATTCTTTGTCCAACAATTCGTATTCCTTAGTTTTCACTCGCTCTTGCACTAAGGACATCCCATCTTTTAAAGTTATTGTTCCTTTACCAGCAGCATTCGATTCATTCTTCAATACCTCAATATAAACTTCTTTCAAAGAGTCAACCTCTTTTAAGGAATTAATCACCCGCTCTCTATCAATGGAAATCAAAGAATCTCGGATTTGCCTTTTCTTTTTAGAATAAGTATTCTCAAAAGTTTTATTTAACCCTCCCTCAAGCGACCTAAATATATCCTTTTTAAAGGACTTAACCGTAATTTGGTATATTGAGCCAGAATATATGCTTCTGTTCTCAATAAACTCGTCAAAATAAATGCTCTGTGCTCTTACACTATCCACCTGCTTTATAAATTCTTCATACTCCAATATTCTATCGTTTTCGGTTTCCGGCCCGGGAGTGATATCAAACTCAAGAATTTGCTTTGCTGCAATATTATCAATCCCGAAAATACCACTTAATTGATCATAATCCTTGTCGCTGATTAAAGCATTATAATAATTAACATTGGTTATCAATTGAAACTTGGAATCAAAATATGGTCTTACGAGCATGTCCGAGGTATAAACAGGTGCTCTAGTTTTCTCCAAGGCATACCCAATGACAGCGGCAATGAGCATAGAAATTCCTATAATTTTAAAATTCGCTATAATTGCTTTTAAAGCAAAAATGAACAACTCAAAAATCCAATATAAAACAGACTTAAAAGACTTAAAAAGTCTGTCAAAAGCATCACCAATTAGCTTAAATAATTTAATCAAATCCACTTCTTCGCTTTGTTGCGGCTGTTGAGGTAATTCCTTATTCATTCTACTTTTTTTAGTTTAATATTTGTTCTAGTATAGTTCTTGTTATCAAATAGGTTGGTTTTACACCAGAGGTGCCTAAACCTCCAGAGGCTAATGTGCTTCCCGTTTTTAGTGGATTATCACTGGCGTAATAGGCGTATCTTACTTTTACCCCCGGTTTAATGTTTTTTCTCACTTTTGAAGCGGCCTGAATAGCTTTTTGATAATGCGCCCCCTCCATTTCCAAGCCAATTACGCTCCATGTGGATTTGTGAAAGAATTTCAAAATATCCTTGTTTTGCAACGATGTGCCCAGAACTGTGATCATTGAACCCTCGCAAACATTAATTCCTTTACCCTTCAGATCTTTCTTTTTCAATTCGTTCTCAAAAGGATAATTGTCCGCAGTGCCTTCAAAAATGTGGGCTGATGGAATCATAATGTCTCCTTTATTGCCATCTAAAATTCCCGCCTTTCCCATAATGGAAATAGACTCAACGTCCAAGTGCTCATTCCCTCCGTTTAATTTAAGCGGTTTCAATAACTCATCCATAGTTTCATAGGCCTGCTCGCCAAATGCATAATCCATGACCAATATAATGGGTTTTTTTGAATTGACTAACCTGCTGTTTACTGTAATGTCAAGTTTTGATTCATCTATTTTAGCAGTGTCAAATATTTGAACATCAATATTTGCCCCAGATGTATCCTTAATATAAAGCATCCCTTCTTGTAACGCCTCCTGGTGTACTTTATTTCTTAGGGCAATACTTTCTTTGTTACTCAACACTTTGTAGAGGTCAAAAGCATCTTCCGAATCCACTGCACCCTTAAGCGCACATGTTGCAAAAAGCGTATTCATCACACTATGCATGTTAGCGCTTATAATATGTATGGGGCGATGTAGCAACTCATGCTTGTGGAGTATGTTCTTGATATTAGTGGCCCATACTTCCCCATGGATATGGTGGCCCAAACGTTCCCTTAGTACCGGGCTGAAAGTGATAGCTCGTTTATTGCTTGAGATTTGTTCATCAATAGATAATTTGCCTAGCCAATAAATAATATTCAAAAAACGCTCGGGTTGACCGGGGATGGCAAATTCTTCATAAATTGAAGTCACCTCGTTAAACGTCCTTCCCAAAATGTTACTAGTGTGGGTAATGGCAACTTCGCGTTCCTTTTGTGTCAATTTTTTTGTGGATTTTACCGCCCTCTCCAATTTCACCCAGTCACTGGTCGTTGAGCCAATATCGTCCACCAAAACACGGTTACTGATTTTAAGCGATTCAATAAAGAGAAAGGTCAAATGGGTAAGTATATCGTAAATCTCGGAGCGGCCCCGGGTAATCTCAATATTCATCTGTTCATCGTCAATACGGTAACAGTTTCTTCGTCGCTTCTTAGGTACGATCGGTTTAAAAAGCGATTCGGAATAGCCCTCATCACTCGTTAAATTGATAATGGAACACTCTTCAATACCCTGAGGCAACCTATCGATAACATAAAGCAACCCGTCAAGTTCCGCTTTTTCCTCGGCTATAGCTCCGTAAATTTCCGGTCGCAACAATAATAATGATTGCCTTAGGGTATCTCCCGAAACGCCCATTGGTTTATAAAAGCCACGATTGAAGAGATGGCGCATGGTAATGTACATCCTTTCAATGGCGTTAGAACTTTCCTGGGCACGGGTTCTTTTATGACGCTTAATAGGTTTCATGGTGCTAGCGGATGCAAATGTAATACTATTTTGTGGAAGATAAGTGAGAAAATGCCTCAACTATTTTTCTGTCATTCGACAGCCTAGGTATTTTGTTCTGGCCACCCAATTTCCCGATGGTTTTCATGTAGTCCTTAAATCCTCCCTTTTGTACTTTTTTGATTTTCAATGGTTGCAATACCTTTCCAGAAATTAAATCGAAATAATAAGTGTTTTGGGTTTGCAGGGATTCATCAATTTTTTTGGCGAAAGACGACATATCTTTTGGTTCATTTTCAAACTCAATAAACCATTCGTGGTATGGCAATCCATTGTCGGGGGTAATTTGCGGAGCTACCGTAAATTCGGTGACACTGACATCGGTATCCTTTATAGCGTCCTGCATAGCTTGTTCTACTTCTTTACCAATCACGTGTTCGCCGAATGCTGAAATAAAATGTTTTATTCTTCCGGAAACAATAATTTTGTAAGGTTTAATTGAAGTAAATTCCACAGTATCCCCTACATTATAGGCCCAAAGCCCCGCATTCGTTGAAATAATCATCACATAGTTTACCCCAACCTCAACGTCCTTAATTGTAATGCGTTTTGGGTTTTCATTAAAAAACTCATCAGCTTTAACAAACTCATAGAAAATGCCCGAATCCAATTGCAACAGCATACCTTTATCGTTCTGTTTATCCTGAAAGGCAAAAAAGCCCTCACTCGCAGGATATAACTCAATGCTGTCCACTTTTCGGCCAATTAAATTTTCAAATTTTGCGCGATACGGTTCATAATTTACACCCCCATAAATAAAAAGGTTAAAATTTTTGAAAATATCGCCTACTTTTTTGCCCATTTTTTCCTGTAGCTTTTCAAAGTACATCTGTACCCACGACGGAATGCCCGCTATTACCGTCATATCCTCGTTTAAAGTTTCGTCAACAATGCTATTTACCTTGGTTTCCCAGTCTTCAATGCAGTTAGTTTCCCAAGAGGGCAATCGATTACTTTGAAGATATTTAGGCACATAATGGGCGGAAATACCTGAAAGACGTCCAATATAAATGCCATTCTTTTTGGTCATTTCGGGGCTTCCCTGCAAAAAGATCATTTTCCCGTCCACAAACTTCGTATTGCCAGTTTCATTTATGTAGAGCAAAATAGCATTTCGCGAGGCTTTCACCTGCGCCTCAATAGACGGTTTGGTTATGGGGATGTATTTTACTCCCGAAGTAGTGCCAGAAGTTTTCGCAAAATAGAGCGGTTTGCCCTTCCAAAGGATGTCCTTTTCACCTTTCACCACGCGTTCCACATAAGGCTTTATCCCTTCGTAATCCCGTATTGGCACATACTTTACAAAATCTTTGTGCGAACGTATTTTGGTGAAATTATGGTCATTTCCAAAAACAGTTTTTGCGCCTTTTTTGATGATATCCTCAAATACCTTCTCTTGTGTTTTAATAGGATTATTGGCCCACTTTTGAATTTTGTTGTAAATGCGTTTTGCAAATGGTTTAGCCAGTGCTGATTTTATCGAAATCATTTATTCAAAATCTATAAAATTAGTGGGGTTGATGGGGTAGCCATCACTCCAAAGTTCAAAATGCAGGTGTGGTCCGGTAGAAAACTCGCCCGTATCTCCAGAGGTAGCGATTACTTCGCCCGCTTTAACCAAATCTCCTTGGGATTTGGTAAGTGTGGCGTTGTGCTTGTATATTGAAATCAACCCGTAACTGTGTTCCAAGATGATAACATATCCCGTGCCCGCAGTCCATTCCGAAAAAACTACAATACCATCAGCAGTTGCCTTTACCGGCGTATCTTCGGCCACCGCGATATCGACTGCGTAATGCTTGTCCTTAATGTTGTAGGGTTCGCTAATAGTGCCTGTTACAGGTGGAAACAATACGAAGTTAGCCACCGAAGTTGCCGATTCAAACAGATTGTATTTGTCTTCTTTATCCACCTTTGCGCGCAATAAGGAATCTTCTTTTGTTGGATTTAAGTCAACCTTACCAATCTCAAGTTTTGTGGCTTGAATGATGGAATCCCTGTTGAGGTTCTCCGAACCAACATCTCCTCTAAGTACGCTTTTTATTGAACTGAAATACAGCTCGTTCATGGCCAAAACCTGTTGCAATGAATCGGTTTTAAAACTCAAATCCGTGGCCTTCTTTTTCAATGAAGTGGACGAATAACCGGGAATATATTCCTTCAAGGGGGTGTAAGCAATAAGAAGAATTGTGAAGCACACTAAAACGATGCTAGATAAAGTAACGACCACAAAAACATTCAACCGAGTCAATTTAATGGACAATCGTTCCTCAAACGTGTTTTCGTTCAGGATGACCAAGCGGTATTTGTCCAGCAATCTTCTTTTTATCCGTTTCGGTTTTTTTTCGCTCATAATGGTTTGCTAAAATAAATAAAATTATCGCAAGCCATTGTTTTTATATATTACCTAATCGATGCGATATCCTGTTAAAAAACGACATTTTTCAACTTTAATTATTAACTTTGTAATCTAAATACGATATTATGAGTTTATTTATGTTGCCATTGGCCATAGGGGCGCCCCAGATCATTTTAATTGTGGTGGTGGTGCTACTTTTGTTCGGTGGTAGAAAAATTCCAGAATTGATGAGAGGCCTTGGAAGCGGTATTAAAGAATTTAAAAATGCCAGTAAGGACGAGGACGCCGAAAAAGATAACGCTAAATAGTTGAAAATCTTTATAAAATTGAAAACCAACATTGACCATGTTGGTTTTTTTTTGTGTTTTAAAAGACCGTCAGAGCTATGGCTTCAACAGACACATCTTCACTAGTCAATAGCTTTAGAAACTTTAATCTCCAAAACTGGTATATCCCTTTTGCCCATAGCTTTGCCCATATATACCAATTTAAAGCCTTCATCAATGGTATTAATTGGCTTATTGAATGCTGGAATAATCTCCAAAAATCCTTTTTTGTCCTTTACCAAAAGTGGGATAATTTCATCATCATTATTTGTTATCTCTATTAAGTCTTCAAAGTGTTGATCGTTTTTGATGCCGACTTCATAAATTCTAGGGTATTTACGTGCTACTTCCGAAAAGGAATTAAAACCGTCCGTTAGAGAAAATAAACCTTCTTCATTTTCGATTTCTCCCTTTTCTAATTCATCGGCCATCAATAGCCTATAATAACCGCTTTCGCCAAACTGATCTTGAAATCTATTGATGGCATAATTGTTTATGTCCTTGCTACCGGTCAATGCCATCAAAAATCCCACGTCATTCAATTCAATATTGTTGCTCAATTCTTCGGAATAAATATCTGTATTAATGGCCTCCAAACGGCGTTCTTGGGCTAATTGTATGTTGGTCTGATTGGTATCAATAAGTACCACATGTCTTCCGTTATTTTCCAAATACTCGCCAATCAATCTTGAGAATTGCGAGGCACCAACAATCAAAATCCCCTCAGACCGTTTAAGAAACACGCCTACAATCTTTGCAAACAAACGAGCCGTTGTAGCGTTGAGCAATACTGTACCCAAAACTATCATAAACACCAACGGGGTGATGTATTCTGCGCCTTCAACGCCCCTGCTCAAAAGTTTACTCCCGAAAAGTGAAGCAATACCAGCCGCAACAATACCCCGGGGGCCTACCCAACTGATAAATACTTTCTCTCGTATTCTCAATTTAGAACCAAAAGTACTTGCAAAAACCGCAATAGGCCGCACCAAAAAAACCACCAACGCAAAAAGCAAGGCCGTTTTCCAAGTATAGAGCAGTTCCATATCCTTCATATCGATATTGGCTGCAAGCAAAATGAAAAGTATAGAAATCAACAAAACACTTAAGGACTCCTTAAAATATAACAGTTCCTTGATGTTGCTCAATTTACTATTTCCTAAAACCATCCCCATAACCACTACGGCCAAAAGCCCCGATTCGTGGGCAAAAACTTCTGACTCCACAAATACGAGCAAAACAGTGGATAGGGACACCACATTCAAAAGGTAATGTGGTATCAATTTTTTATTTACGGCAAATGCTAGGGCGTGTGCAAAAGTAAACCCAAATGTAGTGCCGAAAAGTACTATTTTGCCAAATTCAATCAAGGCTGTTTTTGTGTAGCCACTGTCGCCTCCAACACTGATGAACTCAAATACCAAGACCGCCACCAATGCCCCAATAGGGTCAATCAAAATCCCTTCCCACTTCAATACGGTGGATATGTCCTTTTTGAGCGGAATGTTTCTTAATATGGGTGTGATTACGGTTGGTCCTGTAACAATGATCAACGCGGAAAACAAAAACGAAAGCTCCCAGCTGAGATCAAAAATAAAATGGGCCAACAATCCACCACCAAAAAAGGTAATCGCCGAGCCTAGAGTAATCAATTTTGTTATTACAGGTCCTAAACTTTTTATTTCGGAACGCTTAAGGGTCAAGCCTCCTTCAAAAAGAATAATAGCAATGGCAAGGGAAACAAAATTATACAGACCGTCACCAGGGAAAAGTCCCCTTTTAACCGTTTCTCCATCCCGGGCTATACCCACATTCCATACAGGTTCAATCCACTTTACGCCGCCTTCGCTCAAATATTCCGCTGCAATGGGGCCTACCAAAAGACCAATTAAAATCAAAGGTAAAATTGCGGGAATCTTAAGTTTCCAGGCCACCCATTGGGCCAAAATTCCGAGAATGATAATACCTGCCAGTTCTAACATATGTCAGTTTTATTAAATACGAATTTAATCAAAAAGCAGTAATGTGGTAAAAATATATTTCTAGTGCCCACATACATTTCGACTAACTCCTGTCAGTTCGGTTTTTTTAATCTGGTTTTTTAAGTTGCTCCAATGCCCGATAATTGCCGCTTTGCCTTTTAAATAATGACCCTTTCAAGATATTTCTTAATAAATTCATAAGTAGAATGGGGATATTCTTCATATTTCGTAATTTCGCAACCCTATGAAGTTATACCCCATTAATTCTGGCAACTTTAAACTGGACGGAGGCGCCATGTTTGGCGTGGTACCAAAATCCTTATGGAGCAGGACCAATCCAGCTGATAGCAAAAATATGATCGATATAGCGGCGCGTTGTCTTCTGATCGAAGACGGTAGCAGATTAATATTGATAGATACGGGGATGGGCAACAAACAATCCGACAAGTTTTTTGGTTACTATTATTTATGGGGCGACGACACTTTAAATTCGTCTTTGAGCAATTATGGATTTCATCCCAATGACATCACTGACGTGTTTTTGACCCATTTGCATTTTGATCATTGCGGTGGGGCGATTCAATGGAATTCGGATAGAACAGGCTACGAACCAGCCTTCAAGAATGCCAAATTTTGGAGCAACGACAATCATTGGCAATGGGCTACAAAGCCTAATGCTCGTGAAAAAGCATCCTTTCTAAAAGAAAATATTTTACCCATAGAAGAAAGTGGGCAGTTGGAGTTTACCTCTGTTTCCGACAGGAAAATATCGAAAGATTCGTTATTGGGCTTTGATATTTTTTATGCCGATGGACATACTGAAAAACAAATGATTCCGATGATTCATTATATGGATAAAACCATTTGCTTTATGGCAGATTTGTTGCCTACGGTGGGGCACATTCCCCTACCCTATATTATGGGTTACGATATGAGGCCATTATTAACTTTAGATGAAAAAAACGAGTTTTTGAATTTGGCCGCAGACAATAACTACTATCTATTTTTGGAGCATGATGCCCACAATGAAATCATCACTGTAAAACATACAGAAAAAGGGGTGCGCTTGAACCAGATTTACTCCTGTAACGATATATTTAATTAAAAATGACTAATTCTAATACATAAAATGAGAGCAATTAAACATCTGACATTATTGATTTTGGCAACTGTATTTTTGTATGGTTGCGGTGGGGTTTCGGACATCGTTTCTACACCTCCTGAAAATATTGATTCCATTCCGCTGAAAGTTTCGGAATTGACCGAAGCCGAAAAGCACAACTGGGGGCACTTGGATTTAATAGCAGACACCATTCCAGGAATGAGCGTTGATAAAGCTTATGCCGAGCTTATCAAAAATAGAAAAGGTAAAAAAGTGATTGTAGCCGTCATTGATTCCGGTATTGATATTGACCACGAGGATTTGGACGATGTGATTTGGACCAATAGTGATGAAAAGCCGGGCAATGGTAAGGATGATGATAATAATGGCTATATCGACGATGTTCATGGATGGAATTTCTTGGGAGATGCATATGATGAACAATTGGAATTGACTCGGATATTGGCCAGTGGCAATACCAGCCATCCTGACTATGCCCGTGCTCAAGCAGAATTTGATACGGAATATAAAAAGTGGACCGATAGAAAAACACGTTATGATCAGATTCACCAACAGGTTAAAAATGCCCATGAAACCTTGGTGAAGCACTTCGGTAAAGAGGATTATACTGCAAAAGAAGTTGCGGCGATAAAATCTGAGGACGAAGCCTTGAACCAGGCCAAGCAAATTGCACAATACATGTTCAGCAACGATTTGGAATCCCTCAATGAAGCTATTAAAGAAATTGAGGACGGTTTAAAAACCATCAACGACCGTTTAAACTATCACTTAAATAAAGACTTTCGTGGCCGAAAAACTGGCGATGACCCCGAAAATATAAACGAAAAATTCTACGGCAATGGTAATGTAAAGCATTCTGAAAAGGGTGAAAGCCACGGTACGCACGTTGCTGGAATTATTGCAGCTGAGCGCAACAACGGCAAAGGGGCCAATGGTGTAGCCAATAATGTTGAGATCATGTCTATTCGTGCAGTTCCAAATGGCGATGAATATGATAAGGATGTGGCCTTGGCCATCCGTTATGCTGTGGACAATGGGGCTTCTGTCATCAACGGAAGTTTTGGTAAAAGCTTTTCGCCACATAGCGATTGGGTGCGCGATGCTATTGCTTACGCAGCAAAAAACGATGTGGTTTTTGTGCATGCCGCCGGTAACGACAGTAAAAATGTAGATACCGAGCCTAACTTCCCAGACGATAATATTAATGGTAAGGAAATCTCTGATACCTATATCCGTGTGGGTGCGTTGGCTCCAAAATACGGTTCAGGGCTTTTGGCTTCTTTTTCTAACTACGGAAAGCAGAATGTCGATGTCTTTGCCCCAGGGGCTCAAGTTTACTCCACAACTCCTGAAAACGAATATGACACCAAAGGCGGAACTTCAATGGCCGCGCCTGCAGTGGCAGGGGTAGCGGCATTGCTTCGTTCTTATTTTCCGAGTTTGAAAGCTTCCCAGGTGAAGCAAATCATAATGGATTCTGGTTTGGAAATCAAAACCAAAGTGGTTGTTGGTGGCAATACCGATGACGTACAGCCTTATGCCGATATCGTAAAATCGGGTAAAATCGTAAATGCCTACAATGCCATGATTATGGCCGCAAAACTTTCCAAATAAAACATTGTATTTTTGGGGTTGTTCTAAAGGAGATATTTCTTTTAGGGCAACCTCAATTTCATTTTATTCTTATTTCATATGACACGATTTCTGTGTATTCTTGGCATTATGGCCTTGTTCGTTTCTTGTAATAGCTCCAAAGACGTTGTTCGAACCCCATCCGCGCCTGAGGCGCCACTGGCGCCAAAACCTCAAGCAACTTCAACTGCAGGGTATTGGCAACAACATGTGGACTATAAAATGGAAATCGATATGGATGTTGATAGCTTTAGCTACAAGGGAAAACAGGAATTGGTCTATACCAATAATTCCCCAGATGTTTTGGACAAGGTGTTTTATCACTTGTATTTTAACGCGTTTCAACCAGGAAGTGAAATGGACGTGCGATCGCGAACCATTCCAGATCCTGACGGCAGGGTTGGAGATAGAATCAGCAAACTTAAACCTGATGAAATTGGGTATATCAAAGTAAATTCTCTAAAACAAAACGGCGCAGATATCAGCTACGAAACTGTAGGAACCGTTTTGGAGGTGGCTTTAGGGAAACCCATTCAGCCAGGCGAAAGCGCCACCTTTCATATGGATTTTGACGCACAAGTACCTGTTCAAATTCGTCGCTCAGGGCGAAATAATAAAGAAGGTGTGGCTTTATCTATGGCACAATGGTACCCAAAATTGGCCGAATACGACTTTGAAGGTTGGCATGCCCACCCCTATATTGGAAGAGAGTTCCATGGGGTTTGGGGCAATTTTGATGTGAAAATCAGTATTGATAAAGATTATACTCTTGGTGGCACGGGCTATTTACAAAACCCCAACGAGATTGGTCATGGTTATGAAACCATGCCGGTAAAACCTTCATCTAAAAAGAAACTGACTTGGCATTTTAAAGCACCAAACGTGCATGATTTTACTTGGGCGGCGGATCCCAATTATATCCATGATACGGCTCAGGTGCCAAATGGCCCGGTTTTGCACTTTTTATATAAAAATAGCATGCCACAGGAAAAGTTGGACAACTGGAAAAAACTGCAGCCCAAAGCTATCGAATTGATGCAGTTTTTAAGTGCCAATATCGGCACTTATCCTTATAAGCAATATTCAGTCATCCAAGGTGGCGATGGCGGTATGGAGTATGGTATGTGTACACTTATAGCTGGAGAGGGGGATTTTAGTGGCCTATTTGGTGTTACCGCCCACGAAATGGCCCACAGCTGGTTTCAGTTTGTATTGGCCACCAACGAGTCTACAAACTACTGGATGGATGAAGGGTTTACGGAATATTTTGGCGAATTGGCCGAATGCCACATTTTTGACAAACCTTTTGAAAAGCCCACAAAGCGCGTATATGACATCTATTTCTATTACGAAAAATCAGGCACAGAACAACCCATGACCACTCATGCCGATCGTTTTCATTACAATCGTTCTTCCGCTATTTCTGCCTATTACAAAGGCTATTTGTTTTTGAATCAATTAAGATATATCATCGGGCAAGACCATTTTGATTCAACAATGAAATCGTACTTCGATACATGGGCATTTAAGCACCCCACTCCCGTTGATTTTATAAGGGTAGCCGAAAAAACCTCCGGGTTGGAATTGGATTGGTACCTCCAGGACTGGACCCGAACCGTTAATACCATTGATTATGGTGTAAAATTGGTGGAGGGCAACAGCATCACTTTAGAGCGGATCGGCCTAATGCCGATGCCTATTGATTTGACCGTAACTTATGCCGACGGCACTACCGAAGATCTTTATATCCCCTTGCAGATGATGCGGGGCGAAAAACCAACCTCAGCCACCACCATTAAGGATTGGGCTTGGGCCTATCCTACCTATACGTTTGAAACAAACAAAGCCATCAAATCCGTTGAGATTGATCCAAAGGGCTTTATGGCGGATGTGGACAGAAGCAATAATGTGAAATAGAGCGTTAGCAAAATACGCTTTCGTGCCATTTTTTATTTCGTGATAATTTTCTGTAAACTTTAGTGTGCGGAAATCATGGGTTGATCATACTTAGAAACAAATCTTTTGTAAAAACTTGATACCTTTTTAGAGGTTCAATACACTGATATAAAGAAGAAAAATAACTTTAATGTATGGCTGATATAAACACCATTGAGGTTTAACCCAAATTGGCAGTAATACAAAGTTATGACCAGAAAGAAAACTTCTGCTGAAACAGAATCTAAAGCTCCATAAAGTCAAACAGAAGATGAGCATGAAGATTGGGTTACGCTTTTGAGCTCTGAAGGTATTGCATAAATGGAACGTGAATTGAAGAGAATACCTCTTCTCTAATTATGCCTTATTGGTTTTCATAATCTAATTCATTAGTTATGGAAAGATATAAAAAGGGGGAGCGATGCTATTTATGACTATCCAAAAAACCTAATTACCAAATGGTCACCTTCTTATGTGTTTTAATGTAGTCCGGGTCGATTACGATTCCCAATCCAGAACCAGTGGGAACCTTTATTATTCCGTCTTCGCTTGAGAAGGGCTCAGTCTTGCTTTCTATCGGTATCGAATTCCTGTTGCCATCCTTGGTGGCGAAAAGTTTAAACTCGTGATACTTGCCGGCATTCGGACAAGCTGATACGAAATGTAGCATATACAAAAAGCCCAGTCCCCCCGTCGTCATATGTGGAACAATCGGTCTTCCGACTACCTCTGCCATCCTAGCAACCTGCATCGATCGAATCAATCCTCCGAAATACATATTATCCGGCTGATAAATATCAAATGCATCGTTGGCTATTAGCCAACGAAAAGCACGCATCCGGAATTCTTCCTCTCCTCCCGCCATCTTAATATTGAGGGCTTTAGCTACTTCGACCTGCTCATCATACCAGTCCCACGGCACCGGCTCCTCATAAAAATAATAATTGTATTCTTCCAGTATCCGCCCGATTCTGATAGCCTCCTTCGGAGAATAGGACCCATTTCCATCAAGCATCAATACCATATCGTCTCCAAATCTTTCGCGCGTCATTTTAATAAGTTTTTCCGTCTGTCCGGGAGCATTGTCTGCATCCGTACCTAACTGGTTACCAACACCACCCCTAATCTTGATGGCTTTGGCCTTGCTCTCCTCATGGTCTAATGCAACCAAATCCAGCGATTCTTCTGGTGTCATCTTACGCAGTTCTTTGTATCTAGACCCTTGATATATAGATACATAAGGATTATGAATATCTCCAATAAGCTGACCTATAGGCTTTCCAGAAAGATTGCCCATCATGTCTAAAATGGCCAGTTCGAGGGTTGCGATATGAACATTCTTAGGCACTCCACAGCTTTTAGCGCCAGGTTCTGCAAGCTTAAATATGAGCTGATCCAGATTACGAGCGTCCTTACCAACACATTGGTCTATGAATTGCCTCATAACAGGCCAGCTATGACGGCTAATATTAGGATGTCCCACGGAAATCCCTTCGGCTCCTTCCGAAGATCTTACACGGCAGAGAAAGTTATTGCGATCCTTAAGGAAATCTATACTTTCAATGACTACAGGAGAGGAGAATAATTCCCTCTTAAACACCGGTTTTTTTAATGCTTCATCCAAGGCTACGTATCTTTCCTTGCCATTTGGCGATAATCCCTGTGATGTTTTTGGGTTAGCACAGGAACTAAAAGGCATAGCTGTGGTGGCCAGCCCACCAGCGATAGAATTCGAAATAAACTTACGTCTGCTGATTTTCATAGTTTAGTTGTTTTAGTCCTATAAAAATAAAAAAAATGCCATTGATAAATGTATGAAGGGGATTCTCAATGATGAGCCATAGCTTAATCTCACCTTGATCGCTAGTTGTTTGTAAAATGGGGTATTAAAATTTCAATTAATCTACCAAAGCAGGTAAAAACACATGTGGATTTAGGCTCTAAAACATCACCACAGCCCCCAAAACCAGCATACTTTGATTGCCTTTAAATCGGGCATCACCTCCCAAAGTGTCCAAGCCTTCTCTTTCCAACTTGTTTAAAATATTGGTAAAGCCATAAATGTACTGGGCCTTTAGCTTAAAGTTTTTAATACCTGCGGATGCACCCACAACACCGTTAAAATTAAATTGGGAAATATTAGTGATTTCCTGTGCCGACAACCTGATGTAGTTTTGGACGTAATAGCCTTCTTGGCCGTCGTCCTTAAATTCCAGTTCACCATTGTATTGCACCATTGGGCCAACATCAATGGTAAAGTGGTTCTTTACGACCTTAATGTGCATCAACATCGCTACCTGCGCAGCAAACATTTTATAGTTGATGAATTCCTCCTGCGTACTCACCAGTGCCGGCCTTCCTAAAATATCAATATTGTTTTCGGAGAGTTGCATGCCAAAACTGATGTTATACCATCGTAACGGAATATCCACTGTTGCCGAAATGCCGCCCAAAAAACCATTGGCTTTTGAAGTGGTAAAATTATCGGTAGAAATATCAAATTGGGTGAGGCCGCCAAAGATGCTAAACCCATTGGTAACAGGGTAATTACCACGTTGTGCCCTGGAGCTTGTAACAAAACTAAGGGAAATGGCTACTAATAGGATAAGTTGTATCTTTTTCATGTGATTTTTAGGGGTCTGTGCGCAAATATAACTTAAATTAGTAATCCGATATTTTAAACCGTTAAAAAACATTGATATGAGTTTCTTCGTTATTCCATTTATTTTTCTGGGGTTAATCATTTTAATCTCGTCCTTCTTTATAGTAAAACAACAAACTGCCGCAATTATTGAACGCTTTGGAAGATTTCAAAGTATCCGTCATTCTGGCCTACAGCTAAAAATTCCTTTAGTAGACCGAATTGCAGGGAAGTTAAGCCTTAAAATACAGCAATTGGATGTCATTATTGAAACTAAAACTTTGGATGATGTGTTTGTGCGCCTAAAGGTGTCCGTGCAGTATAAAGTTATCCGAGATAAAGTATATGATGCGTTTTATAAACTGGATTATCCACATGACCAAATTACCTCTTATGTATTTGACGTGGTGCGTGCAGAGGTGCCAAAAATGAAGCTGGATGATGTGTTTGTTAGAAAAGATGATATCGCTATAGCGGTAAAGGCTGAATTAAACGATGCCATGATGGATTATGGATATGACATCATTAAAACGCTGGTTACAGACATTGACCCAGACGCTCAGGTAAAAGAGGCCATGAACCGCATTAATGCTTCGGAACGCGAAAAGATTGCCGCCCAGTTTGAAGGAGATGCACAGCGTATTTTAATTGTTGAAAAGGCAAAAGCCGAAGCCGAAAGTAAGCGTTTACAAGGGCAAGGTATAGCTGATCAGCGACGAGAAATTGCGCGCGGACTGGAAGAGTCGGTCGAAGTATTGAACCGAGTTGGCATTAATAGCCAAGAGGCTTCTGCACTTATTGTAGTGACACAACATTACGATACCTTGCAGGCACTGGGCGAGGAAACCAATAGTAATTTGATTTTACTGCCCAATGCACCACAAGCTGGAAGCAATATGTTAAATGATATGGTAGCCAGTTTTACGGCCAGTAACCAAATTGGTGAGGCCATGAAAAGTGCAAATAAAAAGACGGACAAGTAACTATCCGTAAATACAAATTGAAAAAGCCCCAAAAACAGGGGCTTTTATTATCTTTAGTCGTTAACAACTACTTTATCCGAAGCTTTGTTTTTTCGATATTTAGCAACTTTTGTATTGCCATCTTCGGATTCCTTTTGCCAAGGCTTGTAATTTTTAAATGCTGGCCCTCTTAATTTCATGCGCTCAGAATTTGAAGCCACTTGGGTGTATTTCTTTTCGGAATCATTTTGCCAAGGCTTGTAATTCTTATAAGCTGGGCCTTTCAATTGTGTGTGGTTGCTTACAGTGTAAGCTGTTGCTGGCTCAGCTTTATGTTGCCAAGGTTTATAATTCTTGTACGCTGGGCCCTTAAGATCTTTTCTCTGCTGTGCAAATGCTCCAACAGCTATAAAAACTAATGCTAAAGTAAAAATTAGGTTTTTCATAACGCTTCCATATTTTGATTTATGTAAAAATAGCACCATTACACCCGTTTTGGGTATACATAAAATCCCTGATTTTGTATCCGTATTTATACGGATATTGGAGTATAACTCCCTATATTTTAAATGATTAAAAATGAGTTAAGAAATAGGTCTTGACTGCACTCGACCTACCAAGAAGCGAAGTTACTTTTGTATTGAAAACGGTCTAAATCAACTTTAACTTTACTGCTTTTTTGATAAGTTGTGCCGTATTTTTTACATCCAATTTTTTGATAATGTTAGCCCGATGGGTTTCTATAGTCCTTGTGCTTACATAAAGTTTCTCGGCAATTTCCTTGGTGGTAAGTCCTCCCGAAATGAGTTCCAAAACCTCTGTTTCCTTGCTGGATAAAATGTTCTCCCCCAAGGTGCTTTCGGACATGTAGTCGATCATCTTTTCAGAAATTGAAGGACTGAAATACTTTTTTCCTTGGCTAACAAGGCGAAGCGTTTTTATCAATTCTTCCTGATCGGTATTTTTCAAAAGATAGCTGTAAGCACCCTTTTTGGCGCAGGAAGCAATATAGTTGCCCTCATCGTGCATGGATATGATAATCGGCTTAATTTTGGAATTAACATCCTTTATACGATTAAGCACCTCAAAACCATCCATATTGGGCATGGTGATATCCAGCAAAACCACGTCGATATCGGAATTGGTTTTAATATAAGCCATAAATTCCTCGCCGTCGCTCACCATCCGAACCACTTCCACATCATCATATTTTTTGAGCAGTTCTTTGAGCCCGTTTCTAAACAACTCGTGGTCGTCAGCTATTACTGTTTTTATGGTTCTCATTTTCTATTGGTAATTCAATTTCGAAGGTTGTGCTTTTTACTTTTGAATTGATCTTAATTTTACCATTGCAAATCTCAACCCTCTCCTTAATGTTGATAATCCCGGAGCCAAGCGTTACTTTTTTCAAATTAAACCCTTTTCCATCGTCAAAATAAAACAGAGATATAAAATCATCAAATTCAGAAAGCGTAATTCTGATATTCTTCGCTTTGGCATGTTTTAGGGTATTGTTAACCAATTCTTGGGTTATCCTAAAGATATGGATTTCCTGTTGTTTCGTTATATTACTTTTTTTTCTTTTTAAAAGGTCTTCAAAAACAATCGAAACTTCCGAAGCCTTTTTTACACTGTCACAAAAGTTCTTAAGCGCTGCCCCAACTCCAAAATCGTCCATAATTGATGGCATTAAAGCATTGGACATGATTCGGATTTCTGAAATGGTATCATCCACCATTTTTCGCATTTCCAAACGTTGTTTATTGTCGGCCACATTGTTGTCAATATAAAATTTCAATGATGTTAAAAGGGGCCCCAAACCATCATGAAGCTCGCGTGAAAGTCTTTGCCTCTCGTTTTCTAGACCATCCACCAATTGGCGCTTAGTATTTATACGGCTTCTATTTTCGTTAGCTCTGAATTCCTTCAGCTTGTCTCTCATTTTAATCAAACTCTTGCCTAATGCATCATTCGCGCTTTTTGGTGCATAGGTTGTGTTTAGGTTCATTTCTCCAATGTCCTCCGAAAAACTAACAGCCCCTTTCAAGGATTTTTTTAGCTGGTCCAAAGCTTCAAACATTTCTTTAATTTCATTGGAATTTATATTGAATTCATTCGTGTCATCATAGTGCCCCTCCGCCATAACTTTTAGACTGCTTTTCATGCCCAAAATTGGATTGGCAATGATTTTTGTTAGAAACAAAGACAGTAAAATAGCCGTTCCCATAATTAAAAACATCAGCATAAACAACCTCTTTTTTAAGCTGATCAATGGTGCTTCCACCTCATCTTTATCAATCTCGGATAAAATGGCCAATTTAAGATTTGAGATTTCGATGGGGCCATATACCCCATAAACATCAATGCCCCTATAGTCCTTGTAAAGGCCCTTTCCCGTTTTTCCGTTTAAAGCATTTGTCACCCCAGTGGTTTTCACAATAATGTCATGTGGTGTAGAGTCCTTAAAAAACCGTGACTGAGAACGCATCCTGAAGTTATCACCTACCAGATAAGATTCCCCAGTTTCACCCATTCCGGTACGCTCCAGTAAAATGTTCAATATTTTACTGTACGGTATGCTAGATACTCTGATATCATCATTTTCTGCTTCAACCAACCCTATGGTGAACTGTTGATTTTTATCGAATATTGTTAAATCATAGATCCCCGTTTCTAAACTAGTTTTTGGAAAATCCATGCCCAAACTATCTGTCAATGACATTGTATTGGGGGCATCCATAAAATTACTCCATTCCGATTGGATTAGCTTTTCAACTTGATTTTGCTTGAGTGTTTTTATCGAATTTAACTGCTGCAGAATCCTACTTTGTAGCACCTCGGAAAATTGGCTGTAAAAGGTTATGGATAGCACAATGACTACCAACAAGACAAGGCCGTTAATAATGACTAATATGAGCGATTTTAGGCTGATACGGGTTCTTCTTTATCCTGTGAAACACTTATATCAAATATAATACAAAAGAAAGGATAGAAGATTGGATGTCCGGATTGTGAAACAATTTAAAGCTTACGCAACTCCTGCTTTTCTTCCTTTGGCTCCTCCTCTTTTTCATTATTGATGCTACCCGGAAAAGTGAGCGAAGTGCTAGCAAAAGTACTTCCAAAATTAATGTTGGCATAGTATACTTGGCTAACGGCATCCTCTACTTGGTGCTCCGACAATTCTTTTAAAGGGTGAATAAAAACCGACCATAACACGCCGTCTGAAACCGCATACTTTACATCCAAAGCCGTATGGAAATTGGCCACTAAGGCGGCTTTAAAAAGTTCTTCGCTTACGGTATTTGAGTCTGCAATAGGTGAAATAATGCGCATTCTATTATGGTTGGTGTCCGTGATGCACATTAAGGGTACCTCCTTAATATAAAACCGCCATGCTCCACTTTGTCCTTGAATAGAATCGCTTACTGATGTGTATATTTCCTGAAGTTTGTCGTTGTTCATGTTTTGAGACAAGCCTAAAAATGGTAACATTAAAAAGAAAATAATCGAGGTTTTCATAATGCGAAGTTTATATAATGAGTCGAAATGTATTCGAAAAACTTAAGCGCTAACAATAATTAAGCAAAAGGGTGGCGCTCTTCCCAGTCTTGGGAAGGGTTCATTAATTTAAAGACTTGTTTTAAAATGCCATTTAAAATGCTGTTAGTATGTTTTAAATACAGCACCATAGGCTCAGGTTTTGCGCCAACGGAACTTTTGATTTCCATGGCGGTTCGAGCATAAACAATATGCTTAAACCCATGTTCTATTCCAAATTTTGCCATATCGTACAACATGTTTAAGTACAATTGGTTGGGGTATTGGTGTTCGGTATCATAACCCAAAAAATAGGTTTCCAAATGGTCGTTATTCAAAATCAAACTAAAAAACCCGACAAGCTTCCCATGAAGATAATACCCAAACACTCTGAAATTTTCCTTTAGATGAAGTTTGTAGGTGTAAAAATGGTTTTCCGGAAGAATAAAGGTGTTGAACTTGGCATTATTGGAAACATTGAGGTACAACTGATGAAGTAATTTGGAGTTGGCCTTAATTGCCTCTAAATCCAATTCGTTACAAACTATACTATTCAGTTTTTTTCTCGCTCTTTTATAGCGGTCCCTGTACTTTTTGTTCATACAGGAAATATAATCTTTGTGCTCGCGCCAATTATCCCATACATCCATAATCATATTGGGCTGTACCGTTGCTCGGTGCAATTTTTCCTTTTGAAAAAGCTCAAGATGATTCATCCTGCTTTCCACGAAGAAATCCTTCGCCATCACCAACCGTATAGTTTTGCCCTGCTCTTTTTTAATACGTTTTTCCAGATCTGAAACACCTTTAAAAATCTGATCGTAAAACTCTGCAATCGATAATCTCCGGTTATTAAATCCCAGGCCATGTTGTCCCGTGTGTGTCATATTTCCCACCACCAAAATATTTCCCTTCAAAACTTTGGAAATATTATCCTTGAGAAATGTTTTAAGACACGACACTTTCGTATCCCTAAACATATCTTTGAGGTATAACTGTACGCGCTGAACCAGGGCAGTGCCAACCAGCTCGGAACCTTTAAATATGCCGATATAAAAAAGCGAAACATTGTCAGGAGGTGAAGTCTCTAGGGCTTTTAAGTAGCTAGACTGAAGAAAAATATCCTTTTTACTGAGGGCATCCCATTCCCCAGGGACATCATCAATAGTTGTATAAATTTCGTGTCGTATCAATACAAAAAGAAAAAGACTGAAAGTTAAAAAGCTTCAGTCTTTAAATATGTTAAAAGTTTACAAAATATTTACTGCCAACCACAAATAATGGCTCCCATTACGGCCAAGGTTACCATCCAATAGCCACTATTGATAAGTATATACTTTGCGCTTTTTCGTTCGAACAAGGCATTAGTGCCCAAAATTGGTAAGGCTATAAAAATTCCTGCAAAAAACCCGTGTAGCGCCCCGTGTCCAAAGGTTCTATGGGCGGTTCCATAATCTGCCATAAAAGCATTAAAAGAAGGTAGCGCCCCTTCAACATCGCCACCAACCATTCCCATGGCTCCAATTTGGTGGACGGTTAACGACAGCATGCTCATGGCCAAAAGAATTGCGAAGACAAATGCCATAGCGAATATTTTGCCCATATTGGCACCTTTCATTTTTTCTTCGGACATCTCTGCCGCTTTCATCCAAGCGGTTCCAAATACTTTAGGATTATACCAAATAAATCCCACCACAAGTGCGGAAATGGCGGCAACAAGAATTGCTAAAAAATTGATTTCCATAATATCAAAAAGTTATAGTTAGTCTTTAAATATAGCCAAAAAATAAACTGGAAGGCGCTTTTTAACGTTTTCGGGGTGCTAATCTGTCCCAAAAGCCCCTCTGTGAGCTTGGGTATGCTTTCAATTTTCCACACGTTGATCCAACGCCAAGATCATTTCTGAAATATGCTCAAGCTTTTGTCATACTCCAACTGATTTGTATCCAATAAGTCTATCAAACTATGGTATATAATATCCGTGGTATAGGGTTTGTTGCGATTGTAAAAAAGCGACTCCACTTTTTCAGGAAAGGATTCCTTGAATTTTTTAGAAACCCAAACTATCATGCCGGGTTTGTTTACAGCTTCAATATTAGAATGGAGATATTTGCCGTTTTCACCGAGCGATTCGCCATGATCCGAAATATAAATAACTATAGCATTATCACTTTTATCTTCAACCAATTTGATAAGTTCATTTAAGAAATAATCAAGATATAACACGGTGTTGTCATAGGAGTTGACCATCTGCTCCCTGGTTAGTGATGGAATATACTTGCTATCCACAACAGGGGTAAACCGTCGAAAATCGCTCGTATACTTGTCTTCGTACCACCAATGGCTCCCAATCATGTGCAGGGTATAAAGTCCATATGCCTTGCCCTTAAAGTAGTCACCAAATTTAGGTAGAAGGTCCATGTCCTTTTTTTTGCCAATGGACCAAACCGACCTGAACTCGTCAAGAATAAATATGCTATCGTTGGTTTTTACAATTGGTCTGTAGCTGGATTCCAAAATTTGATTTCCAATCCAATACGTAGGAATATCAAAAGCATTATATATGCTATAAATGGGGCTAATGGAATCCTTAGACTCCGTATGATCGCTTTGATCAGTCAACACACATGGTAAACTAACAGCCGTGTTGGTTTTAGTGGTACTAATATTATTGAAACTAAATACGTTGTCCCTTTTGGAAAGTAATGGTGTTGTCTGACGTTCATATCCATTTAGGCCCAAATGGTCGGAACGCAAAGACTCCCCCAACACAAGAATTACATTAAGCTTATTGAATTTCTCCTCTTTGGAAATTTTAGGGGGATCGGTCAAAACCATAATATCCGAGTCGGAGTCATAATACTCTCCAAAAGCATAGAAAAAGGAATAAGGCAATTTGTTTCTGAAGCTATGCGTCCTTTTCCTATCAGCCCAAAAAAACAATAAAATCAACAAGACGCTTAAGGGCACAAAAACTAACCTACCCTTTTTGGGTTGGATGGTTTTATAGAATTTAAGTATAAACACCAGGAGGCCTATAAGGAGCAACATATAGGCAATCAACTGAATGCTAATAAGATCTTTAACAATATATAATTTAGTGCCAAATGTTGCTTCAAAAACGGCATAAGACATGCTCATGTTGATGCTATAGCCCCAGAACGCCGTAAGACCTAAAACTAAAAAAAGAAGGGAAAACACAACTTTAAAAACTAGTCGAGATAAGGACAAAAAGTAAAGCACCCCCGCAAAGCTACTTTGAAGCACACATAAATGAATGAAATACATGAGCTTGCCTTCAAAGGCCCTGAGCGGTATGTGATAATAAGACGACAGGCTAATACACACCGCAAAAAGTACATTCAGAACTAAATGGAAAACAATATTCCTTTTATATTTGGAAAACAGTAACTTCATTTAAGCCTTTTTTACTTTGCCGTTTAAAAGAGGTATATATTTATTTACAACAAAAATCACGGGAAGTATTAGAATTACTTGTAAACATGAAACAGCAAACTTGCTGGGCTCATCAAAATTAAAGTTGGCTATTCCAAAAATCAGTAATCCCGCCTTAATAACTGTCAATGCGCGAAAGTGCAGTGCCAAAAGTAGAATAGTATTTTTTCCCAGATAACTAAATACGGTGTTCCAATTTATCAGCTTAAAAAACAACAGCACCATTAATGTTCCTGAAGTTCCGTTGAGCAAGAACAGCAGTTCGTTGCCATACTGAGCCCTGTACATGTCAATTTTTGAATTAAGTAAGGCTAAAGCCAGGCTCATCACGACAGAAATAATGAAAAATAGAATCAACCTTATTTTAGTCATCTCCAAAAGATGAGGCTTCAAAAAATTTCCTAGTGCATAAAATGATAAAGAAACACAGGCAACATCCAAACTCCAAGGTAATTTGAAATCGGAAAAACATGGATACGCCAAGCCGAAAACAATTAAGACCACTAGGCTTAATAATCTTATATGCTTATGCCTTATAAGGTTCAAAAATGAGTATAAACAAAAGGTAACGAATATTGCCGGCAAAAACCACATGGGAATGCCCCAATCCATATATTCAATATCTCCTTGGGCATAAAAAACCCCAACTAAACCTTTAAGGGGGTCTAAGTCATGGTTAAGGCTATCGCCGTAATGCCTTCCTAAAAAATACCAAAAAACATACAAAAAAGTAGCCCAGAAAAAATATGGAATTAAAATGCCTTTTGCCCGATGTACTATAGTTGATTTACTCGTAAGCTTTGGATGAAACATCCCAGCAACGAAGAAAAACAAAGGCATATGAAAACTGTAAATGTAGGCTTCTGATAAAGGGATGTTGTGGGCATATATTACAAGAAATATCCCTAACCCTTTAGCTTGATCCACCCATTCAAGCCTTTTTCCTCCGACGTTTTTGCTTTTCAAATTTTGGCTTCATTTACAAGAAGTTCATTCTTGTCGTTCAGTGCTTTTTCAATAAAGTCATCTACCTCTGGAGTCTGTTTCAAACCATTGTTCAACATGACTTTTAGAGTTAACAAAGTTGCTATGCGCGTCCCAACTTTCTTCACGGCTGTATTAAACAAAGGTTCTAATTCCTCATAGGACACATCTTCAGCCAATTGTAGAATTTCAGCACGCACTTTAAGCCGTTTTTCCTCCGGCAAATTGGTGTACTTTTTACCCAATTGCTTGATAACATCAATGGCCTTTCTCTTCGGCTGATTGTTTTGAGGTTTTTGACTCTGAGTATTGTTTTGTTTCGGCTTTACTTTAGCCCAAGTGTCTCGTAAGCCGACGGTTTTATTGAAAACCAAATGGTCTGAAGTTGAATCATCATCCACATTGAAATACCCCAGACGTTGAAATTGATACCTATCTCCAACTTTAGCTTCTGCCAAACTTGGCTCTACAAAAGCCTCAATCACCTTTAAAGAATCGGGATTAATAAATTCCATAAAATCTTTATCGGGATGGCTATCGGGTGCTTCGTCCATAAATAAACGGTCGTACTCTCTAACTTCGGCATTAATGGCATGTTGTATAGACACCCAATGCAACGTTCCTTTTACCTTTTTGGAGGTGTCTTCGGAATACGTACAGTGTACTTCCGTGATTTCGCCATTGGCGTCTTTAACCACGCTTTCGGCTTTAATGATATAAGCATTTTTGAGTCGTACCTCGCCACCAAGTTTCAGCCGGAAAAACTTGTTGCCTGCCTCTTCCCTAAAATCTTCCTTTTCTATGTATAGCTCCCTTGAAAATGGTACTTTTCGATAGCCAGCATTTTCATCCTCAGGATTATTTTCAGCATCCATCCACTCTACTTTATCTTCGGGATAATTGGTAATTACCAGTTTTATCGGGTCTAGCACAGCCATAACTCTTGGGGCAGTTTTGTTCAAATCCTCCCGGATACAAAACTCTAAAAGGGATACTTCAATGACGTTTTCGCGTTTGGCTACTCCGACGGTTTCCACAAATTTCCGCAACGCATTGGGCGTATACCCTCTGCGTCGTAATCCCGAAATGGTAGGCATTCGTGGGTCGTCCCAGCCACTTACAACACCATCCTCAACCAATTTCAACAATTTGCGCTTGCTCATGATGGTATAGCTGAGGTTCAATCTGGCAAATTCACGTTGCTTTGGCCTTAGCAAATTGGGATCCACTACTTGATCTAAAAACCAATCGTAAAGCTCGCGGTGGGGCTTGAATTCCAAAGAACATAACGAATGCGAAATTTGCTCGATATAGTCACTTTCGCCATGGGTCCAATCGTACATCGGGTAAATACACCAATCCGCACCAGTCCTGTGATGTTCGGCCTTTACCACACGATACATAATGGGGTCGCGCATTAGCATATTTGGGTGTGTCATATCGATTTTCGCCCTTAAAATATGCTCGCCTTCGGCAAACTCGCCTTTTTTCATGCGATCAAACAGCTCCAAATTTTCTTCAACAGATCGATTCCGATAGGGACTATCTACTCCAGGTTCAGTTGGTGTTCCTTTTTGTTCTGCCATCGCTTCACTGGTCTGAGAATCCACGTAGGCCTTACCTTCCTTTATCAGTTTTATGGCCCAATCGTATAATTGTTGGAAGTAATCCGAAGAATACAATTCCTTATCCCAGTTATAGCCCAACCAAGCAATATCCCGTTTTATGGCATCTACATATTCCTGCTCTTCCTTGGCCGGGTTGGTGTCGTCAAAACGCAGATTGACCGGTGCATTATAATATTCACCCAAACCAAAACTGATACCAATGGCTTTAGTGTGACCGATGTGCAAATAACCATTGGGTTCAGGTGGAAACCGGAATCTTAAATCATCCTTAGCCATTCCATTTGCCAAATCCTCCTCTATAATTTGCTCGATAAAATTGAGTGATTTTCTTTCTTCAGACATAAGCGCTGTTGCAATTCATATTTCCCAGAGAGAAACTAGGATATTAAACAAAAAATATGGGCAAAATTAGGTAATTTTAGCGACTTAAATTCAGTTGCAATGGGAATTATAAAAGTTGAAAACATCAGAATTTTTGCCTACCACGGGTGTTTAAAAGAGGAGAGTAAAATTGGAAGCGATTATCGCGTGGATCTTCAAGTTGAAGCTGACCTACAGACCTCGGCCAAAAGTGATAAACTCATTGACACTGTGGATTATGTGTTTTTAAACAAAGTGATAAAGGAGGAAATGGATAAGCCCTCCCACCTATTGGAAACTGTTTGCCGGCGGATTTTGGATCGGATTTTTAATGAAGACCAACTGGTGAAAAAAGCAACGGTTTGGGTAAGTAAATTGAATCCGCCCATAGGTGGCGATGTTCAAAAAGTCACCATAAAAATGACGGATAAGCGCAAAAAGTGATTTAAACGGTAGAATAATATCAAATTTTTTTACATTTGTCCTCTCGTTACAGAGATTCCTTCCCGATAGCTATCGGGATTCGCAGGAAATTTTTGGCGTCGTGGCCGAGTGGCTTAGGCACAGGTCTGCAAAACCTGCTACAGCGGTTCGATTCCGCTCGACGCCTCAAAAAAAAGAGATACTTAAAGTATCTCTTTTTTTTATGCCATAAAGTAATGCTCTTCATTTGTTATCGCAATATTACATTTAACAGACAGGTTCAATTTAAAACCCTCCCTCCTAGGAAAACTATTCTTTTATCGGGTTAATTTTATCGAAGCGCTCCTTAATCATTTCCTTTTCATCTGGAAAAAAGCCCTGAACCAACAGTAAAATACCAAAGCCTAGAATAGCCAATGCAACAATTTTTTTCGTCTTAAAAATCAATCTCGGCGTCAACCGGTTTTTCAATTTTTTTGCGACTAGTATCTTCACTAAGTCCACCAAGAGGTAAACCACCAAAATTGTTGAAAGAAATACAATAACGCCATTGGTAGAGTCGGTCAATGTATTGCCCAAAACGATAAAGGCCACCCACCCCAACAACACGCCAATATTGATAAAGTTGAGCAAAAAACCCTTTAAAAATAGACGTCCATAACCTTTTTTTATTTCAATTTTATGGTACTCCCTAACAATTTCCCGAAAGGATTTTGAGGTCTTTACAAAGGAAATTATGCCGTAAGCCACCAACAATACACCTCCAAAAATCAAGAAATTTGGGTCACCCTTTATTTTTTCCAAGAGGTTGTTGGTGCTAAAAAAAGCAACGATGATAAAAAGGATATCTGCTAGGATGACACCGCAATCAAAAATTAATGCACTACGAAAGCCTTTGGTTGCACTAGTTTCCAAAAGCACAAAAAACACTGGCCCTATAGTGAAGGCCAACAAAATCCCGAACGGAATGGCTGCTATGATGTCATCAAACATGCGAAAGAGAATCTTTACACAAAGTAAAGAAATAAATAGAGAAACAAAAAGCCATTGGAATCCAACAGCTTTAGTCTATGCGGTCTATAACAAAGTTACATCCGTTTAATGCGCCCACCTAACACCCGGCTTTCCTCCACTCTTTCAGGGTCGCCGTAAATAAACACATCACCGCCTGCCCTAACTTTTGCTTCCACAGATTTGTTGGCGTGGATGTAGGCTTCTCCTGCTGCTCTAATAGAGACTTCAGAATGCTCCGTCTTTAGGTCTTTACCATGGTAATCGCCTCCAGTAAAAATCGAGACATCTTGGTGCTTTGCTTTACCAGAAGCCATCACATCCGCTCCCGTCACCGATCTGACGTTAACATAAGTCACATTCAATTTTACATCTATTCGACTGCCTTCTTGCGCATTTAAATCCATTTCAAACTGTTCAATGACTTCGTTGGAATGGATATACGCACCTTCGTTGGCGTCAATTACATCACAACCTGTGTAATATAATTTCACCTTGGTTTGATTGCCGTCAAAGGCCTCTTCCAAGTTCATTCTAATTTTTAAGGTACCATTTTTATTGATGACGAGAACATCACTAGTGTTTTTACCACTGATGACAACTTTGTCCACATCAGAAGGAATGAGTTCCACCTCAATCAAATCATACACTTTTAATTCGGAAAACTCCCCCACGGTTTTTTCAATGGGGTTTTGGGCTGTAGCCGAAAACGCGACTACAAAAAGTAATAGAGACGCTATAAATTTCATGGATTAATTTTTAAAATTTAACGCAAAACTACCGATAATAATGCCCTGGGCGGTTCACTTTATGAAAACATTATAAAAATTTACAACGACACCTTAACGGCTGTACCCGTAACCGAGACAAAGAAATAGGAAGTAGACGACATTTCGATATCCAGCCTGATGCCTACCACGGCGTTGGCCTTTAGTTTTGAAGCATTATCCGTTAAATCCTGAAAAGCTTCCTCTTTAGCATCATTGATAAAATCGCGATAGAGCTGTTTATTTTTTTCGGTCTTAAAGGAAAATGAGGTTTTTTGATTGGTGGACACCCCGGTTACTATGCCCAAATAGTCCTTGATTTGATGCCCCTCAATGGAGTTAGTAGTTGTTAATACCATACGTTTTTAAGATTTTAACTAAGATAATTAAAATTACTTTTTTTGCTGATGCGCTACTGGTGTAAAGGTATAGCGCTTTAAATCCATACGGGTATTTTGTATATCATTTTGGTAAAAATACTAAATTTGATATACAAAATGCATGACTATAGAAAGTAAATTTTCCTAATAAACACGTAGGTTTTTTAACAATTAATGTTATTTTTACGATACGTAAAAATACAGAGATATTTACGTGTTGTACACAATTATGAAGAACATCCTGCTAATCATATTAATTTCGGTTTTTGCAACTGAATTAAGTGCTCAAAATATAATTGAAGTTGCATTAGCTGAAAAATCTTTGATTGTTTATGAAAAACCAGCTAAACCGAAACTTCCGTTTTCCATACTCTATGAAAAGGAATTTTTTAATGGAAAAAATAAATCTGACTCATTAAATGTGAGAGAATTAATGTCTAAAGTTGATACTCTTGACATTGATTACAGCAAATGGACTGAAAACGAACTGAAAAACCGAATAGTAGTTTCTAAAGGGAAGAAAATTGACTTAAAAAAAGAAATGCTCAAAATGTCGGACAAACCAAAAGCTGAACAAAAGAAATTTAAAAAGGAAATAAAAGGTTTTAACAACAACAAAAGCGGATGGAGAAATTATCCTCTTTCAATTTCAAGACCGATTATATCAAACGATCGAAAAATGGCTTTGATAACAATAATTAGAGGGAATTCTGGAGGAAGTACAGAATTATATAAAATGGAAAACGGAAAATGGGAGTACTTCGAACACTTAGAAAGATGGGCATACTAAAAATAAATAACTGTGTACAACAATGTATAACCGCAATTACGGCGGATTCGACTACGTCCGAATCCACTCGGAATTGCTAACGTCTGTGCCAAACCGAAAATTAACGCATATTAACCCGTAACTGACGGTTATACGAGACCGTTGTAATTAATACTGAAAAAACTAACTGCTGAATGACAAAAATTTTGAAACCCGAAAAAATATCTATTGCTTCCTTACCAAATGTTAGTGAAAAAACTGTACAAGAAATAATTGCAGAAGACCCTTCTATTATTGGATTAGGAGATTTGATATTAAAAGACAAAGAACGAATTCAACCAAGAGCAGGAAGATTAGACTTATTAATGCAAGACAGCGAAACTAACAGACGTTACGAAATCGAATTGCAATTAGGAAAAACAGATGAAAGTCATATTATCCGAACTATTGAATATTGGGATATTGAAAGAAAAAGATACCCACAATATGACCATTGTGCAGTAATAATTGCAGAAAATATTACGAGTAGATTTTTGAATGTTATAAGTTTATTTAATGGAACAATTCCTTTAATAGCAATCCAAATGAATGCTTATAAATTCAATGATAGTATTGGATTAATATTTACGAAAGTGTTAGACGAAATGCCATTAGGATTAATTGACGAGGATGAGGAAATTCAGGAAGTTACTGATAGAGATTATTGGTTAAAAAGAGCAACTAAACCAACTGTTCAGATGGCTGACAAAATGCTTGAAATAGTAAATTCATTTGAACAAGGTTACGAACTGAAATACAACAAATTCTATATTGGAATTGCGAAAAATGGACAACCTGACAATTTTGTGATTTTCAAACCAAAAAAGAGTTATATGAGGTTGGAACTAAGACATCCACAATCTGACGAATTTAATTCCTTAATTGAGCAAGGAGATTTAGATGATATGGGTTATGATGCGAGGTGGAATAGATATAGAATTAGACTTACGAAAGATGAAGTAAATAAAAAGAAAGAAATTATTACGAATTTAATTGAATTGTCACATAAAAATAATAATTCGTAAAAGTACTAATTACAACAATGGCTATAAGTAATTGCTTGTTCTCGCCTACTTCTGAAAATCCTCGCGGATTTTCAGTTTGGTGCGTACTTGCAAAGTTAAGTGCTAACCCACGCAACTACTCATAGCCGAGACCGTTGTGTACAATTATGAAAAACGTCCTGCTAATCATTCTAATTTCTGTTTATACTTCGAGTTTCTCACAAGTGAAAATTGACACATCTGAAGTTAAAT